>JACKDR010000009.1 GCA_020633495.1 Kofleriaceae bacterium | reverse complement strand
CTGGCGGCCCGACGGGCCCGACCGGCCCGACCGGCCCCACCGGCCCCACCGGCCCCACCGGGCCCGGCGGCGGCGCCTGCCGCGCGTCGATCCTGGGCGACGGCGACGTCGAGGGCGTGCCCGCCGGCGTGCCGCTGTCGTCGATGGTGGCGCTCAGCTACTGCGACGCGCTCGGCACCGGCGCCGGCGACATCGCCGCCTACGTCAAGGCGCTCGTCGATCGCTACGCCCACGCGACGCTGCCCGCCGGCTTCCAGTTCCCGCTGGCCGCCGCCGCCACCGACTCGCTGCGCGCGGTCCAGGGCCTGGTGCCCGACGTCGTCGCGCGGTGGATGGATCCCCTGACCTGGAGCGACGATCCCGACGCGCCGCGGTTCGGCGCCAACCTCGACTTCATCGGCTACTTCGGCGACGGCTGGCAGGCCGACGGCACGCCGATCTACGGCGGCAGCGACACCGAGGCGTGGGTCTGGGTCAACCACGAGTACATCTCCAACGATCGCCCGGGCGTGGCGGCGCCGACCGGCCAGCACCGGGTGCTGGCCCGCTTCCTCGCCTACTGGGGCCTCCTCGATCCCGCGCTGGCCACCACCGGCGCCTGGGACGCCGGCTCGCTGTCGATCTACCTCCACGAGTGGAAGCGCCAGGTCGGCGGCAGCTGGATGCACATCGTCCAGGATCCGGCGACCGGCGACTGGCAGATCGATCGCTCGGCGGGCGCGATCCGCTACGACGCCACCGACGCGACCCTGCTCGCGGTCACGGGCCAGGACGTCCCGGCCGATCACGACGACAGCGGCGGCGCCCTGCCGACCGGCGTCGTCGTCGGCATCCAGAGCGACTGCGCCGGCCGCGTCACGCCGTGGGGCACGGTGATGACTGCCGAGGAGAACGCCGACGTCGGCTACGGCGACCTCGAGCCGGTGTGGAGCTCGGGCCAGAAGTTCACGGCCAGCGCGACCAACGCGCCCAGCTTCCTGCCCGGCAACACGATCAGCTTCCCGTACGCGGCGTCGCCGACCTCGGACTTCGGCAGCAACCCCGATCCGTCGGCGGTCCACGGCCGCGACGTCAACGGCTACCTCGCCGAGATCGATCCTGGCGTCGCGCCCGACGAGTACTACGGGCGCACCACCGCCGGCGTCGGTCACCAGAAGCTGGGCGCGATGGGCCGCGCCCGCTGGGAGAGCTCGGCGGTGGTCACCGGCGCCGACTGGAAGCTGATCCCGGACCAGCCGATCGTCATCTACGGCGGCAACGATCGCCGCGGCGGCCACGTCTACAAGTTCGTCACCTCGGGGACCTACACCGCCGGCATGACCACCGCGCAGATCCGCGACCTGCTCGACGACGGCACGCTGTACGTCGCGCACTTCGCGGGCCTCGATCACGCCACCGGCCGCACGATGGTCGCGACCGGCGCCGCGCCCACCGAGGCCGCGCCCGGCACCGGCCGCTGGGTCGAGCTGTCGCTGACCTCGACCGCGCTGGCGCCCAACGGCGCCGCGCTCGGCGACGCGACCCGCACCGTCGGCGCCGCGCTGGGCGACACCCAGTGGAACCACATCGGCGGCTTCGCCAGCGACGACGACGTCCGCCGCGCCCTGTTCACGGCCTCGATCAAGATCGGCGCCACCGAGCTCAACCGTCCCGAGGATCTCGAGTGGAACCCGCGCGATCCCAGCGGCACGCCCCGGCTGTACGTCGCGTTCACCAACCACAACCGCCAGGTCGCGCTCGACCAGGACGGCGAGCTCTACGATCCGGCGGTCCAGGGCGCGCAGTCGCCGCGGCGCACCGACACCACCGGCGCGATCTTCGTGGTCGAGGAGGCCAACCCGGCCAACCCGGCGGCGTCGACCACGTTCGACTACTTCGCCGCCTGGGAGGGCTCCCGGGGCGACGGCGCCTTCGACGCCGCCGATCCCGACAACATCATGATCGACGCCGAGGGCGGCGTCTGGTTCGGCACCGACGGCAACTTCGGCACCAACGGCCACGCCGACGCGCTCTACTACCTCGACCTCGACGACGCCCACCAGGCGACGACGGTGCCGACCTACGGCAAGGCGTTCCGCGTCGCCGCGGTGCCGAGCGACGCCGAGGTCACCGGCCCGGCGTTCTCCGCCGGCATGGGCACGCTGTTCCTCTCGGTGCAGCACCCGGGCGAGGAGCAGCTGTCGTACTGGCCGCCGCGATGACGCGCCGGCGTACCCCGTGGGTCGCGCTCGGCGCGGCGGCGGCCGGGCTGGTCCTCGGCTGCTCCTCGCCGGGCGCGACGTCGGCGCCGGCGGCGACCGCGCCGCCGGCGGCCGCGTTCGATCCGCTGGCGGTGGCGCGCGCCAGCGCCGGCGTCGTCGGCAACCCCGAGGCCGCGGTGCCGCCGCAGTGCTACACCCGCACCGACGGGGTCTCGAACCCGTGCTGGGTCTGCCACACCGCCGGCCTCGGCCCCAACACCCGCGACGACGTCGAGCTGCAGGCCAGCTACGGCTTCAGCGAGGCCGCGCAGGTCAACCACTGGACCAACCTGTTCGTCGACCGCGGCCCGTTCATCGCCGCGACCCCCGACGCCGAGATCCTGGCGTGGGTGCGCCAGGACGACTACGGGCCGCTGCGCGCGGCGCTGGCCGCGCAGCCCGGCTACCGCGGCTGGGTGCCCGACCTCGACCTCGACCGCGGCTTCGACGACGACGGCTTCGCCCGCGACGGCAGCGGCTGGCGCGCGGTCCGCTACCAGCCGTTCCCCGGCGCGTTCTGGCCCGGCGGCGGCTCGACCGACGACGTCTTCGTCCGCCTGCCCGACGCGTTCCGGCGCGGCGCCGACGGCGTGCCGTCGCGCGAGATCTACCGCCTCAACCTCGCGCTGGTCGAGGCCGCGATCGCCGGCGTCGACGATCCGGCGACGCTGGCGCTCGATCGCGAGGTCGAGCCGATCGACGAGCGCCTGCTCGGCGTCGATCTCGACGGCGACGGCGAGGTCCGCGCCGCCACCGACCGGATCCGGCGCCTGCCGCCGCGTTACGCCGGCGCCGCCGCCGCGGTCAAGGTCGAGGCGCTGGTGCTGCCGCTCGGCACCGAGCTGATGCACAGCGTCCGCTACCTCGACCCCGACGAGCCCGGCCTGCGCGCCCGGCGCATGAAGGAGCTGCGCTACATGCGCAAGGTCGAGGCGCCCGACGCCTGGGCCCGGCTGCGCGCCTACGAGCACGAGGCCGACGAGAAGGACGAGGGCCGGCTGCCGCGCTACCGCGGCGACGCCCTCGAGGGCCTGGTCAACGCGTTCGGCTGGCGCCTGCAGGGCTTCATCGAGGACGCCGACGGCCGCCTGCGCCTGCAGACCGACGAGGAGCACCGCTTCTGCATGGGCTGCCACCAGAACCTGGGCGTCACGGTCGACTCGACGTTCGCGCTGGCCCGCAAGGTGCCCGGCCGTGACGGCTGGCGGCCCCAGGACCTGCGAGGCCTGCGCGACCGGCCCCAGGTCGGCCACGTCGACGGCGAGGTGCTGACGTACTTCCGCCGGGTCGGCGGCGGCGACGAGACCCGCAGCAACGACGAGCTGATCGCCCGCTACGTGCGGCGGGCCGCGACCGCCGGCACCCCGCCCGAGCTCGACGACGTCGCGCTGCGCCGGGCCGGCCCCGGCGGCGAGCTCGACCTGGTGGGCCTGCTGGCGCCGAGCCGGGCCCGCGCGCTCGCCCTGGACAAGGCCTACCTCGCGGTGGTCCGCGAGCAGAGCTTCGTGCGCGGCCGCGACGCCGTGCTGGCCCCGGCGACCCGGGTCCAGCGCCGGGTCGACGACGCCTCGACCGGGCTGGCGGCGGCGGGGAGGGTGTACCGCGACGGTCGGTCGCACCTGCGGTGGGACCCGGCAGTCAGCCGTTGAGCCGGCTTCGCGCCTCTGCTACCAACGCACCCATGAAGCTCGCCACCCTGCTGCTGTCGCTGTCGGTGACCCTCGGCCTCGCCGCGTGCGAGCAGTCCCACGGCACCTCGAAGGCCAAGGCCACCGACGACACCGCCGCGGCCGCCGCGCCGGGCGCCACCGTCGCGGCCTCGACCACCGCCGACGAGGCGATGCCCGCCGAGCACGGCAGCTGCGGCGGCCAGTGCGGCGGCCAGTGCGGCGGCGGCGGCGCCGGCTGCAGCGAGTGCGCCGGTGGCAAGGTCGCGGCCGCCGACGAGGCGCCGGCTCAGGTCCCGGCCGACGCGCGCTGGACCGAGCTGAAGGTCGGCGGCATGCACTGCGGCGGCTGCGCCCGGCGCATCAAGAACAACCTCGCCGGCGTCGACGGCATCTACGACGTCGAGGTCGACCTCGCCGGCGGCACCGTCAAGATCGCGTCGGCGCCCGACCAGGACGCCCGCGCGCTGGCCGGGCCGCGCATCGCCGCGCTCGGCTACCAGGTCGCCGAATAGCGCCGCGATGGTGACGGCGGGGTGGCGGGAGCTGGTGGATCTGCCCGCCTGGGGCATCACCCGGCTGCGCGCCAAGCTCGACACCGGGGCCCGGACCAGCGCCCTGCACGTCGCCGCGGTCGAGGAGACCGCGCCCGGCCACGTCACCTTCGAGGTCGTGACGTCGCGCCGGTCGGACCGGCGGGTCACGGTGTCCGCGCCGGTGGTGCGGCGGACCACGGTTCGCTCGTCGCATGGTCGATCGACGCGCTGGGTCGTCACGACGCCCTTGCGTCTGGGCCCGATCCTGCGTGAGATCGAGGTGACCCTCGTCGATCGAGGCAAGCTGCTCCACCGCATGCTGGTGGGCCGCACCGCGCTCGTCGGGATCCTGGTCGATCCGTCACGTCGCTACGTGCTCACCCGGCCGCGGGGCTCGCCGCCCCCGTAGAGGATCCTCGATGAAGATCGCCATCCTGTCGCGTGGACCTCGTCTGTACAGCTCCCGGCGGCTGCGCGAGGCCGCGGTCCAGCGCGGCCACGAGGTGCGGGTCCTCGACACCCTCGGCTTCGCGCTGGTGGTCGAGCAGCACCGCCCGGCGCTGCTCTACCAGGGCCGGCCGCTGAGCCGCTACGACGCGATCGTGCCGCGCATCGGCGCCTCGATCTCGTTCTTCGGCTGCGCGGTGGTGCGCCAGTTCGAGGAGATGGAGGTCTACACGCTGGCGTCGTCGCAGGCGATCGGCGTCGCGCGCGACAAGCTGCGCACGATCCAGCTGTTCAGCCGCCACGACATCGGCTTCCCGCCGACGGTGTTCGTCCGCGACGCCAGCCGCGTCCACGAGGCGCTCGCCGCGATCGGCGGCACGCCCGCGGTCATCAAGGTGCTCGAGGGCACCCAGGGCGTCGGGGTCATCCTCGCCGAGACCGTCGAGAGCGTGCAGGCGATCCTCGAGACCCTGCAGCTGGCCCGGCAGAACGTGCTGCTGCAGCGGTTCGTCGCCGAGGCGCGCGGCCGCGACCTGCGCGCGTTCGTGGTCGGCGATCGGGTGGTGGCGGCGATGCGCCGGATCGCGCGCCCCGGCGAGTTCCGCGCCAACGTCCACCGCGGCGGTCGCACCGAGGCGGCGCGGCTCGAGCCCCGCTACGCCGACGCGGCGGTGCGGGCGACCCGGCTGCTCGGGCTCGAGGTCGCCGGCGTCGATCTGCTGGAGACCGAGGACGGGCCGCGCGTCATCGAGGTCAACGCGTCGCCCGGGCTCGAGGGCATCGAGGCGGCCACCGGCGTCGACATCGCGGGCGCGATGATCGACCTGCTGGCGACCCGGGCCCGGGCCGCGGCGGCCGCCACCGTCACCGCGCTCCCGGGCGTGCAGGCGCTGCCGGCGCCGGCGCCGGCGCCGACCCGGGCCCGGGACGTTTTCACCGGGCAACGACGCGGCGCCTCGCGGCGCGTCTAGATCCCCTGACTCGTTGCGTTATCCGGATAAATACCCTTGTCTTGACAGCTAGTTGACAAGGTCGGTCCAGGATTTACATATTGACAGGACCGCTCGCTTTCCCCGAGATGGACGGATGGCGAGAACGATCCGGAAAGTCGTCGTGCTGGGGGCCAACGGGGCCATGGGCTCGGGCAGCGGCGCGGTGTTCGCGGGGGCCGGCATCCCGACCGTGTTCCTGGCGCGGACCCGCGACAAGGCCGAGGCCGGCCGGGCCCGCGCCGAGAAGATGCTCAAGTCGACCGCGGTGTCGGCGTTCATCACCACCGGCGGCTACGACGACCTCGAGCGCGAGGTCGCCGACGCCGACCTGGTCTTCGAGGCGGTCGCCGAGGAGCTCGCGATCAAGCGCGAGTTCTTCGGCCGCGTCGACGCGGTCCGCAAGGCCGACGCGATCGTCGCGACGGTGTCGTCGGGCCTGTCGATCGCCGCGATGTGCGAGGGCTGCAGCGACGGCTTCCGCAAGGCGTTCCTCGGCATCCACTTCTTCAACCCGCCCAACGTCATCGTCGGCTGCGAGCTGATCCCGCACGCCGGCACCGCGCCGGCGGTGCTCGCCGAGGTCCGCGCCCTGCTCGACGGCCCGCTCGGCCGCGAGGTCATCGAGACCAGCGACACCCCGGCGTTCTGCGGCAACCGGGTCGGCTTCAAGGTCCTCAACGAGGTGGCGCAGCTCGCCGAGGAGCACGGCCCGGCCTTCATCGACGCGCTGATCGGGCCGCACACCGGCCGCGCGATGGCGCCGCTGGCGACGATCGACTTCGTCGGCTGGGACGTCCACAAGGCGATCGTCGACAACCTGCACGCCCACACCGCCGACGAGGCCCACGCCGCGTTCGCGCTGCCCGCGTACATGCAGCGCCTGATCGACGCCGGCCACCTCGGCAACAAGACCCGCGACAAGGGCGGCTTCTTCCGCACCGACGGCAAGGGCAAGGACGCGGTCCGCCTCGTCCTCGATCCCGCGACCGGCAGCTACCGGCCGCTCGCCGACGTCGCGGTCGCGCTGCCGCCGTTCGTCGCCGCGATGAACGCCGCGATCCGCGTCGGCCGCTACGGCGTCGCGATGGACGCGATGTGCGAGGCCCAGGGGCCCGCCGCCGAGCTGATGCGCAAGGTCATCCTCGGCTACGTCAGCTACGGCCTCAACCGGGTCGGCGAGGTCGTCGAGCGCGCCCGCGACGTCGACCGCATCATGGGCTTCGGCTTCAACTGGGCGCCGCCGTCGGTGCTGGTCGACGCGATCGGCGCGCGCCGCACGGTGGCGCTGCTCGAGCGCGCCGGGCTGCCGGTGCCGCGCGTGGTCCTCGAGGCCGCCGAGCGCAACCTCCACCTCTTCGACGAGCCCGAGGTCGACCGCGGTCGCTTCTTCGTCGCTTCCACCCTCGCCGCGTGAAGGAGACCCCGATGACCCGACCCGTCTACATCCTGGGTGGTTACCAGACCGACTTCGCCCGCAACTGGACCAAGGAGGGCAAGCACATCTCGGCGATGATCCGCGAGGCCGTCGAGGGCACGCTGGCCGCGACCGGCGTCGAGGGCCGCGAGGTCCAGGTCGGCCACGTCGGCAACTTCGCCGCCGAGCTCTACGCGATGCAGGGCCACCTGGGCGCGTTCCTGGTCGACTGCGACCCCGCGTTCGCGGGCCTGCCGACCGGCCGCCACGAGGCCGCGTGCGCGTCGGGCTCGATCGCGCTGCTGGCGGCGTCGGCCGAGATCGAGGCCGGCCGCTACGACTGCGCGCTGGTGGTCGGCGTCGAGCAGATGAAGACCGTCAACCCGGCGGTCGGTGGCGACTTCCTGGGCACCGCGGCCTGGTACGAGGCCGAGGCCAAGGGCATCGAGTTCCCGTTCCCCAAGCTGTTCGGCAAGCTCGGCGACGAGTACGACCGCCGCTACGGCCTCAAGGACGAGCACCTCGCCCACATCTCGGCGGTCAACTACGCCAACGCCAAGCGCAACCCGCGGGCCCAGACCCGCACCTGGTACATGAGCGAGGCCCACGCCTGCGGCACCGGCGACTACAACGCCGCGATCGGCGGGCGCATCAAGATCAGCGACTGCTCGCAGGTCACCGACGGCGCGGTCGGCGTCATCCTGGCGTCGCCCGAGTTCGCCGAGGCGTGGGCGGCGCGCCGCGGCGTCCAGCTCGACCACACCGCGCGCCTGGCCGGCTGGGGCCACCGCACCGCGCCGCTGCGCTTCGACGACAAGGTCGCGGCCAGCGCCGGCGATCCGTACGTCCTGCCGCACACCCGCCAGGCGATCCTCGACGCCTACCAGCGCGCCGGCATCGCCGACTGCTGGGCGCTCGACGGCATCGAGACCCACGACTGCTTCACGACCTCCGAGTACATGGCGATCGATCACTTCGGCCTGACCGCGCCCGGCGAGTCGTGGAAGGCGATCGAGGACGGCGTGATCGACTTCGGCGGCAAGCTGCCGATCAACGCCTCGGGCGGCCTGATCGGCGCCGGCCACCCGGTCGGCGCCACCGGCGTCCGCCAGGTGCTCGACGCGACGCTGCAGGTCACCGGCCGCGCCGGCAAGTACCAGATCGACAACGCGCGTCGGGTCGCGACGCTGAACATCGGCGGCAGCGGCACCACCAGCTGCGTCTTCGTCGTCGAGGGCTGAGCGCCGCGGCCCGCCCCCTCGACTCCGGGGTCGGTGCGGCGCACCTCCCCCTTCGCTCGGGGTGAGCGAGCCGGCGGCACGGCCCGGCGGTCGCAACGCTCACCCCGAGCGCTCGACCGACGGCCGTCGGAGATTTGCCGCAAGACGAACCGGGTCAGGTCGCCTGGTCGACATGGTTCGCTCACCTCGAGCGGAGCCCGAGCGGCGCAGCCGCGAGGGCGTAGTCGAGAGGGCGTGGATCGGTGCGGTCTCGGCGGTGCACCGGTGCCCGCCCCCTCGACTCCGGGGTCGGTGCTGCGCACCTCCCCCTCCGCTCGGGGTGAGTGCTGTCAGGCCCACACCAGCGGTCAACCGATCGCTGCGCCACGCAAGATCAGCGGCCTGGCCCAGCTGTTCGTTAGGAGCGGAGCCCGAGCGGCTTCGCCGCTCGGGCGGAGTCGAGGGGGCGGGCGCCGCGACGTCGATCGTGGGGCGGGTTGCCGCCGCGCGCGGCGTCGGTCACAGGTGTCGAGCGTTCGTCAGGTTCCGACACCCGCGGCGCGGATAACCCCGCGACGTTGCCCGCGCGACGGCTGGTGAACGCGCGAGGCACGCGGGTTGCCTCCTTCCGTGCGCGATGCTGGGGATCCTCGTCGTCCTGGGCGCGATCACGCTGGTGGCGGTGCTGACCAGCCTCTCGACCTCGATGCGGCTCGCCGAGCTGTCGCATCGGCTGTCAGCGCTGGAGGGGCGTGTCGCGAACGCCACACCCGATCCGTGGCGCGCGTCGCGGGCCAACGTCGCCGATCCTTCGAGCGTACCGGTCGCCGCGGCCGCGCCGCCGCAGCCCCCGCCCTCGCCACAGCTCGCGCTGGTGCCCGCGCTGGTGACGCCGCCGCTACCGCCGCCGCCGCCGCCGCCGTCACCGCCGTCACCGACGACGTCACCGTCACCGGCGACACCGCCGCCGTCACCCGGCGGCTGGGCCGGCCTCGAGCAGCACATCGGCCGGCGCTGGACCACCTGGGCCGGCGCGCTGGCGCTGTTCGTCGCGGTCGCGCTGTTCCTGCAGCTCGCCGCCGGTGAGGGCTGGCTCGGCATCCTCACTCGGATCGGCGGCCGCGCTCGCACCGTCGGCGCCGCGGCGCTGGGCCTGGCGCTGCTCGGCGCCGGTCATCGCGGCCTCGCCGGCACGATGCGCGCGCTCGGCCAGGGGCTGGTCGGCGCCGGCCTCGCGATGCTGTACGCCGCGATCTGGGCCGGCGCCAGCCTCTATCATCTCTACCCGCAGCCGATCGCGTTCGCGCTGCTGATCGGCGTCACCGCCACCGGCGCGGCGCTGGCGATCCGCCACGACGCGCTGCCGATCGCGCTGCTCGCCGTGCTCGGCGGCCTGGCCACGCCGGTCATGGTCGCCACCGGCGCGCCGGTCCGCGACGCGCTGTTCGGCTACCTCACCGTCCTCGACCTCGGCGTCCTCGCGATCGCGTGGTACCGCGGCTGGCGGATCCTCGACGCGGTCGCCGCGATCGGCACGTGGGCGCTGTTCGTCGCCTGGTACGTCACCGCGCCGCGGCCGATCGTCGTCGCGCCGACGCTGCTGTGGCTGACCGTGCTGTGGGCGATCTTCGCGATCGTCCCCTACGCCTACCACCTGCGCCGCGGCGTCCCGGTCACCGGCGAGCGCCTGCTGGTCGCGGTCGGCAACGCGCTGGTCGCGTTCGCGATCGTCCACGACGTCGTCGGCGGCGGCCACCGCGCCGGCGTCGTCGCCCTGGCCCTGGGCGCCGCCTACCTCACGCTCGGGCACCTGGTGCGCCGGCGCCTGCCCGACGATCCACGCGCGCTGCTCGGCTTCGTCACCCTCGCGGTCGGCTTCGTCACCCTCGCGGTGCCGCTGCACCTGCGCGACCACGGCGTCTTCCACGCCTGGGCGATCGAGGCCCCGGTGCTGATCGCCCTCGGCTTCCACTACCGGTACCGCCCGGTCCGGCTCGCCGGCCTGATCGTGCTCGGCCTCGCCGCGCTCCGCCTGGTCGACGACGACGTCGCCGCCACCGGGGCGCTGTTCCTCAACCCCGGCTTCGCCGGCATGGCGCTGGTGGCGGCGTCGGCGGCGGCGTGCGCCTGGCTCCTGCGCCGCGACCGCGATCCCGCGGCGCGCGATCGCGGCTTCGCCGAGCTCGCCACCCTGGGCGCGGTCGCGCTGCTCGGCGCCGCGATCAGCCTCGACCTGTGGCACCACCTGCGCGCCACCGCGATCGACGCCGGCGCGACCGACGGCACCGCGACCTGGCGGGCCCAGACCGGGCTGTCGGTGGCGTGGGCCTGCTACGCCGGCGCGCTGATCGTCGTCGGCTTCCGCTGGCGGCTGCGCCTGCTGCGCCTCGCCGGCCTCGCGCTGTTCGGCGTCACCGCGGCCAAGCTGGTGATGGTCGACCTGGCCAGCGTCCACCGCATGTACCGCGTGCTGTCGTTCCTGGCCCTGGGCACGCTGATGATCGGCGCCTCGTACCTCTACCACCGCCGCGGCGCCGAGCGCGGCGCGTAGCCGCGGGCGCTACGGCTCGTCGCCGTCGTCGTCGTCGGGCGGCAGGTCGCCCTCGATGATGATCGTCTCGTCGGGGATGTACACGTCGTCGACCGCGCCGTCGTCGTCGTCGACCGGGGCGTCGTCGTCCACCGCCGGGACGTCGTCGATCTCGATCGGGTCCTCGGCCTCGACCGGCTCGTCCGCCGACGCCTCGACCGCGGCGACCGCGGCGGCCTGGTGCGGCGCCAGCGACTCGCCGCCGTCGTCCTCCCACGAATCGGGGACGACGTGGCCGGCGCTCTTGGGCCAGGCCGGCCCGACGTCGCCGGCGTGGCCGCCGCAGCCGGTGGCGGCGCCGCCCAGGCCCAGCCCGGCGACGGCGGCGATCAGCATCCCGGCGCGGCGCGACATCCCCACCAGCATAGGTCAGGACAGGCGGTCGCGGTAGTCGCGGTAGCCGAAGCGCCGGACCACCTCGATCCGGCCGGTCGCCGGGTCGTGGGTCGCGATCGACGGCAGGCGCACGCCGTTGAAGGTCGTGGTCTTGACCATCGTGTAGTGGGCCATGTCGAGGAAGACCAGCCGGTCGCCGGGCGCCAGCGGCTGGTCGAAGCTGTAGTCACCGATGACGTCCCCCGACAGGCAGGTCAGGCCGCCGAGCCGGTAGGTGTGGGCGCGCTCGCCCGGCTCGCCGCCGCCGACGATCACCGGCCGGTACGGCATCTCCAGGACGTCGGGCATGTGCGCGGTCGCCGAGGTGTCGAGGATCGCGATCGGGCCGCCGTTGTCGAAGACGTCCATCACCGACGCCACCAGCACGCCGGTGCCCAGGCCGATGGCCTCGCCGGGCTCGAGGTAGACCTCGACGCCCCAGCGCTCGCGGAACGCGATCACCAGGCGGATCAGCCGCTCGACGTCGTAGTCGGGGCGGGTGATGTGGTGGCCGCCGCCGAAGTTGACCCAGCGCCGGCCCGGGATCAGATCGCCGAACCTGGCCTCGAACGCGGCCAGCGTGCGCTCGAGCGCGTCGCTGCCCAGCTCGCACAGGGTGTGGAAGTGCAGGCCGTCGAGGCCGGCGACGTCGTCGGCGGTGACGTTGGCGCGGGTGGTGCCGAGGCGCGACCGCGGCGCCGCCGGGTCGTAGAGCTCGACCTCGACCTCGCGGTGCTCGGGGTTGCAGCGCAGCCCGCACGACAGCTCGCGGCCGGCGCGCCGCGCCTGCTCGATCGCCGGCCGGTGGCGGTGCCACTGCGCCGGCGAGTTGAAGACCAGGTGGTCGGCGAGCGTGACCATCTCGCGGATGTCGTCGTCGGAGTACGCCGGCGCGTAGGCGTGGACCTCGCCGCCGAGCTCCTCGCGGGCCAGCCGCGCCTCGTGGCACGAGCTCGAGGTCGCGCCGCTGAGGTAGCGGCGCACCAGCGGGAACGTCGACCACTGCGCGAAGCCCTTGAGGGCCAGCAGGATCTTGCAGCCGGCGCGGCGCTGGATGTCACCGAGCAGCGCGAGGTTGTGCTCGAGCGCGCCGAGGTCGGTGACGAAGCACGGCGTCTCGAGGGTCGAGCCGTCGCCGCCGCTCGACGCCAGCACGCGCGCCGCGACCTCGGCGCCCAGGCCCGCGCCGGCGCTCACCTAGCGCTCCTCGACGTGCCAGGGCAGGCCGCGCGCCGCCACGTCCTCGAGGAACGGGTCGGGATCGAGCTGCTCCATGTTCCAGACGCCGGGCTGCTTCCACTTGCCGGTGACCATCATGACGGCGCCGGTCACCGCCGGCACGCCGGTGGTGTACGACACCGCCTGGGCGCGGACCTCGCGGTAGCACGCGGCGTGGTCGCACGTGTTGTAGATGAGGACCTTGCGGCGCTTGCCGTCCTTGATGCCCTCGATCAGGCAGCCGATCGAGGTCAGGCCGGTGTAGCCCTCGGCGAGCGACGCCGGGTCGGGCAGCAGCGCCTTGAGGAACTTGATCGGCACCACCTTGTGACCGCCGTAGTCGACCTCGTCGATGCGGGTCATGCCGACGTTCTCGAGGACGCGGAGGTGCTGCAGGTAGGCCTCGCCGAAGGTCATCCAGAAGCGGATGCGCTTGAGGCCCTTGATGTTCTTGGCCAGCGACTCGAGCTCCTCGTGATAGAGGAGGAAGCTGCGGCGCTCGCCGACGCCCGGGTAGTCGAACATCATCGACACGCTCAGCGGGTCGGTCTCCTTCCAGGAGCCCTCCTCCCAGTAGCGGCCGCGCGCGGTGATCTCGCGGATGTTGATCTCGGGGTTGAAGTTGGTCGCGAACGCCTTGCCGTGCGAGCCGCCGTTGCAGTCGACGATGTCGACGTACTCGATCGTGTCGAACAGGTGCTTCTGGGCGTACGCGCAGTAGACGTTGGTGACGCCGGGGTCGAAGCCGGAGCCGAGCAGCGCCATCAGGCCGCGCTCGCGGAACCGGTCCTGGTACGCCCACTGCCAGCTGTACTCGAACTTGGCGACGTCGGGCGGCTCGTAGTTGGCGGTGTCGAGGTAGGGGACCCCGGCCTCGAGGCAGGCGTCCATCAGCGGCAGGTCCTGGTACGGCAGCGCGACGTTGAGCAGCAGGTCGGGGCGCTCGGCCTCGAGCAGCTTGACGGTCTGCGCGACGTCGTCGGCGTCGACCTGGGCGACCCGGATGTCGCGGCCTTGCAGCTCCTTGATCTGACCCTGGATGTGCTCGCACCGCGACAGGGTGCGGCTGGCGAGGACGACCTCGTCGAAGACGTCGTGCGCCATCGCCGCCTTGTGGGCGACGACGCCGCCGACGCCACCGGCGCCGATGATGAGGAGCTTGGCCATGTGCGAACCTCCGAGACAGCTGGGAGCGGGGCTCCGAAAACCACGATGCGCGCCGTGAGCGCGGCGCGCACCGTAGCACAGCTGGTCGTCGGCCCGGGCGCTACGCCTGCGCGATGGGCGGCGTGCGCGGCCGCGCGTCGCCGCCGTCGCTCGGGCGGTCGCCGGCGCCGGCGCGTCGTCGGCGTCGGCGGCGTCCTCGTCGGCGGCCGGGTCCGGCGCCGGCGCGGCCTCGGCGGGCGCGTGGTCGCGCCGGACCGCCTTGCCGACCTTGCGGGCGTAGCGGCGCGTGGTCCGCGCGAAGACGTCGCGGGCGCGGCGCCGCGCGGTCTTGATCCGGGACGCCAGCACCTCGTCGACGGCGTCGAGCAGGGCGTCGAGGGCGTCGGGGTCGACGTCGGCGCCGTGGCCGGCGAGGAACCGGCGCGCCATGATGACGTCGACCACCAGGCCGAGCTCGTCGCCGAGGTCGACCAGGTCGCGGCGCAGCGCCGCGGTGCGGCCGTCGACGCCGGCCGCCAGCAGGTCGAGCTGGTAGGTCAGCTCCTTGCTGCGCTTGCGGAAGTCGTGGAACGACGACCGCGACCGGCCGCCCTTGCGCAGGCGGCGGCGCGCCCGCCGGTAGGTCGCGGCGGCGCCGTCGACCAGCAGGTCGTCGTCGAGCGTGGTCGCGAGCGCGGCGGCCATGACGTCGCCCAGCGGCGCGACCTGCGCGACCGCGTCGGCCAGCTGGGCGCGGGTGTCGTCGGGCGTCGGCCCGGCGGCGCGGGCCGACGCGACGATCGCGTCGGCGGTGGCGCGGTGGGCGTCGTCGAGCGGCAGGTCGGCGAGCGTGCCCGGCACGACCGCGAGGTCGCGCGCGGCCGACAGCGTGCGGCGCGCGGCCATCAGCGCGCGGCTCAGCTCGCGGCGATCGTCGCGGGGCAGGGCGTCGGCGACCATCCGGACCACGGCGCGGCACCGGCGCAGCGCCTTGCGCGCCTCGTGGACCGCCTCGTCGAGATCCGGGCGCGCGGTCGCGTCGCGGGCCGCGGCGAGCGCGCCGCGGAACGCGCCGACCACGGCGGCGCGCAGGTGGTCGTCCTCGCCCAGGGGCAGGCCCGGGGCCACCGGCGCGGTGGTGAGCGGCCCCAGCTTGTCGTGCTCCTTCTCCGTCTCCGTGCTCATGGCGCGGACCTTAGCAAGGTCGGGTGGTGTAGGCGCGATGACACCGTCGTTTCATCCCGGTGAGTCGAAAATGTCACAGAGATGGCTTCGGGTCCGGAGTCGAGCGCGAGGCCGCGGGCGGCGGCGGTAGGGTGGATCGCATGAAGCCGATCCTGTTCGAGCCCGTGGCCAGCCCGTACCTGGTGCCGTTCGACGGCAGCGTGCGGCTCGCCGACCTGCCCACCGATCCTCCCGACGACGCGCCCGGCAAGAAGGACAACAAGGAGGCGCTGGAGGAGGAGACCGCGAAGCTGCAGAAGCTCCAGGCCAAGCTGTACGCGCAGGATCGCTACGCCGTCCTGCTGATCTTCCAGGCCATGGACGCCGCCGGCAAGGACGGCACGATCAAGGCGGTGATGAGCGGCGTCAACCCGGCCGGCTGCCAGGTGTTCTCGTTCAAGGCGCCGTCGGCGGAGGAGCTCGACCACGACTTCCTGTGGCGGTGCTGGCGCAACCTGCCCGAGCGTGGCCGCATCGGCATCTTCAACCGCAGCCACTACGAGGAGGTGCTGGTGGTGCGCGTCAACCCCGGCTACCTCGCCGGCCAGCGCCTGCCGCGGGTGCCGGAGCCGCTCGACGCGCTGTGGGCCGAGCGCTACGACTCGATCCGCGACGCCGAGCGCCACTGGGCCCGCAACGGCACCGTCGTGCTCAAGTTCTTCCTCAACGTGTCGAAGAAGGAGCAGAAGCGGCGCTTCCTCGACCGCATCGAGGATCGCAGCGGCAACTGGAAGTTCTCGGCCGGCGACGTCGAGGTCCGCAAGGACTGGGACAAGTACATGGACGCCTACCAGCACGCGATGCGCGAGACGTCGCGGCCGTGGGCGCCGTGGTACGCGATCCCCGCCGACGACAAGCCGTACATGCGCCGCACGGTGTCGGAGATCATCGTCCGCACCCTCGATCGGCTCGACATCGCCTACCCCGAGGTGTCGGACGCCGAGCGCGCCGAGATGATGACGGTCAAGGCCGAGCTCGAGCGCGACTGACGGTGGAGGCGGCGGCGCGGCGTCGTCGCGATCAGGGGGCCGCGGCCGCGCGGGCCCTGGCGGCGGCGTCGCGGTAGGCGTCGATGGCCTGGTAGGCGCGGGCGAGCGTGCTGCGCATGCCGCCGAGGTCGAGCGTCTTGACCCGCCGCACCGCCGGCATGGCGCCGGCACGGCGCACGCGCTCGAGGACCTGGTCGCGAGGATCGTCGAGGGTCGCGCCGTCGAGCGCGACCCGCCAGCCGGCGTCGAGCGCCGCGGCGTCGGCGGCGCTCAGGCTCGGCGCGGCGCCGGCGCGGTCGGCGGCGATCAGCGCCCGCGAGAACAGCGCCTCGGCCGCCAGGGCGTGCACGACGTCGGCGTCCCGCGGGGCCAGGTCGTCGAGGGCGGGCAGGTCGACGCCGAGGGCGGCCGCCCGGTCGGCGGCCGAACGCGCCAGCTCCAGGCCGACGGTCACGACCAGCAGCGACCGGCCCTCGATCCGCATGCGGGCCGCCAGGTACAGCACGTCGCCGACGCCATCCGGCGCGTCGCGGCCGGTCCCTGCCAGCACGGCGCGGCCGGCGCGGAACAGCGCGAGCGCGTCGCGGGCGTGCGTCGCGATGCCGTCGTCCAGGTCGTCGAGCTCGCGGTCCGGCAGGCTCCCCGAGGCGTCGGCCCAGGTCGCGAGGTCGGCCGCGACCGCGGCCAGCGACGCCGGCGGGGCCTCGGGCGGCCGCCCGGCGTCGACCGCGCGGTAGTAGGTCTCGAGCGCGTCGCCGTCGTCGGCGACGACGGCGAGCGCGGCGACCAGCGCGGTGTCGTCGCCGGCGAAGGCGCGGGGCCCGGCGAGCGCCTCGATGTGGCGCCAGCCGGCCGCGGCGTCGGCCGGCGCCACCGCGAACGGCACGCCGGCGTCGTCGACGGTCGGCGCCGCGCGCTTGCGACAGCCGGGCGCCGCGGCCATCGCCAGCGCGGCCGCGAGCGCGACGCCGGGGACGCGCGGGCGCCGCGCCGTCACGGCGGCGGCCCCGCCGGGGCGGCGTCGCCGTCGGCGAAGTCGTGGGCCTCGCGCTTGCCGGCCTCGCCACTGCGCAGGATCGCGATGCGCAGCAGGATCGGCGAGATCATCTGGTTGACGCCGACGACGCCGAGCACCAGCGCGAACGCCTTGTCGCCGAAGTCGTGGAACGTGCGCCGCATCAGCTCGGCGAGCGCGAGCGCCAGGCCGGCCTGGGGCACCAGGCCCAGCCAGGCGTAGCGGGCGACCGCCGGCGACGCCCCGGCGCGGCGGGCCGCGACCTTGGAGCCGGCCCAGAACGCGGCGGCGCGGGCGGTGGCGACCAGCGCGACCGGCAGCGCGAGCTGGCGGACCACGCCGAGGTCGAGCTTGGCGCCGGCGAGGGCGAAGAACACCAGGTAGACCGGCAGCGACGCGGCGTCGAAGCCGTCGATCAGGTGGTGGGCGTCGGCCTTCGAGAAGTTCTGCAGGTAGATGCCCGCGGTCAGCATGATCACCAGCGGGTCGAGGTGGACCGCGGCGCCGACCTCGGCGACCACGAAGCACACCATGACCGCGAACAGGCCGACGCCGCGGTTGACGTACAGCAGGAACCGCTCGATCGCGATGCCGACGAAGATGCCGATGCCGATCGAGCCCAGGATCTCCCAGGCGATGCCGCCGATCGTGCGCGCCAGGTCGGCCTGGCCGCTGACCACCGCGGTGGCCGCCGCCGACGCGATGCCGTAGAGGACGACGACGACGAGGTCGGCGATGACGACGACCGACAGGATCGTCTGGGTCAGGACGCCGGCGGCGCGGGTCTCGCCGATCAGCGCCATGACCACCGCGGGCGACTGCGCGGCGAAGGCGACGCCGAGGGCGCCGCTCACCGCCGCGGCCTGGGTCAGCGGCAGCGCGTCGAGGAACGGGATCAGCGGCCGGATCACCAGCAGCGTGCCGGCGACGACCACCATCGAGCCGATCACGGCGTAGAAGGTCATCGCGCGGATCGACTTGAACAGCGGCCGGATCGACTTGAGCTCGAGCTCGGCGCCGCCGGTCAGCGCGATGATCGCGGTGGCGACGTCGCCGACCATGCGCAGCTCGCCGGTCTGCTGCTGCTCGACCAGGCGCAGCGCGAACGGCCCGACGACGATGCCGGCGATGATGTAGCCGGTCAGGCGCGGCATCGACATCCGGGCCACCAGGCTGCCCGCGAAGTACGCGGTCAAGAGCAGGAAGCCGAACGCCAGCTCCGGGCCGGCCAGGGTCGCGCTCGACGCCGCGAACGTGCCGGCGGCGTGCATCAGGCCGCCGAGCGCGAGCAGCAGCAGGATGGGGATCATCGCGCCCCTCCCGGGCCGGCCGGGCCGGCCGGCCCGCCGCGGCCGTGGTCGTCGTCGTCCGCGTCGTCGTCGTCCGCGTCGTCGTCGCGGTACACCGGGCCGCCGTCGTGGGCGACGTCGGTGGGCTCGGACAGGTCGTCGTCGTCGTCGAGATCGTCGACCGGGACGCCGTCGGCGCCGGGCATGCCGGGCGCGGGCACGAGCGAGGCGGTGGGGGCGCGCAGGATCGGCGCCGGCGTCGCGGCCCGGGCCGGTCGCGGCGGCGCCGTGATCGACACCAGGATCTCGTTGAGCACGGCGGCGCCGATCACGACCGTGGTGATCCACGTGGTCTCGGGGCCGCCGACGCCGCGGGCGTTGATGACCAGCGCGATCGACAGCGCCGACAGCGGCGTCACCAGGGCGCGGTGGTCGGCGTAGCCCTGGGGCAGCTGGCCGCCGACGGTGCGCTCGGCGGTGAAGATGCCGAGCCACTTGCCGAGGATGCGGGCCACCACGAACAGCGGCACCAGCGCCCAGGCCCGGGCGTCGAAGATCTTCCAGGTCGCGCCGGCGACGATCAGGAACAGCAGGTGGATGGGGCGCTCGAGCTGGTTGAGGATCTTGAAGATGCTGTCGCGCTGATCGCAGGGGAAGTTGGTGACCAGGGCGCCGGCGATGAAGCACACCGCCAGGGGCGACAGGAACAGGTAGCCGGCCAGGCCCGAGCCGAACGCGATCGAGCCCAGGACCACCGCCAGGAACTCGGCGTTGGAGCGCGGCACCCGGACCATCGCGAAGATCAGCACGCCGATCACGACGCCCAGACCGATCGAGACGAACACCCAGGCGGTGCCGGGGAGCTGCCAGCCCGCCTGCAGGTCGGGGCGGAAGAACGCGGCGACGAACAGCAAGCCGACGACGCCGACGATCTCGTCGAGCTGGGCCAGCAGGTGGTCGACGCTGCGGCCCTCGCGCCAGGTCCGGTTGGCGAAGCCGCGGAAGCGGCGCGGCGCGGTCATCGCCGCCGCGGTGCCCAGGATGATCAGGTCGCGCCAGAACGCGGAGTCGCTCCACTTGGCGCCGCCGAGCGCCAGCATCGCGGCGCCGCACGCCGCCGCGGTGGCGGCGAACGGGGCCAGCGCCTCGACCAGGATGAGGTACGCGGTGCCGGCGGGGACGCGATCGAGGAGCCGGACGTCGAGCTGGGCGCCGATGATGAAGCCGAGCCAGCCGAGGCCGAAGTGCAGCAGCGGCTGCATCTTGTGCAGGACGTCGCCGGTGAGGACGCCGACCCCGGGCTGCGCGACGATGACGCCGAGCGCGATGAACGGGAAGCCGGCGGCGATCACGCCGGAGATGCCGAGGCGCTCCTGCAGCCGCACCACCTTGCGGTTGCCGCCGAGGTAGGCCAGGACCATCAGCGCGGTCAGGCCGATGACCAGCTTGATGATGGCGCGGGCGCCGCGGCCGGGATCGGTGGGCGTGGTGTCGACCGGCGGCAGGTCGGTGGTCAACGCCTCGACGCCGGCGTCGGCGGCGGGGCCGGCGTCGCGCGGGGCGTCGGTGACGGCCGGGGCCGCGGCGGTGTCGGACGCGTCGAGCGCGCCGTCGGGGCCGGCGATCGCGGCGACGCCGGCGTCGGCCGCGACGGCGGTGGCGTCGGGCGCGCTGCGTCGGGGCGCGCCGCGTCGGGCGTGGGCGGCGCGGCGTCGGGAGGCGGCGGCGGCGCGGCGTCAGGGACGCCGGCGTCGGGTGGCGCCGGGGTGGCCACCGGCCCGGGGACCGGCCCGGGCTCGGGATCGCCGGTGGGATCGTCGAGCGGCGGGCCCGGCGTGGGATCGCCGGGGACCGGCGGCTGGCCGGGGGCCGCGGGGACGGGCGCGGGCGGGCCGGCGTCCTGGGCCGCGACCACGAGCGGCGCCGCCAGCATCGCCAGCAGGGCGATGACGATCACCCGGACGGCGGTGGTCGGGCGTTGCGGCGAGCGGGTCGGGCGGCGCATGTGGTCATCCCGAGGGCGCCGCTCGTCGGCGACGCGACGATCGCTCATACCACGAGTGATCGCGCACCGGCGAGTCTCGGCGGTAACATCGTGGCGTGCCCGCCCCGAGTCAGCCGTCCCTGGTGGCCGGCGCCACGATCGCAGGTCGCTACCTGGTCGTCGCACACCTCGGCAGCGGCGGCATGGGCGACGTCTTCGAGGTCGAGCACACGCTGCTGCACAAGCGCTTCGCGCTGAAGCGCCTGTCCGCCGACATGAGCGCCGACCGCCAGATGGTCGAGCGCTTCCTGCGCGAGGCCCGGGCCGCGGCCGCGACCGGCCACCCGGGCGTCGTCGACGTCGTCGACCTCGGCTTCGCCGACGACGGCCTGCCGTTCCTGGTCATGGAGCGCCTCGCCGGCGAGAACCTGCGCAAGCGGCTGCAGCGCGGCCCGCTCACCGAGCGCGAGCTGGTGCGGCTGGGGCGCGCCGTGCTGGCCGCGCTGGGCGCGGTGCACCAGGCCGGCATCGTCCACCGCGACATCAAGCCCGAGAACGTGTTCCTGTGTCGCGACGGCCGGGTCAAGGTCCTCGACTTCGGGCTGTCGCACAGCGAGCACGTCGAGGGCCGGCTGACCCAGAGCGGCGCGGTCATGGGGACGCCGCTGTACATGGCCCCGGAGCAGGCGCGCGGCGAGGAGATCGACGCGCGGACCGATCTGTACGCGGTCGGCGCGATGCTCTACGAGGCCGGCTGTGGCCGGCCGCCGTTCTTCGCCCACGCCTACAGCGTGCTGGTCGCGATGATCCTCGAGATCGCGCCCAACGCCGAGCGCCTCGACCACCTCAGCCCGGGCGTGCGCGCCGCCATCCTGGCGGCCCTGGCCAAGCGCCCCGACGAGCGGCCCGCCGACGCCGAGCGGTTCCGCCGCGCCCTCGGTGACGCGATCGAGCTCGACGACGATGACGACGACGTCCGCTGGCGCGACGCCGACGCCGACGCCGAGCCCGGCCCCGGGCCGGGCGACGACGGCGCGATCGCATCGGCGCCGACGGTGGCGTCGCAGCCGCCGGGCAGCGGCGGCGGCAGCGGGCGGTCGACGCGGCCGCGGTGGCGTCGGCGGCGACGGTGGCGTCGCAGCCGGCGGCGGGCGGCTGCGGCGGCGACGGCCCGGTGGACGCGGCGGCGGTGGCGTCGGCGGCGACGGTGGCGTCGCAGCCGGCAGCGGGCAGCGGCGGCGGCGGGGGCAGCGGCGCGGTCGACGCGGCGACGGTGGCGTCGGCGGCGACGGTGGCGTCGCAGCGGGCAGCGGGCAGCAGCGGCGTCGGCACGGCCGACGCGGCGACGGTGGCGTCGGCGGTGACGGTGGCGCCGGCGTCGCCATCGCCATCGCCGTCGTCGTCGTCGTCGTCGGCTCCGGCCGGCGCGGCCCCGCGGCGACGACCGCGCCAGCGGCCGCGATGACGACCGCGCCGGCGGCGACGCGGCCGCGCTGGCCCTGGCTGGTCGCGGCGGCGATCGCGGCGGTGGCGGCCGCGGCCGCGCTCGCGGTCGTGCTGACCCGCGGTGGCGCGCGGCGCGCGGCCGCGGTGGCGCTGGCGACCTCGACGGCGACGCCGACGGGCGCCTGGCAGGCGATGGTGCTGCGCGGCGATCTGCCCGGCGCCGCCGAGGAGACCCGCCGCGCCCGCCTGCCGCCCCCGACGATCTCGAGCTCGCCGGCCGCGACCTGCTGCTCGCGCTCGGCGAGGATCGCGGCCGCGCCTACGCGCTGGTCGGCGAGCTCGAGGGCAAGGCGCTGCCGCCGGTCACCGCCGCCGCGGTCGCGGCGGCCCGCGCCGTCGAGCGCGGCCAGCCCGAGCTCGGCGCCGACGCGCTCGGCGCGGTCGTCGGCGCGATCGCGCCCGACTCCGCCGACGGCCTGCTCGTCCACCAGGCCCGGGCGACGCTGTGGCGCCTCGGCGATCGCTTCGACCTGGCGCGCCCCGAGTTCGAGGCCATCCTCGCCCACCACCCCGGCTTCACGCCGGCGGTCGACGGCCTGCTGCAGCGCCTGCTGTTCCTCGACGAGGTCGACGAGGCGCGGCGCCGGGTCGACGCGCTGATCGCGGCGGCGCCCCCCGACGCCAAGGTCGAGCTGCTCGAGGTCGAGATGATGTCGGGCGAGCGCCGCTACCGCGACGCGCTGGCCCGGCTCGAGCGCCTGGTCGCCGACGACCCCGGCCGCGAGGCCGAGGCCTACCAGTTCCGCGGCGACCTGCGGCTGCTCCTCGGCGACCCGGCCGGCGCGATCGCCGCCTACGAGCCCATCGAGGAGCGCTTCAAGCACGACGAGTACGTCGCCAGCGCGCTCGCCCACGCCGGCCGCGACGCCGAGGCCGCGGCGCTGCTGTCGTCGGCGCTCGCCGACTTCCCGCACGACGGCAAGATCTCGCGGCTCGGCAAGCTCATCGTCGACGCCACGCTGCTCGCGCTCGAGACCGGCGACGCGTCGCTGGTGCGCCGCGCCGCCGCCGCGATGGACGGCCAGGACCTGGCCCGGGTCGAGGCCCCGGTGCGCAGCGCGGTCGCGTTCGCGCGCGGCGCCCGCGACCTGCTCGACGGCCTGCCGCTGCGCGCCGACGCCTTCCCGCTCGGCGAGGCGTCGCCGATGTGGACCCTGCTGGCGGTGCGCGGCCACGACGACCCCGAGGCGCTGGCGCGGGTCCGCGCCGCCACCGCCCCCGAGGCGATGCACTTCGGCGTGCTGCCGTCGCACATCTACCCGGCGCTGTGGCTCGAGCGCGCCCGGCTCGAGGCCACGCTCGGCGGCACCGACGCGGCGCTGGCCTGGCTCGACCGGGTCATCCGGCCCCGCCACTTCGACGCCTCGCGGGGCGCGGTGATCGGGCCGGCGCTCGCCCTCGAGGCCCGGGTGCTCGACGCCGCCGGGCGCGGCGGCGAGGCCGAGGCGGTGCGCCGCGAGCTCGCCCGCCTGCACGCGCCGTAGCGCCGGCGCGCTACCAGGCGCAGCGATCGAGATCGTCGATCGTCTGCGCCTTCAGGACGCAGGCCTCGAAGATCTTCGACGGGATCTCGTTCTTGCACCGCGACGCCAGGCGGTCCGCGGTGGTGGCGCGGAACTGGTCGACCGCGCCGGCCGGCTTGAGCGCCTGGAGCTTGGCGACGATCGCGGCGCAGTCGCCGACCCCGACGAGGTGGGGGCAGCGGCCCAGCGCGTTGCGGTGCGGCGCGTCCAGCAGGCAGGCGCCGTCCTCCTTGGTCAGGTGCGCGGCCTCGCACGCGGCGCGGGTGTCGGCGAGGTAGGCGTCGCGCTCGTCGCGCGGCGCGTAGTTGCCGAGCATCATCGACGCCAGCTTGGTCGCGACCGCGGCGCAGTCGGCGCCGGGCGGGCGCACGCACAGCTCGCTGAGGCAGACCAGGCCGTCGTTGCAGGTGCCGTTGCCATAGCAGGCGCCTCGCTCGGTGCCGGCCGCCGGCGCCGGCCGGGCGCTGTCCTTGGCCTTGCACGCCGCCAGCGCGGTCAGCGCGGTCAGCGCGACGACCGCGCAGGCGAGGGCGGCGGCGGGAGCGAACGGGCGGCGCGGCGCGGCGGAGGAGCGCATGCGACATCATACGCGCGACCGGCGCCGACGATCGGTGGACCGCGCCGATCGGCGGCCGGCGCGCGCCGACGGTCAGGGGACGTCGAACGGGGTCATCGCGTCGACGAACTCGGCGTCGTGGCTGCAGCGGGTCAGGGTCGGCTGCATCCGGGTCGCGGCGGCGGCGATCCGGTCGGCGTGGGCGTCCAGCGCGGCGTCGAGGGCGGCGCCGCGGCCCTGATCCTCGGCCAGCGCCGCGGCGACCCGGACCTCGCGGTACTCGGTGAACACCGCCGACGCCGCGTCGGCGAGGGCCTCGCAGTCGGCGTCGCTGGCCAGGGCGTCGCCGAGGGCGACCAGCATGTCGGCGCTGCGCCGCGCCAGCGTCGGCATGTCGCGCTCGAGCGGCAGCGGCGCGTCGGGGGCCGGCGGTCCGGCGTCGGGTGCGGCGGCGCCGACCGCGGCGCCGGTGCCGGCCGCGCCGCCGTTGCCGGGGGCGACCTGGCGCGGGCCGCACGCGCCGGCCGGGATCAGCGCGAGCGCGACGGCGACCACCGACTTGACGCGAGCATGCATCCCGCTGGTTCTTGCACGGCTGGCGGCCCGGGGCAACGCGGCGGTCACAGGACCGGCATGTGCTCCATGACCTCGATCAGCTCGGGGTGGTCCCGGCACGCGGTCAGGCCGGGGCCGATGCGATCGAGCAGCGGCGCGACCTCGGCGGCGTGGCGGTCCATCTCCTCGAGCAGGACCTCGTGCGCCGCCGGATCGGCGTCGGCGGCGCGGGCGGCGTCGAAGATCGTGCTCGCCTGGTCGAAGACCAGCTTCAGATCGACGGCGATCGCGGCGCAGTCGCCGGCCCGCGCGTCCATGACCTCGGCCATGGCCTGCAGCACCTCGAGCATGCCGTCGGCGAGCTCGCGCATCGCGTCGCGATCGACCGGCGGCGGCCCGGCGTCGGCCGGGGCCGCCGCGGTGGTCGACGCCGCCGGCGCGTCGCGCTGGGCGCCGCCGCAGGCGGTCCCGGCGACGGCGATCGCCACGACGATCGCCGCGGCCACCCCGCGTCGGCCGCTACCGCGCATCGGCGTCCACGAACAGGGCGCTGCGCGAGCCCCCGACCGCGAGGTCGTTCGAGCCGTCGAGCTCGGGCACCAGGAACGCCGCGGCGACCGCGCTGGCGGTGCGCGGCGACAGGCTGTTGAGCGCCACCGCGCCGGCGCCGCACCCCATCGAGATCTGCAGCCGCGCCTCCTCGATGCCGCCGGGGACGGCGTCGACCAGGCCCCACACGGTGTCGGCGAGGCCGTCGCCGTCGAGATCGCCGAGCACGACGCTCGACGGCGGCCCCGCCGACTCGTCGCTGTGGTCCTCGCGCAGCTCGATCGCGTCCTGGCCGGGCGTCAGTCGCCACCGCACCACTCGCGCCCCCGACGGCTCGAAGACGCCGCCCAGCAGCAGCGGCTCGGCCACCGCCGGCGGCGTGAAGTTGACCGCGCCGAAGCTGGGGACCTCGATCGGCGTGAAGTGCTCGACCGGGTCGTCGACCACCAGCCAGCGCGGCAGGATCTCGGCGTCGCCGTCGCCGCGGCCGACCTGGAGCATGAGCGCCGGCAGCGACGGCTCGCCGTCGCCGCGGGCGATGCAGCCGGAGCGGACGACGTGCGGGACCAGGGCGCCGCTCTGCAGCTCGGCGACCCGGGCGTTGAGCGCGGTCACGAAGGTCTGGCTCTGCAGCGCGCCGGCGGTGGTGAACGGCAGCAGCGCGCCGCCCGCGGTCTGGACCACGACGTAGGCGTCGCCGGCGCCGGTGCAGCGGCGCACGGTCTCGACCGCGACCGGCGGGTTGGGCAGCGGCGTCTGGGTCCAGGTCAGGCGCCGCCGCTCGGACAGGCTCAGGGCCGCGCCCTGGGCGACGATCTCGGTCTCGATCCACTCGTGGTCGGTCACGATCAGGATGCGATCGACCGGGTCGGCGCTGGTGGCGTGGAGGATCGCGTAGCTCTCGACGCCGGGCAGGTCGGCGCTGCAGGCGTCGACGGCGTCGCTGCCGTCCCAGGCCGCGACGTAGAGGCGGGTGCGGGTGGCGTCGCGGGCCAGGCCGATCAGCGCGAAGCGGCCGTCGGCGAGGCCGAGCAGGCGCCAGCCGTCGTCGGCGACCTGCAGCTGGTCGTCGGCGAGCCCGCTGCAGGCGAGGTTGACGCTGCGCTCGTGGAACGCGGCGCCCTCGAACGCCGGCGCGATCACCGGCTGGACCCGGGCCCAGCGGGCGCGCAGCTGGATCGACGCCGGGCCGTAGCCGGCCGGGGTCGCCAGGGTCAGGGTCGCGTGGCCGTCAGCGTCGGAGCGGTCGGCGCCGGGCGTGCCGTGCAGGTGCTCGCTGGCGGCGCCGTAGACGTCCCACCGGACCTCGCGATCGGCGATCGCGATGGGCGTCGCGAAGCCGTCGTCGATCGTCACCGCGAGGGTCGCCGGCACCGGGGCGTCGGCGGCGACCTCCGCGACGTTGATCGTCACGGTCGGCTCGGTCGCGATCGTCACGGTGACGTCCTCGTCGATGTCGTCGACCTCGGCGCAGCCGGCGACCACGACGGTGCCGTCGCTGCCGCGGCCCTCGGCGAGCAGCAGCTTGCGGCCGAGGCGCGGCACCCCGGCGAGCTGCGCGGCGCCGCCGTCGCGGCGCAAGGTCAGCGCGGTGACCTTGGCCAGCGCGATCGCGTCGTCGTCGACCTCGCCGAACGCGAGGCTGTCGCAGGTGACGTCGGGATCCTCGGGGGCCAGCACCGTGATCGTCGTGGTCGCGAGGTTGGCGGCGTAGGCGCGGGGCGCGTCGGGCACGGTGACGACGACGTCGATCGTCGGATCGTGGCAGGCCGCGGCGGCGAGGGCCGCGGTGAGGACCAGCACGGTGGGGCCCGGCGTCACGATCGACATCGTAGCAGGCCGGGTTGCCTTCCCCGGCGCGCAATCTCGGCGACCTGCTGCGGTATCCTGCGAGCGGTGACCCTCGACCGCAAGACCGTGCTCCAGGAGGGGCTGGCGACCACCTCGGTGCGCGGCCGCACCGCGATCCGCAGCTGGCAGCTCCAGGTCCAGGGCGACGGCGGCGCCCAGCTCGCGCTCGGCGCCCGGCCGATCGTCGTCGGGGCGCACCACGGCTGCGACCTGGTGATCGACGATCCGCAGGTGTCGCGCCGCCACGCCGAGCTGAGCTCGGCGCCGGAGGGCGTGCGGGTCAAGGACCTGGGCTCGACCAACGGCACCTGGTGGCAGGGATCACGGATCACCGAGGTCGTGGTGCCGTCGGGGGCGTCGCTGCGGTTCGGCGCGGTCGTGGTCCGCATCACGGCCGGCGAGGCGCCGCGCCTGCCGCCCAGCGATCGCGATCGGTTCGGCGCCATGGCCGGCCGCTCGGTCGCGATGCGCGAGCTGTTCGCGGTGCTGGAGCTGGCCGCGCCCAGCGACGCCACGGTCCTCATCGAGGGCGAGTCGGGCACCGGCAAGGAGCTGGCGGCGCGGGCGATCCACGATCACTCGACCCGCGCCGACGGGCCGTTCGTGGTGGTCGACTGCTCGGCGATCCCCGAGAGCCTGATCGACTCGCACCTGTTCGGCCACGTCCGCGGCGCCTTCACCGGCGCCGAGCGCGACCGCAAGGGCGCCTTCGTCGAGGCCACCGGCGGCACGCTGTTCCTCGACGAGCTCGGCGAGCTGCCGCTGCCGGCGCAGGCGCGCCTGCTGCGCGCGCTCGAGGCCCAGACCGTGCAACCGGTGGGCGCCGACCGGCCGGTCGCCGTCGACACCCGCGTGGTCGCCGCGACCCACCGCGACCTGGCCCGCATGGTCGCCGACAAGGGCTTCCGCTTCGATCTGTTCTACCGGCTCGCCGTCGTCCACGTCGCGCTGCCGCCGCTGCGCGATCGCCTCGAGGATCTGCCGACGCTGGTCGCGGCGTTCTACGCGGCGCGCGGCGTCGAGCCCGGGCCGATCGCGGGCGACAACCTGCTCCGGCTCGAGCGCCACGCCTGGCCCGGCAACGTCCGCGAGCTGCGCAACGTGCTGGAGCGGGCGTGGGCGATGTCGGGGCCGCGCACCGCGTTCGCCGAGCTGCGGCTGTGGGTCGACGCCGCCGCGGCCGGCCAGTTCGCCGAGGTCGTCGACACCTCGCTGCCGTTCAAGGACGCCAAGGAGCGCTGGAACGATCACTTCGAGCGGCGCTACCTCGCCGCGGTGTTCGGCGCCCACGGCGGCAACATCACCCGCGCCGCCGATCACGCCGGCATCAACCGGCGCCACTTCCGCGAGCTCCTGTACAAGCACGGCCTGCTCGAGCGCCCCGGCGACGGCGGCGATGGCGGTGACGACGACGGCGACGGTCGCGGCGGGGCCGCCCGGGCCTGACGATGGGGCGCACGCTCGGCGCCTACGAGGTGCTGCACGCGATCAAGGCCGGCGGCATGGGCGAGGTCCTGCTGGCCCGTCGCCGCGGCCCGGCCGGCTTCGAGCAGCTGGTCGCGATCAAGACGATCCTGCCGTCGCTGACCAGCCACGCCAAGGTGCGGACGATGTTCCTCGACGAGGCGCGGCTGCTGGCCCGCCTGTCGCACCCGGCGATCGCCAACGTCCACGACTTCGGCGACCAGGACGGCCAGCTGTACCTGGTGATGGAGTACGTGCCCGGCCTGCGGTTCCGCGAGCTGACGACGCTGCGGCCGCCGCCGGCGGTGGCGGCGCGCGCGGTGGCCGAGGCGTGCCGCGGCCTCCACGCCGCCCACGAGCTGCGCGACCTGCACGGCGCGCCGCTCGGCGTCGTCCACCGCGATCTCAGCCCCGAGAACCTGATGCTCGGTCACGACGGCCGGGTCAAGGTGCTCGACTTCGGCATCGCGCTGGTCAAGGGCCGCGACACCGTCACCGAGCACGGGACGATCAAGGGCAAGCCGCCGTACATGTCGCCCGAGCAGGTGCGCAACCGGCCGCTCGATCGCCGCTCGGACGTGTTCTCGGCGGCGCTGGTCCTGCACGAGCTCCTGACCGGCGAGCCGGTGTTCGGCGGCGACTCGCTGTACGGCGTCGCGCGCGCGGTGATGGACGATCCGATCGCGCCGCCGTCGGCGAAGGCGGGGCCGCTGCCGGCCGGGCTCGACGACGCCGTGATGGCGGCGCTGGTCCGCGAGCCCGACGGGCGGACCCCGAGCGCCGCGGCGTTCGCCGACGAGCTGGAGCGGGTGGCGTCGCAGATCGGCGGCGAGTCGCTGGAGGCGTGGGCGGAGCGCACGCTGGTCCGCGAGCGCGAGCTGCACCGGCAGTGGCTGGCGGCGATCCTGGCCGGCGACGGCGACAGCAAGCGGATCGGGCGGGCCAGCGGTGTGCTGACCGCGGCGATGCCGGGCGCGGCGGGTGGGGCTGCGGCCGGCGCCGGCGCGGCGGTCGGGGCCGGGGCCGGGGCGAGGCCGGGCGGGAGAGCGCCGTCCGCGGGGCGGTCGCCGTCGTCGCCGTCGTCGCCGTCGCCGTCGTCGTCGTCGCCCGCGGTGGGCTCGGCGCCGGCGCCGGCGCCCGCGCCGACGCCGGTGTCGCTGGCCGCGGCCCACGCCGGCCGGACCCGCCGCATCTTGATCGCGCTGATCCTCGGCTCGCTGCTGCTCGGCGGCATGGTCGCGCTGCTGATGCGCGGCTGCGGCGCCGCGGCGCCGTCGCCCGACGCCGGCCGCACCGTCGACGCCGCGGTGCCGACCCCGGTGCCGGTCGCCGACGCCGGCACGATCGACGCCGCGCCGGCCGACGCCACGCTCGCCGACGCCGCGCCGCTGCCCATCGACGCCGGCCGGCCGCGTCGCGACGCCGGCCGCCGGTCGACGCCGCGCCGCCGCGTCGCGTCGACGCCGCGCCGGCGCCGACCGGTCCGCCGATCGACGCCGGCGCGGCGGTCGCGCCCGGCAAGATCTCGATCACCGCCGACCCCTACGCCAACATCCGCGTCGACGGCCGCGACTGGGGCACCACGCCGGTCTACAACCGCAGGCTCGCCGCCGGCCCGCACGAGATCGTGCTGGTCAGTCCGGACGACGGCACGGTGCGCCTGCGCCGCACCGTGACGATCCAGTCGGGCGCGCTGACCAAGGTCTCGCTGCCGTAGGCGGGCCGATCCGGCCCCGCGCCGGGTGCGCCGATCGGGCACGGGCGGGATCTCGAGGTCCCGGCGCGCCGCCGCGGCCGGGCCAAGCCGGGACCTCACGATCCCGCCGCGCCGGCGATCCCCCGGGTAACTCGCCGGGATCCCTCGGCTGTCGGGCCTGGCAAGCGAGTTGCTCTAGAGACCGTCCGACTCGCCCACTTGCGGCCCCGCCGCTCACCCCCGAGGAGGACTCCCACATGCGTACCCGTAGCTTCCAGGCCTGTCTCGCCGCCACCGCGCTGCTCACCGCCGGCGCCGGCCTCACCGCCTGTGCCGCCGACCCCGACGACGTCGACCTCGTCGCCGCCGCCCTCGAGCAGGACAACGGCGGCCTCGACATGGAGGACGAGGCCGCGACCTTCGGCGCCACCGACGAGTTCGCCGCCGCCGAGATCGAGGCGTCGACCGAGTTCACCGACGCCATGGACGCCGACACCGAGGTCGTCGCGATGCGCGAGCTGCCCTCCGTGCTGACCGGCCGTGTCGTGCTCATGTGGGGCCAGCTGCCGCCGGATCGCGCGCCCGAGGCCTACGCCCGCGACTGGAGCGGCTCGATCAGCCTCAACCGCGGCGCGATCATCGTGCGCCGCGTGATCGGCTTCGAGGAGGCGACCGATCAGGTCATGCCGCGCACCGACCGCGCCTCGGTCGAGTTCCACTCGATCACGCGGCCGTTCGCCGACGGCCTCACCCTCGAGCTCGTCGATCCGGATCCGGGCAACGCGACCCCGCTGACCCTGACCTACGCGCCCGCCGACGGCAGCGGCCCGTACGCCATGCGCGCCGCCGACCTGCTGGCCGGTCCGGCGGTCTACGACGTCGACAGCGAGGGCAACCGCGTCATCGCGACCCTGCTGCGCCGGGACGACGCCTGCGACCAGGGCTTCGCGCACGGCCGCTGGCGCGCCCTGCGCGACGGCCTGGGCGGCATGCTGGGCGTGGTCACCGACGACGCCGGCGTGCCGGTCGGTCACCTGCGCGGCATCTGGGGCGCGCGCCGCAGCGGCGAGCAGGTCTTCTTCGGCAAGTACATCAACCGCGACGGCCAGTTCCGCGGCATCTTCGGCGGCCACTACCGCGACGGCCACGTCGTCGGCCGCTGGATCACCGCCGCCGGCGAGCACGGTCGCCTCGACGGTCGCTACGAGGAGTCGCTGCCCGGGCGCCCGGCCGGCGGCAACTTCGGCCTGCGCTGGGCCGAGACCTCGTGCGCGCGCGACATCCCCGCCGACAACTAGCGGCCTCGCCGACGGCGCCTCCCCCGCCCGCGCTCTTCGGAGCGCGGGCGTCGCGCGTCCGGACCCCGCGGCGCTACCGGCCCTCGCGCCGCACGATCAGGAACTCGACCCGGCGGTTGGTCCGCCACGCCCGCTCGCCGTGGCCGGCGACCAGCGGCCGGGTCTCGCCGTAGCCCTGGGCCTCGAGGCGATCGCCGTCGACGCCGTCGTCGATCAGGAACTGCCGGACCGCGTCGGCGCGGCGCTGCGACAGCGCCAGGTTGTAGGCGGCGCTGCCGCGCTCGTCGGTGTGGCCGCCGATCTCGATCAGCAGCAGGTCGGGGTTGAGCTGCAGGGTCTCGGCGACGACGTGCAGGATGTCGTGCGAGCGCTGCTGGATCACGGCGCTGTCGAACTCGAAGTAGATGCTGTCGAGGACGATCAGCCCGCCGTCGCCGATCGCGACCCGGCCGCGATCGGGGCAGCCGTCGTCGTCCTCGAAGGTGTTCCACATCTCCTTGTCGAGCGGGCAGCGGTCGTCGACGTCGGGGATCCGGTCGTGGTCGGCGTCGGTCTCGGGGCAGCCGTCCTCGTCCTCGATGCCGTCGCGGTCCTCCGGCTCGTCGAGGCACAGATCGTCGACGTCGAGGATGCCGTCGCGATCGTTGTCGACGTCGGGGCAGCCGTCGCCGTCCTCGAAGTCGTCGAAGTCCTCGCGCTCGTCGGGGCAGGCGTCGAGGGTGTCGACGATGCCGTCGTCGTCGCGATCGCCCGGGCGCGGCGCGTCGGGGCTCGGCGGCGGGTCGGGGATCACGACCCGGGCGCGCCGCGGCGGCGTCGGCTCGAAGACGATGCCCAGCATCGCGCGCAGGTCCGGGTTGCCGGCGTCGCCGGCGAGGCCGGTGCCGGCGCCGAGCGTGAGGTGCGAGGCCTCGGCGAGCCGGACCCGCAGCGCGCCGCGCGCCTCGATCGGCCGGTAGTCGCCGCGCAGCGGGATCAGGGCGTCGAGCTCGGCCAGCGCCTCGAGCTTGCCGGGCGCCAGCTGCCACGCCGCCGCGGCGCCGGCGGTCACCGCCGGGCCCAGGGTCACCGCGACGCCGGTCGGCGGCCCCGCCATCGCGCCGTCGTCGACGAAGCTGGCGTCGCCGCCGGCGCGCAGGCGCACGCCGACGTTGGCGCCGAGGCGCAGCCGGCCGGCGCGCCACTCGGCGATGCCCCGGGCGCCGCCGCCGGTGGCGCCGCTGCCCAGCCAGACCCCGTCGGTCGCGGTCGGCAGGGTCAGGTCGACGGCGCCGGCGACCGCGAGGCGGCCGCGCGCGCCGAGCCGCACCTTGAGGTGGACCCCGAGATCGCCGACGCCCTGGCCGCCGAGCCGGTAGTGATCGTCGTCGGTGGGATCGGCGGGGGTGCCGCCGTCGCTGTCGGGATCGCGATCGGCGGCGACGACGCCGAACGGCAGCGCCACGGCGAGCTCGGCGCGCAGCGGCCCGGGCAGGCCGATCGCCGCCAGCAGCGTCGGCGACACGACGTGGTCGACCTGGTAGTGGGCGCCGTCGCCGTCGAGCGCGAGCAGGCCGCGGGCCCACGACGTGACCAGGCCGAACGACGGGCGCCCGGCGGGCAGCGCCTCGGCGCCGTCGAGCGCGACGAAGCCGCGGGTGTCGAGCGCCGGCCGGAAGCCGTCGAGCGGGATGTCGCCGCCCATGGGCTGGGCGACGGCGGGCGAGGCGAGGGCGAGGGCGAGCGCGACCGCGCAAGGCGCGGCCGTCGCGAGCCGGGGTAGGGCACGCATGGTTCCTCCGCGCGACGCGCGGCGTCGCGGTGGCAGGCCGCGCAGCGCGGCGTTGTCCGGGGTCAGTGTCGGCGGGGGCCGGCGCGGTTACATCGGCGCCAGCGGCAGGCCCGGCCACGGCGCGGCGTCGCGCGCGATCCGCATGATCCCGACGGCGTCGTCGACGAACAGGTAGGCGGCGTCGTCGTCGGCGAGCCGCGGCAGGTCGGAGCCGTAGGCGCTGCAGCGCAGGATCGCGACCGGCGCCTCGCCGGGCACGACCCGGTCGAGCTCGAGCCACTCGCCGGCCGGGCCGGAGCGGCGGACCATCAGGTACAAGAGGTCGCCGCCGCTCACCATCGCGACCGGGAAGTCCTCGCCGAAGGTCGCGACCGTCTGCGGGTCGCCGCCGGTGACGTCGAGCCGGCGCAGCGCGCCGTCGGCGACGAAGTAGAGCTGGTCGCCGAGCCGGACCAGGTCGCCGGTCGGGTAGCTGCCGGTGGTGGCGCCGTCCCACAGCACCGTGACCTGGCCGCGCTCGCTGATCCGGTACACGCCGGTGCCGCCCCAGCCGAAGCTGGTCAGGTAGACGTAGTCGTCGTCGAAGACCAGCGTCGCGCCCAGGTCGCCGCCACCGGAGCCGCGGTCGTTGCGCGCGACCTCGAACGGGGCGCGGGCGGTGAGGCGGAGCGCGACCAGCGCGGCGCCGTTGACCCACAGCAGGTGGCCGCGGTGCACGGTCAGCGCCTGGACCGCGCCCGCGGCGGTGTAGCGGAACAGCCCGACCTTGCCGCCGCGGGTCGGGACCCGGAAGATCTCGGTGTCGGCGGCCAGGTAGACCGCGCCCTCGCCGACCGCGAGATCGCTGACCCAGCCGCGGAACCGGCCCAGCAGGCGGCGGCGGTGGCGGCGCGGATCGGCGCGGTAGACCGCGGCGCGGCCGGCGCCGTCGCGATCGGTCTCGACCCAGTACAGCGCGCCGCCGCGGCTGCGCAGCTGCTGCAGCTGCCCGGTGACCGGCGCCGCGACGGTGACGTCGTCGCGGCCGCGCGGCGTCGCGGTCAGCACCGGCCGGCCCAGGTCGTTGCGCACCGCCACCGCGTAGACCCAGCCGTCGGCGACGACGGCGTCGCGGTCGAGCGCCGGGGTCAGGACGCCGTCGCCGGTGGCCAGCACCGCGATCGTGCCGTCGGCGCGGCGCTCGCGGATCGTGCCGCCGAGATCGATCGCGACGACGCCGCGATCGTCGACGGCGAGGCCGCCGGCGCGGCCGTCGAGCTCGACCCGCGGCGTGGCGTGCCCCGCCACCGGCAGCGACCGCACCGCGACGCCGCGCTCGGTCGCCCAGTAGACCCGATCGCCGTGGCGCCGCACCTGCACCGGGCTGGGCTGCGCGCCCGCGACCTCGGCGATGGGGCCGCCAGCGCGCGGCGCCCGCCGCACCGCGCCCTCGCCGGTGATCCGCGCGCCCAGCGGCGCGGTCGGATCGCCGGCGTCGGGATCGGGGTCGTGATCGACCCACCACACGCTGTCGGCGTCGAGCGCCAGCGACGTCACCTCGCCCTGGCCGATCGCGACCTGGCGCGGCTCGGCGCCGGCGCGCAGCTCGACGATCGTGTCGCCGAGCGCGGCGTAGACGCCGCCGGCGTCGCCGGCGAGCGCGGTCACCGGCTCGAGGCCGTCGCCGAGGACGACCGGCGCGGCGTCGGGGTCGCCGACCACCGGCACCGCGACGACCTGGCCGCCGTCGGTGCAGACGACCCGATCGCCGGCGACCACCAGCGCGGTGATCGTCAGCCCGGCGGTGGCGCGGCTGACCACGGCGATCTCGCCGGCGTCGGGGCCGCCCAGCGGCCGGCGCAGGACGCCGTCGGGCGCCGCCCAGTACAGGAAGCCGTCGTCGCGGGCCAGCGGCGAGATCGCGTCGCCCTCGTAGATCACGAACGCCGGCGCCGGCGCCGCGTCGGCCTCCTCCACCGGCGCCGCCGGCCGCCCCGGCGCGGGCGCCCCGCACGCCAGCAGCGCCAGGGCCGCGCACGGTGCCAGGGCTCGTCCGACCATGCCGGGATGGTACCCGGCCCGTCCCGCACTACAATGCCGGCGATGTCCGCCCGCACCCTGACCTCGATCCTGGGTAACAGCCAGCGCCTCGACGGTGGCGCCATGTTCGGCAACGCTCCCAAGGTGATGTGGGAGCGCTGGATCGCGCCCGACGACCAGAACCGCATCCCGCTGGCGTGCCGCTGCCTGCTGATCCGCGACGCCGGCCGCACGATCCTGCTCGAGACCGGCATCGGCGCGTTCTTCGAGCCCGCGCTGCGCGCCCGCTACGGCGTCGTCGAGGACGACCACGTCCTCGTGCGATCGCTCGCCGCGGTCGGCGTGAGCCCGCAGGACGTCGACGTCGTCGTGCTGTCGCACCTGCACTTCGACCACGCCGGCGGCGCGCTGACCACGTGGCGCGACGGCGAGGCGCCGGCGCTGGTGTTCCCGCGCGCCCGCTGGGTGGTCGGCGCCGAGGCGTGGGCGCGGGCGCTGCGGCCGCACCCGCGCGACCGCGCGTCGTTCATCCCGGCGCTGCCGCCGCTGCTCGAGGCCAGCGGGCGGCTCGAGAAGGTCACCGGCGAGCGCTCGGTGACGCTGGGCGACGGTTTCACCTTCCACCGCAGCCACGGCCACACCCCGGGCTTGCTGCTGACCGAGGTCGCGATGCCCGACGGCCCGGTCCTGTTCGCCGCCGATCTGATCCCCGGGCGGGCCTGGGTCCACCTGCCGATCACGATGGGCTACGACCGCTACGCCGAGCTCCTCATCGACGAGAAGACCGCGCTGCTCGCCGATCTCCTCGGCCGCGACGGCCGCCTGTTCTTCACCCACGATCCCGAGATCGCGCTCGGCACGCTGGCGCGCGACGAGCGCGGCCGCTTCCACACCGTCGACGAGCACGCGACGATCGCCGACCTCGCGGCGTGATCGTGGCTCAGGCGCCGTCGAGCCGCGGCAGCGCGACCAGCGCCAGCAGGTACGCGACGACCCCGACGTAGAGCGTGGTCGTGAAGCCGTAGTTCATCGACACCGTGATCGCGAGGATCGAGCCGACCACCGACGTCGCGCCGTTGAGGCCCCACGCCCACGGCACGACCTCGGTGCCGAGCGCGTTGGCGGCGCGCACGCCGCTGGGCAGGAGCGAGCCCATCAGCAGGCCGGGCAGGGCGATCAGCAGCACCGCGAGGACGACGCGGCCGCCGAGCGGCAGGCCGAGCAGGGCGTGGAACAGCGGGCTCAGCGCCAGGCCGTAGATCACCATCAGGACGCCGAGCGCGGTGATCGCGCGGCGCGCCAGGCCGCGCGGCCCGAACCGCCGGCTCATCGTGCCCGACAGCGCGCTGCCGGTGCCCGACGCCGCCAGCAGCGTCGCCAGCACCACCGCGAGCGCGTAGATCGGGTGGCCGAGGAACAGCACGAACTGCTGCATGAAGCCGATCTCGACCAGGATGAAGCCGAGGCCGAGACACAGGAAGTACGCCAGCACCCGCAGCTTGGCGCCGCGGCGCTCGCGCAGCGCGTCGCGCCGGAACAGGAGCAGCGGCAGCACCACGAACAAGAGGGTCAGGCCGGCGGAGACGATCAGCAGGATCAGCAGGATCGCCAGGCCGAGGTTGTTGCGCTCGAGGGTGTCGAGCTGGCCGAGCAAGCTGAACAGGTCGCGGGTCCGCACCGTGTAGAAGAAGAACGGCTTGTCGTCGGTGGTCGGCGACGCGTCGTACGGCAGCCGGTCGAGGAAGCCCGACATCGACGGCGCGCGCAGGAAGCGGGCCAGGAAGTCGTCCTCGTCGGCGCGCCGCGGATCCGGCGGCCCGTCGGTGACCTCGACCGGCACGAACAGCAGGCGCAGGCGGTCGGCGGCGGCGCGCTCGACCGCGACCTGGACGTCGGCGTCGGTCCACGGATCGCGCGACAGGATCAGCGTGGCGCGGCGCTCGCGGTCCTCGGCGAGCAGGACGTGGCGCCACGGCTCCTCGACGCCCCGGGCCTCGAGCGCGGCGCGGCCCAGCGCCAGCAGGCGCAGGAACTCCTTGGGCGACTTGGCGTCGTACCAGCGGGTCACCGCCAGCGCGCCGCCCTCGGCGAGGTGGCCGAGGAACTCCTCGAAGGCCTCGACGGTGTAGAGGTTGTTCTCGCTGAGCGTGAACGCGCCCGACGACGACGCCGCCCAGGTGTCGACCAGCGTGGCCTGGATCGACGAGTAGCGGGTGCCGCTGCGGCGGATGTAGCTGCGGCCCTCGTCGACCACGACCGAGACCCGGGGATCGCGGTAGAGGTCGCCGTTGTAGCCGGCGTAGCGGCCCTTCATGACGTCGTCGACGATGATCGGGTTGACCTCGACGCCGACCACCTTGGGCACGCCGGCGCGCAGCGCCGAGATGACGTCGGTGCCGCCGCCGGGGCCGATGATCAGCGCCGGGCCGTCGTGGCGCAGCGCGTAGACCAGCGCGGCGACCCGGACCTCGGCGATCTTGGTCGGCGCCTGGTAGCCGCCCTCGGCGATCGAGCCCGACCACATCCGGGTCGCGGCGTCGGCGTCGATGAAGATCCACTTGTGATCCGAGGCGCCGGCGTCGGCGACCGTGATCTGCGAGAACGAGTTCCACTTCTCGAACAGGACGTGGCGCTTGCCGAGGAACTTGTCCGGGTTGGGCGTGATCGCGAAGCGGTGCGCCGCGCCCTCGGTGCCGGCCAGGATCGCCAGCACGACCGCGGCGACCGCGGCGACGCCGGCCAGCGGCAGCCGCACCTTGCGGGTCGGCGGCGCCGACAGCGCGAACATCGCGGCGCCCGCGGCGCCGACCGCGCCGGCGGCGAGGATCGCGCCGGGCGCGCCCAGCGCCGACACCGACGGGATCACGAACAGGCAGCCCAGCGCGGCGCCGACCAGATCGAAGGCGTAGATGCGGCCGATCTGCTCGCCCGCCGACGAGATCGCCAGGGTCAGCGCGAAGCCCGAGGCCAGGAACGGCAGCGACGCCGCGAAGTACAGCTCGAGCAGCGTGCCCAGGTTCTTGGACAGCCCGGTGAGCCGGATCGGGCTGGTCACCGAGACGTGCAGCGCCGCCACCACCGCGATCGCGAACAGCAGCGCGAAGCCGCCGGCGAGCTCGCCGGCGCGATCGAGCCGGAACACCCGCGGCAGCAGGTAGGTTGCCACCCCGGCGATCGCCAGGCCCAGCAGGGCCAGCGAGATCACCATGAAGGCGAAGTGGTAGTACATCGTGACGCTGTAGATGCGCGTCAGCAGGAGCTCGAGCGCGATCGTCGCGAAGGCGGTGGACGCGACCCCCAGCGAGAAGCTGCGGCGCCGGGCGGGCTCGGAGGCGAGGAACATCGGGACGCGGGACATTACACCCGGCGGGCGCCGAGGTCAGGTCCCCGGCGGCCCGGGGCGGCCCGCGGCCCCGAGCGCGGGCCGGCGCGCGGGGCGGCCCGCGGCCCGGATCACGGTCCGGTGACCGTGACGTCGCCGCCGATCGTGGCGCTGGGCTCCCACTGGGTCGCGTACACGACGATGCCGGTGGCGCCGGCGACCACGGTGCCGGTGACGGCCCAGACCCACCACTTGCGCCACCACGGCGTCGGCGGGTCCCAGCGCAGCGGCACCTCGCGGGGCCGGGCCGGGCTGGCCCAGTCGAGGACCTCGTTGCCGCCGGCGTCGTAGGCGCGGACGTACAGCTCCAGCGCGGTGGCGGCGGTGGCGTCGATCGCGGGCAGGACGACCCGCTTGTAGCCGCCGGCGGCGGGCAGCTCGACGTCGGCGGCGCGCCAGGCGTCGTCGCCGCGGCGCCGCACGAACAGGGTCGCGCGGGCCAGGAAGCCCTTGGGATCGGCGAGGACCTCGAGGTCGACCGGCACCGGATCGCCGACCCGCAGGTCGCGCGCCCAGTCGAGATCGAGGTCCGGGGCCGGGCGGGCCGCGGCGGCGGCCAGCGCGTCCTGGAACATGAAGGTGGTCTGCGGCGACAGCGTGTACTCGAGCCGGTGCGCGGGGTCGAGGGCCAGCAGCATGTCGAACGCGGCCATCGCGGCGCGCGCGTGGGCGGCCTCGTCCTCGAGCAGCTGCGGGGCGGCGGCCGCGTCGTCGCGGGCGGCGTCGGCGGCGGCGTGGGCGAGCAGCGAGTGGGCCAGCCCGCGCTGCCGCCACATCCGGACGTACGTGAGGTGATCGAACGGCGGCGCCGCGGCCGCGCGGTCGATCGCGGCGAGCGCGGCCTCGGGGTCCTCGAGGATGCCGGCCTCGTTGGCCGCGACCGCCTCGGCGACGTCGGCGGACCACGGCTGGCACGCGCCGTCGACCCAGCGGCCGTCGCACGCCGGGTGGAGCGGGAGCGCCGGGCCGCCGGCCCGGGCGCGGCCTCCGCACGCGCCGGCCAGCACGGCCAGCGCTGCGAGCCAGGGTCTGCGCATCGCCTCCACGATAGCAGCCGCGGCCGGCGGCTCGCCGCTCGCGCACGATCGTTTGCGGCTGATCGATCAGCCGGCGACGGGAACCGTCGTCCCCGGCCAGCCGGCTGACCGACTTGCCAGTCGGGATCGGGAGTTGCGGCGCAAGTGTCCAGAATCCGGACACGGGGGCGACGTGGGCGGATGTCGGACACCTGGCACGACTCTGGCTCTAGGGCTGGCTCGTCCTCGCGCCGTCCCCGGCGAGCCCCTCCCTTCCTTTCGATCACGAACCACGAACGAGAGCACTCCCCATGAAGCGCACCCTGCTCGGCGGTCTCGGCCTCGGCCTCCTGTCCTCCCTCGCCCTCGCGCCGCTCGGCGCCGGCTGCACCGCCAGCAGCGGCGACAGCCTCCACCTGCCCGGCGACATCGACGACGCCGACGACGTCGGCGGCAAGGGCGACGCCTGGGACTACGGCAACGATCCGCGCCGGCTCAGCCAGCACCTCGACTACCACCTCGACGCGATCCCGCGCTCCGGCAAGCTCGACAAGCCGGTGTGGGCGGCGCGCACGACGCCGCGCACCGACGACGATCCGCTGTGGGCCGACACCTACTGGCCGACCGTCGAGGGCTCGACCAACGCGCGCTGGCAGGGCCACGCGATCAAGTCGCCGCTCGAGAAGTACGACACCGCGTTCAACGGCGCCGCCGGCTGCGAGCAGCCGGCGCAGCGCTGCGGCGACACCGCCAAGGCCGACTGGGACCAGTACATGGCGTGCGCCGGCCCGGCCGCCAAGTGGCACACCGCCAACTTCCAGGGCAGCCGCCGCATGTACGACGGCGTCGACAACGACGGCGACGGCCAGGTCGACGAGTGCGGCGATCACGATGGCATCGCCGGCTGGTGGGGCCTGTGCCACTCGTGGAGCCCCGCGGCCATCCTCGAGCCCGAGCCCAAGCACGCGGTCGTCTACAACGGCGAGACCTTCGAGGTCGGCGACATCAAGGCGCTGATCATCACGCTGTACGACAAGACCGACGCGGTCATGCTCGGCGGCCGCTGCAACACCAACGACTTCACCCGCGACGCCAACGGCGACTACTCGAACATCCCGGCCGAGTGCCAGGACGTCAACCCGGGCGCGCTGCACGTCATCCTCGGCAACTTCCTCGGCATCAACGACCAGGCGCTGGTCGAGGACCGCACCGCCGACGACGAGGTCTGGAACCAGCCGGTCCAGGGCTACGACGTCCTGAAGCAGGATCTCGTCGACGGCAAGCGCGCCAACGCCTGCATCGGCGACAGCGGCGAGACCTACACCCGCAACGCCGCGGCCAAGGACCTCTACGAGGTCAAGATGCGCGTCCACTACCTGTTCGAGGGCTACGCCTCGACCGAGCCGGTCGGCATGCAGGGCCACCTCGGCACCGACGACTACCACTACATCCTCGAGGTCTCGAGCGACGGCAAGATCGTCGGCGGCACCTACTGCACCGACTCGATCGGCCACCACCCCGACTTCCTGTGGGCGCCGACCGGCGTGTCGAGCTCGAGCTACGGCCGCAACCCCAGCGTCGCGCTCGACAAGGTCCGCACGCTGATCAACCTGTCGCGCGAGGACGACCACGGCGGCGGCGGCACCACCGAGGGCCGCAGCTACGAGGCCACCGGCACCGCGGCGATCCCCGACAACGACCCGGCCGGCGCGACCCTCGCGCTCGACGTCCCCGACTCCTTCACGTTCACCGGCGTGTCGGCGACCGTCGACATCACGCACACGTGGCGCGGCGACCTGGTCGTCGAGCTGCTGAAGGACGGCGCCACCGTCAAGGTGCTCAGCGACAAGGCCGGCGGCTCGGCCGACGACCTCGAGGAGACCTTCACGCTGAGCGCCGCCGACGTCGGCACCTCGGCGGCGGCCGGCACCTGGGCGCTGAAGGTGACCGACACCGCGGCCCAGGACACCGGGACCATCAACAGCTTCAAGCTGACGTTCACCGAGTAGCCTGCCTTCGCCTGGCCCTGGCCTGGCCTCCCGGCGCCCTCCCCGAGCGGAGGGCGCTGGCGTTTTCGGCCACTCCGTGGAATCACTGCCGGGCCACGATGTCCGCCTCCGCCGGCGCCTCCGAGCTGCCCCACCGCCTCGGCGACTTCGCGATCGAGCACGAGCTCGGCCGCGGCGGCTCGGGCGTGGTGTACGCGGCGCGCCACGGCGCGGTCGAGGTCGCGCTCAAGGTGCTGCGGCTCGACGAGGCGCCCACCGAGAAGGAGCGCGAGCGGTTCCTGTCGGAGGCGCGCCACCTGGCGCGGATCGATCACCCCGGCGTCGTGCGCGTGATGGCGGTCGGCGAGCTGCCCGATGGTCGGCCGTACCTGGCGATGGAGCGGCTGCGCGGCGCCAGCCTCGCCGAGCGCGTCATGATGCAGCGGATCCCGGTCGAGCAGGCGCTGGTGCTGTTCGAGCAGCTGGCGTCGGCGGTGGCGGCGCTGCACGCGGCCGGGCTGGTCCACCGCGACATCAAGCCCGAGAACATCATGCTGACGCCGGCGCCCGGCGGCGAGCGCCTCGTGCTGCTCGACCTCGGCATCGCGCGCGGCGTCGACGACGCGCCGTCGGCGACCACCCAGGCCGGGCTGCAGCGCGGCACGCCGGCGTACATGGCGCCGGAGCGGTTCTTCGGCGCCCGCGCCAACGTCGCCAGCGACGTCTACGAGACCGCCGGCGTGCTGTACGTGATGGTGACCGGCCAGCTGCCGTGGAAGGATCCGCGCAGCCCGCGCGAGCGGCTCAACCCGCGCCGCGCGTCGACCGTGGTATCCGACGTGCCGGCCGGCCTCGACGCCGCGCTCGCCGTCGCCCTGGCGCCGGATCCCGAGCATCGTCCGCAGACGATCGATCAGCTGGTGGGCGCGGTGCGCGCCGGCGGCTGGGTCGGCGACACCCTGCTCGCCCAGTCGCCGGGCGAGCCCGCGCCGCGCCGGCCGGCGGCGACCACCGAGCGGACGCGTGGTCGCGGCTGGCTGGTGGTCGCGCTCGGCCTGTCGTTCGCGGCGGCCGCGACGATCGCCGTGGTGGCTGTGTCGGGCTCGAAGCGTCCGCACGGCGCTTCGGCCGCGCGCGCGGCCTCGCCCTCGGGACCGTCGACGAAGGCGGATCCTGATCCGGCCGCGGCGGCGGATCCGGATCCGGATCCGGGGGCGGAGGCGGCCGCGGAGGCGGGGGCGGAGGCGGCCGCGGGGGCGGAGGCGGAGGCGGCCGCGGGGGCGGAGGCGGAGGCGGAGGCGGAGGCGGCCGCGGAGGCGGAGGCGGAGGCGGGGGCGGAGGCGGAGGCGGCGCCTCCGCCGCGCGCTGGCAAGCGACGGAGCCCATCGGGCACGGGCACGGGCACAGGCACTGGCACCGGGAACGGCCCCGGATCGGGCACGGGCACGGGCACGGGCACGGGCACGCGGAACGGATCCGGATCAGCTTCCGCCTCCGCCTCCGCCGTCGCCGCGCTCCCCGACTGCCGCCGCATCGCCGACCTCTACTGCACCGACGACTTCCGCGCGACCGAGGGCTCCCTGTCCGGCACCCTGTGCCGCACGATGACCAAGCAGGTCGCCGACTGGGAGCGCCTGCCCGCCGCCGCGCGCGACGTCCAGGCCGAGTGGTGCCACGGCGCCTACGACCAGATGGCCGCCGCGGTCGCCGAGCGACTCCGGATGTTCCGCGACGGCTTCGTCCCGCCGGCCGCGCAGGCGCCCCCGCCGTCGAAGTAGCTGACGCGGCGCGCTGGCGCCTGGCGCCGCCTCCGAAGCGGTCCTATCCGACCGCTACCCACCGCTACCCCGGTGGCACCTCATGATCTTCCGGACATGACGCTATCAAGGGGGCATGCGAACGGCGCTGGTCATCACCGCGGTCACCGCGCTCGGCGACGCCTGGGGCGGAGCCCTCACCGGCGCCGGCTGGACCGTCGTCCGCGCACCCTCGGTCACCGTCGCCTTCGGTGCCCGCGGCCGTGCCGTCGACCTGATGGTGGTCGACGCCGAGCCTCGCGATCAGCGGGCGCTGCTGTCGCGCCTGTGCATGTCGTTCGAGCTGCCGCCCATGGTGCTGCGCACCTGCTCGCCGTCCCCCGACCTGATGTCCTGGGGCACGGCGGCGTCGGTGCACGTCGGCGAGCTCGCCGGCGAATCGCTGGTCGACGCGGCGGACGCCGCGGCCTGGTTCGGCCCCGGCGCCGTGGTCAGCCTGCCGCTGCGGCTGCCCAGCGTCGGCCTGCTCAAGTGGACGACGCGGCTGCGCGCCGCCTGAGCGCCGCGCGGACCTGCCGCTGCTCACCCGCGGAACGCGCGGACGATCACTCGTTGGTGGTCGGCGCGTCGCCGCCGCCACCGCCGCTGCCGTCGGCCTCGGGGGCGCCGCCGCCCGCGCCCTCGCCGGGCCCGGTGCCGTCCTTCGGCGCCCACACCAGGTTCTTGCCGTCGATCTTGAACTGGAAGTCGACGGTCTCGCCCTGCGCGCTGACCTTGCAGGTCACGCCCTCGGCGGGCAGCGTGATGATGCCCGAGCCGCACTCGACGGTGACGCCCTCGTGGCCCTTGGCCTTGAAGTCGTCGATCATCATCTTCTCCATCGCGTCGGTGCCGATCGGCTGCACGATCCACTTCCACTCGACGTTGCCCTCGTCGTCCTTCTGGTCGATCGCGACCTTGTAGTCACCGCCGTCCTTGAACGCGACGGTGCACTCGAAGGTGACGCCCTTCTTGCGCTTGGCGGCCGGGCACGACACCGACTTGACCGGGCCGATGGCGTCCTCCGCCCACGACTTGATCTTCTTCTCGGCGTCGGACTTGTCGATCTTCTTCTCGCAGGCGGCGAGCCCGAGCGTCGCGCCGGCGATGGCGATCCCGATGGCTAGAGTGCGCATGGTCCGCCGATCATAACGCACGTCGCGGCGGGCGTGCGCGAGGCGCACCCCGCCGCGGCGAGATCGGGTCGGCGCGCGGTCAGTCGTCCATCGGCGGCTCGTCGTCGCCGGCGCCGTGGTCGGGCGCGTGCTCGTCGCCCGAGCCCTCGATCTCCTCGTCACCGGTGCCCTCGTCGTCGCCGGCGGCCTCGTCGTCGCCGGTGGCCTCGTCGCCGTCGAGGACCGCGCCGTCGTCGGCGGGCACGTCGGGCGGCGCCGCGGCGGGCGGGTTCTTGGGCGCCCAGGTCAGCTTCGTCCCCTCGAGCTTGAACAGGTAGTCGGTGGTGTCGCGGCCGGCGGCGCTGACCTTGCAGTCGACGCCCTCGGCGGGCAGCGTGACGACGCCGCTGCCGCAGTCGACGGTGACCTCGAGCCCCTTGGCCTTGAAGTCGTCGGCCATCAGCTTCTCCATGGCGTCGGTGCCGATCGGCTGCACCGGCCACGTCATCGTGACGTTGCCCTGGTCGTCCTGTTGCTCGATCGCGACCTTGTAGTCACCGCCGTCCTTGAACGCGACGGTGCACTCGAAGGTGACGCCCTTGCCGTGCTTGGCCGACGGGCACGCGACCTTCGTGACCGCGCCGATCGCCTGCTCGGCGAAGGCCTTCACCTTCTTCTCGGCGTCGGACTTGTCGACGGTCTTGGAGCAGGCCGCGACCGCGACCGTCGCGCCGAGGAACGCGAGGAGTGTTTGCTTCGTGGGTGGATCGAGCATAGAGGGCCGCCGGTGCGGCGACGTGCGGGACTGGCAGCATTCGCATGCGGGACCCGCACGCCCACCGCCGTCGGGGCGTCGGAACGCGCCCTTGCGCGCGCGCCGCGCTGGCCCTCGGGTTGCACTACCGGCGAGCGCGTCCCCAGCCAGGAGAACCACCATGACCGCACTCCGTACCTCCCTCTTCGCCGTCGCCGTCGCGCTCGTCGGCGCCGCGTCCCTCGCACGCGCCGACGGCGATCGTCCCCGCCACCCCGACGGCCCGCCGCCATGCCACCCGCCGCCCGAGGCGGTCGCCGCCTGCGACGGCGCCGACGTCGGCGACCCGTGCGACTTCGACGCCCCCCACGGCAACGTCGAGGGCACCTGCCGCGTCGTCGGCGAGGAGCAGGTCCTGGCCTGCGTCCCGCGCGACGCCCCGCCGCCGCGTCCGCCGCGCAAGGACGGCGACAAGGACCGCGACCACCGCCGGTAGCCGTGCTCGCCGCGCTCGCTCGCGGCGCCGCGGCGCCGCGACTGCGCAGCCGCGAGGGCGGCGATCGCTCCCCGGCTCCGCTCACTCCGAGCGCACCCCGAGCGGCGCAGCCGCGAGGGCGGAGTCGAGGGGGCGTGGGTCGTCGCCCCCTCGTCCCGCGACCCCGCGCCCTTCCACCGCCGCCGCCGCGCGCCCGGCTAGATCCCGTACCGCCGCAGCTTGTCGTACAGCGTGCGCAGCCCGATCCCGAGCCGCTCGGCGGCCTGGCGGCGGTTGCCGCCGACCGCGGCCAGCGCCTCCTCGATGGCGCGGCGCTCGATCTGCTCCATCGTCAGCCCGTCGGCGCTGCTGCCGCTGCCGCCGCCGAGCACGCTGCCCGGCGCCGCCTCGGCCGAGTCGATCAGCAGGTGCTCGGCGCGTAGCACGTCGCCGTCGCACAGGATCACCGCGCGCTCGAGCACGTTGCCCAGCTCGCGGACGTTGCCCGGCCAGCTCGCCGCGGCCAGGCGCGCCTTGGCGTCGTCGTCGAGCCCCGGGGCGCGGCGGCCCAGGTGCCCCGCGATCCGCGGCAGCATCGCCTCGGCCAGCGGCAGGATGTCGCCCTTGCGCTCGCGCAGCGGCGGCAGCCGCAGCGGGAACACCGCGAGCCGGTGGTAGAGGTCCTCGCGGAAGCCGTCGCCGAGCCGCGATCGCAGATCGCGGTTGGTCGCGGCGATCCACCGGACGTCGACCTCGATCGAGCGCGTGCCGCCGACCCGCACGAAGGTCCGCTCCTGCAGCACGCGCAGCAGGCGCGCCTGCACCGGCGGGCGCAGCTCGCCGACCTCGTCGAGGAAGAACGTGCCGCCGTCGGCGAGCTCGATGCGGCCGCGCTTGCGCTCGGTGGCGCCGGTGAACGCGCCGCGCTCGTGGCCGAACAGCTCGCTCTCGAGCAGCTGCTCCGACAGCGTCGCGCAGTTGATCGCGACGAACGGGCCGTCGGCGCGGCCGCTGCGGGCGTGGATCGTCCGCGCCGCGACCTCCTTGCCGACCCCGGACTCGCCGAGCAGCAGCACCGTGGCGTCGGTGGCCGCGACCCGCTCGAGCTGCGCGACCACCGCGGTCATCGCCGGATCGCCCCACGACAGCCGCGGCGGGCCGTCGTCGCGGCGGGCCTGCTCGCGCAGCGCCAGCAGCGCGCGGCGCTCGAGCGCGCGCGCCGCCAGCAGCCGGACCTCGGCGGGCCCGCTGATCGGCTTCTGCAGGTAGTCGAACGCGCCCAGCTTCATCGCCTTGACCGCGCTCTCGACCGAGCCGTGCGCGGTCAGGAGGATCGCCTGCAGATCGGGCTGCTCGGCCAGCGCGGCCTCGAGCAGGGCCAGGCCGTCCATGCCCGGCATCTTGAGATCGGTGATCATCAGGTCGTAGGCCTGGGCGCGCAGCCGCACCAGCGCGTCCTCGCCGCTGGCGGCGTCGTCGACCTTGTGGCCCTCGGTGGTGAGGCAGCCGGCCAGGAAGCTGCGCAGCCCCTTCTCGTCGTCGACCACCAGGACGCGTGCCATGACTCGGTTCTACCCCGGGATGGTCACGTCGATCACGGCGCCGCCGTCGGAAGCGGTCGACGCCTGGATCGTGCCGCGGTGCAGCTCGACGATGCGCCGGGCCACCGCGAGCCCGAGGCCGGTGCCGCGGGTCTTGCTGGTGTGGAAGGGCTGGAAGATCGCCTCCTGCTGGCCCGCGGCGATGCCGGGGCCGCGATCGCGGATCGTCACCCGCAGCGCGCCGCGGTCCAGGCCGACCCGGGCGTCGACGTGAGCGCCCGGCGGCGACGCCTCGACCGCGTTGCGCAGGACGTTGACCAGGACCTGGCGGAAGCGCTCGGGGTCGAGCGACCACCGGGTCGGCGCGGCCGTGGCGTCGACGTCGACGCGGGCGCCGTCGACCTCGCCGGCCGCGGCGCGCACCAGCGCCGCGGGATCGACGTCGCGGCGCTCGATCGCGCCGGTGCGCACGAACTCGAGCAGGCCGGCGGTCAGCGCCTCGAGCCGCACCGCCTCGTCGACGACGACGTCGGCGCGCTCGCGCGGCGGCCCGTCGAGATCCTCGGCGAGCAGCTGGGCGTTGCCCTTGAGCGAGGCCAGCGGGTTGCGCAGCTCGTGGGCCAGCACCGCCGACATCTCGCCCAGCGACGCCAGGTGCTTGTCGCGGGCGCGGGCCTGGGCCTCGCGATCGCGCAGCGCCAGCCACCGCGCCGCGGCCAGCGCCGCGCCCAGCAGCAGCAGCGCGCCGAGGCACGCGATCACCAGGCTGCGCGACGCCGCGTCGGCGACCTGGCGCGACAGCTGGGCGTCGATCTCGATCACCAGCTGCGGCCGCGGCCCCTCCGCCAGCGGCGCGCCGTCGGGGCCCGGCGGGCCGTCGGGCAGCCGCGACACGCCCGCGCCGTCGTCGGGCGGTCCCATGCCCGGCGGCCGCGGGCCGCGCGGCGGCCGATCGCCGACGCCGGGGCGACGCCCGGCGGGCGCGGCCCCACCGGCCCGGCGGGCTCGCGCGCGATCGCGCGCAGGCGGTGGCCGACCTCGTACATCACGAACGGCGGGCCTTCGGGGGCGAACGTCGCCGGCCCGCCCACCGGGACCCCGGCGGCGATCGTCTGCTGGGGCGCGACGAACGCGAGGTAGCGCAGGCCACGGCTGGCGAGCTCGTCGCGGATCTCGGCGAGGTCGGCCTCGCTGGGCGGGCCGTGGCGGCGGTGCAGGTCCTGGCGCACCCGATCGAGGACGACCTCGACCTCGCCGCGGCCGGCGGCGCGGGCCGCGGCGCGGGCGCTGCGGTAGCCGAGGTACGAGCTGATCACCATGATCGCCGCCATCGCGGCGCCGCCGACGATCAGCGCCCAGCGCGCCCAGCGCGCCACCGACGACGGCTCGGAGGGGGCCGCCATCAGCCCGCCTCCCCGCGCTGCCAGGTCGCGGTCGCGGTCGCGAGCAGGCCGCGCATCACCGCCCACGCCAGCTCGGCGTCGCCGAGCTGATCCGGCGCGATGCCGTCGAGCGCCGCCGCCGGGTGCCGGGTCACGACGACGCGCACCGCCGCGGCGACGCCGTCGCCGTCGCGGACGTCGGCGCTCGCCGGGATCGCGACCGCGAGGTCGCGCAGGCCGCCGTCGCCGAGCGGGACCCGGGCGTCGAAGTCGGTGCGGGCGCCGCCCGGCGCGCGGTACCAGCCCGCCACCGCGATCGCGTCGCCGGCCAGCGCGAAGCCGTCGGCGCCGTCGGCGTCGAGCGGCGCCGCCAGCACGAACGCCTGGCAGTAGGTGGTCGCGCCCGCGGTGCCGACCCCGTAGTCGCGCGCGGCGCCGTCGGCCGCGTCCTCGACGACGGCGACGTCGATCCGCGACACGTCGCTGGTGGTGACGTGATCGGCGCGGGCGTCACCGGGGCCCCATCGCCACGCCGCGACGCCATCGCCGGTGGCGCCGCCGCACGGCACCAGCTCGGCGCGCACCGTCGCCAGGTGCAGCGAGGTCACGCCGATCTCGTAGCCCAGATCGTTGGTCACGACCCAGGCGTCGCCGTCGCGCACCGCGCCGTCCCACGACCACGCCAGCCCGTACAGCACGCGATCGCCGGCGGCCAGGGGCAGCGCGCCGCCGTCGACGGCGCCAGCATCGGGCCCGACGTCGTCGGGCGGCGTCGGCAGGCCGCACGCCAGCACCGCGACGCCCAGCGTCGCCGCCACCGCCGCCGGTGCGCGCCCGCGCCTCACGGCGCGCCGCCGCCTCCCGAGACCACGACCGCGCCGGTCGGCTCGCCGTGGAAGCACCCCTGCAAGAGCGGGAACGAGAGCGTCGCGTGGTACGCGTAGCCGTCGGGCCCCTCGAACCCGTTGCAGCGATCGAGGTAGACGTAGGTCTCGCCGCTGGTGTCGGCGGCGGTGCGGTCGGTGAAGCGGCTGGTGCACCACGAGTAGTCGAGCAGCGTGCAGCGGTGCTCGATCGCCGTGCCGTTGCCGGCGGTCGCCACCACCGGCGTGCACCGGTAGTCACAGCCGTCGACCCCGGCCGGGCAGCAGGCGTCGTCGTCGGCGCAGACGTCGCCGTCGAGGCCGAGCACCTGGTCCTCGTTGGGCGCGTTGCCCCACGACGCCAGGCCCTCGTAGGTCCACGAGCTGCGGGCGCGGCGCACGTCGGTGCAGCTGCCGTCGCCGGCGCGGGCCACGCACACGCACGGCCCCATGATCGGGTAGCCGTCGATCGACCAGGCGACGATGCCGGACTCCTCGGTGCAGGCGTCGCCGAGGCTGGCGACCATGTCCCAGGTCGACGCGCCGTCGACGTAGCTCGCGGCCGGGCGGCCGTCGTCGTCGCGCGCGAAGCACGCCGCGTTGACCGCGTGGTAGTACATCGTCATGCCGGTGTGGCCGCCGCACAGATCGAGCGCGGCGCCGCCGCGCGGATCCGCCGGCACGTAGCTCTCGCCGTAGACGTCGGGGTAGAAGTAGGCCGGGTTGCCCCACGGATCCGGCATCCTCGCCTCGTTGGGGCCGTAGCCGGGCACGCCGCTGATCGTCGTCGCCTCGGCGCCCAGGCACGGCAGCTTGGCGAAGTAGCTGTCGCCGCTGCCGAGCTGATCGCGCACGTAGCTGGTGGCGCCGGTGGTGCAGAACCCCGACGGCTCGTTGTTGGTGCCCTGATCGGGATTGCTCAGATACGCGTCGTACGCCGCGGTGCAGCCGGTGAGCGTGGTGGCGTCGGCGGCGCCGGCCGGCGCGGCGATCGGCTGCGGCGCCAGCGGCACCCGCGTCATCATCGGCGTCGCCGCCAGCGCGTTGGGCGTGGTCTGCACGAAGTCGTAGTGGGGCAGCGCGTTCGACGCGATGTACGCGAAGTCGGCGTCGCAGCGGACCTCGACGCACGGCGTCTCGGTGGCGCCGTTGTTGTCGATCGTGACGCCGGCGAGGTTCATCACCGAGTCCGCGACGCGGAGGCCGGCCGCGGTGGTGCACGCGCCCAGCGCGGTCGCGTCGGCGTCGGCGAAGAACGACGTCACCTCGTCGAACATCGCCGTGCACGCGGTCGGTCCGGCGTCCGGACCGGCGCCTCCGTCCGGCCCGGTGCCGGCGTCGTCGCCTCCGCAGGCGGCGAGCCCCAGCAGCAAGGGCAGGGCGGTCAGGCGAAGTCGACGTCGGCAGGCGGTGTGGATCACGAGGACAGGCTCCAGGATGGCAGGTTGTCCCGGTCAGTATCGCAACCCGCGGGCCACGATCGCCGCCAGCGATTCCGGGCGCTTGCCGCCGGCGGCGGCGGCCCGGATGCGGGCCTGGCAGGTGCCGGGGTGCGGATTCCGCACCTTGCCAGCCGGGGTGATTGACCGGGCGGCCCGGGACCGACACCCTCGGTCCATGGGTCGTGTCGTCTGGAAGGTTGGAATCGTCGCCCTCGGTGCGTCCGCGCTGGCCGCCGCGCGGCCCCGCCCCGCGCGGGCGTGCTCGCCCTGGCCCGACTACGTGTCGGTCCGCGACGTCATCCCCGAGGACGGCGCGACCGCGGTCCCGACCAACGCGCGCGTGCGCCTCGAGTACGACGGCGACGCGCCCCCCAGCCACGTCGTGCTCCGCGCCCAGGGCGGCGCCGACGTCGCGGTGACGATCGAGGGCGCGTGGCGCGGCATCCAGCTCGTGCCCATGGCGCCGCTGGCGCCGTCGACCACCTACGAGGTCGTCGACGATCTCGTCCTCGGCCAGCCATGCGGCGACGGCACCGGGTGCGTCGGCGACGCCGTCGTGGTCGCGACGTTCACCACCGGCGCGGGCGCCGACACCACCGCGCCGGTCTTGCAGGGCGTCGAGGTCACCTCGACGTACTACGACAACACCGGTAGCAGCTGCGACACGCCGAACCAGGTGACCCACGCCTTCCACGCCGCCGCGATCGTCGACGACGAGCCCGACGCGTGGATCCGCTACGAGTACTTCGACGACGCCGGCCACTTCCTGGTCGGCCCGTTTCGCGACCTCAGCCTCGGCCACGACTGCCCCGGCGGCGGCGCCGGCAACGACCAGCCGTTCATCTTCTACTACCACGCAGCCGACACCTTCTCGGTCCGCGCCGTCGACCTCGCCGGCAACGTCGAGGCCGTGCCGCACGCACTGGTCGGCCAGAGCTGCGAGGACCTCACCAGCGCCGCCACGCCCGACGCGGGTCCCGACGCCAGCCCCCGCGACGGCCAGGACTACGGCAACGACACCCCCGACGCGCCCGGCTGCTGCTCGACCTCGGGCGACGGTGGCCCCGCGGGCGTCGCGCCGCTCGCCGGCCTGGTCGCGCTCGCGCTCGTGCGCCGCCGCCGCCGGTCCGTGGTGAACCCGTGAGGGGCATCGGTCCGCTCCTGATCGTCGCCACTGCCGGCACCTTCGCGTCGCTCGCGATCATGGTCGCGCCGCGCGACGCCGACGCCTGCTCGCCTCCGCCCGACGGCGTGTGGCGGCGCGTCGTCCTGCCGCCGGACGGCGCGGTCGATGTTCCCACCAACGCGACGATCGTCGTCGACTACGACGTGCTGGTCGACAGCACCCTCGCGCTCCGCGTCCAGGGAGGCGCCGACGTCGCGATCGACGTCACCACGGTCGACGCCGCGCCGCGCCGCGTCCTGGTCCCCCAGCAGCCGCTGCAGCCCTCGACGATCTACGAGGTGCTCGACGATCTCGCGCTGCCGTGCACCGAGCTCGACCCGGCGACCTGCCTCACGACGCCGCAGGTGGTCGCGACGTTCACGACCGGCGCCGGGCGCGACGACACTCCGCCCCAGCTGGTCGACGTCACCGTGTCCGAGGGCTTCGAGTGCAACCGCGGCGGTTCGTGCCCCGAGGGCTACGATCTCGCGACCCAGTCGATCACGATCGGCGCGGTGCAGGACGACCGGCCGGCCGCGTGGGTGCGCTTCCAGTACGCCGATGCCGCGGGGCTGCCGATCGGGGTCCCGACGTCGCTCACCACGACCGGCCAGGTGTGCGGCGACGGCTACTTCCCGCTGCAGGCGTACGTTGGCGTACCGGCGGGCGACTTCCAGGTCCGCGCCGTCGACCTCGCCGGCAACGTCGAGCCCGTGGCCCACGTGCTGCACGCCAGCACCTGCGACGAGCTCGTCGTCGGGACCGCCTGCGATCCCGACGTCCGCGGCGACGTGGACCTCAACGACGCACTCCCCGACTTCGGCCAGGGCTGCTGCTCGACCTCCGGCGACGGTGGCCCTGCGGCCGTCGCGCCGCTCGCCGGCCTGGTCGCGCTCGCGCTCGTGCGCCGTCGCCGCCCCCGCCGGCGTCGCCGCGCCTGACGTCGCGCGCGCGGTGCACTACGCTGGGGCATGCGCTACATCGTCCTCGGCGCCGGCGCGGTCGGCGGCGCGCTCGGCGTCAGGCTGGTCCTGGCCGAGCGCGACGTCGTGCTGGTCGCGCGCGGCGCCCACGGCGACGCCATCCGCGCCCGCGGCCTGACCTTGCGCACGCCGAGCCGCGAGGACACCGTGCGGCCGCCGTGCGTCGCGCGCCTCGGCGACGTCGGCCTCGACGCCGACGACGTCGTCCTGCTCGCGGTCAAGGCCCAGGACGCCGCCGGCGCGCTCGTCGGCGCCGAGGCCGCCGCCTCGGTGGTGTGCCTGCAGAACGGCGTCGCCACCGAGCCGCTGGCCGCGACCCGGGCGGCCCGCGTCCACGCCGCCATGACCTGGATCCCCGGCGTCCACCTCGAGCCCGGCGTCGTCGAGGTCCACGCCGACCCGCCCCTGGGCGCGTTCCGCATCGGCCGCTACCCCGACGGCCCCGGCGCCGCCGACGAGCTCGCCCACGCCATCGCGTACGACCTCACCACCGCCGGCTTCGACGCCGCCGCGGTCCCGGATCCCATGCGCTGGAAGCGCGGCAAGCTCCTGACCAACCTCGGCAACGTCCTCGACGCCTTCGCCGTGCGCGAGCCCGGCCTCGGCGAACTCGCGCGCGCCGCCAGCGCCGAGGCGGTCGCCGTGTTCACCGCCGCCGGCCTGTCGTACGTCCCCTACGACGAGCTGCTCGCCGACATGAACGCGCGCGTCGCCTTCGGCGCGACGATCGACGGCCGCGGCCGCGGCGGCGGCTCGACCTGGCAGAGCGCGACCCGCGGTCGCAGCACCGAGATCGACGAGCTCAACGGCTGGGTGTGCCGGCGCGGCGCCGAGCTCGGCGTCCCGACCCCGGTCAACGCCGCGCTGGTGCGACTCGCCGCCGCAGCCACCGCGCCGCGCAGCGTGCCGATCGCGCAGATCCGGGCCGACATCGAGGCCGCGACCGCCGGCGCCTGACCCCGTGCGCCGCGGCGCGTCGGCGGTATACCTCGCATGGAGGTGCACCATGTCGAAGGTCGCCCTGCTGGTCGCGGACGAGTTCGAGGACACCGAGCTGGCCGAAGCGAAGGCCCGGCTCGAGGATGCCGGCCACGACGTCGAGGTGCTCGGCCTCGCCGCCGGCGTCGAGCTCGTCGGCAAGCACGGTCGCGAGCGCGTCGTCACCGACGCCCGCGTCGCCGACCGCCGCGCCATCGACTACGACGCCGTCGTCATCCCCGGCGGTCGCTCGCCGCGCCGCCTGCGCACCGAGCCGGTGGTGGTCGCCTTCGTCGCCGCCGCCGCCGCCCGCCGCATCCCGATCGCGGCGATCTGCCACGGCCCCCAGCTGCTGATCGCGGCCGGTGTCGTGCGCGGCCACCGCATGACCGCCTGGCGCTCCGTGTGGGACGAGCTCCACGACGCCGGCGCCCGCGTCCTCGACGCCGAGGTCGTCGAGGACGGCCCGTTCATCACCTCGCGCAGCTCCCACGACGCCCCCGCCTTCGTCGACGCCCTCCTGCACCGCCTAGCCGCGGCGCCGATGGTCGCGCACGACATCGAGCGCGCCCGCCACCGCGGCGACGACCACGCGAGCGGCCACGATCGGCGGTAGCGCGTCCGGGGCGCCGCTCAGGCGCCGCGGCGCGCCACCACGCGCGCCACCGGCGGCCGCCGCTCGAGCCGGCGCGCGCGGCGCTGCAGTAGCCACAGCGTCAGCGAGAACGACGCCGCGCCGGCGAGCCCGGCCATGTAGAAGATGAAGCGCCAGGCCCGCGCCGCCGAGCCGGTCCGCCACCACGACGCGCTGGCGTCGTCCAGCGACAGCCCGTAGCAGGCCGAGCCGATGAACAGCGCGACCGACGCGCCCACCAGCAGCGCGATCGCGAGCCGTCGTAGCCGGGGGCCGCGCTGCAGCAGATCGATGGAGCCGTCGTCGAGCATCTCTTCAAGATGCGGCGCCGGGGCGGCGACGCAACCGGCAGGTCCCGGCAAACCCGGGCGCGGCCCGTGCGCCACGTCTCATCGCCGTCGTCGCCCCGCGCGCTTCGGCGTCGGCGCGGTCGGCGCCGGCGCGTCGAGGTAGTCCGGCAGCCGCCACGACCGCGTCGCCGCGAAGATCAGCGCAGTCTCGATCTTCGCGACCTCCGGGCGGGTCGTGAACGCGTCGAGCGCGAAGTCGCGCAGGTGCTGGGCGCCGCGCACCGCGACGTGGACCAGGAAGTCGTCCTCGCCGGCGAGGTGATAGATCGCGACCACCTCGGGCAGCGCCCGCGCGTGGTCCCAGAAGCCGTCGACCTCGTCGCGGGCGTGCCGGCGCAGCTGCACCGCGATCATCGCCTCGAGCTCGACCCCGAGCGCGTGCGGATCGACCTCGGCGTGGGCGCCGCGCAGCACCCCGCTCGCGCCCAGCCGCCGCACCCGCTCCAGACAGCTCGACGGCGCCAGCCCGACCCGCGCCGCCAGCTCCTTGTTGGACAGCCGAACGTCGTCCTGCAGCGCGCCCACGATCGCGCGGTCGATTCGGTCGAGGCCTCCCCCCGCCGACCGCGTCCGAAGAACATTCGATGGCTTCGCCATGGACCAAAGGATAATAGGATTCACATGGCGAATACAGAACAAGATGGCCCCATGACCCCCGCCGCTCCGTTCGACCCCGCCGCCGCTCTCGCCGCGTCCAAGCACACCTTCGGCGAGCACGGCGGCGTCAACATGAGCATCGAGGCGTCGACCACGTTCACCGTCATGACCGCCGCGACCATGCCGGAGATCTTCGCCGGCCAGCGCACCGCCGATCGCGACGGCTGCTTCCTGTACGCCCGCCACTTCAACCCCACCGTCTATACCCTCGGGCGCGAGCTCGCCGCCCTCGAGGACGCCGAGGCCGGCTACTGCTGCGCCAGCGGCATGGCCGCCGTGTCCGCCGCGCTGCTCCAGCTCGCCGACGCCGGCGACCACATCGTCAGCTCCGCGACCGTCTACGGCGGCACCCACGCCCTCTTGCGCGAGCTGCTGCCGCAGAAGACCGGCATCACCACCACGTTCGTACCCATCGACGACCTCGCCGCCGTCGAGGCCGCCTTCACCCCGCGCACCCGCGTCCTGTACACCGAGACCGTCTCCAACCCCACCCTCGTCGTCTCGGACCTCGCCGCCCTCGCCGCGATCGCCCACCGCCACGACGCCGCGCTCGTCGTCGACAACACCTTTTGCCCCGTCCTGATCACCCCGACCCGCTTCGGCGCCGACGTCGTCGTCCACAGCCTCACCAAGTACATCAACGGCGCCTCCGACCTCGTCGCCGGCGCCGTCGTCGGCCGCGCCGACTTCATCGCGCGCCTCATGGACCTCCACACCGGGACCCTGATGCTCCTCGGCCCGACCATGGACCCCCGCGCCGCGTTCGAGGTGTCCATGCGCCTGCCGCACCTGCCCCTGCGCATGGCCGAGCACTCGCGCCGCGCGCTCCTGTTCGCGACCCGCCTCGCCGAGCTCGGCGCGCCCGTCGTGTACCCCGGCCTGCCGACGCACCCCCAGCACGCCCTCATGCGCCGCATGCTCAACCCCGACCACGGCTTCGGCGGCATGCTCACCCTCGACCTCGGCACTCGCGACCGCGCCTACCGGTTCATGGACATCCTCCAGAACCAGCACCGCTTCGGCTTCATGGCCGTCAGCCTCGGCTACGCCGAGACCCTCATGTCCTGCTCCGCCAGCTCCACCTCCTCCGAGCTCGACGACGACGCCCTCCGCGCCGCCGGCATCTCCCCCGGCCTCGTCCGCCTCTCCCTCGGCTACACCGGCGCCGTCGAGGACCGCTGGCAGCAGCTCCACGCCGCGCTGGTCGAGGTCGGGACGCTGGATCGGCAGAACATCGGAACACAGGCGAACAGAACAGGAACACCAAGCTGAGCCGTCAGCGCGAGCGTGCCTCCGCGCAAGCCCGCGAACCGCAGTAGCGTCTGGCGCCCGCGCGATTGGCCGCACGATTGCACAGTGCCGCCGCACAACTTGATTGGAGTGTGTTGTGCGGAGAGTACTGACGATTCCCCTGATGCTCGTGTCCCTGATCTCGACCTCACTGGTCCTCTCGCCGCCCCGCGAAGCCGAGGCAATGCCAAAGAAGGATGAGGTGATCGAGGTCTACAGTTGCGATGCCGGCATGACCCAGCTGGGCACCGGCGAGAACATGCAGTGCATCCCGAATCCTAGCGGCGACGGTGGTGGCGGCAGTGGTGACCCCGGCGGAGGCGACCACGACGGCCCGTACACTGGCGGAGCGGGCGGCAGTGGCCAGGCCGATGCGCTGGCACGGAAGCAGCGATGCATGAAGTGCAAGTCCGCGGCACAGAAATGTCTCGGACAAGCTCAGCTCGGCGAGACAACGTGCATCGACAACGCAAGGTCCATGGCCGAGTGGCGATGCGATATTCCCTCTCATAGCGACGCCAATACTGTGACAGCGTGGGGATGCTCGATCGCCGATCTCGTGAAGGGCATCTGCGCAGAGGCCGAAGGCAGCTGGCGCCCGAAGAGCATGTGGATGTTCACGTGCGTCACGGACCCAGCCGACAACATCTACAAGTGTTCTGGCCCAGGGATCACCAACTGTGTCGACAGCTGGAGGCTGAGTCACCCGGCAGGGACCAAGAGCGAACTCATCTCGGGCAGCGTGACCGCAACCTACGAGGGCGTGGGTGGCGAGCTCGCCACCTCGGTGACCGAGACATACTCGGTCGATGGGGTGCACGGCTACAGCTGGGCGTGCGCTGGCGTCGGCAAGAAGCTGTCGCAGCACTGCACCAGCGCTCAGAACACGTGCTATCAGGACAATGGATGCACGGCGGCGGATCTCCAATGAAGCGCTGGGGTGCGGTCGCTGGAGGCGCATGCCTCATCGCCGGCATCTGGCTGCTCCTATGCCGTGACACCAGGGCGACCGGCCCCGCAGGGAAGCCGTCGTCGACCTTCGACGCGCACTCGGCGCGACAGCCGGCCGACGTTGGGCACCGATCCCAACCGGCCGGAGTGCCGCGCGCGCGCGCGGGTGAGGGCGCACGTCGGGACCCTACACCCCATCGAACCGTGCGCCTCCGAGAGGTCGCAGATGAGAGCGCCGAGGACCGTCAGCGCCGGCTTGACGAATGGAATCGTCTCGAGACGTTTGCTCGAGAGGCCGCGCTCAGTGATGTCCAGTGGCAGCTCTTCCTCGGCGACGTCGCTGACCTCGCCTACGCCAACGCCGCGACGTTCGAGGACTTCACCGAAGGCAAGGTGACGCGAGGCGAGGTAGGGGATGCGTCCGCGCAGCTCGACGCCGAACTCGCCGACCGGCTCTCGAGCTACCTCGACGAACGTCAGCGTGCCGTCTACGAGTTCAGGCTGGGGTCAGGGCTCCTCGATCAAGTCCGGCGATTCCAGCTGCTCAAGGTGGTCGCCGGTACGGCGCCACCGTGGCCTGCGGACATACCCCGTCACGTCGGCGCAGTCGACGCACCGGATCGCTGACGACCACACTACGTGCTGCCCGCGTGCAAGGCCGTGCCGTCGCCCGAAGTGGGCCACGATGCCTTGGCGGGGCACGCGCGAGAGGAGGCCCTGAGGCGGGGCGCGCGCGGCTCGTGCACCCTGTCCAGCGCTTCTTCTCGTCCTTGACTCGCGGGCAACGAGGCGCCTGCCGCGCGCGCGACAGGCGTCTTGCTGCCGGTCCCCGCTATGTAGTCCGCGCCGCGCTTGCCGGCCGCGTCGGTCGCACCCGCGCCAGGTTGAGCTGGCGGACACAGCCCTTGTCGCAGTCGACGTGGTTCGGATCGTCGAGCAGCGAGCAGCTCTTGACGTCGTGCCAGCGCCGCAGCCCGAGGTCACCCTCGAACTCGCACTCCGCCGCGTGCCCGAACGGCGTGCACATCACGCTGTGCCGCTCCACCGTGGGCTCGTCACCCGAGTGCGCCCGCAGCCAGGCGAGCCCGTACACCGCGAAGCCCAGCGTCATGCCGAGCATCGCCCCGGCGAACGCCCCGAACTCCGTCCCCGTGCTCGCCCCCACCGCCAGACCGATGGCAAACCCGATCAAGCTCGCGCCCATGGCTTCCTCCGTGCGCTGATGTCTCGATCCAGCGGACCACGGAACGCGCGCGGTGACTTGACGTCGATCAAGTCGCGCCACTGATCAGGGCGACGAAGCGCTGGGCGGAGTCAAATGCCTTCGCTGCGTATCTGCGTCGCGAGTCCTCAGCGAGATCCGACGGGAAAGCTAATGATTCCCCGAAACGCATCAATGGCGAGCATCTGTGTGTCGCCGCTTCCGAACTCGTAGTGGGTCGAGTTGAGCCTGCCCCACGGTGAGTTCATGCAGGACCAATCATGCGCCGAAGAAGCGATGCATGCCTCGCCGCTCCGGAACGCTGCCGCGAGCGTGGTGCCATCCGGGGAGAAGAACAGTGCGCTGAGCCCTGCCAAGGGGAACTCGCTCCAGTCACCGGGAGGCATGAGCGTCTCGCTGTCGAGCACATGTCCAGTGCCGTCTGCGGTCACCACTGCCACGACGTGTGATCCTCGAGATGTCGATAGCGCGGCAATCGGGCTCGGTAGCTCTGTCTCTGCTTCGATTGACCAGTCGTTCGTCGAAATGCGAATGAGTTGATTGGTGGATGTGCCGATGACAAGATAGTCGCCAGCAGTGGCCTCGACCATGACGGGCGTTGCGTTCAGGGCCTTTCGAGTCGTTCGCGAGTAGTCGGGACCGTGCAAGACAATCAGGTCGCCTGCCGAAGTGGTGGTCACCACGTCCTTGTTGTGCCAGTCGCATGACTTCAGCGTCACCGATGAGGCCGGTAGAAGTACTCGGTGCGTGTCTGTTGCGGGAGACCACAGGACGACCCTCCCATCGGCGCCGCAGCTTGCGATATCTCCGTCGTCGCTGTAGGCGAAGACCATCTGCGTCGTATGGACGTGGAGTTGGCCTACCACCGAGAAGTCCGAGTTCCGTCTGACGACCAGGCTGCCGTCCGCCCCCCCCGTGGCGAACGTTGGCGACGTCTTGTCGACGGCGCACGTCTCGGGAAAGTACTGATCGTGGAATCGTGCGACAAGCTTGTTGTTTCTGGATATCAGTAGCTCGCCGTCGTTGTTGGTGACAGCGACCGTCTGTTCGTCAACGCTGCAGAGAAAGTCGCCCCCAGTCGTCTCGATTTGTTGGACGTGCGGCTGATCGAGTTTCCATACTCGTATTGACCCGAAGGTGTCCGAGGTGAGTAGAGTCGTGCCGTCATGCGACAGGGTTGCTCCGTTGATCTCGCCTGCGTGACCGAGAAGACTCATGGTGAGAAGTGTGTGAGTGTCTATTGTGACAACCTCGCTTCCGGTAGCGCAGATTAGCTGCGAATCGTCAGGTGGCAGCAGAAGGGCGCAAGGATTCTCCAGATGAGCGATGGTGCGAGTCTTGCCCTGGTCTGATGCGAGAATGGACCCATCGCTGCAAGATTCGTACAGCGTAGTCGCATCGTGCGTTAGGGCGAGGTCGCGCATGCGCCCGTTGCAGCCGGTATGGCTCGTTGTCGCTGTTCCTGTTGTCAGGTCAAGGGTAACTATGTCTCCTTCGGGTGCGGAGAGTGCGACGTGCGTTGGAGTGAACGAAAACGGAGTGGCATAGCCACCGGGAGCGACGAGTCTTGGTTGCCAGTCATTAGCCTCGTCCAGTAGGTATGTTCCACGGTCTTGGGAAGCAGTGACAATGTGATGAGGATCCGGGAAGAAAGCACCCAGGGGGCCGCGCATCGGGATTCTCCTCGTGGCGGATGCAGTCGCCGCGAGGTCCAGTTTCGTCAGATCGAGCAGAAGCAGTGAAGCTCTGTCCCAGTCTCGATCATCGCTCGAGTCCCACGAGAAGATCAGCAAGTGGATGCCGTCTGGAGATATCGCGAGAGGAATCGACCGGCCTGGTAAGGGCAGCAGCGTTGAGGTTTCGGTTGCAGTTTCAACAAGCAATAGTCCTTGGTCCTGCGCGATGGCGAAGTGGCCTCCATCGGGGGCAAAGGAGCCGGAGAGGCTCTCGGCGGGTGGGGTGGCGATGGTGCTGGTCTCGCCATTCGTGCGGGAGACATGAATGAGCCGGTTCCCGGTGACGCTGACGATGGTTCCGTCGGGTAGTTCGCCCACGACTTGAATGCTGCCGAGCCGTCCGAGAGAGAGGGTTCGAACCGCTACGCCTCTTGCCTGCGCGCGCGCGACCAGGAGGGCTGCGCGAGGATCTGGATTCGGCGCCTTTGTCAGCTGCTGCAGTGCGGCGACGGCGGCTGTTGGGTCCGTTGCAAGGAGTGCTTCGGCCTGGCGAAGCGTTGCGTCGGTGGCTGCTTGCTCGGCGAGGAGGCGCGTCGCTCGTTCGCGGCTACGTGCCGCTTCGGCGTCGGCACGTTGTCGAGCGATCCGAAGCGCCGCGATGGTCGAGATGGCCGTGACGACCAGCAAGAACGCCATGAGCAGGAGCACGAGTCTCCTGTGGCGGATCGAGCCAAGCGTGATGCGGTCGAACAGGGAATAGTGTCGAGCGGTGACCGGGCGATTGCTCTGGAACCGTCGAAGATCGTCGGCGAGCGCCTGCGCCGATTGATAGCGTCGTTCTCGTTTGTGTTCGGTCGCGCAGGCCGCGATGGCGGTGAGGTCGTGGGTCGCTCCGCGGCGCTTCGACCTCTCCTGGCCGGCGGCGCCGACGATGTCCCAGATCATCACGCCGATCGCGTAGACGTCTGCGCGCGCGTCCACCGGCTCGGCACGGGCCTGTTCGGGCGCCATGTATGCTGGAGTGCCGAGGACGCTACCGGCGATGGTTAGGCCCTCTCCTTGCGCCGGCACCGTATCGGTGCCCGGCTCCGCGCGCTCGTCTTCTGCCGCGCTCAGGTCCTTGGCGAGGCCCCAGTCGATGACGACGGTCTCGCCGAAGTCGCCGACGATGACGTTGGAGGGCTTGAGGTCGCGGTGGATGATCTTGCGGTCGTGGGCGTAGGCGATGGCGTCGGCGACGGCGATGATGTGGGGCAGGAGGGCGAGGCGCTCCTCGAGGGTCTTGCACTCGTCGATGAGGGCCTTGAGCGGGCGGCCCTGGACGAGCTTCATGGCGTAGAAGGGGGTGCCGTCGGGCCAGCGGCCGGCTTCGTGGACGGGGACGATGCCGGGGTGCTCGAGGCGGGCGGTGATCAGGGCCTCGCGGAAGAAGCGGAGCTCGGAGGTGTTGCCGCGGTGGAGGAGCTCCTTGACGGCGACGTCGCGGCCGAGCTCCTTGTCGCGGGCGCGGAAGACGCGGCCGAGGCCGCCGCGGCCGTGCTCGCCGAGGATCTGGTAGCGGTCGGGGTCGCGGAACTGCAGGGGCGCGGGGAGGCGGTCGTCGTCGCGCGGTGCGGGCTCCGAGCCTTGGTCGTCGGGGCGGCCGGTGGAGGTGCGGGTGGGATCGTCCGGGCTGGGGACGGAGCGCGGTGTCGGCGTGGAGGCGGCAGCGGCGTCGGCGTCGCCGGTCGTCAGCGTTCGGTCCTTGGCGATGCCAGTCGCTGGACCGGCCAGGGGCGTGCGGGTGGCGGGAGGGACGGAGTTGGCGATGGGCGACGCGGGCGCGGCCGGGTGGCCGTCAGTCGCAGCCGGTGCGCGCGAGTCTGCTCCGTCGGGCGCGGCGGCGCTCGGGGCAGGCTGTTCGCTCTGGCTGCGAGTGGTCATGGTGGCGAGGGCGGGACGCTACCAGTGGAAGCTGCATTGGAAGCGCACCCAAGGGCGCCGAATCGATCGCGCGCGTGCTCCGCACTTGCAGATTTGGCTCAATCGGTCGGTCAGCAGCCGGGGCTGCTTGAGCAGATTCCGACGCGTCCGCTGCAGCCGTCGGTAGGGCACTCGTCTGTGTTGCAGTTGCCGAGGTTTCCGCTGCGCCCACCCGCAGGGACAGTGGTCTCGGCGGCGCGAAGCGGGCGCATGCTCGTGCGCTTGAGGGTCAATCGGTTCGTGGTGGGATGGAGTGTATTCTTGTTCATGGAGTGCCTCGAGTGTGAAAGTTCGCGTCGGTGAATGAGATGTTGGAGAGAGAGTAGGTTAGTAGTGTCTGGCTCGCACCGCAGGCAAGGAGTGTGGACTCGTTGAGGAAGGTTCCGCATGGAACGCTTGCGGTGGGTTGGTGGATGGTGGCCAGGCGCTCCTTGTCGATATCGACGATCACGATTTCGTCTTGCAGGAAGGCTGCTGCGAACCTCCCATTCGGCGACATCTTGAGGTCCTCGATCTTGCTCTTCAGCTCGAGAGTGGTGTCGGATCCTGCTTTGCGGATCACGAGATTGTTGCCTGCTTGACTGAAGGCAATACAGTCTCGTGACTGAACAACCTGTCGGAGTGGGCCCTTGCTTTCTACGGTCTCGACGAGTTCGAGAGCGGGACTCCAGCGGCGAAGCGTACCGTCCCAGCCTGTTGTTGCGAGCATGTGCTCGCTCCATGAAAGAGAGTCGATGGCGTCGCGATGCGCCTTGATGGTGACGGCCCGTTTCGTGCGCTGGTCGTAGACCGCGAGGGTGCCGATGTCGTCCCCAGCAGCGACGTAGCGGCCGTCGCTGGTGACCGCGACGCGGTGCGCTTCGGCCGGGAGTGACAGAATCAATTCGGCGGGGCGTACGCCGCCGTATTGAAAGACTTCTCCGTCACTCGTTAGAAAGACAATGTAGGACTGGTCCTCAGGGGCTGCAAGCCACCGTATCGGACGACGTTGCCGTGAAACCACGGTCGGCGCCGCGCTCCCGCGGCTGGAGCAGAGGACCTGGCCGTCCCAACCGCCGGTGCATACCTGATCATGTAGCCACGCCACACCGAAGGAGGTGTTAGCGTGGCGATGCGCCGGCTCTGCGTGCCCGTTGACGATCGTGAGCGCAAAGCCGTTGTCACACGCAACCGCGATATTTCCGTCTCGGGAGACCGTCGGCGAAAGGGGCCGGCAAGGAAGCTTGGTGGAGGACTGGAGCGGGGGGGCAGAGAGTCTCCATAAACGGATGTCTGTTGGGCTCACTGTTGCAACGCTACTGTTTCGCGAATCGACCAGGATCTTCCAAATCCCACCGGCGTGGCCCGAAAGCGGCCAGACAGCGCCGGTCTCGACATTCATGATGATCGTCGTGCCATCCGAGTGTCCCCAGGCGACGAGGTTGCCGTCTGCGGCAACCGCGGAGATGCCGGCGGTCCAGTTTGGTCCAGGGACGAGGGCTCTTGCACCGTTCGGTAGGTACCAGCCGCGACCGACCTGGTCAGCGATTGCGACGAGACCAGAGTCGGCCACCTCCAGGGCGAGCACCTTGCCTTCCACCCGGACCGTCCGAGAATGGCCCAGGGTGCCGACAACGAGTTCCCCTACTCTGTTCGTGGTTGCGAAGTAGTCGCCGTTGGTTGAGAGCATGCCGCAAGACCCCGGAACTGGTGTTCGGCTTGCAGCCTCGGAGAGTTCGTTGTGACTACACACTAGTAGCCCCTGGGCTCCGAGCGGCGCAGCGGTCTGGATGCCGTCGGCGCGGAGGACTGGTGGAGAGCTATCGCTTGCTGCCCAGAGTCTGCCCAGGTGATCCAGTAGCAGCAGTCCCTCCGGGCGCGACACTGCAACGCTGGGGAGCACAGGCAACTCGGCCAGGGAAATGGAGCGGCTTCCATCGCTGCTGCTGAGCTGAGGGCCATGAGCGGAAGCCTCGAGGAGAAACCACGAGCCGTCATGACGCACGACGTGGAATGTCGGCGTGAGGACTCGAGTCGCCAGTTCGCTTTGGACGCCGGTCTCCAGGTCGATGAGATGGGCACGGCGATCCCCTGTGACGACCGCGAGCTGCTTCCGATCCTCGGAGCGTAGGATCTGATCGATCGCGAAGGGAAACGTGATCGTCCGGTCGGCGATTGGATGGCCAACGACCTCGGCGGCGAGCAGTGCCTCTCGCGGCGATTTTGGGTGATGCGGGTCAGTGCTGAGCAGTGCCTTCGCTCGGGTCGGATCGGTGGCGAGCAGCAACTCTGCTTGGGCGAGCCTGGCTCGGTCTCGGTCATCCTCCGCGGCTCTTCGCGCCGCGGACTCGGCGGCGGTGGCGTGCTCGGCGGACGCGAGGGCTTGGGTCGCGCGGTCGCGTTGTGCGACGATCTCCAACAGGGCCGCAGTGCCCAGCGACACTGCCAATGCGAGTGCCATCGAGATCGCGATCACGAGCGGTCGATGCCGGCGCAACCAGCGCAGTGCCAGTTCCTTCGGCGAGTAGCGACGAGAGGCGAGTCGGGTTCCAGACGCGAAGGCGCGGAGGTCCTCTGCGAGCGGACGTGCGGACGCATACCGGTTACTCTGGTCGGTCCACGTCGCTTTCTCGCAGATGGCTGCGAGATCGGGGGCGATGTCGGGGGGCGCTTTCGACCGCGCGGACTCGTCTGGCGCTGGGGCGTTGCACAACTCGCGGAGGATGGTCCCGATCGCATAGACGTCTGCCCGCTCGTCCACTCGTTCGCCGCGGGCCTGCTCGGGGGCCATGTACGCGGGGGTGCCGAGGACGCTGCCGGTCACAGTCAGGCCGTCCGCGCGGGCGGCGGTGCGGTACGGGCCGTCGCCGGCGGGATCGGGCTCGCTGGCGGTGAGGTCCTTGGCGAGGCCCCAGTCGATGACGACGGTCTCGCCGAAGTCGCCGACGATGACGTTGGAGGGCTTGAGGTCGCGGTGGATGATCTTGCGGTCGTGGGCGTACGCGATGGCGTCGGCGACGGCGATGATGTGGGGCAGGAGGGCGAGGCGCTCCTCGAGGGTCTTGCACTCGTCGATCAGGGCCTTGAGGGGGCGGCCCTGGACGAGCTTCATGGCGTAGAAGGGGGTGCCGTCGGGCCAGCGGCCGGCTTCGTGGACGGGGACGATGCCGGGGTGCTCGAGGCGGGCGGTGATCAGGGCCTCGCGGAAGAAGCGGAGCTCGGAGGTGTTGCCGCGGTGGAGGAGCTCCTTGACGGCGACGTCGCGGCCGAGCTCCTTGTCGCGGGCGCGGAAGACGCGGCCGAGGCCGCCGCGGCCGTGCTCGCCGAGGATCTGGTAGCGGTCGGGGTCGCGGAACTGCAGGGGCGCGGGGAGGCGGTCGTCGGCGCGCGGTGCGGGCTCCGAGCCTTGGTCGTCGGGGCGACCGGTGGAGGTGCGGGTGGGATCGTCCGGGCTGGGGACGGAGCGCGGGGTGTGGGGCGTGGCGTGCGCGTCGGCGGGGGGAGACCCGGAGCCGACGTCGGAGATGCTGTCGTCGTCGGCACCCGTGGTGATGGTGCGGTCGTTGGCCTCGTGCGCGGCCGGGCTGCGGTGATCCGCCGCGGGGGCGGAGTGGTCGGGAGCGGGGCTCGAGTCCGCACCCGAGGTGACAGCGGACGGCGCGCGTGACGGCTCGGCGGTGCGCTGCTGCGCACTCGCTCTCTGCTGCTCGTCCTCGCCTGCCACCGACTTCATGGCGGGGCGAACAATAGGCAACGCGCGCGACGATGCAAGCTCCATCTGGGATGGAGTCCCTGGCATCGGTAGATCTCGAGAGCGCATTGCGGGTCGCACCTTGAGCACGTGGTGTGCCGAGGTGTTCTCGACGGCAAGCGGGCGAAGTTGCGTTCGAGGCGGCCGCGAGCGTGGGGTTCCGGTGTTCCGGAACGTACTGGTCCGTGTACCGGTGGGCGCAAGGTGCCGAGGTTGCTCGAGGGCGTCGGTACGCATCCCCCTGTTCGGGTGATGTTCCGGTGGTTCCGGCTGGCAAGAAGTGGCACGGAGACGGCGGGGCGGAAGGCGCGGAATCGCGGCGGAGCGCGGTTCACGAGGCGCGGCGGCAGCAGGTGGCAAGTCGATTCGCCATCGCGGAGGTTGGCGTGCGTCGTGCTATGTCCGGGCGCGATGTCCGCTGTCGCTGGTGCGTGGCAACCGTTGCTCGAGGGTGAGGATCGTGTGCGCGCGCGCGCGATCGCGGCGGAGGTGGTCCGCGAGGTGATCGCGGCGCCGTCGGACGATCCGTGGTCCGAGGCGCTGCTGCTGGTGTACGCGCAGCACGGCGCGCTGATCGACGGCGCGGCGGAGGTGGCGGGCGAGCGGCTCGATGGTGCGCTGGCGGCGCTCGGCGAGCGGCCGCTGGGTGCCGCGCTGTGGGGCGGGCTCGCGGGCGCGGGCTGGCACGTGGCGCACCTCGCCGGCGGCGACGAGGCGGAGGAGGTGCTGGGTACGATCGACGAGGCGCTGCTGGCGGGGCTCGCGGAGGACGGCGGCTGGAGCGGCGACTACGATCTGATCGGCGGGCTGGTGGGCATCGGGCTGTACGCGGTCGAGGCGGCGACGGCGAGCGAGGCGGCGGCGGCGCGGCGGATCGCGGCGCGGGTGCTCGATCATCTGGAGGCGTGGGCGACCGAGGACGGTCCGGGGCTGGCGTGGTACACGCCGGCGAGGCTGCTGCCCGAGTGGCAGCGGGAGATCTGTCCCGACGGCTACCAGAACCTGGGGCTCGCCCACGGGATCCCAGGCGTCGTCGCGCTCGCGGCGGAGCTGATCGCGGCCGATGTCGAGGCGGCGCGCGCGCGGCGGCTGCTCGACGGCGCGGCGGCGTGGCTGCGCTGGGTGGCGCCGCCGCGCGAGCCGGCGCGGTTTCCGTCGTGGCGCGGGCGCGGCGCGGGGGATGCGCCGGCGCGGCTGGCGTGGTGCTACGGCGATCCGGGCGTGGTGGTCAGCCTGTGCGCGGCGGCGCAGGTGACCGGCGACGCGGCGCTGCTCGACGAGGTCCGCGCGATGACGCGCGCGATGGCGGCGCGCCCGGTCGAGGACTGCGGGGTGCGCGACGCGGGGTTCTGTCACGGCGCGGCCGGGGTGGCGCACATCTTCAACCGGCTGTGGCAGGCGACGGGCGAGCCGGCGGCGCGGGACGCGGCGCGGGCGTGGCTCGATCGCGCGATCGCGATGCGGCGGCCTGGCGAGGCGATCGCGGGGTTCCCGTCGCTGCGGCTGCACGACGGCAAGGAGTCGTGGGAGGCCGACGGCAGCCTGATGGGCGCGCCGGGCGTGGCGCTGGTGCTGCTCGCGGCGAGCGGCGAAGTCGAGCCTGGCTGGGACCGGCTGTTCGGGGTCAACGTGACGCCGATGGCGCCGGCCGAGCCGACGGCAGGAGGCCGCGCGTGAGCAAGCCGGCGCGGCTGCGCACGGCGGCGCGCGCGGTGGTGCGCACGCCGCTGCTGCCGCTGGGCGCGCTGGCGTGGCCGGCGGACCGGGCGAGCGGGCGCGCGGCGCTGGCGGCGCTGCTCGAGCGGCCCGAGGTGAGCGAGGCGATCTTCCTGGCGTCGCCGTCGCTGCACGCGGAGGTCGCGGCGTGGCGGGCGCGTCCCGACGACGAGCGCGGGCGCGGGATCGAGCGCGCGCTGGTGAAGTACGTGGCGCGGATGGCGGCGCGGGCGACGCCGTTCGGCACCTTCGCGGGGGTGGCGGTGGTGCCGGTCGAACGGCAGGAGCGGCTGGAGGTCGGCGCCGCGGCGGCGCACCGGCGGCGGACGCGGGTCGACAACGACGTGCTGTTCGCGCTGGCGGCGGCGCTGGCGCGGCAGCCGGAGGCGCGGGCGCGGCTGGCGTTCGCGCCGAACAGCTCGCTGACGCGGGTGGCGGGACGGCTGCGGTATGCGGAGGCGCGGCCGGGCGCGGATGGCCGCGGGCTGAGCTATCACCTGGTCGCGGTCGAGCCGACGAGCTATCTCGACGCGACGCTGGCGCGGGCCCGCGGCGGCGCGACGCTCGACGCGCTGGCGGCGGCGCTGTGCGAGGACGATCCGGAGATCGCGCGGGACGAGGCGGACGGGTTCGTCGCGGAGCTGGCGGAGACGCAGCTGCTGGTGCCGGCGCTGGGCGTCGCGGTGACGGGGCCGGAGCCGATCGACGGGATGATCGCGCAGCTGGAGGCGGCGGGGCTCGCCGCGCCGGCGGCGGCGCTGGTGGCGGTCCGCGCGCAGCTGGCGGCGATCGATGCGCGCGGGCTGGGCGCGACGCCGGAGGGCTACGCGCCGGTGGTCGAGACGCTGCAGGCGGCGATGGCGGCGGCGGGCGACGCGCGCACGCTGGACGCGGCGAGGCTGTTCCAGGTCGATCTGGCGCCGGCGCTGCGCGGCGCGGTCGGCCGCGACGTGGTCGTCGAGGCGGAGCGCGCGATCGAGGCGCTGCGACGGATCGGGCGGCGCGGTGAGGACCCGGGGCTGGTCGAGTTCCGGCGCGCGTTCACGGCGCGCTGGGAGGACGCGATGGTGCCGCTCGCCGAGGTCCTCGACGAGGAGGCCGGCATCGGCTTCGAGGCGGCGTCGGGACCCGGCAGCGAGGGCTCGCCGCTGCTGGCGGGGCTGCCGTTCCCGCCGGGGCGCGCCGACCGGCAGGTGTCGTGGGGCGCGCGCGAGCGGTGGCTGCTGGCGCGGCTCGGCCGCGCGGTCGCGGAGGGCGCCGACGAGATCACCCTGTCCGACGACGATCTGCGGGCGCTGGCGCCCGAGGCCGCGCAGGAGCCGCGGCTGCCGGATGCGATCGCGGCGATGGTCCGGGTCGGGCGTCGCGACGGTCAGCTCGAGCTGCTGCTGGAGAGCGCGGGCGGGCCGTCGGGGGCGCGGCTGCTGGGCCGGTTCTGTCACCTCGACGCCGACATCGCGGCGCTGGTGCGCGACCACGTCGCCGCCGAGGAGGCGCTGCGTCCCGACGCGGTGTTCGCCGAGGTGGTGCACCTGGCCGAGGGCCGCAACGGCAACATCCTGTGTCGCCCGGTGCTGCGCGCGCACGAGATCGTCTACCTGGGGCAGGGCGGGGCGGCGGCGGCGCGGCAGCTCGGCCTCGACGATCTGCTGGTGTCGGTGCGCGGTGACCGCGTGATCCTGTGGTCGCGTCGCCTCGATCGCGAGGTGGTGCCGCGGCTGTCGAGCGCGCACAACGCGCGCAACCTGGGGCTCGGGGTGTACCGGTTCCTGGTGGCGGTGCAGGGCCAGGGCGTCGACGGCCTCGGCTGGTCGTGGGGGCCGCTGGCCGACGCGCCGTTCCTGCCGCGGGTGCGGCGCGGCCGGGTCGTCCTCGAGCGGGCGCGGTGGCGGCTCGACGCCGACGAGCTGGCGGCGCTCGCGAAGGCCGCGAAGGCCGGCGACGACGCGGCGTTCGCCGCGGTGCAGGCGCTGCGGGATGCGCGCCGGCTGCCGCGGCACGTCGTGCTGGCCGACGCCGACAACGAGCTGTGGGTCGATCTCGACGACGCGCTGCAGGTCGACGCGTTCGCGGACGCGGTGCGGTCGCGGCGCGACGCGACGCTGGTCGAGGCGTTCCCGGCGCCGGACGCCGCGGTGGTCGCCGGCCCCGACGGGGCGCACGCGTGCGAGGTGGTGCTGACGATGGTGCGCGAGCCGGCGGCGCCGGTCGTGGCTCGGTCGGTCCGCGCGACGTCGGCCGCGGCGGCGGTGGAGACCGCGCCGCCGATCATCCGCCGCTTCCCGCCCGGCTCGCGCTGGCTGTACGGCAAGCTGTACGGCGGCGTGTCGTCGGCGGATCGCGTGCTGCGCGAGGCGGTGGCGCCGGTGGTCCGCGAGGCGCTGGCCTCGGGCGCGGCGCGCCGCTGGTTCTTCCTGCGTTACGCCGATCCCCAGCCGCACTTGCGGCTGCGCCTCGACGGCGATCCGGCGCGGCTGCTCGGCGAGGTGCTGCCGGCGCTGGAGCGCGCCACCGCGCCGCTGCTCGCCGATGGCGCGCTGTGGCGGGTCGCGCTCGATACTTACGAGCGCGAGGTCGAGCGCTACGGCGGGCCCGCCGGCATCGAGCTGGCCGAGGACGTCTTCTGGCACGACGCCGAGGCGGCGCTGGCGATCGTCGAGCGGCTCGACGGTGACGAGGGCGCCGAGGCGCGCTGGCTGCTGGCGCTGCGCGGCGCCGACGATCTGCTGGCGGCGCTGGGGCTGTCGGCGGCGGCGCGCGCCGAGGTGTTCACGCGCGGCAAGGAGTCGCTGTCGGCGGAGCACCGGGCGACGGTGCAGCTGCACAAGGCGATCGGCGAGCGCTGGCGCGACCGGCTGCCGCGGCTCGACGGGCTGCTGGCGCGCGACGCCGATCGCGCGGCGCGCGACGCCGATGACGACCTGGCGCCCGGGCTCGACGCGCTGGCGGCGCGGGACGCCGCGCTGGCCGGGGTCGCCGCCCGGTTGCGGGCCCTCGACGACGCTGGCACCCTGGTACCCACTCTGCGTGACTTCGCCTGGAGCCTGGTGCACATGAGCTGCAACCGCCTGCTGCACGCGTCGCAGCGGGCGCAGGAGCTGGTCATCAACGAGTTCCTGCGCCGGCACCACGCGCGGGCCCGCGCGCTCGACGACGCGGCCACGCAGGAGGCGCGCGGGTGAAGCTGCCGGTCCTGGTCGCCAGCGCCGACGCCGCCGACGGCGCGTGGCTGCGCCGCTGCCTGGGCGACGCGGTCGACGTCGCGATGGCGGTCACCGTCGACGACGCGGTGGCGCGCGCTGGCGCGGCCCGGGTCGTCGTCGTCGGCGACGCGCTCGCCGACGGCGACGCCGCGGCGCTGCTCGAGCGGCTCGACGGCGCCGAGGTCGCGACGCCGCGGGTCCGGCTCGGCGATCCGCGCGCGCTGGCCGTGGATCCGCGGGTCGCGTTCGTGCTGTCGCGCGACGTCCCCGCCGCCGCGGTCGCGGCGCTGCTGGTCAGCCTGGGCTGGGGCCGCCCGGCGACGCCGGTGACGCCGCACCGCGAGCTCGACGCCGACGAGGCCCGCCGCCGCGAGCGCGCCTTCGCGGCGTCGCGCAAGCTCGCCGCCGCCGCCGACCTGCCCGGCGCCGAGGCCGCCGCCGCCACCGCGCTGCTCGATCTGGTCGGCGCCGAGCGCGCCCACTGCGTCTTCGTCGACGCGGCCTCGGGCGAGCTGTGGTCCGCCGAGCGCGCCGCCGCCGACGGCGACGACCGCCGCGCCGATCGCGGCCTCGCCGGCTGGACCGCGCGCACCGGCGGCGCGATCGCCGTCGCGCGCGCCGCCGCCGATCCGCGCTGGGTCGCCGCCGTCGACGATCCGCCGGCGCGCGGCGACGAGCGGGTCCTGGTCGTGCCGGTCGCCGGCGCCGATCGCGACGTCCACGCCGTGCTGATCGCGGTGCGCGGCCCGGCGCGCCCGGCCTTCGACGCCGGCGACGTCGCGACCGTGCAGGCGTTCGCCCACCTCGCCGGGCCGCTGCTCGAGCAGCTCGCCCACCACGTCGAGGCATCGACCTACCTCGACGAGGCTCGCGGCGAGCCGCTGTTCCGCCGCGAGGCGCTCGACGCTTACGCCGAGCGCCGCTGGGGCGACGTCGTCCGGGTCGCGCCGACCTGGATCCGCTGGGCGTACTGGGGGCTGGTGCTGATCCTGGTGGGCGCCGGGATCTTCCTCGTCGAGGGCCGCGTCCACACCTGGTCGCGCGGCCCGGCGGTGGTGCGCATGGAGGCGCGCAGCGAGATCGCCGCTCGCACCGCCGGCAACGTCGCCGCCGTCGAGGTCGCGCCCGGCGCACGCGTCGCCGCCGGCCAGATCGTCGCGCGGCTCGACCAGAACGTGCAGGCCGCCGAGGTCGCGCGCCTCGAGCGCGAGCTCGAGGCCCGGCTGCGCGAGCGCCTGCTGTCGCCGACCGATCCGGTCACCGGCGAGGCGGTGGCGCGGCTGCGCCTCGAGCTCGAGCGCGCCCGCGCCGGCCTCGACGAGCGCGTCGTGCGCGCGCCCGCCGCCGGCGTCATCGGTGACGTCCGCGTCCGCGCCGGCCAGCGCATCGAGCCCGGCGACGTCGTCGCGTCGATCGTCGACGCCGGCAGCGCGGTCGAGGTCGTCGCGTTCCTGCCCGGCGGCGACCGGCCGCGGCTGGCGCCCGGCCAGAAGATGCGGCTCGAGCTCGACGGCTACCGCTACGCCTACCAGGAGCTCGTCGTCGAGGTCGTCGCCACCGAGGCGCTCGGCCCCGAGGAGGCGCGCCGCTACCTGGGCCGGATCGGCGAGTCGGTGCCGCTGCGCGGCCCGGTGGTGCTGGTCCGGGCCCGGCTGCCCGACGAGTTCGTCGCCGACGGCGTCCCCTACCGCTACATCGACGGCATGGGCGGCACGGTCGAGATCGAGGTCGAGTCCGAGCGCGTGATCGACGCGCTGATCCCCGGCCTGAGGAGGCTGTGATGGCGGACGACGCGCATCCGCCCGCCGGTGGTGACGACGGCGCCGACGACGCCGTCGACTTCCCGGCGCTGGCCCGGCTGGCGCGCCGCGGCCGTCGCGTCCCCTACGTCGCCCAGATGGAGGCCGCCGACTGCGGCGCGGCCTGCCTCACGATGGTGCTGCGCTACTGGGGCCGCGACGCCCGGCTCGACGCCGTGCGCACCGCGGTCGGCTCCGGGCGCGACGGCGTCGACGCCGCGCGCCTCCTGCGCGGCGGCGAGGAGCTGGGCCTGCGCGGCCGCGGCCTGCGCCTCGAGGTCGAGGATCTCCGCTACCTGCCGCCGGCGACGATCCTGCACTGGGAGTTCAACCACTTCGTCGTGTTCGAGCGCGTGACCCGGCGCGGCGTCGTCATCGTCGACCCCGGCTTCGGTCGCCGCGTCGTGCCGATGGCTCGCTTCCGCAAGTCGTTCACCGGCGTCGCGCTGGTGTTCGAGCCGGTGGCGCCGCTGGCCGCCGAGCCGCGGCGCGGCGGCTCGCTGGGCCGCTACACCCGCATGATCCTCGACCAGCGCGGCGTCCTCGGCCGCGTCGTCACGGTGTCGGTGGCGCTGCGCCTGCTGGCGCTGGCGCTGCCGATCCTCACCGGCCTGGTCGTCGATCGCGTCGTGCCGCGCGCGGATCGCGACCTGCTGATGGTCGTCGCGGTCGGCCTGGGCGCGATGCTGCTGGTGCAGCTGCTGTCCAGCCTGATCCGCGCCCACCTCCTGCTCGAGCTGCGGACCCGGCTCGACACCCGCATGACCCTGGGCTTCCTCGATCACCTGGTGTCGCTGCCCTACGCGTTCTTCCAGCACCGCTCGACCGGCGACCTGATGCTGCGCGTCGCCGGCAACACCGCGATCCGCGAGAGCCTGACCGCGGCGGTGCTGGCGTCGATGCTCGACGGCGCGCTGGTGATGCTGTACCTGGTGCTGGCGTTCCTGCTGTCGCCGGCGCTGGCCCTGCTGGCGCTGGGGCTGGGCGCGCTGCAGATCGGCGTCTACTTGGTGGCGCGGCGGCGGGTCCGCGAGCTGATGTCGCAGGACCTCGAGTCGCAGGCGCGCGCCCAGTCGTACCTGGTCCAGATGCTCGCCGGCATCGAGAGCCTCAAGGTCGCCGGCGCCGAGCGTCGCTCGGTGCAGCACTGGTCGAACCTGTTCGTCGACGAGCTCAACGTCGCGCTGGCGCGCGGCCGCCTCGACGCCGTGATCAGCTCGCTGCGCGGCGTCCTGGCCAGCGCCGGGCCGCTGCTGCTGCTCGGCTACGGCGCGGTGCTGGTCCTCGACGGCCAGCTCAGCCTCGGCACGATGCTCGCGGTCAACGCGATGGCGCTGGGCTTCCTGACCCCGCTCGACACGCTGGTGCAGTCGGCGCTGTCGCTGTCGACGCTGGGCAGCTACGTCGAGCGCATCGAGGACGTCCTCGCCGCCGAGCCCGAGCAGGCGCGCGGCGGCATGGTGGTGCCGCGGCTCTCGGGCGGCATCGAGGTCCGCGAGCTGTCGTTCCGCTACGGGCCCAACGCGCCGCTGGTGGTCCGCGACGTCGGGCTGTCGATCGCGCCCGGCTCGATGGTCGCGATCGTCGGCCGCTCGGGGTCGGGCAAGTCGACGCTGGCCAAGCTGCTGCTGGGCCTGTACGCGCCGACCGAGGGCCGCATCCTCTACGACGGCCACAACCTCGCCGAGCTCGAGCTGCGCGCGCTGCGCCGCCAGCTCGGCATCGTGCCCCAGGCCCCGTACATCTTCGCCGGCTCGGTGCGCGACAACATCGCGCTCGCCGATCCGTCGACGCCGCACGACAAGGTCGTCACGGCGGCGCGGCGCGCGGCGATCCACGACGACATCCGCGCCATGGGCATGGGCTACGAGACGCCGATCGCCGACGGTGGCGCGACCCTGTCGGGCGGCCAGCGCCAGCGCCTGGCGCTGGCCCGGGCGCTCCTGCAGGAGCCGTCGATCCTGCTGCTCGACGAGGCGACCAGCTCCCTCGACGCCACCACCGAGCGCGCGGTCATGGACAGCCTGGCGGCGCTGTCGTGCACGCGGATCGTGATCGCGCACCGGCTGAGCACGGTGGTCTCGGCCGACGTCATCGTCGTGATGGACGGCGGCGCGGTGGTCGAGATCGGCACCCACGGCGAGCTGATGGCGGGCGGCGGCGTCTACCACGACCTGGTCGCGGCCCAGACCCAGGCCGGGCGCGAGGGGCTGTCGTGATCGGCGGCGGGCGGTTGCGCGGGCTGGCGCGCAGCGTCGCGGTCGTGGCGGCGATCGCGGCCGGCGCCGGCTGCCGCGACGATCACCGCGCGCGGCCCCGCGGCGGCGGGCCGGCGGTCGTCGCCGACGCCGGCGCCGCCGTCGAGGTCGTCCACGACGCGGCGCCGGCGAGCTGGGTCGGCGTGATCGCCTCGGCCGAGGCGGTCGACGTCGCGCCGCCGTTCGACGGCGTCATCGCCCGCGTCGTCGTGCGCCCCGGCGACGTCGTCACCGCCGGCCAGGTGGTCGCCGAGCTCGACGAGCGGCCGCTGCGCGAGGAGCTGGCGGCGGCAAAGGCGGCGCTGCGCGAGGCCCGCGCCGGCGTCGGCCGCACCACCGTCGAGGTCCAGTCGGCGCAGCGCCGGGTCCAGCGCGAGGAGCACGCGGTCGCCGACGGCACCAGCGCGCGCGCCACCCTCGAGGAGGCGAAGTTCGCCCTCGACGCCGCCAAGGCGGCGGCGACCGAGGCCCGCGCCGCGGTCGGCCAGGCCCAGACCCGGGTCGATCGCGCCGACAGCCGCCTCGGCCAGACCGCGCTGCGGGCGCCGTTCGCCGGCACCGTCGGCGCGCGCTACCGCGACGCCGGCGCGTCGGTCGGGCCGGCGTCGCCGGTGGTCCGCATCGTCGGTGGCGGCGGCCTGCGCCTGCGCTTCGCGGTGGCGCCGGAGGCGGCGCGGCTGCTGGCGCCGGGGGCCCGGGTCGAGGCGCAGATCGACACCGTGGCGGCGCCGGTCGGCGCGGTGGTCGAGCAGATCGCGCCCGAGGTCGACCAGTCGTCGCAGCTGGTGTTCGTCGACGCCGCGCTCGACGGCGACGGCGCCGGGCTGCAGCCGGGCCTGGCCGCGCGGGTCACCGCGGCCGCGGCCCCGGAGGCGCCGTGACCGGGGCGTCCGGCGATCTGACCCAGACGGTGAGCCGCAGCGACGCCGGCGACGGCGGCGTCGACGCCAACGCCGAGGCGCCCCGTCTGGTGGTCGCGATGGCGTGTCGCGATCCGCGGGCCGCCGCGCTGCGGGTGTCGCTGGCCGGCGCCGACGAGCTGGTGATCGGTCGCGGCGCGGCCCGCGCCGTGACCCGCACCGGCCGGCGCGTCGACCTCACGCTCGCCGATCACGAGCTGTCGCGGCGCCACGCCCGCGTCGTCCACGGCCCCGGCGGCTGGGAGCTGTCGGACCTGGGCTCGAAGAACGGCACCTTCGTCGGCGGCGTGCCGGCGTCGCGGGTCACGCTCGGCGACGGCGACGTCGTCGAGCTGGGCGCGACGCTGCTGGTCTTTCGCGAGGAGGGCGCGCCCGGCGGCGACCGCGGCGACCGCGACCTGATCGGCGACGCCTCGCCCGCGGCGTTCCGCACCGTGAGCCTGGGGCTCGAGCGCCAGCTCGCCGACCTGGGCCGCATCGCGCCGTCGACGGTGCCGGTGCTGGTGCGCGGCGAGACCGGGACCGGCAAGGAGCTGATCGCCCGCGCGGTCCACGAGCTGTCGGGGCGCCGCGGCGGCTTCGTGCCGGTCAACTGCGGCGCGCTGCCGCGCGCGCTGATCGAGAGCGAGCTGTTCGGCTACCGCCGGGGCGCGTTCTCCGGGGCCAGGGACGATCGCGAGGGCCTGGTCCGCCGCGCCGACGGCGGCACGCTGTTCCTCGACGAGATCGCCGAGCTGCCCGAGGAGTCGCAGGTGGCGCTGCTGCGGGTGCTGCAGGAGGGCGAGGTCCGGCCCATCGGCGCCGCCGACGCGCTGCGCGTCGACGTCCGCGTCGTCGCCGCGACCCACCAGGATCTGCCGGCGCGGATCGTCGCCGGCCGCTTCCGCGAGGATCTCTACGCCCGGCTGGCCGGCTTCCAGGTCGCGCTGCCGCCGCTGCGCGACCGCCGCGAGGACGTCGGCGCGCTGGTCGCGGCGATCCTGCCGCGCCTCGACGACGCCGGCGTGGTGACCTTCCACCGCGCCGCGGCGCGCGCGCTGCTGGCGTACCCGTACCCGCTCAACGTCCGCGAGCTCGAGCAGGCGCTGCGCGCCGCGGTGGTGCTCGCCGGCGGCCGCGAGGTCCGGCTCGAGCACCTGCCCGAGGCCATCCGCGACCACGTCCCGGTGGCCGCCGACGACGCGCTGCGCCCCGAGGATCGCGCGCTGCGCGAGCGCCTGATCGAGCTGCTGCGGGCGTCGCACGGCAACGTCGCCGCCGCCGGGCGCGCGCTGGGCAAGGCGCCGGTGCAGATCCGGCGCTGGTGCCGCCGCTTCGACATCGACCTGGCCAGCTTCCGGGGCTGATCACGGCGCGTCGGTGGGCGCCCGCACGTCGGTCAGCAGGAGCGTCGGGGTCGTCGCGCTCACGGTCGGGCTGGTGCCGAGCCACCGGACCGTGCCGTCGCCGCCTTGCAGCAGCAGCAGCAGCGATGACTCCGACGCCACGACCCGGGTCGGCCCGGTGACGTTGCCGAGCGCGGCGAACGCGGCGTGCGCGCCGGACGGGGCGCCGAGCAAGCCGAAGAGGTTGGCGCCGGCGCCCTCGACGGTCGCGCCGGCGGCGGCGATCGTCTCGTACGAGGTCACGGTCACCGACGACGCGCCCTGTACGCCGGTGGCGAACGGCACGACGTGGGTGCCGCCCGGCGGCAGCGCCGCGTCGCCGAGCATGAAGTTGTCGTTGCTGCCCCAGGTGTAGACGTCGCCCGCGGCGAGCGCGGTCGACACCTGATAGCCGGCGGCGACCGCGGTGACGTTGGCGAGCGCGGCGACCAGCCGCGGCGTTGCGCTCGGCGTGGTGGTGGCGTCGCCCAGCTCGCCGTGGCCGTTGTCGCCGAAGGTCCAGACCTTGGCGCCGGCGACCGCGTCGCGGGCGAACGCCACGGTGTGGGCGTGGCCGCCGTCGGCGGCGATGACGTCGACGACGCCGGCGACCTGGGTCGGGGTATGGACCGCGGCGACGCCGGCGACGCCGCACTGACCGCTGCCGTTGGCGCCCCACGCCCACAGCGTGCCGTCGCGCCTGACCGCGAGGGCGTGGTACTCGCCGGCGCCGATCGACACGACGTCGGTCAGGCCGGGGATCTGGGTCGGCGCGGTGACGACGCCGGCGCCGGCGCCGCCGAGCTCGCCGTCCTGGTCGAGGCCCCACGCCCACACCGTGCCGTCGGTCTTGAGCGCGAGGCTGAAGTAGTTGCCGGCGGCGACCGCCGCCCAGTCGGTGGCGACGCCCACCGGCACCGCGGCGTCCCAGTGATCGGTGGTGTCGCCGGTGCCGAGCTGGCCGAACTGGTTGCTGCCCCACGCCCACAGCGTGCCGTCGGTGCGCACCAGCAGCGCCGCGCTGCCGATCGCGACGGTGGCCAGCGGCCCCTGGGCGGTGGCGCCCGGCGGCGTCACCGTGATCGTCACCGTCGCGGTGATCGTCGGATCGCCGACCGCGCTCGCGGTCAGCCGCGCGACGGTCGTCGCGGTCACCACCGGGGCGGTGTACGTGGCGCCGCCGCCGTCGAGCGCCAGCGTGCCGCCGCCGCTGGTGATCACCCAGGTCACCTGGTCGTCGAAGGCGCCGGTGCCGGTGACCTGCGCGGTCAGCGCGCTGGTCTCGCCGCTGGCGATCGTCGTCGGGGTCGCGGTCGCCGTGATGCCGGTGACCTCGCCGGTCGGCGTCGTGCCGGTCGGACACTGCGCGGTCGAGCCGGCGAACGTGCCGGCGAGGCCGCCGGGCGCGGTCCACGTGCCGCCGAGGGTGTCGCCGCCGAGGGTCCCGGTCGCGGCGCCGGCCGGGCTCAGGGTGAGGTCGACGACGTCGGCGGTCACGGTGCCGCCGAGGACGCCGCCGAGCGCGGCGCCGCCCTGGTCGAGCGCGGCGTAGGCGCCGCCGGCGACGCCGAGCGGCGGCGACACCAGCACCGTCCACCGCCCGCTGCGCGAGCCGGTGAACGAGCCGCAGTAGACGTCGACCAGCGCGCTGGTGCCGGGCACCAGATCGAGCGTCCAGGCGACGCCGCCGCTGCTGACGTGCGCGGAGATCGTCGCGCCGTCGAAGGTGGCGTCGATCGTCAGCGCGGGGCCGGCGACGGTGGCGGCGAGGTGCCCGGTGCGTGGGTCGTAGGTCCCGGTGATCGCGACCTCGCCCCAGGTGGTCCGGAACCGCGCCGTGCCGGTCACCGGCAGCGCGGCGTCGCGTGGCGCCGCCGGCGCCGCGGCCGCGCCGACGACGAGGTCGATGACCGCCTCGCTGCCGTCGTCACCGACGAGCACGCCGACGTAGGTGCCGGCGCCGTCCGGGCCGCCGCCGCCGTCGGGCGCGGCGGCGTCGTCACCGCCGCAGGCGACGACCTGGACGGCGAGCAGGAGGGTGGCGAGCGGCAGCGCGAGCCACCGCGGGGGGACGAGGCGAGCACGGGTCATCTCCGGGATGACGGCGGAACGCGGCGCCGTTGCACGCCGACGTGCAACCCCGCGGGTTCACAGCAGGCCGGGCAGGCTGAGCTCCAGCGACGACCGCACCAGGCCGAGCAGGCTCTCGGCCTCGGCCTCGCTGGCGTGCAGCTCGGCGCGGACGTGGGCGATGGTCGCGGCCACGACCTGGGCGCGCGCGCCGGCCAGCCAGCGGCTGACCGTGCTCTTGTTGACCGCGTACATGCGGCCGATCGCGTCGAGCGCCAGGCCGTCGACGTAGGCCAGCCGCATCAGCGTGCGGTCGCGCGGCGGCAGCGCCCGCAGCGCCGCGCGCACCGCGTCGCTCATCAGCGGCAGGTACCGGCCGCGCAGCGCCGCCAGCTCGGGGCTGGGCTCGGCGGCGGTGGCGCGCTCGACCAGGGCGTCGTCGCCGTCGCCGGCCGGATCGCGGGCGGCGTCGCGGTGGATGTTGGCGTGCTCGCGCAGCGCGATCACGCGCACCCACGCGCCCAGCGGGCCGCGCGCCGAGTAGTCGGCGATGCGCGGCGCGCGGTCGGCGTCGCCGACCAGCGCCCGGGTGCGGACCCGCTGGCGGACCTCGTCGATCACCGCGGCGTCGCGCTCGATCGGCGCCAGCCAGCTGGCGATCCGGGCGACGTGGAGGTCGTCGAAGCGGCGCACCGCCGCGGCCTGGCCGGCGGCGCAGCCGAGCGCGAGCAGCAGATCGGCGACGTGGGCGAGCGCGCCGCCCCGGGCGTCGAGCGCGGCGCGGATGGCGGCGTCGGCGACCTCGACGTCGGGCAGCGCCACCCGCGCCGCCGCGAGCGCGTGTTCGAAGCTGTCGGGGGCCGCCACCTGGCTCTATACTGCCATGACCTTGCCGTGCCCGAGCGAGGACGAGCTGGCGGCGTTTGCCGGGGCTGGACTCCCCGCGGGCGGTCGCGACGCCGTGCTCGCGCACCTCGACGGCTGCGAGGCGTGCCGCCGCATCGTCGCGGCGCTGGCCGCCGACGACGCCGCGCGCGACGGTGACGCCGGGGCCGGCGCCGGGGCGGCCGGTGACGGTGCGGCCACGGGCGACGACGGCGGCGCCGCCGACGACCGCGGCGCGATCGGGCGCTACCGCCTGCTCGGCGCGCTCGGCGCGGGCGCCATGGGCGTCGTGTTCGCCGCGCACGATCCCGAGCTCGACCGGCGGGTCGCGCTGAAGCTGCTGCACCGCGAGCACGGCGGCGATCACGGCCGGCGCCTCGAGGCCCGGCTGGTCGCCGAGGCGCGCACGCTGGCCCGCCTCGCCCACCCCAACGTGATCGCCGCGTACGAGGTCGGGCGCCACGACGGCGAGGTCTTCCTGGCCATGGAGCTGGTCGAGGGCGCGACGCTGGCGTCGTGGCGCGACGCCGCGCCCCGCTCGATCACCGAGATCGTCGCGGTGTTCGCGCAGGCCGGGGCCGGCCTCGCCGCCGCGCACGCCGCCGGCATCGTCCACCGCGACGTCAAGCCCGACAACATCCTGGTCGGCGACGACGGTCGCGTCCGGGTCACCGACTTCGGCCTGGCGTCGGGCGCGATCCTCCCCGACCGCGCGATCGGCGACGCCGGCGGCGTCGCGCTGACGCGGACCGGCGCGCTGGTCGGCACGCCGGCGTACATGGCGCCCGAGCAGCTCGACGGCGGCGCGGCCACCGCGGCGAGCGATCAGTTCGGCTTCTGCGTCGCGCTGTGGGAGGCGCTCTACGGGGTGCGGCCGTTCGGCGGCGACTCGGTGCGCGCGCTGCGCGCGGCGATGGACGCGCCGCCGCGCCGGCCGGCGGGCGGCGGATCCCGCGCCGCTGCGGCTCGCGCTGACCCGGGGCTGGCGGCGTCCCCGGCGGCGCGGTGGCCGCGCCTCGACGACCTGCTGGGCGCGATCGAGCGCTTCGGTCGGCCGCGATCCCACCGCGTCCGGATCGCCGCCGGCGTCGCGACCGTCGCGGTCGTGACCGCCGCGGCGGTGGCGGCGACCCGCGCGCCGACCGTGGCGGCGCCGCGCTGTGACGCCGGCGCCGCGCAGCTCGCCGGGCTGTGGAGCCCGGCGCGTGCCGGCGCGGTCCGTGACCGGATGATCGCGATCGCGGGCGACCGCGGCGCCCACGTGTTCGCGGTCATGGACGCCGAGCTGACCCGCTGGACCCGCGCGTGGGCCGACGAGCACGACGACGCCTGCCGCGCCACCTACCAGCGCCACGAGCAGTCGCACGCGGTCCACGAGGCCCGGGCGCGCTGCCTCGATCGCCTGCGGCGCCGCGCCGACGTCCTGGTCGGGCTGTACGCCGACGCCGCGATCGACGCCGAGATGATCGAGCGCGCGCCCGAGGCGGCGCAGTCGCTGGCGGCGCCGGCGAGCTGCGCCCTCGCCGACGACGATCCGGCGCCCGCCGATCCGACGCTGCGGGCGGCGGAGGACCGGCTGCAGGGCCGGCTCGCCGAGGCCGACGCGCTGCGCGTGGTCGGCCAGCGCGACGCCTCGCGGCTGGCCGCCGACGACGTCGAGCGGGAGGCGGCGCAGCTCGGCCTGGTGCGGGTGCGCATGGCGGCGCTGGTGGCGCGGGCCGCCGGCGAGTCGCTGGCGGGCGGTGGTCAGGATCTGGCGCGCGCCGACTACCGCGCCGCCGCCGACCTGGCGATGCAGCTGCGCGACGACGGCACGCTCGCCGACGCGCTCACCGGCATCGGCTACGCCAGCGTCTACGCCGGCGACTTCGGTGAGGCGGAGACCGCCGCCGAGCTGTCGCGCGCCGCGATCCGCCGGCTCGGCGGTGATCCCGGACGCGAGGCCGACGTCGCGATCGTGCGGTGCATCCGGGCGGCGCGGCTCGGCCGCGATCTCGCCGCGGCGCGCGCCTCGTGCGACGGCGCCGCCGACGCGGTGCGCGCCGCGGGCGGCGACGCCGACGTCCGCCGGTCGTGGGTCGCCAACGAGGTCGGCAACATCGCCTACCTGGACGGACGCTACGACGACGCGGCGCGCGCCTACCAGGAGTCGATCGACCAGGTGGAAGGCATCTACGGCCCCGGCCATCCGTCGGCGGACGCCACGATCTCCAACCGGGCGCAGGCGTGGATGCGGATGGGCCGCCTCGCCGACGCCGAGGCCGCGCTGCGCGAGGTCCTGGGGCGCCGCCCCGAGTGGGGCGACAGCTGGGACGGCCTGGCCGCGGTGCTGCGGCGGCGCGGCGACGCCGCCGGCGCGATGGACGCTGCGCGCCACGCGATCGCGAGCGCGCGCCAGGCCGGTCAGCGCCAGGTCGAGCAGTACGCCGCGGTCGGGCTCGCCGAGGCCGCGCTCGACGGTCGCGACGTCGCCGAGGCCCGCCGTGCGGTGGCCGCCGCGCGTGACGTCACCGAGGCGACGGCGATGCCGGTCGACCAGGCCCGCCTCGAGCTGGTGGTGGCCCGGCTCTACGCGCACGACGGGGACCGAGCGCGGGCGCGCGCCGCGGCCAGCGACGCGCTCGCGGCGATCGACGCCTCGGGCACCGCGGCGCGCGGCCCGTCGGCCGAGATCCGGGCCGAGATCGCGACGTTCCAGGCGTCGCTGCCGGCGCCCTGACGATCTCCGTGCAACGAGCGGCCGCGTCGCCGTCATCGAGGGGTATGACGCACATCCCTGGCCTCCTGTCCCGGGGGGCGGCCGTGGCCGCCCTCGTCCTCTCGACCTCTGCCTGCCCGGGAGGCGGCGCCGGTGGCGCAGGCGCCGCTGGCCCCGATCGCGCGACCGCGCCGAGCGAGCCGGTCGGCTCGCGCGTGATCCACCGCGGCGAGCGCCTCGAGGCGGTCCTGCACGGCGGCGACGATCAGGTCTACCTGATCGATCTCGATGGCGGCGATCGTCTGACGTTCGTCATCGAAGGCGACGCGGCGCCCGGCGCGTGCGGCAACTGGGGCTGGGCGTGGCACGAGCCGGGCGGCGCGTGGGTGACCGGCAACCCGCTGCCGCTCGAGCCCGACGATGGCTCGACCCGGCGCACCGGCGAGATCCCGGTCGCGGCCGAGGTCGCCGACGCCGGCGACATGGCGCCGCGCGGTGGGCGCTGGGCGCTCCACGTGCAGGCCGCGCCCGAGGACTGCGCGCAGATCGACTACGCCCTGCGGGTCGAGTAGCGACGCGACGTTTGGTCCCGGTGGGCTTGCGGCAGCTCACGCCGCTGGCCCGGTGCGGCGCTCGCGGCCCCGACCGTGGTCTCGGAGACGTCGGTCGTCCGGATCTGGGCCGACCGTGGTCTCGGAGACGTCGGTCGTCCGGATCCGGGCCGACCGTGGTCCCGGAGACGTCGGTCGTCCGGATCTCGGCCGACCGTGGTCTCGGAGACGTCGGTCGTCCGGATCTCGGCCGACCGTGGTCTCGAAGACGTCGGTCATCCGGATCTGGGTCGACCGCGGTCTCGGAGACGTCGGTCGTCCGGATCTGGGCCGACCGTGGTCTCGAAGACGTCGGTCATCCGGATCTGGGTCGACCGCGGTCTCGGAGACGGTCGACCGTGGTCTCGGAGACGTCGGTCGTCCGGATCTGGGCTGATCGTGGTCTCGGAGACGGTCGACCGTGGTCTCGGAGACGTCGGTCGTCCGGATCTGGGCCGACCGCGGTCTCGGAGACGGCCGACCGTGGTCTCGGAGATGTCGGTCGTCCGGATCTGGGCCGACCGTGGTCTCGGAGACGTCGGTCGTCCGGACTGGCGGGCCGCACCCGCGCACGCGGCGCGGCGACCGCGCGCTACGAGCAGCTGGCGCCGTCGCTGTAGCCGCTGTCGTAGCCGTCGCCGTAGCCGTCGTCCCAGCCGGGGCCGTAGCCGTCGTCGTAGCCCGGCCCGTAGCCGTCGTCGTAGCCGCCGCTCCAGCACGCGGCGTAGGCGTCGTCGTAGCCGTCGTTCCAGCCGGCCGCGTAGCCGTCGTCGAGGCCGGCCTGATCGCCGGCGGCGGCGCCGGCGTCCCAGCCGCGCGGGTAGGCGCTCTGGTAGCCGGCCTGGTAGTCGGGGTTGTCGCGCTTGCCGAGCTCGACGCCGCGCAGGTAGGCGCTGGCGTCGCGGCCGGCGCTCCAGCCACGGTCGTAGCAGGCCTGCAGATCCTCGGGATCGGGCGCGTCGCCGCTGGCCTCGGCGGGTGCGTCGGTGCGCCGGCGCGGCTTGGTGGCGTCGCTGGCGCACGTCGCGTCGCCGTCGTACCAGCCGTCGCTGTAGCCGCTATCCCAGCCGTCGGCGTAGCCGGCGTCGGCGGCGTCGTTCCAGCCGTCGGCGTAGCCGCCGTCCCAGCCGTCGGCGTAGCCGGCGTCGCACGCGCCGGTGCCGGCGCCGCCGTCGCCGTAGCCGGCCGCGTAGCCGTCGCTCCAGCCGCCGGCGTAGGCGGCGTCGAAGCCGTCGCGGTAGCCGTCGCCGTAGCCGTCGCTGTCCCCGTCGGCGCGGGTCAGGGCGAGGCCGTCGGCGCGGCCACGCTCGAGGTCGGCCTGGTTCTGGCGCTCGGCGGCGGCCTCGCCGTCGTGGTAGCGGGCCTCGAGCGGGCCGTCGTCGAAGCAGTCGAGCCGGTGGCAACCGGCGCCCGAGGCCAGGGCGGCAACCAGCGTGGCCACCATCACGAACAGCGATCGCCGCGACATCACGGTGGTGACGGGTGCAAGCGGGGTTCCCACGGCCGACCCGACCTAACCATCGGAAACCGCGTGGGCGTCGCGGCGCCGGCTGTGGCGTGGCCGCGACGCCCGTGGCGCGGCCGCGACGTCGCGGTCCGGGCGGGCGGCCGCGGTCGGGCTCGTCCGCCGATTGCTCACCGCGCCGGCGGCTCGCGCAGGGTCAGGTGCAGCTCGCGCAGCTGGCGCTCGGAGACCTCCGCCGGCGCGTTCATCATCAGGTCCTGGGCGTTCTGCGCCATCGGGAACGCGATCACCTCGCGGATGTTGGCCTCGCCGGCCAGCAGCATGACCATGCGATCGACGCCGGGCGCCAGGCCGCCGTGCGGCGGCGCGCCGTAGCGGAACGCGTTGAACAGGCCGCTGAAGCGCTCGCGCACCGACGCCTCGTCGTGGCCGGCGATCGCGAACGCGGCGAGCATGACGTCGGGGCGGTGGTTGCGGATCGCGCCGCTCGACAGCTCGACGCCGTTGCAGACGATGTCGTACTGGAACGCGCGGACGTCGAGCGGATCCTGGGTGCGCAGCGCGTCGAGGCCGCCCTGCGGCATCGAGAACGGGTTGTGCGAGAAGCCGATCGCGCCGGTGTCGGGATCGCGCTCGAACATCGGGAAGTCGACGATCCAGCACATGCGGAACGTGTCGGGCTCGATCAGGCCGAGCTGCTCGCCGAGCCAGGTGCGCACGGCGTGGCCGGCGCGCGCCAGCACGGCCAGCGTGTCGCACAGGCACGCGATGGCGTCGCCGGGGCCGGCGCCGCACGCGGCGGCGAGCGCGGCGAGCTGCGTGGCGTCGAGGAACTTGGCGAGCGGCCCCTTCGGCGGCTCGGCGAGGACGACGTAGGCGAGGCCGGCCGCGCCGGCGCGCCGGGCGTGCTCGACGACGCCGTCGAAGAAGCTGCGCGGGCGGGTCGCGACGCCCGGCACGCGCAGCGCGCGCACCTCGGCGCCGCCGGCGATCGCGCTGGCGAAGGTGCGGAAGCCGCCGCCGGCGAAGTGCGCGGTGGCGTCGATCATCTCGAGCGGGTTGCGCAGGTCGGGCTTGTCGGTGCCGAAGCGGCGCATCGCGTCGTGGTAGGTGATGCGCGGGAACGGCGGCGCGGTGACCCGCGTGGTCGCGGGCGACAGCTCCTCGAAGACGCCGTGCAGGACCGGCTCGATCGCGGCGAAGACGTCGTCCTGGGTGACGTAGGCCAGCTCGACGTCGAGCTGGTAGAACTCGCCCGGCGAGCGGTCGGCGCGGGCGTCCTCGTCGCGGAAGCACGGCGCGATCTGGAAGTAGCGATCGAAGCCCGACACCATCAGCAGCTGCTTGAAGATCTGCGGCGCCTGCGGCAGCGCGTAGAACTTGCCCGGGTGGACGCGGCTGGGCACCAGGTAGTCGCGCGCGCCCTCGGGCGAGCTGGCGGTGAGGATCGGGGTCTGGATCTCGAGGAAGCCCTGCTCGATCATGCGGCGTCGCAGCGACGCGATCACGCGCGAGCGCAGGACGATGTTCTGGTGGACTCGCTCGCGGCGCAGGTCGAGGTAGCGGTGGCGCAGCCGGATCTCCTCCGGGTACTCCTGGGTGCCGGCGACCTGCATGGGCAGGACGTCGCACGCGCCGAGCACCTCGACCGCGGTGACCGCGACCTCGACCTCGCCGGTCGGCATCGCGGCGTTGATCTGATCCGGGGCGCGGGCGACGACCCGACCGTCGACGCAGATCGTCGACTCGACGCGGACCGCCTCGAGCGCGGCGAACGCGGCGTGGTCGCGCTCGACGACCAGCTGGGTGTGGCCGTGGTGGTCGCGCAGGTCGACGAACAGCAGGTTGCCGAGGTCGCGCTTGCGGTGGACCCAGCCGGACAGCCGGACCGACGCGTCCAGGTCGCCGTGGCGCAGCGCGCCACAGGTGTGGGTGCGGTAGCGGTGCATGGCCCGACCTTGCCACGAACCGCGCGGAGCCCCGGCGGCAAGCCCTGGAAACCCATCGGGTCGAGGCCGGCGGGGGCAGCCGCGCTGCGGCGTTGAGCCGCGCCGCGCCGGCGCGAGAAGCCGTACGCGGCGACCGTCGCGGATGCTACCGTGAAGCTCCCATGCGCGCTCGAGCCGTCGTCGTCCTGGTCGCAGGTCTGTTGATCCCGGCGGGCGCGATGGCGGCGCCGACGCCGGCCCCGACCACGCGCGGCGTCGACTACCAGATCGTCCCGCCGGCGCCGCGCGACGTCCACCGCAACGCCAACGGCCCCGACACCCTGTTCCTCAACCGCTGCGTCGGCGGCTGCACGGTCCTGCCGGGCGGCAACGACGCGCGCACCAACCACTCCTCGATCCCGACGACGACCGCGAACCTGTCCGAGTTCCCGTTCTCCGACGACGACTGGAACGCGGTGGTCGCGTGCGTCACCGAGACCTACCAGCCCTACGGCGTCGACGTCGTGACCACCGAGCCGGCGTCGGGCGACTACGTCGAGGCGATGGTCGCCGGGACCCCGGACCAGATGGGCCTCGACGCCACGACGCTGGGCATCGCGCCGATGACGTCCGATTGCACCCCGCAGGCCAGCGCGATCGCGTTCGCGTTCGCCGGCAACCACGGCGGTCAGGGTTACCTGCTCGATCTGTGCGCGACGGTCGCCCACGAGGCCGGGCACGTCTACGGGCTCGATCACGAGTTCGACTGCAAGGACCCGATGACGTACCTGGTCGGCTGCGGCCAGAAGTACTTCCTCAACGTCGCGGCGCCGTGCGGCGAGTTCGACGGGCCGCGCAACTGCCGCTGCACGGGTCCGACCCAGAACTCGCACGTCAAGCTCAGCGCGGTGCTCGGCGTCGGCACGCTGCCGGCGGGGCCGACCGTGACGATCCCGTACCCGGCCGACGGCGCCATGGTCGACAACAGCTTCTCGATCTTCGGCGAGGTCGCCGAGGATCGCGTCCTCGACCGGGTCGAGTTCTGGCTCAACGGCTGGCCGTGGAAGACCGAGGACGGCGATCGCGATCGCGACACCTACTCGTACACCGCGCCGGCCAACCTGCCCGACGGCGTCATCGACGTCGAGGTGCGGGCCTACAACGACCTCGAGCTGATGGGCGTGGACGTCGTGACCGTGACCAAGGGCGAGGCGTGCACGTCGGCGGCGACCTGCCTCGACGGCCAGCAGTGCAGCGACGGCCGGTGCGCGTGGCCCGAGCCGACCGGCGAGATCGGCGACGCCTGCGAGCGCGACGCCGACTGCATGTCGCGCAAGTGCGGCAGCGACGGCAACGTCCAGCTGTGCACCGACTACTGCCTGCTCGGCATCGAGGGCTCGTGCGGCGACGGCTACAGCTGCCTGGCGGCGGGCGCCGACACCGGCGTGTGCTGGCCGTCTGAGCTGACCGTCGGCGAGCCGACCGGCTGCTGCAGCGCCGGCGAGGGCGCCGGCGGCGGCCCGGCGCCGTGGCTGCTGGGCGCGGTGGCGGTCATGCTGGGCGTGCGTCGCCGCCGTCGCTGACCGGCGCGGGCGCCGGGCCGGGCGGCCGCGGGGCAGGGCGCGCCGGTCCCGGGACCGGCGTCGCCGACCGTGGTCGCTGACCGTGGTCTCGGAGATGTCGGGCGGCCCGTGGTTGACCGTGGTCTCGAAGACGTCGGTCGGCCTGACCGTGGTCTCAGAGACGTCGGTCAGGCCGTGGTTGACCGTGGTCTCAGAGACGTCGGTCAGGCCGTGGTTGACCGTGGTCTCAGAGACGTCGGTCAGGCGGTGGTTGACCGTGGTCTCAGAGACGTCGGTCAGGCGGTGGTTGACCGTGGTCTCAGAGACGTCGGTCGGCCCGTGGTTGACCGTGGTCTCAGAGACGTCGGTCAGGCTGCGATCTCGCGGACATCGGTCGTTCCGACCGTGGTCTCAGAGACGTCGGTCAGGTCTCAGAGACGTCGGTCAGCTGCGGGAGTCATCCCCATCGGCGTCCGCGCAGCATCGGCGTCCGGCGCCGGTCGCTCGACGCGTCAGTCGATCCGGTCGATGCAGCAGCCGGCGGCGCAGAACCGCCCCGCCGCGCACTGGTCGGTGCTGGCGCACGGCGTGCCGCCGTCGGGGCACGTCGCGCCGCTGCAGGTGGGCGGCAGGTCCTGCGGCGCCTGGCCGGGGCACAGCACGCAGGTGTCGCCTCCGCACGGCGAGCCGCAGGTGTCGACCTTGTGGCAGCGCGGGCACAGCGCCGGATCGCCGAGGGTGTCGGCGTCGCAGTCAGGGGCCAGCGCCGGGCTGGTGTAGATGTCGTCGCAGACGCCGTCCTGGCAGATCGTGCAGCACCCGAAACAGTCGCAGCCCGGTGGTGCCAGCGGCTCGCAGAAGTCGATGCAGCCCTGGGTGACGTCGCACATCGTCGGGTCGTACATCGGGCCGGGCAGCCCGGCCGGGCACTCGTCGAGGATGCAGCAGACGTGGAGGTCGCAGCCGTCCTGGCCGCTGCCGGAGTCACCGTCGAAGAAGCAGTCCACCTTGGTGACGTCCATGTTGTCGCCGGGGACGCCGGTGTCGAAGCTGCCCTCGTCGTCGTCGTACGAGCCGGTGCACTCGATGTCGAAGCCGTCGATGTCGCCGTCGCCGTCGTCGTCGATGCAGTTCGAGCACTGGGTGGGGCCTGGCGTGCACGTCACCGCGTCGGCGTGCACGGCGTCGGGCGCGGCGTCGATCACGCCGTCGCGGCCAGGATCGAGCTCGACGACCCGCTCGCCGCAGCCCCCGACGAGCGCGATCACCAGCACGGCGAGGGCGAGGCGCACGCCGTCCACTCTAGCTCAAGGCGCTGGGTCGAGCGAGCGCAGCAGGCTGCGCGCGTCCGCGGCGTTGCCGCCGTGCGGGTAGCGATCCAGGTAGCGCCGCAGCAGCTGGGCGGCAGCCTCGCGGTCGCCCAGCTCGGCGGAGAGCCGGCCGGCGGCGTACAGCGCGTTGGCGGCCCAGGTCCCCTTGCCGCGAGCCAGGGCGCGGTACTCGGCGAGCGCCGCGCGCGGGTCGGTGGGCTCGAGCGCGCCCGCGTGGTCGAAGCGGGCCTTGTCGTCAAGAACGGGACGATGGCGCGGCCGCGGTTGCGCCGCGCCGGGATCCCCGTCTTGCGACGGCCCCCCGGATCGGTCGGCGCCCGGCGCGACCGCGCCATCTGGTTGTCCCTCCTGCGACCCCGGCGTGGCCTCCCAACCTGCCGGGTTCCCAGGATCCGAAGAAAGATGCGCAGCGGCGACGTCGCCCGAACCCGTGGCAGATCCTCGGGCGGCGGCCTCCCGTTCGCCGTCCGAAGACCAGGATTCCCCCGCGTGCACCTGTACGCGGTGGCCCCTCGCCACGACCTCGACGTGACCAACGGTCACCTCGACACGAGCAGCATCGCCGCTGCGCGAAACCATGAACTGGGTCCCGATGACCCGCACCATCACGTCGCCCGCCTGGACCACGAACGGCGGCCGGCCGGCCCGCGGCGCCACCGCGAAGCTCGCGGCGCCGCGCTCGATCATCACGAAGACGCCACGCTCGGCGTCGCCCGCGAGGGTGAGCGCCGAGTGCTCGTGCACCTCGATCGTCGCCTCGCCGAAGCTGACCTCGCTGGCGGCGTCCTGGGTCACGACCCGGGACGTGCCGGGCACGCCGGCGTCGGGGCGCGGCGTGGTCGTGCCACGGCCGACCACCACGAACATCATCACCGCGGCGGCGCACACGGCGGCGGCGGCGGCGCCCCCCAGCGCCCAGCGCAGCCACGGCGTGCGCGGCGCCGGCGTCGGCACCCGCGTCGGGCGTGACACGGCCTCGTCGCAGTCGAGGGTGGCGAAGAGCTGGCGCTCGACCCGCTGCCACGCGATGTCGGACAGCGGCTCGACCGGCGGCGACATCGTCGCTCTATCCTCGGGCTTGCCGGTGCTCATGGCACGTCCTCCGCGGGTGCGCCGCCGAGGTGGACGACGTAGCCACGCAACATCGGATCCTTGGCAGCGCGGCGCTCGATCTCGCGGCGCGCGCGCCAGACGCGGGTCTTGGTGGCGACCAGCGTCGAGCCGGTCAGGCTGGCGACCTCGGCCAGCGGCAGGCCTTCGATGGCGGCGAGCGCGAAGGCGATGCGCAGCGGCGCAGCCAGCCGGTCCATCGCGGCGTAGAGGTGCTGGGCGGCGACCTTGGCGGCGACGGTGCGCTCGGCGCCGGGCTCCTCCGACATCGGCTCGGGCACGAGCTCGAGGGCCGCGGCCTGCGGCTTGCGGCGCTCGATGTAGGCCCACGCGGTGCGGGTCGCGATGGTCGCGCACCAGGTCGCGAGCGTGCTGTCGCCGCGGAAGCGCTCGATGCCGCGGAAGACCTCCAGGAAGACCTCCTGGACCAGATCCTCCATGTCGCGGTTGGACCCGAGGATCCGGTAGAGCGTGCGGTGGACCCGGTCGCGCTGCGCCATGAACAGCTCGCGCTGCGCGGCGCGCTCGCCCTGCGCGCAGCGGACCGCGAGATCGCGGTCAGCGGCGGCGCGGCGGACGTCGAGCGCGCGAGAGGTCACGGCTTCTACTGTGGGAGGGGCCTTGTGGAAAGTCGCAGCGAAGTCGCGGTGAACTCGTAAGGGGCTGGAATCGCTTGAATCGGGTCAGTAGGAGACCCGGAGCCCGAGGCTGACGCTCAGGGTCGGGATGACCAGGACGTCCCGGGAGCGCACCTGGTAGCGGACCGGGCCGGTGGTCGCGGTGGCGCTCAGCACGGCGCCGACTCGCAGGCTGGCTCCGCTCTCGACGGCGACCTCGAGCTCGCCGGCGCCGGCGTGGTCGCGCTGGTCGACGTCCATCGCGCCGTCGGCGGTGGTCAGCGTGCCGCGCAGCGACGTCCAGTGCAGGGCGGCGAGTGCGGCGGGGACCAGCCAGAGGCGCGGGCGGAGCTGGTGCCGCCACGCCACGCCGACGACGGCGCCGATGTCACGGTAGGTGGCGGCGAGGCCGTCGGCGGTGACGTCGGCGGTGGGGCCGGCCTCGGCGCCGGCGACCACGGCGAGGCCGCGCCAGGTGGAGGCGCCCAGCGAGACGCGGCCGGAGATGCGCGGCAGGGTCGGGGCGGGGGTGCGGGTCGGCACGCGGGCGCCGGCCGTGACGGCGAGGTGGGCGATCAGGCGGGGGGCCGGCGGCGGGGGCGCGGGTCGGTCGAGCTCGAGCGCGGGTGGGCGAGGGATCGGCTCGCCGGCGCCGGGAAACGCGACCATCGCCGGGACGCGGAGCGGGCGGCGCAGCGCGGTCTTGATGGTGAGGGCGATCGACGCGGCGGTGGCGTCGTCGATCGTCGTCGGCGCGGGCCGGCGCTCGAGGCCGAGATCGAGGGCGTCGTAGATGATCAGTTCGGCGCCCTCGATCCAGGCGACGGCGGTGGCGTCGTGCGAGGCCGCGACCGCCGCGGCCGCGGCCTCGTCGGCGGGAGGCGGCTCGGTGCTGGCCTCGACGGCGATCGCCCAGGGACCGAGCGCGGCGGCCGTGGCGGAGAAGACCTGGTCAGGCATCGACAGCAGGACGACGCGGCGGTGTCCCTCGCCGTCGGGGCCGCCGGCCTGGGCGTGGGCGATCTGCGGGCGTGTCGCCAGCAGCAGCAGCAGCAGGGCCACGGTGAGGCACGCGGACACGACCGCGGCCCGGACCGGGCAGGGGCGGCCCGGCGCTGGGGAGGCGCTGCGCACCGCCGGCAACGCTAGCACCAACGGCGCTCGCGGTCGAAGTCGCGGCCGGCGCAGCGGGCGGCGGCGGCGGCGGCGGCGGCGGCCGTGGCGGCGGCGGTGCGGGCGGCGGTGGCGGCGGTGCGGGCGGTCATCGCGGGCATGGATCGGTGATGAGGGGCACGGGGGTCGTGAACGTCACCGAGCGGACGAAGCGGACGTGATCGAGCACGGCGTCGTCGATCTCGGTGGTGCGGGCGCCGAACGGGTAGGCGAACGCGATCGGATCGTACCCGTCGGCGCGCAGCACGTCGATCGATGGCAGGACCTCGTCGTCGAGGTAGGTGCGCAGGCCGCGATCCTCGACGGTCTGCGGGCCGCGAAGGTGGTCGACGCCGTGGGCCTCGACGTCGTGGCCGACGGCGGCGAGCTCGTGGAGCGCCGCCTTGCGGGCGCTGCTGAGGCGAGCGTAGCGGGTGACGAAGAAGGTGACGCGGGCGTCGTAGGCGGCGAGGACCGGCGCGGTCGCGGTCCAGGCGTCGACGTCACTGTCGTCGAAGCTGATCGACAGGCCAGGACGAGGGGGGCCGCCGGCGGCGAGCTCGGCGAAGGTCACCGTGGGCAGGCCGATCTGGGCGGCGTACGCGACGGTGGCCTCGACCTTGTCGAGCGCGACGGTGCGGCCGGGGGCGTGGGTGAACAGCAGGATGACGGCGTCGTCGGCGAGCGCGCGATCGAGGCCGGCGCGGACGCTGTCGAGGTCGTTGCCGGAGACGTCGTCGAGGCCGGTGGCGCACAGGACGCGCTCGTCGTCCCAGTGGAAGTAGATGGCGTCGACCTCGTCGAGGCCGGGGCGGCTGCACGCGGTCGCGGTGGCGGTGAGCGTCAGCAGCGCGGCCGCCGCGTGCGCTATGGTCGCGCCGTGCGCGCCGCGGCGATCGCTGTGTCCCTGTGCGTCGGCGTGGTCGCCGCCGCGCCGGGGGGCGCCGTGGCCGCGCCCGGAGGCGGGGTGGGTGGCGATGGTGGCGGCGCGGGTGGCGTCGGGATCGGTGGCGGTGGCAGTGGTGTGGGTCCGGGAGGCGGGGATGCGGTCGACGCCGCAGCGGGCGACGCATCGGTGGGCGGTGGCGCCGCCGGCTGGATCGGCGTCGGGCCGCTGGTGCTGCCGCGCGGCGGCGTCGTCGTCGACGTCGCGCTCGAGGTCAACGCGGCGCCCCGGCGGGTCGGGCAGCCCCTGTCGCTGGCGCCCGACGTCTGGTACGGGGTGACCGAGCAGCTCACCGTCGGCGTCACGACCAGCGCGCGTGCGCTGTCGAGGATCGACGCCGGCGACGGGCTGTGTCTGCGGTCCGCCGAGCACGGGTGTCCGCGACTGTACGACGACCTGGGGCTCGACGCCCGCTGGCGCGCGCCGACCCGGGCGGTGGCGGTGGCGCTGCGGGCCCGGCTGGTAGCGCGCTCGCTGTCGCCGCTGCTGCCGTCGTTGCGCGTCGGCGCCCTGCTGCGCTGGCGGCGCGCCGCCTGGGGCATCGACGCCGACCCGCACCTGCAGCTCGGCCTGTACCACCGCGATCTCGGTAACCGCGCCCAGCTCGACCTGCCGCTGTGGGTCCGGTTCGCGCTCGGCTGCCGCGTCGCGGGATGGGTCCGCAGCGGCGTCCGCGGCGAGCTCGCCGTAGTCGCCGACGATCTGTCGATCCCGCTCGGCCTCGGCGCCGCCGCGCGCCTCGGCCCGGTCGACGTCGGCGTCGAGGGCGCCTTCGTCCGCCTCCTCGGCCCCCTCAACAACGTCGCCGAACGCGACCTCGTCCTCTTCGCACGCTGGCGCCGCGACTGATCGCGCCGCCCCCCGCCGCGGCGGGCGCTCTCCGCGCCACCCGACGTCTCCCACCCGACGTCTCAGAGACCCCGGTCAGGTCCGAGCGTCTGCCCCGCGTGCCTGACCGAGGTCTCAGAGATCCCGGTCAGACCGAGGTCTCAGAGACCCCGGTCAAGGTTCGAGCCGGCAGTGATGGGGTCGGGTGTCCCGAGTGGGTGACGTCCGGCATGACCGTCCGGGTTGCCGGTGTCCGGCTGCCGGACGCTCCGGACCAGGGTCCGCGTAGGTAGCGGTCGCCGCGTCTGTCACGGTTCTTGCCCCTGGTCGGGGCATGGGTAACCCGCGTCGATTCTACGGCACCGGCGAGCCGATCCTGCTGGCCGAGGGAGGCTCGATCCCCGCGCGCTGCGCGGTCGAGGTCACGTTCCGCACGTACGAACGCCGGTTCCTGATGCGTCCGTCGCGCGCGGTGAACCGGATCATCCTGGGATGCCTCGGGCGAGCCAAGCGCCGGTACCCGACGCTCGCACTGCACGTCGTCAGCTTCCTGTCGAACCATGGCTCGCTGGTCTGTACGCCGCCGAACCCGTTCGTCCTGTGGAGCTTCATGCGCGACTTCATGTCGACGACGGCCCGTCGCCTCAATGGCCATCATGGCCGCGTCGGCACGTTCTGGGAGCGCCGCTACCGCGCGATCCCGATCGTCGACGAGGAGAGCCTCGAGCGATGCTTCGCGTACTGCCTGCTCCAGGGAACGAAGGAGAACCTGGTGTGGAGCGCGCGCGACTGGCCCGGCATCTCGAGCGTGAAGGCGCTGTGTGAGGGCGTGCCGCTCATCGGTCAGTGGCGCGACCAGGCGCGCGAGTACGAGCTGCGTCGGCAGCGCCAGCGGCGGCTGGATCGCGCCGCGGTGCGTGGACGCACGCTGCGGCTGCCCGAGGTCGAGGACGTCGTGGTCGAGTGTCCGATCGAGCTCGCGCCGCTGCCTCACTGGCGCAAGGTTCGCCCGGCGGAGCGCCGTGCTCGTGTGGAGGCGATCGTGCGCGCGGACGAGACCGCGCAGCGTGCGCGACATCGACGGGACGGGACGGCGCCACTGGGCGTCGCGGGGATCGCGACGACGGATCCATTCGCGCGCCCGGCGGTGTCGAAATGCAGCCCGGCGCCGCGCTGTCATGCGCGGACGCCGGCGTTGCGTGACGGGTTCCTCGAGGCATGTCGCCAGCACGACACGCGCACGCGCGAAGTGACCGCCGCCGTCGAGCGAACGTTGCCGAAGCTGGGGCTTCCCGTGGGGTCGTCGCTCGCGCCGCTGGTACATCGTCCGGAGGTCGAGCCCAGGAAGTCGGCAGCTGCGGCGCGCATCCGTGTCTTGGACTCGACTTCGAAGCGGCGCCGGGCGAGAGGACGACCGCGGCTGACCTGACTGACGCGCTCGTCTGGCCGAGCTCGTGACGAGCTCGTGGCAGTCGTGCTCGGGAGGCCTCCGGGGGCGCGCGGTTGGCGCGGCCAGGGGGCGGGCCGCGTCCGCACATCGGGTGGCGTGCCGCGCGGCATGCTGAGCGAGGTCGCGGCGTCCGCGGTCGGTGCGATCCGCGCCCCGGTCCTGGCCACTTCGCTCGAGGCCCCTCGGCAGGCGCAGGAGCGCTTGACGGGGCCCTGCCGGGTCGCGCGGGCGAGTCGACCGACGTCTCGTTCGACCGAGGTCTCAGAGACGTCGGTCGGGTGGCGAGTCGACCGAGGTCTCAGAGACGTCGGTCGGGTGGCGAGGCGACCGAGGTCTCAGAGACGTCGGTCGGGTGGCGAGTGGACCGAGGTCTCAGAGACGTCGGTCGGGTGGCGAGTGGACCGAGGTCTCAGAGACGTCGGTCGGGTGGCGAGGCGACCGAGGTCTCAGAGACGTCGGTCGGGTGGCGAGTTGCCCGAGGTCTCAGAGACGTCGGTCGGGGCTGGAGACGTCGGTCGGGCTGTCAGGCGAGCTGGGGCTGGATCTGCTGGGCGAGCCAGTCGAGGACGGCGCGGACGCGGCGGGGGACGGTGCGGCCGTGGGGGTGGACGAGGGAGACGGGCATGGGCTCGCAGGTGTGGTCGGGGAGGACCTCGGCGAGGGTGCCGGCGGCGAGGTCGGCGGCGACGCCGCGGCGCGGGGCCTGGATGATGCCGAGGCCGGCGCGGCAGGCGGCGTGGTAGGCGTCGACGTTGTTGACGGTGACGATCGCGCGCATGGGTCGGGTCACGGCGCGGCCGGCGACGCGGTGCTCGAAGACGGGCGGCTCGGCGCCGAAGGCGCCGGCGTAGTGGACCAGCAGGTGACGGTCGAGGTCGGCGACGTCGCGCGGGGTGCCGTGGTTGCGCAGGTAGCCGGGGCTGGCGCAGTTGGTCATCGGCAGCACGCCGAGGCGGCGCGCCACGAGGCCGGAGTCGGCGAGGGCGCCGACCCGCAGCACGCAGTCGAAGCCTTCGCGCACCGGATCGAGGCGGCGGTCGGTCATGCTGAGCTGCAGCTCGAGGTTGGGGTAGCGGGCGTACAGCTCGGGCAGGCGCGGGATCACGACGTCGCGCCCGAGGTGCACCGGCATGTCGACGCGCACGACGCCGCGCAGCGCGCGCGCCGCCTGGAACATCGCGCCGGTCTCGTCGGCGTCGGCGAGCAGCCGCACCGCGCGCGGCAGGAACTGCTCGCCGTCGGCGGTCGGCCGCACCGAGCGGGTCGTCCGCTGCAGCAGCCGCGCGCCGAGCCCGGCCTCGAGCGCCTTGATCTGCAGCGACACGCGCGACTTGGGCAGGCCGAGGTGCTCGGCGGCGCGGGTGAAGCTGGCCAGCTCGGCGACCTTGACGAAGCTGCGGACGGCGTCGAGATCGAGGGTCACGGCGCCCTCGCGGCATTGTTTCGCATCGCTGAACAGTGTGTCGGAACCCGGCCGGTTTCGCGACCGCCCCGGCGGGCCTACACCTGGAGCATGTCCACGCCCACTCGCATCGTCGTCATCACCGGCGGCAGCCGCGGCCTGGGGCGCAGCATGGCGCTGCACCTCGCCGACCGCGGCACCGACGTCATCCTCACCTACCAGCGCGCCGCCGACCGGGCCGCCGAGGTCGTCGCCGAGATCGAGGCCCGCGGCCGCGCCGCGGTGGCGTTGCCGCTCGACGCCGGCGACGCCGGCTCGTTCGCCGGCTTCGCCGACGCGGTCCGCGGCGAGCTCGCGCGCCGCTGGCACCGCACCACCTTCGACGGCCTGGTCAACAACGCCGGCATGGCCGGCTACGCGCCGTTCGCCGAGACCTCCGAGGCCCAGTTCGACGACCTCATGCGGGTCCACCTCAAGGGGCCCTACTTCCTGACCCAGCGCCTGCTGCCGCTGATCGCCGACGGCGGCTCGATCGTCAACATCTCGACCGGCCTGGCCCGGTTCTCGTTCCCGGGCAGCTCGGCGTACGCGGTCATGAAGGGCGGCGTCGAGGTCCTGACCCGCTACCTCGCCCGGGAGCTCGGGCCGCGCGACATCAACGTCAACACGCTCGCGCCCGGCGCGATCGAGACCGACTTCGGCGGCGGCCACGTCCGCGACGACCGGGCGCTCAACGCCCAGATCGCCGGCTCCACCGCGCTCGGCCGGGTCGGCCTGCCCGACGACATCGGCGGCGCGGTCGCGCTCCTGCTGGCGCCCGAGAACCACTGGATCACCGGCCAGCGCATCGAGGCCTCCGGCGGCATGCTGCTGTAGGCCGCCGCCGCGGCGCCGTGCCGGCGTCGGCCGCTCAGCTCGGCGCGGCCTGCGCGCCGGGCTGCGCGTGCTCGCGCGTCGACTGGAACCGCAGCGCCGGCCAGTCCTTCTGCACCCGTTGCAGCTGCCAGTCGTTGCGCGCCAGGAACACGGTCGCGCCGTCGTGATCCTCGGCGACGTTGTCCCGGTTGGCGTCGCTGAACCGCTTGAGCTCGCGCGGGTCGTCGGCCTCGATCCACCGCGCGTGCTCGAACGCGGTGCCCTCGAAGTGGACCGGGATCTCGAACTCGGTGCGGATGCGGTCGGCGAGGACGTCGAACTGCAGCGCGCCGACGACGCCGACGATCCAGTCGGACCCCAGCGTCATCTTGAAGGTCTGCGCCGCGCCCTCTTCGGCGATCTGCTCGAGCGCGCGCCCCAGGTGCTTGGCGCGCATCGGGTCGTCGGGCCGCACCCGTCGCAGGTACTCCGGCGCGAAGCTGGGGATGCCGGTGAAGTGCAGCACCTCGCCCTCGGTCAGCGCGTCGCCGATGCGCAGCGTGCCGTGGTTGGGGATGCCGATGATGTCGCCGGCCCAGGCCTCCTCGGCGAGCTCGCGCTCGTTGGCCTGGAACAGCATCGCGTTGTGGACGCCCAGGGTCTTGCCGGTCCGCGGCACCAGCAGCTTCATGCCGCGGGTGAAGTGGCCCGACGCCAGCCGCACGAACGCGATGCGGTCGCGGTGCTTGGGATCCATGTTCGCCTGGATCTTGAAGACGAAGCCCGACACCTTGGGCTCGTCGGGCCGGACCTGGCGCTCGAGCGACGGCTGCAGCCGCGGCGGCGGCGCCAGCTCGGCGACGCCGGCCAGCAGCTCGCGGACGCCGAAGTTGTTGAGCGCCGACCCGAAGAACACCGGCGTCAGGTGGCCGGCGCGGTAGGCCTCGTGGTCGAACGGCGGGCACAGCCCGCGCACCATCTCGACGTCCTCGCGCAGCTTGGCCGCGGCGTGGTCGGGTAGCAGCTCGTCGAGCCGCGGATCGTCGAGGCCCTCGCAGGTGATGCCCTCGCCGACGCTCTCGCCCTTGGTGCGCGGCATCAGGATCAGCCGGTCGCGCAGCACGTCCCAGCAGCCGAGGAACCCCTTGCCCATGCCGATCGGCCAGCTCGCCGGCGTGACGTCGAGCGCCAGCGTGTGGGCGATCTCGTCGAGCAGCGCGAACGGATCCTGGGCCTCGCGGTCCATCTTGTTGATGAACGTGACGATCGGGACGTCGCGCAGCCGGCACACCTCGAACAGCTTGCGGGTCTGGGCCTCGATGCCCTTGGCGGCGTCGATCACCATCACCGCGGAGTCGACCGCGGTCAGGGTCCGGTAGGTGTCCTCGCTGAAGTCCTCGTGGCCCGGGGTGTCGAGCAGGTTGAACGTGCAGTCGGCGTAGTCGAACGTCATCACCGACGTCGTCACCGAGATGCCGCGCTCGCGCTCGACCTTCATCCAGTCGGAGCGGGCGCGGCGCCGGTCGCCGCGCGCCTTGACCGCGCCGGCCAGGTTGATCGCGCCGCCGAACAGCAGCAGCTTCTCGGTCAGCGTGGTCTTGCCGGCGTCGGGGTGCGCGATGATCGCGAAGGTGCGGCGGCGGGCCACCGGGTCGGGGAGGTCGGGCATCGGAGGGCGGGACTCTACTGTCCCGCGGCCACCGCGCCAAGCGTCACGACCGGGGCGTCGCCTGGGGCCGGCGCGGCCCGGTCCCGGGCCCCGGCGTCGTCGGCGACGCACTCGTAGGGCGCCGGGTCGAACCGCCGGGTCCGCAGCCGGTACTCGGCGGTGAACCCCGGCCACAGGGTCACGTTCTTGCCGTTGGCGGCCCGGTACCAGCTGGCGCAGCCGCCGGTGTTCCACACCGTGCGGTCGAGCCGGGTCTGCAGGCGCTGGTTGAAGACGTCCTGGGCCTCGGGCCTGACGTCGACGTACTTCCAGCGCCGGGCCCGCAGCTGGGCCAGCGCGTCCATGACGTACGCCACCTGCGACTCGATCATGAACACCATCGAGCTGTGGCCCAGGCCGGTGTTGGGCCCGACGATCGTGAACATGTTGGGGAAGCCGCTGACGGTCGTGCCCAGGAACGCCTCGGCGCCGTCGCGCCACTCGAGGTCGAGCCGGCGGCCGCCGCGCCCGTACACCGGGTACGGCGCGACGTCGTCGGCGGCCGCGAAGCCGGTGCAGTAGACGATGACGTCGACCGCGCGCTCCTGGCCGTCGACGGTGCGGATCCCGGTCGGCGTGATCGCCGCGATGCCGTCGGACACCAGCTCGCAGTTGGGCCGCTGCAACGCCGGGTAGTACAGGTCCGAGATCAGCACCCGCTTGCAGCCCAGCGAGTAGGTCGGGCGCAGCCGCGCCCGCAGCGCCGGGTCGGCGACCTGGGCCGCGAGGTGCCGCGCGACCAGGCGCTCCGCGGCCTTGAGCATCCAGGTCGCCCGCGTGAACGCCAGCGCCCGCCACTCGAGCTGCCAGTAGGTCGACCATCGCGCCAGCTTCTGGGTCACCGGGAGCCTGGCGAACAGCGCCTGCTCGCGGGCGCCGATCGGCCGGTCGGTGTGCGGCACGATCCACGGCGGCGTGCGCTGGAACACCAGCAGCCGGCCGACGTCGTCGACGATGTTGGGCACGACCTGGATCGCGCTGGCGCCGGTGCCGATCACCGCCACGGTCTTGCCGCGCAGGTCGACGTCGTGGTCCCAGCGCGCCGAGTGGAACCACGGGCCGCGGAAGTCGTCGCGGCCGGGCAGCTCGGGCAGCTTGGGCCGCGACAGCCCGCCGGTGGCCGCGACCACGGCGCGCGCGGTCCAGCGCCGGCCGTCGCGGACCTCGACCTCCCAGGTCCCGGTGGCCTCGTCGAAGCGCGCGCCGACCACCTCGGCGCCGGTGACGAGGTGGCGCCGCAGGTCGTACTTGTCGGCGCAGTGCTCGAGGTACGCCAGCAGCTCGGGCTGCAGCGGGAAGGTCCGGCTCCACCGCGGGTTGGGCTCGAACGAGAACGAGTACAGGTGCGAGGGCACGTCGCACTGGGCGCCCGGGTAGTGGTTGGCGCGCCAGGTGCCGCCGACGCCGTCGTCCTTGTCGAGGATCGTGAAGTCGTCGAAGCCGGCTTCCTTGAGCTTGATCGCCATGCCCAGGCCGCCGAAGCCGGCGCCGACGATGACGATGTGCTCGGTGCGGGCGGCCGAGGCCGTGGCCGTGGCCGTGGAGGCGGTGGTGGGCATCGACCGTCAGCCTAGGTCGCTATTGACCTACGGTCAACAGCGAACGCGAATCGCGCCTCAACCGCCCGGATCGACTGGCTTCCCGTCACCTTCGTCGGCCGCGGCGCGGGCCCCGGTCGCAACCCCGGGGCCCGCGGTGGCCCGCCCGGCGCGCTCGACCCGCCGCCGCTCGGCCTCGTGCGTGGTCAGCGCGAAGCCCTCCATCGCCAGCGCGACCTGGCGGCTGCGCACCCGCTCGATCAGGTCGAGCTCGGTGTCGGCCGGGCCCTCCTTGCGCGCGTACGGCGACGCCGGCGCCAGCTCGCGGCGGGCGAAGTCGGTCCAGATCCGCGGGTCCTGGCGGCAGTCGTACTGCCGGCACGGCCGCGGCCGGTAGGCGTAGACGGTGCAGCCGCGGCGCTCGGGGTGGTTGTGGACGCAGTAGCCGTCCTCGGGCCGCTGCCGGATCAGGTACGGGCGGCCGTGGTCCCACCGGATGACGCCCTCGTCGAGATCCTGGCTCGACAGCGCGAAGTGCAGGGTGCAGCAGCGGGCCTCGCACAGCGGCAGCAGCGCCTCGCAGTCGGGGCCCTGCGACGGCGCGCGGAACTTGTCCTCGGCGTCGCCGAGCAGGACCCGCGACGACGACCGCTCGTCGTTGATCCGGATGCGCTCGAGGATCGCCGGCAGCGCGGCCTCGACCAGCGCCTCGACGGTGCCCGCCGACGGCCCCGCCGGCGTGCCCGCCGGCGCCGGGTGGGGCTCGACGCCGTCGAGCCGGCGGGTCAGCTCGTCCGTGAGCGCGACCACGTGCGCGGCCAGCTGCTGGACGTCGTCGCGGACGCTCTCGATCGCCAGCGTGGCGCGGCGCAGGCCGCGCTCGTGCTCGGCGCGGCTGATCGGGTCGTCGAGGCGGGCGGTGCCGACCGAGCCGGCCGGCGCGCCGTCGTGGTCGGGAGGGCTGGCCACGGCGCCAGCATCGCACGTTGGCGCCGGCCCGGGGCGGCGTGCTACGAAGGACCCGTGTCGCTCAAGTCGATCGCCGTCGCCGTCGCCGGCACGCTGACCCTCGGCGCGCTGATCCTGTTGATGCTCGACGTGCGGGCCGCGCCCGCCGCGCCCAACCAGGCCAAGATCGCCGACGCCCGCGCCCGCCACAAGCGCACCGCGGTGGCGCCGACGCCGCCCGCCGATCCGTGGTCGACCGCGCGCCGCGAGGCCGACACCTCGCCGCCGCCGGTGACCCGGCCGCGCCCGGCGGTCGAGCCCACGGTGACGCCGCGCGCGCCGGCGCCGTCGCTGCCCCGCGCCACCACCGCGGTCACCGGCACCAACCTCGACGCCGACCCGCGCCTCGACATGGCGACCGCCAAGGACGAGGCCAACCGGCTCTACGACCGGCAGGACTTCGAGGGCGCGATGAACCTCGCGATGAAGGTCCTGGCCAACGAGCCCGGCGACATCCGGATGCTGCGCGTCATGGTCTCGGCCGGCTGCCAGATGGGCGACGCCGACAAGGCCAAGCAGTTCTGGGTCCAGCTGCCCGAGCACGACAAGAACCAGATGGCGCGTCGCTGCCAGCGCTTCGGGGTGACGTTCACCGACTGAACCGCGAGCCCTCCGCGATCCACACCCGGCGCCGGGCGCCGCGCGCCGCGCGCCGCGGGCGCTGAGCGGGCTACAGGGGCTTTACGGCCCCGCGCTCGCCAGGTACGTTCCGCGACCGCCCGCCCGGGCACAGAAAGGACACCCTGCATGGCTACCCTGGTCGAGCGACTCGGCGTCGAACCCCACCGCGAGAAGGTCATCGCCGACTGCGTGACCCTGATCGATCACCAGGTGAAGAGCCGTGGTGGCATGAGCGGCATCGCCGTGCGCGCGTCGTACGCGACGATCAAGGCGATCAAGCGCCGCTTCGTGCCCGAGGTCGTCGACGGCCTGCTCGACGAGTGGCTGGGCAAGCTGCAGCCCCACTACGACCGCTGGTCCACCGGCGGCGGCGGCGGCGGCTTCTCCGAGTTCCTGATCGCGCGCTCCGACGACGTCGCCGAGGATCTGCTGGCGGTCACCGACGCGCGCGCCGAGACCACGTCGCACACCACGGCCAAGAAGGCCTACGTGAAGATGCGGCCGTCGGCCAAGAAGAACGTCATCGAGGCCATCCCCGAGCTGGCCAAGCTGGTCGAGAAGCACCTGGCCGAGGTCCCCTCGGCCCCCGAGGCCTGAGCCGCCGCCGCGCGGTCGCCGTCCCGGCGCCGCGCGCGTGTCCGCGGCCGCCCGCGCGCGCGGGCCGTCGCCCGCCGGGCCGCCGCTACTGCTGGATGCACTCCGCCGGCACGCCGGGCGCGGTGCTGTCGCCGAGCGCGTGCGGGCAGTGGAAGCTGGGGTTGGTCTGCGCGAAGCCGCAGTGGGTGATCCGGCACTCGCGGACCGAGTCGTCGATGGTCGCGCACGTGGCCAGGCACTCGGTCATGTCCTGGGCGCAGAACGACGCCGTGCAGTCGCACAGCACCTGGCAGCGATCGACCGCGGCGTCGGGCGGCGCCGCGTCCGGGACCCGGGCGTCGATCGTCGCGACGTCGTCGCCGCCGCCGTCGTTGCCGCACCCGGCGAGCGCGCCGGGGACCAGCGCCAGCGCGAGCCCGACCCCGGCCAGGCGGAGGAGCAGGGAGGAGCGGACGCGAGAGCGAGCGGCGGCGTTGGTCATGGCGGTGGGCCCAGGCTACCCCGGGCCCTCATGATACGGCCACCGCGCCCTTCCGGATCGACCGGCGGCGCGCGAGCTCCCCGCTCGGCCGCTCAGGAACGAGGTCGTTCTACAACCGCTCAGCCGCGGTCGAGCAGGTCGACCATCAGGTAGCCCTCGGCGGTGCGCCGCGGGCCGGGCGAGCCCGACATGACCCGGAAGTCGGCCGCGAGCTGGCGCCGGTTGTAGCTGCGGTACAGCGCGATCGGGTCGATCTCGTGCGAGTGCTCGAGCTCGTCGATGTGGCGGCCCAGCACCTTCGACGCCCACGCCGAGCTCACCGAGCGCAGGCCGTCGTCGCGCATGCGCTTGCGGAGCTGGTCGAGCTCCTCGTGCGTCATGTTGAACAGGAACTCCTCGAACGCCGCCGACTCGTCGAACGAGCGGTCGTCGCGGGCGAAGAACTCGAGGACCTCGGGGCTGCAGTCCTCGCAGACCAGCCGGAAGGTCTCGGTGGCGCCGACCAGGCAGCCGAAGTCCGAGGTGATGCGGTTGCGCGCGTGCCACGCCGACTCGAGCAGCGGCGCGAAGTCGTCGATCTCGAGATGGGCGTCGTCCCACACCGTGATCAGCTTGTCGGCGGCGCGGCGCTTGATGCGCTCGTCGATGTCGGGCTTGCGCAGCATCGCCAGGAACAGCTCCTCGGCGAGCAGCGTGTAGATCGACTGGCCCAGCTCCTCGCGCAGGTCGTGCGAGAACTCGTGGAACTCGGGCGAGCTGCGCTCCAGGGCGGTCGTGGCCTTCACGAACGCGCGCAGGAAGTTGATCTTGGTCAGCAGGTAGGTCCGCGACAGGTTGGCCTTGAGGGGCAGGGCCAGGTCGCCGGACAGGCCGTCGAGGCTGATCAGGTGGCCGATCAGGGTCGACTCGGTGCGGGGCTCGCCGCCCAGGGCGGTGGGCGCCCGCAGGGCCCGCGACTCGTCGAGCAGGATCTGGGCCTCGCGGAGCTGGCGGATCAGCCCGCGCAGCACGTCCGCATCGGCGGGCGCGCGAGACGCTACCGCAGCGAGCGCTCGCTCGACCACTGCGAGCTCGCGGTGATCGAACAGGTCGACCGCTACTGCTTCGGCCGCGACAGACATCGTGGTGTACCTATCATGCACCCAGCAGGAGAGACCCGCACGAAGCGGTCCCACCTTAGTGCCAACCCCGCGGCACGTCTAGGCGAATCCGTCAGGAAGGGGCTCACGCGTCGGACTCCGGTGCGGGGGTGTGCTCAGGGGTAGCAGCCGCCCGGCTCCGGCGCTTTCGCACGAAGCGGACCGCGAAGACGACCAGCAGCAGCACGGTCATCGCGCCGACGAAGACGTCGACCTTCTTCCACGTCATCACGACGTGCTCCCAGTTGGCGCCCAGCTCGTAGCCGAGGACCATCAGGCCGCCGCCCCAGATGCTGGCGCCGGCCAGCGTGAGGCCGAAGAAGGTCGGCAGGCGCATGCGCGCGATGCCCGCCGGGATCGAGATGATGTGGCGCAGGACCGGCAGGAAGCGGGCCACGAAGATCGTCCGGGCGCCGTACTTCTCGAAGAAGTCGTGGGTCTTCTGGATGTCCTCGGGGCGGACCAGGATGTACTTGCCGTAGCGCAGGAGCAGCGGCTTGCCGCCGGCGGCGCCGAACCAGTACGACAGGCCCGAGCCGACCAGGGCGCCGGCGGCGTTGACGGCGAGGATCGCGGGCAGCGAGAAGTGGCCCTGCGACGCCAGGAAGCCGGCGAACGGCATGACCAGCAGCGACGGGACCGGCACCGCCGTGCTCTCGAGCACGATCAGCACGAACAGCCCCGTGTAACCGAGGTCGCGGATGAGGTCCTGCAGGTGGTGGGCGATGGCGTCCATGCGGGGAGGGGCGATGATTGCCAGGACCTGGTACGCCCGCGCAAGCGCCTTTGTCCCCGGGCGCGAGTCGGCTATCGTCGGAGGCCAGACTTCTCGGGGGGATAACCGTGAGCCGCAGCACGTTCGCCTTGCCTCGCTTCGTCATCCGGACCGCCGCGCTCGCGGCGGCCGCGGTGGCGCTGTCCGCGTGCTTCCTGTTCGGAGGCGACGACAACAGCACCGGGGACGACACCCCGACCGCGTGCACGACGACGACCGACTGCGCCGCCGGCCAGGTCTGCGCCGCCGACCGCTGCGTCGCCGAGGGCTCGATCGGTCTCGGTGGCATGTGCTCGGCCAACCACGACTGCTCGACCGGCCTGTTCTGCTCGCCCAACGGCGTGTGCGCGCCGTCGGGCAGCGGCGAGATCGGCGACCCGTGCTCGTCCGGCGCCGAGTGCGCCAAGGACCTGGTCTGCGAGCTGTACGGCTTCGGCGGCACCTGCGTCGCCGCCGGCGACGGCGACCTCGGCGCCGGTTGCACCTCCAACCAGGACTGCATCGCCGGCCTGGCGTGCAGCGCCGGCGGCGTGTGCGTCCGCGGCGTCGACGCCTTCCCGCCGTTCACCGGCGTCGCGTGCCCCGCCGACAACGCGCCGTTCCGGATCCTGTTCACGGTGCCGCGGCCGGGCACCCAGCTGTCCGACTTCTTCGCCCTGCCGTTCCCCAACGACGCCCGGGTCAAGGAGGACGGCACGCTCGATCTGTCCGACTTCCCGCGCCCCGGCCCGTCGCTGCTCGGCGTCGACATCGTCGACCTCTACGCCGACGCGCTGTCCGCCGACTTCGACGGCTTCTCGAGCGTCGCCAACGTCACCTTCCGGTTCTCGAAGGAGTTCGACTTCGACACCATCGGTGCCAACGGCGCCAACGTCCACTTCATCGACGTCACCGATCCGGCGTCGGCCGAGTTCGGCAACGATCGCCAGCGCTCGTTCTCGTACGACACCGGCAAGGGCCTGTACGAGTGCCAGCACACCTTCCAGGTCGCGCCCGCGCGCAACGAGCCGCTCTTGCCCGGCCACCAGTACGCGGTCTACCTGACCTCGGCGATCCGCTCGACCGCCGGCGAGGCGCCGACCCAGGAGGCCGACCTGCAGGCCCTGCTCGGCGACACCGCGCCGACCGACGCCACCCTGGCCCGGGCCTGGGCCGCGTACGACAACTTCCGCACGTTCCTGGCCCAGGAGGGCATGACCGCCGCCGACGTCGCCGCGGCCACCGTGTTCACCGTGCAGGACACCACCGGTCGCATGGTCAAGCTGGCCCAGGCCGTCGAGGCCGGCCCGCTGCCGGCGCTGTCGGACCTGACCCTGTGCGACGGCGCGACCGCGTCGCCGTGCGAGATCGCCGGCGACACCGCGCGGGTGTGCGGCGACTCGAGCGGCTCGTTCTGGGAGATCCACGGCCGCGTCTCGATCCCGAACTTCCAGCAGGGCACGCTGCCCTACGAGTTCCCCGCCGACGGCGGCAACATCATGTACGACGGCAACGGCGACCCGGTGCAGAACGGCACCCTCGACGTCTGCTTCGCGCTGACCGTGCCCAAGTCGCAGATGCCGGCCGGCGGCTGGCCGCTGGTGGTCCACGCCCACGGCACCGGCGGCAGCTTCAAGGCGGCGGTCAACAACGGCATCGCCGAGCACCTCGCCACCGCGTCGACGCCGATGGCGACGCTGACCTTCGACGGCGTCGGCCACGGCGAGCGCCGCGGCAGCTCGACCCGCGATCCCGACGGCCTGGTCTTCAACGTCGTCAACCCGCAGGCGGCGCGCGACAACCACCTGCAGGGCGGCGTCGACGTGGTCCAGACCCTGCGCGTCGCCCAGGTCGCGCCGTTCACGGTCGGCGCCGTCGACGTCGACTTCGACGCGACCAAGACCTACTACTTCGGCCACTCGCAGGGCTCCAACGTCGGCATCCTCGGCGTCGCCGCCGGCGACGAGGCCCAGGGCGCGATCTTCTCGGGCGCCGGCAGCTACCTGTCCGAGGGCATCCTGTCGAAGACCAGCCCGGTCGACGCCAAGCAGGCGCTGTCGTTCATCGTCGGCGAGGACCTGACCAACGGCCACCCGATCATGACGATCTGGCAGACCTACTTCGATCGCATCGACCCGGTGAACTACGACCCGCTGCTGGTGGCCCGGCCGCCGATCGGCGTGCCGTCGAAGCACGTCTGGATGAGCTGGGGCGAGGGCGACAGCTACTCGCCGACCGGCACGCTCAACATCACGGCCAAGGCGATGCGGCTGCAGCTCGCCGAGCCGGTGGTGGGCTCGGGCATCAGCGGGCTGTCGACGGTGGCGCGCCCGGTGTCGCTCAACCGCACCGGCGGCGACGGCCAGGCCCGCACCGCGGCGTGCTTCCAGTACCAGCCCGACGGCTACGACGGCCACTTCGTGGCCCAGCAGAACGCGGCGGCGATCGCCGACTGGACCGCGTTCCTGACCTCGCTGGCCGCGACCGGCACGCCGACCGTGCCGTAGCCCGGCGCGGGCGCCTGCGACCCGCGCGCCACCATCGTCACCGCCACGTGGGGTAACGTCCGCCGCGATGGCGGACCTGCGCCCCGAGTCGTCGCCCGCGGCGCCGCCGTCGTGGCTGGCCCGCGTCTTCGCGGCGTCGTGGCTGTCGTACTTCTCCTACTACTTCACCCGGATGCCGGTGAAGGCGACCAAGACCACCTTGGTCCGCGAGTTCGGCCTGTCCAAGGCCCAGCTCAACTACATCGACACCGCGTACAACGCGGCCTACTGCGTCGGCCAGGTCGTCAACGGCTTCGTCACCGACCGGATCGGCCCGCGCCGCTGGGTCGCGCTCGGCATGCTGCTGTCGGCGGCGATCGCGGTGACGTTCCAGCAGGTCCACACCGTCACCGGCACGGTCATCGGCGTCTACGTCCTTCTGTGGGGCCTCAACGGCTACGCCCAGTCGACCGGCTGGCCCGGCAACAGCAAGGTCATGGCGTCGTGGTTCGGCACCCGCCGCCGTGGCGAGGTCATGGGCTGGTGGTCGACCTGCTACCAGGCCGGCGGCATGGTCGCGACCCTGGCCGCGGCGCGGCTGATCGGCGCGTTCGGCTGGCGCGGCGTCTTCGTCGGCACCGCGCTGTGGGTCGCGGTGATCGCGGTCGCGTTCTTCCTGCTGGTCCGCGATCGGCCGTCCGACGTCGGCTTCGCCGACCCCGACGCGATCGCGCTCGGCCGCGACGATCTCGAGGAGCGGCGGCGGCTGCTGCGCGCCGAGTGGCCGCGGGTCCTGCGCACGCCGATGGTGTGGGCGATGGGCGGCGCCTACTTCTGCTGCAAGCTGATCCGCTACGCGTTCCTGTTGTGGCTGCCGTTCTACCTCGAGACCGCGCTGCACTACTCGCGGGTCGACGCCCTCGACCACTCGATCTTCTTCGAGCTCGGCGGCCTGGTCATGGTCGTGATCGCGGGCTTCGTCGCGGATCGCGTCTTCGCCAAGCGGCGGGTCGCGGCCGCGTTCACGTTCCTGCTCGGCCTGGTCGGCGCGCTGTACCTGTACCAGGCGATCGGCGACGCGTCGCGCGGCGCCAACATCGGCGGCCTGCTGCTGGTCGGCGGCTGCCTGTTCGCCGCCGACTCGCTGATCTGCGGCGCGGTGGCCCAGGACCTCGGCGGCCCCCACGCCGCGGCGCTGGCGTCGGGGCTGATCAACGGCATCGGCTCGATCGGCCAGGTCGTCCAGGGCTTCGTCCTGGTCTACGTGTCCGACCGCTGGGGCTGGCACGTCCTGTTCCAGGGCTTCGCGGTGCTGGCGTTCGTCGGCGCCCTCTTGTGCCTGCGCTACCTGCGGGTCGGCCCGGCGCCCGAGCCGGCGACGTGAGCCCGGCGCCGGCGGCTACGACGTCTTGCCGTCGAGGATGATCCGCACGAACGCCTCCTCGGCGGCGTCGGCCAGCGTGCCGAGCTCGATCGCGGCGGCCTCGAGCGTGGCGTTGCGCGCGCCGTGCGCGTAGAGCAGGTTGACGACGCGGTCCTTGATCTTGACCGGCACGACGACGACCCGGTCGGGCGGCCCGCCGAACAGCCGGAAGAACCGGTCCTGGACCACGCTGGCGTCCCCGGGCGCGCCGACGTAGCCGGCGCCGCGCTCGACCGCGGCGCGCAGCACCGACGGCTGCGACAGCGGCCACACCAGCGCGGCCACCGCGTCGTCGACCAGGTCGTTGCCGAAGGCGTGCAGGCCCAGCGCCATGCCGTCCTTGACCACGAAGACGACGCCGGCCTGGAAGCGGTGCCGCAGGTACGCCAGCAGGGTGTCGACGACCTCGTCGCGGCTGCTGGCGGCGTGCAGCGCCACCAGCGCGGGATCGAGCGTCACGGTCCGGGCCTGGGCCACCGGCGGCACGCCGCTGAGCGCGGTCAGCTGGTTGGTGGTGCGGGTCCGGCGCGGCGGCGGCGGCGGCGGGTCGAGCGGCGGCGCGATCGCCGCGAACGGCCCCGGCGGGGTGTGGCGCGGGCCGCGCCCGGGCTCGGTGCCGACCGGGAAGAACGCGGGGCTGGCGCGGCGCTCGCCGGACTGCTCGAAGTCCTTGTCGACGCCGTGGTCGTCGAGGTCGACCAGCTGCAGGTTGCTGGCGTCGAGGTCGCTGGGCTCGACGCCGTGATCGGTGTCGAGGTCGACGTCGTACTCGTCGAGCACGGCGCTGGGCGCGTAGGCCTCCTGGACCAGCGGCGACAGCAGGCACTCGACCGCGACCGCGAGGATGATGCGCCGGCCGGTCGCGGCCTCGAGCGTGACGATCGCGCCGGGGCCGGGATCGCGGACGCACACCACCAGCGCGCCGTCGCGGGACAGCCGCAGCGGCAGCGCGCACAGCTCGCGGGCCAGCGTCGCCGGCACCTTGCCCTGCAGCGTGTGATCGCGGCCGTCGAGGTGCTTGATCAGCGCCGCCGGCACGCCGTGCTGGCTGGCCAGCGCGCGCGAGCCGTCGTCGGCCATGATCCGGCCGCGCGCGACCATCGCCGACGCGAGCCGCATCGAGCGCTGGCGCGCGTAGACGAGCACGTCCCGGACGTCCTGATCGGTGACCAGGCCCTGGGCGACGAGGAGCTCGCCGATCCGCTGCGACACCCGGTGACGATATCGCGACCGACGGGCCGGTCGCAGAATGCGTGGTAGCTTTCGACAACGTGTCCAGCAAGCTCCGCATCACGTACAACGCCCCGGTCGTGCTGACGTTCGCGGTCGCCGCCGTGATCGTCCAGCTCCTGCCCGACAGCATGAAGCTGTGGTTCGCGGCGTGGCCCGACTTCCACGGCATCCGCAGCTACGTCGGGCTGATCTCGCACCCGCTCGGCCACGCCAACTGGGATCACCTGCTCGGCAACTTCGCCATGATCCTGCTGATCGGGCCGATCCTGGAGGAGCGCCACGGCTCGTTCTCGCTGCTGATGATGTGCCTGATCACGGCCCTGGTCACCGGGCTGTTCAACGTCATGTTCATGAACACGTTCCTGATCGGCGCCAGCGGCATCGTCTTCATGATGATCGTGCTGGCCTCGATGGCGAACATCCGCCAGCGCGAGATCCCGCTGACCTTCATCGCGGTCGCGTTCCTGTACCTGGGCCGCGAGGCGGTCGCCGCCTTCAAGGACGATCAGGTGTCGCAGATGGCGCACCTGGTCGGCGGCGCCGCCGGCGCCGCGTTCGGGTTCGTCACCGCCGGCGTCCGGGCGCCGCGCGCCGTCGCCCGCAAGCCGGGCGCCGCGCTGCCCCAGACCAAGGCCGTGGTCGCCAAGCCGCCGGCCAAGGCGTCGTCGTCGCTGAAGTGACGTCGCGCACCTGAGCCGCCCGGGCGCTTGACCCGCGGGTCATCGGTGGCCAGAGTCGGGCCATGGGGAAGCTCGCTGCGCTGTTCGCGCCTGCGCTGATGCTGCTCGCCGCCTGCGGCGACGTGTCGACCGGGTACCTCGACGCCAACCAGGGCGGCCGCGACGGCGGCGCCGACGCGACCGTGGCGGACGCCGCGATCGACGCCACCGCCGCCGAGTGCGGCAACGGCACCGTCGAGCCGGGCGAGGACTGCGACCTCGGCGCCGCCAACAACGGCGCGATCGGGACCTGCTGCACCAACCTGTGCGCGTTCGCGCCGGTCACGGTCGAGTGCCGGGCCGCGGCCACCGGGTGCGACGTCGCCGAGAGCTGCACCGGGGCCAGCGCCGAGTGCCCCGCCGACGCGATCGCCGCCGACGGCTTCGCCTGCGTCGACGGCGGCGGCTCGACCTGCTGCGGCGGCCAGTGCTCGTTCACCGCCACGGCCGGCACCTGCGACGCCTGCGCGATCGCGGCGCACGGCCCGCAGCGCGTCACGATCATCGAGAGCCAGTCGGTCAACGCCGGCCACGTCATGGACCAGCAGTGGGCCGACGTCGCCAACGCCGCCGGGCACACCGCGACGATCGTGCCGCAGACCACGCTCGACGATCTCGGCAACCTGGCCGACACCGACATCCTGGTCGTGTCGTCGGGGCTGGCGCCGCTGCCCGCCGAGCGGGTCGCGGTGATCCAGGCGTTCGCCGCCGCGGGCCACGGCGTCTACCTCCAGGGCGAGTACCAGACCACCTACGAGACCAACATCGGGTTCGCGACCATCGCCAACAGCGAGGGCGCGACCTTCACCTGGACCGCGACCGTGACCGGGCAGCAGGACCCGACCACCGTCAACGGCTGCCTGGCCACCACCCCCGAGGCGGCGCCGACCCTGACCGCGTACTGGTACGCGTGCACCGGCACCGCCACCGGCGACAACATCGAGGTCATCCACACCGCGCCCGGCGGCGAGCCCATCGGCTGGTCGCTGTGCTTCCCCGGCGGCGGCAAGGTCATCTTCGACACCGACCAGGACTTCATCCGCACGCCGGCGGCCAACACGCCCGAGCACATGCGCAACATCCTGGTCGCCCTGGCCGACGCCGCGGCCTGCGACGACGCCGTCGTCCTGCCCTGATCGTCGGCCTCGCGGGGCGGGTGGCGGCCGGTGGCAGAGAGTCAGACCGGCGTGCGTTGATCGCGCGTCATGGCCGGCCCCCGCCAGACCACGCTGCCGCTGGGCGACGCGCCCGCGCCGTCGACCCCGCGGTCCGATCCGCCGCCGCCGCCGCCGCCCGACGTCGCGCCGCTGAGCGCCGCGCTCGAGGCGGCGTTGCTGCGCGAGCTGGCCCGGGTCCACGAGTCCGACAGCTGGGCGCACTTCGGCAGTCGCCTGCGGGCGCCGGTGTTCGAGCTGGTCGACAGCGCGACCCGGCTCGGCCGCTGGGTGCACGCGACGAGGACCATCGAGCTGGCGCGGGCGCTGGTGCTGGAGCGGCCGTGGCCCGACGTGGTCGCGGTCCTGCAGCACGAGATGGCGCACCAGTACGTCGACGAGGTCCTGGGCGTCCGCGACGAGAGCGCCCACGGCGACACCTTCCGGCGGGTCTGCGCCGAGCGCGGCATCGACGCCCGCGCCGCCGGCGCGCCGGGGCCCCCGGCCGGCGCCAGCCCCGAGGTCGATCGCGTCCTGGGCCGGGTCCGCAAGCTGCTGGCGCTGGCCGGCAGCGCCAACCAGCACGAGGCCGAGGCCGCGATGCAGCGGGCCCACGAGCTGATGCTGCGCCACAACGTCGAGGTCGCGGCGGCGGTCGCGGCGCCCGAGTTCGAGGTCCGCCACGTCGGCGCGCCGCGGCGCCGGCGTGACCCGGTCGAGAGCGCGATCATCGTCCTGCTGATCGACTGCTTCTTCGTCAAGGCGATCCGCGTGCCGGTGTACCTGGTGCGCGAGGGCACGCGCGCCACCCAGTACGAGCTCAGCGGCACCCGCGCCAACCTCGACCTCGCGCTCCACGTCCACGACTTCCTGCTCCAGACCGCGGCGCGGCTGTGGACGGCGAACCGCCACGACGCCCGCATCCGCAGCGGCCACGACCGGCTCGCCTACCAGACCGGCGTCATCCGCGGCTTCCACGACAAGCTGCGCGCCGAGCGCAAGACCCTCGCCGGGACCGGCCTGATCTGGCGCGGCGACGCCCGCCTCGACGCGTTCTACCACCGGCGCCACCCGCGCCTGCGGTCGTCGCGGAGCACGACCCGGGCCCGGGTCGCGCACCTCGCCGGCCGCGAGGCCGGCCAGCGCGTCGTCCTGCACCGTCCGGTCGAGGGCGCGCGCGGCGGCACGACCCGGCTGCTGCGCGGCGGCGACTGACCCGCGCCGCCCGGCTGCCCGGGCCGCGGCCTCGCCGGGAGTGTCCGATATCCGGACGACCGCGGTCTCGGAGACGTCGGTCAGGTCGGGAGGGCCGGCTGACCGGGGTCTCGGAGACGTCGGTCAGGTCGGCGGGCTGACCGGGGTCTCGGAGACGTCGGTCAGGTCGGGAGGGCGGCTGACCGGGGTCTCGGAGACGTCGGTCAGGTCGGGAGGCCGGCTGACCGGGGTCTCGGAGACGTCGGTCAGGTCGGGGTCTCGGAGACGTCGGTCAGGTCGGGAGGCCGGCTGACCGGGGTCCCCCGGGGCCGCGGCGCCGGCGCGGTGCCTACGGCGCGTACAGCGCCTGCAGCTCGCCGTACGCCGGCCGCGGCGCGCGATCGATGTCGACCACGCCCCACCACTCCTCGTTGAAGGTCTGGTCGGGGTAGGGCCCGCCGCCGGGCGCGACGCCCCCGACGTCGTGGACGTCGGGGCTGCCGGCGGCGTCCTTCCACCACTCGTCGGCCCACTCGAAGATCGTGCCGCCGAGGGTGACGCCGTCGGCGTGGCGCGCGGTGCTGGTCGCGAGCAGCTCGGTGGTCAGCGCGCGGGTCGCCTCGGCCTGGGCGGCGTCGTTCTCGGCGCCGCCGTCGCGGGCGTCCCAGGCGTCGGCGCCGTACTCGGAGAGGAACATCGGCGCGCCGCTGCGCTCGGCCCAGCGGTCGAACAGGTCACCGAAGGTGATGCCGCGGTAGACGTTGAGGCCCCACACGTCGATGTCCGGCATCGCCGCGATCGTGTCGGCGGCCGGCAGCTCGCCGTAGACGGTCGCGACCGGGCGGCTGGGATCCAGCGCGTGGATGGCGGCGGCGATCCGCTGCAGGCGATCGCGCGCGTCGGCGAACGGCACCCCGGTGTAGAGGCCGTTGTAGTTCCACTCGTTGCCGACCAGCCACATCAGGATCGCCGGGTGATCCATGACCGCGGCGACGCGATCGGCGGCGACGCTCTCGGCGTCGCCGCCGTAGGCGTAGACGGTCATCAGGACGTAGATGCCGGCGTCGGCGAGCTGATCGAGCACGGCGCGGTCGGGGATGACGTCGTAGGTGCGCACCGCGTCGATGCCGGCGGCCTTCATCAGCGCGATGTCCTGGGCCGCGAACCCGGTGAAGTCGGCGGGCTGGAAGTGGCCGCGCGCGATCGGGTTCCAGCACACGCCGCGCAGCTCGACCGGCGCGCCGTCGACCAGGACGCGCCGGCCGTCGACGGTGATCACGCGGTCGGGCGGGATGCCGGGGCCGTCGTCGGCGGTGGTGCCGCCGTCACCGGTGGCGCCGCCGTCGTCGCCTGGGCCGGGGCCGTCGTCGCCGTGGTCGGCGCCGCTGCCGCACGCCGCGGCGGTGAGGACGGCGATCATCGCCAGCGCGGCGGCGCGAACGGGATGGCGGCGACACCAGAGGGGAGGGGACACGGCAGACTCCAGGGCACGCCGGCGGGGCGAGCCTCAGGGTACCAGCCGCCGGGCTCGGCGCTGGCGCGCGCCGCCCGCGGGCCCGGCACGAGGTCCGGAACGAAACCGGCCCCGCACGTGGCTGCGTGCGGGGCCGGTCCTGGTGGAGATAAGCGGGATCGAACCGCTGACCTCTTGAATGCCATTCAAGCGCTCTCCCAGCTGAGCTATATCCCCAGGTCTTCAGGTTGTCAGGTCGCCGGCTCCGCGAAGAGAGACGGACGGGAAGGGTTTCTACGGCGACGCCGCGGCCGTGTCAAGCCCCCGGCGCGGTGGCTCTACCGGGGCGGCACGTCGTCGGGGTGCATGTACCGGGACAGGTCGTCGTCAGGCTCGCTGGCGTCGTCGTCGTCCCCGCTGAACACGATGCCGCCGCGGCGGGACGGCGCTGGCGGCGCCGGTGCCGGGGTCGGGTCGCGGCGCGGCTCGACCCGCCGCGGTTCGACGCGGCGCGGCGGCGCCCCCGCCGCGGCCGGCGTGGCGGCGACCGGGGCCGGGCTCCGCGCGTCGTCGTCGTCGTGGTCATCATGGTCGTCGCCGTGGCCGTGGTCGTGGCCCGGCGCCGGATCCTCGGGCATCACCGGGCGCCACACCCGTTGCGCGCCCGACGACGGCCGCGGCGGGGTCCAGCTCGACGACGACACGGTGCCGTCGCCGCGTCCGCGCGACGCCGCACCCGCCGATCGAGGCGCCGGCTCGCGTCGCCCTCCGCCCGCCGGTCGCACCGCCTCGCCGACGTAGCCGTCGTCGAACACGTCGTCGTCGTCATCGCCGGGATGGTCGCGGTCGTCGGTCCGGACGTCGGACTCCGAGTCGTGACGGCCGCGGCCGCGGTCGAACCGCGAGCGCGACGCCGGCTCGATCCAGTCGCGCCCGGGCGCGGCGTCGTCGCGGCGGCCGCGGCGGCGCGGCGGCGCGTCGAGCTCCTCGATCGCGGCGATCGCGTCGGCCAGCTCGGGGATGTCCTCGAGCTCGGGCAGCTCGCCGCGCCGGACCCGCTCGAGCACCAGCTCGCCCAGCTCGGCGAGCGCGTCGCCCCGGCGGCGCTCCGAGCGGACGTCGTCGAGCCGCGCCCGGCCTTCGCGCGCGCCGCGCTCCAGCGCATCGCGCACCACTCCCGCCTGGGCGAGCGTGGTCCGCAGCAAGGTCCCGAGCGTGCCGCGCAGCTCGGTGGCGGGGAACGAGCGAGACCGTCCTCGGCGGGGCGGGGCCATCTCCGCGATTATGCGCGGGGTCGGCGGTGGCGCCAAGGGCGGGCTTGTTCTACCTTCGAGCTGGGTCCTGCAGCCAGCCGTGCACGCGCTCCGTCGACAGAGGAGATCGATCGTGCCGCTCGGGGTGGCGGTCGCATCGGCCGTCGCGCTGGCGGCCTGCCCCGATCCGCGTCCGCCCGCGCCGCCGTCGCCGCGCGGCACGGTGCGGGTCCGCGCCATAACGGACGCCTCGTCGGTGCGCCTGCTGGCCCCCGCCGGGCCGTTCCTGTTCGCCGCCGGCTCGCACGGCCTCGACCGCTGGGACCCCGCCACCGGCGCGGTGCTGCCGCTGTCCTCGGATCACGGCCTGCCCGGCGACCGGGTCCTGGGCATGGTCACCGACCCCGAGCGCCTGTGGCTGTGGGTCGCCACCGACGGCGGCCTCGGCTACTACGACGTCACCCGCGAGACCTTCAGCGAGGTCCCGCCCGGCAAGCTCATCGACCTCGGCGCCGCCGAGGTCACCTCGTTGCGGCTGGCGCCTGCCACCGACGGCGGGGTCTGGATCGGCCACCCGCGCGGCCTCTTCTACGCCAACCCCGCCGGGCAGTGGGCGCCGACCCCGCTGACCGGCGAGATCTCGGCGCTGACCCTCGGCGAGGACGGCTGGCTGTGGATCGGCACCCCCGAGGGCCTGGTCGGTCGCGAGCCCACCGGTCGCACCTACCGCTACGGCGACCAGGACGGCTGCGAGGTCGCCAAGGTCCGGCTGGTGGCGCGCGCGCCCGGCGGCGGCGTCCTGGTGGTGGGCGAGAACGCCGCGGGCCGCCAGCGGGTCGCGCTGCGCCGCGCCGGCACGTGGGCGTCGTACAAGGTCTCGCCCGACGTCAAGCTCGAGCAGGTCGTGCCCTACGGCGACGGCCTGGTCGCGATCGGGGGCCGCAAGCTGTACGTCCTCGAGGCCACCGGGGCCAGCCACCGCCGGCTCCTGACCCGCGACGGCGTCCGCCTGCTGCCGACCGGGCGCGAGACCGGGCTGGCGGCGTCGCCGCTGACGATCGCGGTCATCCCGGGCGCGGCGCCCACCGACACGATCTCGGTCGCGACGATGGGCGACCAGATCTTCGTCGGCACCCGCGACATCGGCATCGCGCGGCTCACCGCCGACACCGCGGCGCCGGTCGGCTGGCTGCGCCGGCGGCAGCTGCTCGACGGCGCCACCACGCTGACCGTGGCCTGCCGCGGCCGCGAGGACTGCATCGTCGCCACCGGCACCCGCCGCGCCTGGCACTTCGACGGCGAGTCGTTCGAGCCCACTGGGCCCGAGGCCCAGGCCGTGCTCGCCGTGGTGCGCAACGGCGCCGGCGAGCTGTACGCGCTGCACCGCGGCGGCGACGCCGCGACGATCGAGGTGTCGCGCGTCGAGGCCGGCGAGTGGACGCCGACCGGCGCCCAGCTCAAGACGCCCGGCGACAAGCCCGAGGTCAGCTTCGCGCGCTTCGGCCCCAGCGGCATCCTGTGGGTCGGGCTGCGCTACCTCGACGGTCGCGACATGCGGCCGTGGGGGGTCGCGCTCGTCGATCTCGAGGTCGGCGCGGTCGCGTACCACCACGCCACCACCGATCGCCGCGAGCGCAAGCAGGGCGTGCTGCCGGTGCCCATCGACGTCATCGACGGCACCTTCGCCGGCGACAACGAGGTGTGGCTGGCGACCACCGAGGGCGCGGCGCGCCTGGTCGACGACGACATCACGGTGTGGAACGAGTCCAACGGCCTGGCCTCCGAGCTGACCCGCGCGGTGGCGGTGTCGCCGGGCGGCTTCGTCTTCGTTGCCACCGGCGCCGGCATCGGCATGTTCGATGGCGAGCAGTGGTCGTTCCCCCGCGAGCTGTCGTTCGACGTCCACGACCTGGCGATCGCGCCGGACGGCAAGCTGTGGATGGCGACCGATCGCGGCGTCGCGCTGTACGACGGCAAGAAGGTGAAGCGGCTCGACGTCCGGCGCGGCCTGCTCGAGAACGAGATCGTGGACATCACGCTGGACGAGTACGGGCGGATCTGGGCCCGGGGCGCGCAGTCGCTGACGCTGATCTCGCCCTGACGTTTGCAGCTTGCCCGTGCCCGTGCCCGTGCCCGTGCCCGTGCCCGTGCCCGTGCCCGTGCCCGTGCCCGTGCCCGTGCCCGTGCCCGATCTGAGTCCGGGTCCGATCTGGTTCCGGGTCCGTGCCCGTGCCCGTGTCCGTGCCCGTGCCCGATCTGAGTCCGGGTCCGATCTGGTTCCGTGCCCGTGCCCGTGCCCGTGCCCGTGCCCGCGCCCGAGCCCGTGCCCGTGCCCGATCTGAGTCCGGGGCCGATCTGGTTCCGGGTCCGATCTGGTTCCGGGTCCGGGTCCGATCCCTATCCCCGCCGCCTCCACCCTCCCGGATCGGGCACGGGCACGGGCACGGGATCAGACCCCGCGGGCGCGTCCCACGTGTACGCATTTCGCCCACCCAGATCCCGGAATCCACAGGCCCTCCAAGAAGTTGCCCACTCCGGAAGCGCGACCGTACGGTCGCCTCACGGTGCGCAAGGTCCTCGCCGACATGCACGTTCCGCCGGCCTGGCGCCGGTGGTTGTCGCGCGCCGCCGTGGCGCTCGTGATCGCGCTGGTGGTCGCCTGGGTGCCGTGGCGCGCCTCCGCCGGCGATCGCATCGAGCGCCTGCGCGCCCAGCTGGCCCAGACCCGCGACGAGTCCGCCGAGCTCGAGCAGGCCAACGCCCACCTCGAGCGCGAGATCCGGGGCCTGCGCAGCGACCCGGAGATCATCGAGGAGCACGCCCGCGACGAGCTCGGCATGGTCTACCCGGGCGAGCTCGTCATCCGGGTCCAGGGCAGCCCCGACGACGCCGCCGCGGCCACGCCCACCCCCGCGGCCACCCCCGCGGTCGCGCCCGAGGCCACGCCGTGAGGCTCGGCCGCACCCTGCGCCGCGCCGGCAAGGCGTCGGCGGGCGCGCTCGCCGGCGCGCTCGCGTGCGCGCTGATCGCCGCCGGCGCCGCCGACAGCGCCGCGCTCGACGGCACCGCGCCGTGGACCGGCGGCCGGCTGTGGCCGACGCTGCTGGTCGCCGCGATCGCGGTCCTGGTCGTGACCACGATGGCGCGCCGGCTCCGCTTCGAGGCGCCGAGCGCGCGCGCCCAGCGGGCCTCGTTCTGGCTCGCGGTCGCCGGCGACCTCGTCGACATCGAGGTGTCGCTGGCGCTGGTCGCCGGCACCGCCGCCGCGATCGCGGTCACCGGCGGCCTGGCGTCGCCGCTGCACCCGCTGCTCTACGCGGTGGTCGCGTTCGCCGCGACCCTGCTGTCGCGCCCCGGCGCGATCGCCGCGATCGGCGGCGCGCTGATCCTCGAGGTCGCGCTGGCCGCGCGCGCGCCGTCGTGGGAGGACGCGTCGCTGGCGCTGGCCGCCCACGGCACCTTCCTGGTCGGCGCCGCCGCCGCCCACGCCCTGATGCTGCGCGGCCTGATCGCGCGCCACCGCTGGCGCCGCGCCCGCCGCCTCGATCGCGAGGTCGCGGCGTCGCGCGAGAGCGCCCGCGACTACCGCCTGATCGCCGCGGCGCTGGGCCCGGCCAGCCGCGCGCCGCGCGGCCGCGACGACGAGGAGCGCCTGCTCGCCGCCGGCGGCGTCCGCATCATCGCCGACCAGCTGACCTGGGTCCTCGATCAGGCCAAGCGCGAGCTCGACGCCCGCACCGTCGCGCTGGCCTGGCTCGACGCCGACGGCGAGCGCCTCAAGCTCAAGGAGATCGTCTCGGATCGCGACGACGTCGTCGAGCAGCCGCGGCTGCCGTCGTCGGGCGTGCTCGCCGCGGTGGTCCGCGATCGCCAGCCGCTGCTGCTGGCGGCGACCAAGCCGGGCCAGCTGCCGTACTACCAGGGCGGCGGCGACGGCGCCGCGTTCACCGGCGTGCCCGTCCTCGAGGGCGTCCACGTCCGCGGCGTGCTGTGCGCCGACCGGACCCGCGCCTTCGACGAGGCCGATCGCGATCGCCTCACCGACGCCGCGCTGCAGATCGTCCGCACGGTCCAGGCCGAGCAGGTGTTCCGCGCCGTCGAGCGCGCCAAGTACGAGCACGAGCGGTTCTTCCAGGCCACCGCGATGCTGGGTCGCGCGCTGACCCCCGAGCAGGTCATGGAGACCGCGTTCGACGCCGCCGCCGCGATCGTCGGCTTCGACGCCGCGGCGATCACGCTCTACGACCGCGAGCGCCGCCGCCACCGCGTCGCCGCGGTCCGGGTGTCGCCGGGCGCCGAGGGTCTGCTCGATCCCGACAAGCTCGGCGGCCTCGAGTTCGCCGACAACACCGGCCTGGCCGCGATGGTGGTCAAGAACCGCCACTACCTGCCCGCCGGCGGCGAGGTCCGCGAGGTCACCGCGCCGGTCTACACCCGCGGCGTCAAGCTCGACGACGCCCGCTCGCTGCTGGTCCTGCCGCTGGTCTCCGCCGACGAGGCGATCGGCACGTTCATGCTGGCGGCCCGCGCCGAGAAGCGCTTCGGCAAGGACGTCCGCGAGATGCTCGGCGTGATCGCGACCCAGGTCGCGGTGTCGCTGCAGAACGGCCTGCTCTACAAGCGCATGGAGACGATGGCCACGACCGATGGCCTCACCGGGCTGACCAACCACCGCACCTTCCAGGAGCGGTTCGGCGACCTGCTCGAGCGCGCCGGCCGCCACGGCTACCAGGCCGCGATCCTGCTGTGCGACGTCGATCACTTCAAGAAGGTCAACGACAACTACGGTCACCCCGTCGGCGACGAGGTGCTGCGCCGCGTCGCCCGCGTCCTCGGCGAGGTCGCCCGCAAGATCGACATCACCGCCCGCTACGGCGGCGAGGAGTTCGTCGTCGTCCTCGAGAACCTCGGCGTCGAGCAGGCCCGGCAGGTCGCGGACCGCATCCGCGAGCAGGTCGGGCGCCTCGTCATCGAGTCCGACAAGGGGCCGCTGCAGGTCACGATGTCGGTCGGCGTCGCCGCGTTCCCCGACGACGGCGGCGAGCGCGCCCAGCTGATCGAGCGCGCCGACATGGCGCTCTACCACGCCAAGGACAGCGGCCGGAACCGGGTCGTGACCTGGCCCGAGTTCCAGGCGGCCCGGTCGAAGAAGGCGTCGTAGCGACCGGGCGCCGCGGGGCGCCCCGGGCGATTCGGATCGACGCCGGTTGACGGCCATGGCGAGGCGCCGGGATGATTCCCAGGTGGCAGCCAAGAACTACGTGCTCGACACCAACGTTCTGCTTCACGATCCGCAGGCGCTCTACGCCTTCGCGGACAACAACGTGATCATCCCGATCTACGTCATCGAGGAGATCGACAGCTTCAAGAAGGATCAGTCGGAGCTGGGCCGCAACGCCCGCATGGTGGCGCGGCTGCTCGACAAGCACCGGGCCGACGGCGGCCTGTCGCAGCCGCAGCCGACCGACGTCGGCGGCACGGTGCGGGTGGCGCTGTCCAAGAGCCCGCCCAAGAACCCCAGCTACGACTCGCGCACGATGGACCAGCGCATCCTCGAGGTCGCCCTCGAGGTCGCCGCCCAGGATCGCGAGACCCCGACGATCCTGGTCACCAAGGACGTCAACATGCGGATCCGGGGCGACGCCCTGGGCCTGGTGACGGTCGACTACGAGCCCGAGCACATCTCGATCGACGAGCTGTACCCGGGCAGCCGCGAGATGGCGGTCGACAGCGGCATCATCGACGTCCTCTACGCCGAGGGCGCGGTCGCGGTGCCGGCCGCCGATCTGACCGCCAACGAGTACGTCTTGCTGCGCGACGACGCGTCCGGCAAGTCGGCGCTGGGCCGCTACGACAAGCCCACCGCCAAGGTCGTCGGGATCAAGAAGCTGCGCGACGGGGTCTGGGGCATCAAGCCGCGCAACAAGGAGCAGCACTACGCCCTCGACCTGCTGCTCAACGACGACGTCAAGCTGGTGACGCTGGTCGGCAAGGCCGGCACCGGCAAGACCCTGATGGCGCTGGCCGCCGGGCTGCAGAAGGTCACCGAGGAGCAGGTCTTCCACAAGCTGCTGGTGTCGCGGCCCATCTTCCCGCTCGGCCGCGACATCGGCTACCTGCCCGGCGACATCGAGGAGAAGCTCAACCCCTGGATGCAGCCGATCTACGACAACCTCGAGCTGCTGCTCGGGCTCAACCGCACCGACAAGAAGGACGGCCGCAGCTACGCCGAGCTGATGGACCTGGGCTTCGTCGAGATCGAGCCGCTGACCTACATCCGCGGCCGGTCGCTGCCCAACGTCTTCATGATCGTCGACGAGGCCCAGAACCTGACCCCGCACGAGGTCAAGACGATCATCACGCGCGCCGGCGAGGGCACCAAGATCATCCTGACCGGCGACCCGTACCAGATCGACCACCCGTACATCGACTCGTCGAACAACGGCCTGACCACGGTCGCCGAGAAGTTCAAGACCGAGGCGATCTCGGGCCACGTGTCGCTGACCAAGGGCGAGCGCAGCCAGCTCGCCGAGCTGGCCACCCAGCTGCTGTAGCCGGGCGGCCAGCGGCGGCGCCGCGGCTACTGCGGGGTCACGGTGACGCGCAGGTGGGCGCTCGCCGGCACGCCGTAGCGCGACGCCGGCACCTGGCGCACCTGATCGATCGGGTCGGCGGCGCCGGTGTCGGGGCCGGCCTGCTGCGGCGCGGTGTCGGGGCCGACCGCGAGCTCCTGGTCGAGCTCGGTGCCGGCGTCGTAGATCGCCAGGTCCGAGGTGACGTCGCCGTCGATCGGCGTGCCGTCGGCGTCGAACAGCGCGATGCCCTCGGGCCCGGTGCCGAAGAACCAGTCGTTCGACATGCCGAACATCGTCACGAACGACAGGTGGTCGCCCGGCACCGCGGTCACCTCGACCTCGTAGCCGTGGCCGGCGAAGGCCGGGCCGGGGTCGGTGCCGCCGACGACGGTGTCGAAGACGCCGGTGTCGATGATGTCGCTGCCCAGCGCCGAGGTCATGGTCTCGGCCAGCGAGGTCGGGTTGCCGTCCTCGGCCTGGTGCTCGAGGCCGCGGCCGGGGTCGGCGACGCCGACCGCGAACAGCGGCTCGCGGCCGCGGTGCACGGTCCACACGCCGGGGGAGATCGGCGTGGCGTAGCCGGCGAGCGCGCCGAGCACGGTGGTCAGGGTGCCGGCGCGCCCGGACTCGGCGATCAGCTCGAGGCCCTGGCCGCGATCCGGCTGGCCCTCGTCGAACAGCGGCGCCGGCTTGATGTGCAGCGCCCACGCCGGCGGCGACAGGTGGACGCTGCGCGTCCCCTGCGACGTCACCAGCGTCGTCGCGGTCGAGACGTTCTCGATCCGGATCGTGAAGGCGCGGTTGGCGCCCGGCGTGACCGTGACGCGGATCATGTCGGCGATCGCGGGCCGGGTGAAGCTGCTGCCGTCGCTGAGCGTCGTGGTCACCGGGATCGCGCGCACCGTCGGATCGGGATCGGCGGCGCCCGCGTCGGGCGCCGACTGGTTGGGGCCGACGTCGGCGCCGACGCCGGGCTCCTGGTCGATCTCGGTACCGGCATTCCACAGCTGGACCTGCGCGGTGACGTCGCCCGACACCGGGTTGCCGTCGCCGTCGTACAGCGGGATGCCGGCGGGGCCGGGGCCGAAGAACCAGTCGTTCGACTCGCCGAGCATCGACGCGAAGCTGAACGCCTGGCCCTTGCCGGCGGTGAGCGTGACGTCGTAGGCCTCGCCCGGGCCGAGCGCGCCGCCGCCGCCGCCGACCTTGGTGGTGGGCACGCCGTTCTTGAGCACGGTCCACGGCGCGACGTTGTCGACGTGCACCGTGAAGGTCGTCGGCGTCGGCGTGGTGTCGCCGTCGGGCGTGGTGTCGCCGGCGTCGGGGCCCTCGACGGCGGGATCGTCGGCGCAGGCGGCGAGCGCGAGGCTCAGGATGGTGAACAGTGATCCGAAGCGCAGCATGGTTCGTGGTCCTCCTTGTGGTGCCCCCGGTACGCGGTGGCGACGAGGTGGTTACGCGTGTAACCACCTCGTACCCGGCGGCGTAGCGGTGACGTCGACCGGCGATCCGTCGTCGCGATCGCGCGCCGCGGTCGTCGTCGCGGCGGCCGCGTGCACGCCGGCGCGCGTGATGCGCTACGCTCGCCGGCGATGACGCGCGCGAAGCTGATCGGCGCCACGCTGGCGATCGTCGCGATCGCGGCCGCCGGGCTGGGCGTCGCGGCCGCGCCCGACGGTGGCGTCGACGCCGACGCGCCGTGGCAGCTGCGCCTGCCCGACGCGGTCGAGGTCGCGCCCGGGGTCGCGGCGACGGTGTCGCTGACCGTGGCGCCCGCCGCCGGCTGGACGGTGTCGCGCGACGGCCCGCTGCGGATCGCGCTGGCGTCGTCGACGCTGACGCTGCCGCGCCGCCGCTACCGCCGCGGCCACGCCGTCGATCCCGCCGCCGACGCCCCGCGCTTCGAGCTCAAGCTGACCGCGCCGACCGCCGGCGAGCACGCGCTCGACGTCGACGTCCACGCCTGGCTGTGTGCCGGCAAGACCTGCCGGCCGGTGCACGCCCACCGCACCGTCGCGGTCCACGCCGCCGAGCCGCCGCCACCGCCACCGCCGCCGCCACCGAGCGATGACGCCGGCGTCGGCGTCGCGCCGGCCGCCGACGCGGCGCCTACGCCCAGCCGGTGACGACCTCGCGGAGCTCGCCGAGCCGCGCCCGGCTCAGCGCGCCGACCGCGACCACCACCAGGTTGGCGGGCTGGATCACGCGCTGCGCGGCGCGCGCCAGGTCCTCGGCGCTGACCGCCGCCATCTGGGCCAGCCGGGTCTCGAGCGCCGGCGGCGGGTAGTACAGCGCGGTGCCGCCGTACCACGCCGCCATCGCCGACGCGTCGTCGAGCGCGGCCAGCATCTCGTAGCGGTAGCGGGTCTGGATCTTGGCCAGCTCCTCGGCGGACACGGTCGGCTCGCGCAGCGTGCCGAGCAGGGCCAGCAGCTCGCCGATGAGCTGCGGCACCTTGGCGTTGCCGGTGGCGCTGACGACGTCGAGCACCGAGGTGTCGTGCAGCGGCTCGATGCCGGCGCTGATCGAGTAGGCCAGGCCCTTCTGGTCGGCGAGCTGGTAGTGCAGGCGGGTCGACATGCCGTCGTCGAGCGCGCGCACGAACGCGGCGAAGGCCATGTAGTCGGGGTCGTGCTCGGCGATGCCGCGCAGCAGCACGGTCAGCGTGGTCTGCGAGCCCGAGTCCTTGACGTGGTGCAGGCGGGGCCCGCCGGTCATCGGCAGCGCCGCCTGGGCCTCGGCCGGGGTGCCCGGTGGCAGCACCGCCAGGGTCCGGGCCGCGGCGTCGGCGACCGCGGCGTGCTCGACGGGGCCGGCGACGCACAGGATCGCGTTGCGGGCCCCGTAGAAGCTCTTGAAGTGGCGTCGGACGTCGGCCTCGGTGAAGCGCTCGACGTTGTCGCGCGGGCCGATGATGCGCTGGCCCAGCGGGTGGTCCTCGAACATCAGCCCGCGGGCGATGTCGTCGGCGTTGATCTCGATGTCGTCCTCCGAATAGTCCTCGTTGATCTCCTCGAGCACCAGGGCCCGCTCGAGCTCGAGGTCGGCGAACCGAGGTCGCCCCAGCAGCTCGCCGAAGATCTCGAGGCCGTCGCCCACCCGCGACGGCTCGAACGACATCTGGAACAGCGTGTAATCGCGGCCGGTCTCGGCGTGCAAGGTCGAGCCCAGGCGCTCGATCGCGGTGTTGAGCGCCAGCGAGGTGGGGTGGCGCTCGGTGCCCCGGAACAGCATGTGCTCCGTGAAGTGGGACAGGCCGTTGTCCTGCGGGGTCTCGAACCGCGCGCCGACCTTGATGAACATCGCCATCGTGACGGTGTGCAGGTGCGGCAGGGCCACGGTGGTGACCCGCAGCCCGGAGGGCAGGGTAGAGGTCTCGACCCGGGGATTCACGCGGGTCGGGACCCTAGCATGGTTGAAGCGCCCCAACCCCCCGTGCTAACACCGTTTCCTGGACGCGCCGGGAACCGGGGAACCATGCTGCTCAAGAAGATCGTGGTCGCCGAGGACGATGACGCCATCGCCCACCTGGTCAACATGGCCCTGGGGGACGCCGGCTACCTGTGCCTGCGTGCGCACGACGGCGAGGAGGCGCTGCGGCTGGTCCGCGCCCACGACCCCGACCTGCTCGTGCTCGACATCATGATGCCGCGGGTCGACGGCTTCGAGGTCGCCCGCCGGCTCAAGTCCGACGTCATGTGGTCGCGCACGCCGATCCTGATGCTGACCGCGCTCGGCTCGGTCGACAACCAGGTCGAGGGCCTCGAGGCCGGCGCCGACGCCTACATGGCCAAGCCGTTCAACCTGCGCGAGTTCGGCGCCCGGGTGAAGGCGCTGATCCGCAACCACCGGCGCGAGCGCGATCGCTCCCCCACCACCGATCTGCCGGGGTCGCGCGCCATCGACGATCACATCGAGGAGGCGCTGCGCGCCGGCCGGCCGCTGGCCGCGGTCCACTTCGATCTGCTGCGCTTCGACAGCTTCGCCGACGCGGTCGGGTTCTCGCGCTCCGAGGACGTCGTCCGCGCCCTGGCCAAGCTGATCCTCGAGGAGGCCCGCGCCGCCACCGGGGGCGGCGCGTTCGTCGGGCACCTCGGCGGCGCCGACTTCATCGCGGCGATGACGCCGGAGGCCGCGGCGGTCCTGGGCGATCGCGCGACCGCCGCGTTCGACGCCCGCCACGACGAGATCGCGCCCGGGGACGACCCGCGGCGCCTGGCGATGACCGTGGCGATCGCGCCGACCGCGGGGCTCAAGCCGGCCGACGCCGACGAGCTCGGCCGCCGGCTCGGCGTCGCGATGAAGCAGGCCAAGCAGGCGGCCGCCGACGGCGGCACGTCGAGCGTCGTGGCCTGGACCGCGGACACGGGCGGCCCGGCCGCGTCGTGAGCCAGGACGGGCGGCGGCGCGACGACGTCGGCGCCGCCGCGCCCGACGGCGCCGGCGCGATCGATCCCGCCGCCGCCGACACCGTCACCGCCGCGCCCGAGAGCCGCGGCGCGCTCGACGCCGCCGACGTCCCCGATCGCGCCTCGGTCGGCGTCGCCGAGACGCTGCCCGGCCCGGCCGGCGGGGCGACGCCGGCGGCGGCGACGCCGGGGACAGGTGGGGCGGGCTCGTCGGGGCAGGCTCGTCGGGGGCGGGCTCGTCGGGGGCGGGCTCGGGCGGCGACACGCGGCCCGCGGCGCGCGCCGCGTACGTCGAGGTCCGCCCCGGCGCCACGCTCGGGCGCTACACGATCGAGGACGAGATCGGCGCCGGCGGCATGGCCACGGTGTACCGGGCGCGCGACGCCCAGCTGCGCCGCGACGTCGCGATCAAGGTCATGTTCCCGCACCTGGCGCGCAAGCCCGAGGTCGCGCGCCGGTTCCAGCGCGAGGCCCGCGCCGCCGCCGGGCTCGAGCACCCGAACATCCTGCGGGTCTACGACGTCGGCGGCGGCAAGGTCGCGGGCCGCGCCGCCGACGAGCCGCCGTACATCGTCATGGAGCTGGTGCGCGGCCACAGCCTGCGCGATCTGGTCGAGGCCACCGGGCCGATGCTCGCCGAGGTCGTCGCCTGCGTCGGCGCGGTGCTGTGCGACGCGCTCGCGGTGGCGCACGCCGCCGGCGTGATCCACCGCGACGTCAAGCCGGGCAACGTGCTGGTCGCCGAGGACGGGCGGCTGCTGCTCGCCGACTTCGGCGTGGCGCGGGTCGAGGACGACGACTCGCTGGTGACCCGCACCGGCGCGCTGCTGGGCACGCCGTCGTTCATGTCGCCGGAGCAGGCCCACGGCGACGCGCTCGACGGCCGCAGCGACGTCTACTCGGTGGGCGCGACGCTGTACCAGCTCGCCACCGGGTCGCTGCCGTTCGCCGGCTCGACCGCGGTGGTGGTCGCGGCGATCAGCCGCGGCGAGTACACCGAGCCGCTGCGCCGTCGGCCCCAGCTCGGCGCCGAGCTGTCGCGGCTGATCGAGCGCCTCATGCACCGCGAGCCCGACCAGCGCCCGGCCAGCGCGGCGGCCGCGGCGGCGGTGCTGCGCGAGGCCGCCGCCGCGGCGGCCAGCTTCGCCGAGCCGCGCGAGGAGCTCGGCGCCTACTTCGCCGACCCCGCCGGCTTCGAGGCGGCGCGCCGGCCCCTGGTGGTGGCGCGGTGCCTGGCGCGCGCGCGCGCGCGGCGGCGGCAGCGCGCGCGCTGCCGCGCGCGATCGGCCTGGTCGATCGCGTGCTCGCGCTCGAGCCCGACCACGCCGAGGCCCGCGCGCTGGCCGACGAGCTCGCGGCGGCGGGCGCGCGTCGTCGCTGGCCGTGGCTGGCGGCGGCCGGGCTCGCGGTCGCGGCGGCGGCCGGCGGCGGCCTGTACCTCGCCGGCGGCGACGCCGGCGCGACCCGCGCGGCCGACGCCGCGACGCCCGGCTCCGCGATGGCGGCGACGGCGACGCCGGCCGCGCGATGGCCACCGTCGACGCCGCGACCGCGGTCGACGCCGCGGTGGTCGTCCCCGACGCCGCGGTCGCCATGGTCACGCCGATCGACGCCGGGCCGACACGGCGCCGTGACGCCGGCCCGGTCGCGCGCCCCGACGCCGCGGCGCCGCTGCCGCCGATCGACGCCGCGCCGCCCGCCGTCGTGCCCGACGCCGGCGTGATCGACGCGGCGCCGGCCCGCGCGACGCTCGCGGTCGAGATGGACGCGTGGTGCGATCTCTCGATCGACGGCGTCGACGAGGGCCGCGCCGATCGCAAGCGCCGCTACCCGGTGGATGCCGGCCGCCACGTCGTCGTGTGCTCGCAGGGCCGCGGCATGCCCGAGTGGCGCGGCGAGGTCACCGTCGCCGCCGGCGGCCACGAGGTCGTCCGCGGCAGCCTGCTCGGCAAGGTCGCGGTCACCGTCACCGTCACCGGCGGCGACGCGGTGCGGATCGACGGCACCCGTCACGGCAACGGCGCCGAGGTCGCGCTCCGCCCCGGTCGCTACAAGGTCGAGGTGCTCAGCGGCTCGCGCGTCGTCGACACCGCCTACGTGTCGGTGCCGCGTGGCGCCCGCTGCACCCTCCGCGACCGCCCCGATCTCGGCTGCTTCTAGGGCCCGCGCCCGCGCCGGGTCCGGGGCCCGATCCGGGTCCGATCTGAACCCGTGCCCGCGCCCGTGCCCGTGCCCGTGCCCGATCCGGCTCCGAATCCGTTCTGACCCCGCGCCCGCCGGCGCGGATCGCGACACCGCTGTCGTATCCCCCGGCGATCAGGTGACCCATGTCGCGTGAAATCCGCCACTTGGACGTGGCAAGATGGTTGCACTCTGACCCGTCCGATGCCGCCCGCCGCTCGCACCGCGCTCGCCGCGCTGCTGTTCGCCGCCCCTGCCGCGGCGGGCTGCTTCTACGCCGATCCCATCAACGAGCGGCCCAGCGCCGACATCCAGCGGGTGACGCCGGGGCCGATCGCGCGCGGCGGCACGCTGAGCGTCTTCGCCGAGGTCTTCGATCCCGACGGTGACATGACCGACGTCGCGTGGGCGGCGTTCGTGTGCTCCGACGGCGCCTGCGACGCGGCGCCGGCCGCGACCGGCGCCGCCCGGAGCTTCTCGGTGACGGTGCCGGCGCTGACCGCGTCCGGGCTGCCGTCGACCACCGTGCGGGTCGAGCTCGACATCACCGACAGCTGGGGCGCCAAGGCGGTGCCGCACCAGGAGCTCGAGCTCGACCTGGTCGACGCCGGGCCGACGCTGCTGCCCCAGGCCCAGGGCCGGGTCTACCGCGGCCAGCACCCGCTGCCGATCCCGGTGCGGATCATCGCCAAGGTCGACGACGCCGACGACGGCCCGGCGGCGGTGACGATCGACGATCCGGTGCTGCTCGAGCCGCGCGGCACCACCCTCGCCGGCAGCTCGATCACCTACCTGCCGGACGAGAGCAGCGCCACCGAGCGGGTCTACGAGCTGATCGTCGACGAGCCCGGCAACTGGGACGTCCGGTTCACCGGACACGATCCGCTGGGCGCCGAGGTCGAGACCACGCTGACCGTGCCGTTCGCCGACGATCAGTGGCCGTGCATCGGCGCCGCCGATCCGGGGTTCCCGCCCGAGGGCGCCAGCGTCGTGCTCGACGCGCCGCGCCGGTTCGCGCTGCTGTCGGTGCAGGACGACCTCGACATCTGGCCGCCGCCGCCGCCGTCGGATCCGTACCTCGACGCGACGTCGTTCCGGTGGTGGCTGGCCAGCCCGGCCACCGGCGGCGCCCTGGTCGCCCTCGACGGCGTCGACGGCGCCGCGGTCGACCTCGACCCCGCGCGGTACCAGCCCGGCGACGCCCTCGAGCTGCGGGTCGAGATCGTCGACCGCGCCGACCGCGCCCTGTGCGACGCCAGCCTGCCCAGCTGCGAGGCGCTGGCCGGCTGCTTCCAGCGCCGGAGCTGGACCGTGGAGGTCCGGTGACGCGCGCGGCTCGCCCGGCGCCGCGGCGCGCCGCCGCGCCGGCGCTGCCGGTCGCGCTGGTCGCGCTCGGCGTCCTCGTCGGCTGCGGCGCCGGCGGCGCCGGCGACGACTCCAACTACCCCGACGCCTCGTCCACCGGCGACGCCAGCGGCTGCTCGATCGGCGTCACCTACGATCCGGCGTCGCCGTTCGAGGGCGAGACCGTGACCGCGACCGCCTACGTGCCCGAGGCGAACGGCTTCCTCGACTACGCCTGGGAGCTCCAGACCTCGGGCGGCGCGCTGGTGCCGTTCGAGCAGGCGACCTCGGATCTGTCGCAGATCCGCTTCACCGCGCCGGCGGCCGGGCCGCTGTACGTCACCCTCGACGTCTCCGGCTCCGGCTGCTTCGGCTACGGCGGCAGCGTCAACATCCGCGCGCTGGGCGCCCAGGACACGCCGTGGCGGGTCCGGTTCTCGCCGCCGCCCGGCCTCGGCGCGCCGCCGCAGGAGCGCAGCGTCATCGTGTCGAGCGGCGCGCCGTTCGAGTGGCCGTCGCAGGCGCTCGACCCCGGCATCGTCGCCAGCGGCTCGATCGTCGACGGCGCCGGCGCCCCGGTCGCCGCCTACCTGCGGCTGTCGCCGGCGGGCGCGCCCGAGCTGATGATCGACGGCTTCGCCGGCAGCGACGGCGCCTACGCGATCCGCGCGCTGGTCACGCCGCACGACCTGTTGATCGTGCCGTTCCGCGCCGACCTGGCGCCGCGCCGGATCGCGTCGTGGCTGCCCGGCACCGAGGCGATCACCGTCGACGCCGGCGTCGCCGTCACCGGCACGGTCCACGATCCCGCCGACCAGCCGCTCGCCGGCGCGATCGTCACGGTCAAGATCGCCGGCGTGACGTCGTCGGTCGGCACCACCGACGGCGCCGGCGCGTTCACCGTGCGCGCCCGGCCGATCGCCGGCGGCGCCGTCGAGGTCAGCGTGGTGCCGCCGGTCGGCACCGGCCTGCCGCGCCTGCAGTCGGCGGCCGCCGTGCTCGACACCGCGCAGCCGCTGGCGATCCGCTACCAGCCCGGCGTCGCCACCCGCGACGTCGCGGGCGCGGTCGCCCAGCTCGGCGGCGCGCCGGCGGCGTCGGGGCGGGTCACCTTCGTCGGCACCGTCGCCGACGCCGGCGTGGTCGCGGTCGGCCTCGCCCAGGCCGTCGCCCAGGGCAGCTTCGCGATCCCGGTCGCCACCGACGGCGGCGGCGCGCTGGCGTCGCAGGCGGTGCCGGCGGCCGCCGCCACCGCAGTGGTCGAGGCCGGCGCCGGCGCCGGCCTGGTCACGATCGATCTCACCGCCGCGACGCCGGCGACGATCGCCGCCGCCGCGCCCGCCACCGTGACCGCCCGCGTCGTCGACGCCGACGGCGCGCCGGTGGCCGGCGCCGACGTCCGCGCCGTGCCGGTCGACGCCCTCGCGGCCGCGGTCGCGACCCAGGTCCACGTCACCTCCGCCGCCGACGGCACCGTGGCGATGCCGCTGGCCGGCGGCGGCGGCTACCAGGTCGTCGTCGTCGATCGCGGCGGCGGCCATGCCCTGCGTCGCGCCGCCGTGGTGGCGTCGTCCACCGATCTCGGCGATCTGGCGCTGCCCGACGGGCTGCGCTTCACCGGCACGATCAGCCTGCAGGGCGCGACCCCGTCGGGCGTCGCCGTCACCGTCTACTGCCAGGACTGCGCGGCCGCCGACCGCGCCCGCCCCGCCGCCGAGGCGGCCACCGACGACGGTGGCCGGTTCCGCGCCACCCTCGTCGATCCCGGAGTCGCTCCCTAGCCTCGTGTACCCTCCCGTCCTCGTGAAGCCGTCGTCGATCCTCGTCGCGGTCGTCGCCGGCGCGCTGGTGCTCGCCGGCGCGCCCGGTCGCGGCGTGGCCGATCCCGGCGGCGGTGGCGGCGGCGCCGTCGCCGCCGGCGGCGTGCCGGCGCGCAGCAGGGTCAGGTCATCGCGCTCTTGCCGCTGGCCGCCGACCACAAGCTGCGCCTGTACGGCCAGCCGGTCGCCAGCGCGGTGGCGCGCGCGCTCGAGCGCGACGGCCTCAGCGTCGTCGTGGTGTCGAGCAGCGCGCCGGTGCCGTCGAAGGCGCGCCTGGTGATCGACGGCCGCATCGTGCGCGGCGACGGCGACCAGGTCCTGCTCGAGGCGCGGGTCCGCGACCCCGCGCTCGGCACGGTGGTGGCGTCGCTGTCGGCGAGCGCGCCCAGCCTGACCCGCATCGACGAGGCCGCGGCCGACCTCGCGGCCAAGCTGATCCCGGCGCTGCGCGACGGCCTGGCCGCGCAGGAGCGGCCCGCCACCGGCGGCGCGGCCGGGCACGGCGGCGCGGCCACCGCCAGCGACGAGGCCGGCGACGCCGGCGGCGACGCCGCGGCGACCACCGCCGACCCGCGCCCGGTCGCGGTGCTGCGCGTGGTCTGGCCGGCCGCGCTGACCGCCGACGACGACAACCCCGACCTCGAGCCGCTGCTCGAGGCCGGCGCGACCCGCCTCGCCGGCATGGTCGGTCACCGCGGCGCCCGCGTCACCGGCGACGACCTCGCCGCCGCGATGGCCGCGCAGGGCGGCGACCTCGGCATCACCGTCGAGCTCGCCGAGATCCACTACACCGACGGCGGCGTGATCACGGCGCGGGCGCGCGGCCGGGTCCGCGTCGTCGACGCCACCGGCGTCGTCTTCGACCGCGTCATCCGCACCGACACGCTGGTCGGTGGCCGCGGCGATCGCCGCCACGCGGTCGCCCGCGCCGCGGTCGAGCAGATCGTCGACGTCGCCTACGGGCGGGTCCGCGAGCTGCTCGCGGCGCGGCGGGAGGCCCGGTGACCCGCGCCGCCGCGGCCGTCGCACTGGCGACGGCGATCGTCCTCGGCGTCGCGGCCGCGCCGGCGCCGGCGCGCGCCCAGCCGTCGGCGCCGGCGTCGAGCGCCGACGCCACCCGCGACCTCGCCGACGCCCGCGACGCCCTCGCCGCCGGCGACTACGACCGCGTCGTCGCGCTGGTCACGCCGATCGACGGCCCGACCCCCGCCGATCGCGCCGAGGCCCGCCGCCTGCTCGGCCTCGCCCGCTTCTTCCTCGGCGACTACCCGGCGGCCGAGGCCGCGTTCCTCGACTACCTCGCGCTCGACCTCGACGGTCGCCTCGACCCGGCGCTGGTGCCGCCCGAGGCGGTGACGTTCTTCGAGGACGTGCGGTCGCGCCACGCCGCCGAGCTGGCGGCGCGGCGGCCGCGTCAGCGTCGCTACTGGATCCTCAACCTCGTGCCGGTCGCTGGCCAGATCCAGAACGGCGAGCGCGGCAAGGCGCTCGCGCTCGGCGGCGTCGAGCTCGGGATCGCGGCCACCAACCTGACGACGTTCCTGGTGCTGCGGTCGTGGTGCTCGCGCGAGGGCTTCACGTGCGAGTCGAGCCACGGCGACGTCCCCGACACCGCCCGCAAGCTGCGCACGGTCAACTACCTGTCGGGCGCCGCGCTCGTCGGCGTCTACCTGTACGGCGTGTGGGACGGCGTCCGCGGTTATCGTCGCCACCGTCGCGAGCGCGCGCTGCCGATCGTCACCGCGGTGCCGATGAAGGGTGGCGTGGTGGTAGGCGCGACGCTGTCGTTCTAGGGCGCAGATCTTGGGGCCCGTGGCCTCCGGGGTAGCGGCGACTTGTCGGACCAGCGCGACGCACCTGTCGTCGATGCCCCACGGGCAGAAGGCCACGTTTGGGTTGTGATCGGCCCCTGACGGGCGATACCATTCGATCCACGGTGCGTCAGGCCATCCCCTTCGGCAAATACCTGCTGCTCGACCGGATCAGCGTGGGCGGCATGGCCGAGGTCTTCAAGGCCAAGAGCTATGGGGTGGAGGGCTTCGAGAAGGTCATCGCGATCAAGCGCATCCTGCCCTCGATGGGGGAGGACCGCGACTTCATCAAGATGTTCATCGACGAGGCCAAGATCGCCGGCCAGCTCGCGCACGCCAACATCTGCCAGATCTTCGAGCTCGGTCGGATCGACGGCGCCCACTTCATCGCGATGGAGTTCATCTGGGGCAAGGACCTGCTCCAGATCCAGAACCGCCTGCGCAAGCTGAAGCAGGCGATGACGCCGGCGATGGCCTGCTTCGTGGTCGCCAAGGCGTGCGAGGGCCTCGACTACGCCCACCGCAAGCGCGACCCGCTGGGCCGCCCGCTCGAGATCGTCCACCGCGACTGCTCGCCGCAGAACGTCCTGGTGTCGTACGAGGGCGAGGTCAAGATCATCGACTTCGGCATCGCCAAGGCGGCGTCGCGCAGCTCGCGCACGATGCACGGCGTGCTCAAGGGCAAGTTCGGCTACATGTCGCCGGAGCAGGTCCGCGGCCTGCCGCTCGATCGCCGCAGCGACGTCTTCGCGCTGGGTACGATCCTCTACGAGTGCCTGGTCGGCGATCGCCTGTTCCAGGGCGACACCGACTTCGCGACCCTCGAGAAGGTCCGCAACGTCGAGATCGTGCCGCCGCGCCAGGCCAACCCCTCCATCCCGGAGGAGGTCGAGCGCATCATGATGAAGGCGCTCGCCCGCGACGTCGAGAGCCGCTACCAGTGGGCCGGCGAGATGCTGGCCGACCTGCACCGCTACCTCATGGGGCAGGACCAGGTCTTCACCGCCAAGAGCCTGGCGGCGTGGATGAAGGAGGGCTTCGCGCCCGAGCTCGAGCGCGAGCGCCAGCAGCTGGAGTCGTACAAGCGGCTCGGTCGCGAGGGCCTGATCGCCGGGGTCCCGGCCGCCGAGGCCAAGCTCGACGTCATCGAGCACCTCGGCCCCGCCGGCCAGTCCGAGGACCCGACGGTGCTGGGCGGTCCCAGCTTCGACGACCTGGTCCCCGAGGGGGCGACGCAGATCTCCGACGCCGAGCAGATCGCCGACATGCACGCCGCCGCGATGGCGGCGTCGTCGGCGGTCGCGGTCGACTCCGGCTGGGGCGACGAGCCGCCGCTGCCGTCGGCGGTCTCGGGCGAGGTCGCGGCGCCGGACCGCCGCGGCGACGACCACGACTTCGTCGACGAGGGGCCCACGACCATCTTCGGCGACGAGCTCGGCGACGCGCCGGTCCTGCCGGCGCCGCCCCCGCCGCCCCGCGTCGGTCGCGCCACCACCCAGGCGCCCGCGGTGCCCGCGCCGGCGCCGCCGCCCCGGCCAGGACGCCCCGACTCGATGCCCGGCGTGGCGCAGGCCCAGGCCCAGGCCGGCGCCGGGCCGGCGCGCGCCCAGGCCAAGACGCTGTTCGGCATGCCGGCGCCGGCGCAGGGCTTCGCCGGGCAGGTCGCGCACCAGGCCGCGGCGCCGCCGCCCGCGAGCCAGCCACAGCACTTCCCCGCCGGCACCGCGCCGGGCACCGCCGCGCCGTCGGACCCGACGGTGATGGGCCTCGACGCCCGGCAGCTGCCGGTCGAGCAGCTGGTGGCGCAGGCCCAGGCCGAGCTGGCGCGCGCGCGCGGCCCGCAGGCCTCGCACGCCGCCGATCAGAAGACCGTGATGGGCATGGAGGCGCCGTCGCTGCCGCTGCAGCCGGGGCCGCCGTCGGGCGCCATGGCGCCGGCCGGCGACGGCCCGCCGGCCGCGGCCGCGTGGGGCCAGGCTCAGGGCCAGGCCGCGCCGGGGTATCCGGCGCAGCCCGGCTACGATCCCTACGCCGCCGCGCAGGGCTACGCGCAGCCGGGGGCGTACCCGCCGGCCGGCCAGCCGCCGCCCGGCTACCCGGGCTACCCGCAGCAGGGGCAGCCGCCGCCGCCGGGGTACGGCCAGCCGCCGCCGGGTTACGGCCAGCCGCCGCCGGGCTACCCGCAGCAAGCGCCGCCGGGCTACGGCCAGGCACCGCCGGGCTACGGCCAGGCGCCGCCGGGCTTCGGTCCCGGCGGCTTCGCGCCGGCGGACGCCACGCCGGGCGGGTACCAGCCGGGCATGGCCAGCTTCACGCCGTCGGGCGTGATGATCTCGCCGCCGACCGTCGACGCCACCGCGTCGGTGCCGGCGATGGCGTTGCCCGACAAGAAGCGCCGCCGGCCGTCGCTGGGCAAGGACGTCGCGATCGGCGTCGGCATCGCCGCGGTCGTGCTCGGCGGCTTCGCGATCGTGAAGTTCGTGATCCTCGGCGACGAGGGCGGGGCGCGGACCGCCGAGGCGTCCGCCGCGGCCAAGCTGGTGATCAACGTGCCCGACGGCGACGGCGCCGAGGTCTTCGTCGGCGACGTCCGCCGCGGCGTGGTCGCCAACGAGTCGCTCACGGTCGACGCTCTCGACGCCGGCTCGCTGGAGATCAAGGTCGCGCGCGACGGCGTCGATCCGTGCACGATGACGGTCGACCTCGAGGCCGGCCAGACCAAGACCGTGGAGTGCAAGCTGGCGGCGCTGCCGCCGGCGGTGATCGCGGACGCCGCCCCGGCCGCCACCGGCGCGGGGCTCGACGCCGGCGTGAGCGGCGACGGCGGCGCGCAGGCGGTCGCCGCGCTCGACGCCGGTGCCGCCGAGGTCGACGCCGGCACCGCGGTCGCGGTGGCTGACGGCGCCGGCGACCCGAGCTCGACCGCCGGCGATCCGACCGACCGGTCGGTCGCTTCCGACCGGTCGAAGGCGGACACGTCGAAGACGGACACGTCGAAGACGGACACGTCGAAGACGGACACGTCGAAGACGTCGAAGACCGACCGGACCAAGACCCGGACCGATCACGGCAGCGGCAACGGCAGCGGCAGCGGCAGCAGCGGCAGCAGCACGACCCGCACCGCCCGGACCGATCCCAAGGTCGACGCCAAGAGCGGCGACGGCTACCTGGTCGCCTACACGACGCCGTGGGCCAAGGTCCTGATCGACGGCAAGGACAGCGGCAAGATGACGCCCATCGCGCCGCGGGCCAAGATCAAGCTCGAGGCCGGCAAGCACAAGGTGACCTTCGTCGTCGGGCGCGAGTCGTGGTCGTACACGATCTCGATCAACCCCGGCGAGACCACGAAGATCACCAAGGACCTGCCGGTCAGCTCCAACTGAGCCGAGCGTCTGCGCGAGCCGATCGACAGAGCGTGTGAGGATGAAATCGTCACACGCTCTGAGCGCGGCGCGCCGCGCATCGTCGGCACCGGGCGTGGGCGTCGTGAGCCCGGCGTCGGCCTCGGCGTCGATCAGTCGTCGCTGACCGGGTCGTCCTCGCTGCGCAGCAGCCGGACCTTGACCTTCTCGTGCTGCCGCGCCTTGTAGGCCTCGTGGCTCGACTGGCCGATCTCGTTGAGCTGGACCGTGCCCTTGTCGGCGATCTGGAACTCGGTGAGCACGAAGATGACGTGGCTGCGGTCGATCGGGATCTCGGCGCCGGGGATCATGCGCTGGATGCGCAGCGGCAGGTCGGCGACAAAGTTGATGATCCGGTACTCCGGGGCCGAGAACTCGTTGACCGGGGCCGGCCGGCGCTGGCCACGGGTGTCGCGCTGCAGGTGGTCGGAGAGATCGTGCAGCCGCGGGTCGTCGTCGAGGATGCGCCCGAGATCGATCAGGTGGTTGACCGACTCGCCGGGGACGACGTAGTTGAACGGGATCAGCTGCCGGGTCAAGAGCGTCACCACCGGCAGCAGGTCGTCGTAGGTGGGGACGATGAGGCGGAACCGCAGCTTGTCGTAGATGTTGGCCGCCAGCGTCGAGCGCTTGGCCAGCAGCTTGGTGATCAGCGAGTCGTGCGGCTTGCGGCTCCACTCGAACTCGGCGATGGGGGCGCCGCCGGCCCGCATCTCCTCGACCACCTTCATCACCTTGAGCTCGATCTGGCGGTTGATCTCGTCGTCCGAGATCGACAGCGCCATCATCGCGTGGCGGCCGGCCACGTGGTGGATGATGTGCATGGCCTTGAGCACGACGCACGCCCACTTCTGGTGGTCGCCGTCGCGCGACGCGATCAGGAACAGGTCGCGGGCGGCGACGTCCTCGGCGACCGCGTCGGGGATCGCGACCTGGTAGACCCGCTGCAGGTACTCGACCGAGTCGGCCCGCATGATCTCGAGCCGCTCCATCTCCTCGTCCGACTCGGGGTCGAACTCGTTGAGGCGGAGGAAGCGGTCGACCGCGGCGTGGTCGCTGAACGCGAGGCGGTGCCAGTCGACGACCGAGTCGCCACGCAGCAGCAGCCGGAGGTTCTCCAGATCCTGGAGCTCCAGCTCGGCCAAGGAAGGCGGTCGCCCGACCCTCGGCAGGACCGTATCGCGTCCCGACACGATCACGAGTGTAGCCCGGATGCCCGCGCGCCCGGGTCGGCGCGGCGCGCTAGTTGGCGCCGGCGCGATCCACCGCGGGCTGCGGCCGCGCTACTTGGTCAACCGCACGGTCGCGGTGAACAGGCTGACGGCGAGCAGGCCGGCGATGACGTTTCCGATGACGGCGACCATGGAAGATTCCTCGGAGAACGGATGAAGAACGACGGGAGGACGGCGACGATTCCCGTCGAAAGATCGTAGGCAGCGCCCGCGGGCGGTGTCCAGAAAACGGACATGTCTAGCGCCCTGCCACCACGGGGGTCAAGGGACCGTGACCCGGGAATAGGCGCCGTTGCCCATGACGCCGAGTCGGCCGATGACGAACGGGCCATCGGCGCCCATCGCGTCCATCGCGGGATCGGCCTCGACGTAGTACATCAGGTAGGCGTCGTCGGTGGTGGTGTCGTCGCCGGGCAGCTGGACCACTCCCGGGCTCAGCTCCTGGTGGTGATCGAGGAACGCCGACACGCGATCGACGACCGGGCCGTACGGCCACGCCGCCAGGGCGCCGGGATCGTCGAGCGGCGCCGCGGCGTAGCCGATCGAGTAGTTGGGCGGGATCGGCGTGATCTCTCCGAACTGCACCGAGTCGCCGCTCTCCTTGCCGAACGCGGCGTACCAAAGCCGCAGCGACGGCCCGTCCGCGCCCTGGGTGATCGCCGCGAACGGGCTGGTCACCCGCTCGACGCCGTCCCAGAACGCCGAGCCCGCGCCGGTCGGCGGCACGGTGACGTCGGCGGGGCGCAGCACCGGGCCGCGGCTGGCCAGCGCGCCGCCGACCGGGCCGGTCGCCAGCGCGATCGCGGCGCCGTCGCCGATCTGGTAGTAGACCGCGACCGAGCCGTCGGGCAGGACCACGGCGCTGGGCGCGCGCGCCGCCGCCGGCCCGGCGCCGCCGGTCAGCGCGACGGTGGGCGTCGACCACGCGATGCCGTCGCTCGAGGTCGCGACCTGGATCGAGGCGCCGCCGTCGACCTCCAGGTACATGGCGTAGCCGTCGGCGGTGGCGACCACCGACGGCGCCGCCGCGGTGGTGCCGACCTCGAGCACCGGGCTCGCCGGGCTCATCGCGAAGTGGACGCCGTCGGCGGCGACCGCCCGCCAGATCGCGGTCTGGTCGACCTGGTTGGGATCCGAGACCTCGAGCCACAGCACGACCTGGCGCGCCGGTGAGGTCGTGACCAGCGGGCTGGGCTCGGCCATCCGGCGCGGCACCGCCTGGACCCGGCACCGCTCGCCGGCCAGGCAGCCCTGATCGTCCTCGCACGCCGCGGTGACGCAGTAGCTCTGCGAGTTGCAGACCTCGCCGGTCTGGCACTCGCTGTCGTCGAGGCAGCGGCCGCGGCAGACCCCGTTGAAGCACACCGCGTCGCCGGGCCCGGCGCACTGGTCGTCGGTGAAGCAGGGGACGTCGCAGCGGTGCGACGCGAACGTGCACACGCGATCGGCGGCGCAGTCCGACGCCGAGGCGCAGTACGGCACGATGCAGCGACCGCACACGCAGGCCTCGCGCGAGCCGCAGCCGCCGTCGTCGACGCACGGCTCCTCGCCGCGGTTCTGGTCGAAGCACAGGCCGCCGGGCGGGCTGTCGGGCGGGCCCAGGTACTGGTTGCCCAGGCACACCTGCGCCGGGCCCAGGTCGGTCCATGGCGCGATGCCGTCGCCGGCGCGCTTGCCGGTGAAGTCGTCCTCGGGCAGGAAGCCGCACGCGCCGACCGTGGCGGCGGCGGCGGCCAGGGTGGCTGCGCGGGCGAGCGAGGTGAGGAGCGGGGCGCGCATGGTCAGAACCGGATCGTCGTCGACACCCCGGCGTGCAGGATGTCGCCGCCCGATGAGAACGCCTGACCGGGGTAGAGGTCCACGTCCTTCTGGGTCAGCTGGTGGGCGACGTGCTGCCACTGCAGCCCGACGTCGACGTCGATGGGGCGGGTCAGGATCGGCGCCCAGTCGGCCAGCGTGACGCCGGCGCCGAGCGTCACCAGCATGCGGTCGCCGTCGGCGAACGAGGTCAGGCCGGTCTGCGCCGGCACCGGGGTCGGCAGCCAGCCCCAGCCGCCGCGCAGCGCCCACCGGGTCCGCCGCCCGCCGCCGCGCCACTCCACGCCGGCGCGGCCCGAGAACGTGTCGTGGAAGCCGGGCGCCGGGGTCTGGCTCGACACCAGCGGCGGCGTGATGTCGAGCGCGACCAGCACCTGGAGGTCGGCGACGCCGGCGTCGAAGCTCGACCAGTGCGACCAGGTGACGTCGCCCTCGATCGTGAGGTCGGGCGTGACGTCGACCGCGGCCGCCGCGGTGCCGCGCGCCGGCGTGAAGTAGTTCGACGCCCGCAGCGACACCAGCGCGTCGCCGGTGACGACGCCGACGACCTGGACGTTGGCGAGGATGTCGAGCACGAGGTCGAGCGACAGCTCGCCGCGGAAGGTGGCGCCGAGGCGGACCCGGTCGCTGGGGCGGGCCCAGACCCCGAGGATCGGCGCCAGCCGCATCGGCAGCTCGATGTCGAGCTGGGCCTCGCCGACCTTCTCGCCGGCGACGACGCCGACGTCGAAGACGATCTGGTTGGAGCGCGCGTCGGCCAGCACCGAGGCGCCGGCGCCGATCGCGAAGCGATCGCCGTAGGCGAGGGCGGCGACCGGCTCGACCACGACCCGGTGCGGATCGTTGTCGAGCAGGACGTAGTGCGGCTCGGTGGTCGGGATGAGCTGGACCCGGGCCAGGAACTGATCGGGCAGGTACAGGGCCAGGCCGCCGGCGACGGTCCAGCCGCCGCCGAGCGCGACCGGCACCGCGATGCCGATGCTGGCGCCGTGCGGATCGAGCAGCTCGGCGTCGTGGCCGTCGATGTCGAGCTGCATCGTGCCGGCGCCCCAGCCGACCATCAGCGCCGGGTGATCGCCGAGCGCGATCCCGGCGGCGTTGTGGTGCGCGGCCTCGGGCCCGGTCGCGGTGGCGGCGCGGGCCCCGGCGGTGGCCGCGGCGGCGCCGCCGAAGCCGAAGTCGTCGAGCGGATCGGCGCCGGCGGGCGCGGCGGCGAGCGTCGCCAGCGCGGCGGTCGCGGCGGTGGCCCACGCGGTGACGACGCGCCGGCTCACAGCTCGATCTCCAGGGTGACGCCGGCCGAGAACACCTGGCCGCCCGAGGTGACGCCGGGGTAGCCGGGGTTCGAGATCTGGTCGCCGAGGGTCGCCGGATCCTGCGGGTCGTCGGTGACCTCGTCGCGCAGCGACGTGTACGGATCGTAGGGCTCGCCGCTGGACGGATCGTAGATCTGCTTGGACAGGCTGCGGGCGCCGACCAGCTGGGCCTGGACGTGGCCGTCGAGGCGCATCGCCTTGCCGCCGGCGCGCCGCCAGCCCAGCCCGATGCCGGCGCCGATCGTGTGCTTGGGCCCGTCGAGCAGGTTGGTGACCCCGGTCTGCGTCGTCGGGATCGGCGAGGTCTCGAAGCCGTAGCCGCCGCGCAGCGTGAGGTTGGCGATCGGCGTGATCTCGCCGCCGACGCGGACCGCGATCGTGTCGTGGTAGGGCACGTCGGGCAGGGCGCCGGCGAGCGGGCCGACCAGCGGCAGCTCGCTCTCGACCACGACGAACGGGCCCGGGTACTCGGACCAGTTCGACCAGGTGGCGTCGAGCTCGACCCGTCCGGTGGGCCGGCGCAGCGCCGCGCCGATCGCGACCTGGTTGGGCGTGAACTGGCCGCTGGCCTCGAGATCGAGATCGATGGGCTCGCCGGCGACGGTGGTGTCGGCGCGGGTCGCGAACGGCACCTCGAAGCGCTGCCGGTAGACCGCGCCGAGCCGGACCTGGGGCGCGACGTCGAAGGTGACGCCCGCGATCACCCGCGCCACGGTCGGGACCTTCTCGTCGACCCGGGCCTCGAGCGCGCGGGTCGAGCCCTCGGCGGCGACGATGCTGCCGTCGAGCCCGGCCAGGACGTTGACCGCGGCCCCGACCGCGAGCCGGTCGGTGAGCCGGACCCCGACGCCGGGCAGGATGACCAGCCGCGACAGCCGGCTGTCGTACCAGGGGTAGAACGGCTGGTCGGGGAACCGCGCGGTGACCTGCGCGATCTTGCGCGGCAGCAGGTACAGGCCGGCGCCGATGCGGACACGGTTGGTCAGCGGGCCACCCAGCGGCGCCGGCACGGTGATGCCGATGACCGTGCCGATGGGGTCGGACAGCGAGACCCGGCGATCGTCGACGTGCAGGTTGGACACCGTCGCGAGGCCGCCGATCGTGGCGTGGCTGCCGTCGCCGGCGGCGAGCCCGGCCGGGTTGTAGTAGACCGCCGCGAAGTCGTCGACCGACGCGACCTCGGCGCCGGCCGCGGCGTGGCGCGACCCGAAGCCGAACACCTCCGCCGGGCTGGCGTGCGCGGCGCCGCCACCGGTCGCGACAGCGACCGCGGCGACCAGGCCCGCGCCGCCCAGGGCGACGAGGTGACGGAGAGCACCCCCCAAGAGGCGTCCATTATCTACGTCGGCGTCGGCCGGGCAACCGATGGTATCGTCTGAAGATGCGTCTGGTCGCTTTCTCGTGGGTCGCGCTCGGCGTGGTCGTCGGCGCGGCCGCGCTGGCCGGCGGTTGTGGGGGTGGCGGCGGCGACGGCCCCGACGCCCGCACCTACGGCGAGCAGTGCATCCCCGGCGGCACGTTCGACATCAACGGCCGCGCCGCGGTGCTCGGCGTCCTCAACGTCCACGTCAACGCCTCGGGCCTGGTCGAGACCGACACCACCGCCGAGCTGCTGATCGCGATGGACATCGCGCAGGACGGCACCAGCGTGGTGGTGTCGGCGCAGGCGTGCACGCTGCAGATCCCCGACGTCCCGATCTCGGGCCAGGACCAGCCGATCCACTTCGAGGTCCAGACCTCGACGATCAACTCGGTGGGCAACATCACCGGTGACGCGACGCTGTCGTCGCCCAACCAGAACTGCGCCGACTTCCGCACCGACGAGCTGGTGCTGGTCATGGGCGCGATCCTCGACGAGACCCAGCTCGCGACCGCGCCGCTGCCGACCGCCGATCAGGACGGCAACTTCGACTTCTGCGCGCCGTCGGCCGACACCTCGTGCGCGCTGGCGATCGGCACCAACTGCGCCTGCGACCAGGAGTCCGACGGCCAGGCCGGCGCGACGCTGCTGGCGTCCAACGTCCCCGCGGTCGATCTCGACGAGGTCTACGTGACGCTGCGCGCCCGGTTCTCGCTGAGCGGCCAGGTCTACAGCTCCGACAAGGTGCTGGGCGAGGTCGACGCCAGCATCGAGCAGGGCATCCTCGGCTGCCACCTCGCCAGCGGCGACGCCTGCTCGGCCGCCGAGACCCGCGCGGTCAAGACGCTCAACCCGGTGATCACCCAGCAGCCGGGCAACCCGTCGCTGTTCCGTGCCGTGCGCGTGCCCGAGGGCACGACCTGCGCCGAGATCATCGACATGCGCGACGAGCTGTTCCCGCGGTGACCGCGCGCGGCGCCGCCCTCGCGCTGGTGCGCGCCGCGGCGCTGACGGCGCTGGTCGTGGCGGCGCTGGCGTGGCGGCCCGTGGCGGCCCGGGCCGACGAGGTCGCCGAGCTGATCGCCGAGGGCGACGCGCGCGCCGCCGCCGGCGATCGCCGCGGTGCGCTCGACGCCTACGAGGACGCGCTGCGCCGCGACGCCGATCGCCGCGTCGTCTACGACCGCGCCACGCCGCTGTGGATCGCCGAGGGCGCGTGGGCCGACGGCGTCGCCTGGCTCGAGAAGGCGACGCTGCGCCAGCCGCGCTACGCCGCCGGCTGGTACGCGCTCGGCTACCTGTACCGGCGGACCGGGCAGATCGCCGCCGCGGTCGGCGCCTACCAGGAGTTCCTGGCGCTGCGCCCCGGCGATCCTTCCGGGACCTTCGGCCTCGCGATCGCGCTCGAGCTCGCCGATCGCCCGACCGACGCGGCGCGCGCGTACCGTCGCTACCTCGCCGTCGAGCGCGATCCGGCGCGCGACCCCTACCGGGCCCAGGCGCGCGCCGCGATCGACCGCCTGGTGCCGGCGCCGGCGAACTGGCGCGACGCCCTGCACGCCGTCGTCACCGGCGGCGCGACCTTCGCGGCGTGGCCGGTGCTGGCCGCGCCGCGGTGACCGGGTCACCGCGGCGATCAGCCGCGCTCGCCGCCGCCGCCGCCGTCGTCGTCGCCCTCGTCGCCCTCGTCGCGGCGCCAGAACCGGCGCAGGCCGCGGCGCTGCTCGTCGTCGCCGTCCTTGTCCTTGTCGCCCCGGTCGGCCTTGTCCTTGTCCTTGTCCCCGCTGGAGCCGGCGCGCTTGAGCCGGACCGAGCCCTTGACGTCGGGCTCGACGCCGCCGTAGCGCTCGCTGTTGGGGATGAACCGGATCTCGGTCTTGACCTCGAACGACAGCGTGGTCAGCAGCTTCGCGACCTCCTCGCCGAGGTTCATCGTCTGCAGGAACTCGCGGACCTCGCGGGCGACCACGTCCAGCACCTTGTCCTTGGTGGTGTCGGCGGTGGTCGCGATGTACCCGGCGACGTCCGGAATGTTGATGTCCTTGGCCAGCTTGCGGATGCCCTCCTCGGTGGAGAACACCGCGCCCATGCCGGCGGCGAAGGTCCGCTTGACCAGCTCCGGCACCATCGCCTCGAGGCGCTGACGCAGGGAGTCGGGCAGCTCTCCGCGGTCGCGCTCGCGGTCGTGGTCCGGATCGTCGGGCGCTTCGTCGCGGGGGTCCATCCCTTGCCGTACCCCCTCGGCCACACGCTGTCAATCGGCGCGCCAGGGGGCTAGTATCCAGGGGTGAACGCGGCACGGACGGCCGAGCAGGCGGTCGGCGCCGGCCCGGACGGCCGTGCGCCCGGGGATCGTGCGCCCGGCGCGGTCCAGCCGGTCGGCCCCGATCCGGAGGGCACCGGTCGCCACCACGTGGTGCGCCGGGCCCGGCCGCCGAAGCGGTTCCTGCGGGCGTGGCGCGCCTACTGGTGCACGGTCTCGGTCATCGCCAGCTACCTGTGGCTGCGCTTCCGCGGCCGCTTCCACGACGACGACTGGATGGTGGTGCAGCTGCGCCGCATCCACCTGCGCAACGCGCGCCGCATCGAGCAGCGGATCTGCGAGCTGCAGGGCCTGTTCATCAAGGTCGGGCAGCTCATCTCGATCATGAGCAACTTCCTGCCCGAGGAGTTCCGCAAGGAGCTCGAGGGCCTGCAGGACGCGGTGCCGCCGCGGCCGTACCGCGACATCGAGGACCGCATCCGCGAGGAGCTGGGCGCCAGCCCCGGCGAGCTGTTCGCCAGCTTCGATCAGGAGCCGATCGCGTCGGCGTCGATCGGCCAGGTCCACGCGGCGCGGCTGCGCTCGGGCGAGCTGGTCGCGGTCAAGGTCCAGTACCCCGACATCGACGAGATCGTGCGCTCGGATCTGCGCACGCTGCGGCGCATCTTCCGCCTGGTCGAGCGGTTCCTGCCCTACCAGGGGCTCGACGAGCTGTACGGCGAGATCCGCGCGATCGTCACCGCCGAGCTCGACTTCCGCGCCGAGGCCGACAACGGCGATCTGATCGCCGCCAACTTCGAGGGGCGTCACGACGTCGCGTTCCCCCGGGTGGTGCGCGCGCTGTCGACCTCGCGGGTCCTGACCACCCACTTCGAGCGCGGCGTCAAGATCAGCGACGTCGCCGGCGTCAAGCAGCAGGGCGTCGATCGCCGGGTCCTGGCCCGCCAGGTCGTCGAGATCTACTGCCAGCAGATCTTCACCGACGGCGTCTACCACGCCGATCCGCACCCCGGGAACCTGCTGGTCCGCGCCGGCGCGCGCCCCGACGACCCGCCGGAGATCGTCTTCCTCGACTTCGGCGCGGTGGCGCGGGTGTCGCCGCAGATGCGCGCCGGCATGGTCGAGCTGATCCAGGGCGCGCTGGCCCGCGACACCCAGCGGATCGTCCGCGCGATGAAGCAGATGGGGTTCGTGGCGCGCGGCGCCGACGAGCGGGTCTTCGAGCAGGTCGTCGAGTACTTCCACGATCGCTTCCAGGAGAGCGTCTCGCTCGACTCGCTCAACCTCAAGGACATCAAGTTCGATCCCGAGAAGGGGCTCGAGAGCATCGCGGACCTGCGTCGCATGGATCTGTCGATCCGCGAGCTGTCGTCGAACTTCCACGTCCCCAAGGAGTTCATCGTCTTCGAGCGGACGCTGCTCTTGCTGATGGGGCTGTGCACCGAGCTCGATCCCACGCTCAACCCGATGACCGTGATCCGGCCCTACGTCGAGCGCTTCGTGCTCGGCGAGGACGGCGACTGGTCGACGCTGCTGGTCGAGACGTCCAAGGACCTCTTGATGAGCGTGACCGCGCTGCCCGCCGAGCTCCGCAAGTTCATGCGCGGGGCGCAGGCCGGCGATCTGCAGCTGCGGGTCCGCAACCTCGAGCCGTCGACCCGGCTGATGTACCGGCTCGGCCACCAGGCGATCTTCGCGGTGGTCGGCGTCGCCGGCGCCGCGTTCGCGCTGGTCCTCGAGGGCCGCGGCGAGGTCGCCCGCGCCGAGTGGGGCTGGTGGACCGCGCGGGTCGCGGGCGCGCTGATCGTGTGGAGCTGGTGGACGTCGCGCCACCTGCTCAAGCGGCGCCGCTAGGCGGGCTCAGCCCCACTGCTCGTCGGTGACGTCGTCCCAGGCGTCGGCGGCGTCCTCGGCGGCGGCGCTGACGTCGCTGCCGATGCGGACGATCCGCACCCACGGGAACGACTCCTTGAGGAACGACGCGACGTCGCCGCCCGACAGGTCGGCGAACCGCTGGCTGACCGCGCAGACGTCGACGTGGACCGACGGATCGCTGAGCATGTCGATGACCTCGAGCGGCGTGCCCGGGGTCAGCGGGGTCAGCGCGCGCTCGCGCATGGCCTCGGCGACGTCGACCCGGCGGTCCTCGATGTCGTCGACGATCACGACGGCGCGCCGCCGCACCGCGCCGAGCGCGAGCACCAGCTCGTCCTCGATCGCGTCCTCGGCGTCGGCCGGCAGGTCGGCGAAGCGCACCGCGATGCGCGCGCTCTCGTCGTCGCGCTCGACCCGGACGACGCGGCCGCGGGCGCGCAGCCGTCGGGTCCCCGGCAGCCGCAGCTCGACGAGGACCTCGTCGCCGGCCGCGGGCGCGTCGCGCGCGTCGATGGCGACGCCGGTCAGCGACAGGTTGTGGATGAAGCCACCGACCACGGCCTGATCTCCGTGCAGGATCACGGTCCCGTGCACGGGGGCTCGCAGCGTGTGGCGGCGATCGGTTCCCGACATCGCGGACACCATGGAGACCTCCCAGTTGTCTCCACCGTACCCTGCATGGGCGCGGTGCCAAGGCGTCGCGGCGATCGAGGGCCGCGTGACGTCAGCTCGGCGTCGCGGTCTCGCGGATCTTGAAGCCGTCCTTCATGCGCTTGGCCAGCTCGGCGCGGATCCACTCCTCCGCCTCGCGGTGGGTGCGGAACTTCTTGGTCTTGGTCCGCAGCGGCTCGCTCTCGATGCCGGAGGCAACCTCCACGTCCAGCCCCGCCCAGGTGACCTCCCAGACCTCGGTCTCGCCGTCGTCGTCTCGGACCAGGGTGACGCTCTCCATCCCCCTTGGGTAGCGCAGGGCGGGGGCCGCCGTCTACGGTTCGAAGCGCTCTCGGCGCACCGCCACCAGCCAGGCCTCGATGGCCCGGCTCGCCTCGTCGGGCGGGGTCGCGGGCAGGGGCGAGGCGCGGTCGGCCTCGGCGAGGGTCGCCACCGCCCGGCCCAGCTCGCCGCGCCAGCGCTCCCACACCTCGGCGGCCAGCGGCACCCGCTCGCCAGCCCGCTTGGCGGCGATCAGCTCCTGCGCGCCGCCGAAGCCGTAGGGCTCGCACAGGCGGCCGAGGTCGGTGATCAGCACGCCGGTGCGCAGCAGGTGGGCCCCGGTCAGCGCGGTTCGGAGGGCGTAGAGCACCTTCTTGGCCGGCGGCGGCTGGCTGGCCTCGGCGGCCCGGATCTGGCTGTGCGCGAACCCGGCGTAGTGCCGGAACACCAGCCGCGACACCGCGCCGCGGACCAGCGGCCGCAGCGACGCCATCCGCGGCGCGTCCTCGTCGATCACCAGCGCGCCGAGCAGGCGCTCGAGGAAGTTGCCGTTGCCGCGCAGGACGCCGCGCAGCACCGCGCCGACCTCGTTGCTGCCGTAGTCGAGCTCGACGCCGTCGACGACCTCGATGTGCTCGGCGCCGCCCTCGTGCGGGACCAGCCCGACCAGCGCCGCGGTCGGGGCGACGTGGACGCACTTGAGGTCGTAGTCGCTGTCGGGCGACGGGAAGCCGTAGGCGTGGGCGCCGCTGAGGTAGACCACGAGGTGGTGGCGGCGCGCGGCCTCGCGCGCGAGGTGGGCGCGGATCACGGCCGCGGTGGGGGCGTCGGTGAGGGTCTCGATCATGGGGACGTGCCTGGTGCGGGGGAGGGGGCCGGGGCGCCGTCGCCGTGGTCGTCGTCGGGGCGGTCGTCGTCGGGGGCGTCGGCGGGGTCGTCGGCGCGGGGCTCGAACCGGGCGACCGGCGGCGCCGCGGCGTCGCGGCCGAGCGGCCCCAGGCTCGCCGGCGAGGTGGCGCCGCGCGGCCTCGGCGCGGCCGGCGCGCAGCACCGCCTCGGCGCGGGCGACGTCGGCGACCCGCGGCAGCCGGGTGGTGGCGCGGGCCTGCTCGAGCCGCGGCGTCAGCGCGCGCGCCATCGCGACGACCTCGGCCATCGGGACCTCGCCGCGCTTGATCGCCCACAGCGTCGGGCGCAGCGCGTCGGGCACCCGCAGCGGCGGCGCCGCCGCGTCGCTCTCGAGCCAGCGGATCGCCAGGTCGAGCAGGCGGATCAGGTTGTAGGCGTTCTTGGGGCGCTGCTCGCGGGGCGGCTCGAAGTGGCCGGCCTCGCGCGCCGCGAACGCGACCAGGGCGCGCCACTCGCGCGCCGGCAGCTGGCCCCGGTCGTACATCGAGCGGTACAGCTGCTTGACGTAGTCGCGCGCGCGCAGCTGCGCGTCCGCCGCGGTGGGCGCGACGATCCGGGCGGCCTCGACCAGCCGGGCCGCGACCTGATCGAGCGACAGCGTCGGCTCGGCGCGCAGCCAGCCCAGCACCCGGCCCCGGTGATCGGCGAGGCGGGCGTCGTGCTCGAGGCGATCGAGCTGCGACAGCGCGTAGCGACCGAAGGCGCCGTAGATCTCGACCGAGACGAAGGCGTCGCGGGCGGCGACCAGCTCGGCGCCGATGGGATCGCGGACCGCGTCGGCCTGGTCGCCGGCGGCGAACAGCATCTCGAGGGTGTTGGGATCGGCGCGCAGCGCCTGGCGGATCGTCTTGCCCAGCTCCCAGTAGGCGCGGCCGCCGTCGGCCGACGCCAGGTCGCCCGGCGGCTCGACCAGGCCGGTGGTCCACGGGAACGGCAGGACGAAGACGCCGCGGCGATCCTCGTCGGACCCCGGGCCGTCGAGCCCCCACAGCCGCGACCCGACGATCGCGTCGATCACGACGCCGCCGGCCAGCCGGGTCCAGGCGTCGGCGCGCCGGCGCGCGTACCGGATCAGGCCCTGCTTGCGCGGCGTCAGCTCGTCGCGGCGATAGCGCAGGCGGCCGGCGCCGACCAGCTCGACGTCGATCCAGCCGTCGGCGACGGCGACGACCCGGCCGACCGCGCCGCGTGTGATCACCCGGTCGCCGGCGACGCGATCGACGCCGGTCGTGACCTCGGTCCCCGGCGGCAGCGGCACCGCCGCCGGGTCGACGTCGTCGAGGCCTCCCAGGCGGCGCGACATGGCGGCAGGGTGGCACGTCGCCGCGCCCCTCACCACCCGCGACGCGACCGCGGCGACGGGCGCGTCGCGATGCCGTGACGTGCCGGTGAATGCCGTCGTCGGCGCGACGCCGACATGCGGGCCCGGGTGCTCGGTCGTGGGAGCCGTGGCGCCTCGGCGTGCGCCTCCCCACGCTTCTTACGTGTTCGTCGGATCCCCCTCACCGCGGATACTGGACATGATGTCGACCCCACGCCCCCGGGCCGATGCCGGGACCCTGCCGTCGACCGGCGGTCGCGGGTCGTTCGGCGGCACCCAGCGCTTCGAGATCCGCCGGATCATCGGCGAGGGCGGGATGGGCGTGGTCTACGAGGCGCTCGACCGCGAGCGCGGCATGCCGGTGGCGATCAAGACGCTGCGCCACCTCGACGCCCAGGGGCTGTTCCGCTTCAAGACCGAGTTCCGCTCGCGCGCCGACCTCGAGCACCGCAACCTGGTCCGCCTCGGCGAGCTGCACAAGGAGGCGGGCAGCTGGTTCTTCACGATGGAGCTGGTCGACGGCCAGCCGTTCCTCGACTGGGTGACCCGCGAGGCCGTCGTCCACCACGACGACCCGACGATGATGACGCCGACCTCGGTCCCGGTGGTCGAGTCGACCCAGGAGGTCCCGCTGGTGCCGCCGGGGCAGGGCTTCGACGAGGGCCGGCTGCGCGCCGCGCTGCGCCAGCTGGTCCACGGCCTCGACGCGCTGCACCGGGCCGGCAAGATCCACCGCGACCTCAAGCCGTCGAACGTCCTGGTGACGCCCAAGGGCCGGGTCGTGATCCTCGACTTCGGGCTGATCGCCGATCTGGCGCCGCGCGACGTCAGCGATCCGACCGTGGTCGGCACCGCCGGCTACATGGCGCCCGAGCAGGCGATGGCCAGCCAGGGCGGCGCCGCCGCCGACTGGTACTCGGTCGGCGTCATGATCTACGAGGCGCTCACCGGGCGGCTGCCGATCGACGGCCAGCCGCTGGAGATCCTGATGCGCAAGCAGCGCGAGCTGCCGCCGGCGCCCGAGACGATCGCCGCGGTGCCCGCGGATCTGTCGTCGCTGTGCATGGCGCTGCTGGCGATCGATCCGGCGGCGCGGCCGACCGCCGCCGAGATCCTGCGCCGGCTGGCGGCGTCGCCGGCCGCGATCGAGGAGGCCCAGGGCGCGTTCGTCGGCCGCGGCGCCGAGCTCGGGATCCTGACCGGGGCGCTCACCGACGCCCGCCAGGGCGGCCACCGGGTGCTGTGCCTCGAGGGCGAGTCCGGCATCGGCAAGAGCGCGCTGGTGCGGTACTTCGTCGATCACGTCGCGCGCCTGCGCTCCGACACGCTGGTGCTGGCCGGGCGCTGCCACGAGCGCGAGAGCGTCCCGTTCAAGGGCCTCGACGGCGTCGTCGACGCCGCCGCCCGGTGGATGGTGCGCCACGGCGACGAGGCCGCGCTGCCGCCGGCCCCCGAGGTCGCGGCGCTGGCCGAGCTGTTCCCGGTGCTGCTGCGGGTCCCCGCGATCGTCCGGCGCTCGGCGGCGCTGCCGCCGAGCCCGCTCGAGCTGCGGGCGCGCGCGTTCCGCGGCCTGCGCCAGCTGCTCGCCGGGCTCGGCTCGCGGCGGACCCTGGTGATCACGATCGACGACATCCAGTGGGCCGACGCCGACTCGATGGCGCTGTTGCGCGAGCTGCTGCAGCCGCCCGCGATGCCGCACCTGCTGCTGATCCTGACCCGCCGCGAGGGCGAGCCGCTCGATCTGCCCGGCACCGTCGACACCGTGCCGCTGCCGCCGCTCGACGTCGAGGAGGCCGCCGCGCTGATCGAGCTGGTCGCGCCCGAGCGCCTGGCCGAGACCGCGTCGCTGGTCGCCGGCTCGGGTGGCCACCCGATGTTCCTGCGCGAGCTGCTGCGGCACCTCGCGCCGCCGCGCTCGGCCCGCCTGCACGACGCGCTGTGGGCGCGGATCTCGCGCATGGACAGCGGCGCGCGCCGCATGCTCGAGGTCGTCGCGGTTGCCGGCCGGCCGCTGCCGCAGTGGCTGATCACCGACACGCTGAACCTCGACGCCCGCACCACCGCCAAGCTGCTCAGCGAGCTGCGCGCGGCGTCGCTGGTGCGGACCCGCGGCACCCGCGCCGCCGACCCGGTCGAGCCGTACCACGATCGGGTGCGCGACGCCGTCGTCGCCCACGTGCCGCCGCCGCGGCGCGCCCGCTACCACGCGCGGCTGGCGTCGCTGTTGATCGCCAGCGGCCTGGTCGACAAGGATCCGCTGGCCGTCGTCAACCACCTCGAGGCGGCGGGGCAGCCGGCCCAGGCCGCCGAGCTGGCGCGGCGCGCCGCGCTGCGCGGCCTCGGCACCGTGGCGTTCGAGCAGGTCGCGCTGCTGTGCGCGGCGGCGCTGCGCCTCGGCGCCGCGGTCGGCCAGCCTGAGGCGCGGCGCGATCTGCTGGTCCGGCGCGCCGAGGCGCTGGCCTGCGCCGGCCGCGGCCCCGACGCCGCGGCCGCCTACCTCGACGCCGCCCGCGAGCTCGACGGCGAGGAGGCGTTCCAGTGCCGGCGCGCCGCCGCCGAGCAGCTGCTGGTCAGCGGCCACATCATCGAGGGCCTGCGCCTGCTCGACGAGGTGCTCGCGGCGCTCGGCGAGCGCATCCCGCGGTCGGCCGCGGCGGCCAAGCGGTCGGTGGCGTGGCGGTGGCTGCAGCTCGCGGTGCGCGGCACCCGGTTCGCGACCCGCGACGAGGGCGCGCGTGATCCGACCGACCGGCTCCGCCTCGACGTCTACCGCACGGCGTCGCTGGGGCTGGGCATGGTCGATCCGCTGACCGGCGTCGGCTTCCAGGCCCGCGCGGTGCTGCTGGCGCTGCGCACCGGCTCGCCGCGTCGCATCGCCTACGCGATGACCTACCACGCGATGTACGTCGCCGCGGCGGGCAACCACCACGTCGACACCGCGCGCCGGCTGATCGTCCAGGCGCGCGGCATCGCCGCCGCGTGCCGCAGCCCGTTCCTGCTCGGCTGGGCCCGCGCCGGCGAGGGCGTCGTCGAGTACTTCGGCGGCAACCTCGCGGCGGCGCCCGCGATCCTCGCCGACGCCGAGGAGCAGCTCCGCGAGCACACGGTCGGCACCGCGTCCGAGCTCAACCACCTGCGCAACTTCCTGATGTGGGCGCTGCGCCGGCACGGCGCGTTCGACGAGCTGCGCACCCGCCACGTCGAGTACGTCACCGACGCCGAGCGTCGCGGCGATCGCTACGCCGGCACGACCTTCCGGTGGGCCGACAACGTCGTCTGGCTGGCCGCCGACGATCCGGCGCGCGCCCACCGCGAGATCGAGGAGGGCGCGTGGAGCGCGCCCGACCAGGGCCTGCACCTGCAGCACTGGTTCCGGGCCCGGGCGCTCGCCGAGCTCGCGCTGTACGAGGGCGATCCGGCGTCGCTGGCCGCCGCCGAGGCCGCGCTCGGCGCCTTCGACGGCGGCATCCTCGATCACGTCCAGGTCGTGCGCACCGAGACCGCGATCGAGCTGGGCCGGCTGGCGATCCTGCGCGGCGACGCCGGCGGCGCGCGGGCGGCGCTGCGTCGCATCCGCAAGGATCGCCTGCCGTACCTGCGCGCGATGGGGATGCTGCTCGAGGCCGCCGCGGCCGCGACCGACGGCCGCGCCGACCGCGCCCGCGACGCCCTCGACGCCGCGGTCCGCCTGTCCGAGGAGTCCGGCATGCCGGTGCTCGCGGCGCTGGCGCGGCGGCGGGCCGGCGAGATGCTGGGCGGCGCGGAGGGCGCGCGGCGGACCGACGAGGCGGACGCGGTGCTGAAGGCGCACGGGGTCGCGGCGCCGGCGCGGTTCGCGCGGGTGTTCGCGACCTGGCCGTCGGACCGCGGCTAGCGGCGAGGTCCCGCGCCCCGCGCCGCTACTCGACCGCGGCGCTCGGCGGCATCGCGTCGATGAACCGCAGCGGTCGGCCGCCGGGCTCGCCGACGACCTGGCCGTCGCGCATCACGACCTTGCCGCGCAGCACGGTCGCCATCGGCCAGCCGACGACCTTGGTGCCGTCGAACGGGGTCCAGCCACAGCGCGTGGCCTGCTCGCCGTTGCGGATCGTGCGCCGCGCCGCGAGGTCGACGATCGTCAGATCGGCGTCGAAGCCGGGCGCGACGCGGCCCTTGCCCGCGATGCCGAAGACGCGCGCCGGGCCCGCCGAGGTCAGGTCGACCAGGCGCTCGAGCGACAGGCGCCCGGCCGCGACGTGATCGAGCATCAGCGGCACCAGCGTCTGCACGCCGGGCATGCCCGACGGCGACTGCGGGTACGGCCGGTGCTTCTCGTCGGCGGTGTGCGGCGCGTGGTCGCTGCCGAGGACGTCGACCAGCCCCGACCGCACCGCGGCCCACAGGGCCTCGCGGTGACGGCCGTCGCGGATCGGCGGGTTCATCTGCGCCAGCGTGCCCAGGCGCTCGTAGCAGTCGGGCGCCTCGAGCGTGAGGTGCTGCGGCGTGACCTCGATCGTCGCCAGGTCCTTGCACATCGCCAGGACCTCGAGCTCCTCGGCGGTGCTGACGTGGAGCACGTGGATCGGCCGGCCGAAGCGGCGCGCCAGCGCCAGGATCCGCCAGGTCGCGGTCAGCGCGGTCTCGGCGTCGCGCCACACAGGGTGGGCGCGCGGGTGCGCGGCCTCGGCGGCGAGGTGGCGGCGCTCGCGCAGCCGCAGCTCGTCCTCGGCGTGGATCGCGACCCGGCGGTGGCCGCGGCTGAGCGCCTGGGCCAGGCGCTCGTCGTGCTCGACCAGCAGGCGCCCGGTCGAGCTGCCCATGAAGATCTTGACGCCGGCGCAGCCCGGCAGGCGCTCGAGGTCGTCGAGGTCGTCGAGGTTGTCGAGGGCGCCGCCGACGTAGAACGCGATGTCGCAGCGGACCCGGCCGCGGGCCAGGGTCAGCTTCTCGGTCAGCGCCGCGGCGGTCGTCGTCGGGGGCTCGGTGTTGGGCATCTCCATGACGGCGGTGACGCCGCCCAGCACCGCCGCGGTGCTGCCGGTCGCGAGGTCCTCCTTGTGCAGCCCGCCGGGCTCGCGGAAGTGGACCTGGGAGTCGATGACGCCGGGCAGGACGTGCAGGCCGCGCGCCTCGAAGGTCGCCGCGGTGGTCGCCGCGCCGAGGTCGCCGAGCGCGACGATCTTGCCCTCGCGGATGCCGACGTCGGTGGCCACCGTGCCACCGGGGGTGACGACGGTGCCGCCGCGCACGACCAGGTCGAACGGCAGCGTCGGGGTCACGTCGCCTCTTCGAGCCGCAGGATCACCGTGCCGGCGTCGACGTCCTGCTCGTTGCCGACCTCGATCGCGACCACCCGCGCCGCCGCCGGCAGCCCGAGCTCGGCGGCGTCGTAGACGACGCGGTTGAAGGTCTTCATGACCTCGAGCAGGCACACGGTGTGGCCGTCGCGCAGGACGTCGCCGACGCTGACGAACGGGGCCTTGTCGGGGCCCGGACGCGCGTAGTAGCGGCCGCTGGTCGGCGCCACGAACGCGAGGCCGCTGGCGGCGGTCGCGGCGTCGCCGCGGCTCGCCGCGTCGTCGCCGCCGCCGATCGCGCCGCGGGGATCGAGCCGGAACAGCACGGCGCCGTGGCCGACCGCGACCCGGGCGTGCCCGACGGCGCCGTCGGCGATCGCGACGATCACGCCGCGCGCCCCGGCCGGCGCCACGATCTTCAGCGACGCGCCGAGGACCTCGAGCGCGCCCAGCTCGTCGCCGGGGCGCACCAGCTGGCCGGGCGCGAGCGCGGGCCGCCACAGCCCGACCCCGGGCGCGCGGACCAGCACCTCGCCGTCGTCGCGCGGCTCGGCGAGCGCGGTGGCGTGGGCGGCGTGGACGCGGGCGTCGCTCATCGCGGCGCCCCCACCAGGACCCGCAGGTCGTGCATCGACCAGATCCGCGGGTTCTTGATCCGCCGCGACCCGGTGCCCTGGTAGCTGGCCTCGACCAGCGCCTCGAGCCAGCCGCGCAGCGCCGCGATCTCGACGATCTCGTCGGTGTCGAGCTGGCGCGCCGCGACGAACGGGTCCATGTCGCGCTCGATGCGCTGCTCGACCTCCTTCATGCCGGCCTCGATCTTGGCGCGCTCGGCGGGGTCGGTGGCGACGATCTGGAAGTCGTCGTCGAGCTTGGTGTTGTAGGCGGCGATCGCCAGGGTCCGGCCCTCCATCACCGACAGCCGCGACAGGCACGTCGACAGCTGCACGACCGGGTCGTAGGGCAGGCCGGCCATCGCGTAGTAGCCGGCGCCCGACGCCTTGCGCAGCAGCACCGTGAACATCGGCACGGTGTTGGTCGAGTTGGTGTAGATGAGGCTCGAGCCGTAGGCGAGCAGGCCGTGGGCTTCGGCCTCGTGGCCGATGTCGAAGCCGCTGATGTCCTGCAGCCACACCAGCGGTATGCCGTCGTCGTTGCACGCGCGCGAGAACGCGCTGATCTTGGCGATGCCGGCGCGGTACAGGATGCCCGACGGTCGCCGCGCGCCCGGGCGCTCGGGATCGCCGATCAGGCCCTGGCGGTTGATCACGAAGCCGGTCCACAGGCCGCCGACCCGGCCGACGCCGCAGATCATCTCCTCGCCGACCTCGGGCATGACCTCCCAGAACAGCGACTGGTCGACCAGCCGGGCCAGGACCTGGTGGGCGTCGTAGGCCTCGCGGTGGTCGGTGGGCAGGATGCCGGTCAGCTCGGTGGGCGCGAACCGCGGCGGCACCGCGGCGGCGTCGCCGCGGTAGAAGGCGGCGCCCGACGACGGCAGCCGGGCGATCTCGCGGCGCAGGCACGCCAGCAGGGTGTCGTCGTCCGGAACCCGGACGTCGGCGCAGCCCGAGCGGTGGACGTGGACCTCGGGGCCGCCGATGTCGAGCGACGTGATCTTCTGGCTCTTGGCGCCCTTGATGAGCGCGGCGCCGGCGATCACCATGTACGCCTGCTCGGTCATGTAGACCCGGTCGCTGATGATCGGCATGTAGCCGCCGCCGGCGATGCAGTCGCCGAAGACGCCGGCGACCTGGGGCACGCCGTGGGCCGACAGCAGGCTGTTCATCTTGAAGATGTGGCCGGCGCCGCGCGCGCCCGGGAAGCTGCGCGACTGCTCGGGCAGGAACAGCCCGGAGCAGTCGACCAGGTAGATCGTCGGGATGCGCAGGCGCAGCGCCATCATCTGGGCGCGCTCGATCTTCTCGGGGGTGCGCGGCCACCACGCCCCGGACGCCACGGTGTTGTCGTTGGCGATGACCATGCACCAGCGACCCTCGACGCGGGCGAACGCGCACACGACGCCGGCGCCGGGCGAGCGCTGATCGCCGGGGAAGACCTCGCCGTAGTTGACGAAGGTGCCGACCTCGTGGACCGGGCTGCCCGGATCGATCAGCCTGGCCAGCCGCTCGCGGGCGGTCAGCTTGCCCTTCTTGTGGACGCGCTCGACGTACGACGCGCCCCAGCCGGCGTGGACCTCGGCGCGGCGCGCGGCGAGGCGGGCCTCGAGCGCGGCCAGCGCGGTGCGGTGCTCGTCCGCCATGCGCTCGTCGGCGACGCGCGCCAGCGGATCTCCGATGGGGACCAGGGGAACGAAGGCCATGGGAACCTCGACGCTACGACGATGCGAGGGGGCTGCGGAAGGCCCGCCGGGGCGCATCTGGGTGGGCTAGGCTCGTCGTGTGCAGAACCATCTCGTGACCTCGCGCGTCGGCCTGGCGGTCGCGGCGCTGGCCGTCGCCACCAGCTGCGGCGCGCGCGACACCACCGGGCCGACGGGCCACGCCGGCGCCACCGGCCTGGCCGACCCCGGGGGCGCCCCGCGCGCGGCCGCGGCCCCGGTGCCGCCGGCCGACTTCGCGGTCGTCGACGGCGCCTGGCGTCGCGACCCGGTGGGCGGCCGGATCGCGTCGATCGACGGCCTGGTCGGCGACGGCGACACGGTCTGGACGGTGGTCAGCGACGGCCAGAACGGCGGCGCGTCGCTGCTGCACCGGGCCGTCGCCGGCGGCGCCTGGTCGACCGACGCGCTCGCCGATCCGTCGCTGGGCATCGCCGGGGCGGCGGTCGCGCTGGTCGGCGGCCAGCCCGAGGTCGCGGTCGCGGTCATGGATCCGGCGACGCTGGACGTCGCCTACCGGGTCCTGTCTCCCGGCGGTGCGCACGAGGTGCTGGCGGAGGCCTGTTCGCCGCGCCCGGTGCGCTTGCTCGACGACCCCGCCGGCACGGTCGTGGTCTACACCTGCGCCGGGCGGGTCCACGTGGCGCGGCGCGCCGTCGGCGGCGCGTGGCAGGAGCACGCCACGGTCGAACAGATGCCGCTGGTCGCGGCGATCGACGGCGCCGGCGACGTCCACCTGCTGGGCGGCACGATCGCGGGCGGCCCCACGCACCGGATCGTCCACGACGGCGCGGTCGAGGCGGCGCCGCTGCCCGCCGAGGTCTACGCGGTCGAGGACGCCGTCGCCTGTGGCGGCGTCGTCCACGCCACCTTCGAGGTCCGCACCGGCGACGCCGCCGACGCGCGCGCGGTCGCGCTCGGCCGCCTGATCGACGGCGCCTGGCAGCTCGATCCGGTCGAGTCCGAGTGGGCCGGCGGCGCCGTGCTCGGCTTCGACGAGGCGTGCCACCCGTTCGTCGCGATCGGCGATCAGGTGTGGGCGCGCGGCCGCGACGGCTGGGTCGACACCCGGATCGGCTTCGACAGCGAGTCGGTGCGCGCGCTGCTCGGGCGGGGCGGGACGCTGTTCGCGGCCTACACCGTGCTGAAGGACAGCCAGCGCGCCGGGATCGCGACCGCGACGCTGCGGCTCGAGTAGCGGCGGCGCCGGGCCGCGCGCTACGGCCAGCCCGGGATGGCCCGGGTGTCGTAGTCGCCGGCGCGGAACGCCGGCGACGCCAGGATCTGCAGGTGCATGGGCACCGTCGTCGGCACGCCGTCGCAGACCAGCTCGCGCAGCGCGGTCATCATGCGGTCGCACGCCTGGTCGCGGGTGGCGCCGTGGGCGATGACCTTGCACAGCAGGCTGTCGTAGTGCGGCGGCACGACGTAGCCAGTCTCGACGTGGGTGTCGACGCGGATCGCGCCGTCCTGCGACGACGGCGCCTGCCACCGGGTGATCGTGCCCGGCGCCGGCCGGAAGCCGTCGGCGGGATCCTCGGCGTTGATCCGGCACTCGATGGCGTGGCCGGCGAGCTGGACGTCGGCCTGGGCCCAGCGCAGCGGCCGGCCGGCGGCGACCTCGAGCTGGGCGATCACCAGGTCGAGCCCGGAGCGGACCTCGCTGACGGTGTGCTCGACCTGGAGCCGGCAGTTCATCTCCATGAACCGCAGCACCGGCTCGGGCCCGGCGACGTCGAGCAGCATCTCCATCGTGCCGGCGCCGACGTAGCCGATCGCGCGCGCGGCGGCGGCGGCGGTGCGCAGCGTGGCGGTGCGCAGCGCGTCGCCCAGCGCCGGCGACGGGCTCTCCTCGATCAGCTTCTGGTGGTTGCGCTGGACCGTGCAGTCGCGCTCGCCGAGGTGGACGACGTTGCCGTAGCGGTCGGCCATGATCTGGATCTCGACGTGGCGGCCACCCTCGACCAGGCGCTCGAGGTAGACCTCGTCGCCGCCGAACGCCGCGCGGGCCTCGGCCTGGGCCTCGCCGAACGCGGCCTCGACGTCCTCGGCGCGGCGCGCGACCCGCATGCCGCGGCCGCCGCCGCCGCGCTCGGCCTTGAAGATCACCGGGAACCCGACCTCGGCGGCGACCCGCCGGGCCTCGTCGAGCGACGGCAGCGGGCCGTCGCTGCCCGGGATGACGGCGAGGCCGGCGGCGCGCATCGCCCGCTTGGCCGAGTTCTTGGCGCCCATCAGGGTCGTGACGTGGGCCGGCGGTCCGACGAAGGTGACGCCGTGGGCGGCGCACAGCCCGGCCAGCAGCGGGTTCTCCGACAGGAAGCCCCAGCCCGGGTGCAGCGCCGAGCAGCCGGTCTGCACCGCCGCCTGCACGATGCGCTGGGGATCGAGGTAGCTGTGCGCGGCGCGCGCCGGGCCGAGGACGACGGTGTCGCGACCCCGGGTGTACGGCGCGTCGCGGTCGGCCTCGGACACCGCGAACACCGGGGTGATGCCGAGGACGTCGCAGGCGCGGGCGACCCGGGCGGCGACCTCGCCGCGGTTGGCGATCAGGAGACGATGGAACATCGCGGGGGGCACGGCGCCGCCACGCTAGCACAGGTCTTCCCGCGGTCAGGGGGCCGGGGCCGCGCCGCCGCAGCCCAGCGCCATGGCCTGGGTGCAGCCGCGGCGGATCCGGCCGTCGTCGTCGCGCAGCGCGCCCTCGGCGATCTCCCAGGCCCACTCGCGGCACCGCTTGGCCGAGGCGTCGAGGTAGGCGCCGGTGCAGCGCGGCTGGGCCCGCTCGATGCGGGCGCCGATGACGTCGTCGAGGCCGACCAGCACCCGCCAGCCGTCGCCGTCGAAGAAGAACACCACCGAGAAGCCGTCGGCGATGGCGCCGGGGCGGCCGGTCGGCATGACCCAGCGCAGGCGCACCTGCTCGGCGGTGAGGTCGGGGTCGTCGGCGTACTGGACCCGGGTCGCGCCGCCGCGCCAGGTGCCGAGGCTGCGCACCAGGTCGCCGCGGCGCGCCGCGAGGGCGTCGCGGTAGTCGGCCCAGTGATCGCGGTAGGCGTCGGTGACCAGCGCCCGCCAGGTCGCCTCGGGCAGGCGCCAGGCGTCGAGCGCGGCGTCGCGGGCGGCGCCGGTGAGCCGCGCGACCGCGTCGAGGTGGGCGCGCAGGCCGGCGGGCCCGGGCCGCTGGGGCGGGCTCGCCGCGGCGGCCGGCGCCGGATCGGGCGCGCAGCCGGCGACGACCGTGGCGCCGAGGCCGGCGAGCGCGATCAGGGCGGCGACGGCCGCGGCGGTGGCGGCGCGCGACCTCACGGCGACGCCAGCCACGCCTCGGCGCTGGTGAGCTCGACCTCGCCGGGCGACGGCTCGACGACGACCCGCGACACGACGCCGTCGTCGACGGTGAGCGTGGCGCGGCGGGCGCGCACGCCCATCGCCAGCAGGCCGAGATCGACGTCGAGGCCGAGCGCCCGGGTCAGCTCGGCGTTGCCGTCGGCGAGCATGACGACGCGGCCGAGCGCGCCGTGGGCCTGGCCCCACGCCCGCAGGACGTCGGGGTCGTTGACCGCCAGGCACGCGACGACGCCGACGCCGGCGGCGGCGAAGCGGGCGCGGTTCGCGACGAAGCCGGGCAGGTGGCGGCGCGAGCACGCCGGCGTGAACGCGCCGGGCACGGTGAAGATCACGGCGCGGGTGCCGGCGACCAGCGCCGCGACGTCGACGTCGCGGACGCCGTCGGCGGTGGCCTCCTTGATCGTCAGCGCCGGCAGGCGCTGGCCGGGCGCGATCACGCGTCGCCCTCCGGCGTGGCGGCGACGCCCGGGGCCGCGGCGTCGACGCCGAGCAGCATCCGCACCGCGACGCTGGCCGCGGTCAGGCCGAACACCGACGGCACGAACGCGACCGAGCCCTCGACCCGGTTGCGGTGCTCGCAGTCGTTCTTGCCGTTGTCGCCGCCGGGGCAGACGCAGCGGAACGCGCCGTCGTCGTAGGCCAGCGCCACCGGGGCGGTCGGCGGCTCCTCGGAGAACACCGCGGTGACGCCGATGGGCCGGGTGCAGTCGAGGCCGTGCTTCTTGCGCAGGCCCTGGCGGACCTCGCGCGCGAACGGATCGATCCGGGTCTCGCCGAGGTCGGCGACCCGGACCCGGGTCGGATCGAGGCGCGCCGCCGCGCCCATCGCCGAGATCAGGCGCAGCCGGTCGCGGACGCAGGTCGCGATCAGGTGCAGCTTGGCGGTGACGTTGTCGATCGCGTCGATGACGACGTCGGGCTCGGGGGTCAACAGCCGCGCCGAGGTGTCGGCGGTGTAGAACTCGGCGCGGGGCTCGATCACCGCGTCGGGGTTGATCAGGCGCAGCCGCTCGGCCATGACCGCGACCTTGGGCTTGCCCAGGGTGCCCTTCATGGCGTGGAGCTGGCGGTTGACGTTGGTGACGCAGATGCGGTCGTAGTCGACGAGGATCACCCGGCCGACGCCGCTGCGGACCAGGGCCTCGGCGGCGAACGAGCCGACCCCGCCCAGGCCCATGACCGTGACCGTGCTGCGGGCCAGCCGGGCCAGGCCGGCGTCGCCGCCGAGCAGGCGGGCGGCCCGGTCGAAGCGGCGGTGCGTGGCGGGGGCGGACGGGACGGTCACGGCAGGGGACGTTCTACATCCCGACCGAGCCGCTGGCCATCCCCGAAGATGCGCAGGGCGTTGCCGGCGGTCGCGGCGGCGATCGCGGCCGGGTCGGCGCCGCGGGCCGCGGCCAGGCCGGCGACGACGTCGACCACCATCGCCGGCTCGCTCGGGGCGCCGCGGTGGGGCGCGGGCGCCTGGTCGGGGGCGTCGGTCTCGGCGAGCAGCAGCTCGAGCGGCACCGCGCGCGCCGCGGCGACGGGGCGGCGCGCGCCGGGCCAGGTCACCGGCCCGGCGAACGAGAACGCCATGCCCAGCGCGGCGTAGGTCGCGATCAGCTCGGGCGGGCCGCCGTAGCTGTGCAGGACGCCGCCGACCTCGCCGGCGCGCTCGTCGCGCAGCAGGCGTGGCGCGACGTCGTGGGCGCGGACGACGTGGACGATCAGCGGCAGGGCCAGGGCGCGGGCGGCGCGGACGTGGGCGCGGAAGATCCGGACCTGGCCGTCGCGGTCGGCGGTGGCGCCGTCGAGGCCGCACTCGCCGATCGCCGCGACCGGGGCGCCGGCGGCGCGCGCCGCGGCGACCGCCGCGATCAGCGCGGCCTCGAGATCGTCGACGGTGGCGCGCTCGGCGGCGTCGAGCGCCGGCACGCACTGCGGGTGGACGCCGAGCGCGATCGCGAGGCCGGCGCCGGGGTGGGCGGCGGGCAGCGCCGCCAGCGCCGCCCACGTCGCCGGGCGCACGCCGGGCGCGATCATGCCGGCGACCCCGGCGGCGCCGGCGCGCGCCAGCACGGCGGCGAGGTCGCCGGCCAGCTCGGGGCGGTCGAGGTGGCAGTGGCTGTCGATCAGGGCGACGGCGGGCGCGGTCACGGCGGCGTCAACTGTAGCAAGGGCAGGGCCGCGCCCAGCTTGTCCGGGTTGCGGACGATGTGGACGGCCACGACCCGCGGCGCGCCGTCGACCAGCGCGACGTCGAGGACGACCGCGGCGTGGATGACGTCGCCGTGGCTCACGATCAGCGCGGGGTTGCCGTTGATCCACGCCGGCCGCGACGCGAACCCGAGCGGCGCCGCCTTGCCGGCGAGCCCGCACAAGAGGCGCGCGACCCGCGCGGCGCCGACGACCTCGCGGCGCGCCGCCTGGGCCTTGCCGCCGTGGTCGGCGATCGAGCGGGCGTCGTCGACCAAGAGCTCGACCATCGCCGCGACGTCGCCGGCGGCGAGCGCGCCGAGGAAGCGGCCGGCGAGCCGCGCCTGCTGGTCGGGCGCGGCGAACCGGCGCCGGCCCGCGGCGACGTGGCCACGGGCGCGGTGCAGCAGCTGCCGGCACGCCGCCTCGCTCTTGCCGACCGCCGCCGCGATGTCGGCGAAGTCGACGTCGAGCGCCTCGCGCAGCACGAACACCGCGCGCTCGTCGGGGGTCAGCGCCTCGAGCAGGACCAGGAACGCCATCGACACCGACTCGGCGGCGCCGACGTGGTCGGCGGGGCCGGGCGCCGCCGCGGCGGCGTCCGGCGTCAGCACCGGCTCGGGCAGCCACGGCCCGACGTAGCGCTCGCGCCGGCGCCGCGCCGACCGCAGCTCGTCCAGGCACAGCCGGGTGACGATCGTGGTCAGCAGGGCGCGCGGCGTCTGGGCGTCGTCGATCGCGGCGCCGCGGACCAGCGCCTCCTGCACCATGTCGTCGGCGTCGGCGGCGCTGCCCAGCAGCCGGTAGGCCACGCCGCGCAGGTACGGGCGCTCGCGCTCGAGGACCTCGGGAGTCATGGCGGCGTCCAGTATCACCCGGGCGGCAGCGCCGGCGGTGGCGCCGCCACCAGCGCCGGGGGCCGGCGCCGGCGCTGCGGCCAGGTGTACGTGCCCGGCAACCGGCGCTCGACGCGCAGGCCGCCGATCACGAGCTGGCAGATCAGCTCCTTGATCAGCGCGCCGGTGCGGCCGGTGATGATGCGGCCGGTCGGGCGGTCGTCGCCGTCGACGAACATCGCGACGCCACGGTGGCGGCCCAGGCTCACGCACTGCAACACGAACCCGAAGTGCATCGGCCGCGGCGCCTCGCCGCGCAGCGCGGCGAGCACGGTGTCGGCGGCGTGCGCGCCCTGCGGCATCGCGCTGGCGCAGCCCATGCGGATCGCGCCGTCGGCGCCGGCGCCGCGGCCGAGCACGCTGCCCGGGGTCGCGACCGCGTCGCCGGCGCCGACGATCTCCGGGTGGCCGGGCACGCGCAGCGTCGCGTCGACGCGCAGGCGGCCGTGGTCGTCGACCGGCAGGCCGCTGGCCCGCGCCAGCGGCGCGACCGTGAAGCCCGCCGCCCACACCGTGGCGTCCGCGGCGAGCTGCTCGCCGCCGGCGAGGCGGATCGCGGTCGCGGTGACCTCGACGACGCGGGCGCCCCGCACGACGTCGACCCCGAGCGCGCGCAGGCCGTCGCGGATCGCGGCGCGCCCGGCGTCGTCCCAGGCGGGCAGCACGCGATCCGCGACCAGCGCGACGCGCAGCGCCGGGTGGGCCTCGGCGATCTCGGCGGCGGTCTCGATCGCGGACAGCCCGCCGCCGATCACCGCCACCGCGGCGCCGTCGGGCAGCGCCGCCAGCCGCGCGGCGAAGGCCGCCGCCGCGTCGGGATCGCCGAGCGCGCCGCCGTGGTCGCGCGCGCCGGGCACGCCCGCGGCGATGCCGCTGCCGACCGCGACGATCAGGTGGTCGTAGGCGATCGCGTCGCCCGCGACGACGCACGCCCTCGCCGCGGCGTCGATGCGATCGACCCGGCCCTGCCGGAGCTCGACCCGGCGGTGCAGCAGGCCGCGCAGCGGGTAGCGCCGGCTCCGGGTCCCGGCGGCGGCCTCGTGCAGGCGGATCCGGTGGACCAGCTCGTCGCGGTCGCTGATCAGCGTCACGCGGACGCCGCGGCCGGCGCGGCCGGCGACGCGGTTGGCGGCGAGGACGCCGGCGTAGCCGCCGCCGATGATGACGACGTGGGGGGCAGGGGGACGGGGACGGGACATCGTGGGCTCCTTTGCCCCCCTGACGAGGCAGCCCCGCGCCGTGTGACAGGCCCGCGCGATCGACGACGGCGTCAGCGGCGTCAGCGGCGTCAGCGGCGTCAGCGGCGTCAGCGGCGTCGGCGGCGTCGGCGGCGAGCAGCGTCCCGCACGCGAGGATTCCAGAGGCACCGAGGAGGCGGAGGGGAACGATCCGGCGGTGCGCGGTCCGCGGCGAACGTCGGGCGCGCGGAGGTCGGCCGCTCGATGCCTTCGGCTTCGCCTGCGGCTTCAGCTTCGGTGCGGCGGCCTGCTGGCGCCCCGATGAGCGTGGGTGCTCGCACGGGCGTCGGCGCCGGGCACCACCACCGGCGCCGGGCCCGAAGACGGGGCCCGGCGCCTCGGCGCGGGGCGCGGGCGCTGCCGGCCTGTCCGGACACCGGACAGAATCGACAAGCGCCCTCGAAGGAAATGTCGTTTTCGCTTGACGCGTCCAGCGGCTGTCGTCGGCGCCCGGGCGCGACCCCGACGACGATCGTCCACCAGACGCGCACAGCGCACCGAGGTGCCGCGAAGCCATGCATAGGGTCGATTCGAAGGAACCACCTCGCCTTCGCGGCGCAGCGGGGTGAAGACGAGGTCCGAAAACCCCGTGGTAGAAAGGAATGCGCGCGTGCGCAGGGAGGTGTGGAGATGTTCGATCGCGACGACGAGCGTGGTGTTGGGGCGGCGGCCGGATTTGCCGGCGCCGGGGCTGCCGTGGGACGTGGAGCCACGCCGGCCCCGGACTGGCGGCAACTCGACCGCCAGCTGCGCGGCATCGCCCGGCGCCGCGCCGCACTCGATGCTGAAGAGGCGCGCTGGCTGGTGCTCGCGCAGCACTGGAGCTGCACCGGCGCTTCGGCTACGCGACCTTGCTCGAATACCTGGAGCGCACGCTCGGCTACGGGCCTCGCGCCGCACGCGAGCGGCTGCGGGTCGCGACCGCGCTGCAGGTCTTGCCGGCGACCGCGGCGGCGCTGGCCTGCGGCGACCACGCCTACTCGGCGGTGCGCGAGCTGACCCGCGTGTGCCGGCAGGACACCGAGCGCGTGTGGCTCGATGCCGTTGCGGGCAAGACGGTGCACGAGATCGAGACCATGGTCGCCGGGCGCAAGCCGGGTGACCTGCCCGGCGACCCGGTAGATCCGAGGACGTGCGCAAGACGCTGGTCATGGAGCTCTCGGCCGAGACCTTCGCGGTGTGGCGCGACGCCCGGCTCGCGCTGGAGCTCGAGCGCGGCGAACCGGTGTCGGACGACGAGGTCCTGCGCACGCTGTGCCTCGACCGGCTCGCCGGTGCCGGCGACGGTGCGCGCGCCGGCAGGCGCGCCGCGTACCAGATCGCGCTGATGGTCTGCCCCTCGTGCGATCGCTCGACCCAGGACGGCGGCGGTCGCACGGTCGAGGTCCCGGCGCGCGTCACGGCGCGGGCGCGATGCGACGCCCGCGTGATCGGCCGGGTCGATGGCGACCGCGTCGACAAGGCGACGCCGACGATCCCGCCGCGGGTGCGCGCGGCGGTGATCGCACGCGATCACGCGCGGTGCCGGGTACCGGGCTGTCGGTCGGCACGCTGGATCGAGGTGCACCATGTGCGGCCGCGGGCGCAGGGCGGGCGGCACACCATGGACAACCTGATCTGTCTGTGCGGCGGGCACCACGACGCGGTCCACGTGGGTCGGCTGCGGATCGCGCGGGCGGCGTCGGGAGAGATCGTGTTCACCCACGCCGATGGGCGCCAGTACGGGGCAACGCCAGGCACCACGAAGACGCCCTCCGAAGTCATGTCCCACGTGGGCCACGCGGCCCACGTGGGGCTTTCGCTCGCGGAGCTCCTCGAGCGCGCGACGCAGGAGGTGTCGTCATCGACATGAACGCACGCCGCCGCTGCCGCCGACGGCAACGCCCGCCCCCGCGCCGAGGCGCCGGGCCCCCGTCTTCGGGCCCGGCGCCGGTGGTGGTGCCCGACGCCGACGCCCGCGCGAGCACCCACGCTCATCTGGGTGTCAGCAGACCAGCTACGACAGGTCCGCAGCCCCTCGGCCCACGCCGTCGCCCCCTCGGACAGCGACGGTGCCGCGTCCCGCGTCCCGCGTCGCGCGCCCCCGCCCGTCGCACCACGCCGCGCACCCTTCCGACCAGCGCCCCGCCGCCCTCTCCGGAGCCTCCGGGAGACCGAACGTGGTGCCCGCTCCCCGCTCCCCGCTCCCCACTCCCCGCTCCCTGCTCCCCCGCGCCCGTCCCCTCAGTGCCGCAGCATGTCGTTCGCCTGCTGGTGCATGTTGCGGATCTGCACCTCCACCTCGGCGGGCGCGGTCGCGGCCTGGTTGGCGCCCACCGCCGCCCCGCTGCCCCCGGCCTGGGTCAGCGTCGCGCCGGCCGGCGCAGCCATCGGCGCCAGGGCCACCGGCTGCGCGGCCGGCTGCGCGGCCGGCTCGGCGGCCACCGGCGTGGCGCCGCGGTAGCGCGGCGCGGCCCGGCGCGCCAGCTGCCGCACGGGGTCGCGGCCGTCGTCCTCCACCCGGTCGAGCTCGTCGAGCTCGTCGAGCTGGTCGCGCACGGCCGGATCGATCGACGCCACCGCGACCTGCGCCAGGTTCCGGCGCAGCTCCACCATCCGGTCCGCCAGCGCCGCCAGCTCGGTGTCGCCGGTGGTGGCCGCGGCCTCGCGCGTCGCCTTCTCCGCGGCGTCGAGTCGGGCCAGGCCGCCGGCGACGTCGCCGCCGCGCGCCTGCCGGATCGCCTCGAGGATCGCGCTCGCCGCCGCGGCGCGCCGGTGCGCGGCCTCGAGCGGCAGCTTCACCGACGCCGCGACCGCCTCGAGATCGCGCGACGCGGTCGCGGCGACGAAGCCGCGCCGCACCAGCGCGCCGCCGTCGCCGACCGCGTCGTCGAACGTCAGCACGACGTCGGCGAGCTCGACCGCGGCGCCGTCGCGGCGGCCCTGCGCGCGCAGCGGCACGATGACGTCGCGGACCTCGCCGGCGGCGAGGTCGCCGAGGTACGCGACCTGCGCCGCGCCCGCCGGCTCGACCCCGGGCGTCGGCGCCAGCGTCACGCCCGGGCCCGGCTGCAGCGTCAGCACCACGTTGCGCGCCACCACCTGGCGCAGCCGCACCAGCTCGTCGTCGAAGATCGCCGCCACCGCGGCGGCGTCGTCGACGAAGTGGTAGGCGCCGCCGGTGTCGAGCGCGATCCGCCCCAGCAGGTCCTCGTCGAACTCGACGCCGAGGCCGAGCGTCGTCACCGCGACCCGCGACGACCGCGCCTGCTCGACCAGCGACGGCAGCGCGGTGGCGTCGTTGGGCACGCCGTCGCCGACCAGCACCAGCCGGTCGATGCTGCCGGGCTGGCGGCCCAGCGCCACCTGCTGCAGGCCGAGCGCGAGCCCGCCCGCCAGATCGGTGGTGCCGCGGGCCTCGAGCCGGCCCAGCCGGTAGTCCGCCCACGCCCGCGCCACCGGATCGCCGGGCACGCTGGGCACGACGACCTCGGCGCCGGAGTGGAACGCGACCACCGCGACGCGATCCCGCGCCGTCACGTGGCCGACCAGCTCGCGCGCCGCGGCGCGGGCGTGCTCGATCGATGCGCCGGCCATCGATCCCGAGGTGTCGACCACCAGCACCAGGTTGAGCGGCGGCCGCTGGCCGCCGGGCAGCCGGCCCGCCGACACCCGGACCCGGATCGCCAGCTCCGAGGTGTCCTCGGCGGCGACCAGCCCGGCGGTGGCCTCGGCGGCCAGCTCGACCAGCGCGCTCGGCCGCGGCGCTGGCGGCGGCGGCGGCGCGTCGCGGCACCCTGCGGCGGCGGCCGCGGTCGCGACCAGCGCGATCAACGAGACGGGGCGGAGGCGGAGGCGACGGCGACGGCGAGCGTGACGGACGGCGGTCATGCCCGACCCAACGCGCCGGCCGCGGCCCGGGTCTACTTGCCAGGCCCTGCCACCGCGGCGCGGCCGCCGCCCTGACCCACGCCTTACATCGGCTGCAGGACCAGCCCGGTCCGGGCCGGCGCCTGTACCGGCGCGGTCAGGGTGTCGCCGGTGAGCAGATCGCGGTAGTTGCCGCTCGGCAGGCCCTGCGCCGCCGAGGCGCCGTCGCCGCGGTTGAGCACGACGTACAGGGTCTCGCCGCCGCCGCTCATCGCGTAGGTGTAGACGTCGGCGGTGACGCCGAGGGTCTGGCGGGTGCCGCGGCGCAGCGCGACGTGCTGCTTGCGGGCGTGGATCAGCGCGGTCATGCGCTCGCGCAGCCAGGTCTGGTCGGCGGTCAGCCCGCTCCACTCCATCATCCGCCGGTTGTCGGGATCGCCGGCGCCGGGCAGGCCGATCTCGTCGCCGTAGTAGATGAGCGGCACGCCGGGCGTGGTCATCAGCAGCGTGTACGCGACCGCGACGCGCTCGAACGGGTGCCGGCTGGTCGGCAGCTGCGGCTGGTTGCTCCACGCCCGGCCCTTGCCGTCGTCCCAGTCGCCGAACAGCGGCGTGTCCTCGGCGATGTGGATGACGCGGGGCACGTCGTGGTTGCCGATGAACGTCGACATGACCGCGCCGGGCCCGTAGAAGTCGGCGTTGCTGTCGAGGAAGCTGACCAGGTCGCCGAGGTTGCCGGCGCGGCGCAGGATCTTCTCGAGGATCTGGGCGCGCAGCGGGAAGTCGAACTGGCCGTCGAGCATCGTCGACGGGTTGACGTAGTACTTGATGAGGTCGCGATCGCCCGTGTAGGTCTCGCCGACCAGGTAGAAGACCTGATCGCCCTGGACCTCGGCGTTGAGCCGCGCCCGCAGGTCGGTGAGCCAGCTGTCCTCGATGTGCTTGACCGCGTCGAGCCGGTAGCCGTCGGCGCCGATCTTCTTGGCCCACATGATCGCGTTGGACACCGAGTAGTTGCGGGCGTCGCCGTTGGTGAAGTTGAAGTCGGGCAGGTACGAGGTGAACCAGCACCGCTTGCGCTGGTAGCTGTCGTCCCAGCTGCAGCCCGAGCCGCACACGCAGTTGCCGCCGGCGCCGTTGTCGTTGGGCCAGAACCAGTCCTGGTGCGACTGGTAGACCGGGCTCTCCTCGTGCACGTGGTTCATGACGTAGTCGAGGATCACCTGCAGGCCGTGCTCGTGCGCGACCCGGACGACGTCCTCGAGCTGGGCCTCGGTGCCGATCCGCGACTCGACCGAGTCGAGGTCCTTGGGCCAGTAGCCGTGGTAGCCGGAGTAGTTGTGCCCGTCGGCGCCGACGCCGGCGCCGTCGGCGTTGTCGAGCGGCGACGTGATCCACAGCGCGTTGACGCCGAGGTCCTCGAAGTAGCCCTCCTCGATCTTCTGGCGCAGGCCGACCAGGTCGCCACCTTCGTAGTCGGCCGGCGGCTCGAGGCCCAGCGGCGAGTCGTTGCCGCTGTCGCCGTTGGCGAACCGATCGATCATGACGAAGTAGAGGACCGCGTCGCGCCAGTCGATCGCGGGGCGCGACGGGCAGTGGTCGCAGTCGACCTTGAGCACCGAGTTCATGCCGCCGAACCCGTCGGGCGAGCCGTTCGGGTTGTCGGGGTCCGCCATCCACACGCCGTCGACCACGAACTTGTAGAGGATCACCTGCTCGTCGTCGACGTCGAGCGTGACCTGCCACTCGCCCCCGACCTGGGTCATCGGGACGCCGACGGCCCAGCCGTCGGGGGCGAAGTCGCCGTGCAGCTCCACCGAGCTACCGGAGCCCGTGTAGTGGATCGTGACCTGGCAGGTCGGCTGCGCGGTGGTGCAGGCCTGGAACGCGTCGGGCGCCGAGGCATCGGTGATGCCGCCGTCGATGCCGGTGTCGTCATCCCCGGGGTGGTCCTGCGCGGCCGGGCAAGCGGCTAGCGCGAGGGTGAGGATGGCGAGCAGGGCACGGCGCATGAGTCGGGACGGTTTCAAGCAGTGTGCCACCGGCGCGCCGCCGCCCGAGGTGTGAATGTCGACGCCAACCCCGCGGATGAGCGGGCGTCGCTGGCAACTACAGAGAACCTGGTGACGGGGCCGTTGCCAGCGCCGACGCGGGGCGCCCGGTCGCGTTGCGATCGGCAACGTCGGTGCGCCAGCCGCGACGCACCTAGGCGGGCGTAGAGGTGATTGAATCGGGCACGTTTCATGCTGCTTTCCACCTGGATGTCACCGCTCCGTTACGGCTCGAGCGCGTTCGTGCTCCTCGCCCTGGCCGGCTCCGCGCTGGCCCAGCCCGAGTCCGAGCCCGGACCGGGGTCCGAGGACGTGCCCGAGGGCACGCCGGCCCCGGCGCCCGGTGACGACGGGCCCGACGAGACCTCGCCCGACGACGCCGACGCGTCGCGGCGCCCGGTCGACGAGGTGCCCGACGACACGATCGCGTTGCCGGCGCCGGCGTCGGCGCCGGTCGACGTCGCGCCCGCGCCGCGGCCGGTCGCCGAGGCCGACGCCGACGCGCCGGCGGAGCCCACCGGGTTCGCGTTCGGCTCCTACGGCCGCGTCCTCGCCGGCAGCGACCTGCGCGGTGGCACGCCCGAGAAGATCGCCGTCGTCGCCCACGCGCCGCGGATCGTCGAGCCCAGCTACGTCGAGACCGACCTCTACTACCGGTTCGTGACGCCGCGCGGCGTCAAGATGCGCACGGTCACGACGCTGGCGTTCGACGACACGCTGTTCCACTACACCGGCCAGTTCGACGCCCGGCCCGCGCTGCGCAACCTGTTCCTCGAGGCCCGCACGCCCCAGGGCATCACGCTGTGGGCCGGCTCGCGGATGTACCGCGGCGACGACATCTACCTGTTCGACTGGTGGCCGCTCGACGAGCTCAACACCGTCGGCGGCGGCGCCAGCGTCGCGCGCGGCGACCTCGACGTCGCGGTCCAGGCCGGCGTCAACCGCCTGCTCGATCCGTTCCAGTACCAGACCGAGCAGGTCGCCGACCCCGAGTTCGGCGCCGACACCGTGACCACGCTCGACCGCCAGCGCCTGATCGCGTCGAGCTACGCCACCTACCACCTCGGCCTGCCCGGCGGCGTCGACGGCAAGGTCAAGGTCTACGGCGAGCTGCAGTCGCTGCCGTCCGGCGATCGCCGCCGCAACGACGACACGCTCGAGCACCTGCCCCAGGACTGGGGCGCCACGCTCGGCCTCCAGCTCGGCGCCTGGGGCTTCGGCGGCGCCGACTCCGGCTCCCACGCCAACCTGTTCGCGCGCTGGTCGAAGGGCCTGACCGCGTTCGACGAGCTGGCCCCGGCGACCGGCCTCGACGGCTCGCTCGCCGCCTGGCCCGGCGCCTCGGAGCTGGTCCTGGGCGCCGCCGGCGCCTACGGCGACGGCTGGGGCCACGTCATCGCCGGCGCCTACACCCGCCGCTTCGTCGACGCCGACGCCTCGACGATGGATCGCGACGACGGCTGGGAGTACGCCGCCGACATCCGGCCCGAGGTCGCGGTCGCCGGCGACGTCATGGCCGGCGTCGACGTGAGCTACCAGGCCCGGTTCCCGCGCGGCCTGTCGCCGACGACGCTGCTCGCCGCCGACCCGGCGGTGTTCCAGGTCGCCCCGATGATCGTCTACGCCCCGATGGGCCGCGGCGCGTGGTCGCGGCCGCAGCTGCGGCTGGTGTGGCGGATCGCCAAGCTCAACGACGCCGCTCTCGACGCCTACGCGATCGACGACCCGCGGCGGGCGCATTCCACGGTGCACTTCCTCGGCGTCCAGGCCGAGTGGTGGTTCAACTCGTCGACCCGGTGAGGCTGTCCATGAAGATCTCCAAGACGACGCGGCGCGCCGCCACCACCACCCTGGCCATCGCCCTGGTCGCCGCGACGCTGTCGTGCGGCGGCGCCGGCGACCTCGACAACCCGCTCGACATGCCGCACCAGGCCAACGCGGACGTCGACTGGCGCGACCAGGTCATCTACCAGATCGTCGTCGACCGCTTCGAGGACGGCGACCCCGACAACGACCTGAACGTCGAGCCCAGCGTGCCGGGCCGCTACCACGGCGGCGACTGGCAGGGCGTCATCGACAAGCTCGACTACCTCGAGGAGCTCGGCGTCACCGCGCTGTGGATCAGCCCGGTGGTCAAGAACACCGAGGAGGACGCCGGGTTCGCCAGCTACCACGGCTACTGGACCCAGGACTTCCTGCGCACCAACCCGCACTTCGGCGACCTCTACAAGCTGCGCGAGCTGGTCGACGCCGCCCACGCCCACGGCATGCTGGTGATCCTCGACGTCGTCACCAACCACGTCGGCCAGCTGTTCTTCTACGACATCAACGGCAACGGGCGCCCCGACGACTGGCTGTCGGGCGGCGGCCTGTCCCACACCTGCGTCCAGATCTGCCTCAACCCCGAGCGTGCCGCCGAGTGCAGCCCCGACGAGCAGGTCTACTGCGAGAAGGGCAAGGACTACCTCGAGCGCATCATCGAGTGGGATCCCGAGTACGACCCGCGGATGATCCAGGGCTGGAGCTCGCTGGGCTTCTCGGGCACCGCCGACATCCGGTTCACCAACTGGCCGGCGCAGAACCGGGTGCCGCCGACGCGGCCGCCCGCGTGGTTCGGCTGGCCCGACGACAAGCCGTGGTTCGACGATCCCACCTGGTACCACCGGCGCGGCCGCGTCTACACCTGGTGGCACGAGGGCGACTACTCGCGCGACTTCGTCCGCGAGCAGGAGACCACCGGCGACTTCCCCGGCGGCCTCAAGGATCTCGACACCGACAACGCCGACGTCGCCGAGGCCCTGACCCGGTCGTTCGAGTACTGGATCGAGGCCGCCGACTTCGACGGCTTCCGCATCGACACCGTCAAGCACATCGACCGGCCCGAGGTGAACCGCAACCTGCGCGGCTTCTGGGGCAAGTTCACCAACCGGATCCGGGCCAAGGCCAAGGCGCTCGGCAAGCAGAACTTCTTCATCTTCGGCGAGGCCTTCGACGGCAACGACGCGCTGATCGGCAGCTACACCTTCGGCGGCACCGACGCCGACGGCGACTTCGGCCGCTTCGACTCGGTCTTCTACTTCAGCCAGTACTACCGGGGCATCGTCCCGGTCTTCAAGCACGACGCCCCGACCAAGAACCTCGAGTGCCTGTTCAACTCGCGCACCGGCCGCAACCCGACCGACGCGTTCTGCGCCGCCAACGGCTACCCCGCGGGCCCGACCTACCAGGGCACGCCGCACGCCGCGTCCGCCGACGGCGGCATCGGCCTGGCGCCGCAGCAGGTGCTGGTCAACTTCCTCGACAACCACGACCTGCCGCGGTTCCTGTTCGAGGACGCGTCGGTCGCGCAGCTGCGCACCGCGCTCGGGTTCCTGTTCACCTGGGACGGCATCCCGTGCGTCTACTACGGCACCGAGCAGCTGTTCGACGGCGGCGTCGACCCCAAGAACCGCGAGGACATGAGCCTGGGCAACCCCGAGGCCGGGCTCGCGCCGTGGGCCACCGACCACGAGCAGTTCCAGCTCGTCCACGACCTGATCCAGCTGCGCAAGGACCACGACGCCCTGCGCCGCGGCACCGTCGAGCCGCGGTGGTCGACCGAGGTCGCCGGCGCGCGCCGCGACGCCGGCATCCTGGCCTACGAGCGCAGCTCCGCCGACGAGACCCTCGTGGCGGTGCTCAACACCAGCGACCAGGACAGCGAGACCTGCGCCCCGGTCGCCGACGGCGGTGCCTGCATGACGACGTCGTTCCCCTCGGGGACCACCCTCGTCGACATCGCGCCCGGCACCGACGGCGCGACGTTCACGGTGGGCGCGGGCGGGACGGTCGACGTGACCGTCCCGGCCCACGGCTTCCGGATCCTGGCGGCGCAGTAGGCGCCGCCGGGCGGACCGGCTTGGTGCTACTGCGTCTGGACGGTGGCGTCGAAGGCCAGCGACGTGATAGCCGAGTTGCACCCGTCACCGACCGGCGTCGAGTGGTAGTTGTTGGCCTCGTCGATCGTCACGTGCTCGAGGGTCAAGTTGGTCAGCGTACCGGTGATGTTCGGCGACACCGACGTGATGTTCACGGTGCCGCCCGTGACGAAGTAGTTGTCGGCGAACGCGGTGCCGTTGAGATCAGCATCCGTGTAGAAGATCACGCACACGCCGCAGGTCTCGTAGTTGAGCTCCTCGCCCGTCAGCGGGTAGTTGCCGGGGACGATCTCGGTGTTGGTGAACGCGCCGAGACCCTTGTACAGCTCGAGCTGCACGATGTCGGGCATCGTGTCGGCGTTGAGGGTCGCGCCCCAGACCAGCTGCGTTGGGTTGGTCGCGGCGTCCGCCTGGCCGAACTGCTGGGCCGGGGTCACGGTGCCGTAGCTGGAATCCGCGGTGCAGGTGACCTGCTGAGGGGCGTCCGGGCTCGGCGTGGTGTCGGCGTCGGGGGTCAGGGTGATGTCGCCACCACCATCGTCCCCACCACAGGCAGCGGCGAACAGAAACACAGAAAGAGCGGCAAAACGGGTGACGAGGCGCATCGGGGTCTTCTCCATCTTCCAGCGGTAAGTGAAGCGCCGGGAGTACCCCGTCCGTGATCAATGTGTCAACTGTTGGCAACCTGACAGACGTTTGCCGTCTTGAGTGTCGCGGTTCGCCCCAGCACAAGGGTCCGAGTTCAGAACGGAAATCGCGCCGCGGCGTGTTGTGATACGTATGTCAGGCCGTGCGTGATCTTCCGATGTTTCGCGTGTATGTGCTTGGTGTTGTGCTTGTCGCAGGCTGCTTCGACAAGCCCCCGGATGTCGAGTTCGATGCGGGACCGCCGGACGCCTCGGTGGCTGCACCGGATTCAGCGCCCGATGCGTCCCCGCCGTGTGTCCCTGATTCGATCGCTTGTGACGACGACCTCGGCATCTACGTCGATTGCGATCCCAACGGCGCCGTCGAGCAGGCCATCGTGTGTCCACTGGGCTGCTCCACCACGGCCGAGAAGTGCCTGGACGTCGACCCCAGCAACGGCCTCGCCAGCTACCTCGACGCCGCCGCCGACGGGCCGACACTGCATTTCACCGGAGCCTCGACCATCAACGCGCGTCCTCGTACAGCAACGCCATGAGCGCGCCGATCGCGATCCCTGGCCCGTCTTCGGTGCTCAGCGCGCGCAGCAGCTGCCGGAGCCGCGGGTCGAGGTCGTAGCCGACCAGCGCCCACACCACGCGCTGCTCCCCGAGCGTCAGCGCGAGCCGCTGTCGCAGCACGTCCATGGCCAGCGTCGCCCCGAGCTCGCGCCCGCGGGCCAGGCGCCTCTCGATGCGCGTGAACAGCTCGCGTACGCTCGCGTCGTCGTCGGCCGCCGCGTCGCCGGCCGGCCCGGCGCCGGGCAGCCAGCCCTCGCGCCGGCCGCGCGCCACGGCACGCGCCGCCAGCATCCCGGTCAGCCGCAGCTCGTCGTGCGCGTGCGTCGCCGCGTCGGGGTAGGGCGCGAGGGTCGTCGGCTCAGTCATGGGGCGCGTCCCCGCCTGCGGGTCCCGTGCGGTCCGGGGCGACCGGAGCCGCGGGGGGCGGTGGGCCCGTGACCGACCGCGCGCAGCGAAAGCCGACGCGAGTCCGAGCGCCGCCATGGCTGCGATCGTCGATCGTGGGCGCACCCATGTAGACGTATTCGCGGTCAGCCTCTGGCCCGCTCCTGCGCGCGGGGGCGGGATCGACGAGCGTCGGATCGGCCCAGTGGATGTGGAGCGCCGCCCAGTCGACCCGCTGGATGCTGTATCCGTCGTGGATCTCCGTCGTGAAGCGGATCTCACCATCCCGGGTGTACTCGTCATCCGTGGCCGGATCGGCGACCCACTCGGCCGCGTTGCCGAACATGTCTTCGGCGCCAAACGGGCTGCGCCCACGTGGGTGTTGACCCACGGCCACGAGACTGTCGCACCCGGGTAGTGCCACCGCCGCGAGCAAGCATGTCGGCGGATCGTCGCCCCAGGGGAAGATCCGGTCGTCCGTGCCGCGCGCGGCCTTCTGCCACTCGAGCGCTGTCGGCAAGCGCTTGCCCCGCCACGCACAGAACGCCGCGGCTCCGGCGTGCTCCACTTCCACGGGAACCCGCTCGTCGCCTTCCAGGGCGGGCACTCGCGGCTCCGGGCAGGCCCCGTCGTCGACGCACCTACGATACTCGCCGCGGGGGGTCTCGCGGCGATCGATCTCGAAGGACGACAGCCAGAGCCGGCGCGGTGGATCCAGGACGACGCAGATCTCTGGTGTCTCGGGTCGGGTCGTGGGCCCGACGACCGCGCCCGTGCAGCCCGCGGTGAACCATCCCGCCTGCACCGGCACCATGTCGTCGGCCAGCATCACGCTGGCCGGTGTCGCGTCGTGCGCAGGTGGACTCGAGCGGCGATCCCGACCGCAGGCGGGCGAGCACGTCAGGGAGGCGCTGGTCACCGCGAGCATCCAGGCGCTGCTTCGCCGCATCGTCACCCGCTGACTCCGGTCGGGTAGGGCGCGACGGTCGTTGGCTCTGTCATGGAGCGCGTCCGGCTGGGGTGGGAGGGTCGTCGATCAGCACCGGGAGGGGTGACGGGGGCGTGGGTCCGGGCACCGAACGGACGCAGCGGAAGCCCAGGCGAGAGTCCGCTCGAGCCGGGAAGGCATCGGCGATGCCCGGTGCGCCGAGCGCGAGGTAGTCCCCCTGGCCCTCCGCGTCGCTGGCACCACGTGGACCCGCTGGATCCACGGCGGTGTGGTCGGCCCAGCGGACACGGATCGAGCTCCGGACCAGGCGCAAGACGATGTGCGCCGCCGTCGCTTCGCTCTCGAATACTGGTTGCCCGTGGACGGAATCGAGCTTCGCGGGACTGCGATCCGCGACCCACTCGTCTGCGTTCCCGAACATGTCCTCGGCACCAAAAGGACTGCGACCTCGAGGGTGCTGGCCAACCGGGCCGAAGCCGTCGCAGCCGGGTGCGTTGATCGCCGCGAGCAGACAGTCTGGCGGATCATCACCCCACGGAAACAGACGCTCGTCCGTGCCGCGCGCAGCCTTCTGCCACTCCGCGGCCGACGGCAGGCGCAGGTTGCGCCATCGGCAGTACGCGTCAGCCTCGTGGTGCGGGACCTCGGCGGGAGACCGTGGATCGCGGCTGCGCAGGCGGAGAAGGTCTTGATCCTGGCAGGCGTTCGCCGCGACGCACGCCAGGTAGTCGGCGGTGCTCACCTCACGGCGCTGAACCTCGAACGCCGACAACCACAGCCGCCGGGGCGGGGCGAGGATCACGCAGCGCTCTGCCCTGGCCCGGACTTCCTCTAGCTCATCGCGGTCTCCCATCATGCCGAGACACCCACCCGTGAACCAGCCGGCGCTCACGAGCACGAGCTGGTCGATCGGAGCCCTGGGCGCGGCGTCGGAGGCGTCGCGACGAGGCCCCCGATGCGCGTCGCGATCGCAGGCCGGCGACGTGGCGAGCGCGACCGCCACGACGCCGCCCAGGCCGAGGCGGGCGGACGGGGTCCACCCCGTCACGCCCGCTCTCCCGTCGAGTCGTCGTGTTCGACCTTGATGCCCATGGTGGCCAGCGATTGTGCCATCACGCGGTCCACCAGCGCCTGGGTGCCGGCAAACGCCTGCGCTTCGTTCGTCGCGCTGGCCGCGTCGTCGCCGTGGCTGGCGAGGGCGCCGTAGTCTCCTTCGGCACGGACCCGGCCGGCCTCGTCGACGGTGATCATCGTCGGTCTCTCGACGCGATCGCCGAGGATGAACCGGATCGGGATGCCGAGGTCGCGCAGGGGCCGGTCGTTGAGCCGGGCGACGATCTCGGCGGCGATGCCGGCAAGTCGAGCACGGATCACGCGCGCTCCTCGTCCGGGAACATCGAGCGTCAGATCGAGGACCCCCCTCGCGGAGACATCGTCGCCACCGGCTCGCGCCAGGTCGGCGTCCATCTCGTCGGTCCCGACGTCCAGCACTTCGCCCCGCTTGCCGACCTGGTCCAGCTCGCGCGCGGTGGCCGTGAGCGTCAGGGTCCGCGTCTCGGTGTGGCCGTCGACCCACCAGGCCGACACCGTGAGCGTCGCGCTGAAGATGCCGACCTTGGTCGGCGTTCGCCCAGATCGGGCGTCCCACCGCCGAAGTCCGGGGTGAGTCGGGCCGCCCCCGGGGCCGGGGCCGCGGACGCGGCGGCGGCGCCCGCCGTTGCACCCGCGACCACGCTGGCGGCCATCGTGTCGATCTCGTCGGGCGCGGCGCGACGGGGGCGGCTCGCCGAGGCGTCGGTCGCGTCGGACTTCGCGGCAGGGGCAACGGCTCGGTCGTCGGTCCGATCCTGGCTCATGGCGGCCGCTATCGACGCCATGCCGGCCCGGGTTGCGTTCGATATCGCAAGTCCGCGGGATCGTAGCGTCGCCCGCCGCGCCGTCAGTTCCCGACGTGGCAGGCGAAGAACAGCACCAGGCGCGGGTCGCCCTTGCCGGTGTCGAGCATCGCCGGGCCGAGGAACAGCCCGGGCGCGACCTCGCGCAGCTCGTCGCGGATCATGCGGATCGGCTTGGGGTTCGCGGCGAGGTCGTAGTCGAGCAGGATGCACGGCGCGCCGTCGATCGCCGAGGCCTCGACGCGGGTCTCGAACGGGAACCAGCGTCGGGTCCCGGCCAGGCGGACCCGGTTGATGCCGGTGCCGGCGTCGTCGCCGCGGGCCTCGAAGCTCTTGCCGGCCCACGGGAAGAAGCGCGCCGCGGCGAGGCCGCGGATCGCGCCGCCGGCGGCGCCGTGATCGAGGCCGCGGACCGCGAGCATGCGGCAGCGCGGGCTGCCGTCGAGGGCGTGCAGCGACGACGGCACGGTGCCGCGTCGGTACACCGCCTCGAGGGTGGCGACGTCGAGGGCGGCGAGGTCGTCGAGGTCGCGCGGCGCGGCGCCGGCGTCGGCGGGGGACGCCGCGGTGGTGCCGGACGGCGCGGCGGTGGCGCCGGACGGCGCGGGCGAGGGCGGGATCGTCTGGGTGTTCATGACCGGGTCTCTCCTGTTGCGGGGGCGGGCGCGCGGATCGCGTCCCAGCAGGTCGCCTCGACCTGCGCGCAGACGTCGTCGGACAGCTCGAAGTAGCCGAGCCGCGCCGCCTTGATCATCCCGACGAAGGCGCCCCACACCGTCACGATCAGCGGGTGCGGCGGCAGGTCCTTGGTCACGCCGCGGCGGCGGCCGAGCTCGAGGACCTCGGCGATCGGCGTCAGCACGCGCAGCTCGAGGGCGCGGCTGGCGTCGTCGAGGTAGTCGCCGTGGTGGTGCAGCTCGAGGAACGCGAACGCGCGCGGCTGCTCGCGCGCGAACCGGACCAGGGCGCGCCACAGCGCCGCGAACTGGTCGCGCATCGGCGCCGCCGCCGGCACCGAGGTGAGCAGCGCGGCGCCCAGCGCCAGCTTGGCCCGCCGGTACAGCTCGTTGACCAGCTCCACCTTGCCGGCGAAGTGGCTGTAGATGGTCGCCGGGGCCACGCCGGCGCGCTCGGCGATATCCGGGATCGCCGCGCCGTGGAAGCCGCGCTCGGCGAACAGGGCCAGGGCGGCGTCCATGATGTCGTCGCGCTTGCCCCCGGTCCGGGGCCGTCCACGCCCTTGTTTTTGCGACCGAACGTTCATTCGTAAAATATAAATAGCTGAAATGGAGCGCCTTGTCGAGGACAGAATCGGCCAGCGCGCGCCGGCTGGCGGCCGGTCCCCCGAGTCTGGCAGGATGCCGGACCGGTGCGCCGCCTCGCCCTGCTCCTGACCCTGGTGTGCGCCTGCGATGCGGGGCCCGCCGGCGGCGATGACGACGGCCCCGACGCCGGCGACCTGGCCCCCGACGCCGCCCTGCCCGCGGACGCCAACGTCACGCCCCCGGGCGAGGTCCTCGGCACCTTCCAGCTGACCTACTACTGGGTCGCGTCCGAGGGCGAGCACCCGGGCCCCGCCGACACCGCGCTCTACGACGAGAGCTGCGGCCTGCTCGCCACGGTGTCGGCCGACTTCGCCGACGCGATCGCGCTCGAGGGCACCGGGCGGCTGCTCGACGGTCGCCTGCTCAACGTCGCCGGCGCCTGCGCGTGCGCGACCACGCCGTGCTACGCCGAGGCCGACGACGCCCACCCCTGGGGCTACGGGGTCCAGAACCGCGCGCTCGAGCCGTTCCGCTCGATCGCCGTCGATCGCGACGTCATCGCCTACGGCACCGGCATCTACCTCGCCGAGCTCGACGGCGTGACCATGCCGGGCGACGCCGGCTGGGGCCAGTTCGTCCACGACGGCTGCGTCGTCGCCGCCGACACCGGCGGCGGCATCGTCGGCGAGCACGTCGACTTCTTCGTCGGGCTCCGCGCCGCGTACCGCGATCTCGACGGCGAGCTCGGCCTCGGCACGATCACCGTGCAGGCCGGCGGCGACCGCTGCCCCGATCAGCCCTGATGGCCGCCCCCGACGACGACCTCGAGGTCGAGCTCGAGCTCGGCCTCGACGAGCCCGACGACGACGCCGCGCTGCGCGCCCGGGTCGCCGCGCGCCTCGGCGTCGCGGTCGCGACCCTGGCGCCGATCGAGGTCCGGCGGCGCGCCATCGACGCCCGCCGCGGCCGGGTCCGCTTCCACCTCACGATCGGCTTCGCCCCCGCCGCGCCGCCGCCGCTGGGCGCGCCGGATCCGCGCGAGGTCGCCGGCGCGCCGGTGGTGATCGTCGGCGGCGGCCCCGCCGGCCTGTTCTGCGCCTACCAGCTGGCCCGCGACGGCATCGCGTCGATCGTCCTCGATCGCGGCAAGCCGGTGCAGGCCCGCCGCAAGGACCTCAAGGGCCTGACCCGCCACGGCGTCGTCGACCCCGACAGCAACTACTGCTTCGGCGAGGGCGGCGCCGGCACCTACTCCGACGGCAAGCTGTACACGCGGGCCCACAAGCGCGGCGACGTCCGCGACGTCATCGAGGTCCTGGTCCGCAACGGCGCGCCCGAGCGCATCCTGGTCGACGCTCGCCCTCACATCGGCTCCAACAAGCTGCCCCAGGTGGTGACCGCGCTGCGCGAGCGGCTCGAGGCCTGCGGCGTCGAGTTCCGCTTCGGCGCCCGGGTCACCGGCCTCGGCGTCGAGGTCCGCGACGGCCGCCGCGAGGTCGCCGGCGTCGAGCTCGCCGACGGCACGACGATCGCCGCGCGCACCGTCGTGGTCGCCGCCGGCCACTCGGCGCGCGACGTCTTCGACTGGCTGGCCGCCGCCGGCGTCGGCCTGGCGGCCAAGTCGTTCGCGATGGGCGTGCGCGTCGAGCACCCGCAGCCGATCATCGACGCCCAGCAGTACGGCCGCGCCGCCGGCCACCCCCGGCTGCGCGCCGCCGCGTACAAGCTGGTGCACCAGAGCCGCGCGCCGATCGTCGGCGCGACGGCCGCGGCCGGCGCCGGCGCCGCCACCGTCGAGCGCGGCGTGTTCTCGTTCTGCATGTGCCCGGGCGGCTGGATCGTGCCGGCGTCGACCGAGCCCGACGGCCTGGTGGTCAACGGCATGAGCCTGTCGCGGCGCGACTCGCCGTACGCCAACTCGGGCCTGGTCATCGGCGTCGAGGTCGACGACGTCGCCGCGCTCGGCCTGCGCGGGCCGCGCGCCGGCCTCGAGGTCCAGCGCCGGCTCGAGCAGGCCGCGGCGATCGCCGGCGGCGGCGCCCTGCGCGCGCCCGCGACCCGGGTCACCGACTTCGTGCGCGGCCGCGGCTCGACCACCGTGCCCGACACCTCGTACCAGCCCGGGCTCGCCGCCGGCGACGTCGGCGAGGTCCTGGCCGCCACCGGCCTGGCCCTGGCGCCGCGGCTGCGCGAGGCGCTGCGGGCGTGGGGCGCGCGCATGCGCGGCTACGTCACCGACGAGGCCGTGCTGGTCGGCGTCGAGTCGCGGACGTCGTCGCCGGTCCGGGTGCCGCGCGACGCCACGACCCTGACCAGCCCGGATCTCGCCGGGCTGTACCCGGCGGGCGAGGGCGCCGGCTACGCCGGCGGCATCGTCAGCGCCGCGATGGACGGCGTCCGCATCGCGCGGGCGATCGCGCGGGCGCGGGGCGCGTGATCGGCGATCGCCGGGCCGGGCGCCCGTGGTATGCCGTCGACGTGACCTCGCGCCGCGCCGCCGCCACCGCCTGGATGCTCGGCGGCCTGATCGCGGCCACCGCGGCGCTCGGCGCCGGCTGCGATCTGCTGCGCGACGACGCCGCGCCCGACGCCGGGCTCACCGGCGACGCCGGCTTCCGGCCGCCGCGCACCGATCTGGTCGACCCGGTCGGCGGCCCCGACACCCTCGACGTCGCGTGCTGGAACATCGAGTGGTTCCCCAAGGATGACTCGACCGTCGCGCTGGTCGCCGATCTCGTCGCCAGCATGGACCTCGACATCGTCGTGGTCGAGGAGATCTCCAGCGTCGCCGCCTGGGACGAGCTGGTCGCGCGGCTGCCCGGCTACGCCGCGGTGCTGTCGCCGCACCGCTACACCGCGACCAGCTACCAGAAGATCGGCATGCTGTACCGCGAGGACGTGGTCACGCTGTCCGAGCCCGAGATGATCCTGGCGACCGACTCGTACACCTTCCCGCGGCCGCCGCTGCGCGTCCACGCCACCGTCGCCGGCGGCTGGACGCTCGACCTCGTCGGCATCCACCTCAAGGCCGGCGAGGCCCCGGAGGACCGGCAGCGCCGCCAGAGCGCGGTGCGCGCCCTCGACGCCTGGATGCGCGCGGAGATCGACGGCGGCGGCGACGACGAGCTGATCCTGCTCGGCGACTACAACGAGGACCTCGCGCCCGAGGACGGCGCGCCCGAGGACATCGTCCTGGCGCCGCTGCTCGACGCCCCGGATCGCTACCGGTTCCGCACCAGCGCCCTGGCCGCCGCCCACACCGCGAGCTTCATCCCGTCGGGGGCGCTGATCGATCACATCGTGACCAGCGCCGGCCTGCTCGACGAGGTCGGCGACGTCAGCGCGGTCATCCCGCCGCTCGATCGCGAGCAGCCCTGGTACGAGCAGGTGGTCAGCGATCACCTGCCGGTCGTGCTGTCGATCCCGCTGCCGCCGGCTCAGCGCGCCCAGTAGGCCTCGTCGTCGAGGCCCTCCTCGCGCTCGGGCAGGCCGCGGGTCAGCCGCGGCGCCGACTGCGCGAGCACCTGGTAGCTGACCCGGTTGGCGTAGCGACAGACCTGGCTCATCGACGAGTAGGTCAGGAACTCGCGGACGTGCTTCGACGAGTTGGGCACGCTGGCGCGGTGGTAGCGGTTGGCGGACATGTCGTGCAGCAGCGCCGCCAGCGCGCCGTCGCCGGCGCCGTTGGTGCTGGTGATCCGCGCCGGGCCGCCGTGGTACGGGGCGATGTACGCGAAGACCTTGAGCGGCGCGGTGCACGCCGCCCGCCGCATCGGCCGGCTGAACTCGTGGCGGTTGAACTCGGGGATCGCGCCGGGCAGCAGCGGGTAGCGGGTCTCGCGCTTGACGTCGTCGTCGGTGTGGCCGGCGAGGTAGAGGCCGGCGGCGCCGGCGGTGCACAGCACCAGCTCGGTCAGATCGAGCGCGCGCTCGCACGCGCGCAGCGGATCGGCCTCGCCGGTCAGCGCCTCGGCCTCCTCCTCGTTCATCGCGACGACGTCGACGTGCGCCGCGATGAAGTCGCGCCAGAACCCGGGGCGCTCGGCGATCACGAAGCGGGTGCCGAGCGTGAGCACGACCGGGACGCCGCGCGCCCGGGCCAGCTCGATCGCGCGCATCGTGGCGTCGGGCATGGGATCGCCGGGCTGGCCGCGCATCAGGTACGACGAGATCACCAGCGCCGAGGCGTCGTCGAAGACCGCCGGCGGGACGCTGTCGGGCCGCAGCCCGTTCATCTGGCCCTCGCTGATCGCGAACGTGCGCTCGCCGTCGGGCGTCACCAGCGCGAAGCAGCGCCCGATCGCGCCGTCGACGGGCTGCAGGTGATCGAGGTTGACCCGGCTCGACGTGTTCGACAGGTAGCGGTAGCCCGAGGTGCCGACCCGGATGGTCTCGCTCATCACCCCGAGCAGGATCGACGCGTCGTCGGCCAGCAGCGAGTAGTTGTGCAGCGTGTTGCCGACGGTGCCGCCGGCGAACTCGTACGAGATCAGGCCGCCGCCGAGCAGCTCGTCGTAGAGCCGGGCGGCGACGTCGTTGGCGATCACCGTCGACGCGCCGCGGGGCAGGGCGTACCGGGCCAGCAGCTCGTCGGGCACGCGCGCGTCGATGTCGACCAGGGTCTGGTCGATGCCCACGACGTGGGTCCGGGCGGCGGGGCCGTCGACGCCGGTCGCCTGGAACAGCGGATCGCGGGCGTGGACCGGGAAGTAGTGCTTGTGCTTGCGACGGCCTGGGAAGCGCACGGTCGCGACCAGGGTATCACCTCGCGGCGACGGCGATCGCGACGCGGCGCCTCAGTAGCCCAGCAGCGACCCGATCTGGAACACCAGGAAGCTCATCACCCACGCCAGCGTCGTCATGTAGGCGAACAGGAACATCGGCCAGCCCAGCCCGCCGGTCTCGCGGCGCACCACCGCCAGCGTGCTCATGCACTGGCAGGCCAGCGCGAAGAACACCATCAGCGACAGGCCGACCAGCGGCGTGTACACCGGGCGGCCGTCGGGGCGCTTGGCCGCGCGCATCGCGTCGCGCAGCGGCTGCGACTCCTCGTCGACGTCGGCGCCGACGCTGTAGACGACGCCCATCGTCGACACGAACACCTCGCGGGCCGCGAACGCGCCGATGATGCCGACGCCGATCTTCCAGTCGAAGCCCAGCGGCGCGATCGCCGGCTCGAGGGCGCGCCCGAGCCGTCCGGCGTAGCTGTGGCGACGCAGGTCGCCCTCCTTCTGGTGCTCGAGCTCGATCCGCGCCTCGCTGGTCGGCGCCGCCGCGATCTGGGCGTCGTAGTCGGGCGCGCTCGACGGCAGGTGGCGCGGGAAGCTCAAGAGCGCCCACAGCACGATCGTGCAGGCCAGGATCACCGTGCCGGCCTCCCGCAGGAACGCCGAGGTCTTCTCCCACATCATGCGGGCGACGTCGCGCAGGCGCGGCAGCCGGTACGGCGGCAGCTCGATCACGAACGGCAGGCGGCGCGCCTTGAGCGGCTTGACCGTCCGCGACAGCACGAACGCGGCGACCAGCGCGGTGACGACGCTGAACAGGTACATCGCCGACAGCAGCAGGCTCTTGGTCGACAGCCCGAACGCCGCGGTCGGGAACAGCGCGCCGATGATCAGGCTGTACACCGGCAGCCGCGCCGAGCACGTCATCAGCGGCACGACCATCATCGTCAGCAGCCGGTCGCGGCGCCGCTCCATCGTGCGGGTGGCGAGGACCGCCGGGATCGCGCAGGCGAAGCCCGACAGCATCGGCACGAACGCGCGCCCGTGCAGGTTCATCGCCTTCATCAGGCGATCCATCAGGTACGCGACCCGCGCCATGTAGCCGCAGTCCTCGAGCAGCCCGATGAAGAAGAACAGCAGCAGGATCTGGGGCAGGAACACCAGCACCGAGCCGACGCCGTTGATGACGCCGTCGACCAGGAAGTCGGTGAGCAGGCCGGCGCCGAGGCCGTCGCGCACGCGATCGCCGAGCCAGCCGAACGAGCGCTCGACCAGGCCGATCGCGGGGTCGGCGCCGGCGAACAGCGACGCGAACAGCAGGAACATCACGCCGGCGAAGATCAGGAAGCCGAAGCCGCGGTGCAGCAGGATGCGATCGACCTGCTCGGTGCGGCCGCGATCGGGGCGCGCGCGGATCAGGCCGGCGGTGCGCTCGTCGAGCCAGCGCCAGCGGGCCAGGACGATCTCGTCGTCGAGGCGCGCCGCGTCCTCGACGGGCACCGCGGCGGCGACCGCGTCGCGCAGGCTGGGGGCGATGCCCTCGAGCTCGTCCTCGTCGTCGATGCTCTGCAGCGCCCACAGCGCCAGCGCGTCGAGCTGGGGCCAGGACGCGGGCAGAGCGGCGCGGACCTGGTCGAGCCGCTCGCGCAGCCCCGGCGACGGCGTCCATCGCCACACCGGCTCGGCCGCGCCCGCGGCGAGCGCGCGGTCGATGGCGGCGCGCAGCTCGACGATGCCGACCTGCCGGCGCGGGTTGGTCGACACCACCTCGCAGGCGAGGGCGTCGGCGAGCGCGCGCGGGTCGGGCGCGGCGTCCTTGGCCTCGTCGACCATGGTCAGCGCGATGACGCAGCGGGTGCCCAGCTCCTGGGCCTGGGTGACGAGGTACAGCGAGCGCGCCAGCTGGGTGGCGTCGACGCAGAACACGACGACGTCGGGGCGGCGCTCGCCGATGCCCGACAGGACGTCGACGGCGATCTGCTCGTCGGCGGAGCGCGCCACCAGGCTGTAGCAGCCCGGGACGTCGACGACCTCGACCTCGCCGCGGGCGGTCGTGATGCGGCCGACGCGGCGGTCGACCGTGACCCCGGGATAGTTGCCGACCTTGGCGCGCAGGCCGGTCAGCGCGTTGAACAGGCTGGTCTTGCCGGTGTTGGGGTTACCGGCGAGGGCGACCAGGGGGAGGCGCGCGTCGTCCGCGCCGGCCAGCGGCGGCGTCACGTGCGCACCCGGATCTGCGCCGCCTCGCTGCGGCGGATCGACAGGCGGCCGTGCCGGACCTCGATCTCGAGCGGGTCGCCCAGCGGCGCGACGTTGCGGATCGTGATCTCGGTGCCCGGCACCAGCCCCATCTCCATGAGACGACGGCGGAACGCGCGCGGGCCGTCGACCGCCTCGATGGCGACCGTGCGGTCTCGCTGGACATCTGCGAGCACCATGGGTTGGACCCACTAGCCGTAGCAAAGTTGAAAACAACTTTCAAGTCCTGCGACGAACCGCCGCGATCACTCCGGGAACCGGCGCAATCCGCCGGTGTCGCAGTGGATCCCGACCCGCCCGTGCCCGTGCCCGTGCCGTGCCCGTGCCGTGCCCGTGCCCGTGCCCGTGCCCGTGCCCGTGCCGTGCCCGTGCCCGTGCCCGTGCCCGTGCCCGTGTCGTGTCGTGTCGTGCCGTGCCGTGCGTGCCCGTGCCCGATCTGGTTGCGATCCCCCTCGGCCCTCGGCCCTCGGCCCTCGGCCCTCGGCCCTCGACCCTCGACTCGCGCTTCGATCAGATCCTCCGCACCAGCTTTTCGTTTGACTCGTACGACGCTGTCTGTTAGTGACTGAACAACTCCCCACTGGAGAACACTCGTGTCCTTGAAGCTCCGCGAATACGACCCCTGCAGCCACACGATCCAGGCCTCGGCCTGGCTCGGCGCGGTCGGGTTCGTCCGCGGTGCGGACGAGTGCCGGCTGGGCGCAGGTCCCAACCCCTTCCCGGGATGGTCCTCCTCGACGTGACGGTCGCCTGAACCGCGACCGCGACGACGCGAGGGCCGCTTCCGGGACACACCGGAGCGGCCCTTCGCCGTTTCGGTCGCCGTCCCGCCGGCACCCGGCGCCACCGACGTCTCGTGCCCGTGACTCCCGATCGGACTCGTCCAGATCGTGAGTCGCGACAGCCGATCTGCGTCCGAGCACTGCCGTGCTCACTCGCGATCTATCTGCCGTTCTCTGACAACCGAGGAGCGAATCGAGCACCGGGCCGCCGCCCCGGTGCGCCCTGTCGAGAGTCTCGCGCGCCCACCATCCGGGAGGCGCGTCGTCGGTGCGACGCCGACGGCCAGGGCCACATGGACGCAGACCCCAGCCCCCGCTGGCCCCTGCGTCCTGAAACCGGCCATCCGCGAGGGTGGCCGCAACCCGGCCCCCTCGGGGGCCAACTGCAGGTGTGGTGTAGAGGTAGCACCACGGTCCGCCAGGCCGACGGCGCGGGTTCGATTCCCGCCACCTGCTCCTGTTGCCCACGTCACCGTCCGGTCACCCTGGCCGAACGGGGGAGTGGCGCAGAATCGTTGAGCGTCGTAGACCTTTGCTAGCATCCTGCCCGTAAGGGTCGACGGCGCTCACCTGGCCTACTCAACGAAGGAGCCGCCTACCATGGAGGGTGTCACATCCCGGACACTACTGCTCTCGCAGGGCTACGAGCCGATCAAGGTCATCTCGTGGCAGCGAGCGATCACGCTGCTGTTCCTCGGCAAGGTCGAGGTGGTCGAGGAGTACACCGACGACATCCGCTCGGTGACCCTCGTCATCAAGATCCCGGCCGTGGTCCGGCTGCTTCGCGCCTTCCGGCGCCATGCCAAGCCGGTGAAGTTCTCGCGCGTCAACATCTACGCGCGTGACCACTACCGCTGCCAGTACTGCGGCAAGAAGGCCGGCATGCCCGAGCTGACCTACGACCACGTCGTCCCGCGGTCGCAGGGTGGCCGGACTGACTGGACCAACATCGTGACGGCTTGCTACGACTGCAACCGCAAGAAGGGCGGTCGCACCCCGAAGCAGGCCGGGATGCACCTGCTGTCACAGCCGGTCCAGCCCAACTGGGTACCGGCGATGACGATCCGCATCAGCACGCGGTCGGTCCCGGAGGCCTGGCAGGACTACCTGTACTGGACGGGCGAGCTGCGCGAGGACTGACCGGTCCCTCCGACCGGTCGGCGACGCGCGGCGAGGGATGTCGCCGCGGGCCACCCGGTCCGCAACCGTCCAGGAGTGAGCGCGCGCGGCGCACCCGCGCCGCGCGCGTCCACGATCGATTCGCTCCTCGGGTCTTTTTCCACGACCCACTGGCGGCGCTCGCGCCGCGGACCGGAGGAGCACCATGCGCGTTCGCAAGGCTTTCGTCGCCGGTGTCGGCGTCGATCCCAGCACCCTGTCGCCGCCCAACCTGACCTTCGGCCGGAACCCGACCGGCCTGGAGGAGCTGCCGTACGAGGTCGAGTTCACGCTCGCCGACCTGCGGACCGAGTTCTTCGTGCGCTACGGCGCGTGGATCGCCGACCTGCGCGAGGACCCGGACGAGGACGACGAGCTGGAGGCCCAGCTGCGCCAGCTCGCCTGGCCGTCGCTCGGCGTCCTGCTCGAGGTCGAGCCCGAGCTGTGCGCGGTGGTCCTGCTGTGCATGGGCCGCGAGCTCCTGCTGGACCTCGAGCACGGTCGCGACCCCGCGGTCGCCGTGCGCTGGGTGCCGGCCTCGGTCGACGAGGTCGAGCTGCGGGGCCGCCGCATCGTGCTGCGCGGCACCGCGCTCGAGCTGCGGCGCCGCCCGGTGGCGCTGCGGCCGGCGGCCATGAACTGACCCACTCCCGACCGCCGGCGGCGGGGCCGCAAGCCCTGTCGCCGGCGCCTCGGCTAGCCGTTTTCCGCGTACCGGGGACCTCTAACCCCGGCAATCTCGATGGCCTGGCTACCTCGGCCGCCACCCGGACGCGGCCGGGACGCCCGACCGAACCCGGGTTCACAACCCGGTGAGATCGTTCGCGGACTGACCCGCGGGTCGGTCGTCGCGGGGCCGGCCACCGGACGATCGTCCGGCTCGCGGACGGTTGGCGCGCCGCGTGCTCTAGGCGGCGGGCATGAAGACCACCGTGAAGACCATCGTCAGCCTGGCGCTGGGCGCGTGCCTCGTCGGCAACGTGGCCGGCTGCGCCGATCAGGACCTCAAGCCCGACGAGAGCGACGTCAAGGGCGGCCCGGACGGCAAGGCCGAGGCGTGGGGCTCCTCCGACAACCCCGCCCTGTTCAACAGCAACCTCGAGTACGTCGCCGCCAACCTGCCCGCGCAGGGCGAGGCGACCAAGATCCCGTGGGCCGGCAACTACTGGCCGGTCTACGAGGACAGCATCAACCACAAGTGGGCCGGCCCCAACAGCAAGGCGGCGTCGACCAAGTACGGCGAGGCCTTCGGCGTCACCGGCGTCGAGGACGCGGTGTCGCGCTACCACGGCATCGACGAGAACAGCGACCGCACGGCGTGCACCGCCGACAGCGACTGCAACTCGGCGATCGGTGAGGCCTGCGCCAAGCGCGAGGGCCAGACCAGCGGCCGCTGCATCCCGACCTGGTGGGGCATCTGCCACGCCTGGGGCCCGGCGTCGATCCTGCTCCCCGAGCCCAAGCACGCCGTCACCTACAACGGCGTCGAGTTCAAGGTCCAGGACATCAAGGCGCTGGCCACCCTGGTCCACGACCGCACCGAGAGCCGGTTCGTGTCGCTGCGCTGCAACGTCGACGCCGAGGACGCCGAGAACGGCGTGCTGTTCGACAAGTACGGCCGCCCGACCGGCTCGAGCGCGAGCTGCAAGGACACCAACCCGGGCACGTTCCACGTCCTGATGACCAACTACCTGGGCAAGCAGGGCGAGGCGTTCGTCTACGACCGCACCTGGGACGACGAGGTCTGGAACCAGCCGCTGCGCGGCTACCGCATCACCAAGCAGGCCGAGGTCTCGGCGCTCGAGGCCAACAAGCTGATCGGCGTCCCGCCCGAGGGTGGCACCACCACCAACAAGGACGGCTCGGTCGCCAAGGGCGCGTGGACCCACCTCGGCGCGTTCGACGTGACGCCGGGCTCGTCGCTGGCGGTCTCGATGACCGGCTCGGGCGACCCCGACCTGTACGTCCGCTTCGGCTCGCAGGCGACGACGTCGGCCTACGACTGCCGGCCCTACGCCGAGGGCCCCGAGGAGGCCTGCAACCTGACCGTGCCGAGCGGCGCGACCAAGGTCTACGTCTCGGTCAACGGCTACGCCAACACCAACACCTTCGCGATCGCGATCACCTCGGGCGGCCAGATCCCGTCGACCTACGTCTTCAACGACAAGGCCACCAAGCTGCTCAACGTCCACATGGACGTCGACTACATCTCGGAGTCGGCCGCCAGCCAGGACGGCAACCTGGCCTCGACGATCGATCGCTACACCCGCCAGGATCACTACGACTACATCCTCGAGCTCGACGGCGCCGGCAAGATCATCGGCGGCGAGTGGACCGGGGCGTCGAAGCGTGCCCATCCGGACTTCGTGTGGCTGCCGGTGCGCGCGTCGTCGACCTCGGCCGCGGGCGGCAAGATCAAGTACGCCGACATCAAGAACCTGGTCGACCTGTCGGTCGCCGACGCCAACGGCGGCGGCAACACCGGCGGCGGCACGGTCAAGACCGTCGAGGACAGCGGCGCCGTGACCAAGGGCGCGTGGAAGCACTACGGCCCGTTCGAGGTCGCCGCCGGCAAGAACCTGACCGCGGTGATGGACGGCGACGGTGACGCCGACCTGTACGTCCGCAAGAACGCGGCGCCGTCGTCGTCGTCGTACGACTGCCGCCCCTACAAGAACGGCACCGCCGAGCAGTGCACGATCGTCGGCCCGGCCACCGTCTACGTCGGCGTCAACGGCTACGCGGCGACCAGCAACTTCAACATCAAGATCGAGTACACCGAGGGTGGTGGCGGCACGACCCCGCCGCCGGTGCCGCCGCCCGCCGAGGTCACCCACCTCGACACCACCGGCACGGTGGCGCAGGGCGAGCTGAAGATCTTCTCGATGGACGTCATCGCCGGCCGCAAGATCGTCGTCCGCACCTTCTCCCCGAAGGACGTCGACCTCTACATCCAGATGGGCGCGGCGCCGACCACCGACGCGTACCTGATGCGCGCCTGGACGACGTCGGGCAACGAGACCATCTCGTACACGCCGACCTCGAACGGCAAGCTGTACATCGGCGTCCACGGCTACGCCGCCGGCGACTTCACGCTCCGCACCGCGGACCAGTGAGCTCCCGCCGCCCGGCGCCTCGCCGGTGCTGATCGCGGTCGACGCCCGGTGGTGACACCGGGCGTCGCGCGTTTCGGCGGGCGTCAGCGTGGCAGCGGCCGGGCGGCGCGTGCTCGAGCGCGCGCCTCAGTCGCCCGCGCCCAGCTCGTCCCACACGGTGAGGTTGCGCTGCCGGGTCCAGTCCAGGCAGCTGTCGCAGAACGGCAGCGCGGCCTTCTCGGGGAGGGTCCGCGTGCCGCAGGACCTGCACGGCCTCGGGGTGCGGGCGCGGGCCGTCATCCATCGTGGCATGTGGTCGTTGGCGTGCTGCATGGTCACCTCCTGAGGGTCGGGTTCGGCGCTCGCGCTACGCGAGCTTCCTGCGGTTGCCGGACCAGGCGCGCCACATGGTGAGGCCGACGCGCGCCCGGTCCGCGGTCGGGGGGCCCAGCGCGATCGCCGGCGGGCTGTCCGCGGGCAGCTCGGCCAGCGCCTCCAGCAGCCCGGCCGCGAGGGCGAGCCGCTCGATCAGGTCGGTGGGCGCGAACTCCACGATCGCGAGCTCGAGCGCGGTGCGCGCTTCGCGGCGCAGGTGGGTGAGGTCCAGTCTCGTGGTCGGGACGTCAGCTTCGTCTGCGGCGGCCATCGGTCACCTCCAGGCCCAGGACCTCACGCCGGTGCGGCGGGCTGCGGGACCGATACGTCGAGCGTGCGCGCCCCGAACCATCGCCCCACGCGGGCGCGCCACCGGGGCACCGCCTTCGGCGTCGCGCCGGCGCGGGCCAGCAGCTCGCTCCACGTCATCTCGGGCGGCGGCGCGATGTCCCGGGTCTGCCCGCAGGCCTCGCCGTCGAGCACCGCGATCACGGCCTCGATCACCATGTCGACCGTGACCGCGACGGCCGGCGCGGACGCCAGCGCACGGTCGAGCAGCACCCGGGTCGAGGTCTCGCCGCGCTGCTCGGCGATCGGGCGCGGTCGGAGGATCGTGTACGGGATGCCGGACCGGCGGACCGCACGGAGGGCGGGGTCGTCGTCGGGACGCGGGGTCACGATGACCGCACGACGGACCCCGGGCGCGTTGGCCGCGGAGACGAGCTCGGCCAGCGCGCGCTCCGGCGGCGACGTCGCGGTCGCCACCCGAGGCAGCGACTCGACGACGACGATGGCCTCCGGCCGCAGCGTCCAGGCCTCGCTGGCGTCGAGCGCCGCGGCCCGGGTGTGGGCGTGGCCGCGCTGCTCGAGCGCGTCGCACAGGCCGTCCAGGATCGGATCATCACCGGTGATCAGGATCATGTTCGTCCTCCGCCGGGCCCTCGTGCCCGGCCGCCTGTCCGTCGCGATAACCACGACGACGGGGGCGCGCAAGCCCCGCCACCCGATCGCGAGCGTCGCCGCGCGCACCGCCGCCGTGACGTCAGGCGACGCCCGGCGATGACACCCTGCGTCGCCGTTGCGGCCGCCTACTTCGGCAGCGGCTGGGCGTCGCTGACGAGGAGCTGCTGGGTGCCGACGGTGGCGGGGGTCGGCACGGTGACGGTCGTGCCGTCGGGGAGGTGGCGCTGGGTGAAGCCGCTCGCGCCAGGGTCGGCGACGTAGCCGATCTGGAGCACGGCCTGGGCCGGCTGGCCGCGCAGCGGATCGACCGTCGAGTAGTTGTGCCAGGCCCGCAGCGGCCACGGGGCGCGAGCGGTGCCGGTGAGCGTGGCGCCGGGCTCGACGGCCCGCGCGCCCGGCATCGGGATCGTGAGCACCTTCTCCAGGGTGCGGATCAGCGCGCGGCTCAGCCGCACGGTGTCGGGCGCGTCGGGATCGCCCATCACGATGATCGCGTCGGGCGCGAACGCGTCGCCGACCGGCAGCTCGTCCAGCACGTAGATGCGCGCCGGGGTCGGGTTGGAGACGGTGTAGTCGATCTGGAGCTGGTCGCCGTCACGCGACATCGTCCAGTCGAGGGTCACGGCGGTGCCGGTCGTGGGTCGCATGTCGGGCCTGCCATCCAGCTTGGCGTCGCCCTTGCCGCACGCGGCGGCGAAGGACAGGAGGAGCACGAGCTCGCGCATTCGCTACAGTCCGAAGAACGGGGTGTACGTGCCAGTGTAGCCGACGTAGCGGTCGCGCTGCGGCATGGTCAGGTCACCCGGCAGCCCCTGGCCGCTGAACGCGACCCCGTTGCGCTCGGCGCGGTACGCGTTCTCGGTGATCGGATCGTCCGCGTAGAGACCGAGGCCAGCGGCCTGGTGCTCGTAGCGGTTGAGGCCGAACGCAGCGTCGCTGGCGTTGCCGGGATCCGGGTTGACCATCTCGCCGACGGCGCCCCACAGGTTGCCGTGGTTGAGCTCGCGCGTGACGCCGTCGTCGGCCGCGACCGTGCTGACGTCGGTGGTGCCGGCGGTGTCGTGCATCGCGTGCACCATCTCGTGGTAGAGGGCGACGTCGCTGCGCCAGGTGCCGCCGCCGGCGCTGACGTCCATGTTGGGGTTCATCGCGATCGACGTGTCGCCGCCGACGCCATGGGTGCCGTCGGCGAACGGCGCGCCGATGCCCGGCGAGCTGTTGCCCGACTCGCCCGCGTTGGAGTTGTCGGGGTTGCCGGACGCGTCGAGGCGGGGCCGCAGCGTCGTGCTGTGGTGGATCGGGTTGCCCGAGGCGTCGACGCCGTTGGTGTTGTCGGACAGCCGGTCGATCAGCGTGCGGCCGCTCGACGTCTGCATGATGTCGCCGATGTCGTCCATCATGTCGGCCTGGTACTGGGCCGGATCCTTCGCGGTGCTGCCGTCGATCTTCAGGTCGGTCCGCCCCAGCCGGATGTTGCTGTAGGTCCGGACCACGTGGTCGTACTCGTCGGCCGTCACCATGTTGGGCGTGCGCGGGCCGGCGTAGTCGTCGGGGACGACGGTGAACTTGCTGTCGAGGTCGGCGCGCGCGCCGACGCGATCGATCGCGCCGACCGGATCGGTGATCACGTCGATCGCGGTCTCGAGGCCGCGGCCGAGGCTGTCCAGCCACGAGCCGCCGCTGCCACCACCGCCCCCGTCCGGGGCGGTGCCCTTGGGGGTCGGCTGCGGCGTCGGCACGGTCGGCTGCGGCGCGGCGCTGGTACCGAGCGGGTTCAGATCGGCGAGGTCTGGGAAGAGATCGAACATGGCGACGCGCTCCTCGGCTCGCCAACCACCGAGCCTCCTCGTCGGTAGCAGCCGTGGCCGCGCGGGGCAACGTGGCCGATCGGCACACGGGCGGCAAACTTCGTCTGTCCGCGCGCCGACGTAAGGGCCGTCGCCTGCGCGGACGCGCGAGTCGCGCCGCCCGCGTCCGCGTCCGCGTCCGCGGCTCAGTACGTGCCGATGTCCGCGGCCGGGCTCGACGTCAACGTGCCGCTGATCGGCATCTGGGTGCGGACCGCGATGCGGCCGGCGGCGCCGCCGCCACCGCCGCCGTTGCCGCTGGTGCCGGCGGTGCCGCCGTTCTGGGCCGCCGCGGCCGGCCGCCGTCGCCGCCGTCGGCGCCGTAAGTGCCGCCGCCGCCGCCGCCGGCCGTGGCGGTGCCGCCGCCGCCGTCGTCGCCAGGCGAGCCGTTGCCGCTGTTGCCAGCCGAGCCGCCGCCGCCGCCGCCGTTGGCGCGGAGCGAGCCGCTGGCGGTGAGCAGCGGCGTCTGGATGTAGATCGAGCCGGCCGAGCCGCCGCCCGACGCCGACGACCAGTTGTTCGTGCACTTCTCGCCGCTGCCGCCGCCGCCGCCGCCGACGTTGACGGTGCCGGCGATCGTGATCGAGACGCGGGCGTAGAGCTGGATCGCGCCGCCGCCGGCGCCGGGCGGCGGGATCGTGCAGTTCGACACCGACGGCGCGGCGCCGCCGCCGGAGCCGCCGAAGAGGAACGTGATCGTCGCGTCGCCGATGGGGTCGCCGCCGGCGCCGCCGCTGGCGCCGCCGCCGGTGCCGCCGGTGCCGCCGATGGTGGCGTGGCCGCCGCCGCCGCCGCCGCCGTCGGGGAAGGTGCCGTTGTGGCTGCCGGCGGTGCCGGGACGCGGCCCGGCGCCGGGCCCGCCGCCGGAGGCGCCGGGGACCTGTCGCTTGCCGCCGGCGTCGAGGGTGGCGCCGGCCGTGACGTCGATCGACGAGGTCGCGATCACGACCAGCGCGCGCGAGCCGCGCACCGTGACCGTGCCGGAGATCGTGAGGTGATCGACGTGGAGGATCGCGAGCTCGGGGCCGGTCGCGCCCTCCTGCGCCGAGGTCGTGAAGGTCACGCCGGTGGGCAGCGCCATGCCGACGCTGAGCGTGGTGGTGTCGATCAGCGTGCCGTCGCCGAGCGCGAGATCGGCGGTGCCGCCGTACTCCTCGGCGGCCGGGACGTGAGCGACGTTGTCGGTGATCGGCGGCGTGCCGTCGATCGGCATGGCGTCGATCGGCATGGCGTCGATGGGCGTGGCGTCGATGGGCGCGGCGTCGATGGGCGCGGCGTCGATGGGCGCGGCGTCGATGGGCGCGGCGTCGATGGGCGCGGCGTCGACGCCGCCGTCACCGGCGACGGCGTCGACGTCGGTCGCCGCGTCCGGGATCGGGCCACCGTCGCCGGCCTGCAGGCCGACGCCAGACGAATCGAAGAAGCAGCCACCCAGGGCGACCGCCAGCGCGAGGGCGGGGTACTTCATGCGCACCCCGATCGTACTCCGGCTGAGCGGCGAGGTGGTCGCATGATCCGCGTCGGTGACCGACGGATGTAGGCAGACGGCGGACACTGCCGCATAATCGGCGCGTGCTGCGCGTCTGCTTCGTCTGTCTCGGCAACATCTGTCGCTCGCCCACCGCCGAGGCGGTGATGCGTCACCTGGTGCGTGAGGCGGGCCTCGCCGATCGCGTCACCCTCGACAGCGCCGGCACCGGCGACTGGCACCTCGGCGAGCCGCCGGACCGGCGCGCGGCGGCGGCGGCGCGGCGGCGCGGCCTCGAGCTCGATCATCGCGCCCAGCTGTTCCGCGGCGACGACTTCGCGCGCTTCGATCTGGTGGTCGCGATGGACGGCAGCAACCTGTCCAACCTCGAGGCGATGGCGCCGACGCCGGCGGCGCGCGACAAGCTGCGCCTGCTGCGCAGCTTCGAGCCCGGCGCCGCGCCCGGCGCCGAGGTGCCGGATCCGTACTACGGCGGGCCGGGAGGCTTCGACGAGGTCCTCGACATCTGCGAGGCCGCGTGCCGCGGCCTGCTCGACCATCTCCGCGGCCAGCTCGAGGCGTGACCGTGGACGCGGCGCTGCGGCGCGACCTCGAGGGCGCGCTCGACGCGACGATCGTCGGGGCCGCCGCGCTCGGCGGCGGCGACGTCAACGATGCGTGGCGGGTCGCGCTCGGCGACGGTCGCGTCGTGTTCGTCAAGTCGCACCGCGACGCCCCGCCCGGGCTGTTCGCGGCCGAGGCCCGGGGCCTGGCGTGGCTGGCCGCGCCGGCGGCGCTGCGGGTGCCGCGCGTGCTGGCCGACGGCGATCGCTTCCTCGCGCTCGAGTGGCTGGCGCCGGCGCCGCGGCGCGCCGACTTCGACGAGCGTCTCGGGCGTGGCCTCGCCGCGATCCATCGCGCCGGCGCGCCCGGCTTCGGGCTCGACCACGGCAACTTCCTCGCGCTGCTGCCCCAGGACAACCGCGGCGCCGCCGACTGGCCGACCTTCTGGATCGAGCGCCGGCTGCGTCCGACGGCGGCGCTGGCGATCGCCCGCGGCCGCGGTCCGCGCCGCTGGCTCGACGACGTCGACCGCCTCGCCGCGGTGCTGCCGGCGCTGGCCGGCCCGGCCGAGCCGCCGGCGCGGCTGCACGGCGATCTGTGGAGCGGCAACGTCCACGTCGACGAGCACGGCGCGCCGGCGCTGATCGATCCCGCGGTCTACGGCGGCCACCGCGAGGTCGATCTCGCGATGCTGGCGCTGTTCGGGACGGTGTCGCCGCGCCTGGTCGCGGCCTACGAGGAGGTCGCGCCGCTCGCCGCCGGCTGGCGCGATCGGGTCGAGCTGTGGCAGCTGTACCCGCTGATGGTCCACGCCGTGCTCTTCGGTGGCGGCTACGCGTCGTCGGTGCAGCGCGTGCTCGAGCGCCACACCTGATCGCGAACGCCGAGCCAGGTTCGCCGGGGCTCGTGAACCGGATCCGCGACAGCCCGCCGCGGTGGCGGTCGGCGGCTTTGCGATGGCACACCGCGTCATGAAGGTAGTACCCTGGCGGCGATGTCACCGCCCGCTGCGCCCGCCACCCTCGACGACGCTCGCGTCATCGCCGATGCCACCCGCCGCCTGACCGACGCGGCCATCGCCAGCGCCTCCGCGCTGACCGCCGGTGGCGACAACATCGATCTGCACCAGGTCCTGGTCGACCGGGTCGCCTACGCCGCCACCGAGGCCCGCGCCGCCACCGAGGTGCTCGCCGCCGCCGAGGCCGCGCGTGCCGCCGGTCGCGGCAGCGCCGCCATGGACGAGCTGGCCATCGCCGCGGTCGCCGACCTGGCGCGCGCCGCGCGCGATCGCCTCGATCCCATCGCCGAGGAGCTGGGCCTCGACCCCTACGCCGCGCTGGCCGCGGTCGCCGAGCCGCTGCGCCGCGCCGGGCGCGAGGCGCTGGTGCGCCGCAACGGCGTCGCCGTCGCCGAGGCCGCCGGTCGCAACACCTGGCCGCTCGATCCGACGCTCGCCGAGGTCCGCACCTCGGTGCGTCAGTTCGCCGACAAGGAGATCGCGCCGCAGGCCGAGCACATCCACCGCCACGACGAGCTGATCCCCGAGCGCTTCATCCAGACCATGGGCGAGCTGGGCTACTTCGGCCTGTCGATCCCCGAGGGCTACGGCGGCCACGAGCTCGGCAACCTGGCGATGATCCTCACCACCGAGGAGCTGTCGCGAGCGTCGCTGGCCGCTGCCGGCTCGCTGATCACCCGCCCCGAGATCCTGGCCAAGGCGCTGATCGCGGGCGGCACCGAGGCGCAGAAGCAGCGCTGGCTGCCCAAGCTGGCGTCGGGCGAGCTGATGGTGGCGATCTCGGTCACCGAGCCCAACGTCGGCAGCGACGTGGCGTCGGTGAGCTGCCGCGCGACCCGCGAGACCGTCGACGGCGTCGACGGCTGGGTCATCGACGGCGCCAAGGCGTGGTGCACCTTCGCCGGCCGCGCCGATCTGATCGCGGTCCTGGCCCGCACCGACCCGGATCCGGCGCGCGGCGCCCGCGGTCTGTCGCTGTTCGTGGTCGAGAAGCCGTCGTTCGACGGCCACGAGTTCACCGCGACCCAGCCCACCGGCGGCAAGCTCGAGGGCAAGGCCGATCGCACGCCCGGCTACCGCGGCATGCACTCGTACACGCTGGCGTTCGATCGCTGGTTCGTGCCGGCCGGCAACCTGGTCGGCGAGGCCGCCGGCGAGGGCCGGGGCTTCTACCTGCAGATGGCCGGGTTCGCCGCGGGCCGGCTGCAGACCGGCGGCCGCGCCTGCGGCGTCGCCCAGGCCGCGCTCGAGAAGACCGCCGAGTACGTCACCCAGCGCGGCCAGTTCGGCAAGCCGATCATCGAGTTCGGGCTGACCCAGTACCACCTGGGCCGGATGGCGCACCGCCTCGCCGCGGCCCGCGCGATCACCTACGCCGCCGCCGAGGCGATGGACGCCGACGAGCGCAAGGCCGCGCCGCTGGCCGCGCAGGCCAAGCTGTTCGCGTGCGACGTCGCGGTCGAGGTCACCCAGCTCGGCCAGCTCCTGCACGGCGGCTGGGGCTACGCCGAGGAGTACGCGATCAGCCGCTACGTGGTCGACGCCCAGGTGCTGCCGATCTTCGAGGGCGTCAAGCCGATCCTGGCGCTCAAGGTGGTCGGCCGCGCGCTGCTGTCCGCGTAGTCAGGGCCGCGGTCGCCGGCCGCGCTCGTACATCGGCGCACATCGGAACGCGTGATCGAGGTAGCGCGGGGCACCGTGCCGTTGCGATATGATGGCCGGACATGAACGCACGCCTCCCTGTGGCGATCATCGGGGGATTGATCACCATCCTGGGCATCACGGGCTCCGTGTATGCGCAGGGTGAGCCGGTCAAGCCCTACGTGTTCCTCGTCGTCGACACCTCGGGGTCGATGAACGACACCCTCACCGTCGGGCCGCCGAGCTGCGCCGGCGGCGGCGCCAACAAGCTCGACCACGCCAAGTGCGCGATCAACCAGATCGCCGCGAGCTACGGCGAGATGGTGCTCGGCCTCGGTCGCTTCCGCGAGACCACGAACGACACCGACTGCAGCAACGGGTGCTCGATGAGCGGCGCCAGCTGCGGCGGCTGCAACACCGGCACCGGCGCTGGTTGCACGTCGACGATGTCGAGCGACGTCCGCCTCGAGGTGCTGACCGGCCTGGTCGACGGCGGCAACGACGACGTGATCACGTGGACCGACTTCACCTGCGGCACCTGTGGTGCGAACCTGGCCAGCAACCCGGATCTCTACGCCAACGGCGCGACCCCGATCGCCGGCGCGCTCAAGGGCGCCAAGCGCTACTTCCAGGGCCTGCAGGGCTCCGATGGCACGACCACGCTGTGGCCGTCCAACGCCGCCGGCTTCGACCCGATCCGCAACGACCCGCTCAAGGACGTCTTCCTGCCGAGCGGCGCGCAGTGCCGACCCTACATCGTCATCATGCTCACCGACGGTGACGAGACCTGCGCCCCGTTCGCGACCACCACGGCGGCGGCGAGCTCGCTGCTGACCACCACCGTCGATGGCCAGGACTACCGGATCGAGGTCAAGCCGATCGGCTTCGGCCAGACCCCGCCCGACACCCAGATCGAGGGCCTCGCTCACGCGGGCGGCGCGGTGGACGTCAACGGCGTCAGCGAGGGCTACTACGCCCAGAACGAGGAGGACCTGCAGCTCGCGATCTCGCAGATCATCCAGAACGCGATCAAGTTCGAGACCTGCAACGAGCTCGACGACGACTGCGACCTGCTGATCGACGAGGACTTCCCCAACAAGGGCGGCGCCTGCGACAACGGGCTCCAGGGCGTGTGCCGCGGCACCGGCACCTACGTGTGCAACGCCAGCGGCACCGGCACCGAGTGCGTGATCACCAACCCCGGCGGCATGGCGTCGGCCGAGACCTGCGACGGCACCGACGAGGACTGCGACGGCCTGGTCGACGAGGGCGCCTGCATGGGCTGCTTCGGCGTCGAGCTGTGCAACAACGTCGACGACGACTGCGACCTCGCGGTCGACGAGGATCTGACCCGGCCGTGCGGCACCGACCTCGGCGTGTGCTCGCCGGGCACCGAGACCTGCGTCGCCGGCGTCTGGCAGGGCTGCGACGCCACCGGCGGCTCGGCCGAGACCTGCAACGGCCTCGACGACGACTGCAACGGCACGGTCGACGGCTTCGGCGAGCCGTGCTCCGACCTCCCCGGCGGCAACCCCAACCAGGGCCCGTGCCACCCCGGCACCCACGTCTGCCCGGCCGACGGCTCCGGCATGTTCGGCACCTGCATCGGCGAGGTCGGGCCCGAGACCGAGGCCTGCGACACGATCGACAACGACTGCGACGGCATCGTCGACGAGGACACCGGCGGCGCCGACTGCTCGAGCACCTGCGGCGTCGGCACGACGGTGTGCGTCAACGGCACGATCCAGTGCGACGCCCAGCCCGCGGTCGACGACGAGACCTGCAACAACGTCGACGACGACTGCGACGGCATGATCGACGAGGACGCGCCGCCGGGCCCGCCGTGCGACGGCGGCGGCACGGTCTGCAACGGCAACGAGGTGTGCGTCAACGGCAACTACGTCTGCCAGGGCGACCCGGTCGGGGTCGAGCTGTGCAACTGCCTCGACGACGACTGCGACGTCCAGGTCGACGAGGACACCTGCGGCGGCACCTCGACCTGCGTGCACCCGAGCCAGGCCGGCTTCGCCTGCCAGTGCGCGCAGCCGTGCGCCGGCGGCGAGTTCCCGTGCCCGATCGGCCGGGTCTGCGTCGACAACTTCTGCCTGGTCGATCCGTGCGCCGGCGTGACCTGCTCGCCCGACGGCAACGGCGATCAGACCGAGTGCCAGGGCGGCACCTGCGTGCGGTCGTGCGACCTGGTGACCTGCCCGACCGGGCTGGTCTGCTACGGCCCCGACGGTCAGTGCCGGCCCGACGACTGCACCACGTTCCCCGATCGCTGCACCGGCGACGAGGTCTGCGTCGGCGGCACCTGCGTCGCCGACCCGTGCGCCGGCGTCACCTGCGCCACCGACCAGTACTGCGTCGGCGGCGGCTGCTTCGACAGCTGCGCCGGCGTGAGCTGCCCCGACGGCCAGCGCTGCCGGCTCGGCGCCTGCGAGCCCGAGCCGTGCCCGGGCGGCTGCGATGGCACGAGGGTGTGCGACGAGGACAGCGGCGAGTGCGTGCCCAACCTGTGCAGCAACCAGCAGTGCCCGAGCGGCGAGCGCTGCAACCCGGTCAACGGCCAGTGCGAGCAGGATCCCTGCCTGGGCGTCCACTGTCCCGGCACCGACCAGATCTGTGACGAGGGCAGCTGCTTCGACGTCGACCACTTCACCGACGCGATGGTCGAGGGCGACGACGCCGGCAACACGTTCGTGACCGCGGGCGGTGGCGGCGGATGCGCGACCGGCGGTGGCGGCGGCGGCCTGCTCGGCGGCCTGCTGGTGGCGGGCGCCGCGCTCGCGGTGCGGCGTCGCCGGGGAGGGCGGGCGTGATGCGCCACCTGGTCCTGCTGGTCGCGGTCACCGCGATCGCCGCGCTGGGCTCGGCGTGCGCGGTCAACGACTACTGCATCGACTGCTTCGACGGTGACGGCGGCGTCATCGACGGACCGCGGCGCGACGCCACGATCGACGCCAACGACGGCGGCGCCGGCGCCGACGCCTGCATCCCCACCGGCGACGAGATCTGCAACGGCCTCGACGACGACTGCGACGGCTCGACCGACGAGGACGCCGCCCAGGTCGGCAACTCGTGCGGCACCGACGTCGGCCAGTGCACGACCGGCGTCTTCGAGTGCAACGCGGGCGTCCTCCGCTGCACCGGCGTGCCGGCGTCGGCCGAGGAGTGCGACGACATCGACAACGACTGCGACGGCGTCGTCGACAACGGCAACCCCGAGGGCGGCGAGAGCTGCGGCACCGACGTCGGCGAGTGCGTCGCCGGCGTCACGATGTGCCTGCCGGGCGGCGTCCTCGACTGCGTCGGCGACGTCGGCACGGTCGGCGGCGACCCCGAGATCTGCGACGGCAAGGACAACGACTGCGACGGCATGTTCGACGAGGGCATCCCGTCGGCGGGGCCGTGCGGCAACGGCACCGGCGAGTGCACCGAGGGGCAGCTCCTGTGCGTCGGCGGCACCACCCAGTGCGTCGGCGGCACCGGCCCGACCCTCGAGCTCTGCGACAACCTCGATCACGACTGCGACGGCAACAACACCAACGGCTTCGACCTCGCCGGCGACGTCCGCAACTGCGGCAGCTGCGGCAACTCCTGCGTCGGCACGCTCGACAACGCGACCGAGCGGTGCAGCGGCGGCAGCTGCGCGGTGGCGTCGTGCGATCCCGGCTTCTTCGACAACGACGGCCTGCCTGGCAACGGCTGCGAGTACGGCCCGTGCACCTACAACGGCCCGGTCGACACCTGCAACCTGGTCGACGACGACTGCGACGGCGTGGTCGACGAGGACATCAGCGCGGCGCCGCCGATCTGCGCGACGCTGGGCGCCTGCGCCGGCACGGTGGCGACCTGCGTCGCCGGCGGCTGGGACTGCCAGTACACCGGCGACGTCTCGGTCGACGCCAACGGCGACCTGATCCCGGAGAACCAGTGCGACGGCGTCGACAACGACTGTGACGGGCGGACCGACGAGTCGCACCCGTCGCTGGGCCAGGCCTGCGCCGACAACGGCCTGGGCGTGTGCCAGGGCACCGGCACCAAGCAGTGCAACGCCGCCGACGAGACCGGCCCGACGGTGTGCGTCATCACGACGCCCGGCCAGGCGCCGGGCACCGAGGTCTGCGACGGTCTCGACAACGACTGCAACGGCACCACCGACGACGGCGCCCTGACCGGCGATCTGCAGGACTGGGTGTCGATCGGCGGCGGCCACGAGATCATGCAGTACGAGGCGTCGCGCCCCGACGCGCGCGCCGCCACCAGCGGCTCCAACAACGCCTACGTGTGCTCGCGCCAGGGCGTCATGCCGTGGACGTTCGTCACCGAGCCCGAGGCCGAGGCCGCGTGCGAGGCGGTCGGCGCCCGCCTGTGCACCGAGCAGGAGTGGCACCGCGCGTGCGCGGTGGTGACGCCGACGACCTTCCCGCTGGTCGAGCCGGCCGCCAACAACGGCAAGATCTTCGTCGAGGCCGAGGACTACTACGCGATCACGACCGGGGTGTCCGGCGGCACCGATCGCGCGTGGGTGCCGGACTACACGGCGGGCTACTCCGGGATCTCGGCGCTGCGGGCCTCGCCCAACACGGGCGCCAACCTCAACGCGACCACCGCGCTCACCGACGGGCCGACGCTGCAGTACCAGATCGACTTCACCTCCGCCGGCACCCACTACGTGTGGCTGCGCATGTACAGCCCGACCGGCAGCGACGACACCGCGTACGTCAGCATCGACAGCTCGAGCTCCGGGATGGTCCACGCGGTCACGGCCACCAACAACGGCTGGGTCTGGGAGCGTTACCAGTTCAACGGCATCACCGTCGGCACCCACCTCTTGACCGTGTACATGGACGAGGACGGCCTCAAGCTCGACGCGCTGATCGTGACCCGGAGCAACTCGACCACGGATCCGACCGACACCACCGGTCCCGGCGGCACGTGGGCGTTCGCGAGCAACCCCGACACCTACGTCACGACCACCTGCAACGGCCACGATCTCGACCCGGCCAGCGACGCGATCTTGCCGACGGGCTCGGTGCCCAGCGGGCAGTGCTACGCCAACCAGCCGGCCGGCCACGTCTACGATCTGTCGGGCAACGTCAAGGAGTGGACGGCGCCGCGCCAGATCGGCAACAACCCGATCCGCGGTGGCGCCTCGAACAACACCGCCACCGGCATCAGCTGCTCGCTGGCGTTCACCCTCGCCGACGACAGCTTCTTCTTCTCGAACGTCGGCTTCCGCTGCTGTCGCGACGTACCCTGAGGGGCCCGGGCGGGCCGGTCGGTCGCGGCCGCCGCGGTCGCCGGCCGGCTCAGATCGGCGCCGGCACCCAGCCGCCGAGCGCGTCCTCGAGGACGCGGGCGCCGGCGAGGGTGAGCCGGTCATTGCCGCGCCGCCCGATCACCTGGACGGCGACCGGCAGCGGGTGGGCGTCGAACCCGACCGGGACCGCGGTGGCGGGCAGCCCGGCGACGCTGAACAGCGCGGTGCACACCGCGTCGAACGGGGTCAGCAGCGGCCAGACGTGACGCGGCGCCGGCCGGCTGAACGTGGGGTGGATCAGCACGCCGCGGGGCCCGAGCAGGTCCTCGAGGCCGGCCTGGATCTCGGCGGCGCCGGGCGCGCCCGCGAACAGGTGGCGCTCGAGCGGCTTGCTCAGGCGCTCCATCGCCACCAGGCCCAGGGTCGACGCCGAGTAGCGACCGCGGCCGCGCGCGATGCGCCACAGCTCGGGCAGCACCCGCAGCGGCTCGCCCTCGGTCAGCACGTCGGCGAACGAGCCCGGCGCGCCGGCGGCGACGTCGTCGGCGTCGGGGGCGCCGGCGCGGGCCAGCGCGCCCAGCCAGGTCGCGACGCTGCCGCCGAACAGCCGCTTCCAGGTCGCGGCGTCGAGGTCGCGGCGGGTCGCGCCGCGGGCCTCGAGCGCGCGACCGCGGCGCGCATGACCGGCGCGATGCGGATGCGGCCGGTGGCGAGCAACGGCACGACGGTGACGCCGCGCAGGTCGCCGGCGTCGAGCGCGGGCTCGCGCGGCGCCAGGGTCCGGGTCGTGCGGCTGGCGCCGTCGGGGCCCGCGATCAGCTCGAGCACGAGCTCGGCGTCGCGGACGCAGCGGGTCAGCGGCCCGGTGCACAGCATGCGCTCGGCCTCGCCGGTCGACGCGCCCCAGTGGCCGGTGTTGGGCACCAGCAGCTCGGTCGGCTTGTGGCCGATCACGCCGCACATGCCGGCGGGGATCCGGATCGAGCCGGCGATGTCGGAGCCGAGCCCGAGCGGCGACGCCCCCGCCGCGACCAGCGCGGCCTCGCCGCCGCTGGAGCCGCCGGGGGTGCGCGCCGGATCCCACGGGTTGCGGGTCCGGCCGTGCAGCGGGTTGGAGGTCTCCATCCACATGCCGCCCTCGGGCACGTTGGTCTTGGCGACGATGATCGCGCCGGCGGCGCGCAGCCGCGTGACCACGGCGGCGTCGTCGTCGGCGCGGACCGCGGCGCGGGCGTGCAGCCCGGCGGTCCACGGCAGCCCGCGCACCGCGAGGAAGTCCTTGATCGTGCACGGCACCCCGAGCAGCGGCGGCAGCGACGCCGGATCGGCGCTGACCCGGGCCCGGGCCTCGGCGGCGTGGGCCTCCCGGCGGGCGTCGTCGAGGCGCTCGGCGACCACCGCGTTGAGGTGGGGCTCGACCGCGTCGAGCCGGGCGACGTGGGCGTCGAGCACCTCGACCGGCGACACCTCGCGACGACGGATCAGCTCGGCGAGCCGCCACGCCGGCGCGGTGGTCAGGGCGCCGCGGTCAGAGGGCACGGATGACCTCGCGCGCGGCCCGCTCGCCGGACTCGAGCGCGCCCTCGATGTAGCCGGTCCACTCGACCGCGGTCTCGGTGCCCGCGAAGTGGATCGGCCCCACCGGCTCGCGCAGGGTCGTCCCCGTCGAGGTCAGCGCGCGCGGCGCCATGACCGCGACCGGGCAGCCGCGGCTCCACGGCTCGGCCGCCCAGTCGGCGGTGGCGATCGTCACCGGGCGGCGGGCCTCGTCGCCGAAGTAGCGGGCGAGCTGGTCGAGGACCGGGCCGGCGTCGTCGGGCGCCGCGGTCCAGCGCCGCGCCGCCTCGGCCTGGACGAACGCCAGCAGCGCCGGCTGCCGCAGATCGTGGCTGCAGTTGTCGAACACCACCGAGGCCGGGCCGCCGAGGCTGACGACCTCGCCCGACAGCTCGCGCTCGCGCCAGAACGGGCGCTCGTAGGCGACGATGACCTTGACGATCGCGCCCATCGCGGCGCGCTGCACCAGCTGGTCGCGCCGCGCCGGGCCCGCCGGATCGAGCTCGATGCGCGCGGCCAGCGGCGGCGGCACCGCGATCACCACGCGCCGCGCGGCGATCGCGCCGCGCTCGCCGTGGACGACGACCTCGCCGTCGCGCCACACCACGCGTCGGACCGGCGCGCCGAGGACGATCGCGTCGCCGAGCTCGGCGGCCCAGCGATCGGCGACGCCCTGGGCGCCGCCGACGAAGCGCCGCTCCTGGGCGCCGCCCTCGATCTCCGACAGCGCCATCAGGCCGCCGCCGGCGCGCAGGTAGGCGAGGAACCACAACAGCGACATCTCCGCCGCCTCGGCGCCGAAGATCGCGCCGAGCGCGACGTCGAACAGGCCGCGGGCGCGCCGGCTGCGCAGCCGCCGCGCGTAGTCGGCGACGGTCATGGCGTCGAGCGCGGCGGCGTCGGGCGACGACGCCGGGTCGCGCGCCGACACCTTCGCCATCATCCGGTCGAGGCGGCGCAGCGCCAGGTGGGTCTCGATCAGCTCGAGCGGGCCCAGCGACGGGATCGTGCCCTTGTAGCGGCGGGTGCGGCGGCCGTCGTCGAGCAGCTTGGCGCCGGTGGCGTAGGTGGGGAACGTCGCGACCCCGAGCCGGCGGGTCAGGGCCTCGAGCCGGTGCTGGCCGGGGCCGATCCACTGGCCGCCGAGATCGAGCCGGGCGGCGCCGACGTCGCGGCTCCAGACCCGGCCGCCGACCCGGTCGCGCGCCTCGAGGACGGCGACCGAGGCGCCGGCGGCGCGACACGCGGCGGCGGTGGCCAGGCCGGCGAAGCCGGCGCCGACCACGACGACATCGACCCGATCGGGCAGGGGGGCGAGCACGGCGCGAGGGTAGCCCGGCGCGCCCGCGAAGTGCCGTTCAGAAGTCGCTGCCGATCGCGATGCCGAAGGTCCAGCGGGTGGCCTCGACGTCGACGGCGTGGCGCCCGACGCTGTGCAGGCGGTAGAAGTCGTAGCCCTGATCGACGAAGCCGGCGATCGTGGCGTTGGGGCCGAGCCGGCCCTGGCGGCACGCGTCCGACACCAGGCAGGCGATGAGGACCGGCGGGTAGAGCAGGCCGAGCAGCGGCGCCTTGCCCTTGATCTGGATGCCGGTGCCGACGCCGAGGCCGCGGCCGGCGTAGCCGGGCAGGTCGTTGCTGTCGATGTTCATCCGGCTCATCGAGCCGCGGACGTAGAGCTCGACGTGGTCGCGGACCGGGAACAGGTACTTGGCGTCGAGGCCGTAGGTGAAGGTGCTGGGGTCGTTGTCGGCGCTGTAGTAGTCGCCGTTGGGGTCGTAGGTGTCGTAGGCCTGGTCGCCGCCGGCGAGGTCGCCGCCGACCCAGCCCTCGACCGCGACCCGGTTGGCCCGGTAGCCCAGCGCCAGCCGCAGCCGCAGCGCCGCGTCGACGTAGCTCGACAGCTCGTTGTCGAACTTGGTGCCGCCGAAGCTCTCGCTGTAGTAGATGCCGTCGGCCCGGGCCGGGGCGGCGGCGACCGCGGTGGCGAGGGTGGTGACGACCAGGGCGAGGATGCCGGCGGCGCGCTTCATGGGGATCAGCCTAAGCAACGGAGGTGCCAGCGCGACACCGATCGTCGCTGACCGGAATTCGCGGGCTTGTCGACCGGCCGCCTCGGCCGCCGCGACATCGATGTCAGGATTCTGCGGCACCGGCGCCGGCTGGTGATGGATCGTCGGCGCGGGCGCCCGGCGCCGCCCCGGGGCCGGCGACCGCGATCGCCGCCAGCTCGGTCCAGATCGTGGCCGCCGGGTCGTGATGGAGGCCGGGGTGGGTGCGGAGGCGCTCGACCTCGGTCGGGTTGCCGGCCAGGGCCGACCGGACCGCCGCGAGCAGGACCATCGAGTCGCGGGCGAAGCCGGCCGCGGTCATCTGCCGGGTCGCCATCAGGGTCATCCGGGTCGCGGTCGCGCGGTCGCCGTCGAGCAGGTGCACGATCGCGCCGGCCTCGAGCACGATCGGCACCGGCGACGGGAACCGGAGCGCCCGGGTCACCGCGGCGCGCGCGGCGGTGCGGTCGCCGGTCAGGAGGTGCTCGACCGCCAGGGTCGCCATCGCGTCGCGCGACGCCGGGAACCGGGCCAGCGCCGCGGTGGCCCGCGCCATCGCCAGCGCGTGATCGCCGCGCATCGACGCCGCGCGCGCGCCCTCGACCAGGCCGCACGACCGACGCGGCTGGCCGGCCAGGGCCTCGCGGATCTCGATGACCAGGTCGCGGTGGCGATCCTGGCTGAGCGTGAACATGGCCTCGAGCACGCGGGTCGCGTTGCGCTCGGTGGCGAGCCGGGCGTCGAGCGGCCCGCGATCGCCGGCGGCCGCGGCGTCGCCGTCGAGGACCGCGGCGGCGAAGCGGCGCCGCGCGTACGGCGTGGTCGGCGCGACCAGGGCGGCGCCGAGGCGCTCGCGCAGCGCCGGCCGGAACCGATCGTCGGCGTCGCACGCCCACACCAGCAGGTCCTGGGTGATGACGTCGTCGAGCGGCAGCCCGGCGACGATCGCCTCGGCGTCGGCGAAGCGGCCGGCGGTCAGCGAGTAGGCGAGGCGGGCGCGGCGCCGGTGCGCGGGCTCGTCGTCGCCGCCGTCGCCGAGGCGGGCCAGCGCGACCTCGGCCGGATCGTCGCCGAGGTGGACCCGGTTCCAGACGTCCTGGCTCCAGCCGTCGTCGATCGCGAGGCTGGCGATGACCTCGCGGGCCTCGTCGTGGCGGCCGGCGTCGGACAGGAGCGACGCGTGGCACAGCCGGTTGGCGACGTCGGCGCCGGGCGCCGCGGCGATCGTCGCGATCGCCTCCTCGGCGCGGTCGCGGGCCAGCAGGTCGGTCAGCAGGCGGCGCGCCCAGTGGAACGTCGGCGAGCCGCCGACCGCGAGGCGCAGCAGGCGCTCGGCCTCGGCGTCCTGCTCGGGGTCGCGGCCCATCAGGCGGAACGCGTACTGGGCGGCGGCGAACGGCGACTGCTGGTTGGCCTCGAGGAACTCGGCGGTCGAGTCGCGGGCGCGGTCGTGGCGCTCGGCGGCGTGCAGCGTGTCCCACAGGACCTCGAGCAGGCCGACCGTCGGCCGCTCGCGCGCGAACCGCTCGGCCATCTCGACCGCGCCGTCCTCGTCGCCGGCCTCGAGCAGGATCTCGGTGAGCGGGCGGACCAGGTCGACCGGATCGTCCTGCGCCACCTCGAGCCCGGCGAGCAGCAGCTCGACCGCGTCGCCGACGGCGCCGACGCGCTCGAGGCGGCGCGCGGCCCGCCACCGGGGCTCGAACCAGTAGGGGTGCTTGCGCGACAGGTCGAGGTACGTCGCGGTGGCCTCGTCCTGGGCCGCGGGCGACGGATCGGCGGTGAGCAGGCTGGCGACGTGGAGCGCGCCGTGGACGTAGCCGGGCGCGACCTCGACGCAGCGGCGGGCGTGGACCAGCGCGTCGGCGGCGCGGCCCTCGGCCTGGGCGACCCGGCTCGCGGTCAGGTGGTTGAACGGGTTGTGCGGCGCCAGCTCGAGCGCGCACGCCGACAGGTGCGACGCCAGCTCGAGGTCGCCGCCGTCGAGGGCGTGCGCGGTGAAGTTCTCGGTGGCGCGGACGTGGCCGGGATCGATCGTCAGGGTCTTCCAGAACGCCGCCGTGGCCTCGTCGCGCCGCCCGCCCTGCATGTGGCACTCGGCGACGTCCTGGGCGGTGTTGGAGTCGTGGGGGTCGACGCGCAGCGCGTTCTCGAGCTCGATCAGCGCCTCCTCGAAGCGGCTGTCGTCCATCAGGTAGGCCGCGTGCAAGAGGTGCGGCCACTCCTGATCGTGGTAGCGGACGCGAGCGCGCCGCAGCTCGACGACGAAGCGGGCCAGGTTGTTGCCGGTGCGGAACCGCATCGCCTGGGCCCACAGCGCCTGCAGCCGCCGGTACCACGCCAGCGGGTAGTCCTCGACCAGCGCCAGCGCGCCGTCGCAGCGCCGCAGGACCTCCTCGAGATCGTCGCGCAGGCCGTCGTCGGCGCAGCCGTCGACCAGCCGCAGGTGGGCGCCGTCGACCACGCCGGCGGCGTCGAGCGCGGCGCGCCGGGCCGCGTCGTCGGGCTTGACCGCGACGATCGCGGCGTTGCGGTACATCGCGCCCAGGCTGCCCTGGGTCTTGAGCAGGCGCTCCGAGGTGACGTGGGTCATCGGGTCCTGGACGTAGAGCAGGCCGAGGCTCTCGTCGACGCCGATCACCACCGCGACGTGGCTGGTCGTCGAGTACTCCTCCTCGACGATCACCGGCAGGCCGAGCTCGACGCAGGCGCGGAACCGCGCCCCGTCGCCCTCGAAGCGGCGGGTCTCGAGGCCGCGGCTCTCGAGGTAGCGCGTCATCGCCAGGATCGACGAGCCGGTGTCGCGCTTGACCTCGGGCGCGATGTCGTCCTGATCGACCTCGATGCCGTGCGAGCGCAGCACCAGCTCCAGCGACGCCGGGCCGCAGTAGTTGCGCTTCTGGGTGACCGTCGGGAAGCGCGGCAGCATGACCCGGCCGGCGGCGCCGGCCCCGGCCGCGCCGGCGCCGCGCTCGATCGCGTTGAGGACCTCGCGGGCGAAGCGCCCGACCGCGTCGCCCTCGGTCTCGCGCCACAGCGCCCGGTAGACCTCGACGCCCTCGTCGCGGCGGTCGAGCGCGAACAGCGCGCTGGCGCGCTCGAGCCGGTCGCCGCGCCGGTGATCGCCTCGCGGCGTGAGCGCCAGGATCTGCTCGACGAGCTCGAGGAACGCCCGCCAGTCGGCGCGGACCCGGGCGACGTCGGCGCGCAGGCGCAGGGCGCCGACGCGCGTCCGCGGGTGATCGCCGAGCTCGCGCAGCGCGGCGAGCGCGCCGTCGAAGTCGCCGACGACGTAGCGGACGCGGGCCAGGCCCATCCAGCCGCGGTGCGGCTCGGCGCGGGTGGTGGCGTCGAGGTAGGCGGCCTCGGTCTCGGCGCGGTGATCGAACTGCATCGCGATCCAGCCGTGCACCGACGGCCCCAGGCTCGACGCCGGCGCCGCCGCGGCGCACGCGGCGGCGGCGCCCCGGGCCAGCTGCTCGCAGCGCTTGGCGGTGAGGCCGTAGACGATCTGGGCGTGGAGCTGGGCCCGGGCCTCGCCGGGGCGGGCGCGGCCCAGGCCGCGGCGGGCGTCGACGACGACGCGGTCGATCGCCTCGCCGGCGAAGATCCGGCAGCGCAGCGCGATCGGCAGCAGCGTCTCCCAGGCGTCCTGGGGCAGGGCGTCGAGCTCGATGACCTCGAGGCGCCCGATCGCGGCCTGGTAGCGCTCGGCGTCGAGGTCGGCCTCGATCGCGGCGATCGCGGCCGGGACGTCGTCGGGGACTCGCCGCTCTCGCGCCGGCGGCTGAGGGTCGGTCATCCCCGGCAGGGTACCGGAGATCGCGGGGGCGCAGGCGCGGCCGGGCCGGCTACCGGGTCGCGGTCGCCCCGGGCGCGCCCGGCGCGACCGCCGGCGTCGCGTCGCCGTCGAGGTAGACGATGCAGGCGCCCCAGAAGCCCTCGAGGGTCTGCTGGCTCGACGAGTACGTCGTGCTGTTGCCGTCGTCGACCACCGAGGACGAGCCCTCGGTCTTGTCGGCGGCGCCGTTGATGATCACGCCGTCGCAGCCGAGCTTGCCGGCCTCGGCACGCATCGACGCGATGATCTCCGGCATGTCGTGGGTCGACAGGCTGCTCGACTGCCGCGACTGCAGGATGCCGACCTCGACGTACGGCACCTCCGGCACGCCGGTGGTGTAGACGTGCACCGCCGACGCGGGCTTGGCGACCAGCGGGTGCGGCGACGGGTTGGTCGCGACGAACCGGGTCGTGGTGCCGCAGGCGCCGAGGAGCGTCAGCGCGGCGAAGGTGGAGGCGACGAGGAGGGAGGACAGGCGAGTGCGGTGGGTCATGGTCCCTGGGCCGGACGGCCGACGACCATCATGCGACCGGGCGTGCGCCCTGGGAAGGGGCGGCGGCGCCGCGGCGGAAGCTTGCCGCCGGGCGTGGGCGTCGACACGCGCGCATTGTGACGCGGCGCGCGCCCGGGTCGTGGTAGACGGCGCCGTGACCTCGACGTCCCGGCCCGAGCTCGAGCGCTGCCCGCGCTGCCTGCTGCCCCGGCGGACCTGCATGTGCGCCGAGATCCGGCCGATCGCGCACCGCACCGAGGTCGTCATCGTGCGTCACGTCACCGAGGCGTGGCGGTCGAGCAACTCGGGGCGGATCGCGGCGCTGGCGCTGGCCCACGCCCGCCTGGTCGACCACGGCCGCGAGGGTGCGCCCGCCGACCTCGCGGCGCTGCGCGCGCCCGACACCTGGCTGGTCTACCCCGAGGGCCCGCCGCGGCGGGTCGCGCCGGCGCCGCCGCCGGCGCGGCTGGTCTTCCTCGACGCCACCTGGTCGCAGGCCAAGCGGATGCGGCAGCGGCTGCCGGCGCTGCGCGGCCTGCCGATCCTGTCGCTGCCGATCGACGAGGTCCCGGCGGCGCGACTGCGGACGTCGCCGGGGCAGGGGCGGGTGTCGACGATCGAGGCGATCGCGGCGGCGCTGCGCCTGGTCGAGGGCGACGCCCCGGCCGCCGAGCTCGAGCGCCTGTTCGCGATCATGATCGAGCGCGCGCGGGCCAGCGGCCGGCGATAATCGCGGCATGGACCCCGCCGACGATGGAGACCCGCGCGATCGCGCGCTGACCTGGCAGGTGGTGGCGCGCGAGCCCCAGCACGACTACGTCATCTTCCAGACCACGCGCCACCGCGCCCGCCACCCGGTCACCGGCGAGGAGCGCCGCTTCACCGTCCTGGCCGTGCCCGACTGGGTCAACGTGATCGCGCTGACCCGCGACCGCCGGGTCGTGCTGATCCGCCAGTACCGCCACGGCGCCGAGGGCGTGTGCCTCGAGATCCCCGGCGGCATGGTCGATCCCGGCGAGGACCACGCCACCGCGGCGGCGCGCGAGCTGCAGGAGGAGACCGGGTACGTCGCGGCGAGCTGGCAGCAGATCGGCGTCGTCAACCCCAACCCGGCGATCCAGCCCAACCGCCTGTCGACCTGGCTGGCGCTCGACGCCCACCGCCCCGGCGGCGACCACGGCCCGCGCGACCTCGACAGCTCGGAGGTGATCGACGTCGAGCTGGCGTCGCTGGCCGAGGTCACCGCGATGCTGCGCGACGGCCGCATCGATCACGCGCTGGTGGTCGCGGCGTTCACGCACCTGCTGCTGCGCGAGGGCGCCGCGCTGGTCGCGCCGGCGACGCCGTGACCCGCGGTCAGGCGCGCGGCACGCCGTAGAAGTAGGTGCCGCGGCCGCGCGGCCAGTACGCGTAGGTTCCGAACTCCCAGCGCCAGTGGTCGCCGAACGGGGCGACCATCGCGCGTAGCTCGTCCTCGCGGTAGACGCGCATCGTCGAGACCAGGCCGTCCCAGGTCCCGGTCAGCAGGGCGACCGGGGTCGCCCACGACCACAGCGCCTTGGCGGCGCGGTCCTTGCGGGTCAACAGCGGCGCCGCCAGCAGCGCGGGCAGCGCCGCGGGCGCGAAGTTCAGGAACGCCAGCGGGTTGCGATCGAAGGCCTCGCTGATGAAGACGCCGCGGGCGTGGGCGACCGCGTCGGCGAGGATCGCCCGGGCCAGCTCGGGCGGGAAGTGGTGGAACGCGTTGATGACGGTGCGGACGCGGCCGTCCGACAGCGTCGCCGGGATCCGGGTCGCGTCGACCGGCTCGGCGACGAAGTCGATCGTCGCCGGGTGGGCGCGGCGCACCGCCTCCCAGTCCTCGACCCGGGGGAACAGGTCGGTCAAGAGCATCCGCGGCGGCGCGACCCCGGCGCGCGCGGCCTCGGCGGCGACGATCGCCGCGGGGCCGCCGGCCCCGGCGCACAGGTCGAGGACCTCGTCGGTGCCGGCGTCGTCGAGGAAGCGGCGCAGCGGCGGCACCAGGCCCTCGAGCATCCGGCCCCACGACAGCGCCCGGCTCAGGGTCTCGACGATCGTGTCACGCAGCGCCCCCGGGGTCCGATCGTGGTCGTTGAACTCGAACAGCTGGGTGCGCGGCAGGGCCATGACGCGGTCGTAGCACGGGCCGCGGACCCGCCGGCGCGGCGAGTTGACAGGGGCCGCCGGGGCGCCGATCTTCGGGGCCGGGGCATGACCAGCGCGCTCGCACCTGGCCGTCGCCGCGGCATCTCGCTGTCGGTGAAGCTGATCCTCACCACCTCCGTGCTGGTGGCGGGGGCGGTGTTCGCGTCGGGCTGGTTCGCGACCCGGGCGATCGAGGATCTGGCCCGCGGCGACGCCGAGCAGCGGCGCGAGCGCGGTGCCGCGGCGATCGCGCGCGAGGCCGAGCTGTCGAGCCTCAACGTCGCCGCCACCGTGACCTTCCCGGTCGCGACCAACGCGCTGGGCGACGTCCAGCCGCTGGTCGACGAGGCGGTCCACGATCATCCGCGCATCCAGGCCCTGGTCGTCGCCGATCAGACCGGCCAGATCATCGCGGCGACCGATCCCGCGCGCACCGGCACCCCGCTCGACGACGCCCTGGTGGCCAAGGTCGCGGCCGCGGCGCCCGGCACGGTGGTCCGGGTCGGCGAGGGCACCGAGTGGACCTACGGCGCCGCGGTGCGGATGGGCCAGTCGCGGACCCTGGTCGGCCAGGTCCGGGTCGTGGTCTCGACCGCCGATCTCGAGCAGGAGCTGGCCGCCAGCATCCGGGCCGCCGGGGCCCGGGCCCGCGCCGAGCGCGACCGGCTGATCGTCGTCGCGCTGGTGCTGCTCGGCGCCGGCGTCGCGCTGGCCGCGCTGCAGGCGCTGCGCATGGCCCGGCCGCTCAGGCTGCTCGCCGATCAAGCCCAGCGCATCGCCGGCGGCGACCTCGACCGCCGGGTCCCCGAGGATCGCCGCGACGAGATCGGCGTGCTGGCCCGCAACTTCAACTTCATGGCCGGGCGCATCGGCGAGCTGCTGGTCGAGAAGGCCGCGGCGGCGTCGCTGGCCCACGAGATGAACCTGGCGCGCGAGGTCCAGCAGGCGATGCTGCCGCCGCCCGCGCTGGTGGTGCACGGCGACACCCGCGTCCTCGGCCACTGCGTCCCGGCGTCGAGCTGCGGCGGCGACTGGTGGACCTACCGGGGGCTGTCCGGCGGCCGGATGCTGATCGTGCTCGGCGACGCCACCGGGCACGGCGTCCACTCGGCGATGATCGCGGCGACCGCGCGCGGCGCGGTCGAGGCCCTCGCCGACACCGGCGAGGAGCTGCTGACCCCGGCCCAGGTGCTGCGCGCGATCGACTCGGCGATCTCGGGGGTCGGCGATCACGCGCTGCTGATGACCGCGTTCTGCGCGGTCCTGGATCCGGCCGCGGGCCGGATCGACTTCGCCAACGCCGGCCAGAACTTCCCGTACCTGATGCACCGCGACGCCGCCGGCGGCATCGCCGGCGCCCAGATCATCGCGGCGTCGGGCAACCCGCTCGGCGATCCGGCGATCGCCCACCAGGTCGGCGTCGGCACCGCGCGCCTCGCGGTCGGCGACACCCTGATCGCGTTCAGCGACGGCGTCGTCGAGCGCGCGAACCCCGACGGCAAGATGTTCGGCGATCGCCGGCTGCGCGACGCCCTGCAGGGCCGGCCGGCCGACTCGCCGGCGGCGCTGGTGGCGTTGCGGCAGCACCTCGTCGAGACCGTCGATCGCTTCGCCGCCGGCACCGACGCCGACGACGACGTCACCTTCGTGCTCGTGCAGTTCGCGCCGGCGTCCGAGCAGGAGCGGGTGAGGACGGCGTCGTGACGCGGCGGCCGGGCCGCGCGCTCGGCCTCGTCGCGGCCCTGGCGGTGGCGGCGATCGCGCGGCCGGCGCGGGCCGACGGCGACGCCGCGCCGGTCGACGGCGGCGGCGACGGCGCTGACGGCGACGGCGGCGACGCCGCGGTGCCGATCGTCGACGTCGCCGACCTGCCGCCGCTGCCGCCGCCCGAGCAGCCCGCGGTCAGCCACGTCGCGGTGGTCGCCGCGTCGTCGGTCGAGGAGGACGTCGTCGTCGGCGCCGCCAAGCGCGAGCAGTCGCTGGGCAACGTGGCCTCGGCGGTGACCGTGATCAGCGGCGATCGCCTGCGCCGGTTCGGCTACCGCACCGTCGCCGAGGCGCTGCGCGCGGTCGCCGGCGTCTTCATCGTCGACGACCACATGAGCGAGCGGGTCGGCATCCGCGGCCTGCAGGTCCTCGGCGACTTCAACACCCGCCTGCTGGTGCTGGTCGACGGCGCCACCGTCAACGAGCCGTGGAACCAGTTCGCCGGCGTCGGCTGGGACGCGCCGGTGTCGATCGACGACGTCGCCCGCATCGAGGTCATCCGCGGCCCGGTGTCGTCGGTCTATGGCACCAACGCCTTCTTCGGCATCATCAACATCGTGACCCGGGGCGCCGATCAGGCGCCGCGGGCGTGGGGCCGGGTCACCGCGACGTCGCGCGCCGGCGCCGCGCTCGCCGCCGGCTTCGCGCGCGGCGGCGTCGATCGCCAGCTCCGCGGCTCGGTCGCGGCGAACCTGCGCGGCGGCGAGGACCTGAACGCGCGCGGCATCGGCAGCGGCCTCGGCGCCGACACCGATCAGGCGCGCGCCGTCGCCGCCAGCCTGGTCGGCGCGTGGGACGGCGCGTTCGCGCAGCTGCGGGTGTATCGGCGCGAGCGACGCCTGCCGTTCGCGCCGTACGAGGCGGTCGTCGGCGATCCGCGCAACCAGAACACCGACACCCAGCTCCTCCTCGAGGGCGGCTACACCCGCCCGGTCACCGACCGGCTGACCCTCACCGGGCGGCTCTACGCCAGCCGCTACCAGTTCACCGACTTCCTGGTCTACGAGCCGGCCGACGCCAACTTCGAGGACCTCGGCGACTCCGAGTGGCTGGGCGCCGAGGCGCGGGCGCGCTGGACGATCCTCGATCGCGATCGCCTCGGCCTGACCTCGGGCGTCGAGGCCACGCTGGTGTCGACCGAGAGCCACAGCTTCTACCAGGGTCAGGAGGGCACGCGCATCCCGCAGGACTTCGACGTCCAGGGCATCTACGCCGAGCTCGACGGCGCGCCGCGACCGTGGCTGGCGTTCACCGCCGGGCTCCGCGCCGATCGCAACTCGATCCTCGACGACCGGGTGTCGCCGCGGGCCGCGCTGTTCCTCGCCGACGGCGACCGCTACGGCCTCAAGCTGCTGTACGCCGAGGGCTTCCGCAACCCGAGCATGTACGAGGGCTTCTTCGCCGACGGCGTCGACTTCACCGCCAACCCGGCGATCCACGCCGAGACGATCCGCAGCTACGAGGCGGTGCTGTGGGCGCGCCCGATCTCGGGCGTGTCGGCGCGGGTGTCGGGCTTCCGGTGGGACGCCGGCCAGCTGGTCGAGCAGCTGGTCGACGACGCCACCGGCCTGCTGCAGTTCCAGAACACCGAGAGCCGCAGCGCCACCGGCGTCGAGGTCGAGGCCAGCTGGCGCGACGCGCGCGGCTGGCTGGCCACCGGCGGCGCCACCGCGGTCCGGGTCCGCGGCGACGACGGCGTCCGGGTCGCGGGCGCGCCCGCGCTGACCGCGACGCTCGGGGTCAGCACGCCGCGGCTGCGCGATCGGGTCCACCTCTCGACCGAGGTGCAGGTCATCGGCCCGCGCACGACCCGGGTCGACGGCGTCGACGCCGGCACCTTCGTGGCGTGGAACGCGGTGGCCTACGCGCCCGACCTCGGCGGCTTCGATCTCACGATCGGGGTCCGCAACCTGATCGGCCGGCACGAGCAGGTGCCGGCCCAGGAGGACTACGATCGCACCGACGGCGCCGGCGCGCCGGTGGTCATCCCGGTGGTGCCGGGAGAAGGACGCGAGCTCTATGCGCGGCTGGGCTACCACTTCTAGGCGATCGCGGGTGAGGCGGCAGCCTCGCCCCGGCGCGCTCGCCGCGGCGGTGCTCGCGGTCACGCTGGCCGCGGTCGGCGCCGTCGCCGCGCGCGACGCCCACGCCCAGGGCCGGGCCCGCGGCGACGACGACAGCGCCGCGCTGGTCGAGGACGGCCGCCGCGCCCTGCGCCGCGGCGCCTACGACGACGCGGCGGCGGCGCTCGACCAGGCGATCGCGCTCAACCCGCGGCGCATCGAAGCCTACGTGCTGCGCGCCGCGATCCACGCCGCGCGCCAGCAGTACGACGACGGCGTCGCGCTGCTGCGCCGGGCCCAGGCCCTGGCGCCCGACAACCTCGACGTCGTCGCGGCGCTCGGCACCCAGCTGGTCCTCGGCGGTCACCCCGACGACGGCGTGCCGCTGCTCGAGCGCGCGGTCACCGCCGATCCGGCGCGCTACGGCGCCCAGAGCCTGCTCGGCAAGCGCTACGCCGCGCTCGGGCGCTGGCGCGACGCCGTCGTCGCCTACGAGGCGTACCTGGCGCACCGCCCGGCCGAGCTCGCCGGCGAGGACGCGATCCACCAGCTCGGCCTCGCCGAGGCCTACCTGCGCAGCGACGACGCGCGCCGCGCCTACGCCCTGTACGACGACGTGCTCGCGCGTCGCCCCGACGAGCCGGCGGCGCGCATGGGCGAGGCCTGGGCGCTGGCGGCGATCGACTGCCGCCGCGCCGTGCCGGCGCTGGCGGCGCTCGCCGATCTGGTGCCGCGGTTCCCGCAGATCCTGGTGGTCGAGGGCCAGTGCCGGCTGTCGATGGGCGACGCGGTGGCGGCGCTGCGCCTCGGCGAGCGCTACCTGGACCAGGCCGCGACGCCGCTGGCGTCGGGCTGGGGCCTGGTCGGTGAGGCCGCCGCCGCGACCGGCGATCTCGAGCGCGCGCGCGCGGCGCTCGGCGAGGCGCGGCAGCTCGAGCCGGCCCACCGATCGTGGACGCGCCGGCTGGCGCGGGTGCTGCGTCGCGCCGGCGACGGCGCTGGCGCGGTGGCCGCGCTCGACGAGCTCGGCGCGCCGAGCCCGGCCGACGCCGATGCCGGGTGGTGGCGCGAGCTGGGCGAGGCGCTGATCGTGGCCGGCGCGCCCGGAGGAGGTCGCGACCCGGCTGGCGCCGGGGCTCGCCGCGCTGCCCGCGGATCGCGCGCTGCCGGTGATCGCCGGCGAGGCCGCGCTGCGCGCCGGCGACGTCGCCGGCGCGCTGGCCCGCCTCGACGCCGCCGCCGCGGTGGTCCGGACGCCGGGCCCGCGGCTGCGGCGCTGGCTGGCGCTGGCGCTCGAGCGCGACGCCGCGGCGCGGCTCGCCGCCGACGACGCGCGCGGCGCCGAGGCGGCGCTGACCCAGGCCGACGGGCTCGCCGACAGCGCCTCGGTCGCGCGCACGCTCGGGGTCGTCCAGCTCGAGCTCGGCGACACCGACGGCGCGGTGGTCGCGCTGCGCCGCGCGGTCGCGCTCGAGCCGGCGCCGGCGACGCAGGTCGCGCTCGGCCGCGCGCTGGTCCAGGCCGGGCAGGTCGACGACGCCCGCGCCGCGCTGCGCGCGCGCGGCGCCGGCGCCGCCCGCGGCACGCCGTCGGCGGTGCAGGTCGCGATCGAGCTGGCCGGCCTCGAGCTCGACCAGGGGCGCAGCGCCGCCGCCGTGGCCGCGCTCGACGCCGCCAGCGCCGAGGCCGCGGCGCTCGACGCCGGCGACCTGGCGACGGCGTACCGCGACGCCCGGATCGCGGCGGCGCACGCCGCCGGGGTCGCGGCGCTGCGCACCGGCGCCGCCGGCCACGCCGAGGCCCTGCTGGCCGCCGCGGATCGGCTCGCCGACGGCGCCGACGTCGGCGTCCGCTGCGATCTCGCCCTCGCCACCGTGGCCGCCGGCGATCGCGACACCGCGCTGCGGCGGCTGCGCGCGCTGGCCAAGCTGACGTGTCCGTTCCCGGCGCCCGCCGACACCCAGGCGGTGCCGATCCTGATCGCGTTCACCGAGGGGCTCGAGCCCGGCCACGCCGCGGCGTCGCTCAAGACCCTGGCGCGGCTGCGGGCCCGGACCACCGGCGCGACCCGCCGCCTGCTCGCCAGCTCGGTCCGCGTCGTCGCGCTGACCGCGGCCGAGCGCGCCTACCGCGACGGCAAGCTCGGCGACGCCCGCAAGCTGGTGGCGCAGGCCAAGGGCGCGGCGAGCCGGGTCGCCGCTGACGAGCTCGCGCTCGACCTCGCCGCGCTCGACATCGTCGACGGCAAGCTCGACGTCGCCGCCGCCGCGCTCGAGAAGCTGGCGCCGAAGCTGCCCGAGGCGCTGATCCACCTCGGCGTCATCGACGATCGCCGCGGCGACGGGGCCAGCGCACTGGCGCGGTGGCGGCAGGCGCGCCGCGCCGGGGCCCGGTTCCCGCTGCTGGGCGCCTGGATCGACGGCAAGGAGCTCGTCTTCGGCCGCGTGGGGGATCCGTGAGCGGCGCGGGGCGCGCGTGGGCGTGCGCGGCGGTGGTCGCGCTGGCCGTCGTGACCGCGCCGGCCGCGGCGCACGCCGGCGACCTGCGGCTCGGCCTGTTCGCGCCGGCGGCGCCGTTCGAGAGCACCGCGGCGCGCCAGGACTACGCGTCCAAGCTGGCCAGCCACCTCGCCGAGGCCACCGGCGGCGCGGGGGTCGGGCGGGTCTACGCGCGGGCCAGCGATCTCGCGGCCGCGATCAAGAAGAAGGAGATCGACGTCGCGGTCGTCGATGCCGCGTACCTGGCGGCCACCGGCAGCACCGCCACCGTGCTCGCGATCGCGACCCGCGGCGGCGATCCCGCCGGCGCCTGGCAGGTGATCGGCCATCGCGACGTCGAGGTGATCGCGCAGCTCGAGGGCGAGCGCCTGCTGACCCCGACCGTCGGCGGCCACGAGGCCGACTTCGTCCTCGACGCGCTGCTCGGCGGCGAGCTGCCGCGCACGTTCTTCCGCGCGATCGACACCGCGCCCGACGTGGCGTCGGTGCTGGCGGCGCTGGCGCTGGGCCGCGCCGACGCCGCGGTCGTGCCGGTCGGCGTCGACCTGCCGGACGGGACCGCGCGGATCGCGACCCTGCCGGCGGTGAGCTGGCCGGCGCTGGTCGCGTTCGGCGGCGTCGCCGCCGCGACCCGCCGCAAGCTCACCGCCGCCGCCGAGACCTTCGCCGGCGGCGCGGCGCTGAAGCGGCTTCCAGGCCGGCGGCGCCGACGCCGTGCGCGCCCTGGCCCGGCGGCTGGTCAGGCCCGAGCGGCGCGGGCCGATGCTCGCGCCCCGCCTCGACGTGGCGGTCGACGAGCTGGTCGCCGATCGGCACCCGACGATCGCGCGCGCGCCGCTGCGCAACCTGGTCGCCGCTCCGGCGGCGCTGCTGGCTCCGGGGGCGGTGGCGGCGCCGGCCCGGCCCCGGGCCCCGCACCGGCGCGCGCCGGCCAAGGCCAAGGCCAAGGCGAAGGCCCCGGCGCCGGGGCGGCCGCCGCCCCGGTGACGCGGTGGCCGGAGCCGGCCCGATGGACCGGCTCCTGGGATATGCTGGAGCCGTGAACGCGGCCAACCTTCCTGGCCGGCGGGTCGCGATGAGCCCGGGGGTCATCGCGGAGTTCCTGGCCGCGACCGCGCTGTTCCGTGCCTGCGAGCGATCCGTCATCGACCGGGTCGCGCCGCATCTCTTGGCCGTCGAGGTCCCGGCGGGGACCGCGGTGGTCCGGGCCGGCTCGCCCGACGCCGAGATCGGGGTGCTCTACGCCGGGCGGGTCCTCATCCGCCAGGTCAACGCCGCCACCGGCCAGGCCCAGGTGCTCGACGAGCTGCGGGTCGGCGACTCGTTCGGCGAGGTCGGCGCGACCCTGCAGCTCGCTCAGCCACACGAGGTATGGGCCGACGAGACCTCGACGGTGCTCGTCGTCGGCAAGGACGTCGTCGGCCAGCTGATCACCAAGGTGCCGGGGTTCGCGCACGCGGTCGCGCGCAAGCTCGCCACCAAGATCGTCCAGCTCCAGGTCTCGCAGATGCGCGCGCCGGCCGCCGCGGCCGCCGCGGCGGCGCCGGCGCCGACCGCCCCGGCCGCGCCCGCCGCGGACGTCATGCGGTTCGTCCGCACCGCCGCGTTCCCGTGCGACGACAAGACCCTGTCGCTGGTGCCGGGGCGGCTGATCACCCAGCACCGGGTGCTGCCGCTCGAGACCCGGGGCCGGGTCGTCACCGTCGGCATGGTCGACCCGTTCAACGTCGCCGCGATCGCGGAGCTGCGTCGCGTGATCACCTCCGCCGACGTCCAGGTCGTGGCGATCGCCGCCGACGACTGGAGCGAGGCGGTGCTGCGCTTCAAGATCGATCCCACGGCGCGCGGCCCGACCCGCGCCGCCGAGTCGATCCCCCCCGAGTCGATCCAGTACGACATCACCGACTCCGAGCGCGACGTCAGCAAGGCGCCGGTGATCGGCGACGAGGTCGTCACCCTGGCGTCGCGGATCATCGCGGCCGGCATCGAGCGCGGCGCGTCTGACATCCACATCGAGGCCGAGGCCAGCGCGATGCGGGTGCGGTTCCGGGTCGCCGGCAACCTCGTCGACTGGGACCAGTTCGTCGCCGCGTCGTACGCCAAGGGCCTGGTCGCGCGCTTCAAGATCCTCGCCGGCCTCGACATCACGGAGCGGCGCCTGCCGCAGGACGGCCGCATCGGCCTGCGCGCGGCCCGCCGCGACGTCGATCTCCGGGTCTCGACGCTGCCGGCCAGCCGTGGCGAGAAGCTGGTGTTGCGGGTCCTCGAGGCGGCATCCATGATGCGTCCGCTCGACGCCATCCTGCTGGAGCCGCGGCTGCTGGCGGCGCTGCGCGCCGCGATCAACCGACCCTACGGCGCGGTCGTCGTCGCTGGCCCCACCGGCTCCGGCAAGAGCTCGACCCTGTACGCCGCCCTCAACGAGCGGCGGCGGACCCGCCCCGACACCAACGTGGTCATGGTCGAGGATCCGGTCGAGTACCGCCTGCAGGGCGCGACCCAGGTCCAGGTCAACGCGTCGGTGGACCTGACCTATCCGCGGGTGCTGCGCGCGTTCCTGCGCCAGGATCCCGACGTCATCATGGTCGGCGAGATCCGCGATCGCGACACCTCGATGATGGCGCTCGAGGCCGCCATGACCGGCCACCTGCTGTTCTCGTCGATCCACGCCAACGACGCCCTCGGCGTCCTGCACCGGTTCGAGAACCTCGGCTGCCACCGCTCGCTGGTCGCGCAGTCGCTGTCGATGGTGCTGGTGCAGCGGCTGGCCCGGCGGGTCTGCCCCCGCTGCGTCACCAACGAGGTGCCGCCGCCGGTCCTGCTCGACAGCCTGGCGGCCCGCGGGCTGGTCGAGCGGGGCGCCGCGGTCGCGTTGCCCCGCGGCGCCGGATGCGCGGAGTGCCAGCAGACCGGCTACCAGGGCCGCGTCGCCGTGCTCGAATGCCTCGAGCTGCTCGACCCGGTGCGCGACGTGATCATGGCGGGCGCCAACACCCCCGAGATCGAACAGGTCGCGGTCGAGGTCGGCGCGTACACGCCGTTCCGGACCTACGCCAGCTACCTGATGAGCCGCAACCTGCTGTCACCCGCCGAGGCGCTGGTGACGGTGGCGTGAGGAGGTCGCGCTGATGCTCTCCGATCCGACGATCCGGCTGGCTCTGGCGGCGGGGGCGGTGGTCCTGCTCGTGGTCGTGGTGCTGGTCAGCCGACGCAAGGGCGCCGGCGGCCGCGGCGATCGCCAGCTCGAGCAGCTGATCCGCGACGGTCGCCTCGGCGAGGCGGCGCGGCGCGCGGTCGAGAGCGGCGACCTCGCCCAGGGCGTCGAGCTGTACATGCGCGCCCAGCAGCCGGCCAACGCCGCCAGCCTCGCGGCGCGCCTCGGCGACGAGCGCCAGGCCGCCGAGCTGTACGAGCGCGCGGGCAACCTCGAGCGCGCCGCCCACTTCTACGGCCGCGTCGGCATGGAGGCCAAGGCGGTCGAGCTGCGGGCCCAGCTGCGCCCCGAGCCGGCGCGGGCGCCGATCAGTCAGCCGACCGCGACGCCCGCGTCGGTCGCGTCCGCCGCGGGCGACGATCGCCGCGCGCGCGGTCTCGAGGCGGAGTGGCGCCGACGCCACGCGCTGGCCGGCGACGGCGCCGCGGAGCGCGCCGAGCTGCAGCGCCTGGCGCGCGGCGCCGCCGAGGCGCTGCTCGCCGAGGGCGACATGCGGCGCGCCGCCGACCTCTACCGCGACGCTGGCCTCGACGACGAGGCGATCCACCTCTACGTCAACGTGCTCGGCGAGCCCGGCCAGGCCGCGCCGATCATGGCTCGCGCCGGCAACCACGAGCGCGCCGCCGAGCTCTACGAGATGGCCGGCGAGCGCGAGCGCGCCGCGAGCGCGTGGGTCGAGGTCGCGACCGGCTCGAAGCAACCCGAGCAGTACTTCGAGCGCATCGAGGGCCTGTCGCCACAGGTCGCGGTCGGCTACTTCGAGCAGCAGGCGGCGACCCACCAGCTGTCGTCGGACACCGCCGCGATCTATTACCACCTGGCGCGCGCGCTGGCGGCGCTGGGCGAGACCCAGCGCGCCCAGCAGACCTTCGTCGAGCTGCAGGCCCAGGTCGGCGCCTACCGTGACGTCGCCGAGCGGATCGCGGCGGTGCGTGCGGCGCCCGCGGGGGGCGACGAGCGCGGTGACGACGCCGGCGCGGCCAGCGCCGCCGAGGCCCCGGCGGCGCCGATGTTGTCGGATCGAGAGCTCCAGCTGCTGGCGTCGCAGGTCGCGCACGCCGCCGCCGAGCAGCTCAAGCGCCAGACCGACCTGGCCGCGCTGATGGCGGCGTCGGCGTCGGTGCAGGCGGCGCGCCTGCAGGATGCGGTCGCGGGGCTCGAGCGCCAGCCGCTCCAGGTCGACCTGCTGTACGACTCGGCGGTCGCGGCCGCGAAGGTCGGGCCGTCGATCGACACGCTGCGCCGGTTCATCCACGGGCCGTGCGACCTCCAGAACATCGAGGTCTACTTCCGGGTCGGGCTCGCCCACCTCGCCGCCGGCGACTGGGCGCACGCGCTCGAGGCCTTCGACGCGGTCGAGGACGCGTCGCCGGGCTACCGCGACGCCTGGAAGCGCGCCGACGAGATCCGGGCCTGGCAGGCGGCGCTGGGGCCGCGGATGAGCCAGCTCGGGGTCGTCGCGTCCAGTCCCGGCAAGGCCGACGGCGGCGACGGCCGCTACCAGCTGCGCGGCGAGCTGGGGCGCGGCGGCATGGCCGTGGTCTACCGTGGCTACGACAGCGTCCTGGGCCGTGAGGTCGCGCTGAAGTTCCTGTCCGAGGAGATCAGCGCGCAGGACGACATGCGCGAGCTGTTCCAGCGCGAGGCCCGCGCGGTGGCGTCGCTCAACCACCCCAACATCGTCACGATCCACGACGTCGGCGTCCTCGAGGGACGGGCCTTCATCTGCATGGAGTTCGTCGACGGCCGCTCGATCGAGAGCCTGATCATGGAGTCGCCGGGGCTGACGATCGTCGAGAGCATGCGCATCGCCAAGCAGGCGCTCGACGCGCTCGCCTACGCGCACGGTCGCGACATCATCCACCGCGACATCAAGCCGGCGAACATGATGCGGACCAGCGCCGGGCTGGTGAAGCTGATGGACTTCGGCCTCGCCAAGTCGATGAGCGATCGCAAGAAGACGTCGTACATCGCGGGCACGCCGGCGTACATGGCGCCCGAGCACCTGCGCGGCGACGAGCTCGACGCCCGCGCCGACCTGTTCGCGATCGGCGTGTCGCTGTACGAGATGCTGTCGGGGCAGCTGCCCTACGCCGGGCTCGATCGTCACGAGCCGCCGGTGCCGCTCGCGGAGCGGGTGCCGGCGATCCCGCCGCGCCTCGCCGAGGCCGTCATGCGGGCCCTCGAGTTCGATCGCGCCCGGCGGTGGCCGTCGGCCGAGGCGATGGTGGCGCCGATCCAGCAGATCCTCGACGCGGTGTCGCGCTTCGCCGGCGGCGGCGTCGGCACGGCGCCGCTCGGGGACGGCCCGGCGAGCCACCCGGGCCCGGTCGGGGGCACCGCGCCGACGGTGGCGCAGGTGCCGACCGGGCCGCGGCGCACCGCCGAGCGGACGGTGGCCCTGGACTCGGGCAAGGGCACGCTGAAGCTCAAGTAGCCGAGATCCGCGCGGGGCTCCGATCCGGTGCGCCGGTCGCCGCGACCGCGCGTTGTCCGGACGTGCCCCTGGCCCCGACCCTACGGCCCGGCCGACGTCTCCAGCGACGACAGCAGCCGCCGGACGCTGACCTCGAGCCGGCTCTGGACCAGCGCGACGAGGTCGTCGAGCTCGGCGGCCGGCACGCCGTGGTCGTCGCGGAGGCGGCGCCGGGTGTCGGCGAGGATCTGCTTGCGGGCCGCCGCCAGCCAGCGCACCGCGGTGGCGCGGTGGACGCCGTACATCGCGGCCAGCTGCTCCAGCGTCATGCCGCCGAGGAAGTGCAGGCGCAGCAGCGTGCGGTCGCGGCGGTCGAGGCCGCGCACGGCGGCGGCGAACGCGGCGGTGAACGCGGCCCGGTACTGGGCCTTGATCAGCGCGAGCTCGGCGTCGTGGTCGAGCGCGGCGGCGCCGCCGACGTCGTCGCCGGCGATCGGCAGCTCGCGCGCGGTCTTGCGCAGCAGGCTGATCGCGGCGCGCACCGCGCTGACCTGGACCAGGCCGCGCAGCCGGCCCTGGCCGGCGTAGACGACGACCCGCGGCGGCGCGTCGCCGTCGGCGACCAGCAGGCGGTCGCGGACCACGGCGCGGACGTCCTCGACGGTGGCGGCCGGCAGCTTCATGGGCGCGAGCGCGGCCGGCACGACGTCGAGGTAGCGGCGCTCGAAGTGGCGGATCGCGGCGGCGTCGCCGCCGGCGCAGCCGAGCGCGAGGTGCAGCTCGGTGGCGAGGTCGGGACCGAGCGCGGGCGGCGCGTCGCCGGCGAGGCGCGCGCCGATCGCCGCGATCAGCGCCGCGGGCGCGATCGCGACGTCGGGCCAGGCCGCGGCGGCGTCGGCGCACAGCGCCGCGAGCGCGGCCTCGGCGGCGTCAGGCGCGCCCAGCCGGCGCGCCGCGTCAGGGGCGGCGGCGGCGAGGACGTCGTGCAGCAGGGTCGCCATGGCCAGCCGTGAAGATAAGCTGGGGCGCGCGGTCGGGCCACGGCGGGGTGCTACCTTGATCGGCGCGGTGCCCTGCCTCGACGACGACACGGTGTGGCAGCTGGTCCAGGGCGAGCTGGCGGTCGCGGCCATGGCGCGGGCCGAGGCGCACCTCGACGGCTGCGGCGACTGCCGCGCGGTGGTGGCGACGGTGGCGCGCGGCAGCCGCCCCGACGGCGACGACGGTGGCGCCGACGCGGCCGGCGACGCCGACGTCCTGGCCCTGGCGCCGGGCGCGCGGCTCGGTCGCTACGTCGTCGGCGAGCGGCTCGGCAGCGGCGCGATGGGCGTGGTCTACGCGGCCTGGGACCCGCACCTCGACCGCCGGGTCGCGCTCAAGGTGCTGCGCGACGACGGCGACGCCGCCGACGCGGCGCGGCCGCGGCTGCAGCGCGAGGCCCAGGCGATGGCGAAGCTGGCCGACCCCCACGTCGTCGCGGTGCACGAGGTCGGGACCGCGGGCGGCCGCGTCTACGTCGCGATGGAGCTGGTGGCGGGCGCGACGCTGCGGGCGTGGGCGCCGGCGCGGTCGTGGCGGCAGGTGTGCGACGTCCTGGTCCAGGCCGGGCGCGGCCTGGCGGCGGCGCACGCGGCCGGGTTGATCCACCGCGACGTCAAGCCGGACAACGTCATCGTCGGCGACGACGGCCGGGCGCGCATCGGCGACTTCGGCCTGGCGCGCGGCGCCGGGGTCGACGGCGCCGCGGCCGCGGGCGCGGACGGTGGCGGGGCCGACGTCGCGGTCGTCGACGACGACGGCGCGGCGGCGGTGACGCTGACCCGCACCGGCGTGGTGGTCGGCACCCCGGCGTACATGGCCCCCGAGGTGCTGCGTGGCGGCGCCGCCGACGCCCGCGCCGATCAGTTCGGCTTCTGCGTCACCGCGTTCGAGGCGCTGCACGGCGTGCGGCCGTACGCGGGCGCGTCGTGGCAGGCGCTGCTGGCGTCGATCGACGCCGGCGCGATCACGCGCGGCCCCGGCGCGGTGCCGGCGTGGCTCGACGCGATCCTGGCCCGCGGCCTGGCGGCGTCGCCGGCGTCGCGGTGGCCGTCGTTGACCGCGCTGCTCGACGCGATCGACGCGCGCCGTCACCGGCGCCGCCACGCCTGGGCGTGGGCCGGCGGCGCGGCGCTGGCGGCCAGCGCCGTCACCGCCGCGGTGGTGGTCGCGGCGACCGGCGCCGCGCCGGCGGCGGCGCCGCGCTGCGACACCGGCGCCGCGCAGCTCGCGACGGTGTGGGACGCGGACGCCCGCGCCCGGTCGCCGCGTCGCTGGGCGCGATCGACGGGGCGGGGCGTGGGCGCGCGACGTCGGCGAGCGCACGGTCGCCGCGCTCGACGCCTGGACCGCGCGGTGGGCGGCCGGCCAGGACGCGCTGTGCCGGGCCACCACCGTCACCCACGCGGTGGCGCCGACGCGGCGGCGACCCGCGGCCGCTGCTTCGAGCGGCGTCGCGACGAGCTGGCCGCGCTGGTCGCGCGCCTCGAGACCGCCGACCGCGCGATCGCCCTGCGCGCGGTCGACGCGGTGGCGGCGCTGCCGGAGCCGGCGGAGTGCGCGGCGCTGGCCGCAGGCGCCGCCGATCCGCTGCCCGCGGAGCCGGCGCAGCGCGCCGCCGCGGTCGACGCCCAGCGCCGGATCGCCACGGCGCGCGCCGCGCTCGCGGTCGGCGATCACGCGCGCGCCCTCGCCGACAGCGCGCCGCTGATCGCCGACGCCGAGGCCTCCGGCCACGCCCCGACCGTGGCCGAGGCCCAGCTGGTGCGGGCGGCGGCGCTGCGCGCGGCCGGCGACCTGCGCGCCGCCGAGGACCCGGCGCTGGCGTCGCTGTGGGCGGCCGAGCGCGGCCACGACGACGTCGGCGCGGCGCAGGCGTGGCTCGAGCTGGTGTCGCTGGCCGGCGAGCGCCGCGACCTCGACGAGGCCGAGGTCCGCGCCCGGCACGCCGACGCCGCGATCGCCCGCGCCGGCGCGCCTGAGGCGCTGGCGGCGCGGCTCGAGCTGGCGCGGGGCTGATCGCCTACAACCGCGGCCGGCTAGGCGACGCCGCGGCGCTGCTGGGCGTGGCGCTGGCGCGGCGACGCGCCCTGGTCGGCGACGACGACGTCGAGGTCGCGCGCGCGCACTCGGCGCTGGGCAGCGTGGCGCGCGCCCAGCGCCGCCTCGACGTCGCGCTCGCCGAGCACGAGGCCGCGCTGGCGATCGACCGGCGCCGCCTCGGCGACGGTCACCCCGACGTCGCCCGCGATCTGCACAACGTCGCCGGCGTGCTGCGCCTGCGCGGCGATCTCGACGGCGCGCTGGCGCGCTACCGCGAGGCGCTGGCGATCAAGGTCGCGGCGCTGGGCGAGGACCACGTCGACACCGCGCTGACCCACAACTCGATCGCGCTGGTGCTGATGGCGCGCGGTGATCTCGACGGCGCCGAGCGCGAGCTGCGGCTCGCGCTGCCCGTGTTCGAGGCCGCCGGGCACGGCGAGCGCGCGATGGTGCTGCACAACCTGGGGCTGATCGCGCAGCGACGCGGCGATCATCGCGCCGCGCTGGCCCGCTTCGACGAGGCCGGGCTGGTGTACGTGGCGACGATCGGGCCGGACGCGGCGGCGCCGGTGCGGCTGCTGGTCGACCGCGCCGAGTCGGAGCGCGCGCTCGGCGATCGCGCGGCGGCGCGACGCGACGCGGCCGAGGCGGCGCGGCGGGCCGAGGCGGTCGAGGGCGACGAGGGCCTGGCGATCGGGGCCGACGCCGAGGCGCTGGTGGCGGCGCTGGGGGGGACGATGGGCGGGACGATGGGCGGGAAGGGCAGGGGCGGCGGAGGGCCGAGGGCGGAGGTCGGAGCGGGCGCGGGCACGGGGGAGAGAGCGGAGATCGGAGCGGGCACGGGCACGGGCACGGGCACGGGGGAGAGAGCGGAGATCGGAGCGGGCACGGGCACGGGCACGGGCGAGAGAGCGGAATTCGGAGCGGGCACGGGCACGGGCACGGGGGAGAGACCGGAGGTCGGAGCGGGCACGGGCACGGATCAGGCGCCACGACGTGATGTCGGCGTCTACGGCTCCGGCCAGGCCTGGGATCGACAGTGACCCGGGCTATAACCCGCCGCGGTGTACCGCTTCTTCTACTGGCTCGTGCTGCAGCGGCTGCCCGCCGAGCTCGCGCACCGCATCGGCTTCGCCGCGCTGCGCGTGATGATGGCGATCCCCGGGGTGCGCCGGCTGTGGGCGTGGCGCTGCGCGCCGCGTGACCCGGCGCTGCGGGTCCGCGCCCTCGGTCTCGACCTGCCCGGACCGCTCGGCCTCGCCGCCGGCTTCGACAAGGACGCCCGCGGCGCCGGCGCGCTGCTGGCGCTCGGCTTCGGCTTCGTCGAGGTCGGGACGATCACCGCCCAGGCGCAGCCCGGCAACCCGACGCCGCGGATGTTCCGGCTGACCCGCGACCGTGCGCTGATCAACCGGCTCGGCTTCAACAACCGCGGCGCCGCGGTCGCCGAGGCCCGGCTGCGCCGCCGCCCCGCCGGCGTCGTCGGCGTCAACCTCGGCAAGACCAAGGTCGTCCCCGAGGACGGCGCGATCGCCGACTACGTCGCCAGCGCCGAGCGGCTGGCGCCCTACGCCGACTACGTCGTCGTCAACGTGTCGTCGCCCAACACGCCGGGGCTGCGCGACCTGCAGGCGGTCGACAAGCTGCGGCCGCTCTTGGCGGCGGTGCGCGACGCGCTCGATCGCACGCGGCCGTCGCCGCGCCTGCCGCTGCTGGTCAAGATCGCGCCGGATCTCGCCGACGACGACGTCGACGCCGTCGCCGACCTCGCGCTCGAGCTCGGCCTCGACGGCATCGTCGCGACCAACACGACGATCGCCCGCACCGGCCTGGAGACCCCGGCGGCCGCGGTCGCGGCGCTGGGCGCCGGCGGCCTGTCGGGCCGGCCGCTCAAGGCCCGGGCCCTGGCGGTGCTGCGCCGGCTGCGCGCCCGGGTCGGCGACCGGCTGGTGCTGATCGCGGTCGGCGGCATCGAGGACGCCGACGACGCCTGGGCCCGGATCCGCGCCGGCGCGACCCTGGTCCAGGCCTACACCGGCTTCATCTACGGTGGCCCGGCGTGGCCGCGCCGGCTGCAGCGCGACCTCGCGGCCCGGGTCCGCGGCGCCGGCCTGGCGTCGATCCAGGACGCGGTCGGCGCCGACGCGCCCGCCCCGGCGGCCCCGGCGGCCCCGCCCGGCGCGCCCTGACCCGGCCGTACGATTTCGTGCGCCGGTCGGCGCCGGGCCGCGTTGTCCGGGTGTGACCCGACCTCGCCCCGCTCCCGACCGCCCCCTGTCCCGCCGCGCGCTCCTCCGCTGGGGCGCCGGCGCCACCCTGCTGGCCGCCTGCGGCGGCGGCCGCCGCGCCGTCGCCAGCGCCGACGCCCGCCTGCCGACTCCCGCGGTGGTCGACGACGACGATCACGACGACCTCCCCGCGATCGCCGCGGCGCCGGCGTGCTCGGCGCCCACCGCCGACAACATCGAGGGCCCGTTCTTCAAGGCCGGCGCCCCGCACCGCGCGGTGCTGGTCGCCGACGGCGATCCCGGCGAGCGCCTGATCGTCGGCGGCCGCGTCCTGTCGACCGACTGCGCCGGGCTCGGCGACGTCGAGCTCGAGATCTGGCAGGCCGACGCCCGCGGCGACTACGACCTCGACGGCTACCGCTACCGCGGCGCGCTGCGCACCGCCGCCGACGGCGCCTGGCGGGTCACCACCGTGGTGCCCGGGCGCTACCTCAACGGCAGCCGTTACCGGCCCGCCCACCTGCACGTCAAGCTGCGCGCCGCCGGCCACCGCCCGCTGACCACCCAGCTCTACTTCGCCGGCGACCCGTACAACGACGGCGACCCGTTCATCGTGCCGTCGCTGATCATGCCCCACCGGGTCGAGCGCGGCGTCCGCCGCGCCGGTTTCGACTTCGTGCTCGAGCCGGCGTGACCCGCGCGGGCGCCGCCCGGGCGGCTACCCGGCGTCGTCGTCGGAGCCGTGCGGCGTCGGCGCGGCGTCGTGGCCGGGGCTGATCTTGACGCCGCGCGGCCGCGACTGCGCGCCGCCCGGCGCGAAGTCGGCGACGATCGCCGCCAGCTCGTCGGTGGACGGCGCCTTGTGCGGCCGCGCGCCGGTGCCCGGCGACGCCAGGCTGTCGACGTGCAGCGTCCGGGTCGGGAACGCGAACGCCACGCCCATGCGCTCGGCCAGCCGCATGATCTCGATGTTGAGCTGGGTGCGCGTGCGCAGCTCGTCGGCCCAGGTCGGCGCGACCATGAAGCAGTACAGCATGATCTCCAGCGCGAAGTCGCCGAAGCCCCGGAACTCGACCAGGTAGAAGTCCTGGCGCATGCCCGGGTGGGCGCGGATGATGCCGCGGATGCCCTCGCAGAACGCCTGGATCTTCTCCGGCGGCGTGTCGTAGGTGATGCCCAGCGTCGTGTTGTAGCGGCGGAACTTGCGGGCGCCGTAGTTGTCGATGACCGCGGTCGTCATCAGCGCGTTGGGCACGGTCAAGAGCGAGTTGTAGAACGTGCGCACGCGCGAGGTCCGGAAGCCGACCTCCTCGACGATGCCCTCGCTGTCGCCCATCTTGATCCAGTCGCCGATGGTGAACGGCTTGTCGATGAAGATCATCACCGAGCCGAAGAAGTTGGCGACGGTGTCCTTGGCGGCGAGCGCGAAGGCCAGACCGCCGAGGCCGAGGCCGGCGAGCAGCGAGCCGACGTCGACGTTCATGTTCTGCAGCACGAACAGGCTGCCGATCACCGCGGCGAACACCTTCACCGTGCGGCGCAGGATCGGCACCAGCTGGTCGTCGAGCTTGCTCTCGGTCTTGTCGGCCTTGCCGGCGAGGAAGTCGAACAGGACGTCGAGGACCCGGAACGCCAGCCACACCCCGCCGACCGCGGTCAGCGCGCGCGCCGCGACGCGGGCGATCTGCTCGCTCTGCGCCGGCAGGTCGACCAGCGGCAGCCCGAGGTAGATGATCAACGCGAAGGTCAGGAAGCCGACCGCGCGGTCGGCCTGCTTGCTGGTCTTCTCGAGGTAGTGCAGGCCGCTGCGGGCCAGCATGGCGCGGACGTAGCGCCGGACGATGAACTCGAGCAGCTGCTTGCCGACGAACGCGCCGAACAGCAGGCCGATGATGGCCAGGTACTTCCACACCTCGACGTCGAGGTACGTGCGCTCCATCCAGGCCGGCATCCCGTAGCTGGACGCCGCCGCGATCAGTGCATCGGTGCGTGCCATGGGGGCCTACGCTACCCCGTATGGCCACGTACAGAAACCGTCAGCGCAGGTGGATGCCCTCGATGATGCGATCGGCGGCGCCATCGAGGCCGGCTCGCACCAGCACGTCGGCGAGCGCCTCGGGAGTGATCGAGCGGTAGCGCGCCCGCGTCCGCTTCGCGATCAGGCCCACGACCGCGAGCACGCCGTCGACGACGACCGCGGCGGCCTTCTCGCCGGCCCGGCCGTCGTCGCGACGGGCGCCGTCGCCGGCGCCGACGATGAACGACGGTCGCGCGATCACCCACGGCAGGCCGGCGCCGCGCACCGCCTCCTCCGCCTTCCAGCGGGCTGCGAGATATGCCGAGCGCGCCCTGGGGCCGACGCCGACCGACGACAGGTAGACCAGGCGCGGCGTCGAGCCCGCCGCGGCCGCGGCGTCGCACAGCAGCTGGGTCAGGCCGTAGTCGATCGCGAGGTACGGATCGCCCTGCACGCCCTCGCCGCGGGCGGCGCCGCGGGTGGTGCCGATCAGGCAGAAGACGTGGGTCGGCGCGCAGGCGCGCAGCGTCGCCGCCAGGGCCGCCGGCTCCCACGCCGTGGTGTCGACCTCGGCGCCGAGCGCGGCGAACCGCTCGCGCCAGGTCGCCAGCTTGGCAGAGCCGGGGCGGACGTGCGCGATCACGCGGGCGCGCGGCGCCAGGCGCGCGACCACCTCGCGGCCGACGAAGCCGGTGGCGCCCGCGACGAAGCACACCGGCGTCGGCGCGGCCACGGCTACGACGCCAGCTTGTGGAGCGCGTCGGCGAGCTGCGCCTTGAGGGGCTCGGTCACCGCCGGATCCTTGATGTCGATCACCGGCTCGGTGTCGTACTGCTCGTAGAACAGGCTGGCCGGCACCTCGGGCGCGACGCCGAGCGCCTCGCGGATGCGCTTGAAGTCGGGCACGAAGCCGCGCGGGATCAGGCTGGTCAGCGTCGAGCCGATCGTGCCCTGCAGGCCGCAGATCAGCACCGCCGCGGTCTTCGGCGTCAGCCCGCCCTCGCCGAGGCCGAGCCGCTTCTCGAGGTCGACGAGCCGCGCCGGCTCGAAGAACGCCTCGACGCGGCCGGTGTCGCCGTGCCAGTTCGGGCACTGCTGCGGCCGGCTGACCGTGCCGTAGTAGTGCAGGCCGTTGTTCTTGACGTAGCCGTCGAGCTCGTCGCGGTAGCCGAGGTCGGCGTCGTACGAGGCGCCGTGCAGGATCACCAGCTTCGACAGGTCGGCCTTGGGATCGCGGTGCACGGCGCTGCGCGCCATCGACACGAACGGCGCCGACCCGGTGCCGGCGGCGACCAGGATCTTGTAGCGCGGGTCGTCGAGGCCGACGGTGTCCTTGAGGGTGAAGACGCCGGCGGCGACCGGCCGCATGTAGATGCGCTGGCCGGCCTGGCGCTTCCACAGCAGGTGGGTCAGCGGGTTCTCCGACTCCGGCTTGGCGACGAAGCGGATGTAGAACTCGATGGGCCCGGTGTGCTCCGGCGCCGACGCGATCGACATCGAGCGGCGCACCGAGCCCAGCTCGGGCTTCTCCTCGTTGTTGAGGCCGATGACGCAGTACTGCCCGGGCGTGAACCACGCACCCTGCTCGTCGCGCTTGGGCGGATCGTCAGGCTGGATGCGGAACAGCGAGAGCGCGTCGGTGAGGTCGATTCGCTCGACCAGCGTACCGTTGTAGACGAGTGGCTTGGGGGGCATGGGACCTCTGCTCCCCGGGCGGCACCCCGAGGCGGCCCGACCCTACCAGAGACCGATGACGCGGTGAGGAGGCGTCGGCCGATTTGGCGCCAGCGCCCGGCGGGCGCGTCGTGGCATGGTCCCGCCGTGCTGGTCCTGGTCGTGCTCGCGTCCGCCCTGCTGCACGCGGGCTGGAACGCGCTGCTGCGCCGGCACCCGGTCAAGGACGCGGCGGGGGTCGCGGTGGTGGCGATCGCCGCCGCGGTGGCGATGGGGGTCGCCGCGATCGAGGCGGTGGTACGGGCGCGGGCGCCGTTCGCCGGCGGCGCCGCGGTGGCGTGGACGGTGGCGGCCGGGCTGTGCGAGGCCGGCTACTTCGCGGCGCTGGTGCGCGCGCTGGCGGCCGGGCCGCTGGGCTCGGTGTACACGATCTCGCGCGGCGGCGCGGTGGTGCTGGTGTGGCCGCTGTCGGTGGCGCTGCTGGGCGAGCCGGTGCACGCGCTCGGCGTCGCCGGCAGCGCGGTGCTGCTGGTCGGGCTGGCGTCGTCGGGGATGGCGCGGGCGGTGCCGCGGGCGGCGATCACGTGGGCGATCGTGACCGCCGGGTTCATCGCCGGCTACCACCTGGCCTACAAGGCGGCGCTGGCGGCGGGCGCGGCGCCGGCCGCGGTGTTCGCGGTGGCGCTGGCGGTGGCGTTGCCGATCTTCGCCGGCGCCAGCCGGGTCGGGCCGCGGCGCGCGATGGTGGCGGTGCGCGCGGCGCCGCGCAGCACCGTGCTGGCCGGCGTGGTGTGCGCGACGTCGTTCCTGGTGTTCCTGGTGGCGCTGCGGGCCGGCGGCGCCGCGATGGTGCTGACCTTGCGCAACACCTCGGTCGTGTTCGCGCTGGGCTTCGGCGCGATGCTCGGCGAGGCGCCGGGGCGACGGCAGATCGCCGGCGCGGTGCTGGTCGCGATCGGCGCGGCGCTGATGGGGCTGGGCGGCTGAGCGCGTGGTCTGCAGCGGCCGGTCCTGGCGCGAGCGGTCGGGAGATCGCGGGCCGCCGGCCCGGGGCCTGCCGCGCGCGCGGGGGGAGCCTCCGCCGGCTCGGACATCCTCGCGGTGGCGAGACCTCGGGCGTGGTGGTGGCGCGGGCGGCGACACAGTCGTGTGCTGTCGCGGACCCGCTGCGGAACTCGCCGGCGGAGGCCCCCCCGACGCGCGCGTCACCCGGGCCGGCGTGACGTGGTGCGGGCGTGGGGAGGTCGGTCGTCACGCGCGCCGAATGAGCGGTCTCGGGGTGTCGCTGTGGCGGGACCGGTCCTAGGATCGCGCGGTGAGCTCGACGCGTCGGGTCCCGCATCGTGCGCTGCCGTCGCGGGCGTATCTGCCCGGCGGCGCGGTCGCGCGCCCGGCCGGCGAGGCGCCGTCGGTGTGCCAGCCGCTGCGCGACGCCGGCGACGCCTGGCGCGACCACGAGGGGTACCTGTGGGGCGTCGATCTGTACGAGCACGGCTATCCGTGGGAGGCGCACGAGGCGTGGGAGGCGGCGTGGGCGGCGACCGCGCCGGCGTCGCCGGAGCGCGCGCTGGTCGGCGGCCTGGTCCAGCTCGCCGCGGCGGTGGTGCAGGCGCGGCTCGGTCGCTGGGGCGGCGTGACGTCGCTGGCGGCCAAGGCGCGGCGCCGGCTCGCCGAGGCCGGTCGCGCCGCGCCCGTGCTGTGCGGGATCGCGGTCGCGCCGCTGGCCGACGCGATCGCGGCATGGGCCGCGCGCGCCGCGGCGACCGGGGAGGTCGGCGAGCCGCCGCGGCTGGGGCTGGCGGCGTAGCGGGGCGCGCCGCGCGAGTCGCGGGTACGATGCCGCATGGCCGACGTGATCCTCGAACGCCTGCGCGCGATCGTGCGCAGCCTGCCCGAGACCGGCGAGAAGACGCCGTGGGGGCCCGACCCGCACTGGACCGTGCGCGACAAGATCTTCGCCGGCTACAGCGACGGCGTCCTCGGCATCCGCGTCGACAAGGACCTGCAGGCCATGCTGATCGCCTCCGATCCGCGGTTCTCGATCGCGCCGTACGTCGGCAAGTACGGCGGCGTGTCGATGCAGCTGGGCGCGAAGCCCGACTGGCGCGAGATCGAGGCGCTGATGGTCGGCAGCTACCGGATCATGGCGCCGAAGACCCTGGCCGCGCAGGTCGGCGGCGCCGAGGCCACGCCCGCCGCCCCGCCGCCGCGCGTCAAGACGCCGGCCAAGAAAGCCGCGCGTCGGGCGCCGGCCAAGAAAGCCGCGCGTAAGACGCCGCCATGAGCGCCTCCCTGGTGGCCACGTCGCCCGGCGCGGTGCGCCGACCTGGTCCGACCGTCGGAGGACCGCTGCGACCTCGCCGCGCAGCCGTGACAGGTCCTGACAGCACCTCGCGCAGAAAGATCTTCAGCGCCGCGCATCCGGATCGCTACTGTCCGCGCACATCGATCCGGAGGTTCTACCGATGCGCAATCTCGCTAGCCTGTTCACCGTCGCCGTCCTCGCCTGCTCCCTCGCCGCCTGCAGCAGCAGCGGCGACGACACCACCGGCGACGACACCACGACCCCCGACGCCAACACCACGACGTCGCCCGACGCGAACACCGGCTCGCCAGACGCGGCGAGCAACAACAACGTCTCGACGCAGCTCGGCAAGATCTGCACGGGCGCGCAGGGCGATTGCCCGACCGAGGCCCCGGACTGCATTGCTGTCACGGACCCCGCGACCCAGGGGTTCTGCACGGGCGGCTGCGGCAACACGCCGGACACCACGACTCACCCGGCGGATGGGGATACGATCTGCGCCGGGATCTACGACGGTACGTCTGGAACACCCGCTTGTATGTTCTACCAGACGGGAGCGAGTGGCGTGGACTGGTCGTGTGGGATTGCGTGCGGTGTCGTCGGTACGCAGGACTTCGGCACCTGCCCGAACGGCATGACCTGCACGGGCGCTACCGCGCAGCAGCCTGGCTACTGCGCGCCCTGACGTGAGCGCGGCGGCTGTCCTCGTGGACAGCCGCCGTCGAGCTACGGGCTGATTCGTGTGCCGACAAGCCCGACGGTGTGACGCGCACGGATCGCTGCGCCGTTCGACGGTGCGACGATACCGCTCCGGTTGTTGATGCGGACCTGCCCGCTTGCGCCACCGCCACCGCCACCGCCGCTCACACCGGCGACGGGCGGCAGCGACTCGGTGCCGCCGGCCCCACCGTTGGCACAGGACAGGTTGTCTCCACCGGCGGCCGCGGGCTGGAGGGTGTCGCCGTCGTGTCCCTGATTCGGGGCCGAGCCGTTGCCCGTCGCGGCACCCCCGCCACCGCGCGCCGCGACGACTGATCCCGTCCCGTCGATCGTGGTCGTCGGGGCCTCGAGTAAGATCGTTCCGCCCGATCCGCCGCCTCCACCCGAGCGCGCACACGTCGCGACGTTGGAGCCCGAGCGGCCACCTCCGCCACCTGCGTCGATCTTGCCCCCACCGGTCACCGCGATCTCCGTGCGGCTCACGATCTGGACGGCTCCACCGCCAGCACCACCGTGGCTGCAGTTGCCGCACAGCGGGCTGTCGATGCACCCGACGCATCCTCCGCGGCAGCCGCCGACGAGCGGCGACGCGTCGTCGTCCCTCGCCGCCGCGCCGCCCGCGCCACCGGACTCGCCGCTGGCGCCGCCGGCGCCGCCCACCTCGTAGTGTCCTGCGCCGCCAGCGCCTGCGGTGGACGTCTCGGCTCCCAGACATGCGCCTGCCTCGAGTGCGCCTGGCCCGGCGGTCCCGGCATCCGCAGAGACATCGAGTATCCCGGTGATCTTGACGTCTCCATCGGAGACGATCACCAGCGGCTCGGTGCCCGTCACCTTGACGGTGCCGCGCAGGTCGAGGCTCTTCACGATGAGCACGCGCATGCCGGAGAACTCGGCCTGATCGAGGGTGACCGGCTGCGTGCCCGCCAGGATGGTGCCGTCGTTTGTGTCGACGGTCCACGTCGTGCCCTGCGCGACCAGCACGTCGTCACCATTTGCGGCCATGTCCAGGTAAGGCCCGACCCCGTTGCTGGGATCGACGTCGAGGCACTTCTCCTCCGTCGGGGCGCAGCCGACCACGCACGCGACGTCGACCGTGACCGTGCCGGCACTCGAGCACTCGATGTAGTGCCCGGAGGCGTCGTCGCAGACGATGGTATCCGGCACGCACACCCCCGCATCCGGGCGTCGCGCGTCGAGGACCGCCGCATCTCGAGGTCCGGCGTCGAAGTCGACGTCCGCGGGCTTGTCGAAGCACGCCAGCAGCGTCAGGCACGCGGTCGCCAGGATCATTGCCTGCACGGGCAGGCCGCTCACGAAACTGTACCGATCCATGCAGGTCACTCCAGGGCTAAGTTAGCCAGGCTCAATGCTAGGGAACGACTCTGGCGCCCACGGCGCCTGTCGTGTTGCGCGACCGGATCGTCGCCCCATTCAGTGGAATTGCGGCCCCGCTGGCTGTGTTGATGCGGCTCTGACCGACCGAGCCGCCACCGCCGCCGCCGTCCTTGCCGGTCGTGGTCCCCGCGGAGCCGGCCACCGGCAGGCTCGTCTCGGTACCACCGGCACCGCCCGACGCGAGAGACACGCCCGTACCACCGACTGCGGGGCCCATGTCGGTGCCTCCATCCTTGCCCTGGTGTGTCGCGGCGCCGTTGCCGGCGCTGGCGCCGCCGCCGCCCTTTGTGGAGAGCACGACGCCGGTGCCGTCGAGAGTCACGACAGGCGCCTCAAGCAGGATCACTCCCCCGGCGCCACCGCCTGCACCCCCGATGGTTCCGCTCGGGTGCGTGCCGGACTGGCCGCCGCCGCCGCTTGCGTCAATGCGCCCGAACTCGGTGAGCACGATCGTGTGTCTGCTGACGATCTGGACAGCGCCGCCTCCTCCTCCGCCGCCGCTGAAGGCGTACATCACCGGTTGAATGCTGATGGTCTCGTTGACCCCGCCACCGCGGCATCCCCCGATCAGCGGCACCACATCATCATCGGCAGCCTGATCTCCTCCCGGATAGCCGAGATCGCCCGCACCGTCACCTCCTCCGGTGGCGCCGAGTGAGTAGTGGCCGCCGCCGCCGCCACCGGGCGTCGGATCCGGGTGTGGACCAGAGACGCCGTGGAGCGAGCCCATGCAGCTCGAGTCCTCTGTGACGGCGCCGGGGCCTTGCGCGGTGCCGTCCGCCGAAACGTCGATCAACCCTGTGATCGCGATGTCGCCATCGGCCACCAGTGCCAGCGGTAGGGATCCGGTTGCCTTCAGCGTCCCGGAGACGGTGAGCGTCTTGAACATGAAGATCCGGATGCCGTTGAAGACCTCGGTCGTCACGCTCAGCGGAGTCCCGTTCACCGAGAACTCGCCGGTCGTTGTGTCGACCGTCGCAGTGCCAGTGAGTGCAACGTCGATGACGGTATCGTCATCCCGTGCGCGGTCGAGGTACGACGCCAGCCCATTGCTGGGATCGACGTCGAGGCACTTCTCGGCGTCGCTGGCGCAGCCGAGCGGGCACTGCATGACGACGGCGGGCATGCCGGTGCTGTCGCACTCGACGTAGACGCCGGCGGTGTCGTCGCACACCGTCGTGCTGGGCTGGCACGGCGGCGCGGCGTCGGGGACCTCGGCGTCGGGGGGGCCGGCGTCGTAGTCGACGTTGGGCGGCTTGTCAAAGCACCCGCCGAGTACCAGAGCGCCGGTGACCAGCGTCAGCGAGGCGAGGCTTCTCACGAACTTGTACCGATCCATGCACGTCACTCCTGGTCAGCGAGGCTATCACGGCGACTCGCGTCGTCCGGTGTGCGAAGCCGCACGCGCGGCGCCGCCGCGTCGCGGTCAGCGGCCTTGTCGACCGCGACGCGGGCCGGTTGCGCGCGGCTTGCCGGCCGCGGCGTCGCCGGTCGACACTGCGGCCCGCGCATGTGCCCGGCCACCCCCACGCTGGAGCTGGTGATCGATCGCGACCCCGCGGTGCTGCGGCGGCCGCGCGACGTCGCGACGCCGTCGCTGGTGTTCCCGCTGGAGACCACGATCGTCGAGCTGGAGCAGGGCCGGCGGCGGACCCGGCTCGATCGCACCGGGTTCGCGGCGATCCCGGCGCGGACCCGCCACCGCGTCCACGCGATCAGCCCGGCGCCCCGGGTCGTGACGCTCGGCGTGTCGGCGGCGGCGCGCGACGCCGCGCAGCGCGAGTACGCGCCGCACGTCGATCCGGCCGGCTTCGACGCGGTGGTCGGCGCGGTCCGGGTGCTGCCGCGCACCCGCTGGGTCGACGAGCTGGTCCACCGCTACGTCTTCGAGCGCGACGTCTGCGAGCGGCACGGCTCGCTGGCGGTCCGGTTCCTCGAGACCGAGCTGGTCAAGGAGCTGTACTTCCTCGGCGAGGAGCACCGGGCCGGCCGGACCCGCGCGCCGGTGGTGGGCGAGGGCAGCGCGCTGGTCGAGCGCGCCCGCGCCGCGGTCGAGGCCACGCTGTTCGAGCCGTTCTCGATGCCGGCGCTGGCGGCGACCTGTCACGCCAGCGCGTCGACGCTCTTGCGCGCGTTCCGCCGCGAGCTCGGCATCACGCCCGGCGCCTACGTCCGCGAGCGCCGCCTCGACGAGGCCCTGCAGCTGCTGGAGTCGGGGCGCTACGGCGTCGCCGAGGTCGCCGCCCGCGTCGGCTACGCCACCCAGGCCGCGTTCGCCACCGCGTTCCAGCGCAAGTTTCACGTGCCGCCGTCGCGGGTGCCGCGCCGCGCCGCGGTCGCGCCGTCGCTGGCGCCGCACGGGCGGTTGCCGCGGCGCCCCGGCCGGGTCGGCGGCGGCGGTTGACGCGCCCAGGGGGCGGCGTGGCGATGACGGTCGCGCGAAAGCCGTCGACGCTGCCGCGACAGAGCGCGGGCGCGCCGGGTGCTCTCATCGCCGCATGAGGTCGGTCGCGATCGAGCTGGCGTCCGTGGTGCTGGTCCTGGCGATGGCGGCGTGCCCCGCCGCCGACACCCGCGGCCCGTTCGGCGCCGCCGACGCGGCGTGCGCCGCCGCGATCTGCCCGGTCGTCGCCGACGCCGCGCCGCCGCCGCCGCGGGTCTGCGACGTCCGCGACTTCGGCGCCGCCGGCGACGGCGTCACCCTCGACACCGCGGCGATCCAGGCTGCGATCGACGCCTGCGCCACCACCGGCGGCGTCGTGGCGCTGCGCGACGGCGTCTTCCTGGCGGGGACGATCGTCCTCGCCAGCGATCTCACCCTCGACATCGCGCCGTCGGCGACGCTGCGCGGCAGCCAGCGCACCGCCGACTACCCCGACGTGGCGCCGCCGTTCACCAACACCCAGCTCGGCAACTGCCGCAAGGCGCTGGTCTACGCCGAGGGCGCCGCCCGCGTCACGATCCAGGGCGGCGGCACCCTCGACGGCAACGCCCGCGGCGTGCCCGACTGGAACGGCAACCGCATCAAGGAGGCGCTGCGGCCGATGGCGATCTTCGTCACCGCCTCGACCGACGTCACGATCGCCGACCTCACCGTGAAGGACGCCGCGACGTGGGCGGTCGTGACCATGGAGTCGAGCCGCCAGCACCTGCACGACCTCACGATCACCACCGACCTCGGCCCGACCCACGACGGCATCGACATCGTCGACGGCGACGACGTCCTGATCGAGGACGTCACGGTGGCCAGCGGCGACGACTCGATCTGCCTCAAGAGCGGCAGCGCCACCGGCACCGAGGACGTCGTCGTGCGGCGCAGCCACACCACCCAGTCCGGCGTCGCCAACGGCGTCAAGTTCGGCACCGCCAGCGTCGGCGCGTTCCGGCGCATCCTGGTCGAGGACGTCGTGATCGAGCACGCCCAGGCCGCGGCCATGGCGGTCGAGTCGGTGGACGGCGCCGCCATCCACGACGTCACCTTCCGCCGCATCACCACCCACGACGTCGGCACGCCGTTCTTCGTGCTGCTGGGCAGCCGCGATCGCGACCCGACCCGGGTCGGCAGCATCGACGGCGTCGCCTTCGAGGACATCACCGGCGACGCCATGCGCTACGCGTGGGGCTCGATCGTCACCGGCACCAAGATCGGCGACCAGACCTTCGGCATCTCGAACATCTCGTTCACCGACATCGATCTCACGTTCAAGGGCGCGGGCGCGTCGCCGAACCCGACGCCGTTCACCGACGACAACTTCCCCGAGTACCAGGGCCCGGTGCCCGGCCAGCCCGGCACCTACTACAACCAGTACCCCGACGCCAAGTTCATCACCGGCGTCGGCGGCCGCGAGGACACCTCGTACAAGGGCCCGGGCTACGGCCTGTTCCTGCGCCACGCCACCGGTGTGTCGTTCACGACCTGCCGCATGGCGGTCGACGGTCCGGACCCGCGACCCTGGCACGATACCAAGGACACCGCGGCGGTCACCGGCGCCTGCGCGCCGTGAGCGTCACGACGTGGGCGCGGGGCAGGCGATCGCGATGACGACGGCGAGCGTCGCGGCGCGGCGCAGCGCGCACACGGCCAGCCAGGTCAACGTCACCGGGATCGCGACCGGCCAGAGGAGCCCCGCGAGCGCCGCGCCGCGGCCGCCGCCGCGCCCCGGCGACCACACCGGCGCCGTGACCAGCGCGGTCACCGAGCCGACGATGGCGTAGGCCCACAGCACGGCGACGTGCGTGAGCAGCGTGTGCGCGTCGATGGCGCCGCTCACTCGAGCACGCCGGTGTCGGCGAGCTTGCCGATCTCGCGGAACTCGGCGCGCACCGCGCGCTCGAGGTGGGCCTGGGTCAGCGCCGAGGCCTCGTCGGCGGCGAGGAAGCAGGCGCGCAGGCACGCGTTGCGGATGTAGCCGCCCGACATGCGGTAGCGCTGGGCGAGGTCGGTCAGGTCGAGCGCGCCGGCGCGCGGCACCGAGGCGGGCAGGTGGACCCGCCACAGCGCCTCGCGGGCCTCGTCGTCGGGGAACGGGAAGGTCAGGCGGAACGACATCCGCCGCTTGAACGCGGGGTCGAGCCCGCTGCCGAAGTTGGTCGTGAGGATCGCGACGCCCTCGAAGCTGTCGAGCCGCTGCAAGAGGAAGTTGACCTCCTGGTTGGCGTAGCGATCGGTGGAGGTCCGGACCTCGGTGCGCCGGGTGAACAGCGAGTCGGCCTCGTCGAACAAGAGGATGGCCTGGGCCTCCTCGGCGGCGTCGAAGACCCGGGCCAGGTTCTGCTCGGTCTCGCCGATCCACTTCGACACCACGCGCGACAGGTCGACGCGCCACAGCTCCATGCCGAGCTCGGTGGCGATGGCGCCGGCGACCAGGGTCTTGCCGGTGCCCGGGCCGCCCTGGAACAGCGCGGTCAGCCCGCGCGACGTCGCCATCACCGCGTCGAGGCCCCAGTCGTCGAAGACCCGGCGGCGGTGGCGGATCCGCGACACCAGCTCGACCAGGCTGTCCTGGACGTCGGGTGGCAGCACCACCTGGCTCCACGTCGCGAGGCGCTCGACCCGGGTCGCGACCGTACCGAGCCGGGCGGCGAGGTGGTGGCGGACCGCACGATCGACGTCGGCGTCGGTCGCGCGCCGGGGCATGGCCGCGGCGTCGGCGACGGCGCGGGCGATCGTGCCCGGGCCGACCGCATAGCGCGCCGCCAGCTCGTCGACGTCGGCGACGGCGAGGCCGGCGTCGCGCAGGGCCCGGACCCAGCAGCCGGCGCGCTCGGCGACGGTGAGCGCGGGCAGGTCGATCGCGACGAAGCCGGGATCGAGCGGCGCGCGCCCGTCGCGGCCGAGCCGCAGCGCCAGCGGGCCGTCGTGATCGCGGAGCAGGTCGCGGACGCGGGCGGCGTCCGCCGAGTCGGCGTCGATCGCGTCGAGCCCGTCGATCAGCGGCAGCCAGCCGCGCAGCGCGACCCGGTGCAGCCGCACGCCGAGCTCGCCGAGCCGACCCTCGCGGACCAGGCGGCGCGCGTCGACGACGCCGACGGCGCGACCGGCGCGGGCGGCGAGCGCGGCGATCAGCGTGCGCCGGCCGCTGCCGGTGCGACCGCGCACGACCACGCGGGCCGGGGCCAGGCGTCGCCAGCGCGGCCAGCGCCGCGATCAGCGCGGGCCGCGGCACCAGCAGCTGCTCGAGCGGGCGGGTCGCGACCGCGCAGGTGACCCCGTCGCCGTCGCGATCGGCGTCGGCGGCGCCCTCGCCGCTGACGTCGTCGCCGCGCAGCAGGCGCACCACCAGCGGGTCCGCGACCAGCACGGTCGCGGGGCGGACGTCGCCGGCGTGGATCAGGCCGCGCCGCCGCAGCGCCGCGCCGCCGTCGAGCGCCCGCGCGATCGCGTGCGGATCCTCGTCGGGGCACAGCTGCGCCAGCAGGCGCTCGTCGCACGACGCGCGGCGATCGTCGTCGGCGAGGATCGCGTACAGCCGGGCGACGTCGGGCCACAGCGCCGGCGCCGCGACCAGCGTCAGCACCCGGGCCTCCAGCGCGGTCAGCCCGAGCTCGGCGGCGAGGTCGGCCAGCGGCGTGTCGCGGCCGGCGGCCCGCAGCCTGGTCACCAGCGCGTCGAGCGCGACGCGTGCCGCGGTCAGCCGGTCGGCGGCGTCGAGCCGCTGCCGCTCGGCCAGGCCGGTGGCGCCGGCGACGATGGCGTCGACCTCGCGCTCGCCCGGCAGCAGGCCAGGCGCGGCGGCAAGAGCCGCCCGCAGTCCCACGCCTGCGCGATCGCCTCCGCCGCCGACGCCAGCTCGACGCGGCGCTGGGCGTCGAGCAGCGCGCGGTGCGTCGCGGCGTCGAGGCGCGGCCGGGCCGCGCGCGGACGCAGCCGCACCAGGGAACCTACCGAGGGGAGGGGGCGACCTGGGCCGCCCCGCTCCCCGTCCACGCCGCCGCCACCCCCACCCGCCCTGTCCCCACCACGGACCTCCCGTCCGCCTCCGACCCCAGCCCCGTCACGGACCTCCCGTCCGCGAATCGCCCCGGCGTCGTCGACGCCGGCCCCGTCACGGTCACCGACGCCGCGACCCTGCCGGTCGCGACGTCGGTGATCGCCACGGAGCGTCGGGCGCGGCGCTGCGGCCGCCACGCTCACCGGGTCTCGCCACGCTCCACCGCCACGCTCGCCCTCACACTCGCCAGCTCCACGCTCGCCCTCACGCTCACCGCCACGCTCCCGGACGTCGTCGGCCGCGGCGACGGGGGTGTCGCCGGCGGCCTCGTCGTCGTCATCGTCGTCGTCATCGTCATCGCGCGCGTCGTCGCGCGTCGTCGCGTCGATCGCCACGGTCGCGACCGCGTCGCCGTCGCGGTCCGTCGTCGACGGCGGCCGCGCCCGTCCGGCCAGGACGTCGGCGATCGCGTACGCCTGCAGCCCGGCCCCGGCCAGACGCACCACCAGGTGCTGGCCGGCGTCGTCGACGGCGAGATCGAGGATGTCGTCGTCCTCGTCGTGCTGGGCCAGCACCTTGCCGAAGCGGACGTCGACGAACAGGACCCGCCGGGCGCCGACGCGCAGGGCCGCCAGGCCGCGGCGCGCCGCGAACACGCCGCCGTCGATGCCGCGCAGCGCCAGGCGCAGCTGCACCGCGCCGTCGCGGGTCGACAGCACGATCAGGTGACGCGCGTCGACGTCGCCGGGCGGACCGACGATCGCGGCGACCGCGCGGCCGTCGAACAGGCCACCGAGCGCGACGACGTCGTGGTCGCGGCCGAGCGGGTGCCGCCAGCGGTCGTCACTCTCGCGCAGGTGCAGCGCGCCGTCGCGGTGCACGACCACCCGGTGCGCCGACAGCGGCAGCGCCGCCTCGCCGGGCGCGACGTCGACCTCCGCCCACGTCATCGCGCCGTCGCGCGCCACCACCAGCGTGCCCTCGGCGCCACGCCACAGCGCCGCCGGGGCCCCGAACGGCGCGCGGACCAGCGCGTGGCCGGGCGGCAGCGCCAGCGACGCGGTCTCGCGCAGCGCCAGATCCAGGCGGCGCAGCACCGCGGCGTCGCCGTCGTCGTCGCCGGGCTCGGCAAGCCACAGCTCCTGCTCGAACAGCGCCACGTCGACGGCCGGCGTCGCCATCGCCACCTCGGTCGGCCCGGTCGCGTCGCCGCGCAGCGCGGCGAGGTCGAGCAGGCGGAGATCTCCGTCGGCGAGCACCGCGAGGCGCTGGCCGTCCCGCGACGGGGAGAGCTTCATCGACGGTTTCATGGGCGCGCCGGTCGTTGTCGACAGCGGCCCGCGCCGGTTGCGTCTCGGCGGCGACAAATCCGCAAGTCCCCGGGATGCGACGCGATCTGCGGCGCTGGTCGGGGCCCACGCGGGCGCGGATGCGGCCCCCGCGTCGCGGCTCAGCCCGCGCGGCTGACGATGGCCGTCGCGGCCAGGCCGGCGTCGCCGGGCGCGACCACGACGTCGACGGCGACCGCCTCGGCGCCCGCGGCCTCGACCTCGGTGTCCCCGTACAGCCGCGCCCGGGCGCCCGCGGCGTCGAACGCCAGCAGTGCCCAGCCGATCCGGTGCGACCCGGCCGAGGTCGTGCCCGACGACACCTCGAGCCGTGCCGGCGGCTCGGCGAAGTCACGCACCAGCACCGGGCGGCCATCGAGCTCGATCGACGCGTGCGCGAGCCGCACGCCGGGGGCCACCGTCACGGTGACCGCGAGGCTCGGGCGCGCTCCCGCCAGCCGCGCCTCGACGTCGGCGCGCACCTGGTCGGCGACCTCCGCCGGCATGTGCACCCGGGGCAGCGGCCCGTCGCGCAGGAAGCCATCGAGGGTCTGGAAGCCGGCCGTGTAGCCGCCGCCGGACAGGCAGGTCCAGTCGGTGCCGACGTAGCCGAGCCCGGCGTCGCTCACCTCGAGGTCGATCCAGTGATCTTCGACGATGTCCCAGTGGTAGGCGGTGGAGGCGGCCACGCCCCATGGTAGCGCGGCCCTCCGCCGAGCTGTAAGCGTGGGCGGCCCGCCGCGTCTGCTCCACGAACGGCCGCACCGGCCACCACCGAGGAGCCCGCCATGAGCCAGCCGCGACAGACCACCTTCGATGTCCAGGGAATGACCTGCGGATCCTGTGTCCGCCACGTCCGCGACGCCGTTACCGCGCTGGACGGCGTCGTCGACGTCGACGTCCTGCTGCGCGCCGGCACCGTGGTCGTCCACCACGACGCCGGCCGCGCCCCCTCCGATCGTGTCGCGGCCGCGCTGGACGACGCCGGCTACCCGGCCCGGCCACGTCGCGTCGACGGGGTGTAAGCGATCAGGCGACGGCGCGTCGTGATCGGTGGACACCCTGCGGGTGTGTCCCGTGACGCGCCGCGCCCCGCGGGCGCTCGTCACGCTCGGTCGCGCGGGGTAGACCCGATCAGGTCGGCGTCGGTGGTGGCCAGCCGCTGACGCGAGGTCGCGAGAGAGGATGGACATGTCTCAGCCCCAGGAACACGGCGGGCACGCGGCGCGACATGCGCCGCCGCCCGTGCAGGACGTCTCGCACGACGATGGACACGACCACGCGCACGGCGCGCACGCCCGGGCGGGCGCGGCCGCGCCTCCCGAGCACCGCGCGCACGCGGGCGACGGCACCGCGGTCCCGGGCGCGGTCGTCTACACCTGCCCGATGCATCCGGAGGTGCGCGCCGACCGTCCGGGCGCCTGTCCCATCTGTGGCATGGCGCTCGAGCCGCTGCGGCCGACCGCGGCGCCCGCCGACGACGCCGAGCTGCGGTCGATGACGCGGCGGCTCTGGAGCTCGGCGCTGTTCGCGCTGCCGCTGCTGATCCTCACGATGAGCCCGATGGTCGGGATCGCGCTGCCCCTGGTCGGCCGCGCCCGGGCCTTCGCCGAGCTCGCGATCGCGGCGCCGGTGCTGACGTGGGGCGCGTGGCCGTTCTACCTCCGCTTCGTGGCGTCGCTGCGCCGGCGCAGCCTGAACATGTGGACGCTGATCGGCCTCGGCGTGATCGTCGCGTTCACCTTCAGCGTGGTCGCCGCGATCGCGCCCGGCATCTTTCCGGACGCGTTCCGCGACGACCACGGCGAGGTCGGCCTGTACTTCGAGTCCGCCGCGGTCATCGTCACGCTGGTGCTGCTCGGGCAGGTGCTCGAGCTGCGGGCGCGCGGTCGCACCGGGGCGGCGCTGCAGCAGCTCCTCGGGCTGGCGGCGACCCGGGCGCGCCGCGTCGAGGAAGACGGCCGCGAGATCGACATCGAGCTCGCGGAGGTCCAGGTCGGCGATCGCCTGCGGATCCGGCCCGGCGACAAGGTGCCGGTCGACGGCGTGGTCGAGGACGGCGCCAGCGCGGTCGACGAGTCGATGCTGACCGGCGAGCCCATGCCGGTGACCAAGGCGGTCGGCGACCGCGTCGTCGGCGCGACGATCAACGGCAGCGGGACGCTGGTGATGCGCGCCGAGGCGGTCGGCGCCGAGACCATGCTGGCGCGCATCGTCGAGCTGGTGGCCCGGGCCCAGCGCAGCCGCGCGCCCATCCAGCGGCTGGCCGACAGGGTCGCCGGCTGGTTCGTGCCCGCCGTCGTGGCGTGTGCGATCGCGACGTTCGCCGTGTGGGCCGCGGTCGGGCCCGACCCGCGCCTGGCGCACGCGCTGATCAACGCGATCGCGGTGCTGATCATCGCGTGTCCGTGCGCGCTCGGCCTGGCCACGCCGATCTCGGTGATGGTCGCGGTCGGGCGGGGCGCCAGCCTGGGCGTGCTGTTCCGCGACGCCCAGGCGGTCGAGCGCCTCGAGCAGGTCGACACCCTGTTCGTCGACAAGACCGGGACCCTGACCGAGGGCAAGCCGACCCTGAGCGAGGTGATCGCGGCCGACGACGACGACGACGCGCTCCTGCGGCTCGCGGCGGCGGTCGAGCGCGGCAGCGAGCACCCGCTGGCCCAGGCGATCGTCGCCGGTGCCGAGGCGCGCGAGCTCGATCTCCCGGCGGCGACCGACTTCGCGGCGACCACCGGCAAGGGCGTCGCCGCGGCGGTCGAGGGCCAGCGCGTCGCGCTCGGCAACCTCGCCCACATGCACGACCTCGGCGCCGACGTCGCCGCGCTGCGCGACCGGGCCGACGCGCTGCGCGGCGAGGGGGCGACGGTGATGTACGTCGCCGTCGACGGCCGGGCGGCCGGCCTGGTCGCGGTCGCCGATCCGATCAAGGCGTCGACGTCGGACGCGCTGCAGGCGCTACACGACGCCGGGATCCGGGTCGTGATGGTCACCGGCGACAGCCAGCGCACCGCCGACGCCGTGGCCCGGCGGCTCGGCATCGACGACGTCGTCGCGGAGGTCCTGCCCGCCGCCAAGGTCGCCGCGATCGAGGACGCGCAGCGCCACGGCCGGGTGGTCGCGATGGCCGGCGACGGCATCAACGACGCCCCGGCGCTGGCCCAGGCCGACGTCGGGATCGCGATGGGGACCGGGACCGACGTCGCGATGGAGAGCGCCGGCGTGACCCTGGTCCGCGGCGACCTGCGCGCGATCGCGCGGGCGGTCCGGCTCAGCCGCGCCACCATGCGCAACATCAAGCAGAACCTGTTCTTCGCGTTCGTCTACAACGCGGCCGGGATCCCGCTGGCCGCGGGCGTGCTGTACCCGGTCACCGGCTGGCTGCTCAGCCCGATGATCGCGGCGCTGGCGATGAGCTTCAGCTCGGTGTCGGTCATCGGCAACGCGCTGCGGCTGCGGCGCGCGCAGGTCTGACGGGAGGCCGCACGCCGGGGCCGGGCCGCGCGCGCGGCTCGCCGCGCCGCGGCTGCGATCCCGGAGGCTTGCGCGGCGGTGCGTCGATCGTGCGCAACCGGATCGCGCGGTGGCCGAGATCGGGCCGCAGAGGAGCCTCGATGACCCGGCACGACGCAGCAGCCACCCAGGGACGACAGCATCGGACCGACCGCGACCACGGCGACGCGCGGTCGCGAGACCGCCACGACGCGCGCCCCGGGGCGCGCGCCGGTCGCGGCCGGGCCCCCGCGGGGCTCGATCCCGCCGCCGCGGTGCAAGGTGGCCTCGCCGAGGTCGAGCGCGACCTCCACGTCTTGCGCGTCCAGCTCGCCCGGCTGCGCGAGGCCGTCGATCCGGGGGGCGCGCGCGACCTCAAGGAGGCCCGCGCCCGCGCCAGCCGCGTCGAGCGCTCGCTCGAGCTGCTGCACGCCGCGATGACCCAGGCCAGCCGCTGGGCGCCGATGGCGCCCGAGCTCGCGGGCGAGGTCGCCGTCGCGCGGGGCCAGGTCGCGGCGCTCGATCGCGAGGTCGCGGCGGTGCGGGCCCTGACCCCGCCCGATCATCGCGACCCGAAGGCGGTCAGCGAGGTCGCCATGCGCGACCCGGGTCGCCACGATCAGATCTTCGCCGCCGAGGAGGGCCGCGCCACCGGCGAGTGGCACGCCGCGCTCGACGCCCACGCCGCAGCCGCCGGCGGTGGCGGCGGCGGCATGACCGCGCTCGATCGGCCGGCTCAGTACGACGAGCCACGCGCGACCCTGGACGCCCATCGCGGCGGCGCCGAGGCCGCGCCTCCGGCGAAGTCCCACGCCGGCGGCGGCCACGCCGGACCGGTCACCCTCGATCGCCCCGCCGCGTGGGACGAGCAGCGCGCGACGCTCGACGCCCACGCCGGTGCGCACGACGCGGTCGCCGAGGCCGCGCCGCACGCGCCTGCGTCGCACGCCACCGCCGGCGACGCTGGCCGCGCCGGCCCCGTGACCCTCGATCGCCCCGCGGCCTGGGACGAGCAGCGCGCGACCCTCGACGCCCACGACCACCCCGCCGTCGCCGCCGACCGGCCGATCGCTCCGTCGCTGCCAGAGGTTGCCACCTCCGGACACCGCGCGCCGACCCTGGACCGGCCCGCCGAATGGGACGAGCATCGGGACACGTTGCCGATCCAGACCAAGGCCGCGGGACCCGCTGCGGTCGCCGCCGCGGACCCGCACGCTGTCGCCGCCACCGGTGTCGCCTCGGCCAGCGCCCCGCTGCCCCACCTCGACGTCATCCAGCGCAGCTTCGGCAGCCACGACGTCAGCCACGTCCGCGCCTCGATTGGTGGCGCCGCTGCCGCGGCCAGCGCCGCCCTCGGCGCCGAGGCCTACGCCACCGGTGACCGCGTCGCCTTCGCGTCGTCGCCGAGCCTCCACACCGCGGCCCACGAAGCCGCCCACGTCGTCCAGCAGCGCGCCGGCGTCCACCTCAAGGGCGGCCTCGGCGAGGCCGGCGACACCTACGAGCAGCACGCCGACGCCGTCGCCGACGCGGTGGTGCGCGGCGACTCGGCGGCGCCGTTGCTGCTCGGGATGCTGGCCTCGAGTGCCTCAGCGGATGCGGCGCTCCTCCAGCGGAAGGGTTCCGGATCGTCGAGCGTGGAACTCGCAAGGCAATCACTCGGCTTCGCGCAACTGTCCTTCGATCAAGCTGAAGGAGCGCGTGCGAGCGCGGCTGCAGCGGAAGCGTTTGTGTTGGGCGCAACCGAGCAACTCGAAACGGCCGCCAGATTCCTTGGAGACGTGACCGAGCTGAGCAGTGGGTTGGCCCTGGCGGCCGACGAGACGTTCGCGGTTGCGCTTCGCGTCGTCGAGTCGACGGCGCGTGCGTCAGTCGCGTCGAAGAAGCTCAGGGCCTCCATGCGCGCGGTGAAGGGCGCGCTGACCGCCTTGGGATGGGTTGCACCCAATTCCAAGGCGGAGGCGGCACTGCGTGGCAGCGTGGCATCGGGAATCTCGACCACCAATGGTGCGCACGCCGCCATGTCCGCGGCGCGAGATGAGCCCACGTCGAACCACGACCGCGACCCTCACGTTGGCGACCTGATGCCTGCGCCCGCCGGTGTCGAGTCCGATGCCTCAGCTATCACCGCAGATGAGTTGGCCGACGCGAAGGCTGGAATCTCATCGATTCACCCGGAACAGTGGGTGTGCGAAGCCGAGACGGCAGACGCATCGGACTGCTCATTGGATCATGAGACGCGACGTGCCTTGATCGCCGAGATCGGCTTTCGTGCGTCTTTGATCGCGACGAAGTGGTCCGACGCTCTCGTCGAGGCGAAGGTCGCAGCGCTGCTCAACAAGCCAAGTCAGTGGGGCGCGCTTCAGGAGATCGCATTCCTGGTGCTCGCAGATCTGGCTGGCGGCGAAGTGCTTCCTGCACTGGAGAGCATCAACGCGATTCCACGCCGGCTGCCCGCGAATCTTCATCTCCACGTCGCGAGGCTGCTGAACTACCCGCAAGCGGTGCTGAAGGCCGTGAGCATCGTGTCAAAGGTTGGGAAGAACGAGGCCAAGTCCTTCGCAAACAAGAACATCGTCGGCGCCGAGGAGGCCGAGTTCCTGGGTACCGTCGCCGACATTCCCGCGCATTGGGCGCAGCAGTTGACCACGATGGCTCCCCGGCTGCTTGATGACGCAGGGCTCGTCACGCTCGCCGCCATGCTCGACGAACGATTCCACCGTGCCGCAGCGTATCAGCAGCAGGTTGCGGTGCTGGTTTCCCGCTGGCGTCACGAGGTTGGCGAAATCGGAACACCCGCGATCCCCATGCTGCAGCAGGGGCCGCTGCGCCAGGTTGTCTGGATCGAGCACGGCTCGGAGCGGAGACTCGCGGCGTGCCTCGTCAAGTCGTATCGAAACGAACAGTCGACGACTCCAGCTGAACGGAATCGCGTCTACTGGGAGTTCACGTTTGTCGAGTGGGTTTCCGAGGACTTGGTGGACTCGGCGGTGGCGAAGCAGCAAGCCATGTTCGGTGAAGTGCCCACGTATAGTCGGGATGAGCCAAACAAGACGATGGAATCACCTCTGCTCGGGGGTATGTGATGACGGTGAAGACGCGTTGGGTGCTGCGCTTCTGCTTGCTGCTCGCGTCCGGCGCGGCCGCTGGCGCCATCGCGTACGCCGCATGGAGTCATGCGGCGCGGCAGGACGCATCAGCCGACAAGGATGCGTACTGTCTCGCGGTCAGGGCTAGGCTTCACGCTGTGACGCTGCAATACGATCCGCGTGTCCAGCCAACGCCAGCGGAGAGGCTCGCCAGGGTCGAGGAATTGTACCTTGCTGCGCACTTCTGCCTCGGCGATGCACGTTGGCGGACCGTGGAGCCGGCGCTATCCGAGGCCATGAGGCACCTGCTGGCCGCGAGAGAGGACCCATCGGAGAACCAGCAGGCCGACGAGCAACTCGCGAAGGCCGTCGAGTTGTTCCGGAACCGCAGCGGCCGGTAGGACCGGTCTGAGGACTGAGGGCGTAGGGGGGGCACCCAGGCACGACGGCGCGTCGCGCCCCTCACTCCCCGGTCCACAGCGACGGCGCGGCGCCGTAGTCGGCGCGCCAGGTCGCGACGATGTCGGGGAACGTGGCCCAGGCGACGTCGCCGGTGGCGACCTCGGCGTTGACGGCGTCGATGAAGGCGGCGACGTCGGTGGGGGTGACGCCGCCGTCGGCGAGGTCGAAGTCGCACTGTGGGATGGTCACGGAGGCGGTGTAGAGGCGGTGGGGCTCGAGGCGGCCGGCGCGGAGGTCGGCGACGAGGGTGCGGATCGCGGCGAGGCCGTCGACGAGGCCGAGGCCGCTGAGGCCGGGGCCGATCGCGGGCAGGGTCTGGGTGGGGTCGTCGCGGAAGGGCTCGGCGTGGGAGGCGGGGCGCCACACGCCCGAGGCGGGCGGATCGCAGCGGTGGCCGGGCGACGCGCCGAGGGCCAGGACGGTCGCGGTGAGCGCGGCGCCGCCGCCGGCGGGCGTCAGCGGGGCGCGGAACTTCTCCCAGTCGGGAGACGGCGGGCCGCCGTCGCACGGGTCGACGAGGTAGCCGCCGATGACGCCGGTGCGGACGCCGGCCAGGGCCTCGACCTGGTTGGCGACGTCGGCGTAGTTCTTCACCGGCGACTCGTGGGCGTGGGCGTCGACGACGATGTGTGCCGGCGACCGGGTGGCCAGGGTGCGCACGACGTTGTCGTCGGCGGGCTCGCGCGCCGCGACGGCGTCGAGGTACTCGGCGTCGCTCTCGAAGTCCCAGGCGGCGTCGCCGGCGACGACGAGATCGGCGATCGCCAGGACGGCAGCGCGGTTGGCGGCGTAGCGGCCGGCGAGGTCGCCGAAGAACGCGGTGCACGCGGGGTTGGCCCCGGTGCGGGTGTCCTCGTTGTGCGACACCAGGGTCACGAGCACCTGGGTCGGCGGTCCGTCGCCGCCGTCGGTGGTCGCGGCGTCGGGGTCGGCCGCCGCGGCGTCGGGGCCGGCGTCGCTGACCTCGCCGCAGCCGGCGCACGCGGCGAGCACGACCAGGGCCAGGGCCAGGGCTTCGGGGAGGCGCAGGTTCCGGAGCGGTGAGGGCATCGTGACCACGTCGTGCAGCGTACGTGCCAGGGCGCGGCCGCGCTGGCCGCCGCGGCCGCATCGTCGTCGCCCGCGCCGTGATCTCCAGGTCCCACCGCGGCGCGCCCGCCGGGCCCTCGAGGTCCCACCGCGCCGGCCGCCGCCGCGCCCGCTACTTGCCGTCGGGGCGGAAGGTGATGGTCTGCTCCACGTTGACGGTGCCGTCGTGGCGGCCGTGCGGGAACTCGATGCCGCGCACGACCTGGGCGACGCAGGCGTCGAGGTCGGGGTCGACGCCGCTGGCCCTGGCGAACACGACCCGGCCCTGGATGTCGATGATGAAGCTGAGGTGGACGTCGCCGGTGAGGGCGGGCTTGATCGCGAGCTGGCGCCGGTAGCAGTAGACGATCTTGTCCTGGTCGCGGCGCAGCATGCGCCGGATGATCTCCTTGTCGAGGTCGCCGACGACCTTGGGCTTGGCCATCGACACCTGCGGGACCGGCCCGCGTCGCGGCGGCGGCCCGCCCGAGCCGGTCGTGCCGATCGAGCGGGTGCCGAGCGGTCCGATGACGATCCTGCCGTCGAGCCCGGTCGCCGGCATCGGGCCGGCGCGGGTGCCGACGCCGATCGTGCGCGCGCCGATCGCGCGCGCCGCGGCGATCGCGGTGATCACCGGCTGCACGGTGGTGTCGACGGCGAGGACGTCGACCACCACCGGCGCGCCGTGGGCCTGCTCGAGCAGCGCGTCGTAGCCCTCGCGCAGCAGGGCCGCGTCGATCGCGCCGGTCGGCGTGCTGACCAGGCGCTGCGACAGCGACGCCGCTGGGCCGGCGATGACCTTGCCGTCGCCGACCAGCATGATGAAGCGCAGCGCGTCGGCGGGCGCGATCGCGCCGCCGTGGTCGGCGGCGATCCACGGGAACGCGATCCGGAAGCGCCGCGGCGCGCCGTCGCCGTCGACCAGGATCACGCCGCCGGCGATCGCCAGGGTCGCGGCCAGGGTGGCGGCCGGCGCGTCGGGGCTCGCCACCACCAGCGGCGTCGCGGCGCCGAGGTCGTCGGCGAGCTCGACGCCGTAGGTCACGACCGGACCCCCGGCCGCCGCGTCGTCGCCGCCGCCGTCGTCGTCGTCGTCGTCGAGCTCCGCGAGCAGGTCGTGCGCCGCGGTCGCGGCGTCGCCGCCGGCGTCGGTGGCGTGGCCGAGCAGGGCGCGGGGCAGCGGCTCGGGGTCGACGACCGGGACCGTCGCGAAGTCGGCGGCGACGACCTGGGCCCAGGTCGGGGTGCGCCCGACCCGGGTCGCGCCGTCGGGGCCGATGACCAGCAGCGCGGGTGGCGCGACGTCGCCCAGCGGCGCGGTGTCGTCGACGGCGACGCGCGGCACGGTGCCGACCAGGGCGCCGATCGCGGTCGGGATGGCCGGGGCCGGCGCGGCGTCGCGGCCGGCCACGGCGGCCGCGCCGGCATCGCCTCGCGGGCGCACCGCCCTGCCGGCGTCGCCGCCCTTGCAGCCGGCCAGCGCCAGCGCCAGCGCCAGCGCCGTGGTCGCCGGTGTCGCGATCGTCGTCCAGCTCGTCGTGCCCATGCGGTTCCCCCGTGTGTCGCGCCGCGCCCTCAGCCGGTGCGCTCGCGGTCGGCCGCGTCATCGGCGGCACTGTCGCCGTCGTCGACGTCGGCGTCGGCCGCGGCGGCGCGCGCGGCGCTGGCGCCGGCGCCCCCGCGGCGGCGCCCCACCTGCTCGAACCGGTCGCGGCTCATGCGCGAGCCCAGCGGCGGCGGCGGATCGATCTGCACGCCGGCGTGCTCGCGGATGCGCAGCGCCGCGACCCGGCACAGCGCGGCGTCGATCGCGGTGGTGCCGACGCTGCGGTCGAGCACCAGCTGCGCGGCGTCGATCGCGCGGCTCGCCACCGGCGCCGCCTGATCGCGATCGCCGCGGGCCTCGCTGGCGGTCAGCGCGGCGCGGAACAGGCCCCACGAGTTGCCGTGCATCGCCAGCCGCTCCGGCGTCGCCATGTCGCCGGCGGCGAGCGCGTCCCACGCGGTGCGCTCGACCGAGGTCTCCGGGCTCGGCTTCCACGGCGGGGCCTCGCCGGCCTGGCACAGCCGCGCGGTCTCCTGGTACTCGGCGACGGCGTCGGCCAGCGGCGCCAGCTGCGCCGCCTCGGTGGCGCAGCGCGCGGCGTCGCCGAACTTGCCGCGCCCGGCGAGCGCGCGCGCCATCGCGTGCAGGCCGCAGGCGCGGAACGTCGGATCGTCGCCGGCGACGGCGAGCAGCCGCCGCGCGACCTCCTCGCAGCGGTCCCACTGCCCCGACGCGTACAGCGCCGTGGCCAGGCCGTGCAGGGTCTGCGGATCGGCGGCCGCGCCGGCGTCGAGGTAGCGCTGGTAGCCGATCGCCGCGACCGCGTCGTCCTCGGCGTACCACGCCGACACCGCCAGCATCCGCCAGTCGTCGGGCGTGGTCAGCCGCGGCATCGCGTAGCGCAGCGCCAGCGTCGCCTCGGCGTAGCGGCCGGCCTGCATCAGCGCGGCGCCGGCGTGGCGGGCGGCGTCGTCGCGATCGAAGCCGGCGAACGCGCGCACCGCGCGGTGGACCTCGCCGAGCGAGGCGTGCGCGATGCCGACGTTCTTGGCGACCACCGGGTCGCGCGGATCGAGCGCCTGGCACCAGCGCAGGCACCGCAGCGCCTGCTCGTGCTCGCCCTCGAGCAGCGCCGCCAGGCCCCGCGCCTGCGCCGCCGCGAAGTCGAACGGCACGTCGACGCCGGCGGCGCGCCACGCCGGCTCGATCGCCGCGAGCACGGCGGCGCGCTCGTCGTCGCCGGCGCCGCGCGACGCCCGCCACAGCGACTCGAGGGCGTCGTCGATCCGCGGCGGCCGCGTCGTCAGCTGCGCGCGCGCCAGCGCCAGCCACGGCGCCGCCAGGTGCGACGGGTTGGCGGTCGCCGCCAGCCAGTGGACGTCGAGCGCGTCGGCGGCGGGCAGCTCGTCGGCGAGCGCCGACCACGCCGCCTCGGCCGCGCCGGTCTCCATCGCCCGCGCGCACCGCTCGAACAGCGCCCGCGCCGGCGCGCCCTGATCCGGCATCGCCGCCAGGTCCCACGCGGTGCGCAGCTCCCAGCCGACGCGCTCGTCGCCGCGCCACAGCCCGGCGACGTGGGGCAGGCCGTCGAGCAGCCCGGGCAGGAAGCTGCCCTGCTCGGCGTCGAGGTCGAGCGCGTGCTCGACCCGCAGCAGCCAGGTGTCGAGCAGCCACGCGTCGGTGCCGGCGCCGGCGAGCACGCGCTCGGCGCAGCGCTCGAGCAGCTCGAGCAGGCCGCGCACCGCGCGATCCTCGAGCTGGTAGCGCGACCGGCGCACCAGCTGCAGCGCCTCGGTGGCGACGTGGCGGTAGGCCCCGGCGATCGGCGTCGGGTTGCCCGAGGTCGCCGCCAGGTAGCGCGCGAGCGCGACCCCGAGCGCGTACAGCGCGGCCTCGGCGTGGGCGTCGCGGTCGCGCGCCGCCGGCGGCAGCACCGTCCACCAGTCCTGGGCCAGGATGTCGGCGGCGGCGAGGCTCTGCTCGAGCGGCGGCGCCAGCCGCAGGTCGATCGCGGGGCCGGCCGCGCCCAGCCGCGGCAGCGCGGTCGTCAGCTGGACCAGCCACAGCGCGTCGACGGTCCACGGCGCGCGCTCGCCGAGGGCGCGCCGCACCGTCGGCGTCGCCATGCCGGGCACGAAGTCGGCGAGGTCGCGCGCGGCCCGGCGCGCCAGCGTGGTCGCGCCGACCTCGAGGCGGCGCGCGATCACCGCCTCCCAGGCGTCGGCGGGGTGGCACGCGGCGAGCCGCAGCAGGCGGTTGATCGCGGCCTCGAGCCGGCTCTGGCCGCGGCGCAGCTGCACGACCTGCAGGTGCTCGAGCGCCTCGTCGAGATCGCCGCCGAGCAGGAGCGCGGTCGCGCCGGCGAGGCGGCCCTTGCCGTCGCCGATGACGCCGGCCCGGCCCAGGCCCTGGACGTGATGGAACGCCAGCCGCGCCAGATCCTCGCGGCCGGTCGCGATCATCGCGTCGATCGTCATGTAGACGTCGTCGTGATCGTCGATGCCGGCGCGCGCCAGGCCGACCAGGACCCGCCCGGGGTCGCCGCGGTGGTAGCCCTCGCGGGCGAACGCGCGGGCCAGCACGCGCGGATCGTCGCGCCACGCCGCGATGCGCTCGGCGGCCCAGCCGAACCGCTCGACGCCGCCCTCGCGATCGCCGACGTCGCGCAGCGTGTCCTCGGCGATGTGGATCGCGTCGTCGAGGCGACCGATGTCGTGGTGGACCAGCGCCTGCAGCATGCCGGCGTGGTAGCGGACCGCCCAGTCGGCGCTGGCGTCGCCGTCGCGCCAGCGCTCGAGCACCTCGCCGCAGCGGAACGCGGCCTCGGCGAAGGCCTGGCCGGGGCGCTGCACCTCGCGCAGGCGGCGGACGCAGTCGAGGTGGGCCTGGTCGAACTCTGCCGACGCGATCGTCGCGCGGTCGGCCCACCGGTACGACTCCTCGCGACGGCGCACGTCGCGCAGCTGCACCGAGTAGTTGTGGCAGGCCCACGGGCTGGCCGGCGCCAGCATCGCGGCGACGCCCTGGTGGCGCAGGCCCATGCCCTCGCGCGGGCGATCGGCGGCGAACGGGTCGCCCCACACCGCGAGGTACGACGGCCCGTACATCGGCGCGTCGGCGATGACCGGCAGGATCGCGCGGCGATCGCCGCCGCCGCGCAGCGCGCTCACGACCTGGTGGCGCCGCGCCACCGGGTTGCCGGCGTCGAGCGCGAGCAGCCGCTCGGCCCAGTCGTCGACCAGGCCGGCGGCGCCGAGCGCGCGCAGGTACGGCACGCCCAGCCGCGGCGGCGGCGCCAGCAGCTCGTCGGGGATCGCGTCGGCGTCGCGGGCGGCGGCGAGCGCGCGCTCGAGGCGGGCCGCGACGTCGGCCAGCTCGTCGGCGCCGAACGGCGGCATGACGCGGGCGCGTGGCAGGTGCCGGGCCGCCAGCCAGCGGTCGATCACGTCGCCGAGCTGGGCCGACAGCGCGGCCGCGTCGGAGGTCCAGGCGTCACCGTCGCCGCGCGGCCGCCGGCTGCGCAGGGTCACGGTGGGCCGCGCCGGATCGAGCGCGACCTCGAGCCACAGCACCTCGTGGCGGCGGCCCAGGCGGAACAGCGCGTCGAGCGCGTCGTCGACCTCGGCGTGGCCGGCGTCGATCGGGGCGCCGTCGGCGGCCAGCAGCGCGTCGTCCTCGACCTCGCCGATCGACACCACCGGGTGACGCACCAGGTGATCGTGGATCGCGTAGGCGAGCAGCCGCGCCGACGCCGGCGCGAGCCGCGCCAGCTGCGCGGGCACGTGCATCGTGCTCCACAGGAAGCTGACGCGGTGCGGGAAGGGCAGCGGCCGCATGGTGTCCCGTCGGCGACCTTACTCGATACCGAGCGGGCAGGTCCCCGGCGGTGACCCCGATCTCGGCGCGGACCGACGGGTCAGGCGGCGCGGCCGCGTGGCCGGCGTCGCGTCGCGTCGCGCTACGGCGCGGCGTCGACGGCCGCGCTGGCGTCGACGCTGGCGTCGGGCGGCGACGCGTCGATCGGCTCCTGCCAGGCGTCGTCCTGCCACCACGCGTCGGGCACCGGGACCCAGGCGTCGGGCAGCGGGCCGCCGGGGCGCTGGCCGTCCTTGCCGTCGCAGTCGCGGTCGACACCGTCGGGCGGGTCGTAGGCGCCGGGGTTGATCGCCGGGTCGTGATCGTTGCAGTCGCAGTTGGTGTCGTCGGGATCGCAGACCCCTTGGTCGTCGTAGCAGGCGGGGAACCAGCCGTCGCCGTCCTGATCCTGGCAGGTGTCGTAGATCGCGGGCGCGCCGTAGCACGCGGCGAGGGTGGCCATCGCGGCGCCGGCGCCCAGCACCTGGATCAGCGCGCGGCCGACGCGGGCCCACCGGCCGGTCGCCGGCGCGGCGGCGGCGCGGTCGCAGTGGGGGCAGGTCGAACGGTGGCCGGGGATGAAGCCGGTGCAGGCGGGACAGGGGCGCATGGGGTGGGGGTATTTCAATGGTGGTGCCAGCCAGACGGTGTCGAAGTGGTCGTAACTCCGAGCGTCAGTTCGGCGTCCGACCCCGGTTCGCGACATCGGTGTCGTACCTGGCCATCCCGGGGGGAGGGGGGGGTGGCAGGTGATCTGGGGCGACGACGACGGTGATTTCCCCTCGATGTAGCTATGATACCGTGTAGATGCGAACGGCCGTGGTGGTCCACGTCGCCGCGCGCTCGACCGAAACCATCAACTGCACGACTGCGACTGCGAGCGACTGACAAAGTCCGGGTCCGAGGAGACGTCCGCTTCCATGGGTACGAAGCTCTACGTGGGCAACCTGAACTACAACACGAGCGAGGCCGCGCTTCGCGACGTGTTCTCTCAGAACGGCCGCGAGGTCGCGAGCGTCTCGGTCATCATGGATCGTGAGACCGGACGCCCGCGCGGCTTCGCGTTCGTCGAGATGACCACGCCCGAATTCGCGCAGCAGGCGCTGCAGGAGCTCGACGGCACCGAGCTCGACGGTCGCACGCTGCGCATCAACGAGGCGCGCGAGCGCGAGGCGCGCGGCCCGCGTCCGCCGGGCGGTGGCTACGGCGGTCCGCGTCCGCCGGGTGGTGGCTACGGCGGTCCGCCGCGTGGTCCCCGGCCCGGGGGCTACGGTCCGGGCGGCGGTGGCGGTGGCGGTGGCTACGATCGCGGCGGTGGTGGCGGTGGCTACGACCGCGGCGGTGGTGGCGGCGGCTACGGCGGCGGTGGCGGTGGCTACGGCGGTCCGCCGCCGGGCCCGCCGGTGGTGCCGGGCATCCCCGGGGCGCCGGGCGCGCCGGGGCGTGGCGGCGACGATCGCCGGGGCGCGCGTCGCCGCACCGACAAGGAGAAGGAGCGCGGTCGCGACGACGACGATCGTGGCGGGCGTCGCGGCGGCGGTGGCCGCAAGCGCAACGCCGGTGACGACGACTGGTAGCCGCTGCGCGCGGTGACCACGGGCGCCGCGGCGCCAGGGGCAGCCAGCGCTACTCGCCCGCGGCGCCGGCGGCGTCGAGCTGACGCCGGAGCGCGGCGTCGGGATCCCAGCCGGCGGCGTCGTAGACGCGACGCCGCGGCAGCGCGACCAGGACGTCGCGGTAGTAGTCGACGAGGCGGCGCGCGACCAGCGCGCGATCGCCGGCGCGGGTGCGCGCCGAGGCGATCGCCAGCCGCGGGTGATCGTCGTCGGTCGGCGCGGCGTCGGCGCGCGCCGGCCAGTCGCCGACGTAGAGCGCCGCGACGTCGGTGGCGCGCGGCCACGGCGCGCCAGGCGCGGCGGCCAGGCGGCGGGCGAGCACGTCCGGATCGAGGCGCAGCGCGGCGCGGCTGGCGGCGACGCCGAGCGTGCCCCAGCGTCGCGAGGTGTCGCCGCGCCACAGCGTGACGTCCGGGAACGCGGCGCGGGCGGCGTCGGCGACGGAGGCGATCGCGGCGCCGTCGACCTGCCACAGCGGCAGCCACAGCACGACGACGCCGTCGTCGGGGAGGCGGGTGGCGAGGGCGCGCAGGGTCTCGACGCTGGCGAGCGCCGCGACCTCGGCGCGCGCCGGCGTGCGCAGGTCGAGCACGACGAGGTCCCACGGGCCGCGGCCGGCGTCGGCGAGCCAGCGGCGCAGCGAGCCGCGGCCGCGGGCGCCGGGCGGCGCCGCGGTCGCGGCGGCGGCGCGGGCCGCGCTGGGCGAGCCGGGCGCGACGGCGGCGACGGCGTCCTCGACCGCGGCGATCGCGCGCGAGCTCTCGACGACGTCGACGCGGGTCCGCGTCGGCTCGGCCAGCGCGGCGGCCGCGACGCCGGCGGCGTCGGGGCCGACGTAGAGGACGCGGGCGGCGCGCGGCGCCAGCAGCAGCGGCAGAGGCCGCGCGCCCGGTCGCGGGCGCCGTCGTCGCCGATCAGCCAGCCGTCGACGCGCAGGACCCGGCGGTCGCCGCGCACCGCGAGGCTGGCGTCGCCGTCGACGGCGGTGGCGCGGGTCCGCACCTGCTCGCCGCGCGGTGGCCGTGGCCGTGCGTGGATGAGCGCGGTCGCGACCGCGGCCGCCGCCGCGATCCCCGCGGCCGCGCGCGCGCGCGGCCGGGCGGCGCTCGGTGACGACGGCGACGGTCGCGGCGAGCAGCGCGAGCACGCCGGCGACGCCGGCCAGCGCCGGGGACAGGCCGACGCGGGAAGCACGATCAGATCCACGACCGCGGCGATCGGAGCGCCGACCAGCAGCGCGACGGCGAGCGGTCGCGGCCGCGGCGCCAGCAGCGCCGCGATCGCGATCAGCGGCGCGTGCGCCGCCAGCGCCAGCGCGCCGGCGGCGGCGACGCGGCCGGCCTCGCCGCCCGGCGTCGCGACCGGGCGCAGGCCGGTGACGAGCCACAGCGCGGCGACCGCGACCGGCACCGCGCACGCCGCGGCAGTGGCGACCGCCGCGATGCAGGCGCGGCGATCGACGGTGGCGCGGCCGGCCAGCCGGTGCGCGACCGCGACGCCGCCGGCCAGGGCGATCAGCGCGGCGGCGACGGTGGCGGCGGTGACCAGGACGTCGTCGCCGAGCGCCGGCGCCAGCGTCCGCGGCGCCAGGCGCAGCCACGCGGCGGCGGCGACCCCGCGGTCGCGGCGCCGATCGTCTCGACGGCGCCGCCGGCGTCGTCGGCGTCCGCAGTGACGGCGTCGGCGTCGGCGACGCGGGGCGCGGCGGTCGCGACGTCGGGCGCGCTGGCGTCACGCCGCCGGCGGCGATCGGCGCGCCACGCCAGCGCCGCGACCACGAGCGCGACCGCGCTGGCGGCGCGGCTGGTCGCGGCCACGCCGGCGGCGGCGACCGCCGCCGGCCCCGCGACGGTCGCGATCGCGGCGCCGATCAGCGCCGCCACCCAGGCGCCGGCCCAGGGCGCGCTGGGGCGCCCCCACGCCAGCACCGTCGCCGTGGCCGCGGCGGCCGCGATCGCGACGTCGCCGAGGCCCAGCGGCGCCGCCCATCCAGGCAGCCACGGCGTCACCGCGGCGAGCGGTCGAGCCAGCGCCGCCACCGCCGCGGCGCCCTGCGCGATCGCCACGGTCCGCCACGGCCGCGCCGCGCGCGCGCGCCGGCGCCCCGCGGCGTCGTCGATCGTCGTGCCAGGATCGCCGCCCGGCGCCGGCGCCGCCGACGATCGCGGCGATCAGCGCCGCGGCCGCGACGCCGCCCGCGATCACCGACGTCCACCAGCCGGCGGCGATCGCGAGCGCCGCGGCGGCGCCCGGCACCGCGGCGAGCGCGGCGGTGAGCCCCGGGCGCGACATCCCCTCGATGTACCAGGCGCCGCGCGCGACCGCTATGCTGGGCCATGCCCAGCGTGACCGCCTCGTCCCACGCCCGCCGCGTCGCGGCCCCGCCGGAGCTGCCGGCCTGGCTCGAGGCGATGTTCCCCGACGGCATGCGGCGGCGCATGGTCGACGTCGACGGCGTCGACGTCCACGTCGCCGAATGGGGCCGCGGCCAGCCGGTGCTGCTGCTGCACGGCAACCCCAGCTGGGGCTTCCTCTACCGCAAGGTCGTGGCGGCGCTGCGCGGCGAGCTGCGCCTGGTCGTCCCCGATCTGGTCGGCCTCGGCCTGTCCGACAAGCCCCGCGATCCGTCGATCCACACCCTGGTCAACCACGGTCGCTGGATCGGCAACCTGATCGACCGCCTCGACCTCGACGACCTCATCTTCGTCGGGCAGGACTGGGGCGGGCCCATCGGCCTCGCCGCCCTCGAGCACCGCGCGGCGCGGCTGCGCGGCATCGTCCTGCTCAACACCGTCGTCGGGCCGCCGCGCCCCGGCTTCAAGCCGACCGCGTTCCACCGGTTCGCGCGCCTGCCGGTGGTGTCGGACGTGGCGTTCCGCCTCGGCCTGGTCGAGAAGGCGATGACGCTGGCGCAGGGCGACAAGACGAGCATCCTGGGCCGGGTCGCCGCCGCGTACCGGTGGCCGCTGCGCCACGTCGCCGACCGGATCGCGCCGCTGGCGATGGCGCGGATGGTGCCGGACTCGCCCGCCCACCCGTCGATCGCGGCGCTCGAGGTCTGTCAGCAGACCCTGCTCGGGTTCAACGGGCCGGTCGCGATCGTCTGGGGCGATCGCGATCCGGTGCTCGGCACCGTGGTCCGTCACCTCGAGCGCCTGCTGCCGCACGCGCCGGTCACCCACACCCGCGCCGGCCACTTCCTCCAGGAGGAGGTGCCCGGGCCGATCGCCGCGGCGATCCGGCACGTCGTCGCGCGCGGCAAGGCCAACTGATCGGCGGCGGCGCGCCGGCGCTACTCGGGATCGACGAACAGGCCGGCGTCGATCTTGCGCGGCGGCGGTGGCGGCGGTGGCGCGGCGTCGACGGGCGGGCGGCTCGTCGGCACGCCGGCGTCGATCGCGCGCCGCGCGCCGGGGTCGCGGTCGCGGTGGTGCGACGCGCCGCCGCCGCTGCGGCGGGCGTCGGGCGCGGGCGCCGCGTCGGGCGCGGCGACGCCGGCGTCGACCGGAGCCTGGCGCCGCGTCGACGACGGCCGCCTCGGCGGCGGGGGCGTCGCCGGCGCGGTCGGCGGCGGCGTCGGTCGGCGGCGTGACGGCGGGCGGCGCGGCGGAGCCACCGCGCTTCATCGCGGCGATCAGCGCGCCGGTGCCGCCGGCGAGCGCGACCAGCACGACGATCAGGAGCCACCACCTGGGCGACCGCGCCGGGGTCAGCAGCGACGGCGAGGTCGGGGTCGGGGCCGCGGCCTGCGCCGCCAGCAGCGCGCGCGGCGTCACCAGCGGCGTCGGCGCCACGGTCTCGCCGTCGGTCGCCGCCAGCGCGGCGAGGTCCGAGGGCGCCGGGGTCGACAGCGACTCCAGCGTCTCGATCATCGCCTCGGACGACGCCTCGATCGTCAGCGTGCCGGCGACCGCCCGGGCCAGCGCCTCGTGCAGCGCCGCCGCCGACGGGTAGCGGGCCTCGGGGCGCTTGGCGAGCAGCCGGGTGATCACGTGCGCGACCTGCGGCGGCACCCCCGGATCGAGCTGGGGCACCGGCGCGTAGGCGTGGCGCGCCAGCATGACGTTGGCGTTGGGCGCGGTGTACGGCAGGCGCCGGCACAGCAGCTCGAAGAACATCACGCCCAGCGAGTACAGATCGCTGCGGGGCTCGGCGGCCGCGCCGGTGATGACCTCGGGTGCCATGTAGCTGGGCGTGCCGACGACCCGGTCCGACTGGGTCAGCGTCGTCGACTCGCCCGAGCCATCGAGCGCCTTGGCCAGGCCGAAGTCGAGGACCTTGACGAAGTCGCGGCCGACCGGCTCGTCGAGGACCATCACGTTGGCCGGCTTGAGGTCGCGGTGGACGATGCCGAGGCGGTGCGCGGCGTCGAGGGCGTCGCACAGCTGGCCCGCGATGCGCAGCAGCCGCTCCGGCGACAGCGGCGCCTCGGCGCGCCCGAGCTGCGACAGGGTCCGGCCGCGCAGCAGCTCCATGGCCAGGTACAGCGTGCCGTCGGCGGTGGCGCCGAAGTCGATGACCATGACGATGTTGGGCTGCGACAGCTGGCTGGCCAGCTTGGCCTCGCGCAGGAAGCGCTTGGCGGTGGACGCGTCGTCGCCGGGGCGCGGCGCGATCACCTTGATCGCGACCTCGCGCCCGACCGAGGCCTGCCACGCCCGGTAGACGACGCCCATGCCGCCGGCGCCGAGGCGCTCGCGGATCACGAAGCGGCCGTCGATCTCCTTGCCGATCATGGGATCGGCGGGCCGGCTCAGATCGATGAGCTTGGTGCCGTCCCTGGGGCACACCGGCGCGCCGCTCGGATACGAGCGATCGCAGGTCGGGCAGTAGGCGTCGCCGTCGCGGCCATCGGCGGCGGCGGCGGCGTCATCGGCGGCGTCGGCCTCGGGCGGATCCTGGCTGCGGCGCTCGGTCATCGCGCGGTCGCGCCGCCCCAGCTGCCGAGGTCGAGCCACACCATCGCGCCGTCGCCTGCCGGCGCCGGGCCGATCGCGACCCGCTCGGCGGCGCGCGGCGCCAGGTACAGCAGCACGCCGCCGGTGATCGCCGCCGCGGCGCCCAGGCCGTACAGCCCGTAGGTGAGGTTGCGCTGGGTCTGGAAGGTCTCGAGCTTGGTGTCGTACGCGGCGCCCGACAGCTGGGCCAGCTCGTCGCGGGTCTGGTAGCTGACCCAGTGCATGACGCCGCCGCCGGCGATCAGCGCGCCGCCGCCGATCACCGCGATCCAGCCGGCGGTGCGCTTGCCGGTGCCGCGCGTCACCGGCTTCTCGACGACGCGCTCGACCACCTGGGGCGTCGGCGTCTCGGCGACGAGGTCGATGCGGACCCGCCGCTTGGCGCCGGCGGCGACCTCGTCGGCGGAGATCTCGACGGTCGTGGTGGCGGTGACGTAGCCGGCGAGGCGCGTGGTCAGCGTGTGGGTGCCGGGCGGCAGCCACAGCAGCCCGGGCGCGGTGACGTGCTCGTCGTCGGCCAGCGTCGACGCGCCGACCGCGGCGCCGGCGGGCGCGGTGACGATGTCGACCGCGACGTGGCTGGTGGCGAGCGCCGCCTCGACGTCGGCGAGCTGGCCGCGGAAGACGTCGCGCGCCGACGCGGCGCCGCGGTAGCGCGCGACGCACTCGGCGAGCATGGGCTGGGCGCGCGCCAGCTCGCCGACCAGGCGCAGCGCGACGCCGGCGTTGCACTGGTACGCCGGGTTGGGATCGAGGGCGTAGGCCTGCTTGTAGAGGTCGATCGCCTCGGTCAGCTTGCCGTGATCGCCGGTCTCGGCGCCCTGCTGGGCGAGCGGCTTGGCCTGATCGGCGATGGCGCGGGCGCGCTCGGTGGCGGATGGCTCGTCGGCGCGGGCGAGGCGCGCGCCGGGGACGGTGAGGGTGGCGGCGGTGGCGAGGGCGATCGCGACGGCGAACGCGATTCGGGGGGCGCGGAAGGACAAGGCGCGGAGAGGATACGCGAGCGCGCCCGAGAGGGCCACGGTCCGGTGGCGGCCCCGGCGATCCGGGTTACCCTGCGCGGCAGATGTCGGCACAGCGCGAGCGGTTCGAGGTCGGACCCGACGAGGAGGGGCTCCGGCTGGACCAGCTGCTGGCGCGCCGGATCGCCGGGCTGTCGCGGCGCCGGGCCCGGGTCCTGGTCGACATCGGCGGCGTCTTCGTCGATCGCGCGCGGGTCAAGGTGGCGAGCCGGCCGGTCCGCGCCGGCCAGGTCGTCGAGGCCGTGCTCGGCGGCGCCCTCGATCGCGCCACCGCGGGGGTCGGCGCGGCGGCCCGGGACGTCGACGCCGCGGCGCTGCCGGCGTACCGGATCGTCCACGAGGACGACGCGGTGATCGTGGTCGACAAGCCGGCCGGGCTGGTGACCGCGCCGACGCCGGAGAGCGATCGCGGCAACCTGCTCGACCTGTTGACCCGCCGCGGCACCGGCGAGGTCTACCTGGTGCACCGGATCGACCTCGACACCAGCGGTCTGCTGGTGTTCGCCCGCACCTCGGCGGCCAACCACGCGCTGGGCAAGCGCTTCGCCACCCACGACGTCGAGCGCGAGTACCGCGCCGTGGTGGCGGGCGCGTTACCCGGCGACGTCACCGTCGACCGGCCGCTGCGCGGCAAGCGCGCGGTCACCCACCTGCGCGTCGTCGAGCGGCTCGACGACGCCACCGTGGTGGCGGCGCGGCTCGAGACCGGTCGGACCCATCAGATCCGGCTGCACCTGGCGGGGCTCGAGCACCCGGTGCTGGGCGACGCCCAGCACGGCGGCGAGCGCGCCCGGCGGTGGGGGCGGCGGCCGCCGCGGCTGGCCCTGCACGCCGCGGTGCTCGGCTTCGTGCACCCGACCACCGGCGAGGTCGTGCGCTTCGAGGCGCCGCTGCCCGACGATCTGGCCCGCTGGCTCGACGGCCTGCGCGGCGCCGGGGCGCGCGACGGCAGCGACGGCAGCGACGGCAGCGACGGCAGCGACGCCCCGGCCGACGCCGCCGCGGCGTCGACCGCGGGACCGGACGCCCCTACCTGACCGCGAAGTTCCAGGCCTTGACGACGACCGCGCGCGCCGGCAGCCAGTCGTCGAGCAGCGCCGCGATCGCGGGCCGGGCGGCGAGGCGGCGCCAGGCGTCGAGGTCGGCGACCCGGATCACCAGCGACACGTCCCACGACGCCGCGCTGTCGTCGGCGGGGACCCCGGCGGCGACCGCGACGACCTCGGGCGCGCCGGCCAGGGTCGCGCGCAGGTGCGCGGCGATCGCGGCGCGGCCGTCGGCGGTGGCGTGGTCGTCGCGCAGGCGGACGAAGCAGTAGTGGTCGATCGCGCCGTCGGCGTCGCTGCCGGCGCCGGGCGCGGGGCCGGCGCCGCTCACGCCGACGCCTCCGCCTGCCAGACGCCGTGGAAGGTCACCGGGATGCGGTGATCGAACCAGGCCTCGGCGACCGGATCGTCGGGGAAGCGGGCGCCGTCGAAGATCAGCACGCCGCTGCGATCGGCGACCCCGTCGTAGCACTGCACCAGGATCCAGACGTCGCGCTCGCCGTCGCGGCCGCGACGCGGCACCACGACCGGCTCGCCGCCGCGGTGGCCGGCGGGCAGCGGCCAGGCGTCGATCGCGCCGGTGTCGGCGTCGATCGCGCCGACCGCGCGATCGTCGTCGAGGCTGACCCACACGGTGCGCCACGCCCCGGCCTCGCGGTCGGGGTGGACGCGCGGGAACTCGCAGGCGCGCGCCGCCACCGGCTCGGTGCGCAGGCGCCGCGCGGTCAGATCGATCACCGCGCGGTGCAGCGTGCCGGGCGCGAAGCCGTCGCCGGTGGGGCCGCGGCTCAGGCCGCGCAGCGACGACGCGTCGGGGTAGCGGACGTAGTCGACGACGACCTCGTGGTCGGCTCGGCGACGCGCCGACGCGAAGTGCCACTGCCAGCAGTGCGGCACGTCGAACCGGACCACCTCGTCCGGGCGATCGAGCGGGATCGCGACGACCTCGCTGGCGTGGTCGGGCTGCCAGCGGAAGACGTCGGCGAAGCCGCCGCGCCCGGTGAGCAGCCGCGGCAGGTCGAGCGCGAGCGGGTGGATCAGCCACACCGCGTGGCGGTCGGTGACGACGAAGTCGTGCAGCATCGCGGGGTAGCGCAGCGGCACCTCGGCGACCACGCGCGCGGCGCCGACGTCCGGCAGCTCGTACAGGCGCAGCCGGTGGTGGCGGCCGTAGGCGACGCCGAAGTTGTAGGTGGCGCGCCGCGCCGGGACCCGGTGCGGGTGCGCCGAGAACGCGCCACCGACGACGCCACCGAGGTCGGTCTCGCCGATCGTGCGCAGCTCGCGGGCGTCGAGCTCGACGGGGCGGCCTGCCTCCATGAGCGCGAGGACGCGGTCCTGCCACACCAGGACGCTGGTGTTGGCGGTGTTCTTGACCCGGGCGCCGAGGGCGTTGCGGACCCGGCGCAGCCACGGCACGCCGAGGCCGTAGAGCATGCGGCCGGCGCGGCGCTCGGCGCGCAGCCCCGGCGTGTCGGTGACGCGGACCGCGCCGGTGGCGGCGTCGCCGAGGCGGACCGCGGTGATCGCGCCGTCGCCCTCGAACGGGTGGGTGTACGGGCGGCCGAACAGGCCGAACAGGCCGGGGCCGTTGCGCCACAGCGTGCCGCGCAGCTCGGCGGGCAGCTGGCCTCGGACCTCGAGCGGCGTGAAGCCGTGCTCGCGCGGCAGGTCGGTGCGCCACAGGCGCTGGACGATCACGTCGTCGGCGGGGACGGCCGGCACGTCGCGCGGGCGGGGCTGCGCCATGGGCGCAGCGTACCGCCGGCGTCGCGGCGGCGCGAGCGGCGGCGGCGCCCGTCTCCGGCGCGCGCGATCAGGGCCGCGCCGGGGTCAGCGCGTCGAGCAGCCAGGTCGGCTCGGGCGTCAGCCCCGGGCGCCACCGCGACACGCCGCTGGCGACCAGCGCGGCGTCCATGCCGGCGGCGAGCGCGCCGGCGATGTCGGTGTCGAGCTGGTCGCCGATCGCGAGGACGCGGCCGGGCCCGACGCGGCGCCGGGCCTCGGCGTACATCGGCGCGTGCGGCTTGCCGAGCGCGACGAAGCAGGGCGCGCCGGGGCGCAGGCGGTGCAGCGCGGTCTCGATCATCGCGGCGATCGTGCCGGCGGTGAGGCCCCACTCGCCGGCGCCGCGCGGGTAGACCAGGTCGGGGTTGGGCAGCACCAGCGCCAGCTCGACGCCGGCGTCGAGGGCGGCGACCGCCGCGCCGAGCGTGGCCTCGATGGTCGGCAGGAACGGATCGATCGCGTCGTCGCACACGACGATCGCCTCGAGCGGCGCGCCGCGATCGGCGGGGTGGACGACGACGCCGCCGGCGGCCTCGACGTAGCGGACCGAGTCGGCGGGGCCGAGGACGGCGCAGCGGCGGCCGACCAGGCCGTGGGCGGCGAAGTGCGCCGGCAGCAGCGAGCCCGAGGTGATGACGTGGTCGGCGGGGACCGCGACGCCGAAGCGCTCGAGCCGGGCGGCGACGGTGTCGGCGAGGCGGGACGCGTCGTTGGTCACGACCGCCCACGGGCGGCCGCGCAGCTGCAGCGCCTCGATCAGCGCCGCCGCGCCGGGCAGCGCGCCCTGCGAGTCGCAGAGCACGCCGTAGGCGTCGACGAGGACGCCGTCGTACTGATCGAGCAGCTCGGGCAGCTGGGCGGGGGCGGGGCCGGGCACGCGGCCCCCAGGATGCCACGATCGGCGGCGCCGGCGGCCGCGCCGGGCGGAGGGTGGTGACGGCGGCGGCGTAGCGGCGGCGACGACGGCGGCGGCGATCAGGCCCCGGTGGTAAGACCTCCGGGATGCGCCCGTACCTCGACCTGGTTCGCGACGTGATCGAGCGCGGCGAGCGCCGCATGGACCGCACCGGGGTCGGCACCCTGGCGGTGTTCGGCGCCCAGACCCGCTACGACCTGCGCGACGGCTTCCCGATCGTGACCACCAAGAAGGTGCTGTTCTCGGCGGTGGTCCGCGAGCTGCTGTGGTTCCTGCGCGGCGCCACCAACATCAACGACGACCTGACCCAGCACACGCCGATCTGGGACGCCTGGGCCGACGCCGACGGCGAGCTCGGGCCGATCTACGGCTTCCAGTGGCGGCACTGGGGCGGCACGCCGGGCGGCGCGGGCGGCGCGGGCGGCGCGGGCGGCATCGATCAGATCCAGCAGGCCCTCGATCAGATCCGCGACAACCCGGCGTCGCGGCGGATCATCGTCAGCGCCTGGAACGTGGCCGACGTCCCGAAGATGAAGCTGCCGCCGTGCCACGCGTTCTTCCAGCTCCACGTCGGTGGCATCGACGACGCGCACCCCCGCGGCCAGTGGCTCGACCTGCAGCTGTACCAGCGCTCGGCGGACCTGGCGCTCGGCGTACCGTTCAACATCGCGTCCTACGCGCTGCTGCAGTCGATGATGGCGCAGGAGTGCGGGCTGGTCGCCCGCCACTTCGTCCACACCCTCGGCGACGCCCACGTCTACCTCAACCACGTCGAGGGCCTGAAGACCCAGCTCGCGCGCGAGCCGATGCCGCTGCCGCGCCTGGTGCTGGCCGCCAAGCCGACCCTCGCGCAGACGTTCGACGACATCGCGCTCGAGGGCTACCAGCACCACCCGTTCATCCGCTTCGCGGTCGCGGTGTAGGGCGGCCGGCTCAGACCCGGCGCCAGCGCTCGATCGCGTAGTCGATGCCGTGCTCCTGGTGGCGGGCCAGGGTCTCGGCGAACGCGAAGGTCGGCTCGAGCGGCGGCAGGAACGTGTCGCAGTCGAAGCGGGCGGCGATGCGGGTCAGGTAGACGTCGCGGCAGCGGGGGTCGGCGAAGGCGAGCCGGTAGATCTCGGCGCCGCCGATGATGAAGACCCGGTCGATCGACGGGTCGTCGTCGCAGCGGATCAGCGCGTCGTCGAGCGACGACGCCATGATCGCGCCGTCGGGCAGGGTGTCGACGTCGAGCGGGTGCCGCGACAGCACCACGTTGAGCCGGCCGGGCAGCGGCTGCATCTTCGACGGCACCGACTCCCAGGTCTTGCGGCCCATGACCACGGCGTTGCGGCGGCCGGCCGGCGCCTCCTGGGTCAGCCGCTTGAGGAAGCGCAGGTCCTCGCGCAGGCGCGGCCAGGGCAGGTCGTTGTCGCGACCGATGCCGGAGGCGGCGTCGGCGGCGACGACGCAGTCGAAGGGTCGCGGCGAGGCGGACATCGCGCGAGAATCTACCCATGTTCGAGCGCATGCGCGAGCACCGGGTCGAGCGCGTCGTGCTGTGGCGCGACGAGGCCTCGGGGCTGGAGGCGATCCTGGTCATCGACGACGTCACCCTGGGGCCGGCGGCCGGCGGGGTGCGGACCCGGGCCTACCCGTCGGTCGACGCCGCGCTGGCCGACGCCGCGCGCCTGGCCCAGGCGATGACGATCAAGTGCGCCCTGGGCGGCGTCGACGCCGGCGGCGGCAAGTGCGTGGTGATCGATCGTCCCGGCCTCGACCGGGCGCGGGCGTTCGCGGTGCTGGGCGAGCGGATCGCCGAGCTGGGCGGGCTGTTCCGCACCGCCGGGGACCTGGGCACCACCGCGGCGGACCTGGCGGCGATGGCGTCGCGGTGCCGCTGGGTCCACACCGAGGAGCAGGCGCTGGCGGCGAGCGTGGCGCGCGGGCTGGTCCGCTGCGTCGAGGCGTGCGTCGCGGCGCGCGGCGGCGGCGGCGGCGGCGGCGGCGGCAGGGGCAGCGGCGCGCTGGCCGGGCTGCGCGTGGCGGTGCAGGGCGCGGGCGCGATCGGCGCCGCGGCGGCGCGGGCGCTGGTCGCGGCGGGCGCCGAGGTCGTGGTCGCCGACGTCGACGACGGCCGGGCGCGGGCGGTCGCCGACGAGACCGGCGCCCGCGTCGGCGCGCCGGCGACGATCCTCGCGGAGGCGGTCGACGTCGTCGCGCCGTGCGCGATCGGCGGGGTCCTCGACGAGGCCGCGGTCGCGGCGATGCGGGCGTGGGCGGTGTGCGGCGCCGCCAACAACGTCGTCGCGTCGCCCGCCGCCGAGGACGCCGCGGTCGCGCGCGGCCTGCTGGTGGTCCCCGACGTCATCGCCTCGGCGGGCGCCGTCATCGACGGCATCGGCCTGACCGTGATGGGCCTGGCCGACCGCGGCCCCCTGATCGACGCCCTCGGCGCCACCGCCGCGGAGGTCCTGGCCGCCGCCCGCACCTCCCGGGAGCGGCCGAGCGACGTGGCCGTCCGACTCGCCCGCGCCCGCCTCGCCGCCGCCCGTACGGGTGGCTGACACCCGTCGCGTCCGGATCTCGGTCGCGGCCGGTACGGGTGGCTGACACCCGTCGCGTCCGGATCTCGGTCGCGGCCGGTACGGGTGGCTGACACCCGTCGCGTCCGGATCTCGGTCGCGGCCGGTACGGGTGGCTGACACCCGTCGCGTCCGGATCTCGGCTTCTGGCGCAAGTTGCTGAAGATCCTCGGGTGTCGTGGCGCCCGGGGTGGGTGACACCAGGACCGGTGGGGCGGGGTGCGCTTTTCGGCGAAGGATCTGGCGGCGTGGGGCACGAAGGGGGGAGCGCGCGCCTCGACCTCAGCCAACCGCAATCGCAACCGCAACCACGACCGGGACCGAGGAGAGAACCCCCCATGCATCCCTGTACCTGGCGGCCCGCAGGCCGCGCGCTTCCTGCCCTGTTGCTGGCCGCCCTCGGCGCGGCCGCCGGCTGCGTCGGCGGCGCCGACAGCCAGACCATCAACGGCCGCGTCGATCGCACCTCGTTCGGCGCCCAGGTGATCGGCGCCCGCGTCGTCGCCGGCGACGAGGTCATCGCCACCACCCCCGTCGCCAGCGACGGCACCTTCCGCCTCGACATCCCCGCCGGGGCCGGCTACCGCCTCGAGATCCTCGCCGCCGACGGCGTCCACCCCTATCGCGCCGCCGACGTCGGCGGGGTCGCCCACTTCGACGTCTGCGCGCCGAGCGCGCCCTGGGACCTCGGCATGGTGACCGAGCACGGCTGCACCGATCCCGACGTCCCGCCGCCCGAGCCCGGCTGCGACGGCGGCGGCCACCCGCCGTGGTGCCCGCCCGGCGTCCCCGACGAGGAGTGCAACGATCCGTGCCAGTGGGACCCCGAGGCGTGCGGCGATCCGTGCGCGCTCTACCCCGAGGCCTGCGACCCGTGCGCGATGAACCCGGAGCTGTGCCAGGACCCCTGCGAGCAGTTCCCCGAGCTGTGCGAGGACCCGTGCGGCCCCGAGGGCTGCGAGGATCCGTGCGCGATCGATCCCGCGCTGTGCGATCCGTGCCTGCAGGATCCGACGCTGTGCATGTGCCCCGACGGGACGCCGAACTGCGATCCGTGCCTCGAGGATCCGTCGCTGTGCGAGGACCCGTGCGCGCTCGACCCCTCGCTCTGTGACCCGTGCGCGGAGCACCCCGAGCTGTGCGACCCGTGCCTGGCCGACCCGTCGCTGTGCGACCCGTGCCAGACCCGCCCCGAGCTGTGCGAGTGCCCCGACCCGGGCCCCGACGGCACCTGCGACGACCCGTGCGCGGAGCACCCCGAGCTGTGCGACCCGTGCCTGCTGCACCCGGAGATGTGCGATCCGTGCCTCGAGTACCCGTGGCTGTGCGAGGACCCGTGCGCCCTCGACCCGGCGATGTGTGACCCCTGCCTCGCCGACCCGACCCTCTGCGATCCGGGCTGCACGGATCCGTCGGGGAACTGCGACACTCCCTGCATGGACCCGTCGGACCCCAACTGCTGGCCGCCCGACGAGCCCACCTGCGACGCCGACGGCACCTGCGACGACGAGCCCCAGCAGTGCGCCGCCGCCGAGCAGCCCATCCCGGACTTCGGCTGCCCGGGAGGTCCGTGACCCGGTCGGCCCATCGTGCCGCGGCCCTGGCGACCTCCGCGGTCGCCGGGGTCGTCGTGCTCGGGCTGCGCGCCGCGCCCGCCGCCGCCGACTGCCTGGCCGCGGCCGAGCTGTCCGGTGACGCGGACATCGCGTACGAGGTCGCGGTCGCGCTGGCGTCGCTGGGCGTCGTCAACGGCGACGTCGACGGCGCCTGCCCGCCGGTCCGCGCCGCGGTGGCGCGCGACGCCGCGGGCGTCGCGGTCTCGGTCCGCGACGCGCACGGCCGCATCGAGGGCCGCGTCGTCGCCGACGCCCGCACCGCCGCGGCGTGGATCGACTCCTGGGTCCACGCCGACGACGCGCCGCTGTGGGCGATCCCGCCGTCGCCGCCGGCCGCGGCGGCCGCGCCGGCGCCCGCGCGGGTCGCCGCCGCGACCCCGCCGTCGACCTCCGAGCTCGCCGCCGCGGCGTCGCCGCGGCCGACGCGTCGCTGGTGGCGCACGACCACGGTCGCGGTCGCCGCGGTGCGCGACCTCGCCCCCGACGGCAGCCACTGGGACGGCGTCGGCGGCGACGCGTGCCTGCGCGTGGGCGCGCTGTGCGTCGGCGTCGCCGCGCGCCACGTCCGCAACGGCGCCTACAGCGACACCGGCGGGCTCACCGCCTACGACCGATCGTCGACGGTGGTGGCCGCGACCGCGGCGCTGGCGATCCCGATCGCGCGCGTGATCGTGCAGCCGCAGGCGTGGGCCGGCGCCGGCGTGACCTGGACCCGCCGCCACGAGGCGAGCGGTCCGTGCCTGACCCCGGATCCCACCGACCCCGCCGGCAACACGCCGTGCGGCGACACCCCGCTCGCCATCGGCGACAACTTCGCGGCGCGCACGATCGCGCCCCGGCTCGGCGGCGCGCTCGGCGCGTCGGTGCCGCTGGCCGGCTGGCTGTCCCTCGACGCCCGCGTCGGCCTCGAGGCCGCGCCCGGCGCCCACACCGCGCGCCACGTCCACGACTTCGCGGCGACGCCGTTCGATCCCGCGACCGTGCCGGTCGCGCCGGGCGATCCGCTGCTCGATCTGCCCGGCGAGCCCGGCCGGGTCTGGACCGTCGCCGTCGGGGTCCGGGGAGCGCTGCCGTGAAGCCGGCGCGGACCCCGGTCGCCGGCGTGCCCCGCATGGGGGAGGTCATCCCGTTGCGCCGCGCCCCGACCACCACCGAGGCGGTCTCCGACGAGGCGCTGGTCGCGGCCTGCGCGCTCGGCGACGCCGCCGCGCTGGGCACGCTGTTCGATCGCCACCACGAGGCGCTGTGGCGGTTCCTGGGCCGGATGTCGCGCGGCGGCGCCGCCGAGCTCGACGATCTGGCGCAGGGCACGTTCGTCGAGGTGTGGCGGAGCGCGTCCCGGTTCCGCGGCGGCGCCGCGGTGCGCACCTGGATCTTCGGCATCGCCGCCAACCTGGTGCGGCGGCGCGCCCGCGACGAGGGCCGGCGTCGCGCCGCGCTCGCCGACCTGGCCGCGGTGCCGCGGCCCGCGCCGGCCGGGCGCGCGCCCGACGACGCGCTGATGCGTCGCCAGATGGTCGACCGGATCGGCGCCGCGATGGCGGGCCTGTCCCACGAGCTGCGCGAGGTCTTCGTGCTGTGCGACGTCGAGGAGATCCCCGGGGTCGAGGTGGCGCGCGCGCTGGGGCTGCGCGAGGGCACGGTGTGGCGTCGGCTCCACGACGCCCGCAAGGCGCTGCGCCGCGCCCTGGAAGGAGGCGGCCGATGAGCACCGACCACGAGGGTCGCGGGCTGGCCGAGCTGGCCCGCGAGGTCCCCTGGGACGCGCCCGACGCGGCGCGCCGCCAGGCCGTGCGCGACGCGATCGTGCTCGAGGCCCAGGCCCACGGCGCGCCGACGCCGGCGACGCCGGCGCGACCGCGCTGGCTGGTGCCCGCGGTCGCCGTGGTCGCCGCCGCCGCGGCGGTGGCGATCGTCGTGATCGCGACGCGATCGTCGGCGCCGCCGACGGTGGCCCCGGCCCCGACGACGACGACGACGACGGCGACGGGGCCCGGCGCCGCCGCCGCGCCCGGCGGCCACCACGCCACGGTCCAGGCGTCGTCGTCGGCGGACTTCGTCCACACCGCCCGGCGGATCGACGGCGTCGACGACGAGGTCGTCCGGCTGCGCGCCGGTCGCCTCGCGGTGTCGGTGGACCCGCTGGCCCCCGACCAGCGCTTCCGGATCGTCGCCGGCGACGGCGAGGTCGAGGTCCGCGGCACCGCGTTCGACGTGGTCGTCGTCGACGATCGCCTCGACGCCGTGGCCGTGCGCCGCGGCCGGGTCGAGGTCCGCATCGACGGCGTGATCGCGACGATCCTGGTCGCCGAGGGCCAGCAGTGGACCCGCGCCGGCGGCATCACCCGGGCCGAGCTGGCGCGCTTCGACGATCCGGCGACGGGCGAGCCCGGCGCGCCGGCCGACGTCGCCACGGCGCCGGCGGACGTCACGGAGCCGGCGCCCGCGCTCGCGCCCGCGCTCGGCGCGGCCGGGCTGGCCAGCGGCGCGCCGCTGGCGATGGCGACCTCCGACCGGGCCGCCGCCGCGCCGCGCGCACGGACGCCGGGCGATCGCGCCGCCGGGCCCGCGGGCCCTCCTGACCGCGACGACGACGATGCCGCCGCCGCCGCCGCCGCCGCCGCCGCCGACGCCGCCGGCGCCCGGCCCTGGCCGGCACCGGTTCGACCACCGTCGCCGCGTCACCGACCGAGACCCAGTTCCGCATCGGCCGCCAGGCCCTGCGTGACGGCGACTTCGGCACCGCCGCCGACGTGCTCGCCCGCGCCATCGCCGCCGACCCCGCGGCGCCGCTGGCCGAGGACGCCCGGTACTGGCGCGCGGTCGCGCTGGCCCGCGCCGGTCGCGACGCCGACGCCCGCGCCGCGCTCGACGACTTCCTGGCGCGGCACCCGCGCTCGCTCCGCGCCGGGCGAGCCGCCCTCATCCTCGGCGGCATCCTGGTCCGCGCCGGAGACCTCGACGGCGCCCGCGCCCGCTACCAGGCCGCCGCGGACGACGCCGACGCGGTCGTCAGCGCCGCCGCCCGGCGCGCCCTGCAGGCGCTCGGCCCCCCCTGACGGCCCGGCGCCGCGGCGCCGGCGGCCCCGGGGTGATCCGGGCCCTTCCGCCCGAGGTCCGATCTGCGGTAGGTAAGCTGCAGACTCGTCGCCTCCCCGGTGCGCGGGTCACCGGATCAGGAGGTCTCGATGCGCTCTCACCGTTCTGTCTTCGCGCCGCTGTCGGTGCTCGTGCTGGTCGCCGGCCTCGGCGGCGCGCTGGTCGCCTGCGGCCCCTCGGGCGGCAACGACGACGTCGTCGGCGACGACGCCAGCGACTGCACCGGCACCGAGCAGCGCTGCGTCGGCAACCTGCTGCAGGTCTGCGACAACGGCACGTTCGTCACCGGCGACACCTGCGAGGGCGCCTGCAACCTCGACCTCGGCGGCTGCATCCAGTGCGACCCGGGCGGCGGCAACGCCTGCAACGGCAACGACGTCGTCACCTGCAACGGCGACGGCACCTACGGCAGCACCGTCGAGACCTGCGCCGAGGGCACGACCTGCTCGGGCGGCACCTGCAGCCGCGACTGCACCGCCGACGGCGTCGACCTGATCTACGTCGTCGACGACACCTACCGCCTGCTCAGCTACGACCCGCGCAAGATCGGCACGGCCCAGGACCCGTTCACGGTCCTCGGCACCCTCAACTGCCCGGCGGCGGCGACCCCGGTCAGCGGCTGGCTCGGCGACGTCACGCCGTTCTCGATGTCGGTCGATCGCGACGGCCAGGCCTGGGTGCTCTACACCAGCGGCGAGGTCTTCAAGGTCGACGTCAACAACCCGACCAGCTGCGTCGCCACCTCGTTCCCGCCCGAGAGCAACAACTGGCACCTGTTCGGCATGGGCTTCGTGACCGACGTCGCCGGTGGCGCCGACGAGAAGCTCTACATCGGCGGCGGCAACGTCACCGCCGATCCGGGCGGCATCTTCGGCTACGTCGACCCGACGTCGCTGCAGCCGGTGACCCTCGGCAACTTGCCCAACACCGGCGAGTACTCGCCGGAGTTCACCGGCACCGGCAACGCCGAGCTGTTCGGGTTCTACCCGGGCGTCAGCAGCGCGTTCGTCCAGCAGATCGACAAGGCCAGCGGCGCCGCGATGGGCAACCAGATGGCGATCCCCGGCGGCCTCGGCGGCACGGTGTCGGCGTGGGCGTTCGCGCAGTGGGGCGGCAAGTTCTACCTGTTCGTCACCACCAACGACGGCTTCAGCGACAACTCGACGGTGCGCCGCATCGACCGCCAGACCGGCACCTACGAGGGCGTCGTGCAGCAGAACCTGCCGTACATCATCGTCGGCGCCGGCGTCTCGACCTGCGCGCCGGTCGACGTCAACTGACGTAACGGCGAGGTAAGGGATCGCCGCGGCGCGCGCGCCGCGGCATCCCGCGCGCCACGAGGGGCGTTCCATGGGGCAAAGGAGATCCCATGCAACGCCCCTTCGCTCGTCCGGACCGCCCCTTCGTCCTCGCCACCGCGCTCGCGCTCGCGCTCGCCGGCCTCGCCGCCGCGTGCCGCGAGCCCGCGGCGTCGTCCCCGGCGCCGTGCTGCGGCGGCGGTCCCGGCCACGCCGGCGCCGAGCCGCCGCCGCGGACGCTCGCGGTCAGCGGCACCGCCACGCTCGACGTCGTCCCCGACGTCGCCGACGTCGTCCTGTCCGTCACCGGCGAGGCGTCGCGCCCCAAGGCCGCGGTCGAGGCCGCCCGTGGCCGCCAGCGCAAGCTCGACGCCGCGCTCCGCAAGCTCGGCCTGGTCGACGCCGACATCGCGCTGTCGCAGCTGTCGATCTCGCCGACCTGGGAGCCGGACACCGGCCGGCGGCGCGGCTACGCCGCGTCGATCACGCTGACCGCGTCGACCCGCGACTTCGACCTGATCGGCGCGATCATGGACGTCGGCGCCGACGCCGGCGTCACCGACATGTCGACCTCGTTCCGCCACCACGACCTGCCCGCGCTCAAGCGCCAGGTTCGCGACCTGGCCCTCGCCGCCGTCAAGGACAAGGCCACGCAGACCGTCGCCGCGCTCGGCGCCACCCTCGGCGACGTCCAGCAGGTCGCCGAGAGCACGGGCCCGGCGTGGGGCGGCTGGGCGCCGCCGGTCGAGAACGTCTACAGCGCCCAGCCGCTGCCGGACCGCGGCCCGCACGGCGACCTGCAGGCGTTGACGCTGACGGTCAACGTCACCTACGCGCTGCGCTAGCGGTCACGGCCCGCGGCGGGCGCGGACCTTCTGGCCGACCCGGTGGAACCGCTCGAGCACCTTGAGCTCGAGGCCGGGGAAGGCGCGGAAGGCGTGGACCAGCGCGGCGCGGGCGCGCGGCAGCACCGTGACCAGGCGCGGCCGGTCGAGCAGCGCCACGGTGGCGTCGGCGACGTCCTCGGCGCGCAGCATCTTGCCGCCCGCCGAGAACAGGATGCTCGACGCGTCGTCGTGGGCGACGCCCTTGACCATGTCGGTCTCCATGGCGTCGGGGCACACCGCCGAGACCTTGATCGCGACGCCGGCGCGATCGAGGTCGCCCTGCAGGCTGGTCGAGAACCCGAGCACCGCGTGCTTGGTGGCGCCGTAGACCGCGAGCCCGGGCGCCGGCACCAGCGACGAGATCGACGCGATGTTGATCAGGTGGCCGCCGTCGGCGCGCATGACGTCGATCGCGGCGCGCGCGCCCCAGATGACGCCCAGCAGGTCGACCTCGACCATGCGCCGGATCGTGGCGTCGTCCTGCTCCCAGGTCAGCCCGACCGCGAGCACGCCGGCGTTGTTGACCCACGCGGCGACCGGGCCGCGTGCGGCGGCGGCGGCGGCGACCGCCCGGTGCGCGTCGGGGTCGCGGACGTCGTGGACCATCGACCACGCGCCGCCGCCGATCGCGGTGGCGGTCGCGGCGGCGGCGTCGCCGTCGATGTCGGTGCACAGCACGGCGAGCCCGCGCGCGGCGAGGCGCTCGGCGATCAGGCGGCCCAGGCCGCGGCCGGCCCCGGTGACGACGGCGATGGAGGTCATGCCGCTTGATAGGCCGCGCGGCGCGGCGTGTCTACCCGGCCGACGGTCGACCCCAAAAAAGGGCGGCCCCTCCAGGGTATGGAGGGGCCGCGGGGGTTTGGCAGCGGGTGCTGCCCGGGGGGGTGGGGGTACTACCGGGACGTCTTCAATTCACGACCACCCCGCACGGGAAGGTCGCGGTCACGTTGGCGTTGGAGTCACCGAGCAGGTCGTCGCAGGCCTGACCGATCAGGCGGATCGTGTCGGAGTCGACGAGCTCCCAGTCGGTGCCGAAGGTCAGGCTGACGCCGTTGAGCTCGACGTCGCCGTTGCCGACCTGGGCCGGGTCGATGGCGCCGTCGAGGTTGAGCTCGCACGACAGCACGCCGCCGACGATCTGCTGCAGCTGCGACGCCAGCTCGGCGGGCGAGTTGGCGGTGAAGTACGGCGCGTCGGTGCCGGACTGCTGCGGGTCGTTGCCGACGCCGGCGTTGGCCATGTCCTGCAGGTGCGGCGTCCCGACGTCGCTCGACACGCCGAGGATGTACAGCCGGATGCCGTTGGTGTAGGCGCGCTTGGCGGCGGCGATCGCCTCGGCCTGGCCGTTCTGCGGGTTGGGCTGCTCGCAGGTGTCGGGCTCGCCGTCGGTCGCGAGGATGATGATCGGCGGCGAGTTGGGCGCCGGCGGGTTGGCCATGAAGTCGTCGACGATGACGTCGATCGAGTCGCCGGTCGGGGTGTCGGACTGCGGCTGGTTGTTCTGCAGCAGCGTGCGGATCGCGGCCAGGTTGTTGAGCGCGCGCGGCACGCCGGTGATCCGCGGGCAGGTCTGGTCGACGTTCTCGTCGTAGGTGTACAGGCTGGCGCCGAAGATCACCGAGCCCTGCGTGTTGGTGACGACGCCGTCCATGGCGTCGACCAGGGCGTCGACCATCGCGCTCCACCGGTCGGTGTTGCCGAACGACGACGTCATGCTGCCGGACTGGTCGATCAGCAGCTGGACGGTCGGGGTCGTGCGCGAGGTGTCGAGCGTGACGTTGGGGCAGTCGGCGTCGACCAGCGCCTCGCAGACGCCGTCGATCGTGCAGACCTCGTTGTCGCCGCAGCCGGCGCCGCCGGGCGAGCACTCGGCGTAGCAGGTGCCGTCGGCGGCGCAGAAGAAGCCGGTGGGGCAGGGGTTGGCGACCGCGTCGCAGGCCTGGCCGCAGACCGGGTTGGGGTCGACGCCGACGCAGGGGCCGTGGCCGTTGCTGTTGCCGCAGGCGGCGGCGAGGAGCCCGCCCGTCGCCAGGAGAAGCGAACCTAGGAGCTGGAAGTGCCGCATCGTCTACCAGCGTAGCAAGCGCCGCGCCGTCGACGGAAGCCCTGAATTCCCACGGGATCAGGGCCGGTGATAACTGTGTCCGGGACCCCGGACACCAGCTGGGGCAAACGCCCCCATGGCACCCGTCCCCAGCCGCCGCCGCGACCGCGATCGTCGCGTCATCGCTCGCCAACCGTGGAGGTGACGCGCCCCACCCGCGGGCGCGTCACCGAGGATCACCTGCGCCTACTCCTTGCGCTTGAGACCCACCCAGAGCAGGCCGGCGGCCATCATCAGGAACGGCACCATCGGCCACCAGCTGTCGTTGGTCGCGAGCACCGCAGGCAGGCTGCCCCCGAGGTCGAAGACCCGGTCGATGCCGCCCGAGATCAGGCCGGCCTGGATGACGCCGAGGATCGCGCCGCCGGCGATCAGGCCCGACGCCATCAGCATGCCGGGCGAGAACTCGGCCTCGCTCGCGCTCTCGCCCTTGCGCTTTCGATCGACGATCCAGCGCACGACGCCGCCGACGAAGATGCCGCCGGAGGTCGCGATCGGCAGGTACAGCCCGACCGCGAACGGCAGCGACGACACCCCGAGCAGCTCGAGGATGAACGCCAGGAACACGCCGATCAGCACCAGCCCCCACGGCAGGTTGCCGCCGAGCGTGCCGTCGATGATCAGCCGGAACAGCTGCGCCTTGGGCGCGTCGAACTTGGCGCGGGGCCGGGCGTAGTACTTGACCTCGCCGCCGTCGGTCGCGAGGTAGCGGCCGGGGCGCAGCCCGCCGACCTCGTCGTCGAGGGTGACCACCCGGTAGCTCTGGTGATCGACGCCGAGCTCGGACGGCGCGTCGGGCGGCACGGTCACGGTGCCCTTGGCGGCCTCGAGGACGTACGGGTAGCTGCCGCTGACGCCGGGGTCGACCAGGAACTCGAGCGAGCCGTCGTCGTCGACCAGGTACTTGCCGCGCGGCACCGGGGTGCCGTCCGGGGTCTCGATGTGCTCGTCCTGGAGGTAGGCGATCTTGTAGCTCTTGCCGTCGGGGCCGGTGCCGGTCTGATCGCTGATCGCGGTGGCGTGGTAGCCCGGGTACGAGACCGCCTGGTTGGTGGTCGCCGACTCGTTGAGCCACAGCAGCGTGAAGCCGATGACGATCGCGCTGGTGACGACGCCGACCAGGATCGCGATCTGCTGCAGCCGCGGCGTCGCGCCCACCAGGTAGCCGGTCTTGAGGTCCTGCGAGATCGTGCCGCCGTTGGAGGCGGCGACGCACACCAGCGCGGCGGTGGTCAGCGCCATCGCCTTGTAGCCGACGCCCTTCCAGCCGACCAGGACGAACAGGCCGCAGGTCAAGAGCAGCGTCGCGATCGTCATGCCGGAGATCGGGTTCGACGACGACCCGATCTCGCCGGTGATCCGGCTCGACACGGTGACGAAGAAGAAGCCGAACAGGATGACCAGGACCGCGGTGACCAGGTTGATGTCGAGGACCGGCGCCGCGAAGATCGCGACCGCCAGGGCCGCCGAGCCGCCCAGGACGATCTTCATCGACAGGTCGCGCTCGGTGCGCAGCAGCTTCACCGGGGCGGCGTCGCCGCCGATGCTGCCGAGGCCGCGGCGGAACGCCGAGACGATCGTCGGGATCGAGCGGCCCAGGGCGATGAAGCCGCCGGTCGCGACCGCGCCGGCGCCGATGTAGAGGACGTACTGGTTGCGCAGCGCGTGCGGGTCCATCGCCGCGATCTCGGGGCCGCCGAACGTGGCGATCAGCGGGATCAGCACGACGAACGCGAGCAGACCGCCGGCGAGCATGTTGGCCGAGACCTTGGGGCCGATGATGTAGCCGACGCCGAGCATGGGCGGCGACACCTCGAAGCCGATCGTCGCCTTCTTGAGGGCGCCGCCGAACTCGGCCTTGATCGTGGAGACGTCGGCCCAGAGCTTGGTGACCAGGTTGAAGAACGAGTAGGCGAGGCCGATGAAGAAGCCGGTGAAGACGTGGGTGGCCTCGGTGCCGCCCTTCTCGCCGACGATCAGCACGTCGGCGCAGGCGGTGCCCTCCGGGTAGGTGAGCTTGCCGTGCTCCTTGACGATCAGGCCGTGGCGCAGCGGGATCATCATCAGGACGCCGATCAGGCCGCCGAGCAGCGCCACCAGCAGCACCCGGATCAGCTCGAGGTCGAAGCCCATGAGCAGCAGCGACGGCAGCGTGAACGCGACGCCGGCGGCCAGCGACTCGCCGGCCGAGCCGGTGGTCTGGACGATGTTGTTCTCGAGGATGTTGCCGTTGAGGCGCAGCCACCGGAACAGCGTGATCGACAGCACCGCCACCGGGATCGACGCCGACACGGTCAACCCGACCTTGAGGCCGAGGTAGACCGACGACAGCGCGAAGACGATGCCGAGCACGGAGCCCATGACCAGGGCGCGAACCGTGAGCTCGCGCATCTGGGTCTCGGGCGCCACGAACGGCGTGTGCGCGGGACCGTCCTTGACGACCTCCGCGCGGGGGATCTCGGGCGTACTCATCTGGGAGGCATCGAAACCCGATCCGGAGTCGCGGCGCAAGCGCCAACGGCCCCGGACCGGTCCCCGGCGCCGCCGGCGCCGCCGCGGCGGCTACTCGACGACGACGCGGTCGGTGCCGGAGCGGCCGAAGGTCTCGGGCATGTACATCTCCTCGGCCTTGGTCGGCGGCACCACGAAGGTGCCCGGCGTGGTGGCGCGGGCGACGTAGGTGTAGTCGTAGATGCCCTCCCACAGGAGCGAGGTGAAGGCCTCGACGCGCTCGTCGCGCAGGTTCTGGTGCTCGTACCAGGTGCGCGACCACCACCAGTAGCGGCCCTGGTTCTGCTGCTGGTTGGGATCCTGGGGCACCGGGCCGGTGACCGCGAGGGCGGGGTTCATGGGCTCGAGGCCGGCGGGCAGCGGATCGACGAGGGCGACGTGGTAGCGGCGGCTCTCGGCGACCATGGTCAGCCGGACCCGGACCCGGGCGCCGGCCTTGACGTGCCAGACGCCGTCGGCGGCGCGGGTGACGTCGGCGGGGTCGTCGACGGCCTCGTAGACGCGATCGACGACGAAGCCGTGGTCGGCGGGCGCGAGCTTGAGGTCGGCGGGGGCGTAGCTCATGCCGACGCGGTAGTAGAGGCGGCCCTTGCCGGCCTTCTGGATGGTGAGGTCGCCCTTGCCGCCGGGGAGGTCGGCGACCGCCTTCATCGGGATGTCGAGCTGGAAGCGATCGGTCTGGCGGCCCTGGAAGGTGTGGTCGCCGGCGTAGCCGTCGCCGAGCCAGACCTTGGAGACGAAGTCGGGGGTGACCTTCTCGTACTCGTGGAAGTAGAGGTCGAGGGCGAGCAGGACGAAGACGTTCTCCTGGGTGTTGAGCCAGTGGCCGGCCTTCTTGTGGGCGAGCAGGCCGGTGACGACCTTGGGGATGAGGTCGTTGTCGTGGGCCTCCTGGATGAGCGACTCGAGGATGACGGCGTCGACGCGGCGGTCGGAGGCGAGCAACAGGTAGGCGCCGTCGGCGTAGGAGGTGGTCCAGTTGGCGGCGCCGGCGGTCTCGACGGCCTTGTTGTCGAGGTGGCGCAGGATGTCCTTGCGCTCGGTGGCGGCGGAGGCGTCGCCGGCGACGACGCCGAGCAGCCAGCCGACGGCCTCCATCGACAGCTTGGACACGCCGCCGGCCTCCTTGATGAGGCCCTTGGCGCGGGCGACGTCCTTGTCGCCCATCAGCTTGCGGACGTAGAGGGCGTAGCTGGTGATCGTGCGCTTGACGTCCTCGGAGTAGTACCAGGGGTAGTAGCGCTCGATGTTCTGCAGGTAGTTCTGGCTGCGGCGCAGCATCTCGGCGTCGACGGCGAAGCCCTTCTGCTTGGCGCGGACCAGGGCGTTGGCGACGTGGACCGACAGGAACGGCCACGACTCGTAGCCGCGCTGCCAGAACGGGAAGCCGCCGTCCCAGTTCTGCATGTTCTCGAGCTTGCGCAGGTCCTCGTCGACGCGGGCCTCGATCTCGGCGGCGGGCGGCAGGCCCTCGGCCTTGAACGCGGTGAGGACGTCCTTGAGCGCGGCGATGCCGAGGACGCGCGACGAGATCTGCTCGGAGCACTCGAACGGATAGGTGACCAGGTACAGGAACGCGTCGGTGAGCGCCTGCAGCTGGGTCGACGAGGTCTCGACCTCGAGGCCGCCGTAGGCCTCGACGACCTTGGTCGGCAGCGCGATGGGCTGCCGGATCGCGCCGCTGTCGATGACGCCGTAGGTGGCGAACGCCTCGGTGGTGGCCGGGGTCCACACCGGCAGCGCCAGCTCGGCGGCGTCGGAGAAGCGGCCGGCGCTGGCGACCATCTGGAAGCGCGCGGTGCCGGCGAGGTCGGCGGCGGCGGGGAAGCGGACCTCGACCCGATCCTGGGCCGGGACCTGCACCTGGCGGCCGGCGCCGTCGGTGAGGGTGGCGTTGGTGGCGCGGACCGCGACCTGGACGGTCATCGGCGCGTCGGTCTGGTTCTGGACGACGACCGGCAGCTCGAACCGGTCACCGAAGTTGAGGAACCGCGGCGGCGACGGCCGCACCATCAGGGGCATCCGCGCGGTGACCGCGCTCTCGCCCTTGCCGAAGTTGCGCTCGCCGGCGACCGCGATCGCGACGACGCGGTAGCGGGTCAGGTTGTCCGGCATCTTGACGTCGACCACCGCCTTGCCGTCGCTGCTGGTCATGACCGCCGGCGCGAACGCCGCCAGCGGATCGAAGTTGGTGCGGACCGCGACCGGCACCGGCTGCGGCGCCTGGCCCCCGGCGCTGCTGTTCGCCGACGCGTGGCCGCTGGACTTCTTGCCCATCCGGCCCTCGGCGAGCGTGACCGGCGCCGGGCTCTTGGGCGACGGCGCGGCGTCGGGCGGCGGCGGTGGCGCCGCGCCGCGGGTCGCGGTGACCTCGTCGGCCTCGGCGAAGCCGGCGCCGTAGGCGGCGCCGGTGTCGCCGTCGCCACCCATCATGCCGCCGACCACGGTCTGGTCCTCGATCATCGCGGCGTCCGGTTTGGCCAGCTTGACGTAGCCGCGGTAGCGGTAGTCGCGCGCGCCGGCGTCGCGGCCCTGGTAGAAGACGCTCAGCGGATCCGGGAACTGGTAGCCGGACAGCGCCAGGATCGACTCGTCGACGACCATCAGCGCGACCTCGGCGCCGGCGACCGGGCGGCCGGCGGCGTCGGTGACGGCGACGTCCATCTGGGTCTTGACCCCGGGCTCGACCTTGGCGCTGCGCGGCGCGACCTCGACGTGCAGCGTGCGCCGCTTGGGCGGCACCGGCAGGTTCAGCACGCCCATCGCGTAGGCCGGGCGGTCGGGCAGGTTGGTCGCGGGCTGGCCGTCGTCGCCGAGCCGCGCGGTCTTGCCGACCAGATCGACCTGGACGAACAGGTTGGGCACGTAGGCGTCCTTGATCGGCACCCGCAGCGTCGTCGTCGGGCCGGTCAGATCGAACCGCTCCGACGACACGATGCCGGAGCGCCGCACCGTCATCAGGCCCTGCGCCGGGTAGAACGGCGCGTTGACCAGGATCTCGGCGACGTCGCCGTCCTGGTACTCCTTCTGGTTCGGGATCAGGTTGACCTGCTCCTGCTGGACGTCGCGCGCCGGCGGCATGTCGCCGCCCGCGACCCACACGGTCATGACCGTGCGGTTGGTGCGGCCCTGGTCGTCGCTGGTCAGCGCCGTGATCTGGTACTGGCCGCCCTCCTTGGTCGTGAACTCGCAGTGGAACGGATCGGCGCCGGCGGTGCCGGTGCAGCTCTGCGGGTCGACCTCCTTGGTGACGTACTTGCCCTTCTCGTAGGCCCAGTCCATGCGCACGGTCTTCAGCTCGTAGGGCCGGCCGACCGCGGCCTTGCCGTCGAGATCGACGACGACGCCGTCGACCGCGATCGGATCGCCGCGCTCGACGAACGGCCGCGCGGTCTTGAGCCCGATGTAGTCGAGCGACGGGTGGACCAGGATGCTGGCCACCGCCGCCCACGACTGCCGGTTGACGTCGGTGACGTTGGCGTTGGCGACGACGGTCATCGGCACCGTCGGGTTGGCCGACACGAAGTCGACGTGCAGGACGTGCTGGCCGCTGGCGTCGGTGGTCGCGGCGTGCGACCAGGTCTTGGGCTGCGGATACGGCGTGTCGTCCCACCAGCTGCGCCAGCCCCACCACGGCGTCCAGCTGCCGAAGACGTAGTCGTCCTGGTTGGGCGGCGTGAACGTGGTCTCGCTCGCGGTCAGCCACCAGTTGACCGGCGCGCCGGCCAGGCCGCCGCCGGCGTAGTAGCTCGCGGTCGCGGTGATGTCCGCCGACGTGCCCAGGACGTGGACGCCCTCGGACACGCTGGCCGTGACCTCGTACTCGGGGCGACGGAACTCCTGGATCTGGAAGCCGTGGTAGTAGCTGCCGGACAGCCGGCCCTTGGCCTCGAAGTAGACGCTGGCGTAGCCGAGGTTGGGCGTGTCGGGCAGCTTGAACGTGGTGTCGAAGCCGCCGAGCGCGTCGACCTTGGCGTCGCCCTGCAGCAGCTCGTTGCCGATCGGATCGACCACCTTGTAGTGGACGCTCTGGACCATGCCGGTGACGCCGGCGACGTCGCCGCCCTCGTTCATGCCGACCCGGCGCAGCCAGCCCTTGAGGTGGACCTCCTCGGACGGCCGGTACATCTGGCGGTCGTCGGTGACGTACCAGCGCAGCTGGTCACCGTAGTCGCTCTTGAGCCACGACGAGCTGTCCGACCACCACGCGTTGTCGTCGAGCATGAACGCGACGTCGTCGCCCTGGCGCGCGATCAGCATGCCCGCGCCCTTCTTGCTGGTCCCGGGCAGCTTGATCGTCGCCAGGCCCTGGTCGTCGGTGGTCGCGGTCAGCCCGTGCGGCGCCATCTCCAGCTGCACGCCCGGCAGCGCCTTGCCGTCGCCCAGCTTGGTCGCCCAGCCGATCAGCTCGCCGCCGTCGACGTAGGCGTCGACCGCCAGCTGCGTCACCTGCAGCCACGTGTGCAGCACGGGCGGATCCCAGTTCTGCTTCCACGGGTACGGCTCGACCACCGCGATGACGTGGCCGTGCTTGCCCTTGCCCAGCGCCGGCGTCAGGTCGATGTGGGTCTCGGTCAGCGTGTCCTTGGCGCCGTCGATCTGGATCAGCTGGTCGAAGACCTTCTTGCCCGGCAGCTTGGGCCGCCGCTTCACGTCCCAGTACTTGTTCATGTAGGTCGCGAACGCGGTGAAGTCCTTGGGCTCGACCTGGTACAGCCGCACCTTGAGCGACTCGTAGTTGGTCGTGAACAGGTCGTAGGTCGGGGTCTTGCTCGCCGGATCGACGACGACCATCCCCGACGGCCCGTAGAACTCCGGGTAGGCGTCGCCGGTCTTGAACGTCAGCGTCACGTCCTTGCCCAGCGTCTGGGCGAAGCCGTCGACGATCCCGCCCGACACCGTCACCGTGTACTTGGTCCGGCCCTGGGTCCGGCCGTAGATCGACACCCAGCCGCCGTTCTGCTGGATCTTGGCGCCCGGGATCGCCGGCGTCACCGTGATCATGCCGTCGTCCCACTTATCGACGTCGAGCGGGTTGTTGAACTGGATCGTGAACGGCGTGCCCGGCGGGCACGGGCTGCCGTGCCAGCCGCAGTACGAGTCGTCGATGCGCAGCGGCGCGTAGGTCTGGAAGCCCCAGCTCTGGTCGGCCTTGGTCGGGTTGGGGCCCTCGAGCGACGGCGTCCCCGCCTTGACCCGGATCGACACCGCGGTGTCCTTGGGGAACCGCTCGGTGGCGCGGAACGCCAGCCACCGGCCGTCGAGGTCCGACGCCTTCGCGCTCTCGACCAGCGACTTCAGCGTGTCGTCCTTGGTGATCGCGGCGTCGTCGAGCAGCTCGAGCGCGTAGCGCTTGCCGGCCGCGGTGACCTCGAGGTGGCTCAGGACCGCCGCCGGATCGATCTTCTGATCGAACAGCGCGTACATCGGCGCGTCGAGCTTCTGCGGGTAGCCCGACGGCCAGTAGCTCTGCAGCGTCGGCGGCGGGGTCTCGAACGAGAACCGCACCGCCTCGTCGAGGACGTTGCCGGTCGCCGACGTCGTGCCCTTGGGGATCTCGACCTGGTAGGTCGTCGCCTGCGGGAACCGGACGTCCGGATCGAACAAGAGCGTGCGGCTGCCGACCCACCGCCACGTGCCCTTGGGCGTCGGCGTCAGCGTCACCGGCACGCCGTGCGCCGTCGTGTCGTCGTGCGACGTCACCGCCACCATCGGCTGCGAGAACGTCACCTGCAGCTGCGGCGCCACCGGCACCTCGCCCTCGGGCGCGTACCGCAGCACCGTCAGCTTCTTGCCCTGGTCGTTGGTGGTCGGCGGCGGCGCCGTCTTGCTCGGCGGCGGCGGGAAGCTGCCCTTGACCGTCTTGCCCGTCCGCGGCGGCGGCTGCGACTTGGCCCGCAGCGCGAAGTCCTTCTGATCGTCCGCGCTCGCCTTGATCGCCGGCAGCTGCGCCAGCAGCTTCTGCGCGTCGGCGTCCCCCAGCTTGGTCGCCGGCGCCAGCTTGCTGTGATCCGCCGCCGGCGCCCCCTGCCGTCCGTTCGACAGCCGCAGCTCCAGCCCCGGCGGCGCGTCCACCGGCTGCGTCAGCACCAGGTCGCCGCCGCCCCCGGTCCCGTTGCCCGCCGGCGGCCGCTTCTGGCCGCTGCCGCAGGACCCCGTGATCATCGCCACGGTGGTGAGGATGGAGAGGAAGCGGACGGATCTCGAGTGTCTCACGTGGGTCTCCTGCCCTAGCTGTCAGCCAGATCGGGGGAGGTGTCGCGCATCGGCGCACCTCGGGTTGCCAACGCACCAACCCCCGCGATCGTGCTGCGGTGCGGGCCGAAACCTACCTCACAGGCTGCGCAGGAAGGCGACCACGGCGTCGCGATCGGCGACGGGCGCGCGACGAAACGCCTCACGCGCGGCCTCGGCCTCGCCGCCGTGCCACAGGATCGCCTCCTCGAGGGTGCGGGCGCGGCCGTCGTGCAGGAACCCCGAGCCCGGCAGCACGGTGTGGGTCAGGCCCAGGCCCCACAGCGGCGCGGTCCGCCACTCGCGGCCGTCGGCCTCGAAGTCGGGGCGGCCGTCGGCGAGGTCGTCGCCGAGATCGTGGACCAGCAGGTCGGTGTACGGGTGGATCGTCTGGTCGGCGAGGGCGGCGACGTCGGCGGCGCCGGTGGTGAGGGTCTCGACGTGGCAGCGCGCGCAGCCGGCGTCGCGGAACAGCGTCTCGCCACGCGCGACCGCGGGGTCGTCGGTGGCGACGCGCGCCGGCACCGCCAGCGTGCGGGTGTAGAAGGCGGTGGCGTCGAGGGTGTCGTCGTCGATCTCCACCACCGGCGCGTCGCCGGCGTCGTCGGGGAACAGCGACGAGCCGACGCCCATGTCGTTGACGTAGGCGGCGGCCGCCTGCTGCCGCAGCGTCGGCGTGTTGGCCTTGTGGCCGAAGCGGCCGATCGCGACCGCGCCGGCCTCGGCGTCCCAGACGTGGTTGACCCGGCCCGAGACGCCGTCGCCGTCGAGGTCGTCGGGATCGGCGAGCGCCTCGAGCGTGGCGCCGTCGACGGCCTCGAGCAGGCCGAGGCCGAACACCGGCGGCGGCTGGCGCAGCGAGGTCTGGACGTCGGCGGGCAGGGCGGCGCCGTCGGCGAGGGTGATCGCGAGGCGCGGCCGGCGCAGCGTGTACGGCGCGCCGTCGCCGTAGTGGCCCGCGACGTCGTCCCAGGTCACCGCGACCGTCGCCTCGGCGGCGACGCCGTAGTTGGCCTGGTCCTGGAGCTGGGTGCCGAGGCCCGGCACCGGCACCGCGCCGCCCGGCACCGCCGGCGTGCCGGCGGCGAGGCTGACCCGGACCAGCAGCTGCGATCGCAGGGGGCCGCCGCCGGCGACCGGCATGCCGCGGCCGTCGCGCAGGTGGCAGCGCGCGCAGCCGGCGTTGTTGAACGTCGGGCCGAGGCCGGGGTGGATCGTCGACGGCGCTGGCACGAACGTCGCCTCGAAGCCGGCGTCGCCGGCGCGGTGGCGCGCCAGCTCGTCGTCGGTGAGGGTCGGCGCCGGCATCGAGAACGCCTCGGTCGTGCGATCGAAGACGGTGGCGTCGCCGCCGGCCAGCGGCGGCGCGGCCAGCGGGTCGGCGCAGGCGGAGATCGTCGCGATCAGCGCCGCGCCCAGCCAGGCGCCACGCTTCATGGCAGCACCGTCCGGGTGACGTCGCCGGCGAGGGTGTCGCCGAGGGTCCGGATCGCCGCCTGCGCCGCCTCGATCGCGCCGGCGGCGCTCGGGTCGGTGATCGCGTCGCGGAACGGCGCCGGGATCGCGGCGATCGCGGCGAGCGCCGCCGCCAGCTCGTCGTCGACGCGGGCGGCGAGGGCGGCGTCGCGCTCGTCGACCCAGTCGCGGAGGCCGCGGCCGGTGGTGCCGGCGGCGTCGCTGCCGCCGCGCCACACGTTGCGCACCGAGATCAGGTTGTCGGTGAAGTCGTCGAGCGAGTTGAAGCTGAACTGGCTCTCGACCAGCGTCGGATCGTGGGCGTCGTAGGGATCGGCGATCTTGCCGTTGGCGACCTCGTCGCAGATGCCGATCATCCCGGCGAGCATCTGCTGGGCGGCCGCCGCGCGCGACGGGTACGAGGTGTTGACGCCGTCGCCGGCGGTGGCGATGACGTCGCGGTACGGGCCGGCGCCCTGGATGCCGTCGGTCCACGCCGCGGCGAGCTGGTCGGTGACGTCGGCGACCTCGGGGCCGAGCGCGGCCAGGTAGGCCAGCTCGCGCTCGGTGAGGTCGGCGAGGGTCTTGCTGCGGTCGGCGCCGAACAGCAGGTACTCGATCGTGTGATAGCCCTTCTGGGTCTCCTGCAGGCCGGCGATGTAGGCGGGCGTGAAGGCGTCGTCCGATGCCAGCACCGCGTCGAGGTCGGCCTGGTTGACCGGCCACGAGTCGAGCGCGGGATCGAAGCCGTAGGTGTCGACCGGGCCGAACAGGAAGCCCTCGCCCTGCTCCCAGGGCTCGCGGGCGGCGAGCCAGGCCTCTCGGGCGGCGGCGAAGTGCTCGACGCTGGCGACCTCGGACAGGTCGGCGATCGCGGCGGCGAGCGCGCCGACCCGACGATCGAGCTCGACGTAGGTGGCGACCGCGACCTGGTCGGCGAAGTCGGCGACGACGTCGGCGTCGTCGAACCCGAGGTCGACGTCGCCGCCGTCGGCGCCGCAGGCGGTGGCGGCCACCGACAGCGCGGCGGCGAAGGACAGCGAGAGGCGGACGGACATGGGAGGCTCCTGGTGAGGGTCAGAAGACGAAGCCGGTGGCGACGTGGAGCGCGTTCTCGGGCCGCAGCTCCGACGAGCCGAACCGGCGGTGCGAGGCGTCGACCTTGGCGAAGACGCCGCCGTGGGCCTGGTACGACAGCCCCGCGGTCGCGACCGTGCGCGCGAAGCGCGGGTTGTCGAACAGCTCGGCGCGGGGCCGGAACATCGTGTCGTAGTGCTCGAGCCGCACGAACGGCTCGAGCCGGTGCGCGGCGGCGAGCCCGAGCGCCGGCGCGACGTCCCAGCCGGCCTCGCCCCAGATCGCGAGCGCCTGATCCGACACCGGCGAGCGCAGCACCTGCAGGTCGTTGGACAGGCGGTCGTTGCGCGCCGACACCGCGTTGGCGTTGCCGAGCCAGCCGTACAGCGCCGTGCCCTGGGCGCGCACCGGGCCGAGCTGCAGCGCGGCGTGGACGTCGGCGATCACGACCGGCGCCGCGACGTAGCCGCACGGCGCGACCACGTCGTCGTCGCCGTCGGCGCACGTCGGCACCAGGTCGGCCTTGGGCCGGTTGCGGCTGGTGCCGCCGACGTAGCCCGCGGCGCCGACCTCGACGCCGGCGCGGGGCTGGACGTCGACCCGCAGCACGCCTGCCGGATCGCTGGCGCGGATCGACTCGAAGCGGCCCTGGTGGCCGCGCGACACCCAGAACTGCGACGAGAACCCGGTCGAGTCGAGGCCGTTGACCACCTGCGCGGTGACCTTGACGCGACCGAGGAACGCCTCGAGCTGCGCGCCCAGCTCGTCCCAGACCTGGGGGATGACCGTGGTCTCGGCCTCGGCGCGGGTCGCCGCGAGGTACGCGGTGGGGCGGTAGTAGCGGGACAGCTGGCCGACGGCGACGTAGAAGCGCCCGACCGAGACCGCGAAGCGGCCGCCGAGCACCTTGCGCAGGTACAGCTCCTCGACGATCGCCTCGCCGCCGCGCTCGACCTCCTGCTCGAACTCGCCGAACTCCTCGTACTCGAGCTCGTAGGCGGCGCCGGTGCCGCCGTGCTCGAACTCGATCTCGAAC
>JACKDR010000008.1 GCA_020633495.1 Kofleriaceae bacterium | reverse complement strand
GGTGGGTGCGCGATCAGGAGGAGCTGTGGCTCGAGCCGGTGTCGGTCGACGACGCGTCGCTGCGCCGCTACCTCGACGCCCGCGGCGGGCCGTCGCCGATCGCGGAATGACCCGGCGTGCGCGCGCGCGCGGTGCTACGATCGCGCTCGTGACACGCCGCCTGACCGAGCCCATCTGACCTGCGGTCGCGGCCGGCCTCGGCCGGCTGCTCACGATCGCGAGCCTGCTGCTGGGCGTCGAGCTGCTCGACGAGCTGGCCTCCGGCGTGCCCGTGGTGGCGGCGCCGGGCGTCCGCGCCGCGTTCGACACCTCGTACGCCGAGCTGACCTGGCTGCTGCTGCTCGGGCCCGGGCTGGTCGCCATGGTGCTCGAGCCGCTGGCGTTTCTGGCCGCGGACCGGTTGCCCCGGCGCTGGTTCGTGGTGTGCGGGCTCGCCGGGCTGGCGGTCGGGTCGTGGATCGCGGCGCTGGCGCCGGCGCCGTCGTGGCTGATCGTCGCCGAGGCGATCAGCGGGACGTCGTCGGGGATCGCGGTCGGGCTGGCCCAGGCCAGCCTGGTCGACACCTACGTCCACGGTCGCGATCGCGCGATGCTGCGGTGGGGCCTGATGGGGCTGGTCGGCGATCTCGCGGCGCCGGCGCTGATCGCCGCGCTCGCCGTGGTGGGCCTGGGCTGGCGGGCCGGCTTCGCGATCGTCGGCGCGATGGTCGCGGCGTGGGCCGTGTTGGTCGCGGTGCGCGGCGGCGACCTGCCGTCCGGGGCGGCGCGCGCCGGCGACGGCGACGACGGCGACGACCGCGCCGCCGGCGACGACGGCGACGCCGACGGCCGCGGCCTGTGGGCGGCGCTGCGCCTGGCGCTCACCGATCGTCACCTGCTGGCGTGGCTGTTCGGGCTGACCCTGTGCGACCTGCTCGACGAGATCCTGGTCGTGTTCGCGAGCCTGCACCTGCGCGACGAGCTCGGCGCCGGCGCGGTGACCCGTAGCGCCGTGCTCGCCGGCTTCGTCGCCGGCGGCGCGATCGGCCTGGTCGTCGTCGATCGCCTGCTCCGTCGCGTCGCCGCGCTGCGCCTGCTGCTGGCGTCGTCGGTGGCGTGCACGGTGGCGTACGCCGCGTGGCTCGCCGCGCCGACCGCGTGGGCGTCGCTGCTGCTGATGATCGCGGTCGGCGCCACCGCGGCGCCGCTGTACCCGCTGGCGTCGGCGCAGGCCTACGCCGCGCTGCCCGGCCGCTCGGGCACGGTCCAGGCCGCCGCGCACCTGTTCACGCCCCTGGGCCTGGCGCTGCCCTGGTTGCTCGGCGTCCTCGCCGACGCCGCCGGCACGACCGCGGCGCTGATCGCGCTGGCCGCGCAGCCGGTCGGCCTCGCCGTGATCGCCGCGGCTCAGCGCCGCAGCGGCCGGCCGGACGCGAGCTCGAGGTAGACCACGTCGTCGAAGCTCAGCGGCGCGCCGAGCAGCTCGGCGGCGGGCAGCGCCGGGCTGGTCCCGATCAGATCGTCGCTGCGGCCGGGCGGGACCGGGCACGGATCGGCGTCGTCCTCGGTGACGCGGACCCGCAGCGGGCCGTCGGGCAGGGTGCCGAGGGTCTGGCCGTCGCGGCGGATCAGCAGCGCGTCGACCGCGTAGCGGACGTCGGTGCGATCGACCGGGGCCAGCCCGGTGGCGGCGCCGGCGCACGCCACCGGGACGTCGTGGGCGTCGACGACGTGGACCTCGACGTCGAGGGCGCCGAAGTCACGCTCGCCGGTGACCTCGATCGCGCGCACGTACGGGGCGTCGCCGAGGACGACGTCGCGCTGCAGCGCGGTGGTGCGGCCGGCCTGATCGACCAGCGTGACCGCCAGGTGGTGACGCCCCGCGGTCTCGGCGCGGGTGTCCCACGGCCACGTCGCGACGCAGCCGCGCCGGCAGTCGCCGGCGATCGCCATCGCGCCGCGCCGGGTGCCGTCGATCTCGACGGTGCCGCGGACCACGCCGCGGTCGACGACGTCGGCGGTGACCACGAGCCGGCCGACGCCGAGCTGATCGCTCGACGCCGGGACCCGCAGGCGGGCCCGCGGCGCGTCCTCGAACCGCATCGCCAGCCGCGCCGCGCCGCTGCGTCCGCGCTCGTCGGTGACCACGAGCTCGAGCCGGTTGGTGCCCTCGCGCGCCTCGTCGCCGGGCCACCACACCACGGCGTCGCAGCCGCGCCGGCAGTCGCGGCCGGCCAGGGTCGGCGTCACCTCGGCGGTGACCGCCTGACCCGCGACCACGAGCCGCAGGCCGCGCAGCCGTCGTGGCCCGCGCACCACGACGTCGAGCCGCACCGGATCGCGGCTGGTGATCACCGTGCCGTCGCGGGGCGCCGCGACGGTCACCGTCGGCGGCGGCGGATCGCAGCCCGCCAGCGTGATCGCCGCCACGGCGAGCGCGAGCCGTCGCATGCTCCCTGGTACCGCCCGCGGGCCGCGGCCGCAATGTTCCGCGGTGTGCGCCGGCGTGCGATGATCCGGCCATGCGGCTGCCCCTGCTGGTGACGTGTGGCGCGCTGGCGCTCGGCGCGTGTGGCGACGACGAGGTGACCACCGACGCCCCGGTCGCGGGCGTCGACGCCCGCGCCATCGACGCCCGCGGCTGCCTGTCGCTGTGGAAGGTCCGCGCCGACGTCGGCGCCGGCGCCGCGATCACCGGCGGCGCGCTGGTGCTGACCGCGACCGACATGGACGCCGGCTCGGCGCTCGAGGTCACCCAGACCGGGCTCACCGGCGACTTCGACGCCACCTTCACCGTCAGCGACTTCACCGCCGCGGGCACCGGCGCGTTCGTCCAGGCCGCGGTGTCCGAGGCGGTGGCGCAGCCGACCCAGATCTTCACCGCCGGTCTCGGCACGTTCCCCACGGTCGGGCTCGGCGTCGCCGACCAGCCGTCGGGCACCGCCGACCTGCAGGCGACGGCGCTGACCGCCGCGACGCTGCGGTTCCAGCGCACCGGCAGCGACGTCACCGTGACCGCGACCGCCGCCGACGCCACCGCGTCGATCACCGGCACCTCGAACGCGGCGACGCTGCAGCTCGGCGTCCAGCTCGGCAGCAACATGGGCGCGGTCACCGGCGACACCCGCGCCGTGATCGACGGCTTCGTCGTCACCGGCGCCGGCGTCACGTCCGACACCTTCGACTGCGACAGCCTGCTGCCGCAGCTGTGAGCGCGCCGGTGGGCGCCCTCGATCACGGCGCGCAGAACGCGGCCGGGTCGGCGAAGCGCGCGGTCAGCGCCGGATCGGCGACGTCGTCGACCCAGGTGGCGTCCCAGTCGTCGCGCCAGACGTTGGCGGCGTTGCCGCCGTAGCGCCAGCGGCCGTCGATCCGGCGGGTGCCGTCGGCGTCGGTGACGAAGGTCAGCTCGACGTCGCCACCGTCCTGGCCCGGCTGCCGGCTCGGCGTCTCGCACCACCGGCCGACCAGGGTGTCAGCGTGCAGCGTGCCGCGCACGGTGCCGGCGTCGTGCTCGTACGCGCCCCAGGCGTCGTCGCCGACGAACTGGAAGGTGATGCGGCCCCAGTCGCCGGCGTAGGTGCCGGTGGTGCGGACCTCGCCGGCCGGCGTCGCCGGCGCCTCACCGCCACCGCCGCCGCGCCGCCGCAGCCGCCGCCGAGCGCGGCGGTCACGATCGCGAACGCCGCGGCGCCGCGCATCAGCTCGCGGCCCCCGACGCCGCCGCGGCCTCGACGCCGCGGCGCGCCAGCTCGGCGGCCTCGGCGCCGCGCCTCGGCCTCGAGCGCGGCGACCAGCCCGTCGTAGGCGGCCCGGCGCCGCGCCTCGACCTCGGTCGGGCGCGGCACGCCGATGCCGAGGCGGAACGCGCGCGCCAGCACCGCGGCCGCGGCGTCGACGTCGCCGTCGGCGAGGTGCTCGCGGGCCAGGGCGTGGTGCAGCGCGACGTCGAAGAAGGTCTGCTCGGCGCGCAGGTCCATGGTCGCCAGCGCCTCGGCGCGGTGGCCCTGCGCGAACAGCGCGGCCTGGCGCTCGCCGAGCAGCGCGTCGCGGGTCGCGTACCACAGCCCCGGCGTCGCCAGGCCGGCGGCGACCTCGTCGAGGGCGTCGGCGTAGCGGCCGGCGGCGGCGCGCAGCCGGGCGCGGTCGAGGCGGCGCCGCGCCTCCGGCTCCTGCGTGCCGACCTCGGCGGCGCGATCGAACGCGGCCTCGGCGTCGTCGAAGCGGCCCTGGTAGCAGCGCAGGTAGCCGAGCGAGCGGCGCAGGTCCGCGCTCGGCGCCTCGGCGCGGGCGTCGAGCAGCGGCGCCACCGCCTCCATCGCCGCGACCGTCGGGCCGCCGGCGGCGCGCGCCGCGGCGATCGCCGGCAGCGCGTCGCGCGCCCACTCCAGCAGCGCGTCGTCGAGCCAGCCCTCGTACCAGGTCAGGAACGACGGCGCCTCCGGCGCCAGCGGCCCCTCGGCGGCGGCGAAGTCGGCCCACACCTCGCCGGCGCGCGGCCCGCCGACGATGAGCAGCGAGACGTAGCCGCAGCCCTGGTGGGCGAGCAGCACGGTGCCGTCGTAGCGGCTGCCGCCGGTCGCGGGCGCGACCTCGAGCGCGGCCTCGGCGTCGAACGGGAACGGCGCCGCCGGGCGCGGCGCGACCTCCTGGTCGCCGGCCCACGCCGCCGGGTCGGGCGGCGCCGGCGTCACGAACCCGTAGTACGGCCCGGCGCCGGCCCGGCCGATCCGGGTCAGGAACGCGGCGACCTCGGCGGGCAGCGCGGCGCCGAGCGCGGCCTCGACCGCGGCCAGCTCGCCGGCGTCGAGCGGGGGCTCGAGCTGCCAGCGGTGGCCGGCGGCGCCGAAGACCTTGAGCTCGCGATCGCTGGCGGCCAGCAGCGCCAGACGCCCGGCGATGCGGGCGAGGCGCGCGTCGAGCTCGGGGGAGGGGCCGGCCACCCCTTCAATGTAGCCGGTGGTCGGCGCCTACGACAGGCCGACGCCGAGCAGCTGGCCGATGCCCCAGGTGGCGGCGCCGGCGAGCGCGCCGACCGCGAGCATGCGCAGGCCGCCGCGCACCGCGCCGCGCCCCGAGAACAGCGACAGCGCCGCGCCGACCGCGGCCAGGCCGACCGCCGCGGCGGCGATCGCGATCGGCAGGGCCCGGGTGCCGGCGCCGAGGGCGAACGGCGCCAGTGGCACGATCGCGCCGCCAGCGAACGCCGCGAACGACGACGCGGCGGCGCGCCACGGCGAGCCGAGGTCGTCGGGGTTGAGCCCGAGCTCCTCGCGGGCCAGCGTGTCGAGCGCCTTGTCGTGATCGCTGACCATCGCCAGCGTGATCGTGCGGGCCTGGTCGAGCGGCACGCCGCGCGCCGCGTAGATCAGCGCCAGCTCCTCGGCCTCCTCCTCGGGGTAGCGCTCGAGCTCGTCGCGCTCCTGGGCGATCTGGTACTCGAACAGCTCCCGCTGCGACTTCATCGAGATGTACTCGCCGGCCGCCATCGAGAACGCGCCGGCGAGCAGCCCGGCGACGCCGGCGAGCAGCACCCCCGACGGCGCGGTGCCGGCGCCGGCGATGCCGAGGATCAGGCTGGTGTTCGAGACCAGGCCGTCGTTGACGCCGAACACCGCGGCGCGCAGGGTGCCGCCGCTGCCGCGCCGGTGGCGGACGCCGATGCCCTCGACCGAGGTCGGCATGGCGTGGCCCGCGACCGGGCCGTCGTACATCGACAGGCCGCGCACCTTGATCGCCGCGAGCAGCGGCCGCGCCCGGTGCGGGCCGAGCCGGCGCACGATGCTCGCCACCAGCCGGGCCCGGCGCGACGGCGCGAAGCCGGGCGGCGCCCCGCCCAGATCGCCGGCGAGGATCTCGGCCTGCTCCTCGGCGGCGCGGCCCAGCTCGAGGAACGTCGCCCGCCGCGTCGAGTCCGGCTCGGCGGCGGCGACGCGCTCGTACAGCCAGGCGGCCTCCTTCTCGGCGCGCCAGCGGTCGTCGGGAGACGTGCCCATCGGCGGCCAGCCTAGCAGAGCCGGGGGGCGCGACACGCGGCGACGCGGGCCCGACCGTGGCGCGATCCCACAGTGTCGGCATGTGCGACAGCGCCGCGCCGGTGACCGTGAACCGGCGGCGGCGGCGGCGTGAACCGTCATCGCCGCGCGACCGGCGGGGGCGCGGGCACGGCCGTTGCTGGAGGTCAGGGCATGCGCACGATCCCGCTGCTCTCGGTCCCCCTGCTCGCGGCCCTGGCCGCACCCGCCGCCGCCGATCCCGAGGCGACCCCGGCGTCGGGCTCCACCGCCGCCTCGGTCCACACGCCGTACTCGTTCGGCGCCCGGGTCGGTGGCTACGGCTTCCGTCGCGACGACGGCGATCGCCGCAGCGCGTGGGACGAGTGCCGCATGAACGGCATGGGCGTGTTCATGGAGCGCGACCTGTCGCCGCTCGGCGGCCACCTGTTCGTCGAGGGCGGCCTCGATCTGTACTTCAGCGAGTCGTTCCCGCAGCGCCCCGCCGACGATCTGCCGATCGATCGCACGTCGGGCCTGATCACCGCGGCGGTGGGCCTGCGCATGGACGGGCCGTGGCGCACCTCCGGCTACGCCCAGGTCGGCGCCGGCCTCGAGCTGACCCGGGTCAGCGTGCCCTACGGCGACGGCTCGATCAGCGACCAGCTGGCGCTGCCCGCCGGGTTCCTCGGCGTCGGCGGCGAGATCGACGTCGGCCACGGCACCCACCTCGGCGCCAGCCTGCGCGCCCACGTGATGGGCAACTTCAGCTACGACCCGGCGGACCTCGAGATGCAGCCGGGGTGGACGTCGCCGCCGGCGGCCGACGAGGTGTTCGCGCCGGCGCCGGACGCCGCGGCGCAGGGCCAGTTCTACCTGCGCAAGGACCTGTAGGCGCGGGCGGCGGGCCGGGCGGCTCGGCCCGCCGGCGGCTCGGCCCGCGGGCGGCTCGGCGATCAGTTGCCGGGCAGGTTGCCGCCGATGCTGGCGCGCATGACGCCGCCGGTCGCGGGGATCTGATCCAGCGCGTTGTCGCCGAGGAGCGCGAAGCCGGGGCCGGTGCGGAAGTCGTCCCAGCCGTCGATGTAGTCGGCGTCGATGAAGATGACCGTGGGCAGATCCCAGGCGCTGCTGCCGGTGGGGCGGTAGGCCGCGAGCTCGTCGGGCATCGCCGGGAACACCGTCGGGTTCGACGCGTCGGGGGGCAGCAGCGCGAACGACTGGTGCAGATCGGCGCCCTCGTGCCACGACGCCAGCACCAGGGCGCCGTCGGCGGCGGCGAACGAGCCGCTGGCGATCCAGCCCAGGCTGGGGCGACCGGCGTCGGTGGTCGCGGTCGCCGCGCTCATCGACGGCAGCAGCTGCGACAGGTCGTGGGTCACGGTCGCCGGCGTGCCGGCGTGGCCGGCGAGGATGGCGTGGAAGCCGGCCGGCGCCTGCTGGGTGCCGAGCTGGATGAAGATGAGGTACTGGAGCTGCTGGGCGATGCCGCCGCTGAGGTACGCGCTCGGGATCGTGATCGTCCCGGCCACCGGCGTCGCGCCACCGCCGACGCCGACGAAGTCGAGGCCGTCGATGCGGAAGTGACCCTCGAGCCCGGCCGCGGCGGTGTTGCCCGGCGCGTTGGTCAGCGTGACGGTCAGCGGATCCGACGTGACCTGCCAGGCGTCGAGGGTGACCACGGTCGTGCCGCCCGACACCGCGGTGACCGCGGTCTGGTAGTCGTAGCCGACCGGCGAGCCGTTGGCCGCGTAGGCGATCGCGACGACGTCGATCTTGTCGTCGCTGCCGAGGCAGTCCGCGGTGATGGTCCCGGTCACCGGCAGCGCCGGGTTGTTGGTCGTGAAGGTGCGGCAGCCGATCTGCACGTCGTAGCGGGTCGCGTTGGCCTGGACGCCGGGCAGCGTCACCGCCAGGTCGCCGACGGTGGCGGGCACCGGGGCGTCGAACTGCCAGACCAGATCGTCGCCGGGCTGGACGTCGCTGTAGGTGACCGTGAAGTAGCCGCTGGGCGGCTGCACCGCGATCGTCAGCGAGCCGCCGGGCAGCATGGTCTCGGTCGCCTTGCCGTCGCTGCCGGTGGTCTTGTGCGACAGCACCGCGCCGGTGGCGTCGTTGAAGACCACGTCGACGTCGGGGATCGGCGAGCCCTCGCCGGTCACCGTGATCGTCACCGGCCCCGACGGATCGGCGTCGGGGACCTCGGCGTCGGGCACGGCGGCGTCGAGGTCGGCGGCGTCGGGTGAAGCGCCGCCGTCGTCGCCACCGCACGCGGTGACGAGGGCGATCGGCAAGGCCAGGGCAAGCAGGCGAGCTCTCATCAGGTTCCTCCCTCCAGGGTCGATGGTAACGCGGGACCCCGGCGGGACTGCAGATTCGGGGCCGCCACTGGTTCGACCTCTGGGGCGTCAACCGCGCGTCTCGTGTGGTGTTCGTCCACGCCGGCGTGGCCAGAACCGGCACCGGGCGCGACGCGGGTGTTGGATCGCGCCGGTTTCTCGACGATCCTCGATGGCACGGGGCTTGGATTACCCGGCTGCGCCGTCAGCCCCCGATCTTCCACGGAGCCCACCATGTCCCTGCCTCGCCTCGCCTCGATCACCACCCTGGCCACCCTCGGCGTCGCCGCCACCGCGCTGGTCGCGTCGCCGGCGCACGCCGACTCCAACGCGCCCGGCGCCTGCGACTGCGGCGCGGCCGCGCCGGTCGAGGCACCCGCGGCGGCGGGCTGGGACGGCACCCGCTGGGGCGTGAGCCTGCGCCTGGGATCGCTGACCCTGCACCCCGACGCCAGCCCCGACGCGACCACCGACTACGGCGGCGGCGGCGTGCAGGTCCGCTACCGGCTGGGCGCCCGCTGGGAGCTCGAGGTCACCAGCGACGGCTACAGCCAGCCCGAGGATCAGGATCGCAGCCAGGTGCTGTCGCTGGCGACCCTGGGCGCGCGCTTCCACCTGACGCCGTACCGGCGCTGGGACTGGTACCTGCTCGCCGGCGTCGGCGGCGCGCGCGAGGTCAGCCGCGACATGGCGCCCGCAGACGCGCCGGCCCAGGGCGTGGTCGCGCTCGGCGGCGGCGTCGAGCGCCGCTTCGGCCACTTCGGCATCTCCGCCGAGCTGCGCGCGGTCGGCGTCGCGGCCCCCGACGGCGGCGACGTCGCGGCGCCGGTCGCCGGCACGATGCGCGCGCCCGGCGGCGGCGCGGCGGCGGCCCCCGCCGACGGCACCAGCGGCGGCGGCTTCACGATCGCCGCGACCTACCACTTCTAGGCGCTGCGGCGCTGCGCGCGCCGCTCAGAACGCGCCGTCGAGGACCAGGCCGGTGAAGTCCGGCCGCCGGACGGTCCGCACCATCCAGCGCGGCCGCAGCAGGTCGCCGTCGCGGGCGGCGTGCCAGGCGTCGCGCGGCTGGGTGTAGACCGACGCCAGCCCGACCGGCAGGCCGATCGTCGCCGACAGCACGCCCTGGGTCCAGCTGTCCTCGACGAGCCCGAGCCACAGCATGCCGGCGATGTTGACCGCCAGCGAGCCGGCGTGGAGCAGGAAGAAGCTGCCCTGCTCGCGGCGGCCGCCGCGGCGCAGCGCGCGCTCGGCGACGATGACGTCGGTGCAGGCGTCGCCGCTGAGGCCGTCGAGCCGGTCGACCCGCAGCGGCATGACGACCCGGGCGGCGGCGCCGAGGCCGGACTTCATCGCGCCGATCCACAGCGCGGTGCGCATGGCGTCGTCGTCGACGTCGCCCAGCGGCGTCCACCGCTCCGCCGCCATGCCGACCTGGGCCGCAGCCAGCACCGCGAAGGTGATGCCCCAGGCGGTGTTCCAGCGGTGGGCGCGCCGCGACTCGCGAGCCAGCTCGGTGCGGATCAGCTCGACCCGGACCGCGGCCTCGGCGGGATCGCACGGCGCGGCGACGCCGGGCGTGGGGCGCGAGATGACGACGGCGACCGCGGCGGCGACGACGACGGCGAGCAGACGGGGACCGGGCGGGCGCATCGCCCGATGGTACCCGAGGCTCAGAACAGCCAGCCCAGATCGACCCCGAAGGTGATCGCGCCGCGGTGCCACGCCGGCAGCCGGCCGTCGGGATCGAGCTCGACCCGGTGCGACAGGCCCAGCGTCGGCGTCACGGTCAGGCCGCGCCACGGCGCCAGCCGGTAGCCGCCGAGCACCGAGGCCGCGATCGTCACCTGGCCGCCGACGCGAGCACCGGCGTCGTCGGTGAGGCGCATCGTCGCGACGTCGAGGCGGCCGCCCAGGTACCAGCCGATCATCGCGCCGCGCGGCTGATGGGTCCAGATCGCGCGGCGCTTGAACCAGCGCCGGATCTCGGCGCTGGCGCCCAGCGTCGTCGAGCCGTAGTCGCCGGTGGCGGCGGCGCGGATCACCGCGCCGCCGACCAGGCTGAAGCCGCGCGCCGGCAGGTCGCGCTCGACGTCGACGGCGAGGCCGCCGTAGGTGAGCGACGGCAGGGCCAGCGCCGCGCCCCACCGCGGCGGCGGCGGCGTGGCGCGCTCGGTCGCCTCGGCGGCGGGCGCCTCCGCGGGCTGGGCGGCCGCCGGGACGACGCCGGCGCCGAGCAGCGCGGCGGCGACGAGCGCCGCGGCGGTCCCCGCGGCCTTCACGGCGCCCCCAGCTGGTCGTCGAGGAAGTCGATGATCGCGACCCACGCCTCGGGCGTGTCGACCGAGGTCTGGACCAGATCGTTGCGCGCCGCCGAGCCGCCGACGCCGACCAGGTGGCCGCTGCCGCGCAGCGACAGCAGCGTCGCCTCGGTGCCGACGTCGCGCAGGGCCTGCCGCATCTGCTGCGACTGCGCCAGCGGCACGAACAGGTCGTCCTCGCCGTGGACGAACAGGTACGGCGGCGCGCCGGCCTCGACCTGGTACAGCGGCGAGATCCGCTGGTAGCGCTCCGGGACCTCGTCGACGGTGCCGCCGACGAAGTCCTGGACGGTGTCGGCGTCGGCCAGCGCGATCAGGTCGGTGGGGCCGGCGCCGCTGATCACCGCCCGGGGCGCGCCGGTCGCGCCCTCGGCGCAGTCGGGCTGGAAGTCGGGCTCGTCGGCGGCGACGCCGAGCAGCGCGGCGAGGTGGCCGCCCGCGGAGTAGCCCATGACCGCGACGCGGTCGGGATCGACGCCGAGCTCGCCGGCGTGGTTGCGCACGTAGGCGAGCGCGCACAGGCAGTCCTGCACCGCCGCCGGGTAGGCGCCGTCGGGGACCAGCCGGTAGTTGATGTTGGCGACGACGTAGCCGGCGCCGGCGAGGCGCTCGGCGTTGCCGTCGAACTCGTCCTTGCTGAACAGGCGCCAGCCGCCGCCGTGGATCATCACGACCGCGGGGCGCAGGGTGGCGCCGTCGTCGGGCAGGTGCAGGTCCATGACCGTGGCGTCGCCGAACCGAGGGTCGTAGGCGACGTCGCGCCGGACCTCGGTGGCGCCGCAGGCCGCCAGGGCCGGGGCCAGCGCGGTGGCGAGGAGGGTGAGCCGGAGCATGGTGGCCATCTCAGCAACCGGCGTACCACGCCGGCCGGCGCCGTCGGGGCGGCGCCCGCGGCGGCGCTGTGGGATCCGGCCACGGTGGCGCGCCGCCGGTTCACGCCGGCGCCAACCCGCGCTCACGCCAGGTCGACGCGCCATGGCGCGATTCCCAGCGCCTCGATGACCGCCGCCGGCAGGTCCACCCACGACGACGCCCGATCGATGACCCAGGAGTCGGCCGACGCGACCACGCGCGCCGGGTCGGTGACCAGCGCCGGGTCCGCGACCATCGGCAGCTCGACCCGCCACGATGGCTCGAGCTCGCGCAGCCGCGCCGCCAGGCGCCCGCTGTTGGACACCGGTCGGTCGAGGTACCAGGTCACCTCGGCGGGGCCGACCGACGCCAGCAGCGCCGCGATCCCGGCGAGGGCGCGGCCGGTCTCCTCGACGTGGCGGTAGGTGCCGTGCACCGAGCCGAGATCACGCAGCGCGCCGTCGCGACAGCCGAGCACGACCCCGCCCGACAGCGCCGACTCCAGCGTGACCAGCACGTTGAAGCCGTCGATCGCGAGGGCGCGCCCGGCGACCTCGGCGAGGGGGCGGTGGCGGGCGCGCCGGAGCGCCGCGGTGGCGTCGCTGGCGGCGGCGCGGCCCAGGGCGCTGCGGGCGCGCTCGCGCAGCTGGTAGCGGTTGCCGACCAGCGCGATCGCGCCGTCGTCGGCGTAGCCGCGGCCGCGCAGCCACGCCAGATCGGTGACGGCCTCGCGCAGCGCGGCGAGGCGATCGCCGCTGAACAGGTCCCGGTCGGCCGGGTGGGGCCCGCGGTGGCGGGGCACGGGGACGCCGGCTCAGTCGACGTAGTCGCCGAAGCCTTCGGCGTGCAGGCGCGTGCACTCGCGGGCGTAGCCGCTCGACGCCATCTGCGGCGTCGGGTAGTCGATGACCCGGCAGGTGCCGCGCTTGCCGACGGGCCCGCGCCGGATGACGACCGCGGTGGCCCAGCGATAGACCAGCGCGAACTCGCCGGAGTCGGCGCGGCGCAGCGAGCGGACGTCGCCGGGCGGGACGTGGCCGGGCGGCAGGAGATCGTCGTCGGGCGCGCCGTCGTCGATCTCGGTCGGGGTCGGCAGCTCGGCGAAGCTGGCGATGTCGAGGGCGGCGAGCGCGTCGTCGAGGGCGGCGAGCGAGGCCATCGCGGACGCGACGCCGGCCATCGCGGGCGGCGGCGCCGAGGCCACCGGCGGCGGCGGAACGAGGTGCTCGGCCACCGGCGCGGGCGCGGCCTTGGCGATCGGCGCGGGCGCCGCGATCGGCGTGGGCGCCACGACCGGCGCGGGCGCGGCCTCGGCGACCGGCGCAGTGATCGGCTCCGCGGCCGCCGGCGGGGCCGCCGTGTCGGCGGTCTTGCGCCGCGCGTAGCCGGCGGCGGGGCGGACGGTCTTGCTCGAACGCTTCGGAGTCTTGCGCGTCGCCATGCTTCGTACCTACCACCGGCGTCGCGACGCTCAAAGTTTGCGGCACGCCGCGGCGCGTCGCGCGGCGCGAGGCCGCGCCGGCGATCCGCGCGAAGGCACCGGAATGAGCGAGGTCTCTACCAGGCGCGGCGCTCGACCGGCACGCCTCCGAGCTCGCGGTCGAAGCTCTCGTGGCAGTCCCAGCAGTAGTCCACCTTGTGCGACGGTGTGCGCCAGTAGATCGGCCCGCCCCCCTTGGCGGTCCACGCGCCCGACGGCTCGGCCCAGTGGATCGCGTACCACCAGTCGTCGTGCTCGGCGTCGAAGCCCTTGGCCTTCTTCTCCATCACGAAGATCGGCCCCATCGAGCCGTCCTTCTCGTGGGAGGTCTTGACCACGATCGTCCCGACCGGGATCTCGGCGTCCTCGCTCTCGTAGGCGGCGACGCCGACGTCGTTGACCCAGACCTCGACCATGCGGCCGCCGTGGGTCGGCGACGGGAACGGCTGATCGTCGACCCGGGTGTAGGTCTGCCAGTCGGCGCCGACCTCGAGCGGCCCGAACGTCGAGCTGGCGTCGGACGACTCGTGCATGCCCTCGTCCATCATCTGGTCCATCTTGCTCGGCGGCGCGCCGGTGGCGCCGGTGGGTGGCTTCGAGCTGCCGCAGGCGGCGAGCGGGACGACGACGGCGATCGCGAGGGCTTTCATGGCGCGCATTCTACGCCGCCGCCGCCGCGGGTTACGGCGTGGTCACGGGTTCACGGCCGCGAACCGCGCCGTCACCGGGGTGCCGGGGCCGCTGCCGTAGTGGCCGGCGCCGATCGTGATCTCGACCCGGGACAGGTCGAACTGCGCCGGGACCCGGGCGCGCTGGGTGAACGACGTGCCGTCGCCCGAGGTCTCGAAGACCGCGTCGCCGGCGTCCTCGCGCAGCCGCCAGAACCGGTCGTTGCTGGCCGAGTAGGTCCGATCGACCGACGTCACCGAGTTGCCGCCGATCCACTGCTGGAACCACAGCGAGGTCTGCTCGCGGCCGATCTCGAGCACGGTCGAGTCGTCGCCCATCGCGATCACCTGGAAGTAGCTGACGAAGCGCAGCGCGTCGGGGGCGCCGCCGGCGTCGAGCGTCACCGACGACGCGGTCAGGTCGACGAGGTGCCAGGTCTCGATGCCGCACCACGACTCGCCGGTGCCGGCGAAGGTCATCGTCAGATCGCCGCCCTCCTCGGTGACGTTGCAGCCGCTGTCGCTCCAGCCCGACCAGATCGGCTCGAGGGGCGACGACGCGAACTCGTCGTGCACGGTGGCGGCGGCGCAGAAGCCGAGCGCGGGCGTGACGCCGACGTTGACGCTGTCGAAGATCGCGCTGCCGGTGGTGGCGCTGCCGGCCGCGGCGACCACGCCGTGGACGTGGGCGGCGTCGATCGGCGTCGGCTCGGCGTGGAGCAGCGTCCACGCTTGCTGATCCGCGGAGGTCTCCCAGAACAGCGTCCCGCCGACCTCGCGCATCCGCCAGTAGCGGTGCACCGACGGCACGTAGGGGACACTGGCGCGATCGCTGGCGCCGGCGCCGTCGACGACCCGGGCGACCAGCTGGCCGGCCTCGGCCACCAGCTGGCAGCGGTCGCCGGTGCGATCCTTGAGCTCGAGCACGGTGTCGGTGGCGCCGGCCTGGACGACGCCGGCGCGCAGCTCGCCGTCGCGGAGGTCGAAGCGGTTGCGCGAGGTGTAGCCGGCCCAGGTCTCGCCGGCGCTGGCGAAGACGATCTGCAGCTGGCCCGCGCCCTCGAGCGTGACCGCGCCGGTGTCGCCCCACGCGATCCACTCGCGACCGACCTGGTTGTCGGCGAAGTCGTCCGCGAGCAGCGAGATCGTCCCGCACCGATCCTGCGCGACCGCGCCGTCGACGCCGCCGTCGAGCGGAGCGCCGCCGTCGTCGCCGCCGCCGCCGTCGACCGTCGCCGGGTCGGCGGTGCAGACGCCCGCGACGCAGGCCTGGCCGGTCGGGCACGCCTCGCCGTCGCCGCACCGGTAGTGCGTGCCGTCGAAGCCGCCCTGGAAGCTGCACGCCGCCGACGCGACGATCAGGCTCAGCACGACGAGACCACTGCAGCGGAGCACGACCCCCATTGTGAGACCGGAACCCGGGTGCGATGCAAGGCTGTCGTCGGGACGGGTGCGATGTAGGCGCGCGCGGCGCGCAAGCGTGAGGTCGCTGACGTCGATGACATCCGGCCCGTCGACTCGTCGGGAATTCGCTTGCCTGGGATACCTCCCCCCGGCAGCATGATCGACGGAGTCGACGCCGTGTGGAGACGCGCGGTCGTCGTCGTGCTCGACATGACCAACCTGGCCCGCGGACACACGCCAAGCGGTCGCGACCCGCAGATGTTCGGGCGCTACCGGCTGCTCGGTCGCCTCGCGATCGGCGGCATGGCCGAGGTGTGGGCGGCCCAGCTGCTCGCCACCGGTGGCTTCTGCAAGCCGATGGTCATCAAGCGCGTGCTGCCGGAGCTGGCGTCGAGCCCGCAGTTCCTCCGCATGCTGATGGCCGAGGCACGGGTCGCGGCGCGGCTGTCGCACCCCAACGTGTGCGCGGTCTTCGAGCTCGGCGCGGTCGACGGCGAGTACTACCTGGCGATGGAGTACCTGCGCGGCGCGCCGCTGACCGAGCTGATCCGCGGCGGCGGCGCGGTGACCGCGCCGATCGCGGCGGCGATCCTGTCGCAGGTCTGCGACGGCCTGCACTACGCCCACGAGCAGCGCGATCCGGCCGGCAAGCTGCTCGGCCTGGTGCACCGCGACGTCTCGCCCCACAACCTGTTCGTCACCGTCGACGGCATCGTCAAGGTCCTCGACTTCGGCATCGCCAAGGTCGACGACGGCAGCGGCGATCGCACCGAGGCCGGCAAGGTCAAGGGCAAGCTGCCGTACATGTCCCCGGAGCAGCTCGGCGGCGAGGCGCTCGATCGCCGCAGCGACGTGTGGTCGCTGGGCGCGGTGCTGTTCGAGCTCTTGACCGGGCGGCGCCTGTTCGGCGGCAACGGTCCGGGCGCCACCGTCGACGCCATCCGCAACGCGCGGGTGCCGCCGCTGAGCGCGATGGACGTGTCGGCGCCGGGCTTCGACGAGCTGCTGGGCCGGGCGCTGTGCCTGCGTCCGCAGTGGCGCTTCGCCAGCGCGCTCGAGCTCAAGCGCGCGGTGGTCGAGGCGGTGCAGCCCGGCGCGCCCGCCGGCTCCGAGGAGCTGTCGGAGCTGGTGTGGAGCCGGTGCGGCGCCCGGGTCCGCGCCAACGACAAGCTCTTCGACATCGAGGATCCGGATCCCAACCTGGTCGATCGGCTGCCGCTGCGCGCCGACCCCAGCTCGCTGCTGTTCCTGCCCGACGTCCCGACGCAGCCGACCCGCGACGTCGTCATCTACGTCGACGACTCGTCGTGGTCGTCGGCGGGCTCGTCGGTGCCGTCGATGTCGGCGATGGACGGCATGGACACCCACACCGACGCCGATCCCGGGCAGCCGACGCCGGTGCAGGCGCCGCTGCTCGACGACCCGCCGGGGCGCGACGACACCGCGGTGCGCGGCGACCCGCCGGCCCGCGACGACACGCAGGTGGGCGACCAGCCGACGCCGGTGGTCGGCACGCCGGCGCTGACGGCGGCCGCGCAGGCGGCGGCCGCGCCGCTGACGCTGGACTCGCCGCCGCCGCTCGAGCTCGCGGCGCCGGCGGCGGCGACCGCGGTCACCGACACCGCGACGATCGACGCCGACCCCGAGCTGGTGTCGCTGGCGCCGCGGCGCCACGGCCTGCGGTGGGCCGCGGTGCTCCTGCTGGCGGGCGCCGGCGTGGCCGCGTGGCTGACGACCCGGCCGTCGTCGTCGCCGCCGGCACCGCCGTCACCGTCGGCGGGGTCGCCAGCGCCACGCCGTCGTCGCCGGGCCCGGCGGTCGCGACCGCGGACGACCTCGCGGCGGCCGACGACGCCCCGCGCCGCCCGCCGCGGAGGAGCCGCCGCCGCGGCCGACCGTCGTCCGATGCCGGCCGCGGACCTGTCGCCGACCCGGCGCCGCCCCCGCCACGGCGTCGCGCGACCAGGCGTCGCCGACGCCGCGTCCGGCCCCGGCCCGGCGCAAGCCCGCGCCCGCGCCGGCGCCAGGCGCCGGAGCGCCGGCCCGATCCTGCGCCGCGCAAGCCGGTCGCGACCGTGGCGCCGGGACGGTTCTCGATCGACGCCCGGCCGTGGGCGACGATCTACGTCGACGGCAAGCGGCTGGGGCCGACGCCGATCGTCAACCACGAGCTGGCCGCCGGTGATCACACGGTCAAGGCGGTGGCCGAGGACGGCACGTCGCGGACGATGAAGGTCCACGTCGATCCCGGCGCCGCGGTGCGCCGCAAGGTGAAATGGTGAGCGCCGCGGCGCGCCGGCGTCCCGGCGCGTCGGCGCGCTCCCGGCTGGTCGCCCTGGTGGTCGCGGCGGCCGCGGCGGCCGCGCCGCAGGCGGCGCGCGCCGATCGCGTGCAGGTCGACGACGGCGTCGCGCTGCTCGATCAGGCCCGCGGCGCCGTCGACGACATCGACTACGAGCGCGCGCGGGACCTCGTCGCCCGCGCCCTCGACGGTGGCGGCCTGACCCCGGCGGCGCTGGCCCGCGCCTACCGCATGGCCGGCGAGATCGCCGGCGCGCTCGACGACGCCGACACCGCGCGCGGCCACTTCCTGCGCTGGATCATGCTGGTCCCCGACGCCGCGCTCCCCGCCGGCTCGTCGCCCAAGATCGCCGGCCCGTTCGACGCCGCGCGGGCCCAGGCCGGCAAGCTGCCGCGGTTCCGCGTCGAGCCCCGAGCCCGCCGCGGCGACGGCACCATCACCGTCGACCTCGACGCCCACGATCCGCTCCAGCTGGTGGCCGGCGTCCGCGTCGTCGCCGGCGCCGACGCGCCGGTCGCCGCCGACGGCACCCACGTCGAGGTCGCGGCGCCGGCGGGCCCGGTGCGCCTGACGATCGACGCCCTCGACGCCGCCGGCAACACCCTGGTCACGACGACGATCACCGTCGAGGGCGGCGCGGGCGCGGCGGGCGGCGGCCACCGGTGGCCGGCGGTGGTGCGGTGGCCGACCTGGACCGGGCTCGCGATCGCCGGCGGCGCCGCGGCCGGCTACTTCTCGTGGCGCGTCGCCCAGGATCAGGACGACCTCGACGCGCTCAACGCCGCCAGCGCCCAGCACAGCTTCGACGAGGCGCGTGCGATCGAGGATCGCGGCGCCCGCCACGCCACCTACGCCAACGTCGCGCTCGCGGTCGCCGGCACCGCCGCGGTCGCGGCGATCCTCACGCTGGTGCTCGAGCCCGACGGCGCCACCGGCGTCGAGGTGGCGCCGCTCGCTGGCGACGGCGCGGTCGGCGCCGCGGCGGCGCTCCGCTTCTGACCGCGACCGCCGGGGACGCGCTACACTGCGCCGGCGGCGCGGGCGCCTCCGCGGCGCATCGCCCGGGGAGCACCATGCCAAGCGCAAGACAGCTACGGATCGCCCTCGGTCGCCTGCCGGGGGTGGTGGTGGGCCGCTGGCGACGCGGTCCGGAGCAGCCGGGCTGGTCGGTCGCGTACGAGCTCCTGGTCGCCACGGTGCGCGCGCAGTGGAACGCGGGCGGGACGCTGGCCGAGCGCCGCGCCGCGATGGACGCGGCGGGACGCGACGAGCTGCGTCGCGGCCGCGCGACCTTCGCCGACGCCACCGTCGCGGGGCTGGGCGCGATCTGGACGACGCCGCGGGTCGGGCACGACGACGCCGTCGTGCTGTACCTGCACGGCGGCGCCTACGTCGTCGGCTCGCCGGCGTCGCACCGGCCGATCACCGCCGGCCTCGCCGAGGCCGCGTGCGCGCGGGTCGTCGCCGTCGACTACCGGCTCGCCCCGGAGCACGCGTGCCCGGCCGCGATCGACGACGCGGTGGCGGCGTTCGACGCGCTGGTCGCCGACGGCACGCCGCCGTCGCGGATCGTGGTCGCCGGCGACTCCGCCGGTGGCGGCCTCACCGTGGCCACGCTGGTCGCGCTGCGTCGGCGCGGCGGCCCGCTGCCGGCGGCCGCCGTGCTGCTGTCGCCGTGGCTCGATCTGACCAAGACCAACCTCGACGAGAACCAGCCCTCCGACTACGTCGCGCGCGACGCCGACAACGCCGACGCCCGCAGCTACGCCAGCGCGCTACCGCTCGACGATCCGCGGGTGTCGCCGCTCCACGCCGACCTGGCCGGCCTGCCGCCGCTGTACGTCCTGGCCGGCGGCGCCGAGACCCTGCGCTCCGACAGCGAGCGCCTCGCCCGCCGCGCCGACGCCACCGGGGTGCCGTGCACGCTCGACATCGAGCCCGGCGAGGTCCACGTCTTCCCCTACTTCGACGTCGTCAACCCGCGGGCGGTCGCCGCGTTCCGGCGCATCGGCACCTGGGTGCGCGAGCAACTCGGGCGCGCTGGCAGCGTCCAGGCGGCGTGACCGGCGCGCCACCGGGCGGGGGCGCGGGCGCGGTACCATCGACGCGTGCGCACCCTACCCATCGGTCTCGTCGCCGGCCTCGTGGTCGCCGCGCCGGCGTGCAAGTCGGCGTCGTCGGACGGCAAGGCCGGGGGCACCCCGGTCGCGACCGGGACCTTCACCGTCGCCGACAAGCCGGTCACGTTCACCGGCTGTGACACCCGCTCCAGCATCGACGGCGTCGTCCTCGATCTGACCAGCAGGGCGGGCCGGCTCCGCTTCGACGACGGCCACCTGTCGTGGCTCGCCGGCAGCTCGGACGTCGGGTTCGGCGATCGCCTGACCTGCGACCAGCAGCGCGACGACCACTTCGCGGGGAGCGAGAGCGGGGGCGCCACGTTCTGGCACGGCAAGCTGGTCTTCGACTGCCACGCCGGCGCCACCCACCTGGTCGGCGATCTCGACGTCAAGTGTGGCGTCCTCTCGCCCGAGATGGCCGCGAAGTGGGACGAGCAGAAGCAGGAGCTCGAGGACTACCAGCGCGGCCTGCAGGCCGACCTCGGCGCCGACGCGGCCACCGCCGACGACGGCGCCACCGCCGGGGATGCCGGCGCGGCCGCCGCGACGCCGTAGGTCGCGGCGGCGGTCGAGCCTCGATCAGTCGTCGTCGGTCGGCGCGGTGTGGTCCGCGGTCAGCTGCGAGATCAGGTGCTGCGGCACGAAGTCGTAGTGCGATGGCTCGGTGACGAAGCTGCCCTGACCGCCGGTGAGGCTGCGCAGCTGGCCGCTGTAGTCGCCCAGCTCGGCGAGCGGGATCTGGGCGTGGATCGCCGCCATGCCGCTGGTCGGCGCGGCGTCGACGCCGACGACGCGGCCGCGCCGGTGCTTGAGGTCCGCGGTGACGTCGCCGACGTGGCTCTCGGGCGTGAAGATCTCGAGCGTCACGACCGGCTCGAGCAGCGCGCCGCGGGCCTTGAGGAAGGCGTCGCGGAACGCCCGCTTGCCGGCGGTGCGGAACGCCATGTCCTTGCTGTCGACCGAGTGCGCCTTGCCGTCGTAGACCACGACCCGGACGTCCTGGACCGGGTAGCCGCCCAGCGGCCCCTGATCCAGCGCCTCGGTGACGCCCTTCTCGACCGACGGGATGAACTGGGTCGGGATCGCGCCGCCGAAGACCTCGCTGGCGAACTCGAAGCCGGCGCCGCGCGCCAGCGGCTCGATGCGCAGGAACACCTCGGCGAACTGGCCGGCGCCGCCGGTCTGCTTCTTGAGGCGGTAGTGGCCCTCGGCGCGCGCCGTGATGGTCTCGCGGTACGCGACCCGCGGCTTGCGCGAGCTGACCTCCAGGCTGAACCGGTTCTTGAGCCGCTCGATCGCGACCCGCAGGTGCAGCTCGCCCATGCCGGACAGCACCAGCTCGTGGGTCTGGGCGTCGTGATCGCAGGTCAGCGTCGGATCCTCCTCGCACAGGCGGTGCATGGCCGACAGCAGCTTGACCTCGTCCTGCTTGGTCTTGGGCTCGATCGCCAGCGCGTACATCGAGCGCGGGTAGCGCGCGACGACCGGCGCGTAGGTCTCGCCCAGCGTCGGCGCGTGGATGATCATGTCGGCGTCGAGGTCCTCGACCTTGGCGAGCGCGACGATGTCGCCGGCGTAGGCGACGGTGTCGAGCTCGGGGTGATCGCGACCCTCGACCTTGAGGACGTGCCCGGCCTTGTGCGCCTTGCGGTCGGCGCCGCTGACGAACGCGGTGTTGCCGTCGAGCCGGCCCTGCAGGATGCGCAGCATCGCCATCTTGCCCAGGTAGGGATCGGTCGTGACCTTGAAGACGTGGCCGATCAGCGGGGCGTCGGGATCGCACGTGACCTCGACGACCTCGTCGTCGCGGCGCAGCCGCCGCGGCCGCGCCGTCGCCGGGCTCGGCGTGTCGGCGGCGAGGACGTGGAGCAGATCGTCGACGCCGACCTCGCTCTTGGCGGCGGTGAACAGGATCGGCACGACGTGGCCGCGGTTCATCGCCTCGATGAAGCAGCGCCGCAGCGTCGGCAGATCGATCGGCTCGCCGCCGAGGTAGCGCTCGAGCTCGGCGTCGTCGATCTCGATCGACGACTCGAGCATCTCGCGGTGCTCGTCGGCCACCGAGCTGAAGTCGGCGGTGCCGGCCTCGTGATCGAAGCAGTCGATGACGTCGGTGCCGCCGGCGGTCGGCAGGTTGATGCAGTGCAGCTCGGGGCCGAAGCTGTCCTTGAGCTCGCGGACCAGCGCCGGCAGCGCGTCCATCGCCTGGTCGATCTTGTTGATCACGACCATGCGGGCGAGGCCGGCTTCGCCGGCGGCGTGGAACAGCCGGCGGGTGTTGAGCTCGATGCCGGTCGCCGCGTTGACGACGATCATCGCGGTCTCGACCACCGGCAGCGCGGCGAGCGCCTGGCCGATGAACTCCGGCGATCCCGGGGTGTCGATGACGTTGAACTCGCAGCCCTCACGGGTGGCGAACAGCAGCGACGACGCGGTCGACAGGCCGTGGGCGTGCGCCTCGGGCTCGAAGTCGCTGATCGTCGAGTGGTCCTCGACCGTGCCCATGCGGGTGATGACGCCGCAGCGGTGCAGGATCGCCTCGGCGAGCGTGGTCTTGCCGGCGCCGGCGTGGCCGAGCAGCACGACGTTGCGGATGTCCTCGGGGCGGAATGGATTGCTCTCGCTCATGGAGTCCCTCGAACGGCTGGGGGGGCCAGGGGTTGGCCCGTCACACCTTCTTGCGGCGACCGGTCGGGCGCGACGCGTCGCCGCCTCGCGGGCCGGTGCCCTTGTCGCGCGGGTTGGCCCGTCGGGTCCCGGCGCGCTCGCCGGTGGCGCTGGCGCGAGGCCGCGGCGCCTTGTCGGCGGGCTTCTTCTTGTCGGCGGGCTTCTTCTTGTCCGTCGCCGGCTTCTTCTTGTCGGCGGGCTTCTTCTTGTCCGTCGCCGGCTTCTTCTTGTCCGCCGCCGGCTTCGTCTTGTCGGGCGTCTTCTTCTTGTCGGCGGGCTTCTTCTTGTCCGCCGCCGCCGGCTTCTTCTTGTCGGGCGCCTTCCTCTTGTCGGCGGGCTTCTTCTTGTCCGTCGCCGGCTTCGCGTCGGCGGGCTCCGCCGCCGCGGGCTCGACCGCCTCGGGCGGCGCGCCGATCGTCGCGCCGGTCGCCGGCGGGTGCTCCGGGATCACCACCGGCTCCTGGGTGCGGGCCAGCGCCATCTCGACCAGCTCGAGGATCGTCCCCTCGAACGTGCGCCCGGACTTCTCCGCGCACAGCATGAAGCCGACGCTCTCGGCCAGGTCCGGGTTGGGATTGACCTCGAGCACGTACGGGTTGCCGTCCTCGTCGACCCGCAGGTCGACGCGCGCGTAGTCCCGGCAGCCGGTGATCTTGTAGGCGTCGAGCGCGGCCTTGCGGATCCGGTTGCCGATCTTGCGCGGCAGCTTGCGCGGCGGGACCTGGACGTCGAGGGCGTAGAAGTCCGGGCTCATCGGATCCCACTTGGCCTCGTAGGTGAGGATCTGCGGCCGATCCTCCTCGCCCTCGGGCGGATCCTCGAACTCGAACTCGAGCATCGGCAGGGCCTCGGGCGGGTTGTTGCCGAGGATCGCGACGTGGATCTCGCGGCCCGAGATGTAGCGCTCGACCAGCGCCGGCTGCTCGTGCTCCTCGAGGATCCGCGCCACCTGCGCGACCAGCGCGTCGTGGTCGTTGACCACCGAGCTGGCGTGGACGCCGCCCGAGGCGTCCTCGCGGGCAGGCTTCACGATCAGCGGGTACTTGAGCCCGTGATCCTTGGGCACCGGCAGCTCGTCGAAGCGGCGGAACGCCGGGGTCGGCACGCCCTGCGACTCGAGCAGCACCTTGGTGCGCGACTTGCGCTGGCAGGTCATCAGGCACAGCGGCCCGGCGCCGGTGTACGGGATGTGGAACAGATCGTACAGGCCGGCGACGTACGCCTCCTGGACCGCCTGGTCGTTGAAGAACTCGATCAGGTTGAAGATGACGTGGGGCTGGAAGTCACGGATGGCCTCGATCAACGTGTCGAGCTTCTCCGCGACGTTGACGGTGCGGACCTTGAAGCCGAGCCACTCGATCGCCTCCTCGACGGCGTCGATCTCCTCCTGCACCGTCGACACCTCGGTCGCGGTCTTCTCGGGGTCCCACGGCAGGGCGCGCGGCCCCTGATCGGCCATCGTCTTGTACTCGTCCTCGCCGACGAAGTTCCAAAGGATCAGGACGCGTTCACTTCTTTTTTTTCTTCGCGCCATTTCGTCGCCTCCGTGGCTTCGGCTCGGGGACGTACAACGGATCGACCGGGCTGTGACCTGCGGCCCACAGCGTGAGCAGGATCGCGAGCTCGGCCAGGGCGCGGCGGGTCGACGCCGCCGGCACGACCATGCCGTAGGTGTCCGCGACGAACCGGAGGTTGCGCAGGACCCGTTGCACCTGGTCGCGCTCGATGCCACCGTGCCAGTAGCACACGCGGCCGATCAGGATGTCGCGGTTGCGGCGGATCAGCTCGCCGACGGTGAGCGGCTCGACGTGCAGCGGCGAGCGCGGCCGGCAGATCTCGAGCAGGTCGGCGACGTAGCGATCCCAGCACAGCGCCAGGTCGCGGTTCTCGGGCCGGCGCAGGGCGCGGGCCCGGGCCACCGTGAAGTGGGCGTGGACCTCGCGGCGGAACCGCGGCTTGACCGGGAACATGTCGTAGATGTCGACCAGCTCGCCGTCCTCGTCCTCGTCCTCGCACGCCCACCGTTCCTCGAGCTGCTTCCAGTCGAGGACCAGCACCACCGGCTCGCCGCGCGAGTCCAGGCACACGAACTTGCCCTTGGAGTGGTTGACGATCGTGATCCAGTGCTCCCAGCCGTCGACGCAGGTCAGCACCGGGTAGCCGTCGCGCAGGTGCTTGACCATCACCTTGCGCGCCTCGTCGGGATCGAAGCGCCGGATCAGCGGCATGTCGCAGTCGTGGGCCCGCGCGGCGCGCGCGAGTCGGACCTCGTCGGTGCCCGACCACCAGTGGGTCTTGGCGATGCGGGCGAGCCGGGCCGGGTCGGCGATGATGCCGAGCACGTTGAGCGCGTGCTTCAGCGCCCACGGACCGCATGAGAAATCGTTAGGTTGGCGGTCGAGACCCACGTCGGCGCCACGCTAGCACGGACGCCGCCGACGGGGGGCTCTGCGCGGGCCCGTCCCGCACCCGGATTCGAGTATCATAATGACGACATGGGGTCGCGCTCGCCGAGCTCGATGAGGTCGCTGGTGGTCGCCGCGGGCGCCGCCGTGGTGGCCGTCGTCGCGCCGGCCGGCCCGGCCCACGCCGATCCGGCCGCGTTCATGGGCGCGGCCGAGCTGCCGCGCGGCCGCACCTTCGGCGAGCAGCTGGCGGACGCGTTCAGCGAGCTCGGGGTCGTCATCGACGAGCACCTCGGCGTCCTGACCAACGATGTCGTCGATCTGCGCATCGATGGCCGTCACCGGCGCGGCCGGATCCGGGTCCACGGCGACGTCGCCAGCGCCTCGGTCGCGGTCGACAGCGACATCCGCTTCGAGCACGGCGGCGCGCGGGTCAAGGCGCGGCTGGATCTGCGGCTCGGCGATCACCACCTCGAGGTCGACCTGCCCGACTTCGAGGTCCGGCCGACCAGCGTCGACGGCGAGCGCGGCGTCGTGATCAGCGTGCCGCTGCTGAGCGGTTCGTTCTAGCAGCCGGGCTGAAGAACGCGGCGAGGCCGCGCCGCTCAGCCGGGCTGCGCCCGTGCCCGTGCCCGTGGCCGATCTGGATCACTCGGCGTCGTGCATCTCGGCGGTCTGCCCGACCGCGGCGAACGCGGCGTCGACCGCCGCGCCCGGGCCGCTGACCACGACCACCAGGTGGTCCGGATCGAGGTCGCGCCGGGCCAGGGCGACGACGTCGTCGACCGTGGTCGCGGCGACCTGATCGACGACCTGCTGGAAGTAGTCGTCGGGCAGGTCGTGGCCGGCGACGTAGCCCAGCTCGTCGGCGAGGTCGATGGTCTCCGTCGACGACGCCAGGACCCGGGACAGGACGCGGCGGCGCGCCCGCACGAAGTCCGCGGCCAGCGCGTCGGCGTCGCCGCGGGCGGCGTCGACCGCGGCCAGCAGGGTGCGCAGCGCGGCGCCGGCGTGGTCGACCTCGACCTTGCCGCTGAGCATCAGCGCGTCGCCCTGGGCCGCGCTGACGTAGCCGGCCGACACGCCGTAGCTGGTGCCCTGACCCTCGCGCACGACGCGGGCCCGGTCCTGGAGGATGTCGGCCAGGATCAGGCGCGCGGCGCGGTCTTCGTGCGGCCGCGATGCGGTGGCGAACGCGACGGTGAGCCCGGCCTGGGCGGCGTCGTCGTCCTCGGCGCGGTTGCGCACGCCGAGCCACGCCGCGTGCGCTGGCAGGGTCGGGGGCGCGACGGCGGCCACCGCGGCCGGCGCGGTGTCGCGCCAGCCGCCGAACAGCTCCTGGATCTCCTGCTTCATCTTCGCCAGGTCGAACTTGCCGGTGACCACCAGGGTGGCGCCGTTGGGCAGGTAGTGGGCGGCGCGGAACGCCTGCAGCTCGTCGACGGTGATCTTGCGGGTCGCGGCCAGATCGGTGCGGCTGCGCGCGTAGGGATGGTCGGCGCCGAACAGGTGCTCGAGCAGCAGCCGGTTGGCGGTGGCGAGCTCGGCGTCGCGGGTGTCGGCGAGACGCTTGCGCAGCGCCGCCAGGTCGCTCCGATCGTACTCGCCGTAGCCCATCAGCCAGAACAGCCGCCACACGTGCCAGTCGGCGAACGTGGCCAGGCCCATCGACCGGAACGTGGTGGTGGTCTCGGTGACCGACGCGCTCTCCTGGGCGCCCAGGCTCAACACCCAGGCGAACATGCGCCGGTCGCTCGGGTCGTACTCGCGGCTGTAGGAGTGATCGAACAGGCTGGCCGCCAGCGACGCCAGCCCCGGCCGCGCGGCCGGGTCGGCGGCGTTGCCGACCGGGTAGATCAGGCGCGCGTCGACGATCGGGCTCGCCAGATCCGGCGACAGCACCACGTGCAGGCCGTTGTCGAGGTCGTAGCGGGTCACCGGGGCCTGGACCCGGGTGCGTCCCTGGGCGATCGGCCGGGTCGCCTCGCCGGGATCGACCGGCGCGCGCCACAGCTGCAGGTCGTGCTCGCGGCTCGGCGGCGCGACCACCAGCCTGCCGTCGGTGCCGTCGGCCTCGACCAGCATGACGTGCTGGGTGTCGGGCTTGGCGATCTTCTCGGCGTAGGTCGCCACCGACGTCGACTTGAGCGAGTACAGCTCCGCCATCTCGCGGAGCATGAACATGTTGTCGTCGGTGTACTGCAGGTAGTCGGCGACCCACGGGCCGCGGGCCACCGTGTCGTCGTACGTCGCGGCGTAGGTCGCCATCTGCTCCCAGCGGGCCAGGTCGAGCGCGAGGTCGAACCGCTTGTTGCCGCCGCCGCGGGTCAGCCGCGTCATCGCCTTGCGGATCGCGGCGACCGCGTCGTCGAACCGGGCCGGGTCCTCGACCTCGACGTAGGCGACGCCGACCCGGTCGCGCCAGCTGCCGAGCTGGCCGACCCCGCTGTCGAGGATCCACGCCGCCTCGTGGTCGGCGTCGGCCAGCGCGCCCTCGAGCAACTGGCCGTACACGCTGGCGACGATCTGGTCGTCCCCGCCCCACGCCGGCTCGGGGAACGCGACCACCGCGAGGGGGTGGCGCACGCTGCCGTGGTGGTGGCTGGTGGCGCCGTCGAGCGCCGGCGCCGGCAGGGCGGCGCGCGGGCGGGCCGCCTGGCGCTCGATCGGCCCGAACAGCGCGCCGATCTTGCGCATCGTCTGGTCGACGTCGAAGTGGCCGCTGATCACCAGGATCGCGCGATCGGGCGCGTAGTACGCGCCGTGGAAGGCGCACGCCTCGGCGCGGCCGGCGTCGCCGATCTCGTGCGAGCCGACCGGGTGGGCCAGCGGCGTGTCCTTGCCGAACATCGCGCCGTCGAGCTCGAGCAGCAGCGGCGAGGCGCCGCGCTCGGCCTCCTCCTGGAGCACGACGTCGCGCTCGCGCTCGAACACCGCGTCGTCGACCGCGTCGCACGACAGCTGCATCCGCTCGGCCTCGATCGCCAGCAGCGCGTCCAGCTGATCGTCGAGCGCGGTCTCGGTGTAGTGGGTCTCGTCCCAGTTGGTCCACGCGTTGTACGCCAGCGCGGTCTCGCCCAGCCGGTCGGCGATCGTCGGGCCGTCGGCGGTGGCGCGGGACAGGAACGTGACGTGCTCGAGCAGGTGCGCCATGCCGGCGCGGCCGGCGGGATCCTCGGCGGCGCCGACCTGGTAGCGCATGTCGACGCTGACCAGGTTGGTGCCGCCGTCGGGGATCAGCGCCAGCTTCATGCCGTTCTTGGTCGCGAACAGCTGGATGTCGTGGCTGAAGTCGAACCGCCGCGCGCTCATCCCGGTCAGCGAGCCGTAGCGGACGGTGCGGATGGGCCCGCACGACGGCACGGCGGTCAGCGACACCAGGAGGGCAGCGACCACGGCGCGGCGGGGTACGTCTCGGAGCATGGCGGCAGTATCGCCAGCGCCACGGCGCGGTTGTCACGACGTTGCGGAAGGCAACGGCAGGATCTGGAACCGCCCACCCCGCAGGGGTGACTCCGGCGTGATCCCGCGCGGTTGTGGGACGGCGCAGAACCTGCTTCGGCGTCACCCATGCGCCCGGCCCGGCTCGGTGCCTGCGTCCTGCTCCTCGTCGCGGCGTGCGTCGACAGCGGCGCGCGCCCGCCACCGGTCGACGCCGGCGACGGCCCCGACGCGGCGCCGCCCGAGCCGTGGGCGCCCGAGCTCGGCGGCACCCGGCGACCCGACGGCGGCGTGACGTTCCGGGTCCGGTCGTCGCGCGCGACCCGGATCGAGGCCTGGATCTACGCCGCGCCGCTGGGCGCGCCGGCGGCGATGCACGTCGAGCTGCGCCGCGACCCCGGCACCGATCGCTTCGTCGCCGAGGTCGACGCCGCGACCCTGGCCGCCGCCGGCGTCGGCGACACCGTCTACTACGGGTACCGGGCGTGGGGCCCCAACTGGCCGTGGGATCCGGCGTGGCAGCCGGGCTCGGCCGCCGGCCACGTCACCGACGTCGACGCCGACGGCAACCGGATGAACCCCAACAAGCTGCTGATCGATCCGTACGCGCGCGAGCTGTCGCACGATCCGACGACGATCGGCAGCGACGACGGCCGGGTCTACCGCGTCGGCGACGACTGGCGCGCCGTCGACAGCGGCCCGGCGGCGGCCAAGTCGATCGCGCTGCCCGCGATCGCGCCCGACGCCGGCCCGCGCCCGGGCCGGCCCCTGCGCGACCAGCTCGTCTACGAGGTCCACCTGCGCGGCCTGACCCGCGGCGATGCCGACGCCGGCGCCTGCGCCGGCACCTACGCGGCGGCGGCGACGCGCGCCGCCGACCTCGCCGCCCTCGGCGTCACCGCGGTCGAGCTGCTGCCGGTGCAGGAGACCTGGAACGACCGCAACGACGTCGTCCCCGACGACGCCGGCGGCGACAACTACTGGGGCTACTCGACGCTGGCGTTCCTGGCCCCCGACCGCCGCTACGCCTGCGACCGCAGCCCGGGCGGGCCGACCCGCGAGGTCGCCGCGATGGTCCGCGCGTTCCACGACCACGGCGTCGAGGTCTGGCTCGACGTCGTCTACAACCACACCGCCGAGGGCGGCGGCAGCTCGCTGTTGTCGCTGCGCGGCCTCGACAACGCCGGCTACTACCAGCTCGATCGCGCCGGCACCGGCTTCACCGATCACACCGGCGTCGGCGCCGACGTCGACGTCCGCCAGCCGGCGGCGGCGGACCTCGTGCTCGACTCGCTGCGCTGGTGGCACGACGTCCTCGGCGTCGACGGCTTCCGCTTCGACCTGGCGTCGGTGCTGGGCAACGCGTGCGGGCCGGGCTGCTTCGACTTCCGCGGCGACGGCCTCTTGACCCGGATCGCCGACGAGCTGCCGGCGCGCGGCGGCGACGGCGGCGACGGCGCGGTGCTGGTCGCCGAGCCGTGGGGCATCGGCGCCGGGACCTACCAGCTCGGCCACTTCCCGGCCGGCTGGGCCGAGTGGAACGGCGCCTACCGCGACCTGATCCGCGACGACCAGAACCGCCTCGACGTCGCCGACGTCACCCCGGGCTGGCTGGCCGACCGCATCGCCGGCTCGCCCGATCTGTTCGCCGACGACGGCCGCGCGCCGTGGAGCTCGATCGACTTCGTGGTGTCGCACGACGGCTTCACGCTGCGCGATCTGTACGCGTGCAGCGCCAAGGCGAACGATCAGCCCTGGCCGTACGGGCCGTCGGGCGGCGGCGACGACCAGAACCGGTCGTGGGATCAGGCCGGCGACCCGGCGCGGCAGCGCCAGGCCGCGCGCACCGGGCTGGCGCTGCTGATGCTGTCGGCCGGGGTGCCGATGATCACCGGCGGCGACGAGGCGTACCGGACCCAGGGCTGCAACAACAACCCCTACAACCTCGACTCGCCGGCGATCTGGCTCGACCCCGCCGACCGCGTCGACCACGCCGGGTTCGTCACGTTCGCGCGGCGGCTGATGCAGTTCCGCGCCGCCCACCCGGCGCTGCGGCCCGCGACCTGGTGGGGCGACGCCGAGGTGTCGTGGCACACCCTCGACGGCGGCGTCGCGACCGGCGGCTACCTCGACGACCCCGGCAACCACTTCCTGGGCTGGCGGGTGCGCGGCAACGGCGACGCCGCGCGCTCGATCTACGTCGCGTACAACGGCCTGAACGCGCCGCTGCAGGCGACCCTGCCGGCGCCCGCCGCCGACGCGCGCTGGTACCGGGTCGCCGACACCGGCGCGTGGATGGAGCCGCAGGACAACAGCCACGCCCCCGGCGACGAGTACCCGATGCAGGGCCGGCGCTACGACCTGGCGGCGCGGTCGCTGGCGCTGTTCGTCGAGCGGTAGCGGCCGCTCGCCGCTGGCCGGTGAAACTTCGGTTTGCCAGGGGACATCGCGGCGTCGCGACGAGGCGCGTCGCGGCCGCCGGGGGCGCCCGCGACGACGTCGGGGTTGCGGGGCCGCGGCCGGGTTCAGTACGGTGCCGGCATGCGCCGTCTCGCCGTGCGTCGTCATCTCCTCGCCGCCCTCGCCGCCCTCGCCGCCGCCGCCCTCGCGGCCTGTGCCAGCGGCTCGGACCAGCCCGTCGGGGACGACGACACCGCGGCGCCGGACGCCCGGGTCACGCCGGGGCCCGACGCCGCCGACCCGATCGACGCCACGCCCGTCGACGGCGCCACGATCGACGGCGCCACGATCGACGGCGCCACGATCGACGCGACGCCGATCGACGCGACGCCGATCGACGCGACGCCGATCGACGCGATGCCGATCGACGGCATGGTCGGCGGGCCGACCGACACCTGCGCCCAGGCCCAGGACCTGACCGCTGCGGCCAACATGGCAGGCGGCGTCACCGTCGTCGGTGACACCACCGGCTACGCCGACGACGTCAACCCGGCCAGCTCGTGCACCGGCTACGCGCCCGACGGCCCCGACTCGATCTACGTGGTCACCCTGACCGCCGGCCAGACCGTCACCGCGACCGCGACCCCGACCACCAGCTGGGACATCTCGCTCGAGCTGGTGACGCCGTGCGCGACCACGCCGACCTGCCTCGACGGCGCCGACAGCGGGCTCTCCGGCGCCGCCGAGACCGCGACCTACACCGCGGGTGCGGCGCAGACCGTGTACGTCGTCGTCGACGGCTACAACCCGGGAGTCGCGGGGCCGTACAGCCTGCTGGTCCAGGTCCAGTAGGCGGCGGCGCGACCGGCGCGAAACCGGCCCGTCCGGGCCCGATCCGGCGCCGCCGCAGGTGCGATACTGGACCCGATGATCGCGGGCGAGGTCATCGCCGAGCGGTTCGAGATCCTCGAGCTGGCGCAGGCGGGCGGGATGGGCGCGGTCTACCGCGCCCGCGATCGCCTCACCGGCGAGCAGGTCGCGGTCAAGGTCGCGCGCGACGTCGGCAGCGAGCACGACGACCGCTTCCTGCGCGAGGCGGCGCTGCTGGCCGAGCTGCGCCACCCGGCGATCGTCCGCCACGTCGCCCACGGCCGCGCCGCCGGCGGCGTCCCGTACCTGGCGATGGAGTGGCTCGACGGCGAGGACCTGGCGCGCCGCCTGACCCGCGGCCCGCTGCCGCCGACCGACGCCATCGCGCTGGTCCGGCGGGTCGCCGAGGCCCTGACCCTGCTGCACGGGCGCGGCGGCCTGCACCGCGATCTCAAGCCCGCCAACCTGTTCCTCGAGGGCGGCCGCGCCGACCGGGTCAAGCTGCTCGACTTCGGCATCGCGCGGGCGTCGGCGACCCACGGCGTGACCCGCACCGGCTCGGTCATGGGCACGCCCGGCTACACCGCGCCGGAGCAGGTGCGCGGCGCCCGCGACGTCGACGCCCGCGCCGACGTCTTCGCGCTCGGCTGCGTCCTGCACGAGTGCCTGGCCGGGCGCGCCGCGTTCCGCGGCGAGCACGTCATGGCGGTGCTGGCGCGGATCCTCCTCGAGGAGCCGCCCCGGCTCGGCGAGCTGGTGCCCGGCCTGCCGGCCGAGCTCGAGCTGCTGGTCGCGCGGCTCTTGCACAAGGACCCGGCGCGGCGGCCCCGCGACGGCTTCGCCCTGATCGAGCTGCTCGACGTCGTCGCCGCCGGCCCGGTGGCGCTGACCCCGACCGGGCCGCTGACGCCGCGGCCGCCGAGCCTGGGCTCCGACGAGCAGCGCTTCATGTGCCTGGTGATGTGCACCGGCGACGTCGCCGGCGTCGGCGACATGGTGACGCTGGTGCCGTCGTCGGTCAGCGCGGACGGCGGCCGCGACGCCACGCTGCTGCCCGACGTCGCCGTGACCGCGGACCAGCTCGCCGCCCTGGTCCGGGCCCACGGCAGCCGGCTCGAGCGCCTGGCCGACGGCTCGTGGGTCGCGCTCGCCGATCGCGCCACCGAGCGCGCGCCCGCCACCGATCAGGCGGCGCAGGCGGCGCGCTGCGCGCTGGCGCTGGCCCGGGCGATGCCGGCGGCGCGGGTCGCGATCGCGTCGGGGCGCGGCGTCCAGGCCGGCCGCGCGCCGGTCGGCGAGGTCATCGATCGCGCGCTGGCGCTGGTCGGCCAGGCCCGGGATGGCGTCGCGATCGATCCGCTGACCGCGGGCCTGCTGGGCGGTCGCTTCGAGGTCGTCGAGGCGCCGGCGCCGGGCGCCGGCCTGCGGTTGCGCGCCGAGTACGTCGACGTCGAGCCCGAGCGCCGGGTGCTGGGCCGCGCGACCCCGTGCGTCGGCCGCGATCGCGAGCTCGCGACCCTGGTCGGCCTGTTCGACGAGTGCGCCGGCGAGCCGTGCGCGCGCGCGGTCGTGGTGCGCGGCCCGGCCGGCTTCGGCAAGAGCCGGCTGCGCGCCGAGCTGCTGGCGCGGCTGCGCGCCCGCGGCACCGGCTTCGCGTGGCTGTACGGCCGCGGCGATCCGCTGCACGCCGGCTCGCCGTTCGCGCTGGCCGCGCAGCTGGTGCGGCGCGCCGCCGGCATCGTCGAGGGCGACACGCTCGACGCCAAGCGGACCCGGCTGACCGCCCGGGTCGCCGACGTGCCCGAGGCGCAGCGGGCGCGCGTCGCGACCTTCCTCGGCGAGCTCGCCCACGTCCCGGTCGACGACGACGGCGCCGCCCTGATCGCGGCGCGGCGCGATCCGGTGGTCATGGGCGATCAGCTGCGCCGCGCCTTCGAGGACTGGCTGGCCGCGGAGACCGCGCGGCGCCCGGTGGTGCTGGTGCTCGAGGATCTCCACCAGGGCGACCTCTCGACGGTCAAGCTGATCGACTCGGCGCTGCGCAACCTGCGCGAGCGGCCGCTGCTGGTGGTCGCGCTGGCGCGCCCCGAGATCGAGCAGACGTTCCCCGGGCTGTGGAGCGAGCGCAACGCGGTCGAGATCCCGCTGCCCGAGCTGTCGCGGCGGGCCTCGACCCGGCTGGTCCGCGAGATCCTCGGCGCCGACGTCGACGACGCGGTCGCCGAGCGCATCGTCGCGCGCGCCGCCGGCAACGCGTTCTACCTGGAGGAGCTGTGCCGGGTCACGCGCACCGCGCCCGACAGCGAGGTCCCGGGCACGGTGCTGGCGATGGCCCAGGCCCGGCTCGAGGCGATCGATCCCGACAGCCGCCGGCTGCTGCGGGCGGCGTCGGTCTTCGGCAACCGGTTCGCCCGCGGCGGCGTCGTCGCGCTGTGGGGCGACGACGACGCGGCGCCGCTGGTCGATCGCCTGCTCGGCGAGCTGTGCGAGCGCGAGCTGATCGAGCCCCAGGCCGAGGAGTACCGCGGCGAGCGCGCGTACGCGTTCCGTCACGCGCTGGTCCGCGAGGCCGCCTACGCGATGCTGACCGACGCCGATCGCCGGCTCGGTCACCGCCTCGCCGCCGCCTGGCTGGTCGACGCCGGCGAGAGCGACGCGGTGCTGCTGGCCGAGCACCACGAGCGCGGCGGCGAGCCGGCGCGCGCGATCGCCGGCTACCTGCGCGCCGCGCGCGACGCGCTCGAGGGCAACGACCTGGCCGCGGTGCTGGCGCGGGTCGAGCGGGGCCTCTTGTGCGGCGCCGCCGGCGCCGAGCTCGGCGAGCTGCTCGGCGTCCGCGCCGAGGCCCACCGCTGGCGCTCCGACTACACCGCCGCGGTCGAGGCCGCGTCGCTGGCGATGGCGGTCTTGCCGCCGGGGTCGACGCACTGGTGCACCGCGGCGACCGCGGCGATCACGTCGCACGCGGCGCTGTCGGCGCACGACCGCCTCGACGAGCTGCTGGCCCGGCTGATCGCGGCGCCGCGGCCGGCCGAGGGACGGCTCGAGCGGCTGCGCGCGATCGGCAAGGGCGCCGTGCACCAGTTCCTGATCGGTCGCTACGAGCAGGGCGACGCCTTGGTCGCCCAGCTCGACGCCGAGCTGGCGCGCGACCCCACCGACGATCCGCTGGTCGAGGCCCGCACCTGCGAGGCGCGCGCCTTCCGCGAGGGCGCGCGCGCCGACCAGGGCCGCGCCCTGGTGCTGCTCGAGCAGGCCGCGGCGGCGTACGAGCGCGCCGGCGACCTGCGCCACGCCTGGATGACCCGCGGCAACCTCGGCTACACGTACATCCAGCTCGGCGACTTCGACCGCGCGGTGTCGATCCTGGAGGCGGCGCGGCGCGAGGCCGATCGCATGGGCATCACGTACATCTCGACGGTGGTGGCCCAGAACCTGGGCCTCGCGCTCGGCCTGGGCGGCCAGCTCGATCTTGGCGCCGACGTCGAGCGCGGCGCGCGCGACGCGTTCCACCGCCAGAACGATCAGCACATGGCGCACGTCAGCCGGGTCTACCTGGCCCAGCTCCACGCCGCGGCCGGCGCCCTCGAGGACGCCGCGCGCGAGGCGTCCCTCGCGGTCGAGGGGCTGGCGATGAACCCGCCGGCGCAGGCGCTGGCGCTGGCGGTGCTGGCGCGGGTCCGGCTGGCCCGGGGCGCCGCCGCCGACGCGGTGGCGCCGGCGCGCGACGCCTACGCGATCCTCGAGTCGCTGGGCGGCATGGACGAGGGCGAGCTCCTGGTCCGGCTCGCCCACGGCGAGGCGCTCGCCGCGGTCGGGCGCGTCGACGAGGCGCGCGCGGTGGTGGCGGTGGCGACGGCGCGCCTCGCCGAGCTGGCCGGCAAGCTGCCGGACCCGCTGCGGACGACCTACCTCGAGCGGGTGCCCGAGAACGCGGCGCTGCGGGCGCTGGCGGCGCGGCTGGCGGCGGTCAGTTGACGACCGGCGCGGCGGTCGTGACCGCGGCGCCCCACCAGGCCTCGCCGCTGCTGTCGATCAGCGTGCCGACGCCGGTGGCGGGATCGATCACGGTGAGCTGGCCGCCGGCGCTGAAGCCGAACACCTTGCCCTTCCAGTAGCCCACGCCCCACAGGGTGTCGAAGCCGGTGCCGGCGCCGATCGGCGTCGCCGCGAAGGTGGTCGGCGCCAGCCGGACCAGGACGTCGCCGTTGCCGCTGCCAGGCACGGTCGCGACCATGCCGAAGCCGGTGACCGCGACGATGTCGCCGCTCGAGCTGAAGCCGGCGCCCATGTCGCCGACCTCGGTGGTCGCGCCGGTCATCGGATCGACCCGGAAGATCTTGCCGTCGCTGTTGCGGGCGCCGACCAGGACGTCGGCGCCGTCGGCGCCGGTGGCGTAGATCGACGGCACGAACGACAGGCCGTTGAAGCTGCCGCCGAGGCTGTCGCTGAGCAGCGTGCACGCCGCGGTCCCCGGATCGACCTGGTAGACCCGGGTGTACGACACGCCGATCATGAGGCCGTCCTTGTCGATCGCGATGTCGGTCATCGAGTCGCCGCCGCCCGGCCACTGGAAGTCGCCGATCTTGGTGACCGCGTAGCTCTGGGGATCGACGCGGAACAGGGCGCTGGCGGTGTGGGCGTAGACGTCGACGTTCTCGGCGGCGCCGTCGCCGCCGGGCGTGGCGTCGGCGCCGGCGCCGGCGTCACCGAGCGTGTCGTCACCGGCGCCGCCGTCGTCGCCGCCGCAGCCGGCGGCGAGCGTGGCGAGCGTGGCGAGCGTGGCGAGCGTGGCGAGCGTGACGATCGACGAGGCGGCTCCGGGGCGGCGGCGTGCGCGCATGCGTCCTCCTGGCGGCCAGCGTACGCCGGGCGCGGCGCGCGGCCCAAGGACGATCGACCGGGACCCGGCTTGCGCGCCGGCGGCGCGCGGACGATGGTCGCCGCATGTCCCTCGCGGTGATCACCGGCGCCTCGGGCCTGCTCGGCGGCAACCTCGCGGAGGCCCTGCTGGGCGCCGGCCACCGGGTCCGCGCCACGCGGCGCGCCTCGACCCGGGTCGCCCACCTCGACGATCTGGCGATCGAGTGGGTCGACGCCGACCTCGCCGATCCGGGCGCGCTGACCGCGGCGTTCGACGGCGCCGACGTGGTCTTCCACTGCGCCGCCGCGGTCGGCGTCCGCAAGGGCGTCAGCGCCGCGATGCGCGCCGCCAACGTCGACGGCACGGCCCACGTGCTCGAGGCGGTGCGCGCGGCCCGGGTGCCGCGGCTGGTCCACACCTCGTCGGTGGTCGCGGTCGGGCTGTCGACCGACGGCCGGCCGTGCGACGAGCAGGCGCGGTGGAACTTCGACGAGGCCGGGCTGCTCGACGGCTACGCGATCACCAAGCACGAGGCCGAGGAGCGGGTCCGCGCCGCCGCCGGCGCCGGCGTCGACGCCGTGATCGTCAACCCGACCTACATGTTCGGCGCCCGCGACGCCCGGCCCAGCTCCGGCTCGCTGATCGTCGACATCGTCCGCGGCAAGGTGCCGGGCTGGACGTCCGGCTACAACAACTTCGTCGACGTCCGCGACGTCGCGCGCGGCATGATCGCGGCGTGGCAGCGGGGCCAGCGCGGCGAGCGCTACATCCTCGGCGGCCACGATCAGACCTACCGCGACATCATGCGCACGATCGCGCGCCTGGCCGGGGTCCGGCCGCCGCGCTGGCAGGTGCCGCAGGCGATCGCGCGGGTCGCTGGCCGGGTCGGCGATCTCGCCGAGCGCCTGCTCGATCGCGATCCGCTGATCAACTCGATCACGGTGCGCTACGCGTACACCGACCGGTTCCGGTTCCGCTGCGACCGCGCCCGGCGCGAGCTCGACTACACGATCTCGCCGATCGAGCCGGCGATCGTCGAGGCCCTGGCCTGGTTCCGGAGTCACGGCCTGCTGCCGCCGCGGCTGTGAGGTGGTCGCCGCGGCGCGGCCGCGTCGTGGCATGATCGCGCGATGCGCCTGATCGAGCTGCGTCGTCACCTGCTCCTGGCCCTGGGGATCCCGGCCACGCTCGGCTGCGGCGGCAGCGCGCCGCCCGAAGGCGGGACCCGGATGTACGTCGCCGGCGCCGGCAGCGGCACCGGCGCGGGCAACGACGCGGTCACGGGTGACGGCACCGGCCCGGTCGGCGACGGCGTCGTCCGCAACGTCGTCGCCGCGGCGCCGGTCGGGCAGTGCGGCGGCGATCAGCTGCGCGAGACCGTGTGCGGCGCGGTGTCGGCCGACGCGCGGTCGTGCGGGCCGATGGGTGACAGCCTGACCAGCTACGGCAACAGCCAGCTCTACGTGACCCAGGGCCAGTTCTCCTCGCACGACGCGACCTTCGCCGGGTTCGCGCTCGACGACGACGCCACCGCGCGCTACCGGGTCGAGATCCACGACTTCCAGGCGTCGCTGCCGGTGGAGGAGTACTGCTGCTACACCGCGTGCACGACGCTGACCGTCGCGGCGAGCGCGCCGCTCGACGTCCCGGCGGGGCACCACGTCGAGAGCCGGTGCTTCCCGGCGCCGCCCGGCGGGACCAGCCAGCCGGCGGCGACCAACCCGGCGTGCCCGGCGGCGGTCGTGCTCGACGGCGCGCTGCGCCCGCACGACGGCGGCACCGGCGCCAGCTGCTGCTATCAGCTCATCGTCGCCGACCCGCCGATCCAGCAGGTCCATCACAACCGCGGCCGGCCGGCGCGGATCGACGGCGTCGCCCACGTCGCCGGGATCGACCGGACGACGACCTGGCGCGTCGCCGACGCGGTGGTCGCGGCGCCGCGCGACGCGACGCCGACGACCGGCGATCTCCGGATCTCGATCGACGCCGTGCCCGCGGCGACCCGGGCCCGGCTCGCCGGGGCGTGGACCGAGGCCGCGCGCCTCGAGCACGCGTCGATCGCGTCGTTCGCGAACCTGGCGCTGCGCCTGATGGCGGTCGGCGCGCCGCCCGACCTGCTGGCCGCGACCCACCGCGCCGCGCTCGACGAGATCGAGCACGCCCGGGTCTGCTTCGCGCTGGCGTCGGCGTGGGCCGACGAGCCGCGCGGCCCGGCGGCGTTCGACGCCGCGGCCCGCATGGACGCCGCCGGCGGCGTGCCCGGGCTGGCGCTCGAGTCGTTCGTCGACGGCTGCGTCGGCGAGACCGTGGCCGCCGCCGAGGCTCACCTCGCCGCCGACGGCGCGCGCGACCCCGCGGTCGCCGCCGCGCTGCGCGTGATCGCCGAGGACGAGACCCGCCACGCCGCGCTGGCCTGGCGCATCGTCGCGTGGTGCCTGGCGCAGGACCCGACGCTGCGGCCGCGCCTCGACGCCGCGCTGGCGACGGCCCGCGCCGACGCCGCGTCGGTGACGACGCCGCGCGCCGAGGACGACCTGCGCGCCCACGGCGTCGTCGACGACGCCACCCTGGCCGCGCTGCGCCGCGACGTCCTGACGACCGTGGTCGCGCCGTGCCTGGCCGCGCTGGGCGCCGCCCGGCCAGCGGCCTGACGGGCCGTCTCGAGCGGCGCCGCGAAGCGTAGGCCACGTCGGCGCGGTCCACATGGACCGCGGCCGTCATCGCGATCTGGTACGCGGCACGGCCGCGCTTGGCGCCTCCAGCCGGCGCGCCCGCGAGCAGGCCGAGGCACAGCAACCGGTGCGGACGGCGCGCGCCTCGGCGCGACGCCGTCCGACGCCGGTCACGCCACGACCCGAGCCATCACGGTCCCTGGCTGGCGTACGCGTTGCGCGCGACGATCTCCCAGTGACCGTCGGGCCGACGCAGCGCGAAGCTAGCCTCCCCCAGGTGCTGGACGACGTACCGCTCGGCGTCGGCCAGCAGTCGAAAAGCCGGTCCGCGATGGAACCCCTCGCCGACCGAGAACCACACTTCATAGAGCGCAGGTTGCCTGGTCATGCTCGTCATTTCGTCCTCCCCCCCTTCGAGACCCTCGAGACGAGGCCTCGATGCAGCAAGCGTGGCACAGCTTGTCGCAGGAACAAACGATGTCTTGAATCCGGAGTACCGACCTCACCCCGACGGTGGGTGATGCGATACTCGCCGTGATGGTCGAGGGCACGATCGCGGCCCGGTTCGAGCTGGCGGAGCGCAGAGGTTCCGGCGGGATGGGACAGATCTACCGCGCGGTCGATCGCGTGACCGGCAAGTCGGTCGCGCTCAAGGTCCTGCGCGACGAGAAGGTCGGTGACGCCGCGCGCTTCGAGCACGAGGCCCAGGTGCTCGCCGAGCTCGACCACGACGCGATCGTCCGCTACGTCGCGCACGGCCGCGCCGAGCAGGGGTGGTTCCTCGCGATGGAGTGGCTCGAGGGCGAGGACCTGTCGGAGCGCCTGCACCGCGCGCCGCTGGCCCCGGCCGAGGCGGTGTCGATGCTGGCGCGGATCGCCGACGCGCTCGCGGTCGCGCACGCGCGCGGCGTCGTCCACCGCGACGTCAAGCCGTCGAACATCTTCCTGCCCGACGGCGATCCGTCGCGCGCCAAGCTGCTCGACTTCGGCGTCGCGCGCTCGACGGTCGCCAGCCGACCCGAGACCGTCACCGGCACCGCCCTCGGCACGCCCGGCTACATGGCGCCCGAGCAGGCCCGCGGCGAGCGCGATCTCGACGCCCGCGTCGACGTCTTCGCGATGGGCGCGGTGCTGTTCCGGTGCCTCGCCGGGACCCCGCCGTTCGACGCCGCCAACACCGTCGCGGTGCTCAGCAAGGTGCTGTTCGACGAGCCGCCGCCGCTCGCCGAGATCCGTCCCGACCTGCCGCCCGAGGTGCACGCCGCGGTCGCGCTGATGCTGGCCAAGGATCGCGCGGTCCGGCCGGCGGACGGCGCGGCGCTGGCGCGCATGCTGTGGGACCTCGCGCCCCAGGTCGCGCTGGCGGCGCCGCCCAGCGCGGCCGGCGCCGGCATCACCGGCGGCGAGGACCGGATCCGGTCGTCGGTGATGGTCCGACGCGGCGGCCAGGTGCCGCGGCCGGTCGCGGACACCAGCGGGATCATCGGCGGCAGCACGCTGCCGACGGTGGCGCTGGTCGAGGACGCCTCGACGGTGGCGGCGATGCGGCTGGCGCTGTCGATGCGCGGCGCCTTCGAGAAGCTCGCCGACGGCACCTGGGCGATCGTCTTCGCCGGCGAGGGCGCCACCGAGATGGCGACCCGGGCGTGCCGGTTCGCGCTGGCGCTGCGCGAGCGGTTCCCCGAGGCGCGGATCGCGATCGCCACCGGGCGGGCGCGCGCCGCCAGCACCGTGACGCACGGCGCGTTCGACCGCGCCGGCCGGCTGCTGAGCGACCTGCCGCCGTGCACGATCGTCGTCGACGACGTCACCGCGTCGCTGGTCGAGGCCCGGCTGGCGATCGAGCGCGGCCCGGCCGGGCTGGTCGTGGTCGGCGAGGTCGGCGAACGCGCGACCGGGCGCCGGGTCCACGGCGTCGTGACCCCGTTCGTCGGCCGCCAGAAGGAGCTGCGGCTGCTCGACGGCCTGTTCGCGGGCGCGGTCGAGGACGGCCGCCCCGCCGCGGCGCTGGTCGTCGGCACCGCCGGCTCGGGCAAGTCGCGGCTCGCCGCCGAGCTGATCGCGCGCATCGAGCGCGACGGCGCCGTGGTGTGGCGCGGCGACGCCGACCCGCTGGCGTCGAGCGCGCCGTTCGCGCCGGTGGCGCGGATCCTGCGCCGCGCCCTGGGAGCCGCCGGGCCCCGGCCGGCGCCGATCAGCCGCGAGACCATCGAGCTGCGGGTCCGCGAGGTCATGGCCGGCGACGACGCGACCCGGGTGATCGCCGCGGTGCGCTCGCTGCTCGACGTCACCACCAGCGCCGCCGACGACGCCGTCGATCCGGTGGCGCGCGGCGACCGGATCCGCCGCGCCGTCGAGGACTGGATCGCCGCCGAGGCGCGCCGCCAGCCCCTGGCGATCATCCTCGACGACGTCCACTGGGCCGATCCCGGCACGATCGCGCTGATCGACGGCGTCCTGCGCAACGTCGAGGGCCCGGTCTTCGTGCTGGCGCTGGCCCGCCCCGAGGTCCACGACCGGTTCCCGCGGCTGTGGGCCGACCGCGGCGTCACCACCGTGCAGCTGGCGCCGCTGTCGAGCAACGCCGCGACCCAGCTGGCGCGGGCCGCGCTCGGCGTCACCGCCGCCGACGAGCTGGTCGCGACCCTGGCCGAGCGCAGCGCCGGCAACCCGTTCTTCCTCGAGGAGCTGGTCCGCGCCCGCGCCGATCGCGGCACCGACGAGTGGCCCGAGACCGTGCTCGCCACCGTCGAGGCCCGCCTGGCCACGCTCGACGGCGACGCCCGCCGCCTGCTGCGCGCCGCCGCCGTGATCGGCCCGGTGTTCTGGCCCGGCGCGGTCATCCACCTGGTCGGCGGCGCGCCGTTCGCGTCGACCGTGACGTCGCGGCTCGAGACCCTGATCGCGCGCGAGTTCGTGATCGCCAGCCCGGAGTCGCGGTTCGTCGGCGAGCGCCAGCTCGCGTTCCGCCACGCCCTGGTCCGCGACGCCGCCTACGACACGCTGCCCGAGGAGGATCGCGAGCTCGCCCACAAGCTGGCCGCCGAGTGGCTCGAGCGGGTCGGCGAGGCGCCGGCGGTGATCGCCGAGCACCTGGTGCGGGCCGGCGCCGCCGAGGCCGCGGTGTCGCACTGCGTGAGCGCCGCCGAGGCCGCGCTGGTCGGCGACGACGTCGCCGGCGCCCTGGCGCTGTGCGAGCGCGGCGTCGAGGCCGGCGCCAGCGGGGAGCGCCTGGGCGCGCTGCGCTGGCTCGAGGCCGAGGCGTGCTGGTGGCGCGGCGAGCACGCCCGCGCCGAGATGGCCGGCACCGTGGCGCTGGGCCTGCTCGAGCCGCGGTCGCCGCGCTGGTACGCGGCGCTGGGCGCGACCGCGTGGGCCGCCGGCGCCCAGGGCGACGCCGATCGGCTGGTCGAGCTGGCGCGCGAGCTGATCAAGCAGCCGCCGCACGAGGCCGCCGTCTCGCACGACGTCATCGCGTCGGTGAAGCTCGTCGACTACCTGCTGCACGCCGGCGAGGCGGTGTGGTTCAAGAAGGTCGTGCCGCGGGCGCAGTCGCTGGTGCAGCGGCTCGGCCCCGACGATCCGGCGTGGGGCTGGGTCGACTACATGAAGTTCCGGGTGGCGCGCCGCGACGGCGACCTCGGGCGCGCCACCCGCCACGTCGAGGCCTCGATGGAGGGCTACGCGCGCGACGGCGATCTGCGCAACGCCTGCCTGCAGCGCGCCTACCTCGGCATGTGCCAGCTGATGCTCGGCGCGCTCGAGACCGCCGAGGCGACGCTGCGCCGCGCCCTCGCCGAGGCGGCTCGCCTGGGCGCGGCGTATCCGGCGAGCCAGGCCCGGCTGTACCTGGGCCGCACGCTGGTGCTGCTCGGCCGCCGCCAGGAGGCGATGGAGACGCTCGACGTGTGCCGGCGCGAGCTCCACGACCACGGCGACGTCCGCGGCGACGCCGAGGCGTCGAGCTACATGGCCGAGGCGATGGGCGCCGATCGCCTCGCCGAGGCGCTGCTGGTCGACGCGCTCGAGCACGTCGAGGAGCTGCCGCCGCTGCGGGCCCGCCTGACCGCGCAGCGGGCGCGGATGTGCCTGGCGCGCGGCGAGGTCGCCGAGGCGCTGGCGCTGGCCGGCGCGGCCCACGAGCTGATCGACGCCGGCGCGATCGTCGAGGAGGGCGAGGCGCTGATCCGCCTGGCCTACGTCGAGGCGCTGGCGGCCGCGGGCCGTACCCGCGACGCCGGGGACATCGCGTGGGTCGCGCTGCAGCGGCTGCGCACCCGGGCCCGGCGGCTCGGCGATCCGGCGTGGGAGCAGAGCTTCCTCGAGCGGGTGCCCGAGAACGCCGCGACCGTGGCGATCGCGGCACAGCTCGGCGTCAGCGACAGCTGACCGGCGGGCGCCTGCCCGCGCCAGGCGGCGGCGCACCGATCCACGCCCGGGCGGGCGCCGGGACGCGATCGCCCGCGCGGCGCGTCCGTGGGGCTAGACCACCGTCGAGCCGGCGAGGATGGTCCAGGCCTGGATCACCTGCAGCAGCGTCGCCGCGTCGGGCGCGACGTAGCCGCAGGTCACGCCGTCGACGCGCTCGGTGCCGGGCACCAGCTCGGCGGCGTCGGCGGCGCCGGCGTTGACGAAGGTGATCTCCAGGGCGAGCGGGCCGTCGGGGTGGAACGGCGCGAACGCGCCGTCGAGGGCGCGCTCGACCGCGGTCGCCGCCGCGGCGCGGATCGTCGCGCACGCGGTGGTCGGGTGGAACGAGCGCGCGGCGTAGCGGGTGATCGCGTCCTTGACCGCCACGGTCTCGACCTCGCCGAGGTACTCGCGGGCCTGGGCGCAGACCGCGCTGTCGCCGGTGACCAGCGCGACCGGGACGCCGGCGGCGCCGCACACCGCGGCGTTGATCGCGGTCTCGTTCCAGTCGCGGCGGTTGACCCGGCACCGCGCCACGACCCGGCCGTAGTACGTGTGATCGAGGATGCCGGCGCGGGTGCCGGCGCCGGCGTGGTAGCCGACGAACAGCGCACAGCCGAACGCGGCGCCCACGCCCTGCACCATCGACAGCGGCTTGAGCGACCCCGAGATCAGCTCGGCGCGCGGATCGAGCTCCTCGAGCACCAGGTTGCGCATGTCGCCGTGCGAGTCGTTGACCAGCACCCCGGTGGCGCCGCCGTCGAACGCGCCCTGGATCGCGGCGTCGGCCTCGGCGGTCATCCAGCGGCGGGCGCGCTCGTAGTCGTGGCCGCTGCGGCGGGTCTGGTCGACGTGGACGACCCCCGCGATCCCCTCCATGTCGACGCTGATGTAGACCTGCATCGGGCGAGGCTACCCGATCACGCCAGCGCGCGCGCCCGGCGCGGTCCGCGGCGGGCGCGGCGGCGGCGCCCCCGGTCGGGAGTGGCGCCCGCGGTTCGCGCCGCCGTCGCGCCACCACGGGAAGCGCCGTGGACGTTCGTGACCCGCGCCGTCGCGACAGGCGCGGTGAGGTCGTGCGAGGATTCCCGACGGAGGCCTTGCATGACTCATCCAGTGACGTGGTTCCAGATCCAGGGACCTGACGCAGCCCGGCTGCAGGCGTTCTACCGGGACGTGTTCGCGTGGCAGATGAATCCCGCGCCCGACGGCAGCGACATGGCGATGGTCGCGCCCGCCGGGCCCGGCGGCATCGCCGGCGTGGTCGGCGTGTCGTCGACCGGCGCGCCGTCGGTCGCCGTCTACGCCAACACCGACGACATCGACGCCCACCTCGCGCGCATCGTCGCCGCCGGCGGCACGCTGGCGATGCCCAAGACCGACATCGGCGGCGGCATGGGCCACATCGCTGGCTTCACCGATCCCGCGGGCAACTGGATCGGCCTGTACCAGCCGGGCGAGGCGATGCCGGCGGCGGTCGAGGCCAGCGAGCCGGCCAAGAAGGCGAAGAAGGCCAAGAAGGCGAAGAAGGCCAAGGAGCCCAAGGCCGAGAAGGTGAAGGCCGAGAAGGCCAAGGCCGACAAGCCGCCCAAGCCGCCCAAGCCGCCCAAGGCCAAGAAGGACAAGCAGGCGAAGGTGGCCAAGAAGGTCGCCAAGGCCGCCAAGAAGGTGGCCAAGAAGGTCGCCAAGGAGATGAAGAAGGCCGAGAAGAAGGTGAAGAAGGTCAAGAAGGCTGGCTAGCCGCGCGCTTGCGCGGCGACCGCCGCCCGGGGGTACAACCTCACCGTGGCGCTCATCGTCTATCAGTATCCGAAGTGCGGCACCTGCCGGAAGGCGCTGGCCTGGCTCGACGGCCGGGGCGTCGCGTACCGCAAGGTCGACATCGTCGAGGCGCCGCCGCCGCGGCGGGTCCTCGAGCAGGCGCTGCGCGCCGGCGTGCCGCTGCGCAAGCTGTTCAACACCTCGGGCGAGTCGTACCGCCACGGCAACTTCAAGGAGCGCCTCGCCACGATGAGCGAGGCCGAGGCGCTCGCCGCCCTGACCGCCGACGGCAAGCTGATCAAGCGGCCGCTCGCGGTCGACGACGACCTCGCCCTGGTCGGCTTCGACGAGGCCGCGTGGGCGAAGGCGCTGCCGCGGGGACGCTAGCGTCGCGATGACGATCGACGTCACCGGGCCCACCGCCGCCGAGCCGGCCCGGCCGGCGGCGTCCGCGCCGCTCGCCGGCCAGACCGTCGGCAAGTACCGCCTCGATCGCGTGATCGGGCAGGGCGGCATGGGCGTGGTGTGGGCCGCGTTCGATCCCGATCTCGAGCGCGCGGTCGCGATCAAGCTGCTGCACCACGGCGATCAGCCGGCGCTGCGGACCCGCCTGCTGCGCGAGGCCCGCGCGATGGCGCGGCTCAAGCACCCCAACGTCCTGACCGTCTACGACGTCGGCACCGACGGCGCCCGCGACTACATCGCGATGGAGCTGGTCGACGGCCCCGACCTCGCGGCGTGGCTGCAGACCCGGCCGCCGCGCGGCGACGTCCTCGCCGCGCTGCTCGCCGCCGGGCGCGGCCTCGCCGCGGCGCACGACGGCGGCCTGATCCATCGCGACTTCAAGCCGCACAACGTGCTGCGCAGCCGGGACGGCCACGTCTACGTCACCGACTTCGGCCTGGCGCGCGGTCAGATCGACGGCAGCGGCGACCTCGAGCTGAGCACGCCCGACGGCGACCCCCGTGGCGGCGACGCCGGCCCGGCCGCGGCCACGTCGCCGACCCTCGACGGCAACCCCGGCGCGGTCGCCGCGGCGACCCCGGTGACGCCGCGACGGACGCCGGTCGATCCCGGGCTGGCCTCGGCGCTGACCCAGACCGGCGTGCTGATCGGGACGCCCGCGTACATGGCGCCGGAGCAGTTCGCGCGCCTGGCGCCGGACCCGCGCACCGACCAGTTCGCGTTCTGCGTCACCGCCTGGGAGGCGCTGACCGGGGCGCGGCCGTTCCGGGGCGGCTCCCTCGACGAGCTGGCCGCGGCCGCCGCGGCCGGCGCCCCAGGCGACGCCGCCGGGATCCCGGCGGAGGTGCGCGCGGTGCTGCGCCGCGGCCTGGCGCGCGGCGGCCGCGGCCCGCTGGCCCGACATGCACGCGCTGCTGCGCGAGCTCGAGCGCGCGATCGCGCCGCGGCGGCGGCCCGGCGATCGCCGCGACCGTCGCCGCCGGCGCGCTGATCGTCGGCGGCATCGCGCTGGCGATCACCGGCGGCGGCGGTGGCGGTGGCGGTGCCACCGGCGCCGACGCCGACTGCGCGCACCCGGAGCGGGCGTTCGACCGGGCGTGGTCGGCGGCGACCCGCCGCAAGGTCATCGATCGCCTGGGCAGCGGCGACAGCATGGCGGCGGTGGCGATCCTCGACGAGTCGCGCCGGCAGTGGATCGCGGCCTACACCGAGGCCTGCGCGATGCCGGCGGGGACGCGTCGCCAGGTCCAGCTCGACTGCCTGCGCGGCGCGCGCGAGGAGGCCGTCGCGGTCGGCCAGACCGTGGCCGCGGGCGACCTGCTCGAGCCGGCGACCCTGGCGATCCGGCTCGCCGGGGTGTTCCGTTGCGGCGGCGACGACGGCCCGTGAGCGACGCCGACGACGTCACCTGGGTGTTCGGCTACGGCTCGCTGGTGTGGCGACCCGGCTTCGCCCACGTCGCGCGCCGCGCCGCCCGCGTCCGCGGCTGGACCCGCCGGTTCTGGCTCGAGTCGACGGATCACCGCGGCACCGTCGACGCGCCGGGCCGGGTCCTGACGCTCTTGCCCGATCACGACGCCACCCTGTGGGGTCGCGCCTACGCGGTCGCCGCGGCGGCGTGGCCCGAGGTCCGCGCCGGCCTCGAGATCCGCGAGCAGCAGGGCTACGACGCGATCGAGCTCGACGCCGAGCTCGCGGCCGGCGACCGGGTCGGCCCGATCGCCGCGCGCCGGCGCGTCGTCACCTACGTCGCGACCGCCGCCAACCGCCACTTCGTCGGCCCCGAGGCGCCGGAGGTCACCGCCGCGATCGTGCGGACGTCGGTCGGCCCCAGCGGCGACAACCGGACCTACGTCACCGCGCTCGCCGCCGCGCTGGCCGAGATGGGCGCGCCCGACCCCGAGGTCGAGGCGATGGCGCGGTTGCTCGCCGACGGGCCGCGGTAGGCTTCGCGCGTGTTCTCCAGCGCCGACGCCTACGAGCGGTTCATGGGCCGGTGGAGCCGCCGGCTCGCCCCCGCGCTGATCGACCTCGCCGACGTCGGCGCCGGCGCCGAGGTCCTCGACGTCGGGGCGGGCACCGGCGTGCTGGCGTTCGCGGTGCGCGAGGCGATCGCGACGGCGCGGGTGACCGGCGTCGATCCGTCCGCCGACTACGTCGCCCACGCCGCGGGCGCGTCGGCCGATCCGCGGGTCGCGTTCGAGGTCGGCGACGCCCGCCAGCTGCGCTTCGCCACCGCGTCGTTCGATCGCGCGCTGTCGCTGCTGGCGATCAACTTCGTCCCCGAGCCGGCCGCCGCGGTGGCCGAGATGGCGCGGGTCACCCGGCCCGGCGGCGTCGTCGCCGCCGCGGTCTGGGACTACGGCGGCGGCATGGAGATGCTGCGCGTCTTCTGGGATCACGCGGTCGCCGAGGCGCCGGCGCTGGCGTCGCGCGACGAGGCCCACCTGCCGCTGTGCCGCCAGGGCGAGCTCGGCGCGCTGTGGCGCGCCGCCGGCCTGGTCGACGTCGTCGAGGCGCCGCTGACGATCGAGCTCGGGTTCGCCTCGTTCGACGACTACTGGGCGCCGTTCCTCCTCGGCCAGGGCCCCGCCGGCGCCCACGTCGCCGCGCTGCCCGCGGCGCGCCAGGCGGCGCTGGCCGATCGCCTGCGCCGCCACCTGCTCGGCGACGGCCCCGACCGGCCGTTCGAGCTCGGCGGCCGGGCCTGGGCGGTGCGCGGCACCGTGGCGCCGTCGTCGCGGTGACTACGGCAGCGGCATCGCGGCCTCGGTCCAGCCGGGGCATCGGCCGTCGTGGCCGTCGCGCAGCGGCGCGCCCGACGCGACATCGCCCAGCGGCAGCAGGTTGAGCTCGGTCGCCACGTCGCGGTCGAGCTGGCGGAGCACGTCGGCGCGGACCCGATCCCGCACCGCGGCGTCGAGGTTGTCGTCGCCGGGGCCGTCGAAGGCCTCGACGTGCAGGCCCGAGCGGTACACGCAGGCCTCGGGCGGCTCGTCGAGGGACAGCCGGTCGAAGTCGGCGCCGTAGGTGATCGCGAAGTCGACCGTGATCGTGGCGCTCGATCGGCCCGCGCCGCAGGCGAAGGCCGGCGGCGGCCCGACGACCCCGGGCGCCACCCGGCCGCGCCAGGTGGCGCCGGCGACGCAGCCGGTGACCCGGCCGTCGACGCCGCCGGGGAAGGCGTCGCCCCAGATGACCCCGGTGAGCGACTGACCGACGACGTAGGTGCCGGCGCACGGCGGCGGCGAGCCGTGCGGCGGGCGCGGCGCCTCGACGAAGGCGTCGGGCAGCGTCGCCGGCAGGTACCGGCCGAACGGGATGGAGAGCGGATCGACCGGGCACGCGGCGGGGCGCGTGGCGGGGTCGGGATCGCCTGGCGGCGGGCCGCCAGGACCGGGTCCGCCCGGCGAGGGTGGGCCGCCACAGGCGACGGCGAGGCAGGTCAGCGCGGCGACGGCGGGGAGGGGCTTGGACATGCGCCCTGGACACCTGCCGAGCCAGGGTGTCGCACGCGGCGCGCCGCCGGGCCGGCGCGCCGCGGCACGAGCCGGAGTCGCCACCGCGGCACGGGTAGGACCATGTAGGACGTTCTGTCACCGCTGATGCCGGAAGGCCGCAACCTGGCCAGAACAGACAGGTTGCCGTCGGCGTCGGCGATGTGTGACGTTCCTCCCGAGGGCTGGCATCCGCCGTGCCTGGCCCTCTCGAGAGGTCCGTCCATGCGCGCACACTTCCTTGGTCTACTTGTCCTCGGCGCCGCGTTGACCCTGGTCAACGTCGGCTGCGGTCCTTCCACCAACGCGACGTGCACCGTCTGCGGTGACAACCCGTGTGTCGACATCGACACCGACGTCGCCAACTGCGGCGGCTGCGGCCTGACCTGCGCCACCGGCCAGGTCTGCGCCGGCGGCCAGTGCACCTCCGACGCCGAGACCTGTGACCCGGGCGATTCGCGGCAGTGCTACAGCGGCCCCAGCGGCACCGACGGCGTCGGGCCGTGCACCCACGGCACCCAGCGCTGCCTCGACAACGGCTACTGGGGCCAGTGCGAGGGCGAGGTCACGCCGCACGCCGACGTCTGCGGCAACGGCCTCGACGAGGACTGCAACGGCGCCGCCGACGACGAGCACGACCTCGACGGCGACGGCTACACCAACTGCGGCGGCGACTGCTGCGACTCGACCGCCGAGGGATGCACCAACCCGGCCGCGGTCAACCCCGGCGCCTTCGAGGCCCCGGGCAACATGCTCGACGACGACTGCGACGGCCAGGTCGACAACTCGATCGCCGCCAACTGCGACAGCGGGCTGGCCTCGAACTCCAACGCCGCGCTCGACTACGCCAAGGCGATGGACCTGTGCCAGACCGCGACCGACACCGACGGCCGCTGGGGCGTGATCAGCGCCCAGTTCAAGCGCGCCGACGGCACCAGCGCGCCCGACCCGGCGCAGCGGTCGATCCGCCCCGACTTCGGCGGCACCGCGGTGCAGTACGGCCAGTCGATGGCGGTGTTCTCGACCGGCCACGCCGCCGCCAGCAACCAGACCAACCCCGGCTTCGCCGCCTTCGAGCTCGGCGAGGACATGAACAGCACCTCCAACTTCCCGGCCGACTGGTACGCGGCCAACGGCAACAGCCTGCCCAACGCGCCCGGCTGCCCGGCCCCGATCGCCGACGGCGCCAACGACTCGGTCATGCTGGAGCTCAAGATCCGGACCCCGACCAACGCCAAGTCGTTCAGCCTGTCGACCAACTTCTTCAGCGCCGAGTACCCGGAGTGGACCTGCAGCCCCTACAACGACTTCTTCGTGGTGCTGCTCGACTCGGGCTGGACCGGCTCGCCGGCCAACCCGACCGACAAGAACCTGGCGTTCTACGTCAACGGCTCGAACCAGATCTACCCGGTCGGCGTCAACCTGGCGTACGGCAACACGGGCCTGTTCACGGTCTGCAAGAACGGCGCGACCGGCTGCGAGCTGGGCTCGGTCGCGGGCTCGATCAACACCTGCGTCAGCACCGCCGAGCTCACCGGCACCGGCTTCGATCTGGCGGGCACCAACTGCAGCGGCAACGATCTGGTCGGCGGCGCCACCGGGTGGCTGACCACCAGCGGCAACGTCAACGGCGGCGAGATCATCACGCTGCGCATCGCGCTGTGGGACACCAGCGACCCGATCTACGACTCGCTGGCGCTGATCGACAACTTCCAGTGGTCGATCGATCCGTCGGATCCCGGCACCGTCATCGACGTCGACTGAGCCACCAGGCTCGCGACGCCCGCGCCTGACCGCGCGCCGGCCCCGGCCGGCGCGCTACGCGCACCGCAGCAGCGCGTCGTCGGCCACGCCCAGCGCCCGGGCGTGGTCGCAGATCTGGGCGCGGGCGCCGGCGGCGCCGACCGCGACCACGACGGTGTGATCGCGGGGCACGTCGGCCGCGGCGCGCACCGGGGCGCCGCGCGCGGTGCGGCCGATCTTGCGCGGATCGATGTCGAGGAACGCGGCCGGGCGCAGGCCGTGGGGCTCGAGCGCGCGGGCCAGGCGCTTGCCAGTGGGCCCCGCGCCCCAGATCACGAACGGCCGGGCCCGGGCGCGCAGCGCCGCCGCCACGAACGGCGCCTTGGTCGCGAGCAGCCGCGGCGGCGCGCAGCGCGGGTCGGTGAACGTGACCCGGCCGGCGCGGTGCCGCCACGTGAACAGCGGCGCGGCCAGCTTGGCGAGCTGCCAGCCGGCGGCGTGCAGGCGCAGCCACAGCGCGTAGTCCTCGGGGCCGTCGACCTCGCGCCAGCCGCCGGCGTCGCGGAGCGCGTCCCGCCGCAACATCACCGACGGGTGGCACAGCGGCGCCTCGACCAGCAGCTCGCGGGCGTGATCGGCGGGCGTGATCAGCGCGTTCTGCCAGGCGACGTAGCGGCGCAGGCCGTCGCCGGGCGCGCCGCCGTCGAGCCCGGCCAGCGCGACCGCGGTGCCCAGGGCGCCGACCCCGGGCGCGGCGATCAGCGCGTCGAGCTGGCGGCGCAGGCGGTCGGGCGCGCACAGATCGTCGGCGTCCATGCGGGCGATCCAGGCGCCGCGGCTGGCCGCCAGGCCGGCGTCGAGGGCGCCGGCGACGCCGACGCCGCCGCTGGCGATCGCGCGGACGCGCGGGTCGCGTCGCGCCGCGGCGGCGATCCAGGCCGGGCCGTCGTCGCGCGAGCCGTCGTCGATCGCGATCAGCTCGAGGTCGACGTCGCGCTGGGCCAGGACGCAGTCGACCGCGGCCGCCAGGGTCGCGGCGGCGTCCCGGTACGGCAGCAGGACCGAGATCGAGGTCACGGCGGCAGTATGCCGTGAGACCCTGGAGACCGGCGGCGGCGCCGGTGCGTTGGGAACCGGGCCGTCCGTCGCGCGAGCGATCATGCGCGAGTTGCGAACTCACCTGCTGCTGTCCCTGGCCGCCGCCGCCGCGTGCGGGGCGCCGTCATCGCGCCCGGCGCCGCCGCCCGGCGAGCCGGCCCGCCCGCGCCCGCCGCGGTGGCCGTCCGCGACGGCGGCGCCGCCACCGACTTCCTGCGCGCCCTGCCGGCGCAGGTGTGGCCGACCCTGGGCCCGCGCGAGGTCGGCCTGGTGATCGCGTCGAGCGGCCCGTGGGGCGAGCTGATCGGCTGGACCCCCTTCATCGCGCCACCGCGCGCCGCCGGCGACCACGCGCCGTACTGGTTCTACAACCGCGGCGGCAGCGCCCAGGCCGTGTACTTCGCGTCCGACGGCCGCGGCCAGAACTTCCTGCGCGACTGGCAGGTCCCGCTGCCCGGCGGCCGCATCGGCCACTTCGACGCCGCGATGTACGACGCCCTGACCCCGAACCCGTGGGGCCTGTCGGCCGAGGCCCACCTGGTCGAGGTCGAGGTCAACGGCGGCGAAGGCGCGCCGCCCAACCTGCACTTCGTGGTCACCGACGCGCGGATCGTCGACGGCACCGACGCCTATCCGCTGGTCGCCGCCGACGCGCTGACCGCGGCGCGCGCGGCCTGGGACCGCTGGGTGGTCGCGACCCGCCCCGTCACCGACCAGACGATCGAGGACGCGCGCGCCGCGTCCGGCGAGCCGTACGGCGACGAGACCGTGCAGACCGAGGTCGGGCTGCTGCCGACCTGGCTGCCCGAGTCGCGCGTGCTGCGGGTGACCTTCTACCGGCGGGTGCGCCGGACGTCGACGCGGACCGCGATGGTGTCGCCGCGGCAGACCTGCCGCAAGGGCGCGCCCTGCATGGTGCGACACCCCGTCCGGACCACCTCGACCCACAGCTACGGCGCCGAGCAGGCGCTGATCGTCGACCTCGACGATCACGGCCGCATCGTCGACGAGGTCAGCTTCGGGCCGTCGCCGATCGTGGCCGCGGCGTCGCCGACGGGCGCGCTCGCCGAGTAGCACGCTATGCTCCCGGGCGATGCCCGCCGCGCCGCGCCGTCCGCCGCCGATCCCTGCGCCGCGTCGGGCGCCGCCGCGGCGACGGCGCTGGGCCTGGCTCGGCGTCCTGATCGGTCTGCTCGCGACGCTCGCGATCGGCGCCTACGTCGGCCTGGTGGTGGTGCGCCGGGTCGAGACCGGCCGCTGGGAGATGCCGGATCCCGCCGACGTCGTCACGATCGTCCGTCCGGCGAAGCCGCGCGGGCCGTCGCGGGTGATCTTCCTCGAGGGCGCGCCGGTGACGCTGTCGCCGGGCGACGACGACGCGTCGCGCGGCCTGTCGAGCGTGCTGCGCGCCAACCACCCCGACGGCCCGGTGACCCTGCCTGGCTGGAAGGGCAGCAAGGCCAGCTGGAAGAAGCTGGTCACGTGCGTGCGCAAGCTGTTCGCGCCGTTCGACGTCGAGGTCACCGACCAGCGCCCCACCACCGACGACTTCATCCTGGTCGCGGTCGGCGGCAAGCCCGCCGACATCGGCGTCGAGCAGAAGCGGATCACCGGGCTGGCCCCGTTCAACGGCGGCATCATCCCGCGCGCGGTCGTGTTCGGCTTCGCCGGCGCGATGAGCCACAAGGTGACGACGACCTGCGAGACCATCGGCATGGAGGTCGCCCACGCCTACGGGCTCGATCACGAGTACCTGTGCAAGGACGTCATGACCTACCTGGCCCCGTGCGGCGCCAAGTCGTTCGTCGACAAGGACGTCGCCTGCGGCGAGGGCAAGAAGCGCGCGTGCGAGGGTGGCGCCGCGACCCAGAACTCGTACCGGCGCCTGCTCGACGCGCTGGGTCCGGCGCCGCCGCCGCCGGCGAAGCCGAAGGCGACCACGCCGGCGAAAAGGTAGCCCGCTCAGTACAGCGCGACGCCGGTGGCGCCGATCGGCACCAGGTAGTTGCCGATCTGCAGCACCAAGATGACGGTGGCGGAGTTGTCGCAGTGCGTGCCGATGAAGACGACGGTGCCGGTCTCGCCCGCCGTCGGGTAGTAGCTGCCCCAGGCGCCGGAGCCGGCCTGCTTCTTCATCTCGGCGCTCGGGAACTTGAGGCAGTCGGTGTTGTTGATCGTCGTGTAGAGCTGGCCGGTGTCCACGATCTCGACGGTGTCGCCGATCTGGAAGGTGTAGCCGGTGTCGGTGCCGAGCAGGCCGCCGTAGCCGACGTCGCCGACGTCGCCCCAGTCGAGATCGCCGTAGCCGTCGCCGAAGCCGTACGCGTCGCCGCCGATCGCGCCGAGCCCGCCGATCAGGCCGAAGCCGTAGCCGTCGCCGCCGGTGCCGTCGTCGGGCGTGGTGTCGGCGGTGTCGGGCGCGTCCTCGACGCCCTTCGAGGTCACCGGCACGACGTGGTCGCCGATCGCGACCAGCACGACCCGGGTCTTGCCGTCGCAGTGCGGCAGCTCGGCGATGACCTCGCCGACCTCACCGCCGCCAGGGTAGTAGTGCCCCCACGCCAGGTAGCCGGCCTTCTTCTTGACCTCGTCGCTCGGCCACTTGATGCAGTCGGTGGTGTTGAGCGCGTCGTAGATCTGGCCGGCGTCGACGATCCGGACCTTGCGCTTGCCGGCCGGCTTGGCCGCGGTGCCGTGATGGCCGCCGCAGGCGCTGGCGATCAGCAGGGCGGCGGCGGCGACGGGCAGGGCGCGCATGGCGCCGAGGATGTCACGCCGGCGGGTCGCCCGCCAGCGACGCCTTGAGGCTGCGCGGCGTGAAGCCCTGCCAGGTCACCAGCAGGGTCAGCATGACGACCACGGTGACGCCGGCGACGATGCCGAAGCGGGCGCCGGTGCCGAGGCCGTCGACCAGCACGCGCGTGCCGAGCCCGACGACGCCGGCGATCAGCGCGCACGCCGCGATGCCCGCCGAGGCCCGCAGGTAGGCACCGACCGGCAGCGCGGTGGTCTTGACGACCTGGTAGGCGAGGACGCCGAACGCGATCGGATAGAAGACGGTCCACGCCAGCGCCACCGAGTGGACCCCCATCACCGGGCCGAGCAGCCACGCGAACAGGACGAAGCCGGTCGGGACGATCAGCGTCGCGGTGATCATGTAGCGCAGGGTGAGATCGGGGCGGCCGATGCCGTCGAGCAGCGGCGGCCCCAGGTAGCCGAGCGCGCGCAGGACGCCGACGAAGCTGAGGATCCGGGCGATCTCGCCGGCCAGCTGGAGCTGCTCCGGCGGGTGCTCCTTGCCCGAGAACAGCAGCGTCATGATCTCGGGGCCGACCAGCGCGATCACGACCAGGAACGGCAGCACCGCGACCAGGTTGAGCCGGGTGAACCGGATCAGCTGGTCGTGCAGCTTCTTGGGCTCGTGGCGCATCCGGGCGAACGCCGGGAACGCGACGTCGGTCATGACGTTGGTGATGGTCCGGACCGGCTCGAGGATGACCTCGTAGGCCATGCGGTAGATGCCGGTGGCGGCCGAGCCGAAGAACAGCGACACCACCTGGTAGTCCATGTTGACGTACAGCTGGTAGAGCAGCTGGCTGCCGGTCGAGCGGGCGCCGAACTTGACGTAGTCGGAGACCTCGCGGGGCCGGAACACCAGCTTCGGCACGAACGGGTGGAACCAGAACGCCATCAGCGCCGCCACCGCGGCACGGGTCAGGATCGCCAGGGTGAAGCACCAGATCGTCCAGCCCATCGACGCGAAGACGATGCGGGCCACCGACTCGGCCAGGTGCGCGACCAGGCGGATCTTGGCGACCTCGGCGAAGCGCAGCTCCTTCTTGAGCAGCGCCATCGGGATCGAGAAGCCGTTCTGTAGCAGCAGCTTCCCCGAGTATGCGAACAGCAGCCAGCCGATCACCCGGTGGCCGTGGGCCATCGCCAGCAGCGGGCCGAGCCCGGCGAGGATCAGGCACAGGACCCCCGACATGATCAGGTTGAACCAGAAGACGGTCGAGACCTTCTCCGGGGTGTGGTCGTCGCGCTGGATCAGCGCCGGCGCGACCCCGAGGTCGACCGCGTAGTCGAAGACCGTGTACAGGCCGAGGACCACGCCGGCGACGCCGTAGTCGGACGCCGGCACCCACAGGGCCAGGACCAGGACCTGGGACACGAGGTCGGCGATCGCGATGATCGCCTGCGACGCGCCCGACCACGCCACCCCCCGGGCGACCTGCTTGCGCAGCTTCGCGTCGTCCGACACGGTCCCCGGCATATCACGGCGGCGGTCGCGGTGTCATCGGAGCCGGCTTGCTGGCCGCCGGGATCCGGTGTACCCATGCCGCCGTGTCGGACGCCCCGCCGCGACCGGTCCAGGTCACGCCGGACCACTACGACTTCGAGCGGTACGACGACCGCGAGCGGTGGATGTCGTACTGGCACCAGCTCCGCGTGGTGCTGCGGGCCCGCCCGGCCTCGGTGCTGGAGATCGGCCCCGGCTCGGGGGTGTTCCGCAGCTACCTGACCCACGCCGGGGTCGACGTCAAGACCCTCGACATCGACGCCAGCCGCGGCGTCGACTACGTCGCCGACATCACCAGGCTCGACGACACCCTGCCGGCCGGCCTGACCTTCGACGCGATCTGCGCGTTCCAGGTCCTCGAGCACCTGCCGTTCGAGGACTTCGAGACCTGCCTGGCCAACATCGCCCGGCGCGCGACCTCGCACGTCTTCATCTCGCTGCCGTACCGGGGCCTGCGGGTGCGGTGGTCGTTCTGGTGGGGCGACCACCACCTGACCCTGGGCCACAAGTTCATGCTGCCGTGGAAGGACAAGCCCATCCCGGAGCACTACTGGGAGCTCGGCAAGGGCATGGGCGCGCGCAAGATCACCAAGATCCTCGCCCGCCACTTCGACGTCGTCGAGCGCGGCTTCATCCCCGAGAACCCGTACCACTACCTGTGGTGCCTCAAGGTGCGGCCCGGCGCCGCCGACGCGGCGCCCGCGGCCGCGGCCGACGCCGCGGCCACGACGTGATGGCCGACGCGACCCCGCAGGTGTCGGTGGTGGTGCGGTCGTACAACCGCTACCCGGCGCTGTGCGAGCTGTTGACCGCGATCCTGGCCCAGCGCGACGCCGACTTCGAGGTCGTCGTGGTCGACCAGACCACCAAGGCGCCCGACGACGCCCGCGCCCGGCTCGCCGCGCTCGCCGCCGATCCGCGGGTCCGGATCCTGACCTTCCCGCCGCTGGGCGGCCCGCGCGCCCGCAACGAGGGCGTGCGCGCGGCGCGCGGCGAGATCGTCCTCTTGATCGACGACGACGACCTGCCCGGCGACGATCGCTGGATCGCGTCGCACGCCGCCAACTACGTCGATCCGAACTGCGTCGCGGTCAACGGCCGCGCCATCGTCGAGGGCGACCGCGATCCGCCGTACGGCAACATGGCGCGCGCCGAGCGCAACGTCATGAGCCTGTCGTGGCTGGGCTGGCAGCGGCCGTACAGCAAGGTCAACGTCAAGAAGCGGGTCCACTCGGTGGTCGGCGGCAACGCGTCGATCCGGCGGTCGGCGATCGCGCGCGCCGGGCTGTGGGACGAGTGCACGCCGGTCGAGGACGAGGTGTCGTTCGCGTACCGGCTGCGGGCCCGGATGCGCCCCGACGAGTACATCCTGTTCGACCCGGCGTGCACGATGCAGCGCCGGCTCGACATCCCGGGCGGCATGGGCAAGCGCTACCTGGGCACGACGACGGTGGCGCGCCGCCACTTCCAGTTCCTGCACCGGATCGTCGGCCACTACTTCCCGTGGAAGTACTGGCTGCTGCAGCCGGCGTACGTGTTCCTGCTGTACTGGATCACCGCCGACTGGGTCATCGACGACAGCCACGGCCACCCGGGCGGGCTGCGCAAGGCCTGGACCCTGGTGTGGTTCGCGCTGGCGCTGCCGCTCCTGTGGACCTGGTGGCTGGGCGCCGAGGTGGTACGTCGGGTCCGGTCGGGGCCACTCCAGCACGAGCCGCGGTTGTAGGCGGCGGTCGCGGTCTGGTAAGAGACAGCATGCGCGTCCTCGTGGCGGGCGGCCACGGCTTCATCGGCCGGCGCGTCGCCGAGACTCTCCTCGAGCGGGGCCACGAGGTCCTGATCGGCAGCCGCGGCGACACCGAGTTGCTCGCCGCCGGCGGCGCCGACGCGGTCGTGTGGGCGGCCGGCGGCCGGGTGTCGCGGTTCGAGGAGGGCGTCGGCGTCCACGTCGAGGCGCCGGTGCGCGTCCTCGAGGCGTCGGGCGCGACCCGCTTCGTCTACCTCGGCTCCGGCGAGGCCTACGGCCTGCAGGACGTGCCGTTCGACGAGGACCGGCCGCTGCGCGGCACGTCGCCGTACTCGCGGGCCAAGATCGCCGGCGAGGAGGCGGTGCGCGACGCCGCCGCGCGGCTCGGCGTCGGCGCCTACCTGCTGCGCATGGGCGTCGTCTTCGGCCCCGGCCAGAAGGGCGCGATGCTGGTGCCGGCGCTGCTCAACGCGCTGATGTCGCGGCGTCGCTTCCCCATGACCCGCGGCGACCAGACCCGCGACGTCCTCTACGTCGACGACGCGGTCGAGCTGATCGCGCGCTGCCTCGACGACGGCGCCCCGGCCGGGACCTACAACGTCGGCCGCGGCGTCGAGGTCCCGGTGATCGACGTCGTGACCAAGGTCGTCGAGGAGACCAGCCGGCACCTGGGCGTCGACCTGATGCCGCTGCTCGACGCCGGCGCGGTGCCGTACCGCGACGGCGAGCAGATGCGCTACGTCTTCGACATGACGCGCACCCACGAGCGCCTGGGCTGGCGCGCCGCGACCTCGATCGACGACGCGGTGGCCCGCACCGTCGAGGCCGCGCTGATCGCCGGCGGCCGCGAGTAGCGGACCCCGCGCCGCGCCGCCGCCTGCTACGGTCGCGGCCATGACCACCACCTGCCACGGCTCCTGCGTGTGCGGCGCCGTCGCGTTCCGCGTCGATGGTCCGTTCACGCGCTTCCCGTACTGCCACTGCTCGCGCTGCCGCAAGCGCACCGGCTCGGCGCACGCCGCCAACCTGTTCGTGCCGGCGGCGCAGTTCGCGTGGGAGCGCGGCGAGGAGCTGGTGCGGGTCTTCCGCCTGCCGACCGCGCCGCGCTGGAGCAACGCCTTCTGCACGGTGTGCGGCTCGCCGATGCCGTGGCTGGCGCGCACCGGCGCGTCGGTGCTGATCCCGGCCGGCGCCCTCGACGACGACCCGGGCCTGCGGCCGGAGCTCAACATCCACTTCGCGTCGCGCGCGCCCTGGTACGCCCACGCCGCCGAGCTCGAGACCTTCGACGAGCTGCCGCCGGGCTGACCGCCCGCGCTACAGCAGCGTCGCGACCGCGCCGGCGAACACGCCGGGCTGATCGATGAACGGCCAGTGCCCGGCGGGCGCGATCTCGATCGTCGCGACCCCGGCGCCGTCGAGCAGCTCGCGCGACCGGGCGCACGCGCCGTCGGGCGCGCCGGCGACGTAGGTGACCGGCACCGGCAGGTGGGCGAGGCGGACCGCCATGGTCTCGGGCTCGCTGAGCTCGACCAGCTCGCGGGCGTGGCGGTGGAACGTGCGCGGATCGGCGAAGCACATGCTGGCGTGGTAGCCGCGCAGCGCCTCCGAGGTGGCGCCGCCGTCCCACACGAACCCGCGCAGGTCGGCGAAGCCGCCGTCGACGAAGGCGTCGACGTCGAGGCGGGCGGCGCGGCCGCTGAAGCTGCAGTCGCCGATCGAGACGTTGCCGTCGACGTCGACGACCTGGGCGACGACGTCGGGGTGGCGCTCGGCGAGCAGCACCGCCAGGACGCCGCCCATCGAGTGGCCGACGACGATCGGCCGGGCGCCGCCGCGGCCGCGCAGCCACACCGCCAGCAGATCGGCCACCACCTCGAGGCCGAGCGGCGACGCCGGCCACGCGCTGCGGCCGTAGCCGGGCAGGTCGGGGATCAGCGCGGTCGTGGCGTCGAGCGCCGGGTGGCCGGCGACGGCCTCGAAGCAGCGCCCCGACTCGCCGAGGCCGTGCAGCCAGACCAGCGTGGGCGCGCCGGCCGGGCCCGGCCGGGACCGGACGAACATGCCGTGCTCGACGTGGTGGGCGTAGGGCAGGGAGGGCACGCGGGCACCATAGCAGCGCGCGTCGCCGGCGCACCGCCAGCGACGCGAGGCGGCGCTACCAGTTGCCCTTGAAGTTGCCCTGGTCGTCGAAGTGGTCGCGCTTGCCGCTGCCGCCGGTGGGGTAGTTGTTGATGATGTCCTGGGTGGCGTCGTGGCCTGCGCGCGACTGCGCGCTCACCTGCCGCATGACGTCGGCGACCTCCTCGGAGGTGCGGATCGGCGACGACTTGACCTCGCCGTCGCAGACGACGTAGAGGGCGTTGGTGCCGGTGTCGGCGTAGAGCCCGCAGCGGTCGTTCCACATGAGGAAGTCGCCGTCCTGCGAGAACATCGCCGGCTCGGCAGCGGCGTTGTCCTCCCGCGCGTCGAAGCGCCGCCCGATCGTCACCGCCGCCGGATGGTCCCCCCCCGGCCCCGCGGCCTGGGCCGCGGGGTCCTCGCCTGGGCCCGGCGGGTCGTCATCGACGACCTCGTCGCCGGTCGGATCGTCGCCGGTCGGGTCGTCGCCGGTCGGATCGTCGCCGGTCGGGTCGTCGCCGGTCGGATCGTCGCCGGTCGTGGTCGGTGGCGGCGTCGTCTCCGTCGTCGTCGCCGCGCCGGACTTCGTCGACCCGGACGCTGCGCCGGCGCCGGGCACGTCCGCGGCGGGGCCCGCGGTCGCCCCCTTGTCGCTCTTGGAACACGCGCCGGCCGCCACCAGCACCACGATCACGAGCATCGACCCCGGCGAGTTGCCCATGCGTCGATCCTATACGAGGCGCCCCGGGGCCTGGCAACCGCCGCGGGCCCCGCCATCCGCGGCGTCGCCGACGTCGCTTGGTCGTCGACCCGGTGGATACGCTACCATCGCCGCAGATGGCGGAGCTCGATGGCTCCATCCTGGTGGTGCATCCCGACCGGAAGGCCCAGCGCGCGCTGCAGCGCGTGCTGGCCGCGACCTTGCGCACGGTCGTCGTCCTCGACCTGATCGACGACGCTCGCCTGGCGCTGCGCGACGGCACGCCGTCGCTGATCGTCATGGCGAGCCGGGTCCGCGCCACCGACGCCGGCGAGCTGATGCTCGAGCACGCGCGCGTCCAGGGCTGCGCCGACGTCGTCATCGTCCACGACGACCCGGCGGTGACCGGCGAGGAGGTCTTCGGGTTCGCCGGGCTCGAGCACCTGGTGACCTCGACCATGCCGGTCCAGGCCGAGGAGCTCGCGGTCACCGCGGCCAAGCTGCTGCGCCGCGATCTGTTCGGCCTCGAGAAGTACCTGGGGTGGGGCGCGATCGTCCGCGACACCGACGTCCGCTCGACCTCGGATCGCCAGCGCGTCATCGACGACCTGGCGCAGGGGCTCGAGGACATGTGCCTGGGCCGCCGCCACCAGGCGTCGGCGCTGCTGGCCGCGGACGAGCTGATCTTCAACGCGATCTACAACGCGCCGATCGACGACGACGGCCGCCACTACCTGCGCGAGGTGTCGCGCGCCGACGAGCGGCCCCTGGTCGGCCGCGAGCGGCCGCGGGTCCGCTGGGGCTGCGACGGCCGCTACCTCGCGATCGAGGTCACCGATCGGTTCGGCAGCCTCGACGCCGCGACCGTCGTCCGCTACGTCGCCAAGTGCACCCGCCGCGTCGGCAACGTCCGCGCCGAGGGCGCCGGCGCCGGCATCGGCATGGCGATGGCGTACGCGGCGACCCGCCAGCTCGTCTACGACATCGAGCCGGGCCGGCGGACCGAGGCGATCGCGTTGATCGACGTCCGGCCGTGGCCGCCCGGGGCCGCCGGCGCGCTGCCGTCCCTGCACCTGTTCATCGCCGGCGCCTGAACCGGCGCGTCGCTCCCGCGAGGTCGTCGGCCAGGCCGGCGCGGTCCGGTGTACGCTGGATCGACATGAAGCACGTCCTCGTCGCGGCGGTCGTGGCCGCCGCTCTCGCGGTCCCCGGGGTCGCCGCCGCCCAGGGCACCGTCACGATCACGCTGACCCAGGACGGCCAGGACCTGGCCAACGCGCTCGGCATCTCGGTGACCCAGCTCCAGCAGGACACCGAGGACGCGATCGCCGAGGCCTACGACGTCAACCGCGTCGACGACTTCCTGCGCGCGTTCGCCGACGCGACCTCGTTCTCCAACCGCGGCATCGGCGTCGACTACGCCGCCAACGCCGACGGCCTGATGCTGGGCGTGTCGGGCAACGTCGCGGTCGCGGTCGGCGACCTCGGCCAGGACGAGGCCGGCGCCGACCACCCGGTCGCCGGCGTCGCGCCCAACCTGGCGCTGATGGGCGGCCTCAACTTCAGCCGCTGGGATCTGCCGCAGCTCACGATCTACGGCAACGCCTTCTACCGCAGCGGCAGCCTCGACAAGCTCACCGGCTCGATCACCAGCGTCGGCGCCCACGCCCAGTACAAGTTCTTCAGCCCGACCCGCGGCAAGAAGGCGCTGGTGCTGCAGTGGGGCGGCTTCGACGTCACCGCCGGCGTCGAGATGTCGCGGTGGGCGTTCTCGCTCGACAGCGGCGACGCGCTCGAGACCGGCTTCACCCTCGGCGGCACCAGCGGCTCGAGCGACGTCACGCTGGCCGCGCAGGGCACGTTCGCGCTGTCGACCACCGCGGTGGTGGTGCCGCTCGAGGCCACGACCTCGCTGCGCCTGCTCTACTTCCTCAGCGTCTACGCCGGCGGCGGCATCGACGTCCAGCTCGGCAAGGCCAGCCTCGACGCCGACCTCGACGGCACGATGACCGCGATCCGGCCCAGCGACGGCGCCGAGGTCAACATGGGCACCGCGCAGGTCCAGGTCACCGGCGAGCACGGCCCGTCGACCGGCGAGGGCCGCGTCCTCGCCGGCGTCCAGGCCAACTTCTGGAAGCTCAAGACCTTCGTCCAGCTCAACTTCATGCCGGTCCGCTCGGCGAGCGTCGCGTTCGGCCTGCGCCTCGTGCTGTAGCTGCGGCGGGGCCTACTCCCAGCCGACGACGTGGAAGGCGCCGTCCGGCTCCCAGCAGGCGTCGCTGCCGAGGAACACGAGCCGGAACAGCACGACCTTGCGCTCGGCGTCGATCCACGCGCCCTCGATGCGCGACGGCCAGGTCCAGTCGGCGCCGCCGGTGGGCGAGACCTGCGGGTCGCACGCCGGGCTGACCCCGGTGGCCCAGCTCGGCTGCTCGCGATCGACGATCACGTCGTCGCCGCGGCGGACGTAGACGTGGGTCTCGTCCCAGACCAGGTCGTAGCCGGCGCCGCGCGCGGTCGATACGCCGGCCTCGGGATCGTCGACCATCGCGGTCATCGGGTGGAGGTCGCGGGTGGCGTTGAGGGTGTCGAGGTAGTGGTTGGCCTCGGTGAGCGCGGTGCGCCAGTCGCCGTCCTGGTGATCGGGATCGAGGATGACCTGGCGCTCGACCACCGCGTCGGCGCGGTCCTTGACGATCAGCGACAGGTTCGGGTTGGCGCGGGCGCCGTCATCGCTGACGTCGGCCACGACGAGGTCGGCGCCGTCGGCGGTGATCGCGGGCAGGCCGGTCCAGGTGAACGGGGCGCCGTCGAGCTCGGCACGGGCCAGCTGGGGCGCCGGGCCGGTCGCCACGGTCGGCGGGTGGTTGGCGATCTCGGGGCCGGTCGACGGTGAGGTCGTGGCGCCGCCGCCGCAGGCGGCGACGGCCAGCAGCAGGGCGGGCAGGTGGGCGCGCGTCATCCCCGAAACAGCGCGCGCCGGCGCCCGGCTGTCAAGCCGGGGCCGGCGCGACGGGCCGGACGCCGCGATCAGTAGATGCGCACGGTGCCGTGGGCGCCGCCGCGGCTGCCGCCACGACCGCCGCCGTCACGGGTCGCGTGGACGACGCCGGTCAGCGCGATCGTGCTGGCGCGGACGCGACCGCGCGCCGGGTTGGCGTAGGTGATCCGGATCGAGCGAACGGCGCGGGTCTGGTCGAGGTCGAGGGTCGACGGCAGGTCCTGGCCACGCTTGACCAGGAACGTGCCCTTGCGGCCGCTGGTGTAGGTCACCTCGACGCGGGTGATCCGCATCGAGCCGGAGGTGGCGAGCTGGAGCTGGTCGAGGTTGCGCGACGCCGACGGCACCTGGAACGTCACGCTGCCGCTGCGCGCGGTGACGCGCCGGGTGCCGATCGCGACGGTGGCGGGCGCCGGCGGCGCCGCCTCGAGGCCCCACAGCTGGACCCGGGCGCCGCCGCTGCGGACGCCGTGGCGATCGTCGCGCCGCTTGTCCTTGCGATCGCGGGGCGCGACGTTGCCGTAGGTCAGGGTGATCTTGTCGATGCCGCGGGCCTCGCCGGGCAGATCGATGGCGCGGGTGCGGGTGCCCTCGCCGAAGTACTGCTTGACCTGGGGCTCGACGAGGGTGCCGTTGCCCAGCGCGATCTGCATCTTGTCGAGCTGCAGGTCGTCGTCGAGGACGACCATCATGATCTTCTCGAAGCGGCCCTCGCGCAGGCCGACCCGGAAGATGTCGGTGTCGTGCCTGCCGTCGACGGTCTGCTCGCCGAGCAGGGTCCAGCCCTTCGAGTCGAAGTGGCCGTCGGCGCGGACCTCGGCGCGGACCTGGGCGTGGACGTCGGCGTTGGCGGTCGTCGACAGCGCGGTCGCGCCGCTGACCAGGGCGAGGGCGAAGATGTAGGACTTCATGCGGGATCTCCTTCGGTCGGCGAGGGGACGTGATGCACTCACCGGGCCAGCCGGCAACCGCGCGGAATCGTGGCGCGCGCGTCGCCGCGTCCTGCAGGATCCGCAGGACGCTCGGCGATCTGCAGGCTGCGTCGCCGCGATCACGCGACCGCGATCACGTGCGTGGGCCGGCCGCGATCGACCGACGCGAGCGCGCCCGCGTCGTCGCGATCACGACGGCGGCAGCAGCCGCGCCGTCGGCACCTGGCCGGTCGCCGCCGGCTCGACCCGCACCCGCCACACCGCGCCCACCAGGTCGGTCGCGATCGCCAGCGCGAACAGCGGCCAGCCCAGCCACGACGACCGCTGGATCTCGCCGATCGCGACCAGCTCGAGCGCGGCCAGCGTGATGCCGCGCAGCCACGCCCGCGTGTACATGTGGGCGGTGCCGAAGGTCACGCAGCACGCCAGCAGCACCGCGGCGCCGGTGCGCCGCCGCTTCTCGAGCGCGACCCGCGGATCGTCCGCCGACCACACCACGGCGCCGGCGGTGCCGGCGTGCAGCGCGGCGTCCTCGGCGGTGTCCTCGTCGACGAGCTCGTCCTCGGCGAGCTCGTCGTCGACGCCCTCGCGCAGATCGCGGATCAGCGCGGCCGCCTGCTCGGCGTCCTCGGTGTCGACCCACACGTCCATCGAGATGAAGCCACCGGCCAGGCCGCCGAGCAGCCCGGCGTGGTTCTCGCCCGACACCACGGCCGCGATGCCGTGCGCCGACAGCATCGAGCGCACCAGCGCCGCGTCGGCGGGGTTGTGGCAGGTCGCGATCCGGATCCGGCTCTCGGCCATGGGACCACTGTATACGCGGACCGTCGCCGCCACGCACCTCGCCCGTGCCCGTGCCCGCTACGGCAGGCCGACGTGCTCGGTGAGGATCGGCGGTCGGCCGTCCGGCGTCGCCACGCAGGTGGCGAGGATGTGCTCCGGGGTCGGGCGCTGCCAGTGGACGCACCAGTGACGGAACGTCACCGTGCAGTCGGCCGGGACGTCGACCTCGACCGAGCCGTCCGGGTGGGGCTCGACCGAGATGCGATCCGGCGGCGCGGTGATGCCCTCGCCGCGCGCCTTGGCCAGCGCCTCCTTGATGCTCCACAGCAGGAAGAAGCGATCGATGCGCCCCTGGTCGTCGAGCGCTTTGAGCCCCGCCAGCTCGGTGGGCGAGAACACCTGTTCGGCGATGCGCATGTACGGGACCCGCGGCGACAGCAGCTCGGCGTCGACGCCGGCGTCGCACGGCGCGATCAGGCACGCGACCAGGCCCGGCGTGTGGGTGACGCTGGCGTGCAGGCCGGCGACCGGCCCCTCGACCAGCGGTCGCCCGAGGCTGTCGCGCCGCACCGCCCACGTCGCCGCCGGCTCGCCGGTGACCTGCGCCAGGGCCAGGCGCACCAGCGCGTGGGTCGCGGCCAGCTCGAGGCGGCGCTCCTTGGCGGCGAGGCGATCGTGGCGCGCCCGCTCGGCCGGCGACAGCAGGGGCAGACATCGCTCCTCCACCGTCCGATCGCTGAGCGATCGCGGATCGACCCGGAACAGGTACGCCTCGATGTCCCCCGACATCCTGGATCCAGTATCGCCGACTCTCGCGCGACGCCTAGGGACTTTGTCGTGGCAGTCTGGTCGCGCGGCGGATCGCCGCGCCGCGGGCGATTAACTTCGCCAGGTTGGCCATGCCGGCGATATCCTCCCGGGTCATGAGGCGAGCCTCCCGTCTGCTCCTCCCGGTGTGCCTGCTGACGCTCGGCCTCGCCCTCGCCGGCTGCGGCGGCTGCGACAACGGCAACGGCGACGCGCCCGACGCCGACACCACCGCGACCTGCGGCGGCGTCGCCTGCGACCCCGGCACGGTGTGCCGCTACGACACCTGCGTCGCCGATCCGCCGCCGTGCGTCGACGGCGCCTGCGACGGCGACGCCTGGTGCGATCCGGCGACCAACGAGTGCCTGCCGTGGGGCGTCGGGCCGTCCGGCGATCACGACGAGGCGTGCGTGCGCGAGGCGGTGCCCGGCGTGTTCGTGCCCGGCGTGCAGTGCGAGTGGCTGGGCCCGAGCGCGACCGACCCCTACCCGGATCACAAGAACGTCCTCGGCTCGCCGATGGTGGTCGACTTCGGGCTCGCCGGCAGCGGCTCCGAGTTCTCGAACCCGTACATCGTGCTGATCTCGTACAACTACACCGACGGCGGCGCCGAGAGCTGCCAGGGCACCAACCCGGCGTACTTCGGCGTCGTCCGCATCCTCGACGGCCGCACCTGCGATCTGCTGTACACGATCGACGCCCCGACCGTGGTCGCGGCGCCGTCGGTGGCGCTCGGCGATCTCGACGGCGACGGCCGCGCCGAGATCGTCGCGGCGCGGACCCAGGGCGGCCTGGTGGCGTGGCGCTTCGACACCACCGACGACGCCTGGAAGATCTACTGGGAGACCACGTCGGTGTTCGCCGACACGCTGTGCGACTGGGCCGGCCCGTCGATCTACGATCTCGACGACGACGGCCAGCCCGAGGTCGTCTTCTACGGCTCGGTCTACGACGGCCAGGACGGCACCGCGCTCGACGAGGCGCTGGTGCCCACCGACCTCGAGCCCCGCACCACCGGCTACATCCCGGTGGTCGCCGACGTCGACGCCGACGGCCTGCCCGAGCTGGTCACCGGCAAGCAGCTCTACGCGTGGGACATCGGCAACACCGCGTGGGTCCCCGACGGCCCGGCGCTGGGCGCCACCGGCGGCCGGGTCGCGGTCGCCGACTTCGGCACCTTCGGCGCCGATCCGGGGCAGGACGATCGCGCCACCCTCGACGGCGTCGCCGAGGTCGCGTACGTCAACCTCGGCGTCCTCCACGTGTGGTCGATCGCGGGGCGCGAGATCTTCGCCGGCAACCTGCAGGGCGCCACGCCCGGCAACGGCGGGCCGCCGACGATCGCCGACTTCGACGGCGACGGCCGGGTCGAGGTCGCGGTCGCCGGCGCCACCGCGTACACCGTCTTCGACTACGACTGCCAGGCCGGCGGCACCAGCGACGTGTGCGGCAGCGGCCGCACCGACTACGTCCTGTGGTCGCAGCCGTCGCAGGACGCGTCGTCGAACGTCACCGGGTCGTCGGTGTTCGACTTCGAGGGCGACGGCCGCGCCGAGGTCGTCTACGCCGACGAGTGCTTCACCCGCGTCTACGACGGCGTCACCGGCAAGGTCATGTACAGCCGCTACCGGACGTCGTGCACCTGGTACGAGCTGCCGATCGTCGCCGACGTCGACGGCGACTTCAACGCTGAGATCGTCGTCGGGTCCAACACCAACTGCAACGTCAGCTGTCCGACCCTCGACCCGATCTTCGACGGTGTGTCGTGCGTCGACGACGCCGACTGCCCGGGCACGACCACCTGCGGCCGCGACGACGCCGGCGACACCCTCGGCCGCTGTCGCTGCGGCGCCGACGCCGACTGCGGCGGCGACAACTTCGTGTGCCGCGATCCGATCGCGGGGCCGTCGGCGGTCGGCCAGGTGTGCCGCGCCGAGCACGCCGGCCCGGCCACCGCGTCGGGCATCCGCGTCATCTCCGACCAGCTCGATCGCTGGGTCAACACCCGGCGGATCTGGAACCAGCACGCCTACAGCGTGACCAACGTCGAGGAGAACGGCCGCATCCCGCGGACCAGCGAGTGGCTGCGCAACTGGGACGTCCCGGGGCTCAACACGTTCCGCCAGAACGCGCCCGGCGCCGGCATCGGCGACGGCCTGGTGCCGACGCCGGATCTCACGGTCCGGTCGACCAAGGTCACGTGCGAGGGCGCCGACGTGACGATCAGCGCCGAGGTCTGCAACCGCGGCACCGAGCCGGTCGCGCCCGGCGTGCCGGTGTCGCTGTACGAGAGCGGCGGCGCGGTGGCGTCGTGCACGACCCAGACCTCCGAGGTCATGTACCCGGGCGTGTGCACGATGGTCGACTGCACGTTCGCCGCCGGCGACGGCACCGTGACGGTCGTCGTCGACGACGACGGCACCGGCCAGGGCGCCAACACCGAGTGCCGCGAGGGCAACAACCGCCTCGACGCCACCGTCGCGTGCCCGTGATAGCGTCGCGGCCATGACCGCGACCGCCACCGCCGGCACCGGCGACTTCGCCTGCTCGCAGTGCGGCCACCGCCAGCCGGCGATGGCCGCGACCTGCGCCGCCTGCGGCTCGGACACCGTGCACGACCTGCGGCTGGCCCGGACCCGCGAGCTGTTCGACGACATCGAGCTGCGGCTGCGCGATCGCCGCGAGGGCCGGATCCGCGCCGCGGCGGTGGTCGTCGGCATGGCCGTCGTGATCACGCTGTGGTTCGTGCCCGGCTGGTGGGCGTTCCGGCGCAAGGCCTACGCGCTGCCGTTCCTCGCCGACCAGATCGGGCTGATGGTCGTCGTCGCGATCGGCGCGACCAAGCTGCTCGAGCTCAAGTTCCGCGGCAAGCGGTTCCCGTACCTCGAGACCCTGCCGCCGCCCGAGGGCTAGGAGCGTCGCGCGCCGTCACTCCCGCGGCGTGCCCCGGACCTCGTGCTAGCGTCGCCGCGCACCCACAGGAGGGACCATGACGCACGTCGAGACGCATCCGCCCGGAGAGCCGACCTGGATCGATCTGATGACCACCGATCCGGCGGCGGCCCGTGACTTCTACGCCGCGCTGTTCGACTGGACCTACGAGATCGGTACGCCCGAGACCGGCCACTACACGATGTGCTTCCGCGGCGGCCGCGCCGTCGCCGGCATCGGCGGCAAGCCGCCCGGCTCGCCGATGCCGACCGCCTGGAACCTCTACCTCGGCACCGCCGACGTCGACGCCACGTGCGCCTCGATCACCGAGGGCGGCGGCACGATCATCGCGCCGCCGATGGACGTCCTCGACGCCGGCCGGCTGGCGTTCGCGACGGACCCGACCGGCGGCCCGTTCGGGCTGTGGCAGAGCAAGCGCCACACCGGCACCCAGGTCGTCGACGAGCCCGGCACGCTGTGCTGGTGCGAGCTCAACACCCGCGATCTCGATCGCGCCGCCGGCTTCTTCGACGGCCTGTTCGGCCTCGAGGCCCGCGACGTGCCGATGCCGGGCGGCAAGTACGTGACGCTGCACCGCGACGGCGCCGAGCAGCCGGTCGGCGGCATCATGAAGATGACCGAGCAGTGGGGCGAGACCCCGCCGCACTGGATGGTCTACCTGGGCACCGACGACACCGACGCGACCGCGGCCAAGATCACGACGCTGGGCGGCAAGGTCTGCGTGCCCGCGTTCGACACCCCGTACGGCCGGATCGCGGTGGTCGAGGATCCGCAGGGCGCGGTGTTCAGCCTGATCCAGGGGACCGGCCAGAGCTGAGCGCGGCGACGCAGCCGGCGCTCCGCGTCGCGGTCGTCCAGGCGCGAAACCTCGGCGAAACGTGCCAGGGGCATCGCGCGTCACCTTGCCACCGGGAGCGCGCGCAGGCGACCTCGCCCCGAACGTGATATTCCCGGGGCGTGGCCGACGAGCGCACCGACTTCATCCGCGACATCATCGACGACGACCTCCGCACCGGCAAGCACGGCGGGCGCGTGCTCACGCGCTTCCCGCCGGAGCCCAACGGCTACCTGCACATCGGGCACGCCAAGTCGATCTGCCTGAACTTCGGGATCGCCCAGCAGTACGGCACCCGCTGCAACCTGCGCTTCGACGACACCAACCCGGTCAAGGAGGACGTCGAGTACGTCGACTCGATCCAGGCCGACATCCAGTGGCTCGGCTTCAGCTTCGGCGGCGTCGCGCTCTACGCCTCGGACTACTTCGAGGAGATGTACGCGCTGTGCGAGGACCTGATCCGCGACGGCAAGGCGTACGTCTGCGAGCTCACCGACGAGCAGATCAAGGAGTACCGCGGCACCCTGACCGAGCCGGGGCGGCCGTCGCCGTGGCGCGATCGCCCGGTCGAGGACAGCCTGGCGCGGTTCCGCGACATGCGCGGCGGCGCCCTGGCCGACGGCGCCTGCGTCGTGCGCGCCAAGATCGACATGGCCTCGGCCAACATGAAGATGCGCGATCCGCTGCTGTACCGGATCCGCCACGCCCACCACCACCGCACCGGCGACGCGTGGTGCATCTACCCGATGTACGACTACGCGCACCCGATCTCGGACGCGATCGAGGGCATCACCCACTCGATCTGCACGCTCGAGTTCGAGAACAACCGCGAGCTCTACGACTGGGTGGTCGAGCACACCCGGGTGTCGGAGCGCCACGGCTTCAGCCGGCCCCAGCAGATCGAGTTCGCGCGGCTCGCCCTCGACTACACGGTCATGAGCAAGCGCAAGCTGTTGACGCTGGTGGTCGACCATCACGTCGCGGGCTGGGATGATCCGCGGATGCCGACGATCGCGGGCATGCGCCGCCGCGGCTACTCCGCGGAGGCGATCCGGGCGTTCGCCGAGCTGGTCGGCGTCGCCAAGGCCAACTCGGTGGTCGACATCGGCAAGCTCGAGTACTGCGTCCGCGACGATCTCAACCGGACCGCGCCCCGGGTCATGGGCGTGGTGCGCCCGCTCAAGCTGACGATCACCAGCTACGGCGACGACACGGTCGAGTCGTTCGACGCGCCGTACTTCCCCGCCGACGTCGGCAAGCCGGGCAGCCGGCCGCTGCCGTTCTCGCGCACGCTGTGGATCGAGCGCGACGACTTCGCCCAGGACCCGCCCGCCGACTACCAGCGGCTGGCGCCGGGCCGCACGGTCCGGCTGCGCCACGCCTACTGCGTCACCTGCGAGGACGTCGTCGAGCAGGACGGCGAGGTCGTCGAGGTCCGGTGCCGCCACCTGCCCGACACGATCGGCAAGAACCCGGCCGGCGAGAAGGTGTGGGGCGTGATCCACTGGGTGTCGGCGGCGCACGCGCTCGACGCCGAGGTCCGCCTCTACGACCGGCTGTTCAAGGACCCGCGGCCCGAGGACGCCGGCGGCGACTTCCTCGGCAACCTCAACCCGGCGTCGCTCGAGGTCGTCGCCGGCGCCAAGCTCGAGGCCAGCCTGGCCGGCGCGGCGCCGGGCAGCCGCTGGCAGCTCGAGCGGGTCGGCTACTTCGCGGTCGATCCGGTCGACAGTCGCCCCGATGCGCTCGTGCTCAACCGGATCGTGACGCTGCGCGACTCGTGGGCGAGCAAGGCCGACGCCGCGACGGCGCCCGCCGCCGACGCGCCGCGCGAGAAGAGCGCCAAGGCCAAGACCCGGCCGCCGCGCCGCAGCAAGGCCGAGTACCGCGCCGAGGCCCGGGTCCGCGATCCCGCGCTGGCCGCCGCCTACGACCGCCTGCAGCAGGTCCACGGCCTCGCCGAGGGCGACGCCGACGTGCTGACCGGCGACGCCGCGCTGGTCAGCTTCTTCGACGCCGCGATCGACGTCGCCGGCGCCGCGCCGGCCGCGGTGGCGCGGTGGATGACCAACGAGCTGTCGGGCGTTCTGGGAGAGCGGCCGGTGACCGAGTCCCCCATGAGGGCCGCGCAGTTCGGTCGCTTCGTCGTCATGGCCGAGTCCGGCACGATCACCCGCCCGGTCGCCAAGCAGCTGCTCGAGCAGCTGGTCGCCCGCGGCGGCGAGCCCGAGGCGCTGGTCGCGCAGCTCGGCCTGGCGGCGGCCGCCGACGACGGCGCGATCGCGGCGATCGTCGACGAGGTCCTGGCCGGCAACGCGGCCAAGGTGGAGCAGTATCGCGGCGGCAAGCTCGGCCTGCTGGGGTTCTTCGTCGGCCAGGTCGTCAAGGCCTCCAAGGGGGCAGCGGACCCGCAGCGGGTCCAGGAACTACTCAAGGAGAAGCTCTCGTGAAGCAGACGTGGATCGCGGTCATGGTCGTGGTGGTCGCCGGGTGCTCGTCCCCGGCCAAGAAGTCCAGCAACGAGCCCGCCGGTGGCGGCGCCTCCGGTGCCGGCTCGGGGTCCGCGACCTCCCAGGTGACCAAGGCCGCGCGCGGCGCCGCCTGCGAGCCGTCCGAGTCCGACCCCCAGGGCAGCTGCGGTGACGGCATGTTCTGCATGCCGATGTTCCCCGGCGGCTACTGCATGAGCTTCTGCGGCGGCGCCGGCACCGCCTGCGGCGACGGCGTCTGCGCCGAGAGCCCGCGCGCCGGCGAGGTGTGCCTGGCCGGCTGCGCCAGCGACGCCGACTGCCGCGGCGACGAGGGCTACGTCTGCGATCCGACCTGGAAGGCGTGCACGATGCCCGAGATGCTCGGGCCCAAGATCGCGGCCTGCGACGAGCCGGCGCGCAAGCGCGGCATCTTCGACGCCGCCGAGGAGGTCTCGACCGCGGCCGGCCCCGGCCTCTACCACCACGAGATCGCCGCGGGCCTGCTGCCCAACGGCGCGATCGTCGGCCTGTACATCGCGGGCGGCGCGATGGGCGCACCCAACTCGCTCGGCATGGTCCGGGTCGCCGCCGACGGCACCCTGATCGAGGGCGATCGCGAGTTCAAGACCGCGCGCGAGAACCACTTCGACCCGTGGGTCGCGGTCGACAAGAAGGGCGTGGTCCACGCGGTGTGGCTCGGCTTCGACGGCGGCCACGCCCCCGAGAAGAACATGGAGATCGGCTACGCCCGCTCCGCCGACGGCGGCAAGACCTGGACCGAGCCGCGGCCGATCCAGGCGGTCGCCGACTGCCCGGCGGGCACCGACGGCTGCATGGACAAGCCGATGATCGCGATCGGTCCCGACCCCAAGAAGAAGGGCAAGCAGATCATCTACGTCTCGTACTACAGCGAGCCCGCCGAGGGCATGCGGCTGGTGACCTCGCGCGACGGCGGCGACACCTTCAGCGAGACCTCGGTCGCGGTGCTGCCCGGCGCCTACGGCGACCTCGAGGTCGACAGCAAGGGCGTCGTCCACGCGGTCGCGGTGGTGTCGTCGCCGGCCCACGCGTTCGGCAGCCCCGACGGCACGATCCAGTACACCCGCTCGACCGACGGCGGCGCCACCTTCAGCGAGCCGGTGACGGTGTCGGCGTCGGCGGAGGACATCCCGTTCTACTTCGTCAACCCGACCCTGGGCATCGACGCCAAGGGCAAGCGGGTCGACATCGCCTACGCCAGCGGCGGCCCCGACCTGAAGTGGAACATCGCGCTGGTGTCGTCGAAGGACGGCAAGAAGTGGAGCCGGATGCTGGTCGACGCCGGCAGCGCCTGCAACCACTCGGTGCCCAACCTCGCCGAGGACGCGTCGGGCAAGGTCCACCTGACCTGGGCCGAGAGCCGCGGCGGCGGCGCGATCGCCCACACCACCTGCACGACCAGCAAGTGCGCGGCGCCGGACCTGGTGTCGAGCCAGCCGTTCGCCCGCTACAGCTTCGCCCGCCACGCCGCGGTGTGGACCGGCGAGTACGCGACGCTGCTGGTCGACGCCAAGCACAAGCGCATCCACGCGCTGTGGTCGCAGGTGGTCGACGAGGACGGCAAGGCGGTGGCGCGGATCTTCCACGCCGCCGGCAAGCTGTCGAAGTAGCGATCGCCGCCGCCCTCCGGTACGATCGGCGGATGCGACGTCGTCTCGCCGGGGGGCTGGCCGCGCTGGTCGCGGCGTCCGCGCTGGCGGGCTGCTTCGATCCGCCGGCCGCGAACTGCCTGTTCGTGTGCGGCGCCGGTCAGCGGTGTCCCGCCGACTACGCCTGCGGCGACGACAACCGCTGTCACCGCGAGCTGGCCGGCGGCGGGCTCGCAGCGTGCGAGACGCCGCTGCCCGCCGACGCCGGCCCCGACGCGGCGCCGTAGCCGCGGGCCTGCTCGGCCGCGCGCTCGGCGGCCTGCAGCGCGCGTCGGCGCGGCGCGTGGCGGCGGCGACCTGGTCGTCGAGGCGCTGGGCCAGCGCGGCGATCGTGCGGGCGCTCTGGCGGCGCGACTCGTCGATGCGGCCGCTCGCCCACGCCGTCGACGCCGCCGCCCACGCCGCGCACGCCGCGATCGCCAGCCACAGCGGCCAGCGCCGCGGCCGGCGCGCCTGCGCCCGCGCCAGCTCGACCTCGAGGCGGGTGCGCTCGGCCAGCAGCCGCTCGCGCTCGACCGACGCGTCGGCCTGGACGCTGGCGACCCGGACCGTCAGCTCGCGGATCGCGCGGTCGGCGGCGTCGCGGGCGCGTCGCTCGGCGACGCGGGGATCGACGGGCTCCTGGAGCGCGCCGAGGTCGAGCAGCGGGTTCGAGTCGTTGCCGGTGTTCATCGGGATGCCGTGGCCTTCACCGGGACGACACCGCGACCGCCGGGACGGTTGCGAGTGCCGGGTGCGGCGGGCCGTTGTAGGCTGCGCCGCACATGCGCCGGAACTCCTTGATTGTCGCGGTGTTCGCTCTCTGCGCGGGCTGCCCCGGGCCGTCTGGCCGGCCTCAGGGCCCCGGCCCCGGGGGGGCGGGCGTCGGCGACGCGCCGCCGCCGGCCCCGGCGCCGCTGACCCCGCCGACCCTGCGGCTGCCCGGCGACTTCCAGCCCACCGGGTACGACGCGCGGCTCGCGATCGATCCGGCGTCGCCGACCTTCGCCGGCGAGATCCACATCGCCGGCACCGTGGTCCGCGCCACCGCCGTGATCTGGCTCGACGCCGAGGGCCTGCGCGTCAGCGACGCCAGCGTCACGGTCGACGGCGACGTGCTCGCCGCCGAGGTCGTGACCGAGCCGCACGACTTCCTGGCCCTGCGCCTGCCGCGCGAGCTGCCGGCGGGCGCCACGGTCGACGTCGCGGTGGCGTACGAGGGGGACCTGGCGACGGCCGACTATCACGGTGTCTTCGTCCAGCGCTACCAGGGTGAGCGGTACGTCATCTCCGATTTCGAGCCGACCGCGGCACGCCGCGCCTTCCCGTGTGTCGACGAGCCGGCGGTCAAGGTGCCCTGGACCCTGACGCTCGACGTGCCCGCCGACCTCACCGCGCTGAGCAACGCACCCGAGGCCGGCCGCGAGCAGCTCGACACCGGCGTGCGCGTGCACTTCGCGCCCACCGAGCCGCTGCCGTCGTACTTGATCGCGTTCGCGGTCGGCCCGTTCGAGCTGGTCGACGCGGGCACCACCAGCGATGGCGCGCCGATGCGCATCGTGACCCTTCGCGGCGACCAGGCGCGCGCGGCGTGGGCCGTCGAGTCGACTGGTCGGGTCGTCTCGATCCTCGAGGGCTGGTTTGGCACACCGTTCCCGTTCCCCAAGCTCGACAGCGTGCCGGTCCCGAGCGGCGGCGGTGCCATGGAGAACGCGGGTCTGATCACCTATCGCGAAGCGCTGCTGTTGCACGATCCCAAGGCCGCCACCGCGGACGAACGGCAGTGGTACCTGGAGATCGCTGGCCACGAGATCGCGCACCAGTGGTTCGGCGATCTGGTGACGCCGGCGTGGTGGGACGATCTGTGGCTCAACGAGGCCTTCGCGACCTGGATGGAGCCCAAGGTGGTGGCTGCCTACTCGCCGGCGCGCGCCAGCAGGCTGCCGCCGGTCGCTGCGCGGAACCAGGCGCTCGCCGCCGACGAGCTGGTCAGCGCGCGCGCGATTCGCCAGCCCATCGTCACCCGGGACGACATCCAGAACGCCTTCGACACGATCACGTACCAGAAGGGCGCCTCGGTGCTGCGCATGTTCGAGGCTGCCGTCGGCGCCGACGTCTTCCAGGCCGGCGTACGCACGTACCTCGCCGACCACGCCCGCGGCGTCGCGACCACCGGCGATTTCCTGAAGGCGATCGATGCCGCCGCCGGGCGCGACGTCTCGACCGCGTTCCGGACGTTCCTCGATCAGCCCGGCGCGCCGGTGGTGTCCGTCACCATCCGTTGCGAGAAGAAGCAGTCGCCGGTAGTGACCTTGCGGCAGCGGCGCAGCTTGCCCCGGGGGTCGTCGTCGTCTGGGGACGAGCAGTGGCGTGTCCCGGTCTGCCTGGCGTACGGCGGCGTCAAGACCCGCGCGACCCAGTGCGGCATGCTCGACGACGCGTCCACGGACTGGACGCTCGAGGGACCGACGTGCCCGACGTGGGTGCTGCCGGTCGCCGATGGCACCGGCTACTACCGCAACGGCCTCGACGCCGACGCGCTCGATCACCTGGTCGCCAAGGGATGGGGGATGCTCCTCCCCACCGAGCGCATCGCGCTCGCGGCCGACGTCCGGGCCGCGGTCCGGCGTGGCGACCTGCCGCTCGGCGTCGAGCCTCGGCTGGTGCCGCTGCTCTTGCGCGACGGCTCGGCCGAGGCCGTCGACGTCGCGGTCGGCATCGCGCACGACCTGCTGGCGGCCAGCAGCGATGGCAATCGCGAACAGGTCAGAACCTGGATCCGCGACACCTACGGCAAGGCGGCGCGCAAGCTGGGCTGGCTACCCGACAAGAAGGACGACGACGATCGCCAGCGCCGCCGTCGCAGTCTGGTGCCGTTGGTGGCCGTCGACGGTGGCGAATCCCAGTTGCTGTCGCGGGCGGTCGAGCTCGCCGCGACCTGGCAGCAACTCCCGCTGCTGGTGCGCAATGGCGTGCTCGCGGCAGCGGTGCGCGGCTCGAAGGAGATGTTCTCGACCCTGCGTGACGCGGCGCTCGGGACCGACGACGCGCAGATCCAGTTGCAGCTGCTCAGGGCGCTGATGGTTGACGACGATCCTGTTCACGGCGACCAGGCGATGCAGTTGGCGCTCGACGCGAGGGTCGATCCCGGGGCGGCGCGAGTCTTGTTCTGGGGAGCGCTCGACAACCCCGCGCAGTGGGCCGTCGGAGCGGCCTTCGTGCGCGGCCACTTCGACGAGGTGGCTGCGCGGATGCCGCCCGACTTCTTGCCCGATCTGGCCTACAACCTCACCGCCACCTGCGACGCCGGCGATCGCGCGTCGGCGGCCGAGTGGGCGGCGGCGCACATCGCGCCGCTCGAGGGTGGGCCACGCACGGTCGCCCAGGCGCTGGAGTCGATGGACCAGTGCATCGCCGCGCGCGCCGCCACCGGCCCCGAGCTCGACGCCTGGCTGGCGTCGCGGCAGCCGTAGCGGCAGTGCCGGTCCCGTAGCTCCCCGGCTCTGTGCCGCGGCCTGTCACCGCCGCGCCGCACCGCGCGGCTCACGGCTTGTGCGCGGCGCGGAGCGCGCGCCTGACCAGCTCCGCGAGCGGCTGCCCGAGGTGGCCCGCGCACGCGTCCGTCGCCGCACGCGCCTCGGAGGCCGGGAAGCCCAGGCCGCGCAGGGCCTGTTCGACGTCGGCGAGCGGCCCGTGGTGCGATGCGGACCGTGACGGCTCGGTCGACACCCGCCGCTCGTGGCGTCGCGGCGTTGTCGGCGACGGCGACGGCGCCCCGTACGGGCGACCGTCGGCATGGGTGAATGTCGGCTCACCCGACGCGGCGGGCGCGATCTGCAGGCGGCCCACGTGGACCGCGTCGTGATGACCGCCGCACAGCGAGATCAGGTTGGCCACGGTGTGGCGGCCCCCCTGGGCGCGCGGCTGGATGTGGTGGACCTCGATGAACCGCGACGACCGGCAGCCCGGCACCCGGCACCGACCGTGGTCCCGCGCGATCACCGCGCGACGGATCCGCGGCGGCACGGTCTGCACGGCCCTGCCGACGTCGTCGCCGTCGACGCGGCCGAGCACGGTCGCGTCGCACCGCGCCCGCGCGCCGACCGCGGGCGGCACCTCGATCGCGCGACCGCCGCCGTCCTGCGTGGTGCGGTCGCACGTCGGGCACACGGTCAGCGCGATCTGGTAGGCGGCGCGGCCGGCGGGACTCGCGTCGCCGCCGGCGTGGTCTGGGGCACCCACGCGGCCGCCGCCGAGCATCTCGCGGCACATCGTGGCCAGGAGCTCGTCGTCGGACACCGCGCCGCCGCGCTCGAGCTCCAGCGCCAGTCGGGCGTCGCGCCACAGCGCCAGCGTCTCCGTGCCGACCTCGAGCGACAGCGATCGCCGGACCGCCGTCGGATCGACCTCGGCGCCCGGCAGGTCGCCGGGGCGGCGCCCGGCGACCATGGCCTCGATCTCGTGCACCGTCTTGCCGGCCGCGGCCGCCAGCCACGCCGCCTCGGTGTCGTCGCGACCCACGCGGGTCAGCTCGCGCACCGCCGAGTACGAATGGACGCCACGCCCCAATGCGTCGGCGATCTCCGGCAGCGTCTGCAGCGCGGTCGCGACCCGCAGCCGCTCGCGTGCCGCACGCGGCCCGTAGCCGAGGGTGCGCTCGAGGTACTCGGCCAGCGTGGCGTGGCCGAAGCGGCGGTGCAGCGCGAGCCGCTGCGCGGCGACCAGGCAGCGCGCCTCCTCGGCGTCGAGCGCGGCGCGGCGCCTTGCGATGCCACGCAGCGCGCGGTCGAGGCGCCGCCAGTCGTCCGCCGGCGGCGCGCGGTCCGCGCCCGTCGACCCTGCCGCACCGTCGAAGACGGACCCCAGATCCACTCGCTCGTCGTCACGATCGAACATCACCACACCTCCCGCGCACACGCGCACTCCATCCCTACCACGGCGAGTTTCGACATCCTGTCGGCGCCGCTGCGCCGCGAAGACGTCCTCGACCCCGTCGCACGGGTCCGCGCTCGCTTCCAGCCGCCATGCGTCAGCTCCACGCCGCTCGTCGCCGATCTGCGCGCGCCTCGAGCGCGTCGCCCGCGACGCTTGTCGCGAGCCGTCAAGGGAAATCGACCGCGCCGGTCGATTGTATGTCCGGTGGCCGGACACACCCGCGGCCGCTGCGGCGTGCGTCGACCCTCGCGCGAGCCCCTCGCCCCTCGCCCCTCGCCCCGCGCCCCTCGGGCCTGGGGCGTGACCGCGCCGCGCCTACGGCGACTCGGCGGCGAACGTGTCGCAGGCGTCGAAGGTGCCGCGCTCGTAGCCGACCTCGAACCACTTCACGCGCTGCGCCGACGAGCCGTGGGTCCAGGTCTCGGGGTTGACCCGCTGGCCAGCCATCTTCTGCAGCCGGTCGTCGCCGATCTGCGCCGCGGCGTTGACGCTCTCCTCGATGTCGCCCTTGTCGAGCAGGTCGCGCTGCCCGGTCGAGTGCGCCCACACCCCGGCGAAGCAGTCGGCCTGCAGCTCCTGGCGCACCGACAGCGGGTTCTCCTTGCGCTTGTCCTTGCGGACCTCGCGAGCGACCCGGGCGTCGATGCCCATCAGGTTCTGCAGGTGGTGGCCGATCTCGTGGGCCAGCACGTAGGCCTGGGCGAAGTCGCCGGGGGCACCGAGGCGGTCGCGCAGGGCCCGGTAGAACGACAGGTCGATGTACGCCTTGTGGTCGGGTGGGCAGTAGAACGGGCCGATCGCCGCCGACGACAGGCCGCAGCCGGTGTCGACCTCGTCGGTGAAGATCACCAGCTTGGCGGCCTCGTAGCGCTTGCCCTGGTCGCGGAACATCGTGGCGAAGGTGTCCTGGATGTCGTCGAGGACGAAGCTGATGAACTGGACCATCTCGGCGTCCGGATCCGGCTGGCCGGCGGTGGCGCCGCTGCTGCCGCTCGACCCGGTCGTGCCCGACGACGACGAGCTCGACGAGCTCGACGAGCTCGACGACGACGAGCTCGACGACGACGAGCTCGAGGTGTCGCTGCCGCCGCCGAGCATGCCGCTGACGTCGACGCCCAGCACCTGCGCGATCACCGCCACGACGATCGCGACGACCGCGCCGGCGCCGCCGACCTTGGCGGCGCGCGCGCCGCCGCTCGAGCGCTGGCTGCGCCGGTCCTCGACGTTGGACGACTGGTGTCCCCGGGTCCACTTCATGGTGGCCCGAGCATAAGCTACTCGACGGCGACCGGCGCCCCGGCGGTGCGGCGCAGCGGACGGTCGGGGATCAGCAGCGTCACCACCAGCCCGGCCACCGCCAGCGCGGCGCACACCTGGTAGACGCGCGAGATCGCGTCGGTGAACGCCTGCCGGGCGACCAGCTCGCGGGCGGCGCCGTGGGCCGCGGCCATGCCGGCTTGCAGGCGCGACGCCAGCGTCGTCGCGAACACGGTGCCCATGATGGCCAGGCCGATCGTCGTGCCCATGGCGCGCGAGAACGTCACCGTCGAGGTCGCGACGCCGATCTGGTGCGGCGGCACCGCGCTCTGCACCGCCAGCGTGAACAGCGGGATGGCCGGCCCCAGGCCGACGCCGACCGCGAACATCTTGATCGACACCCCGAGCTGGGTCGAGTCGGTCGCCAGCGTGAAGCCCATGATCAGGAACGCGACGATCAGCAGGACCTCGGCGCCGAGCATGACCGAGCGGAACCGGCCGATGATCGACACCATCTGGCCCACGACGACGTTGCTGATGACGATGCCGAAGGTCAGCGGCATCGTGGTCAGGCCCGAGTTGGTGGCCGACAGGCCGACGACGTTGACCATGAACAGCGGCAGGAAGACGATCGCCGACAGGAACGACAGGCCCATCACGAACGTCGCCAGGTTGCCCAGCGCGAACAGCCGGTCGCCGAACAGGCGCAGGTCGAGCAGCGGGTCGCTGGCGTGGCCCTCGGCGTACAGGAACGCCAGCACCCCGACCGCCGAGACCCCGAACATGCCGAGGATCTGCCACGAGCCCCAGGCCCAGCCGCCCTCGGTCTGGGCGTGGGCGCCGTGGCCCAGCGACAGCGCCAGCAGCAGCGGCACCACCGCGACGCTGAGCGCCAGCGCGCCGGGAACGTCGATCCGGACCTTGACCCGGCGCGGCCGCCGCAGCGACGGCATGCGCGCCGCCGCGAACGCGATCGCGATCGCGCCGATCGGCAGGTTGATGAAGAACACCCAGTGCCAGCCGATGCCGTCGGTGATGAAGCCGCCGGCGAGCGGCCCGGCGACGCTGGCCAGCCCGAAGACGCCGCCGTAGATGCCCTGGTACTTGCCGCGGTCGGCGGGCGGGAACATGTCGGCGATCACCGCGAACGCGTTGGTGAACAGCGCCGCCGAGCCCAGGCCCTGGACCGCGCGCATGACGATCAGCTGGGTGGTCGACTGGGCCAGGCCGCAGCCGGTGGAGCCGACGAGGAAGATCGTCATGCCGGCGAGCAGGATCCGCTTGCGGCCGAAGAGGTCGGACAGCTTGCCCCACACCGGGACCATGACCGTCGACGCCACCAGGTACGCCGTCGTGATCCACACGTACAGCGACGGCGCGATGTGGAGGTCGCGCTGGATCTCGGGGCCGGCGGTCGCGACGATCGTCTGATCGAGCGCGGCCAGCAGCAGGCCCAGCAGCGACGCGGCCATGGTCGCGACCTTCTGGCGCGCGGTCAGCGGAAACAGCTCGAACCCGGGATGCTCGGACATACGGCCGGCGCAGCATGCCCGGGGAAACCCGTGCCGCCAAGGGCGTCCTCGTGGGTATCATGGCGGCCATGACGCTCCTGTGGGCCGCGGTGATCTCGAGCCTGCACTTCCAGGGCCCGGTCACCGCCGACGGTGGCGACTACGTGACGATCCCGTTCGACGTCCCGGCCGGCACCGCCGAGCTCCGGGTCGAGCACGCCGACGGCGGCGCCAGCGAGATCCTCGACTGGGGCGTGTGGGCGCCCGAGGGCTTCCGCGGCTGGGGCGGCGGCAACAGCGAGCCGGCGGTCATCGGCGTCGCCGAGTCGTCGCGCAGCTACCTCGAGGGCGCGCTGACGCCGGGGACCTGGACCCTGGTCATCGGCAAGGCCAAGCTGGTCGGCGGCGCCGGCAGCTACGACATCACGGTGACCTTCGACGACGCCGCGACCCTGACCCCGCTGCCGCGCGCCGCGTTCGACCCGGTGGTGGTGCGCGCGGCGCCGGGCTGGTACGCCGGCGACCTGCACGTCCACTCCGAGGAGAGCGGCGACGCCGCGGCGACCCTGCCGCAGATCGCGACGCTGGCGCGCGACCGCGGCCTCGACTTCGTCGTCGTCACCGACCACAACACGGTGTCGCACCACGGCCGGCTCGCCGCCTACCAGGCCGAGCTGACCGACCTGCTGCTGGTGCGCGGCATCGAGGTCACCACCTACGGCGGCCACGGCAACGCGATCGGCGTGTCGGCCTACGTCGACCACCGGGTCGGCCTCGACGGCGTCAGCGCCACGACCATCGCGGACGCGGTCGCGGCCCAGGGCGGGCTGTTCTCGGTCAACCACCCGACGCTCGCGCTCGGCGACACCTGCATCGGCTGCGCGTGGGTCCACGCCGACACGCCATGGGACGAGGTCGCCAGCTTCGAGATCCAGACCGGGCCCTACGACGTCACCGGCGTGCTGTTCACGCCGCAGGCGATCGAGATGTGGGACGGCCTGCTCGACCAGGGCTACCGGCTGGCCGCGGTCGGCGGCAGCGACGATCACCGCGCCGGGATGGACGAGAGCGGCACGCAGTCGGCGGTCGGCAGCCCCACCACGATGGTCTACGCCGACGAGCTGTCCGAGGCCGGCGTCGTGGCGGCGATCCGCGCCGGCCACACCGTCGTCAAGCTGCGCGGCCCCGACGACCCGATGGTCGAGCTCACCGCGCGGACCGCCGACGGCGGCACCGCGATCGTCGGCGACACCGTCACCGGGATCGGGCTCGCGCACCTCGACGTCCACGTCACCGGCGGCGCCGGCACGACGCTGGAGCTGTGGCGCGACGGCGTCCGCATCGGCAGCGAGGTCGTCGACGGCGACGACTGGACCTGGGGCGACGACTACCCGGTGACCGGCGACGTCGAGCGCTACCGCGCCGAGCTGCTCGGCGGCGCCGGGCGCGTCGTCGTCACCAGCCACCTGTACGTCGAGGGCGATCCGACCCTGGCACCCGGGCCCGACGGTTGCGGCTGCGCCAGCGGCGGCGGTGGTGGCGCGGCCGGGGATGGTGCGATGCTCGCGCTCGCCGCGGCGCTGCTGCCGTGGCGGCGGCGCCGCCGCCGTGCCGCCTAGCTGCTCGAACCGGAGGATCCATGGCCCGCGCCAAGTCCGCGTCCCCGTCCGCGTCGACGACGAAGTCCGCGAAGCCGAAGGCGACGCCGAAGCCGAAGGCGGCGGCGAAGCCGCGCGGCAAGAAGGCCAAGGTCGCGGCCGCGTCGGTGGGGCTGACCGCGCCAGAGTGCGCGGCCGGCGAGCCGCCCGCCGCGGTGGCGGCGCTCGGCGAGCGCGTCGTCGCGGCCGGCGGCGTCGTCCTGGCGCGCTACCGCGATCCGCTCGGCGGCCACTGGGTGGTGCTGGCATCGCTGCCGATCGACGCGGTGGCGCCGACGCCGTACCAGCGCGAGCTGTCGAAGGCGCACGCCGAGCGGCTGGCGACGGTGATCCCCAAGGTCGGGCGCTTCCTCGATCCGGTGGTCGCGGTCGCCGACGACGGCGGCGGTGGCTTCATCACGCCCAACGGCATGCACCGCCTGACCGCGATGCGCGCGCTGGGCGCGCGCGCGATCACCGCGCTGGTGTTGCCCGAGCCCGAGGTCGCGTTCCGGATCCTGGCGCTCAACACCGAGAAGGCGCACAACCTCAAGGACAAGGCGCTGGAGGTGGTGCGCATGGCGCGCGCCCTGGTCGCCGATCCGCGCGCCGCCGATCGCACCGAGGTCGACTTCGCGCTCGAGTTCGAGCAGGCCGGGTTCCTCACGATCGGGCTGTGCTACGAGCAGAACGGGCGGTTCTCCGGCGGCGCGTACATGCCGGTGGTGTCGCGCTGCGACGAGCTGCGCGATCAGCCGCTGCGCGAGACCTTGCCGGAGCGCGAGGCGTGGGCGGCGCGCCTGCTCGAGCTCGACGGCCACGTCAACGAGGCGGTCAAGCGGCTCAAGGCCGCCGGCTTCACCACCGGGTACCTCAAGCCGCTGGTGGTGTCGCGCATCAACCCGCTGCGGTTCGTCCAGGCCAAGCCGGGCCAGAAGGCGCCGCGCGCCGACCTGATGAAGACCCTCGACCGGATGATCGCCAGCGCCCAGAGCTTCGACCCCGGCAAGGTCAAGGCGGCGGACGTGGCGGCGGCGGCCTGGATGGGCGGCAGCGAGGACTAGTCCGAGGCGCGTTGCGTCAACGAATTTACAAACTCCCACTGCGAGTAAATCGACTTCACAGCACTGTCAACGAAGTTGTCTTTAGGTTCCAATATATTATATCGTTGACTGACAAGTCTCGATCCGGCACCCTTGGTTCTGTCAATTAACCCAGGAGGCACGGATGGCAGCGGAGACCAGCAAGATCGGGAGCATCGGGATCATCGGCGCGGGGCTCATGGGGTGCGGGATCGCCGAGGTCTGCGCCCTGGCTGGCTTCCGCACCGTGCTGGTCAAGGCGACCGAGGGCGACCCGATGACGGCGCGGGCGCGCGTCGACCGGTCGCTGAAGGTCGCGATCGACCGCGGCAAGGTCGACGCCTCGGCCGCCGAGGCGGCCCTGGGCCGCCTGACCGTCACCAGCGACAAGCTCGAGGCGGCGCGCTGCGACCTCGTGATCGAGGCGATCGTCGAGGACCTGGCGACCAAGCGGGCGCTGTTCGCCGACCTGGCGCCGCACCTGGCGCCGCACGCGATCCTGGCCTCCAACACCTCGACGCTCAAGATCGCGGATCTCGCCGCCGGGCTGCGCGAGCGCCGGATGATCGGGCTGCACTTCTTCTCGCCGGTGCCGGCGATGAGCCTGGTCGAGGTCGCGCACACCGGCGCCACCGACGACGACGTCGTGCCCGCCGCCGAGGCGTTCGTCGCCGCGCTGGGCAAGACCGCGGTGCCGGTCCTCGACTCGACCGGCTTCATCGTGAACCGGCTACTGGTGCCGATGCTGCTCAACGCCATCCACGCCTACGAGCAGGGCCTGGCGCCGGCGGCGCAGATCGACAGCGCGATGCGGCTGGGCTGCGGCCACCCGGTCGGCCCGCTCGCGCTCGCCGACCTGATCGGCCTCGACGTGGTCTACGCCATGGCCAAGCTGCTGTACCGCGACACCCGCGACGCCTGCTACCGGCCGCCCGCGCTGCTGCGCAGCCTGGTCCAGCAGGGCGCGCTCGGCAAGAAGTCGCGCCTCGGCCTCTACGACTACGCCAGCAAGCCGCCGCGCGAGAACGCCGCGGTGGTCGAGCTGATCCGCGGCACCGCGCGCCGCGCCGCCTGAGACGGCGTCCGCGCGGAGCCGGGGGCGCGCCGCGACGCCTCCTCGCCGCCGCCCTCGCGGCGGCGGGCGCCGGTGCCGGCCCGCGTGGGCCGACCTCGGTTGCCGAGCCGTCGCTCGACTAATTAGAAGTCCTTGAGCCGGGGCGCGGTGGTCTCGTCCTCGAACGGGTGCGGCCGCACCGTCGCCGAGGCGACGCGGCCGACGACGTCGAGGAGGTCCTCGGTGGCGCACGGCTTGGGCAGGAACCCGGCGGCGCCGATCTGGGCGGACAGCTCGGGGGCGCGCGGCGACGCGGACACCAGGATCACCGGGGGCATGTCGGGCAGGCGCTCGAGCTCGGCGACCAGATCGTGGACCACGCTGCCCCCGCCGGTGTCGTCGAGCAGGACCACGTCGAGTCCGCCCTCGCGGACGCGGTCGATGGCCTCGCTGAGCCCCCGCACCAGCAGCACGGCGTGGCCGGTGCGGGTCAGGGCCTGGCCCCATTGATCCGCGAGCAACACGTCAGGCTGGACGACGAGGACGGCGCTCACCGGGGCAGCTTACCACCTGCGGCCCGGGTTGCGACGGGCCGCGGACGTCGGGTCAGCTCTCGCCCCCGCTGGCCAGGCCCTCGTGCCAGCCGATCTCGCTGGCCAGCTCGCGGGCCTCGGTCAGCGCCGGCGCCGGGATCCGCGACAGGGTCCGCGACGGCGACACGATCGTCATCAGCAGCTCCGCGGTGGTGCGCCGGTCGCCCAGCGCCCGCAGCTCCTCGACCGCCGCGGCGCGGTAGGTGCCCGCCCGCGCCACGTCGCCGACCCGCTCGCACTCGCCGGCCAGCAGCACCAGCACCCGCGCCGAGCCCACCCGCGAGCTGACCCGGCGGGCGTGGGCCAGGCCGTGCTCGGCCACCATGATGGCGCGGCCGTGGTCGCCGGCGCCGGACGCCAGCTGCGACAGTCGCGCCAGCATCCGCCACAGCTCGGGCGGGCCGCCCCGGGCGCCCATGCCCTCGCCCAGGGTCACCAGATCGACGCCCTCCTCGAGCTCGCGCCGGGCGCCGTCGGCGTCGCCGCCGCGGGTCAGGATCGACGCCAGGTCGAGGTACAGCTCGGTGATCAGCGTGCCGTCGCCGGTGCTGATCGCGGCGCCGATCGCGCGCCGCACCGCGGTGGTCGCGCCCGCGACGTCGTCCTCGCCGAGCGACAGCTGGGCGGCGGCGCGGCCGACTTGCGCCTCGAGCCGGGCGCTGCCCGACGTCCACGGCCGCGCCTCCTCGAGCACGCCGCGCGCCAGGCCGAGCTGGCCGCCGGCGCACAGCGCCTCGGCGAGCTTCACCGACAGGCCGACGTAGCGCTGGACGTCGCGATCCTCGTCGCCGGCGTAGAGGATCAGCCGCGCCGCGTGCAGCGCGCGCTGGTACAGCGCGCACGCGCCCTCGTCGTCGAGGTAGTGCGCGGCGACGTCGCCGGCGCGGGCCAGGAAGTCGGCGCCCTGGTCGTACGAGCCGGCGAGGTCGTGGTGGTGACCGAGGATCGCGGGGTCGCCGGTGACCTGCGACAGCAGCTCGGCGGCGACGCCGTGGAGGTGGCGACGCACGTCGGCCGGCGTGCCGTGGTAGACGACGTCGCGCACGGTCGCGGCGCCGAACGCGACGACGCCCTCGGCCTCGCGGACCAGGTCGCGCGCGGTCAGCACCGACAGCGTCGACTCGAACGCTCGCGGCCCCATCTCCGAGGCCCGGACCAGGACGTCGCGGTCGACGTCGTAGCCGAACACCGCCGCCGCCTGCAGCAGCTCGAGCGCGCTCTGCGGCAAGAGCGAGATGCGCGCCGCGATCAGGTCGGGCGCGGTCGCGATCGTGTCGTCGAGCTCGCCGCCCTCCTGGATGTAGCGCAGCGCCTGGTCGATGGGCCCGGGCAGGCCGCCCGAGAACGCGAGCAGCTCGTCGGCGGCCGGGCGCTCGCCGACGCCGGCGCGCTCGAGCTCGTCGATCAGGCGCTCGACCGCGACCTCGTCGAGCGGCTCGACCTCGATCAGCGCCGCGGCGCCGCGCCACTGGCCCGCCAGCTCGGGCGTGCTGGTCACGACCACGCGCAGCACCGGGCACTCGTCGCTGCGCTCGGCGAGGCGACGCAGCACCTCCTGGCTGGGGTGGTCGTACTGCTCGACGTTCTCGAAGACGGCCACCATCGGGCCAGCGCTGGCGGCGGCGTGCAGGGCGCGCACCGTCGACGCTACCATCTCGCGGCGCCGCACCATCGGCTCGAGGTCGGCGAGCGACGCGACGTGGCCGAACAGCTCGGCGAGGCCGGGCAGATCGCGCTCCGACAGCCCGAGCTCGGTGGCGGCGCGCCCCAGCTCGTCGAAGGTGCACACCGCCGGCAGCACCAGCGCCGCGGCGACCGCGGCGCGCACCGGGTACAGCGGCGTCCGCAGGCCGCTGGGATCGGGGCCGGCCTGGTACACGGTCCGGCCGTCGGCGATCGCCTGCTGGTAGGCGTCGCGCAGCAGCTGGCTGCGGCCCGAGCCGGGCACGCCGCTGAGGTGGAGCACCGCGGGCGCGTCGGTGCCCTTCAGGTGCGCGGCGACGATCTCGAGCGCCGACTCGCGCCCGACCGTCGGCAGCACGATCGCCGGCGAGCTCGGCTCGACCTCGGCGAGCTGGCCACCCGCCGCGGGCGGCGGCGCGGTGCGCGGCTGGCCGCACTCGGGGCAGAACCGGAAGCGCGCCGGGATCTGCGCGCTGCACGCGTCGCAGATCGCCATGTTCGCCGACCGCACGACCCGGCGCGCGTCGCGCAGCTGCTGGATCGCCTTGCGGAACGCGGCGGCGTCGGGGTAGCGATCCGCGGGGTGCTTGGCCAGCGCCCGCATGCACACGCTCTCGATGTCCGGCGGCAGCCCGGCGCGGCGCAGGTTGGGCGGCGCCGGCGCCTGGCGCAGCTGCCGGGTCAGGATCTCGACCGTGGTGCCGCCGACGAACGGGGTCTCGCCGACCAGCAGCTCGTAGAAGATGACGCCGACCGAGTACAGGTCGCTGGCGAACGACGGCGGCGCGCCGGTGATGGTCTCCGGCGCCATGTACTCGGGCGTGCCGCAGATGTTCCGCTCCTCCTCGGAGGGCTGGAACAGCAGGCGGGCGATGCCGAAGTCGACCAGCTTGACGACGTCCCAGTCGACGCGGCGCTGGTCGACGATGACGTTGTCGCTCTTGAGGTCGGCGTGGACGACGCCGTTGAGGTGCGCCTCCTCGATGCCGCTGACGATCTGGCCGACGATGTCGAGGACGCGATCGAGCTCGAGCGGGTGGCCCTGCTGGATCAGCTGGGTCAGGGTCGGACCCCGCACGAACTCCATCACCAGGTACAGCAGGCCGTCGGGCGCCTGGCCGTAGTCGATGACCGAGACCGTGTTGGGGTGGTTGAGGCGCGACGCCGCCAGCGCCTCGTCGTGGAAGCGCTTGATCAGCTTGGCGTCGTCGGCGAGCTCCTCGGCGAGGAGCTTGACCGCCACGGTCCGGCCCAGCGCGATCTGGTCGGCGCGGTAGACCGCGCCCGTGCCACCGATGCCCACGCACGCGCGAAGTCGGTACTTGTCGCCGAGCACCCGGCCGACGTGGGCCTGCAGCCTCGCTTCTTGCTCGCGGGGATCCATGAACTACCGGGGTCGCCGTAGGTGGAACGTCGTAGTTTCGGCTCTGATTCGATCCGATGCGGGGGACACCCCGACGTTACGACTCTTCCCGCACGACAGGTCGACTCTACGAGATGTTCTGTCGCGATTGGCGCGGAAAGTTCCAGTCAGCCTGCGCGCTCCAGGACCGTCGCGATCCCCTGACCCACGCCGATACACATAGTTGCGAGGCCGTGGCGGGCGCTCCGGTCCGACATCTCGGTCATCAGCGTCAGGACCAGGCGCGCTCCGGACGCCCCGAGGGGGTGACCGATGGCGATCGCGCCGCCGTTCACATTGACCTTCTCCGGGTCGAGCCCGATCTGCTCGACGCACGGCAGCGACTGTGCGGCGAACGCCTCGTTGACCTCGGCGAGCAGGTCGTGGGCGGCCAGGCCGGTGCGGGCCAGGACCTTGCGGGTCGCCGGGATCGGGCCCAGGCCCATGTAGCTGGGCTCGACCCCGGCCACCGCCGACGTGACGTAGCGGGCGCGCGGGGTCAGGCCGAGCTCCTTGATGGCCGCCTCGCTGGCCAGCAGCAGCGCCGCCGCGCCGTCGTTGAGCCCCGACGCGTTGCCCGCGGTGACGGTGCCGTCCTTGGCGAACGCGGGCTTGAGCCGGGCCAGGCTGTCGTAGGTGGTGCCCGGGCGCGGGTGCTCGTCGACCGCGCACACGATGGGCGTCCCGGTCTTGCGATCCTTGCCGGTCGTGATCGGCACGATCTCGCGCGCCAGCCGCCCCGACGCCTGGGCGCGCTCGGCGGCGGCCTGCGAGCCGGCGGCGAACCGGTCCTGGGCCTCGCGGCTGACGCCGTGGCGCTCGGCCACCTTCTCGGCGGTCTGGCCCATGCCGAGCGTCTGGTAGGTCGCCTCCATCTTCGGGTTGACGAAGCGCCAGCCGAGCGTGGTGTCGTGCAGGGTCTGGGCGCCGCGCGGGAACGCGGCGTCGGGCTTGCCCATGACCAGCGGCGCGCGCGACATCTGCTCGACGCCGCCGGCGATCACCAGGTCGGCCTCGCCGGTGGCGATCAGGCGCGCGGCGTCGTTGACCGCCTGCAGGCCGGAGCCGCACAGCCGGTTGACCGTGACCCCGGGGATGTCGACCGGCAGCCCGGCGAGCAGCGCCGCCATGCGCGCGACGTTGCGGTTGTCCTCGCCGGCCTGGTTGGCGCAGCCGAGGATGACGTCGTCGACGCGGTCGGTCGGGATCTTCGTGCGCTCGACCAGCGCCGCGATCACCGCGGCGGCGAGATCGTCGGCGCGCACCGTCGACAGACCGCCGCCGTAGCGGCCGAACGGGGAGCGGATACCGTCGATGAGGAAGGCGGGGCGGGTCATGCGGCGGACCATATACCCGGCGCGGCCCGCCGAAAAGTTGGTCGGGCCGCGACCGGGGCGTAGCGTCGCAAGGACCCGGCCAACCGGGTGGAGGACCCCATGGCGCACCCCAGCCTCGCAACCTGGCTCGACGTCGAGCACGAGCTCCCTGCCGAGGACGTCAGCTGGTTCGCGATCCGCCAGCCCTCGGTGATCCGCCTGCTCGAGCAGCAGCTGTGGAGCCCGGACGGCGACGCCTTCGCGGTCGCGCTCGACGCGGTGTGTCGCGTCGCGGCGCGGGTGACCCACCTCGACGGCGCGCCGCCGCCGCGGCTGTCGCGGGACCTGCTGATCCACGGCCTCGCGATGACCCGGGTCGACGGCGTCGACCCCGGGCTATCTCGCTGGTTGCGCTGGGTGATCGACGCCGCGCCGGTGGTGCTGACCGCCGAGGAGGAGGGCGCGGTCATGGAGTGCGTCGCGGCGATGCTATGGGCGATCGCCGCCGCCGACCTTGGGCAGCTCGACCGCGACGTCGGCGACACGATCGTCGCGTAGCCGGGGTCGGGCGCGGCGCGGTATCCTGCGCCGGTGCGACTCGCGCCCTGGATGTTGATCGCGCTGGCCGCGCTGCCGGCGACGACCGCGCGCGCCGACGACGCCGCGGTGGGCCTGGCCGGCGGCGCCGCCGCTGACGACGTCGCGGCGTGCGGGCTCGAGGATCCGGCGATCGCCGCCGCCGCGCCGCCGGTCGGCGAGCGTGCGGCGGATCGCCGCAGCGCGGCGCCCGGGGTCTGGGGCCCGCTGGTGCGCGCGGCGCGGCTCGAGGGCGCGCGCCGCGAGCGGGTCGGCCACGGCGCCACCGGCGGCGCGCTCGCCGGCAAGACCATCTACGTGTCGGCGGGGCACGGCTGGATCTGGGACGACGCGCTGGGGCGGTGGCGGACCCAGCGCGGCAACACCAACGGCCTGGTCGAGGACTTCATCTCGGCGGAGACCGTGGCCCAGCACCTGATCCCGATGCTGCGCGACATGGGCGCCTACGTCGTGCCCGTGCGCGAGAGCTCGATGCAGCGCCAGCTGGTGATCGTCGACGACGTCGACGCCGGGTTCACCGTCGACGGTGCCACCGCGACCGCGATCGCCGACGGCTGGGCGCGACCGCCCGAGCCCATCCCCGACGGCCGCAACCCGTTCGCCGGCGGCGGCTCGGTCGAGCTGCCGGTGGTCGCGGGCGGCGCCGCCGCGGCCCGCTGGGTCCTCGACGTCCCCGCCGACGGCGACTACGAGGTCTACGTCAGCTGGGTCCAGGGCGCCGACCGCGCGCCCGACGCGCCCTACGTGGTCCACCACGCCGGCGGCGACAGCGGGTTCCGCGTCGACCAGCGCCGCCACGGCTCGACCTGGGTGCTGCTCGGCCAGTTCCACTTCGCCGCCGGGACCTCCGTCGAGCACGGCTCGATCGAGCTCGGCACCGACGCCAGCGCCGGCGCGGTGGTGTCGGCCGACGCGGTCCGCCTCGGCGGCGGCATGGGCCACGTCGATCGCGGCGGCGGCGCCGTCGATCGCCCGGCCTACGAGAGCGGCGCCCGCTACGCCGCGCAGTACAACGGCGCGCCGTCGTCGGTGTGGGACTACTCGACGGTCGACGGCAACGACGACGTCGGCACCCGGTCGCGGTTCTCGGCCTGGGATCACGAGGCCGGCGAGGACGCGGTCTACGTCGCCTGGCACACCAACGCGCCGAGCCCGGCGCGCGGCACGTCGTCGTTCGCCTACGGGCCCAGCTCGTACGGGCCGCTGTCCGAGTTCTCCGGCGTCGACGGCTCGCTCGAGCTGATGGACGCGATCCACACCGAGCTGGTCGGCGACCTGCGCGCCGACTGGGATCCGGCGTGGCAGGACCGCGGCGAGCACACCGCGTACTTCGGCGAGGTCAACCCGTCGCACAACCCGGAGATGCCGGCGACGCTCATCGAGGTCGCGTTCCACGACACCGTCGAGGACGCCGACGCGCTGCGCGACCCGAGGTTCCGCGCCCTGGCCGCCCGCGCCTTCGCCGAGGGCGTCGCCCGCTACTTCGCGACCCGCGACGGCGTGCCGCTGATCCTGCCGCCCGAGCCGCCGGCGGCGCCGCGCATGATCCAGGGCGACGGCGGCGGCCTGACCCTGGCGTGGGATCCGCCCGACGACGATCCTGCCGGCGGCGACGCCGCCACCGGCTACCGGGTCTACCTGTCGGCCGACGGCCGCGCCTTCGACGACGGCCACGACGTCACCGGCACGTCGCTGGCGATCGACGCCGGCCCCGGCGGCGCGCCGGTGTTCGCGCGGGTCACCGCCACCAACGCCGGCGGCGAGTCGCGGCCGTCGCCGGTGGTCGGCGCCCGGCCGGCGTGGGGGCCGACGGTCGTGCTCGTCGTCGGCGGCTTCACCCGGATCGACGGCGCGATGCTGATCGAGGAGGACCTCGCCGCCTACGACCTCGCGACCGTGCAGCGCGGCTACGAGGATCGCATCAACGACGGCAGCCACGCCGCGCGCCACGGCCTGGCCCTGGCCGGCGCCGGCTACGCCTTCGACGTCGCCAGCGCCGAGGCGGTGCGGCGCGGCGAGGTCACGCTCGACGGCTACGCCGCGGTCAGCTGGCTGGCCGGCGAGGAGCTGGCGCCGCTGGGCGACGCCGACCGCGCCGCGGTCGCCGCCTACCTCGACGGCGGCGGCGCCTTCCTGATCAGCGGCACCGACGTCGCCCGCGCCCTGGCCGCCGGCGCCGGCGACGCCCCGGCCCTGCTGGCCCGGCTCGGCGTCGCGCTGGTCGACGACGACGCCGGCACCTACGCCGCCGCCGGGCTCGCCGGCACCGCGTTCGACGGCCTCACCCTCGACTTCGCCGACGACGGCCCCGGCGGCTACGACGCCGCCGCCGCCGACACCCTCGACGCCATCGCGCCGGCGGCGCCGGTGATGGCGTACGACAGCGCGGCCGGCGCCGCGGTGCTGGCGCGCGACGACGTCGCCGGGCGCAGCCTGGTCCTGGGCTTCCCGATCGAGACCGTCACCGGCGCCGACGTCCGCATCGACCTGATGGGGCGGGCCCTGGCCGCCCTCGAGGTGCCGCCGGATCCGCCGGTCTGCGACGGTCCGGAATGCACCGAGGTCTCCAGCTCGGGCTGCTGCGACGCCGGCGGCGGCGGCGCCGGATCGGCGCTGCTCGCGGTGCTGGTCCTGCTGCCCTTGACGAGGCGGCGCCGCCCGGCAAGACTGGCCGCCCCATGTCGGCCGTAGTCGTCACCACCGAAGACGTCGAGCGCACCATCGCCACCTTCTCGCGCCTGGACGAGCGCGGCGACAAGAAGGCGATGGGCAAGCTCGCCCAGCGGCTCCAGAAGGAGCAGCCGTTCCTGCTCCAGTTCGCGGCCCAGCTGCGCGCGGATCACGGCGACGCGGTCGGCGAGGCGTCGGTGTTCTACAGCACCCTGGTGTGGGCGATGTTCGACCGCGCGGTCGAGGGCACGCTGCCGCGGATCACCGCCGCCAACCTGGCGTCCGCCGAGACCGTGGTCACCGAGGCGGTGGCCGCCGTCGAGGGCGTCGCCGACAAGCCGGTCCACGAGCGCTACGCGCCGGGCCTGGCCGAGGGCCAGCCGCACATCTACGCCAAGCTCGCCGAGCTGATCGAGGAGGACGTCCGCGAGGACGCGATGTCCGCCGAGACCGCGGCGCTGATCTACAAGCCGACCCAGATCGCGATCGAGGCGTTCGACGCCGCGCTGACGGGGCGGCGCCCCGGCGAGCGCCAGGGCACGGTCGTCAACGACCAGCCGACGCCGGGCCGCAACGAGCCTTGCCACTGCGGCTCGGGCAAGAAGTACAAGAAGTGCCACGGCGCCGCCGCGTAGGCGGCGCGACGTAGCATCCCCCGCCGATCGCGCGGGCGTCGCCCGCTAGATCGCGTCCATGCGGTACAGCGCGGGCAGCTGCTCGGGCGCCTCGACGCACAGGCCGAGATCGCGCAGCAGGCCGTCGGCGAGCGAGAAGATCCAGCCGTGCACCGACAGCGGCTGGCCGCGGCGCCACGCGTCCTGGACGATCGTCGTGTGGCAGACGTTGGCGACCTGCTGGCGGACGTTGAGCTCGCACAGGCGATCGGCGCGCGCGGTCCGGTCGTCGATCGCGATCAGCTCGTCGCGGTACTTGGCGCCGATGTCCTTGATGTGGCGCAGCCAGTTGTCGATCAGCCCCAGCGGCCGGTGCTCGAGCGCGGCGCGCACGCCGCCGCAGCCGTAGTGGCCGCACACGACGACGTGCTTGACCTGCAGGACGTCGACCGCGAACTGCAGCACCGAGAGGCAGTTGACGTCGGTGTGGACGACGACGTTGGCGACGTTGCGGTGGACGAAGACCTCACCGGGCAGCCGGCCGATGATCTCGTTGGGCGGCAACCGGCTGTCGGAGCAGCCGATCCACAGCAGGTCGGGGCGCTGCGCGCCCTGCAGCTTGTCGAAGAAGCCCGGATCGCGCGCGGTCTGCGCCGCGGCCCAGGCACGGTTGTGATCGAAGCACTCCTTGAGGATGCGCACGGCGACAGCCTACCCGAGGTCGGCGGCGAGGGAACTTCAGGGCGCGCCGGTCAGCGCGCCGAGAAGCCCTCGAGCTTGACCCACGGCCCCGCGGTGTACGGGAACGACTGGTCGTAGTGGACGTGGGCGACGTACCACAGCGTGACGTCCTGGCCGTCGAGCGGCTCGCTGCCGACGTACGCGGCCGGGAACGGCTGCGCGCCGGCGGCGCTGCGCGGCGAGAACGGCGGCCACTCGCCGTCGTGGTAGCGGATCGCGAACAGCTCGGCGTCGTCCCACGTGTGCGGCCGCAGGTTGACCGCGCAGCCCGAGCCGAAGTCGACCTGGCGCCAGACCTGGCCCGACTCGTCGGCCTCGCCGGTGTACGGGAACCAGCCCTCCTCGGCGACCCGGTTCCACCGGCCCTCCTCGAAGTGCTCCAGCGCGTCGTCGCGGGCGCCGTCGACGTCGAAGTCGAAGCGCCAGTGCGGGTGATACGTGTGGTCCTCGTGGAGGCCGTGGCCGTAGATGGTCAGCCACGGGCACATGCGGCCGTCGTCGTGGAACCGCCACATCTGCATGTAGCCGTAGGGGCCGGCCTGGAACGTCGCCGACAGCTCGACGCCGCCGCGGAACGCCTGGATGCGCGGGTTGCCGCTGAGGGTGCGGGCGCCCAGCGGGATCCACCACGGCCCGTGCGGCTCGCCGTCGGCGACCTCGACGTTGAGCGAGTGACGCTGGTGATCGACGGTGACGTAGGGCAGCGAGCCCTCCCACATGACGCGCCGGCCCCGGTACTCGGCCAGGTAGACCATGAGGCCGGCCGACTCGGTGAGGCGCCAGTGGAACTTCCAGTTGGCCTGCTCGATGACGTTGCTCATGCGTTCACCACTGCGAGGCGGGCACCACGTCGGTGACCAGGTTGTCGAGGAGATCGACCACGGCGACCAGCGACGGCTGGGTCCCGGGCCGGCCGAACACCACCGCCGCCGAGCGGCGCGCGAACGCGAGGTCGTTCTCGCGGCGACCCCAGTAGTGCATCGCGGTCAGCGGCTCGTCGCCGAGCGACAGCTTGCCGCGGACGCGCTCGTCGGCGATCGCCACCGCGATCGCGGCGGCCTCCTCGTCGCGCGACAGCATCGGCTGCGACTGCGTGACCTCGAGGTGCGACACGACGCCGGCGTCGAGGTCGATGCAGGCGTCGACGCAGCGGTCGGCGGCGTAGTCGTAGACCACGACGCGGGCCAGGCGGTGGCCGGCCATCCAGTGCGGTGGCTTGACCACCAGCGGCTCGGTGACGATGACCCGGTAGCGGCCGACCTTGGCCATGTTGCCGACCCGGCGATCCTCGGTGAGGGTGCGCAGGGCGTCGGCGATCTCGCCGGGCGTCAGCGGCGCGAACAGGCTGGGGTCGCTCTCGACCACGTCGCGCTGCGGCGCCGCCGCGGACCGGCCGGGCCGGGCGGCGGCCTTGGCGGCCTTGGCGGCTGTCGCCGACTTGCCGTTGCTGCCGCCGGCGGCGGCCTTGTGTGTGCCGCGGTGGGATGCGGGCTTGCCATTGCCGGCCGGCCGGGCCGCCGGCTTGCCCCGCGCGGCCTTGGCCGGGCGGGCGGGTGCCTTCTTCGCAGTCGCCATGGCGCGCACTATACACGCGTTTTCGCGGCCCTAGCCGGGGCGAGAACGTCTAGATCGTTTCGGCGGTTCGCCCGTGTTATCGCGCATGTCGCGGATCTTCTCGGGCGCACTTGGCACGATCCTCCTGGCCACCCTGGCCGCCTGCTCGCAGGCCTACTCGGACGGTGGCACGACCACGGCGTCGCCGCCGATGGTGGTCGCCGACCCGGGCGAGGCGCCCACCGCGCTCGGCCCCTACGCGGTCGAGGTCCGCGGCCCCGACGGCGCCGTGATCCCCACGTTCGAGCAGCGTGGCCGCTTCTACGTGCTCGGCGAGGCCGGCCAGCGCTACGTCATCCACGTCGACAACCCGACCGACAACCGGGTCGAGGCCGTGATCACGGTCGACGGCCTCGACGTGATCGACGGCGAGGCCGGCGATCTCGGCAAGCGCGGCTACGTCGTGCCGCCGCACGGTGACCTCGACGTCGAGGGCTTCCGCACCTCGACCAGCGAGGTCGCGACCTTCCGGTTCTCGTCGGTCGGCGACTCGTACGCCGGCAAGAAGGGCAAGGCGCGCAACGTCGGCGTGATCGCGGTGGCGATCTTCGAGGAGCAGGCCGCCGCGCAGGTGATCATCGACGAGCCGCCGCCGCCGCCGCCGCCGACCTACCGCGACCCGTACTACGGCGGCGCCGAGGACGACGACGGCGTCAAGGACACCCGGTATCGCGCCGACAAGGCCGGCGCGTCGTCGGGCTCGGCGGGCGGCCGCACGGTCGCGACCCGTCGCCCCAGCGGCGGCGCCGCCGAGGGCGAGGTCAGCGCCGACGAGGTCGGCGGCTACGGCGTCGGTGCCGGCGCCCCGGCGTCGCGGCCGTACATGCCGGACCGCGAGGAGGCGCCGCCGCCGCGGCAGACCTGCTGCGAGAAGAAGTCGAGCCGGCCCGGCCTCGGCACCGAGTTCGGCGAGCGCCGCTACTCGGCCGCGAACTGGACCCGCTTCGTGCGCGCGAGCGCGACGCCGGCCGCGGTCGCCGAGCTGCGCTACAACGACGCCACCGGGCTCGCGGCCCTGGGCATCCTGGTCCAGCCCGCGGTCGACCCCGACGAGCTGACCACCCGCGAGACCGCCGATCCGTTCCCCGGCGACCCGTCGTTCGCGCGGCCGCCGGCCGGGATCCGCTAGCCGCCGGCGGGCGCGGCCCGCGCCCGTGACGTGCACCCGCAACCGGTGCGCAGCGTCGCGACCCCGGCGCAGCCGGTGCGGCCGCGCACCGCGCGCGACGCTGGACCGGCGGGCTCAGGGCGCGCGCGGCAGCGGCGCCTCGTCGGTCTCCAGCGCGCAGCCGATGCAGGTCGGCGCCTCCGGCAGCGCGGCGAGGCGGGCGTCGTCGATGACCGCGCCGCAGCGGACGCAGCGACCGTAGCTGCCGGCGGCGACCCGCTCGAGGGCCGCGCCGATGGCCTCGGCGTGGCGGCGGTCGGCGACGGACAGCGCGGTCAGCACCTGCGCGTCCCACTGCTCCGAGGAGGTGTCGACATCCTCGATCTCGCGGGAGTCGAGCTCCTCGTCGACGAGATCGAGGGTGCGATGGTACCGCGCGAGCAGCGCACGGCGTCGGTCGTGCAACCGCTGGCGGGCGAGATCGAGGTCGGCGGGGCTCATCGTACGAGAAGTGTTGCACGCAGCGCGCCAGCGTCGACCTGCCGCGGGCCGACGCGAGGCACGTCGCATGCAGTGACCTCGGGCATGGCCACGCCGGCCACATTCCACGACGAGGGCCACGGGTTCGACCTGTTCGGCCTGTCGCCGGCGGCGGTGGCGCGCGCGGTCGCCCTGGGCGCGCCGGCGTACGAGCGCTACTTCCGGGTCGCGTCCGAGGGCAGCGCGCAGGTGCCGCGCGCCGGCGCCGCGATCCTGGTCGCCAACCACAGCGGCACGCTGCCGGTCGACGGCGCGATGCTGTGGCAGGACGTCGTGCGACACACCGGTCGCGTGCCGCGGATGATCGCGGATCGCTTCATCCCGCGCCTGCCGTTCGTCAGCACCTGGTTCGCGCGCGTCGGCGTGGTCAGCGGCACTCGCGGCAACGTCCGCCGCCTGCTCGAGCAGGGCGAGCTGCTGGCGATCTTCCCCGAGGGCGTCACCGGCGTCGGCAAGTCGTGGCGCGATCGCTACCGGCTGCAGGCGTGGCGGGTCGGGCACGCCGAGCTCGCGATCCGGCACCGCGCGCCGGTGATCCCGGTCGCGATCGTCGGCGCCGAGGAGAGCTGGCCGGTCGCGCTGCGCATCGACGGCGTCCGCCTGTTCGGCGCCCCGTACCTGCCGATCCCGGCGACGCCGCTGCCGCTGCCGGTCCGCTATCACCTGCGCTACGGCGCGCCGATCGCGCTGCACGACGCGTTCGCGCCCGACGACGCCGACGACCCGGCGGCGCTGGCGGCGGCGGCGGCGCAGGTGCGCGCCGCGGTCGAGGCGCTGATCGCCGAGACGCGGACCGCGCGACGGGGGCTGTGGCGATGAGGGTCCTGGTCACCGGCGCGACCGCGCCGTTCGGCGCCGCCCTGGTCCGCGCGCTGGTCGAGGAGCCCGCGGTCGAGCGCGTGCTCGGCTGCGCGGTCGGCGCGCGCGGCGCCGAGCTCCCCGACGACGACGACCGGTTCGGCTACCACCCGATCGATCTGGTGCGCGCCCGCGCCGTGCACGACCTGCTGTGGGGCCCGGTGCGCGACGCCGGCGTCGACGCGATCGTCCACGCCGCCCAGCACCGCGATCCCGCGGCGCGCGGCCGCCGGGTCCACGCGCTCAACGTCGAGGCGACCCGGCAGCTGCTGCTGGCGTGCGAGCGCCACCCGACGATCCGCCACGTCGTCGTCCGCAGCAGCGCCGACGTCTACGCGGTCCGCGCCAGCGAGCCCAACCTGCTCGACGAGGACGCGCCGCTCGATCTCGATCCCGCGGCGCCGCAGTGGCGGCGCGATCGGGTCGAGGCCGACCTGACCGCGTGCGCGCGGCTGGGCACGACGCCGGTGCGGGTGACCGTGCTGCGCTGCGCCGAGCTGCTCGCGCCCGGCACCGGCAGCCAGCTGTGGGACTACCTGCGGTCGCGGGTGTGCCTGCGGCCGCTCGGCTTCGATCCGATGCTCAACGTGCTGTCGATGGCCGACGCCGTCGAGGCGTTCCGCCGCGCCCTGACCCGCGGCGCGCAGGGGGTCTTCAACGTGCCCGGGGCCGACACCCTGCCGCTGTCGCGCGTGATCGCGCGGTGGGGCCGCCTCGACGTGCCGGTGCCGGGGCCGTTGCTGGCGCCGCTGTACCGGCTGCGCGCCCGCGGCCTGGGCCTGACCTTCCGCTACGACCTCAACCTGTCGCGGTTCCACTTCGGCGGCGTCCTCGACGGTCGGCGCGCCGCCGAGATCCTGGGCTACCGCCCGACGCACCCGATCGCGTGGCCGGTGCCGCGGCGGTGAACGCCCGGCGCTCGCGCCGCCGTATACTCGGCGACGGTGGCGGAGCGCATCGACCCTTCCGGCGAGCTGGATCCGACGCTGGCGGTCGGGGACGCGTCGACGCTCGCCGACGACGCCGCCCCGGCGCCGGCGGACGGACCCGGCGGCCTGCGGTCGGGCGCGCGGCTCGGTCGCTACCGGCTCGGCGCCCGGCTCGGCGCCGGCGCGATGGGGGTGGTGTGGGCGGCGCGCGATCCCAACCTCGATCGCCCGGTCGCGATCAAGGTCGTGCACCCGGCGTTCGCGCGCGCGCCCGACGCCGCGGCGCGCCTGCTGCGCGAGGCCCGCGCCATGGCCAAGGTCTCGCACCCCGCGGTCGTCGTGGTCCACGACGCCGGCGAGGCCGACGGCCAGCTGTTCCTGGCCATGGAGCTGGTCGAGGGCACGACCCTGGGCAAGCTGCTGCGCGAGCGCGGCGACGACGTCGGCGACTGGCGGCGCTGGGTCGCGCTGCTGGTCGAGGCCGGCCGCGGCCTCGCCGCCGCCCACGCCGTCGGCATCGTCCACCGCGACTTCAAGCCCGACAACGTCCTGGTCGCGACCAGCGGCCGGGTCTGCGTCGGCGACTTCGGCGTCGCCGAGCTGTCGGCGGTGGCGCGCGCCGGCTCCGACCTGGCGCCCGCGGCGTCGTCGCAGGCGATGCGAGTCGACGATCTGACCAGCACCGGCGCGCTGGTCGGGACGCCGGCGTACATGAGCCCCGAGCAGCTGCGGGGTAGCAGCGCCGACGCCCGCTCCGATCAGTTCAGCTTCTGCGTGACCCTGCACGAGGCGCTCTACGGCGTGCGTCCGTTCGCGCTGCCGACCCGCGCCGACCACGCGGTGGCCGCGCTGATCGAGACCATCGAGGCCGGCGAGGTGGTGGCGCCGCCGCGCGACAGTCGGGTGCCGGGCTGGATCCGCGAGGTGATCCTGCGCGGCCTGTCGCCGCGCCCCGAGGCGCGGTGGCCGGACATGGCGGCGCTGCTCGCGGCGCTGACGCCGCCGCGGGCCTGGCGCCGGTGGCTGCCGGTCGGCGCGGCGGCGCTGGTCGCCGGCGTCGTCGTCGCCGGCGTGATCGGCCTGAGGCGCGGCGAGCCGGCGGCGTCGGGCGCGGGCGCGTCGACGCCGGCCGAGGCGGCGCTGCCGACCGCGGCGGCGCCGTCGGTCGAGGTCCACTTCTCGGTGCCGATGCGCGCCACCCTGGCGGTGTCGCCCGACGGCGCGCGGATCGCGGTGGGGAGCGCCGAGCGCCTGGTCGTCCACGACGTCGACAGCGACCGGCTGATCCCGTTCGCTCGCCAGGGTGAGCGCACCATCGGCTACCTCGAGTTCGTCGACGCCGACCACCTCGCGATGGTGCGCGTCGGCGCCGCACCGGAGGTCGAGACCTGGGACCTGGTCGCCGACCGGGTCGTGACGGCGCGGTCGCTGCCGCCGCGGACGCGCTGGTTCGGCTCGGTCCGCGACGGCGATCTGCTCATGCGTGCCGCCGCCGACGGCAGCGAGCTGGTGGTGGGCGACCTCGATCACCAGCGGCGGCTGGCGTTGATGCGTCGCCCGATCGAGATCCTGGCGATCGCGCCGACCCGCGACCGGATCGCGTTCGTCGAGTCGTCGGCGTACGGCGGCCGCCTCGTCGTCATCGACGTCGCCTCGGGCGCGACCGTGCGCGGCGACGACATCGTCGAGCTCACCGGCGTGACCTGGCACGACGCCGACCACCTGTGGATCACCACCGGGACGACCGTCGACCCGGCGATCCTCGAGGTCGACGTCGCCGCGGACCACCTGGGAGCGCCGCGCCGGATCTACCACCAGGAGCGGGGCTGGTTCGGCTCGATCGTGACGGCCGCGGGCCGCACGTTCTTCGTCAACAGCGCCAACACCTTCCGCGCCAAGCTGGTGACCCGCGGCGGCGCGGTGCAGGACGTCGATCCCGAGCTGTTCGGCGCCGGGCTGGCCTGGCTCGACGACACCCGCTGGCTGGCCTGGAACCGCACCACCGGCGAGCTGGCGCCCAGCGACGACGGCGCCGCGGACCGGGTGGCCGCGGCGATCGACGGCGAGCCCGGCAACGCGACCCGCGCCGGCGATCTCGTCATCGTCGCGATGCGCAAGCCGGGCGGCCGCGAGCTGGTGGCGGTGTCGCTCGGCGACGCGCGCCGGCGCTGGACCCTGCCGGTCGGCACGGCGGCGCTGGTGCGGTGCGCCGGTGACGCCCGGCCGCCGTGCGTCGCGGTGGTGCAGCCCGAGGACGACGACGCCCGCGTGGTTCGCATCGACCTCGCCACCGGCGCGCTGGGCGACGAGATCACGCGCGCCCGGGTGATCCAGGACGTCGCGGTGTCGCCTGACGGCGCCGAGGTCCTGGTCTGCGACGGCTCCCCGGCGATCCGCGCGGTCGCGCTGGCGACCGGCGCGACGCGCGGCAGCTACCGGGTGCCGATGAGCGTGACCCGCGGGATCACGTACGACCCTGCGGGTGGCTTCCTGGTCGCGGGCACGAAGCCGCCGGTCAGCTACCAGATCCTGCGCATCGATGGCGACCGCCAGGACGTGCTGGCGCAGTCGGACACCGAGATCCTGTTCATGCCGCGGCCGAGCCCCGCCGGCGACCGTGTCCTGGTCATGGGCCGGCTGTTCATGCCCAAGCTGTACGAGCTGCGCTGAGCTCGCGCAGCGCAGCGCAGCGCAGCGCGGCGCTGCGCGGCGCGGCGCGGCGCGGCGCCGGGCGTGTCGTCGGGGTGGAGATCCCGGGGATGTGGCGGTGGGGAGAGCGCGAGCGCGCCGGCCCGGGTCCTGCCGCGCGCGTGGGGGGATCCTCCGCCGGCTCGGACATCCTCGCGGTGACGAGAGCGCGGGCGTGGGAGGTGGCGCGAGCGGTGACGCCGTTGCGTGGATGCGCGGACCCGCTGCGGAACTCGCCGGCGGAGGACCCCCGCACGCGCGCGTCACCCGTGCCGGCGCGACGTCGCACGAGCGCCGCGGAGGGCGCTGTCGCCGGCGGCGGGCTCGAGGTTGCCGATGAACCGGCGAGGTCGCGCGGGCGGACGCGGTTCCGCTCACCTCGAGCGCTCGACCGACGGCCGTCGGAGATTTGCCGCGAGACGAACCGGGTCAGGTCGCCTGGTCGACGTGGTTCGCTCACCTCGAGCGTTCGACCGACGGCCGTCGGAGATTTGCCGCAAGACGAACCGGGTCAGGTCGCCTGGTCGACGTGGTTCGCTCACCTCGAGCGGAGCCCGAGCGGCGCAGCCGCGAGGGCGTCGTCGAGAGGGGGTAGATCGATGCGCCCCCCGGTGACGCACACCCCGCGGTCGGCTTCCTCGGGGACGAGCGGCGCAGCCGCTCAGCCGTCGGCGTCGCTGACGTGGCGCCCGGTGGGGGTGGGGGCGTCGAGCGGGTCGCGGTGCAGGTCGCCGCTCGACAGCTTGTCGGCGGCGTGCGGGTTGGCGCGGCGCGCGATCGACTCGGCGTGGGCGGGATCGGCGGCGTGCTCGGCGACGTCGTGACGGCTGCCGGGGCGCCCGGTGGCGAGGGTGTGGCCGGCGCCGGTCGCCGGCGCGTGGTGGACCGGCGGCGGCGGCGGCGGCACGTGCTCGCGCGGGTGGAACAGGTCGCGCCACGGCGGCGCCAGGTGGCGGTGCAGCAGCGCGCGCAGCTCGGCGCCGAGCTCCTCGGCCAGCAGCGCCGCGACGACGTGGGCGTACTCGAGGGCCAGCCCGGTGGGGATGCCGGCGCGCCGGCCGACGTCGCTGAGCGGATCGACGGCCCAGGTGGCGGCGTCGGCGAGGGCGGCGCGGGTCGCGGCGCCGAGCGTGCCGGGCAGCTCGTCGCACAGGCGCTCGCGCTCGTGGCGGGCCAGCGGCGCCGCCAGCGCTGCCACCGTGTGCACGGCCGCGCGCCGCGCCTGGTCCAGGTCCGCGACGCCGACGCGCTCTGCGACGCGTCCGATCAGCGTGCGTTCGTCGATCATGTCGAACCTCCTGCTCCGTCACTGGACCACGTTCCCGCGGAACGTCCAGCGCGCGGCCGCGGGAGTCGCCGGTCAGCGCACCGGGTCGGGCTCGGGGCAGTCGTCGAACGGGTTGTGCAGGCCGTCGACGCAGCGCTTGGTCCGGGTCGGGCGGCACGACACGACCTCCGGGGTGTTGCCGTCGAAGGTCAGGTCGAGGAACGCGGGGTCGTAGCCGGGCAGGGTGCACTTGACCCGCAGCCGGGTCCCCGGCGCCTCCTCCAGCGTCACGCCGCTGGGGCCGCGGTACGAGTCGCCGCTGTAGATCGTGCCGCCGTCGGGGTGGGTGATCACCGTGATCGCGACGTTGCCGCGCGCGGTCAGGCGGTCGCGCGGCACCTTGACGCCGGCGTCGATCCGTCGCGACGGGCCACCGTCGTGGCGCGCCACCCGGGTGCCGCCGTCGATCGGGACGCCGGCGTCGGCGGCGACCTCGATCACGACCGCGGCGTCGGCGACGCCGGCGTCGGCGGTGGCCAGCCGGATCGCGGCGTCGGCGGCGGGCGCGGCGTCGCGGGCCTCGGCCACCGGCGGCGTCGACGAGCCGCGCATCATCAGCGCGGCGGCGACGCCGCCGCCGCCGGCGAGGATCACCGCGGCGACGATCAGCGGCCAGCGGGCGCGGCGCCGCGGCGCGCCGTCGTCGCCGTCGAAGACGTGCTCGAAGGTCACCGGCCGCTGCGAGGTCACGAACGCGGGCTCGTTGGCGACCTTGCGGCTGGTCGCGCGCGGCCCCTCGCCGGCGCCGCCGGTGGCGGTGCCGGGGCGCGACCGCGGCGGCGCCGACGACGGCGACCGCGGCCTCGCCGGCGTGCCGTCGTCGTTGATCGTCGTCTTCGACGACATGCCGTGGACGTCGGCGCCCGGCGGCGCCGACACCAGCTGCAGGTGGTCGCTGCCGGTCGACGGCGGCGCGATCGCGGTGCTGATCTCGGGGCAGGCGCGCTCGAGATCGGTGAGGAAGTCGGCCATCGTGCCGTAGCGCTCGTCGCGCTTCTTGGCCAGGCCCTTCATCAGCACCCGCTCGAACTCGGGCGACAGCGCCAGCTCGGGGCGGAGCTTGCTGGGCGGATCGATTGGATCGAGCATCTGCATGGCCAGCGTGCGGACCATGCTGTCGCTCTTGTGCGGGACCTTGCCGGTCACCATCTCGTAGAGGATCGTGGCGAGCGCGTAGATGTCGACGCGCTGGTCGGTGTCGGGCCGGCCCGCCGCCTGCTCGGGCGCCATGTACTCGGGCGTCCCGAACACCGCGCCGGCCCGGGTCAGGCGCGGCCCGTCGCTGGGCTGGCCCTCGACCGGCGTGACCTTGGCGATGCCGAAGTCGACGATCTTGACGAAGTCACGCCGACCGTCGCGGTTGATCAGGAAGATGTTCTCGGGCTTGAGGTCGCGGTGGACGATGCCCTTGTCGTGGGCGGCGCCGAGCGCGCGCGCCAGCTGCGCGATGATCGGCAGGGTCCGGGCCAGCGGCAGCGGCGCGCTGCGCTTGATCACCGCCGACAGCGTCGCGCCGTCGACGTACTCCATGACCGAGTAGGTCATGCCGTCGGGCGTGGTCCCGAAGTCGGTGACGTCGACGATGCCGGGGTGGCCGATCCGCGACGCCGCCTTGGCCTCCTGGACGAAGCGCTTGATCGTCGCGCTGTCGCGCGCGACCTCGCGCTTGAGCACCTTGATCGCCAGCGGCTTCTCGATGATCGCGTGGCGGGCCGCGAAGACCACGCCCATGCCGCCCTCGCCGATCTTGCGATCGATGTGGTAGCGGCCGTCGAGGGTCTGGCCGATCAGGTGGTCGTAGTCGGCGCGCTTGGGCTGGTACGCCGCCAGCGCGGCGTCGGCGCCCTCGCCGGTCTGGGCCGACAGGGCGCGCATGGTCTCGGGCTGGCTGCCCAGGCCCGCGGGTGGCGCGGTCAGCCGGGTGCCGTCGAAGGGGCAGAACCCCTCCTCACCGTAGAACTGGTTACAGTTGGGGCACCAGAAGCTGGCCAAGACGCATCACTGCCCGTTGCGTACGTCGTCGTAGAACAGCGTGCGGAAGTACGTGAAGATCTCGGTCGCGCCGCCGACGACGACGATCGAGCGGCCGCCCGCGGTCCACGGCACCACCGCGACCGCCTTGCCGAGCTGCTGCTCGTCCTCGGGCTGGGCGTCGTGCAGGGTCGCCTCGATCGTGAAGGTGCCGCCGCTGAGGCTGTAGATGTACGCCGCGCCGGCGTTGTTGACGCCGTCCGGGTTGGACCGCGGCGCGCCGATGACCAGCTCGTCGGCGCCGTCGCCGTCGAGGTCGCCGGCCGCCAGCGAGGCGCCGAACCGCGACGCGTCGAGCGGCGCGCCGACCATGACCTCGGTGGTGCCGTCGGACAGGTCGCCGTCGTTGATGTAGGCGCGGACGACGTTGGCCTCGGGCGACGACACGACGATGTCGGGCAGGCCGTCGCCGTTGAAGTCGCCGACGACGATCGCGGCGCCGAAGTCGGGCTCGCCGGCGGGGCCGGGCAGCCGGGCCAGCGGGGTCCGGTCGGCGTCGCCGTCGAGGAAGCACGACGTCAGCGAGCCGGTCTGCGACGCGAACGCCATGGCGATGGCGCGGCCGTCGAAGACCACCAGCGTCGGCGCGGTGCCGGCGTTGTCGTTGACCACCGCGACCAGCTCGTCGTCGGTGTCGTTGGGGTCGAACGGGCCGCGGGCCACCGACTTGACGACGTCGCTGTCGGTCTCGCCGTAGCAGGCGACCAGCGTGTGGGCGTCGTTGTCGTAGTCCTGGACCATCGCGATCTGGGCGCCGCGGGCCAGGATGATGTCGGTGGTGGCGCCGCCGTCGTCGTCGGTGCGGGCGTAGACCATGCCGGTGGGCTGGATCGGCCCGTCGAGCGGGCCGCTGTTGCCGCTGACGTCGTTGAAGTCGTTCTGGGCCTCGATCTGCGACAGGTCGTCGGCCTTGAAGCTGACGACCTTGGTGTCGCCCTCGTTGCTGGCGCCGGTGATCGCGGCGATGCCGATGACGTTCGAGTACGGGTCGCCGGCGATGGGCACGCCGTCGGGCAGCGGCCCGAACTGGGTGGCGCCGCCGCGGACCTCGGAGCCGACCGCGGCGCGGGCGCCGTCGGCGTCGTAGCTGTAGCCGCCGACCGAGTCGGTCGAGCGGCCGACCACGACGAAGACCGCGTTGCGGTTGGTCATGCCGGGCGAGGCGATCATGCCGAGCTCGTTGGGCTCGATGCCGTCGGCGGCGCCGGCGGAGTCGACCCAGGTGCCGTCGGCGAGGTCGTCGAACGCGCTCCACGAGCAGGCGCCGAGCAGGCCGGTGGCGGCCAGCGCGGCCGAGGTGACGAAGCGGGGCAGGCGTCGGTCGCGGCGGCTCACCAGTGTACCTCCATGCCCAGGCCGGCGTAGCCGGGCCCGATCTGCGGCTCGAGCGCGATGGCGCGGACGTCGACGGTCCCGGTCGACGGCGCGCCCTTGTCGCGGAACGTGTAGTAGATGGCGGTCAGCGCCACGATGCCCGACACCGCGAACGCGGCGTCGGCGCTGATCGAGAAGATCTTGCCGCGGGTGAAGCGCGGGTCGTCGGAGTCGACCGGCGGGTCGCCGGCGGCGATGTCGGTGTTGAGCTCGTCCTCGATGCCCTTGGCCTGCAGGCCCAGGTAGATGCCGGCGCCGGCGAAGATGCCGCTGACCACGTAGGCGGCGATGGCGTCGCCGCGGCCGGGCTTCTTCGACAGCGACGCGCGGACCGAGATCTCGGTGCGGGCCTGGACGTCGACGCGCGCGGTGTACGGCTTGTAGCCGGGGCGGCGCACGGTGACGGTGTGGGTGCCTTCCTTGACCGGCTTGCGGCACGGGCCGCGCTCGCACAGGATCTTGCCGTCGACGAGGATCTCGCTGTGCTCGATGCCGGCGCCACGCAGGTTGAGGTAGCCGACCGGCGCGCCCTGCAGCACGGCGTTGACGTCGTGGGCCTCGCCGGCGATGACCTCGACCTCCTGCGTGTACTCGTCGTAGCCGTCGGCGTCGACGTAGAAGGTGTGCTTGCCGGGCTTGAAGTTGCCGCTGTACGGGGTCTTGCCGATCGCGCCGACGTTCTTGTCGTCGACGTAGACGTCGGCGCCCGGGACGTTGGACTTGATCTCGACCCAGCCCAGGTAGTCCTCCTCGGCGAGGACGATCTGCAGGACCAGCAGCTTGCTGGGGTCCGGCGCGATCGTGCCCTCCTTGGACTTGTAGCCGCGCTTCTCGACCAGGTAGCTGTGCTCGCCCTCGAGCGAGCCGCTCCACGGGGTCTTGGCGAACTCGCCCTTCTCCTTGCCGTCGATGTAGATCGTCGCGCCCTGCGGCTCGCTCTCGACCACCATCAGGCCGCGGACCTTGACCTCGCCCAGCTTCTGGACCTCCTCGGACGGCGCCACCGCGGTGCCGGCGTCGGGATCCTGGGGCGCGACCTTGAGCCGATCGATCTCGGCCTCGAGCACCTTGATGCTCTTCTCGACCTTGTCCTTGTCCGGCGCCTGCGGGTCCTCGCCGAGGTAGCGGCGGTAGTACTCGACCGCCTTGGTGTAGGACTCGGCGTCCGAGCCCTTCTTGCCCTTCATGTGGTAGGCGGCGCCGATGTTGTAGAGGAACTGCGGGAACGCCCGCGCCTCGTACGCCTGCTTGAACCCGTCGGCCGCGGCGTCGTAGTTGCCCTGCAGGTAGTCGACCTGCGCCTGGTCGAACGCCTGCTGGGCCCGCGTGAGGCTGGCGTCGTCGGCGTGCGCCGGGCGGGCGAACAGCGCCGCCATCGCGACCATGGAGACGAGGAAGAGTAGACGTAGTTTCATAGCGTTAGGCCCCGGACCAGGGAGGATATCGCGAAGCAGCTAGCAGCGCCACACCGGCCCCCTTGTAGAGCACGTTCATGGCGCCGGGGTCACGTTCGAAGCGGCAAGGACCGGCAGGCGCGGTGCGGCCGGTCCCTTCAGGTACGTCGGCGGGCGTCCTGAAGCTCCCGGAACCGGTAGATGCCGGTGGTGTGGCCGTCCGAGAAGTGCACCGACAGGCCGTAGTTGCCGACCAGGCTCATGTCGGTGATCGTCAGGTCGGCCGGGACCGACGCGGGGTCGAGCAGGCGCTCGCCGGTGGTCTCGGACTGGCAGTACGCGCAGGTGCAGCGGCACCGCAGGTCGCGGGCGGTCCAGGTGTCCTCGTCGCCCTCGTCCCAGACGATGCGCACGGTCGGCTGACCGAGGCCGACGATCTCCACGGGCATGGGCATGGGCGTGCTTCTAGCACGGACATCCTGTAGGGTGCGGCCCATGAATCGCCCGCCGAGAGGCCGGCCCCGTCGCGCGCTGTCGATGCCGAGCGCGCCCGGGCGCATCGGCAACGACGGCGAGCGTGACCTGGCGCGCGAGCTCGCGGGCGCCCTCGCCGACGCCGGCCACGGCCGCGGCCGCGACGTCGCCGACAGCGTGACCCACCCGGTGCACACCTACCCGGCGCGGATGCACCCCGCGACCGCGCGGCGCCTGGTCGAGGTCGTCGCCGGGCCGACCCGCGCCGGCGCGCTGCTGGTCGATCCGTTCTGCGGCTCGGGCACGACCCTGGTCGAGGCCCGGTTCTTCGGGGTCCGCGCGCTGGGCCTGGACCTGTCGCCGCTGGCGGTGCTGATCGCGCGGGCCAAGACCTGGACGGTGTCGCCGACCCGGCGTCGGGCCCTGCGCGAGACCGCGCACCACCTCGCCGGCGAGGCCCTGGCCGCCGGCAAGCAGGCCCGGCGGTCCGGCCAGGGGCCGACCACCGAGCGCCGGCCGGTCGGCTTCGATCCCAACGCTCGCAACCGGCGGCTGTCGGGCTGGTTCGCGCCCCACGTCCGCCGCGAGCTCGAGGACCTGGCGGCGCGGATCGACGAGGTCCGTAGCCGCGACGCCGAGCTGGCCGACGTCCTCACCGTCGGGCTGTCGGCGATCCTCATCAAGGTGTCGAACCGGGCGTCGGACACCGACCCGACCAAGATGCCCAGGACGATCGCGCGCGGCAACGTGGCGCGGCTGTTCGCGCGGCGGATCGATCTGCTGTGCGCCGGGCTCGACGACCTGGGCGCGCGGCGCGGGCCCCAGCCCGAGGTCGTCCAGAGCGACGCCCGCAAGCTGGGCGACCTGGTCCCCGCCGGTGGCGTCGCCGGCATCGTGACGTCGCCGCCCTACGCCGGCACCTACGACTACGCCGAGCAGCAGCGGCTGCGCTTCGACTTCCTCGGCCTGCACCACCGCGAGTTCCACGACGGCGAGATCGGCGCCCGGCGCGGCTTCGCCGGCGGCGGCGCGCGCGACGCGGTGGCGCGCTGGCGCAGCGACCTGGCCGCGGTGATCGACGCGATGGCGACGGCGCTGGCGCCGGGCGGGCGCGCCGCGCTGGTCATCGGCGACTCGATCGCCGCCGGCCGCGCGATGTGGGCCGACGACGACGTCCGGGCCTCGCTCGACGATCGCCTCGCGCTGGTCGCGTGGGCGTGGCAGGAGCGACCGGCCCTGGGCGCGACCGAGAAGCGCGTGTTCCAGGACCGCGGCAAGCGCGAGCACATCCTGCTGCTCGAGCGCAGCCGCGGCGCCTGAGGCGCGGCCCGCGCGGCGCCCGGGGCGCGGCGGTCCGGAACGCCAAACGCCGCCCGGCGAGGGCGGCGTCGATCGGCGCGTGGTGCGAGCGGCTCGGGGAGGCCGGGTCCGTGGCGACCGGAGGAATCGCCGTCGGACGAGGAGGGGAGAGAGAGGCAGGAGACCCGACCTCCCCGCGCCGCTCGCGCCGGGACGGGCGGGCTACTCGACGGCGTGGCCGGCGAGCTCGAAGGTCGACGACGTCGCGTAGCCGCGGACCATGACGTGGATCGTCGACGGTGACGCCAGCGTGACCTCGCAGGTCTCGTTGCTGCCGGTCTTGTAGGGGCGGCAGTCGTAGTGGGTGGTGTCGGGCGCCGAGCCGATGCGGACGTAGAGGTCGGCGTCCTTGGTGCCGGTCATCTCGAAGGCGTAGGTGCCGGCGGCGACCACCGGGGTCTCCCAGCGCTGCTCCTGGCCCTTGGTGACGGTGCCGTCGCCGGTGAGGCCGGCCCACGTGGTGGGCGTGCCGCCGCCGCCGGGGGTGAAGGTGTTGTCCTGCTCGCCGGTGACCAGCACGACCTGGCTCGACGACACGGCGCGGAAGATCTGCTCGTAGGTCTTGGGGTCGGCGGGGTTCTTCAGGGCGCGGAACAGCGCCATCGTCGAGCCGGCCATGTTGGCGAAGTAGGCGGGCATGCCGTTGACGACGGTGTCGATGTAGCGGGTGCCGATCGGGTCGTCGGCGTTGACCGCGGCGTGGGCCCGGTTGAGGGCGTCGTCGATGTACGCGAACGTGTCGCAGCCGTTCTGGAACACGATGACGTACTGGCCGGCGGTCCACGAGCCCTTCTGGGCCATGGCGCGGACGTTGGAGCCGAGGCCGGCGTGGCCGTTGTAGACGATCAGGTCGGCGCGGGTCGACAGCGCCTCGTAGCGGGCGTCGAACGCGGCGCCGCCGTTGCGGACGTTGTCGACCAGCAGCGCGACGACGCGGACCTGCTTGCCGTCGGCGAGGGTGGCGTTCCACTCGACGTCGGGGGTCGCGACGCCCGGCGAGCTCGGCACGCTGGCCGGGATCGTGGTGGCGCCCGGCAGCTCGCCCTTGATGCTGCTGACGAACGAGTTGAAGGCCGAGATGCCGGCGTCGGAGCTGGTGGTGGCGCCGTCCTCGTACTTGCCGAAGACCGCGACCACCTGGAGGACGCCGTCCTCCCAGACCTTGTCGTACTCGGGGAACTTGCCCGTGGTGTTGATCGGGCTCGGCGACACCGTCGCCTCGGTGGTCAGCACGTCGGCGTCGGTCAGGTGGCAGCCCGAGCGCGACGGCCGGAAGTAGTACCACATGCTCCCCGAGTCGACGTCGTGGGCGCCGGCCTCGGCGCAGGCGTGGCCGTAGGTGGTGGCGAACGTGCCGAGCGCGGCGTACGCCATGTCGCGCGGCAGCTTGAGCGTGAACGTCGACGGCACGTGGTTCTTGTCGCCCCAGGCGACCGGCATCTTGGCCGAGTAGGTGATCCTGGTGCGGCCGTTCTCGGTGGTGCTCTGGATGTTCGACAGGGTCAGGCGGTCGAGCCGGCCCACCGAGTTGGCGCCGTTGAGCTGGCCGATCGTGTAGAGGAGCTGGTCCTCGATCGCCTGCTGCTTGTTCCAGGCGTAGTCGGTCACCATCTCGCCGTCGAACTCGAAGTCGACGAACAGGGCGACCGCGGACGAGTCGTCCTTGCCGTCCTCCGACTTGACGGTCTCGCCGTCGTAGAGGTCGTCGTCGGCGGCGGTGCAGCCGACCAGCGGCAGGGCGGCGGCGGCAGAGGCCAGGGACAGGACGGTAGCCAGTCGGCGCATCATGTCCGACATGTGAGCAAGGCCGGTGCCAGGACATAAGTGTCCGGATGCACGGACACTCCGGACGTCCGGGACCCGGCTGCTCGACTTGCCTGACTGGCGTTCCGGGCGGTCTGCAGGCGCCAGCGGGCCGGCGGCGCCGCGCCCCGGGCCGGCTAGCTCTTGGACTTCCGGATCAGCCGGACGTACGCGGCCGAGGCCCGGACGCACACCTCGGCGAGCTCGGACACCTCGGTGTCGCCGAGGTCGGCGCCGCCGAGGCCGTGCGCGTAGATCAGGTTGACCGCGCGCTGCTTGACCAGGATGGGCGCGACCAGGACCTGGCGCGGCGGCGGCGTACCGATCGCGTCCCACAGCTGGCTCTCCACCGGGTGCCCCGGCGACGGCGGCACGCCGTGGTAGGGGCGCAGGCCGTCGTGGGCCTCCTGGAACGCCGACGCCAGGCCGAGCGGCAGCGACAGCCGATCGATCGCGACGTCGGCGCGGCCGTCGACGTGGCCGTACCAGCCCAGCGCGTTGCCGTCGCGGACCACGAACGCGACCATCGCGCCGAACCGGCCGATCGCCAGCTCGGCGAAGACCTCGCCGATCTGGGCGCGGGTGGTCGACTGATCGAGGCGGTCGCAGGCGAGCGCGTAGGTCAGCGTCGGCGTCGGCGTCGGCGTCGGCGTCGCCGCGGCGGCCGCGGCGGGCGCGGCGTCGGGCGCCACCGGGGCCGGGGTCAGCGACCGGCCGCGACGCCGCGGCTCGAGCCGCACCGACGGCGGCAGCACGATGCCGCCCGGCGGCTGCGATCGGCGGCGCTCGTCGTTGGCGCCCGCCGAGCGCCGGGTGCCGGCGCGCACGAAGCGGGCCTTGCGCGGCAGCTGGTAGTGCTTCTCCAGGTAGTAGAGCAGGCGCAGCTCGGGCACCACGTACGGCGCGATCGCGCGGCCGGTGCGCTCGACGATCTCCTCGATCGCGGTCATGTCGGCGGTGTCGATCATCGCCAGCGCGAGCGCCTCGTCGTGGGGCGGGAAGAAGCCCAGCGGCAGGACCCCGAGCCGCTCGGCGGTGGCGGCGTCGATCAGGCTCAGCGACGCCGCCGACACCGCGTCGAGCAGGCCGCGGGTCGCCACCGGCAGCTGGGTCAGCTCGCCCAGGTACGCGGCCAGGGCGTCGAGATCGACGAAGCCCAGCTCGACCAGGTTGGTGCCCAGGCGCCCGCCGTACAGCACCTGCGCGCGCAGGCCGGCTTCGAGCTGGGTGAGGCTGATCGCCGCGTTGCGCAGCAGCAGAGTGCCGAGCTTCATTGTCCCCCGACGCTCATCCTACCGCAGGCGGGGCCGGGGCACCGACTCAAGTCGCGGCGTACGGCGTCGGGTCGGCGATCTGCGCCTCCTCGAAGCCCTTGCGGCGCAGCTGGCACGCGTCGCAGCGGCCACAGGCGCGCCCGTCGGCGCTGGGGTCGTAGCAGGAGTGGGTGATGCCGTAGTCGACGCCGAGCCGGATCCCGGCGGCGATGATCTGGGCCTTGGTCATCTCGATCAGCGGCGCGTGGACCCGGAAGCCGCCGGCGCGGGTCGCGACCTGGGCCAGGGCCTCGAACGCGCGCACGAACTCGGGGCGACAGTCGGGGTAGCCGCTGGCGTCGAGGACGTTGACGCCGACGAACAGGTCGCGCGCGCCCAGGGTCTCGGCCCACGCCAGCGCCAGCGACAGCAGCACGGTGTTGCGCGCCGGCACGTACGTCGACGGCACGTCGCCGGGCGCGCCGATGTCGGCGAGCGTCCGGTCCTTGGGCACCGCGATGTCGCCGCGGGTCAGCGCCGAGGCGGCCAGCGGCGACAGGTCGAGCTCGACGACCCGGTGCTCGACCGCGCCGAGCGCGGCGGCGACCCGCCGGGCGGCGTCGATCTCGACCTGGTGGAGCTGGCCGTAGCGGACGGTGAGGGCGTGGCAGGCGAACCCCTCGGCGCGCGCCATCGCGAGCGCGGTGGAGGAGTCGAGACCTCCCGACAGGAGGACGACGGCGTCGGGCATGGCGCTTCCTACCACGCCGCGGCGGCAGTAGGCTGGCGCCGTGCTCGGCCGGTTCGACGACCTCGAGGCGCTCGCGGCGCGGCGGCCGCGCCTGGTCGCCGCGGCGATCGCCGCGCTGCTGGTGACGCTGGTGGCGTGGAGCGCGTGGAACCGGTGGACGTTCCTCACCTCGTCGCCGTACCCGATGGGCATCGACGGCTACTTCTACCCGCTGCAGCTGCGGTCGCTGCTCGACCACGGCACGCTGCGCTACCCGTCGTCGCCGCTGGGGTTCTGGCTGATGGCGCCGCTGGCGGCGCTGACCGATCCGATGACCGGCGCCAAGCTGGGCGCGGCGCTGTTCGGCGCGCTGGTGGCGCTGCCGACCTACGCGGTGGGGCGGCGGCTCGGCGGGTCGCGGCCGGCCGGCCTGCTGGCCGCGGCGCTGGCGACGCCCAGCGCCGGCTCGTTCTACCTGACGATCGAGTTCGTCAAGAACGGCATCGGCGTCACGGTCGCGATGACGTACCTGTGGCTGCTGCTGCGCGCGTTCGAGCGGCCGTCGCGCGGCCGCGTGGTCGCGGCGGCGGCCGGGTTCGCGGCGGCGGTGCTGACCCACAAGTTCGCCGCCGGGCTGGCGCTGGTCGTGACGGTGCCGGCGGTCGCGGTCGAGATCTACGCCCACCGGACCTCGCCGCGGTGGCGGTGGCTGGCGGCGCCGGGCCGGCTGCTGGTCGGCGCCGCGATCGTGGGCGGCGGCGTGCTGCTGCTGTCGGTGGGTGCGTCGATCCTGTTCCCCGACCGGTTCCTCGGCCTCGACGAGCTGCACCTGATCGACCGGATGTTCACGTCGACCGCGCGCTGGGAGATCCCGACGCTGCAGCTGGGCCGGCGCACGATGTGGCTGGGCCACGAGCCGGCGATCGGCGGCGTGCTCGGGCTCGCGGTGCTGGGGCTGCTGGCGGCGCGGCGGTGGTGGTCGGGGGCGCCGCGGCTGGGGTGGCGCCCGGGCACCGGCGGCGCGGCGGTCGCGCTGGCCGCGCTCGCGGTGCTGGTCGCGCTGCCGTGGCTCGACGTCGGCGACGTCCAGGGCCTGCCGTTCCGGCTGCGCATCGTCGCGTTCGTGCCGATGGCGCTGGTCGGCGCCGCCGCCGCCGGGCTGGCGCTGGCGCGGGTGACGCCGACGACGCGGGCCACCGTGGCGCTGGCGTTCGCGGTGACCTGGGTCGGGCTGCAGCCGCCGTGGCGCGACGAGGGCGTCGTGCGCGCGCACCCGGCGATGGTCTCGGCGGTGATCGCGCTCGACGGCGCGCTCCCCGACGACGCCATGGTGGTCATCCCCGAGCGGCACATCCTGTTCATGGTCGCCTGGTACACGCGCTACCCGGCGTGGCTGCACCCCGACCACGTCCCCGAGGCGCACCGGTGGCGGATCATGCCGCTGGCGTTCATCGGGCGCGACTCGCCGCTCGACCGCGCGCTGATGGCGGCGCGCGCCGAGCCCGGGCTGGTGGCGCCGATCGGCACCCACCCGCGCCACCCCGACGGGCTGGTCGCGGTGCCCGAGGCGACGTGGCGATGGGTACTCGATCGTCTGCCGGAGCGAGCCCGCCAACGTTTCCAGCGGTGGCCGACGATCTGAGTCGCCGTCGTCGCGGCGGCTGTGGTCAGATGCGCGCATGCGGCACGCCCTGATCGCGCTCTCGCTGGTGTGGATCGTCGCCTGCGGCTCGAACGGTGGCGGCGGTGACGACGGCGTCGACGCCTCGACCGATCCGCTGGCCAGGCTGACGTCGCTGCGGGTCGAGCCGATGGATCAGACGCTGGTGATCGCGCAGGGCGTCGCGGCGACCAGCGCGTACACCGCGATCGGCACGTTCGAGGACGGCCGCATCGAGGACGTGTCGGCCTACGTCGTGTTCTCGCTGGCCGACGCCGGGCTGGGCTCGTTCGCCGCCGGCGACTTCACGTCGACGACGTCGCGCGGCGGTCGCACCGAGGTCCGCGCCGCCGCGCCGGGCGTGATGGGCTCGACCGGCCTGACGCTGCGGCTCGAGCAGACCTGGGACGACCCGACGTCGACCGATCTGCCGGCGGATCCGGCGGCGCCGTTCGACGGCCCCGCCGACGCCGGGCGCGCGCCGGCGCAGGTCTACCCCAACGACGGCGTCGTGGTGCCGCCCAACCTCGGGCGCCTCGAGCTGCACTTCTACCCGGGCGCCGGCAACACGCTGTTCGAGCTGACCTTCACCAGCGCGGTGATCGAGCTGACCGTGTACCTGCGCTGCACCCAGCCGGTCAACGGCGGCTGCGTCTACGAGCCCGACCCGACGGCGTGGGCCTGGCTGGCGCAGAGCGCGCGCGGCGGCGACCCGGTGACCTGGCGCCTGCGCGGCACCGACGACGCCGGGGTCGGCGTCGGGACCTCGGGGACCGCGACGATCGGGTTCTCGGCGGAGAGCATCGACGGCGGCATCTACTACTGGACGACGTCGAACGGCACCGGGATCATGCGCTACGACTTCGGCTCGGACACCCAGGTCGTCGCCGAGAAGTTCCTCGGCACCGAGCTGACCGGCGGCACCTGCGTCGGCTGCCACGCGCTGTCGCGCGACGGCACCAAGCTGGTCGCCGAGGCCGGCGGCCAGAACGACGGCCGCGTCCTGATGCTCGACGTCGCCACCTCGACGCCGATCGTGCCGTTCGCGCAGCCGCCCAAGACGATCTTCGAGGCGTGGGCGCCCGACGGCAGCGCGTACGTCGGCGTCTACGGCGACAGCGGCGCCACCGACTACGACCTGATGCTGATCGACGGCACCACCGGCGCGTACCAGCAGTCGATCGCGGTCGGCGGCGACGCCGCGCACCCCAGCGATCACCCCGACTGGGCGCCCGACGGCGACCACATCGCGTTCGTGCGGGTCGGCCAGGCCCAGACGCTGCAGCGCATGTACAACGGCGCGATCCGCATGACCACGCGCAGCGCCGGGGTGTGGGACGCCTCGGTCGAGCTGGTGCCGGCGGCGGCGGGCAAGAACCGCTACTACCCGGCGTTCGCGCCCGACAGCCGGCTGCTGGCGTTCGACGAGTCGGCGTGCACCTCGGGCAACACCGGCGGCGAGTGCGACGGCGACACCGATCCGACGGCGCGGCTGTGGGCGGTCGACGCGATCGCCGGCGGCGCGCCGGTGGAGCTGGCGCGGGCCAACGCGCCGGGCGTCGCCGACGGCGCCACCACCGCGCTCACCAACTCGTTCCCCAAGTGGAACCCGTTCGTGTTCCAGCGCGACGCCGCCGGCGGCCGCCTCGCCTGGATCACCTTCTCGTCGACCCGCAACTACGGCCTGCGCGCGCCGCCCGGCGGCGGCACCCTGCTGTGGATGGCCGCGGTCGACCTCGACACCGGCGCCACCGCCGACCCCAGCTACCCCGCGTTCGCCCTGCCGTTCCAGGACATCTCGACCTCGAACCACATCGCCCAGTGGACGACCGAGGTCGTGCCGCCCGTGAACTGACCCGCGCCCTCCCGCGGCGGCGCGCCATCTCCGGGTGTCCGAGATCCGGATCTCGGGCTCGATCCGGGTGTCAGACACCCGGATCTCGGGCTCGATCTGGGTCTCTGCCACCCGTAGATCACTCGTGATCTCTATGCGTTGTGAGATTCTCGCGAAATCATGGTGACTGACTTAAAATTAGAGTTAACTATAAAAATATGGACGTCACCAAGAACGTGGGACGGCGCGAGCGCAAGCTGGCGCAGACCCGGGTCGACCTCGCGGCGGCGCTGCAGGCGCGGATCGCCGAGCGGACCCTGGAGGAGGTCTCGGTCCGCGAGCTGTGCGACGCCGTCGACATCTCGGAGGCGACCTTCTTCAACCACTTCCCGTCGAAGGCCGACCTGGCGGTCTACGTCGTCCAGCTGTGGTCGGTCGGCGCCGGCTGGCACGTCGCCGCCGCCCGCGACCAGGGCGCGCGCGCCGCCATCGAGGCCCTGCTCGACGCCACCGCCGCCGAGGTCTCGGCGCACCCGCGCGTCATGGCCGAGATCATCGCGTTCCAGGCCCGCATGCCCGACAAGCCCGTGGTCCGCGAGGTCACGCCGCTCGAGCTGGCGCTCGCGTTCCCCGACCGCGCCGGCGCCGAGGCCCTGCCGGCGCGTGGCCTCGACGGCATCCTGCCCGACCTGATCGAGCTCGCCGTCACCCGCGGCGAGCTCCCCGCCGCCGTCGACCGCCAGGCCGCGTTCCTCGCCCTCACCTCGGTCTTCTTCGGCGTGCCGCTGCTGCTCGGGCCCCGCGCGCCGGCGCTGATCGGCCCGGCCTACCGCCAGCAGCTCGCCATCGTCTGGGCCGGCCTCGCCGCGCCCGCCGCGCCCGCCACCTGACCTCGCACACCCCGCACCCCGCACCCCGCCACGCCCCGCCACCCCTTGCCCCCGGAGCCCACCATGACCGCGCCCCCGCCCGCCACCTCCGCCACCTCCGCCACCCCCGCCACCGCCCGCCCCCTCGCGCCGGCCACGCCGCCCGGCCGCGCCGTCGCCGACGGCGTCGCCACCGGCGCGATCCTCGCCCTCGGCATCGCCCTGGTCGCCCTCACCGGCAACCGCTGGGGCGTCGCGCCGCTGGCGTGGATCGCGCCGGTGCCCTTCCTGCTGGTCGCGCGCCGCGCCGCCACCTGGCGCCACCGCCTGGTCCTGCTCGCCGCCCTGATGGCCGGCGCCAGCCTGCAGATCGCCAAGGTCGTGACCGCGCCGGTGCCGGTCGCGCTGATCATCCCGTTCGCCGCGCCCACCGCGCTCACCGCCTGGCTGGTGGTCCTCGGCGTCGAGGCGCTGCGCCGCCGCGCCGGCGAGGTCGCCGCCCTGCTGGCGTTCCCGGCCCTGGCCGCGCTCGGCGACGTCGCCCAGTACACGCTGTCGCCGCTGGGCGTGTGGGGCACCGCCGCCCAGACCCAGGTCGGTGATCTCGCGCTGATGCAGCTCGCCGCGCTGGTCGGCGTCGGCGGCATCGGCTTCGTCATGGCGCTGGTGCCCGCGGCGCTGGCGCTGGTCCTGGGGGCGCCGGCGCCGGGCCGCCACGCGCGCGCCGTGGTCGCCGCCTTCGCCGTGGTCGCCGCCGCGTACACCTGGGGCGCGATCCGCGTCTTCACGCCGGCCCCGGGCCCGACCGTGACGGTCGCCGCGGTCGTGACCGATCTCGGCCTGTCGAGCGCGGGCCTGCCGACGCCGGCCGAGCTCGCCGTCAACGAGGACGTCCTGTTCGCCCGCACCCGCGCCGCCGCCGGCCGCGGCGCCCGCGTCGTGGTCTGGAACGAGGTCGCCACGGTCGTCGCCCCCGACGACGAGGCCCGGCTGATCGCGCGCGGCGCCGCCACCGCGCGCGACCTCGGGGTCGACCTGATCATGGCCTACGGGGTCGTGCTCGACGACGCGCCGCTGTCGCTGGACAACAAGTACGTCTGGTTCGACGAGCGCGGCGGCGAGGTCGAGACCTACCGCAAGCACCACCCGGTGCCCGGCGAGCCGTCGCTCACCGGCACCGCGCCGCTGGCCGTCCACGACCGGCCGTGGGGGCGCGCCGCCGGCGCCATCTGCTTCGACTACGACTTCCCGGCGATGGCCCGCGCCCACGCCGCGCTCGGCGCCGACGTGGTCCTGGTGCCGTCCTCCGACTGGCGCGGCATCGAGCCGTACCACACCGAGATGGCTCGGGTCCGCGGCCTCGAGGCCGGCGTCAGCCTGGTCCGGTCGACCCGCTGGGGCGCCTCCGCCGCCTACGACGCCTTCGGTCGGACCAGGGCCGCGATGAGCGCGTTCGAGGCCAACGACCGGATCATGGTCGCAGACGTCCCCGTCGCGCGCGTCGAGACCGTCTACGCGCAGCTCGGCGACACCCCGGTGGTGGGGCTGTCGCTGGTGATCTTGCTGGGGATCGCGGCGTCGGTGCGGCGTCGCGCCAGACCCCGGTGATCGCTTATTAGGTGGGGGAGGGCGTTCCTCGTCGGAACCTGGCTTGCAAACCGCTGCAAGTTGGCAAAGATTCCGCGCATGACGAAGGTCCACCTGCGCGTCGCGGCGATCGTCGCGGTCGTCGTCGCGCTGAGCGCGTGCGGCGCCAGCGATCCCAAGTTCACGTTCACGTACGCGGAGAAGCGCGGCACGCTCGAGTCGAACGGGCTGCGCTTCGTCGTCGTGCCCGACAAGAGCACGCAGCTCGTCGAGGTCGACGTCCGCTACGAGGTCGGCTCGCGCGAGGATCCGATCGGCAAGGCGGGCCTCGCCCACCTCGTCGAGCACATGATGTTCCAGCTCAAGCCCGACGGCCCCGGCACGCCGCCGCTGATGCACTTCGTCAACCAGCTGTCGACGTTCTTCAACGCCTACACCAACTGGGACTCGACCCACTACATGACCACCAGCCGCGCCGCGCAGCTGGACGGCATGCTGAAGATCGAGGCGATGCGGCTGTACTTCGGCTGCCAGACCATCTCCGAGGACGAGTTCCTGCGCGAGCGCGAGGTCGTCCGCAACGAGATCCGGCAGCGCGGCGGCACCGCCGAGGGCCAGATCCCGCAGCTGGTCATGTCGGCGGTCTACCCCAAGGGCCACGCCTACGAGCGCATGGTCGGCGGTGACGATCGCCAGCTGACGACGATCACGCTGCAGGACGCCTGCGACTTCATCCACAAGTACTACGTGCCCGAGCGCGCCACGGTGATCATCGCCGGCGGCGTCGACTACGACGAGACCGTCAAGATGGTCGAGAAGTGGTTCGGCAAGCTCGAGCGCCGCGAGCCGGCGCCGCGCCGCGAGGTCCAGACCTTCCAGGTCGAGCCCGGCCGGGTCACCTACGACCTCGACGTCGAGCGCAACAGCGTGCACATCGCGTGGGCGCTGCCGCCCAGCAACACCCCCGAGGGCCAGGACGTCCAGTTCGGTCTCGGGCGCACCTTCTTCAAGACCGCGCAGGCCGCCGAGGACTACGACTTCGCCTACGACGTCTCACCCATGGTGCTGGGCGGGCCGCTGGCGCCGATCTTCGTGGTGTCGATCGAGCTCAAGGGGCTCGACAAGCTCGACGAGGCGCTCGACTTCGTGTGGAAGGCCGCCAAGTCGGCGCACCGCGGCTTCAGGGACTACACCTGGCAGCAGTTCGACGCCCAGCGCAAGATCGGCCAGGCGCAGTTCGTCGAGGGCCTCGAGCAGCTGGTGGCGCGGACCAACCAGATCGGCGAGGAGGTCCAGTTCGACAAGGACGTCAACTTCTCGTCGAACGAGGAGTACATCATCCACGAGCTCAAGCAGTACGAGAAGTTCGACGGCGAGCACGTCGCCAACTCGATCGAGAAGTACCTCGATCCGGCGAAGGCCAAGGTCATCCTGATCAAGGCCAACAAGGAAGGCCTCAAGGGCGACGTCCGGTCCAAGGTCACGTTCCAGACCAAGTCGCACGACCGCATGGAGCAGCCCGAGGTCGACCCCAAGGAGGCCAAGAAGCCCCTGATGGTCGCCGCCGAGCTCAAGACGCTGTCGAACGCGACCCGCTACACCCTGGGCAACGGCATGAAGGTCGTGCTGCTGCCGCTCGACGGCGGCATGCCGCTGGTGTCGGCGCAGCTGATCTTCGACGTCGGCGACGTCCACTCGCCGACCCCGGGCCTGGCCGACGCGGCCGCCAGCTTCCTCAGCCTGCCGCTCGACGCCGAGGCCATGTACATGACCGGCGTGTCGGCGCGCGGCCAGACCACCAACGACCACACGATCTTCACGTCGCGGGCGGTCAACATCTACCTCGACGTCGTGATCAACGCGCTCGAGCGCACGGTCGCTGCCGGCGAGTACAGCCAGGAGCAGATCGAGCGCTGGCAGAAGCGGACCCGCGAGTACTACAAGCTCAACTCGGCGCAGGCCGACCTGGAGTTCCAGCGCCAGATCCTCACCGGCCTGTACGGCGCCGACCACCCGTACACCAAGAACGGGCTGATCCTGCCCGACTCGATCGCGTCGATCGGCAAGGACGAGCTCAACGCGTTCCGCCGCAAGCACTACACCGCGGCCAACGCGACGCTGATCATCGCCGGCAACTTCGACGCCGAGAAGGCCAAGGGCATCATCAGCAAGTCGTTCGGCGGCTGGAGCAGCGGCGGCAAGGACCAGGGCATCGCCACCGACCCGCGGCCGCGCAACGGCGCCGACTTCGTCGGCGTCGCCGCCGACAAGCCGGGCCCGCAGATGACGGTCGCGATCGGCTTCCCGGCGCCGGCCGGCATCGACGGCGAGGAGGGCGCCCGCATGGTCCTCACCGAGATGCTCAACAGCCGCATGGGCGACGTCCGCTTCAAGCTCGGCGCCACCTACGGCGTCTACGCGCGGCGGATGAGCAACATCGGCCCGTCGGCCTACCAGATGGGCGGCACCGTCGACGCGACCCGCGCCGGCGAGGCCCTCAAGGCCATGCGCGACGGCATCGACCAGCTGCGCCAGGGCGGCGACCAGTTCGACATCGACTTCGTGCGGGCGCGTCGCTCGCTGATCCAGCAGCTGCTCGGCGAGTCGACGGTGTCCGGCGAGCTCGCCGGCCGCCTCGGCAAGATGGACCGGTTCGACCTCGACCCGGACTTCTACAACAAGCTGCTGCACACGATCGCCGCGGTGTCGCCGGCGCAGATCAAGTCGCTGATCCAGCGCGAGCTCGACCCCGCCAAGGAGGTCGTCGTGTGCCTGGCCGACAAGGCGACCCTCGAGAAGGCGTTCGCCGACGCCGGCATCACCGACGTCAAGATCGTCGAGCCGACGTACAAGTAGCGACCGCCGCGGCGCCGGCCGCGGTCTCGACCTCGCGCGCGCCCCTCGGGGCGCGCGTCGTCGTTTCGGGGCGCGGAGCGTCGCGCGGGGGCGGGGACCGGGGCCGCTCCGGGCGCGCGGGCCGCTGCCTGCTCCCTCGACTCCACGCTCGGTGCTGCGCACCTCGCGTTCCGCTCCTAACGAACAGCTGGGCCAAGCCGCTGATCTTGCGTGGCGCAGCGATCGGCTGACCGCGGGTTTGGGCCTGACAGCACTCACCCCGAGCGGAGGGGGAGGTGCGCAGCACCGACCCCGGAGTCGAGGGGGCGGGCACCGGTGCGCGTCCGCGCGGGCCGGGTGCGGACCGATCCACGCCCTCTCGACGTCGCCCTCGCGGCTGCGCCGCTCGGGCTCCGCTCGAGGTGAGCGAACCATGTCGACCAGGCGACCTGACCCGGTTCGTCTTTCGGCAATCTCCGACGGCCGTCGGTCGAGCGCTCGGGGTGAGCGGAGGGGGCGCTTCGCAGACGGGGAGGGTGGCGCGCCGTCAGCGCGCGAACGCGCGGGCGGCGTCGGTGACGGCGCCGCGCAGGGCGTCGCAGCGCTGGGCCTCGACGCGGCGCTTGCGGACGACGCGGGCGAACGCGGCGTCTCGGGCGGCGCCGCCGGACAGGCGATCGACGAGCGCGGGGTCGCACACCGGCGCGAACGGCAGCGTGAACGCCAGCCAGTCGCCGTGGCGCGCCAGCGTGTCGGCGGCCGCGGTCGCGGTGTCGGCGCGCTGCAGCAGGCCGACCGCGATCGTGAAGGTCGTGCCGGCGTGCAGCTTGCCGTCGAGCGCGGCGTCGAGGGCGCGCAGCGCCCGGGCCCGTGGCATGCGCGCCAGAGCCCGGCCCAGCAGCGGCGGGTCGTCGGGGCCGGTCATCTCCTCGGGCGCCGTCGCCGCCGCTGCGAGCAGCGCGGCGGCCAGCTTGCGGTCGGCGTGGCTGGCCGCGATCAGCACCGCGGCCTCGGCGTCGTCGGCGCCCACCGGCTTGCCGCGCAGGTAGCGGCGCGCGATCCGCCGCGCCCACCGCATCAGCTTGGGATCGGCGCCGGGGCCGCCGGCCGCGGTCAGCACGGCGCGGCGCAGCCGGCGCACGTCGTCGCCGTCGCCGGCGCGCGCCGCGGTGCCGAGCCGGCGCACCGCCGGGGCCAGGGCCTCGCGCAGGTGCGCCGCCACCACCTTGTGGGCGCGCGACGGCGCCAGCTGATCGAGCAGCAGCGCGTAGTCGGCGGCGATCGCCTCGACCACCTCGGGGACGTCGCTGCTCAGGCCCGCGGCCAGGGCGTCGGCGACGTCGGTCAGCGGCGCGTCGGCGGCGAGCGCGCCGCGCACCGCCAGCGCGGCGTCGAGCCGCTCGCGGTCGGTGACGCCGCGGCCGCGCATGGTGTCGGCGAGGCGCGCGCCGCGCAGCGTCCACCGGTAGTAGCCGGCGGCGTCGGCGTTGGGATGGACCCAGTCGGGGCAGCCGGCGCCCAGCGTCAGCTCGCGGTCGTCGTCGACCACCGCGCACGCCTGGTGGGTCCCGGCGCCGTCGCCCCAGCGCACGCACGCGGGCACCGCCCAGCCCGGCTCGCGTAGGTGCAGGCGCACCCGCGCCTCGCCGCCGCACTGCAGCTCGGCCTCGATCACCGGGATGCCGGGGCGGGCCAGGAACGAGGTCACCGCGGCGCGAGTGGCGTCGACGCGGTCGCCGTCGCCGGCGGCGCTGGCCAGCGCCGCGACCAGATCGGTGGTCGTCGCGTGGCCCCACGGCCGGTCGTCGAGCAGGCCGCGCAGGCCGTCGAGGAAGGCGTCCTCGCCGACCCAGGCCTCGAACATGTGCAGCACCGCCGCCGCCTTCTGGTAGGTCAGGACGTCGAACAGCGCGCGCGGGCCGTCGAGCTCGTCGGGGCGCAGCGGGTGGGCGTCGGGCAGCGCGTCCTCGCGCATGGCCTCGCCGCGGCTCTTGAGCTCGCCGCGCCGGGTGTGCCAGCCCGGGCGCCAGCGCGCCAGCACCTCGTCGGCCATCCACGACGCCACGCCCTCCTGGATCCACAGGTCGCGCCAGTCCTCGAGCGTCATCCAGTCGCCGAACCACAGGTGCGAGGTCTCGTGCGCGATCACCAGCGCGAGCCGCCGCTCGGCGGCGTCGTCGGTGGCGTCGAGCAGGATGCCGGCCGACACCGTGATCAGCCCCGGGTTCTCCATGGCGCCGCCGAAGCGCGGCACCGCGATGAAGTCGAGCTTGTCGAACGGGACGCGGCGGTCGAGCAGCTCGGCGGCGGCGGCGACGATCTGCGGCGCGATCACGCGGGCGCGCTCGGCGGCGGCGCGCCGGCCCTGCGGCACGACCAGGCGCATCGGCACCGGGCCGCCGTCGACGTCGACCAGGTCGAACGGGCCGACCGCGACCGCGACCAGGTAGCTGGGCAGCGGCGGCGTGGTCGCGAAGTCGACGCGATCGAGATCGCGATCGAGGCGGGTCGTGGTCTCGGCCGCCGTGTTCGACAGCGCGACCAGGCCGTGCGGCACCACCAGCGACACCGTCCACGGCGTCTTGAACCGCGGCTCGTCGAAGCACGGGAACGCGCGGCGGGCGTCGAGCGGCTCGAAGTCGCTGAACGCGTAGGTGTGGGCGCGGTAGGTCTGGGCGAAAAGGCCGTCGTCGAGGCGGTACAGGCCGGCGAACCGCAGCTCGACGCGCGCCGGCCCGGGGGGCAGCGGCCGCGCCAGCGTGATCCCCACCTTGCCGGTGGGCGCGCCGGTGGCCTCGGTGGCCTCGAGCTGCTCGTCGGGGGCGCCGGCGGCGCCCGGACGCACCACCCGCACGCTGGAGATCTCGAGCTCGCGGGCGTCGAGCCAGATCGTGCGGGTCCGCACCGCGACGTCGACGTCGATCGTGACGGTGCCGGTGAAGCCGGTGGCCTCGGGATCGATCGCGAGCTCGAGGTGGTAGGCGCGCGGCGTCACGCCCGCGCCGGTGACGTCGGCGGGCCCGTCGTCGCTCGCCGTGGTCGCCGGCGGCGACGGCCGCGCCGGATCGCCGGGCGCCGCCGCGCCGGTCCCGGCCGGGGCGGTCGCGCGACATCCCGGCGGGACGAGCACGACGATGGCGGCGAGCGCCGCCAGCGACCAGGAGCGGGACATGGGGCAGTCTAGCGCCGTCGGGCCGTCACAGCGACGACGACGTCGCCTGGGGCGACACCAGCTCGTGATCGTAGCTCACCGACCCGACGCGGAAGTGGATGCGGCCGACCGCGCCGCCGCCGCCGCCGCCGCCCGCGGTGTGCATCGAGTCGCCGGTGCCGGCCTCGCCGTCGCCACCGTCGCCGTTGCCGACCGCGCCGAGGCCGCCGTTGCCGCCGGCCGCGCCGGAGCCGCCGGTGGCCTCGACGTCGGTGGTGCGGCTGCCGTCGTCGCCGCGGGTGCCGGGCTGGGTGTTGCGGCGGCCCTCGCCGCCGGCGCCGCCGTTGGCGGTCAGGATGCCGCCGGCGACCGCCAGGTTCGGCGCCTGGATCAGCAGCGCGCCGCCCGAGCCGCCACCGCCGCCGCCGCCGCCCTCGGTGGCGGCGCCGTCGCCGCCGCCGCCCGACACCGTCACGGTGCCGTGGATCTGGACCGCGACGCCGCCGACAAGCTCCAGGCCGCCGCCGCCGCCGCCCGCGACCGCCGCGGTGCCGGCGACGACGCCGCCGGCGCCGCCGCTGCAGCCGCCGGAAAGCGCGGTGGCGGTCAGCACGCCCACGCCTGGCCGCCGGTGATCATCTGCGGGTTGTTGGTCACCGGCGACACGTAGGCGCCGCCGCCGCCGTCGGTGCCGCGCGCGCCGCCGCTGCCGCCGGTGGCGCCGGTGTGGCCGTCGGCGTCGACCTGGGTCACGCCGGCGGCGCCGGCGCCGGTGGCGCACGCGAGGTCGCCGCCCGGGCCCGCGACGCCCATCGTGCCGCCGGCGTCGAGCGTGCCGGCGACGTCCATCGTGCCGAGCGCGACGACGATCAGCGGGCGGCTGCCGGTGACGACGACGTCGACCCCGGCGGGGACGGTCAGGTCGTCGGCGCTGATCACCATGGCCTCGGTGGCGCCGTCGGTCTGGGTGACGATCGCGTGGGCCACCGCGAGCGGGCCGCCCGGCGTGCGCACGGTCCCGGCGGTGGTGTCGATCGTGACCTTGGCGTCGGGGAAGGTGAAGTCGCCCTGTGACGGCGGGATCGCGCAGGCGTCGACGTTGGCGGGCGTGAAGGTCAGCGCCATGCCGCCGCACGCGGCGTCGGGCGGGGCGGCGTCGGGGACGTCGGTGGCGTCGGGCGCGGGCGGCGCGTCGGGGCTGTCGTCGCCGCCGGCGGCGTCGATCGTCATGTCGACGCCGGCGTGATCGAACGAGCAGCCGGTGGCGGGCGCGACGCCGAGCGCGGCGAGCAGGGCCGCGGGCATCCACCGAGGAGTCGAAGCAAGGCGCATGGCGCGACCCTACTCGATCCGGTTCGCCGTCGACAGTTTCCTCTCGGAGCCGTGTGCGCCGCGTCGCGCCGGGGCCGCGCGTTCGGTACGATGAGCAGGTGTCACGTGGCCAGACCACGCTCGGCCTCGCGGTGGTCGCGGCGCTCGCGATCGTCGTGGGGTGGCGCTGGTGCGGCGCCGCCGCGCCGTCGAAGTCCGCGGACCGACGAGGCTTCGACGCCGGCGTCGCGCCTCCGATCGACGCCGCCGCGCGCCGGGTGATCGCGCCGCGGCCCTCACCGCCTGCACCCGGCGCAAGCCGCATCACGTTCGTGACGCTCGATGTCGGATCGCGTGCCGCGCTCGATCACGTCACGGTCGCGGTGACCGCGGCGGCGGCGACGGGACGGGACGCCGCCGTCACCGCCGGCGGCGGCGCGGTCCAGCTCGACGTGCCGCGCGGCGAGGTCACGCTGGCGACCTCGGCGTCGGGGCCGCTGGCGGTGGTCGGCGCCACCGCGCTCGTGGTCGGCGACGGGCCGGTCCACGACGTCGAGGTCCTGGTCGGCACGCCCGAGGTCGCGGCCGCGACCTGGCCGGCGCCCGAGGTCGAGCCGGTCGCGACCGCGGCGACCGCGACGGCGGCGATCCTCGGGTTCGCCCGCGTCGACGGCGCGCTCGCCGAGGACTTCACCGTCGAGGTCGTCCAGCTCGGCACCTTCGGCCCCGGCCACCCGGTGGCGCACGATCGGCCGCCCGGGCTCGACCCCGAGCCGCGCCTGGCGCCGCGCCGCTACCTCGGCACGATGGGGCGCTTCGAGGTCGCCGACCTGCAGCCCGGCAGCTACCTGGTCGTCGTCACCGCGCCGGGGCGCGGCGCCGCGCTGCGCACGGTCGCGGCGACGCCGGGCCCGCCGGCCGAGGCGGTGGTCGAGCTGCCGCCGGCGGCGTCGATCGGCGGCACGGTGCGCGACCAGGACGACGCGCCCATCGCCGGCGCGCGCGTCGCGCTGCGCGTCGACGACCGCGTCCTGCGCCGCGCGGTCAGCGACCGCCGCGGCGTGTGGCTGCTCGACGCCGTGCCGGTGACCGGCGACGGCGCGCTCGAGGTCGACGCGTCCGGCTGCGTCGCCGATCCGCTGCCGGTCGCGCTCACCGTCGATCGCACGACCCGCGTGCTGGTCGCGACCTGTCGCTGAGCGGCGCGCCCGCGCTCAGGCCGCCACGCCGAGCGCCGCGGTGAAGAACCGGGCCAGCTCGACCCGCAGCGTCGCGTGGTAGGCGGCGCGGTCGAAGCCCGGCGGATCCTGCGACGGCGGGAAGTCGGGCCGGGTCAGCTCCGGCGGGAACGGGGTCGAGAACGAGAAGTGGCCGGCGCCGGCGACCTCGACCAGGTCGACGCGCGCCGGCGCGGGGACGCTGCGCAGCGCGGCGCGGATCTGCAGCGTCGGGCAGATCGGATCGCGCGCGCCGGTGCGGACCAGGATCGCGAGCCCGGGATCGAGGTCGGCGAGGGCGCCGTCGGCGAGGAACCAGCCCAGCGCCGGCGCCAGCAGCGCGACCGCGCCGACCCGCGGGTCGCGCGCGGTGGCCAGCGGATAGGCACGCGCCGCGGCCTCGGCGTCGGGGGCGGCGCGGCCGGCGCCGCCGACGTCCGCCGGCAGCGACATGGCGTGGCCGCCGGCGAGCGCGAGCGCGGTGTAGCCGCCGATCGAGTGGCCGAGCACGCCGACGCGCGCCGGCGCCAGCCGCGGCCCGAGCACCGGATCGGCGAGCGCGGCGTCGATCGCGAGCCCCAGGTGGCGCGGCCGGTTGCGCAGGTTGTCGTCGGTGCCGGCGAGCGCGTTGTCGCGGCGGCTGTTGCCCGGGTGCTCGACCATCGCGACCGCGAGGCCGGCGCCGACCAGGTGCGCGGCCAGGCCGCGATACGCCCACGGCGAGCCGCCGTTGCCGTGCGACACCACGACCAGCGGCAGGGCGTCGCCGGCGACGTCGGCGTCGCGCGCGACGTCGAGGGGGTACGGGCCGAACCGGGTCGGCGCGGTCGCCGCCGTGGTCGGGTACAGCAGCGCCAGCGGCACCGCCGTCGCCTGCACCGGATCGTGGCACGGCACGTCGCGCACGCCGACGCCGGCGGTCGCGTCGGCGGTCACGGCCGCCACCTCGCTAGATCAGATCGATCCATAGCTCGTCTCCGACGATCGTCGTGCGGTAGCGGCGCAGCGCCAGGCGGGCGTCGTGCCGGCACTGGCCGGTGCGCAGGTCGAGCTCGTAGCCGTGGCCGACGCAGGTCACGACCGGGCCGTCGAGGTCGCCGTCGAGCAGGGACACGTCCTCGTGCGGGCACACGCTCGAGGTCGCCAGCACCTCGCCGTCGACCCGGGTCACCATCACCGGCCAGCTCGCGCCCGGCACCGGGAAGCCGCGCAGCTCGCCGGCGACGATCTCGTCGAGGCGGCACACCCGGACCCGCAGCGCCATCAGCCGCGCACCCGCCGCTGCCGCGGATCGAGCCGGTCGCGCAGGCCGTCGCCGAGGAGGTTGGCGCCGAGGACGACCCACGCGATCGCCAGGCCCGGCACCAGCGCGTAGTAGCCGAAGCCCTCCTTCCACAGGAACGTGGTGCCCTGATCGAGCATCGCGCCCCAGGTGTAGTCGACCTGCGGGCCCAGGCCCAGGAACGACAGCGACGCCTCGACCAGGATGATCGTGCCGAAGCCGAACGTCATCTGGATGATGATCGGCGCCATCAGGTTGGGGATCAGGTGGCGGAACACGATGCGCCGGTTGCTGGCGCCCAGCGCGCGCGCCGCCTGGACGTAGTCGCGCTCGCGCAGCGACAGCGCCTGGCCGCGGGCGACCCGGGCGTAGCCGACCCAGCCGTTGATGCACAGCGCGGCGACCAGGACGCCGAGGCCGGGCCGCGCCACCGCGGCGACCACCGCGATGTTGAGCAGGATGCCGGGGAACGCCTGCAGGATGTCGACGACGCGCATGATGACGTCGTCGACCAGGCCGTGCAGGTAGCCGGCGGCGGTGCCGACGACGACGCCGATCGTCGCGCAGATCGTCACCACCGACAGGCTGACCAGCAGCGCCGAGCGCGCGCCGTTGAGCAGCTGCGACAGGGTGTCGATGCCGTTCTTGTCGGTGCCGAGCCAGTGCGCGCCCGACGGCCCCTGGAAGGTGTGGTCGAGGTCGACCGCGGTCGCCGAGTGCGGGGCGAGCAGCGGCCCGAAGATGCCGAGCAGGACGAAGACGCTCAGCATGACCAGGCCGATCCAGGTGCTGGGCGACAGGTTGGCGCGCGCGACCCACGAGCGGCGCGGCGGCCGCGCCGGCGGCGCGGGCGGCGCGGGCGGTGGCGTCGACGCCGCGGTCATGCCCGCCGGATCCTCGGGTCGACCAGGCCGTAGGCGAGATCGACCAGCAGGTTGACCGAGACGTAGAACACCGCGATGACCAGGACGCAGCCCTGGACCACCGGGTAGTTGCGCTCGGCGATGGCGTCGAGGAGCAGCAGCCCGATGCCGGGCCGCGCGAACACCTTCTCGGTGATGATCGCGCCGGACAGCATCGAGCCGAACTGCAGGCCGGCGACGGTGATCACCGGCAGGAGCGCGTTGCGCAGGGCGTGCTTGGCCAGCACGACCCGCGTCGGCAGGCCCTTGGCGCGGGCGGTGCGGACGTAGTCCTCGCCGAGGACCTCGACCATCGACGACCGGGTCATCCGCGCCAGCATCGCCATCAGGTGGGTGCCGATCGCGAACGCGGGCAGGACCAGCGACGCCGGCCCGGTCTCGGTCGGCCCCGGGAACCAGCCCAGGTCGACGAAGAACCACAGCAAGAGCAGCGGGCCCATCAGCATCACCGGCATCGACATGCCCGACAGCGAGAACACGGTCGCCGCGGTGTCGATCCAGGTGCCCTGGCGCACCGCCGCGACGATGCCGATCGGCAGCGCCAGGAGGATCCCGATCAGCATGCCGGTGATCGCCAGCCACAGCGTGTTGGGCAGGACCTCGAGGATCCGCGCCATCACGGTCGGGCGGCCGCGGGTGTTGGGGCACTGGTGGCCCAGCGAGCCGTCGGCGACGTCGCCGAGGAAGCGGACGAACTGGGCGGGCAGGGAGGTGCGGACGCGATCGTCGTCGCCGTCGTGGTCGGCGTCGCGCGCGACCAGGTAGCCCTGCTGCAGGCCCATGCAGTCGGCGATCTTGTCGCGCTGGTCCTTGGTGGCCTCGCCGCCGGCCAGGTGATCGACGGGATCACCCGGGATCATGTGCAGGTTGAGGAACACCAGCACCGAGACCCCGAGCACGGCGATCAGGCCCAGCCCGATGCGGCGCAGGATGAACGAGCCGATCGACACCGGGCGCCGAACCTAGCACGGGGGCGTGATGCCACCGATCGAGGCGCGGGGCGCGGGCGCGGGGCGCGGGGCGCGGGCGCGGGATCAGGGCGCGACGGCGCAGAACGCTTGCTGCGCGGAGGTCGCGCGCTCGCCGGGCGCGAGCACCGGCTCGCCGCCGTGCTCGATCATCAGGTCCTGGGTGCGGCACTCGTAGTCGGGGGTGCGGCAGTCGTCCTGCTGGGAGCACTTGCGCATGCAGTAGCGGATCTCGGCGTAGGCCGGGACGCACTCGCCGGCCAGCGTGCAGCGCTCGTCCACCGAGCAGTCGTCGGTGGCGCTGGAGGCGTCGAGGTCCTCGGTCGCCGGGTCGCACGGCTTGTTGGCGAAGCTGCCGACGAAGAAGCGGACGCACACCGCCTCGTCCGGGCAGGTGTCGTAGTCGCAGCCCAGGACGGTGCAGTAGCCCTCGGGCTGGGTGACGTCACAGGTGCGGTCGCCGGTGGGGCTGCAGTCGGAGGACAGGAAGCAGCTGTCGCCGATCTCGTTACCGCAGCCGGTGAGGGCGGTCGCGGTCGCGGACGTCGCCACCAGGGCCGCCGCGACCAGCGAAGCGGAGCGAAGGTAGCGAAACCACGGCCGGGTCGTCATGAGCGGCGGCATCCTAGCGGCGGGTTGGACCCCTGGCAAGGGCGGGGGGTTGCCTCGGGCCGGGCGGCGGCGGGCTCGGGATCCGCGGCGGCCTCCGCCTCCGGCCCCGCCTCCGCCTCCGCCTCCGCCTCCGCCTCCGCCTCCGGCCCCGCCTCCGCCTCCGCCTCCGCCTCCGCGGCCGCCTCCGCCTCCGCCTCCGCCTCCGCCTCCGCCTCCGCCTCCGCGACCGCCTCCGCCTCCGCCTCCGCGACCGCCTCCGCCTCCGCGACCGCCTCCGCCTCGGCCTCCGCGGCCGCCTCCGCCTCCGCCTCCGCGACCGCGACCGCCTCCGCGACCGCCTCCGCCTCCGGCCCCGCCTCCGCCTCCGCCTCCGCCTCCGCCTCCGCCTCCGCGACCGCGACCGCCTCCGCCTCCGCGACCGCCTCCGCCTCCGCCTCCGCGACCGCCTCCGCCTCCGCGACCGCGACCGCCTCCGCCTCCGCCTCCGCCTCCGCGGCCGAGTCCGCGGCCGAGTCCGCGGCCCGAGTCCGCGGCCGAGTCCGCGGCCGAATCCGCAGACGAGTCCGCAGACGAGTCCGAGTCCGCGGCCGCCTGCGCCTCCGCGGCGGGATCCCGGGTTAGGGTCGGCGTCATGCGCGCGGTCGTTCAGCGGGTCCTGTCGGCGTCGGTGACGGTCGAGGGCGAGGTCGTCGGCGAGATCGGAGAGGGGCTCTGTGTGCTGGTCGGGGCCGGGCAGGACGACGGCCGCGCCGACGATCAGGGCGACGTCGCGTACGTGGCCGACAAGCTGGTCAACCTGCGGATCTTTGCCGACGACGACGGCAAGATGAACCGCTCGGTCCTGGACGTCGGCGGCGGCGTGCTGCTGGTGTCGCAGTTCACGCTGTACGGCGACGCTCGCAAGGGCCGGCGGCCGGCGTTCGTCGGCGCCCTGGAGCCGGTCGAGGCCGAGCGGCTCTACCAGGCGGTGGTGGCGCAGGTGAAGGCGGCCGGCGTCGTCAAGGTCGCGACCGGCGTGTTCCGGGCCGACATGAAGGTCGCGCTGGTCAACGACGGCCCGGTGACCATCCTCCTGGACTCGCGCAAGCGGTTCTGACTATCGTCGCCGCGATGCCTGTCCCCGGGGGGCGCGCCGCGCTGGCGGCTGCCGCGTTCGTCGTCTGCGCGCCGTCGGCCGTCGCCGCGTCTCCGCTCGAGCTGTTCGGGTTCGGCGCCCGCTCGACCGGCCTGGCCGGCGCCGGCGTGGCCTCGACCGACAGCTACGAGTCGGTCTACCTCAACCCCGCCGGCCTGGCCCACGTGCCGCGCAAGCGCGCCACCATCGGCACGCTGTACGGCGACTTCAGCCTGCGCATGGACGGCGACGACACCGGCACCGAGTCGGCGCGCGGCTTGGTGATCGGCGGCGAGCTGCCGATCCCGTTCGGCGGCGCGTGGAAGGACCGGGTCGGCCTCGGCTTCGGCTTCTACGTCCCGGCGGTCGCGATCAACCGGGCCCGGCACCCGTTCCCCGGCGAGCCGGTGTTCGTCCTGCTCGAGAACCGCACCCACGTCATCGCGATCCAGCTCGCCGCCGGCGCTCGCATCACGTCGCGGCTCGACGTCGGCGTCGGTGTGGTCGCGCTCGCGGTCCTGCAGGGCAGCATCGCGGTGTCGACCGACGCCGCCGGCCGCTTCACCACCGCGTCGGAGCAGCAGCTCTTGACCCGGCTGGCGCCGGTCGCGGGCGTCCGCTGGCACGCCCGCGACGATCTCGATCTCGGCGCGGTCGCGCGCGCGCCGTCGCGCTCCGACTACGACATCCTGGTCACCAGCGACATCGGCGACGTCGTGCCCATCGAGCTGCCGCCGATCCACATCGCCGGCGCCGCGCAGTACGACCCCGGCACCGTCGCGATCGAGGCGGCGTGGCAGACCTCGCCGGGGCTGACCCTGTCGGCGCAGCTGCAGTGGCAGCACTGGGGCGCGTTCCCGCTGCCGACCAAGAACCCGACCGAGGGCACGCCGGCCCAGGAGCTGCCCGACTTCCACGACACCGTCGTGCCGCGCCTGGCGATCGAGCGGGTCGGTCGCCGCGGCGCCACGACGCTGGCGGCGCGCGGCGGCCTGGCGTTCGTGATGTCGCCGGCGCCGGAGCAGTCGGGGCGCCAGTCGCTGCTCGACAACCACCGCGTCATCGGCGCCGCCGGCGTCGGCGTGGCGTGGCCCGAGGCGCGGGTGCCGCTGCACCTCGACGCCTGGGTGCAGTGGCACCAGCTGGTGCCGCGGACCCACACCAAGGACGTCGGCGCGTTCGGCCCCGACGACATGATCCCGTTCGACGTCCTCGAGACCTCGGGGCACCTGGTGGTCGGCGGCCTGTCCGTGGGGGTGGACCTGTGACCGCCGCGACCCGCGTCGCCGCCGTCGGGCTCGGGCTCGCGACCCTGCTCGCGCCGGCCGCGGCACGCGCCAACCCCGCCGACCTCGTCGGCTTCGGCGCCCGCGGCATCGCGATGGCCGGCGCCCAGACCGCCGCCGCCGACGACGGCAGCGCGGCGTACTACAACCCGGCGCTGCTGGCCCGGCTCGCCGACATCCACATCGACGTCGGCTACCAGCTCGGCATGCCGCACCTCACCGTCGACGATCGCGACGTCGACGTCGACTGGTCGCGCGGCACCACGATGGCGCTGGTCGTGCCCGGCCAGGTCGCGGGCAAGCGAGTCGCGATCGGCGCCGGCGTGTTCCTGCCCGACCAGCACATCACCCGGACCCGGACCCTGCCGTCGCCGCAGCCGCGCTTCGCGCTGTACGACAACCGGCCGCAGCGGCTGTTCCTGTCCGCCGACGCCGCGGTCGAGATCGTCCCCGGGCTGACCGCCGGCATCGGCCTGGCCTACCTGTCGAGCACCCACGGCGACGTCACGCTGCGCGGCCTGATCGGCTTCCCGCAGCCCGAGCTGTCCGACCTCGACCTCGCGATCGCGGTCGACCTCAAGACCGTGCGCTACCCGCACGCCGGCGTGGCGTGGCAGGCGACGCCGTGGCTCGAGCTCGGCGCGTCGTACCGCGGCGGCTTCGTGCTGACCCTCGACCAGGCGTTCCTGATCGAGGGCGACGTCGGCCTGCCCGGGACCGAGCCGGTGGTCGAGGACGGCTACCTGACGCTGCGCTCGGTGTCGCAGGACCTGTTCCAGCCCGCCGAGGCGACGGTGGGGCTCGACGCCCAGCTGACCCCGCGCACCTCGGTGGCGTTCGATCTCGGCTGGTACCGGTGGTCGACGTTCACCAACCCGGCGGCGCACATCGACCTCGATCTCGACATCGGCCAGTTCAACGAGTTCGTCGACATCCCCGACGCGCTGCCGCTGCCCGATCCGCACTACCACGACATCGTCGTGCCGCGGCTCGGCGTCGAGCACCTGGCGTGGACGTCGTCGTCGGGCGGCACCCTGCTGGCCCGCGCCGGCTACGTCTACGAGCAGACGCCGGCGCCCGAGCAGCGCGGCGAGACCAACTTCATCGACAACACCAAGCACACGATGTCGCTCGGCGTCGGGCTGCAGGTGCCGCACCTCGGCGAGATCGTGCCGCGGCCGCTGTCGATCGACGCCTTCGTGGCGCTGACGCTGCTCGAGGCCCGCGATCACCGCAAGCTGTCGCCGGTCGACGCGATCGGCGACTACCGCTCCGACGGTCGCTTCCTGGCCGCGGGCATCACCACCCGGTGGAGGTTCTGATGCGACGCGCGCGGGCCCACCTGCCCTCGACGGTCGCCGCGCTCGTCGCGCTCGGCGGCGCCGGCTGCGGCCTCGGCCTGTGGGACGAGGAGCCCGGCGGCAGCGCCAACCTGCCGACCCTGGGCGCCGGCGCGTACCGCCGCCTCGGCCCCGACATCGACACCCCCGGCGACGAGCCGTGGGTGATCGACGACCGCTTCGAGACCTTCTCCGACCCGGCGCCGCTGGCCCGCGCCGGCGGCGGCCTGCGGGTGTGGTTCGGCTGGGCCGCCCAGGACCAGCTCGGCTCGACGATCGGCTACGCCGAGCTGTCGTCGGTCCACGACCTGCCGGTGGTGGCGCCGCGGGTGGTCCTGACCCCGAGCGCGGCGTGGGAGCAGGGCCGCATCGGCGCCCCCGCGATCGCCGACCTCGGCGACGGCCACCTCGTCATGTTCTACGAGGGCGGCGACGTCGCGACCCCGGCGATCGGCCGCGCCGACTCCACCGACGACGGCGACACCTGGAGCCGCGGCGACGCCCCGGTGCTGACCGACGCCGCCCAGCCCACGGTCGCGGTGCTCGACGGCCAGCTGGTGCTGTTCGTGACCCGCCCCGGCGAGGTCGGCATCTTCCGCACCGAGCTCGCCGCCGCCACCGCCACCGCGTTCACGCTGCGGCCCGAGCCGGTGATCGTCCCCCGGCCGGAGCTGGCCGACGCCTTCGACGCGGTCGAGGTCGGCTCGCCGTTCGCGCTGATCACCGTGTCCCAGGCCGGCCGCGCCCACTGGGGCCTGTGGTTCACCGGCGCCGCCGAGGCTCCCGACGCCGGCGCGCCGCCGACCGCGGTCGGCTACGCCGGCTCCTTCGACGGCGACACCTGGGAGCGGTTCGGCGGCCCCGATCCGGTCCTGGGGTCGAACGCGTTCGGCCCGGCGGTGGTCCTCGACGGCGCCACCGGCGTCATGCTCTTCCACGACCAGCACCGCCTCCAGCTCGGGATCGCGGCCGCGGTCCACCCGTAGCTCGGCGCGTGGCCTGCTCGCGCGGCCAGGGGGACCGCCCCGGATCGGCCTCCAGGCCGTCCGTGGGCCGTCCGCGGGCCGTCCGTGGGCCCGCGCCAGGCCCCCCTGCAGGGTGACCTGGCGCACCCGACAGGTCGCGGGTGGCCAGGGCATGGATCCTTGAAAGTCCAGCGTGATAGAGTTGCCGAACCCTCCCCGATGGGTGGGTTGGTCGCCACGTTCCAATGAAGGTCCGGTTCTGGGGAGTCCGGGGGTCCGTCCCCGTGCCAGGGCGGCACACCAACCGCTACGGCGGCAACACGTCGTGCGTGGAGGTGAGGCCGCGTGGGGACTGGCCCATCATCATCGACGCCGGCACCGGCATCCGTCGCCTCGGCAAATCGATGATGGAGTCGGCGTTCGGCGATGGCGGCGGCACCGCGCACGTGCTGATCAGCCACACCCACTGGGACCACATCCAGGGGCTGCCGTTCTTCTCGCCCTTCTACCAGGAGGGCAACCACGTCCACGTCTTCGCGCGGCAGCGCCACGACACCCACCTGCAGGCGGTGTTCGCGTCGCAGACCGAGGACCCCTACTTCCCGGTCCCGCTGTCGTCGCTCAAGGCCGAGATCGAGTTCCACGAGCTGGTCGAGGGCGCGCACTTCGAGCTGGGCCGGGCCCGCGTCACCTGCACCCGCCTCAACCACCCGTGGATCGCCATGGCGTACCGGGTCGATGCCGACGGCGGCTCGATGGTGTACTGCTCCGACACCGCGCCGTTCAGCGACGTCCTGCTCGAGCACGAGTTCATCAGCACGCCGCCCCAGGTCGGCGGCGTCCTCGACCCCGCGATCGCCGCCAAGCTGGCGTCGATGCGCGCCGGCCTGGTCGCGATGTGCCAGGGCGTCGACCTGTTGATCTACGACACCCAGTTCACGCCCGACGAGTACCGGGCGCGGCCGCACTGGGGCCACTCGACGCCGATCGACGCCATCCAGGTCGCGCGCGAGGCCGGCATCAAGACCCTGTGCCTGTACCACCACGCGCCCAGCCGGTCCGACGAGCAGCAGGATCTGATCCTGCGCGAGACCCAGGATCTGTGCCGCGCCGCCGGGGATCCGTTCGAGGTCATCGCCGCCTACGAGGGGCTCGAGGTGGTGCTGGGAGACGACGGCTGATGCGGCTCCACGTGTGGGGAGTCCGCGGCTCGATCCCGGCGCCCGGGCCCGAGACCAACCGCTACGGCGGCAACACCTCGTGCGTCGCGATCCAGACCGCGGCCGGCGAGCTGATCATCATCGACATGGGCACCGGCCTGCTCGGCCTGGGCAACTCGCTGCTGCCCGGCGACTTCGGCAAGGGCAAGGGCCACGCGACGATCCTCCTGTCCCACGCCCACTGGGATCACATCCAGGGCCTGGGCTTCTTCGTGCCGGTGTTCATCCCCGGCAACCACTTCACGCTGTTCGGTCACGCCAAGTCGTCGTCGATGCTCGAGGGCATCCTCGAGGGCCAGATGAACCCGAACTTCTCGCCGCTGTACACGCTGCGCAACCTGGGCGCGACGTTCGACGTCCGCGCCGTCATCCCCGGCGAGCCGTTCGAGGCCAGCGGCGTGCGCATCACCGGCCGCCCCAACCCGCACGGCTCGACCACCGCGCTGGCGTTCCGGGTCGAGGAGGGCGATCGCTCCTTCGTCTACGCCTCCGACGTCGGCTACGAGGACGGCGGCCCGTCGCCCGAGATGCTCGAGCTCTACCGCGGCGCCAGCGTCCTGCTCCACGACTGCACGTACACCCCCGAGCACCAGGAGAAGCGCCGCAACCGCGGCTTCTCCTCGTACGTCGACGCCGCCGACGCCGCGACCCGCGCCGCCGTCGGCCACCTGGTGATGTTCCACTACGACCAGGACTACGCCGACGCCGACGTCGACGCCCTGCGCGACGCCTGTCGCGCCGAGCTCGACGCGCGCGGCGGCGCCGGCATCGGCCTCACCGCCGCCGCCGAGGGCCTCGAGCTCGAGATCTGAGGCCGCGCCGGGTCGCGCGCGGCGTGGGCCGCGCCGGTGGGCGCACGTGGTCCGGCGCCCGGCCCCGTCGTCCCGCTACGGGACGACGACGAACTCGCGCTTCATCAGGTTGACGACGTTCTGCGCGCAGTCGAGGTCGGTGCCGGGGAAGTGGTCGAGCACCCGCTGCAGCTGGCCGTGGTCGAGCACCAGCTGGAAGGTGTCGAGCTCGCTCGGCGTCAGGTCGCGCAGCTTGCCGGCCAGCGGCGTCGGCACCGCCAGCGGCGAGCCCATCGGCGGCAGGAACCGCTGCATGTTGCGGAACTCGTCGAGCTGACGGACGCCCTCCATCAGGAGCGCCTCGGTCGACTCGTTGATCTCTTCCATCACCTGCATCTCGACCGACGGCTCGAGCTCGAACGTGCCGTTGACCCAGGTCAGCATGCGGTAGATCGCCTTCTGGGGGCTCACCGCGAAGTCGTCGTTGATGGCCGCGAAGTACAGCTGGCCCTTGCGCAGGTAGATCTTGCCGACCTGGCCCGGGGTCACGATCGTCAGCACGCCCGACTTGCGGCTCGTCGACAGCAGCTGCAGCAGGTCGGGCAGCGGGATCTCCTCGATCACGCCCGACATCGGCCGCCCCGACGTCGACTGCCGGGCGGCGGCGCCCGCTTCGAGGCGACGCCGCGCCTCGGCCTCGCTCTCGGCGGACGCGCTGGCGTCGGAGCCGACGACCTTGATGATCGACGTGCCGACGAGGATGCGATCGCCCTCGGTGAGCCGGGCTCGGCCGGCGATCTTCTCGCCGTTGACGAACGTGCCGTTCGTCGAGCCCATGTCCTGGATGTAGATGTCGCCCTCGGTGGTCGTGATCTTGGCGTGGCGACGCGAGACCATGTCCTCGACCAGGACCATGTCGAGATCGCTCGATCGCCCGATGATGATCTCTCGGTTCATCCGGAGGGGAAACTCTCCCCCCTGGTACTTGCCCGAGATGAACCGGAGGGCGTACCTGGGACGGTCGTTCATGGCGATAGGAACTGCGATTCCCCCGTAGGACGTGGAGACTCCGGGGGAAAGGATAAGGTGGTGGCCCGGGGGGGCGCAAGATTCCGATCCCACTGGATTCGGCGAGCGATGGCAGAAATCGTCGCGGGCATTTCAGCGGCGTCGCTTGCGAGCCGCGGCGAGCTCGTCGGGGAGGGCGGCCTCGGTCCCGGCCGCGTCGTCGTCGTCGCGGTCGCGCCGCGGCGCGGTGGTGCTGGCCGCCGCCTTGCCGACCGCCGGCGGGTCCCGCAGGATCCCGATCAGGCGCCGGTAGACGTCCTCGGACACCACGAGGCTGGAGTGGCCGAGCGGCACCGTCACCGCGCTGGTGCCGGGCAGGCGGGTGGTCTTGAGCGGCACGACCCAGTCGCGGGCCGCGGCCAGGGTCGCGATCTCGACGCCGGGCGGGAGCGGCCCCTGCGCCAGCTCGTCGAGGAAACGGCTGCGCGGCAGCAGCTGCCACGACGACGTCGACCACAGGCCGAGGGTGGCGACCCCGGCCAGCGCCGCCCAGGTGCCGCGCAGCGGCGTCCCCATCATGACCAGGCGCCGGACCCGCTCGTGGCCGCCGAGCTTCTTGACGTAGTACAGGCCGATCAGGCCGCCCATCGAGTGACCGACGATGTCGATCTTCTGGAACGGCGTCTGGGCCAGGATGCGCTCGATCTTGCGGTGGATCATGAACGCCGATCGCCGGATGTCGCGGACGTTCAGCGTGCCGATGTTGAACGAGACGACGACGAAGCCGTCCTCGACGAGGCGGTGCTCGAGCAGGTACATCGAGCCGCGCGTGCCGAGGAAGCCGTGGATCAGCAGCACCGGCGGCTTGTCGGGGTCGAGGTTCTCGAAGGACACCTGGCGGCGGATCCGGTTGCCGCGCGCCAGGTGGCGCAGGTACGACAGCCCGTCGGTGGTGCCGGTGAGATCCTGGCCGACGGTGCTGCGGCGACCCAGCCAGCGCGACGGCGCCTCGACCACCCAGCGCGCCACCCACGACGCGCGCTCGAGCTCCTCGGTGACCGGCGCGAGCGCTCGTCGCCACCGCGAGGTGTTCGCCACCTCACCGTCGCTGGGATCGGAGGAGGGGGGCTCGGCGGGCGGCTTGCGGGTACGTCGCATGTTGGCTCGGGGAGGCGCGAGGACAGTCTAGTGGATCGCGCGGCCCGCCGGCACCCGCCTCGGGGCGGGGGACGAGGTAGGCGCGTGTGCTCCGCCGAATCTGCCCAGGTGGCGGCGCCCGGGCAAGAATCCGCCCCGCGGCGCCGTCCCCCGCGCCGCGGACGCCGACGACGAGGGGCAGAGCCGCGGCCAGGTCCCTGCTAGACTAGGGCACCAGTGGCAGGCGCGCAGACAGCCGGCCGGCGCCTCGGCCGGTACCACCTCGGGGACCCGCTCGGCGGCGGCCCCTGCGGGGCGGTGTACCGGGCCAAGGTCTACGGGGTCGCGGGCTTCGAGCGCCAGTTCGCGGTCAAGCGCTTCCACCCCGAGCTGGTCGCGCTCCCGGTGGTCGCGCAGCGGCTGTCGGCGGCGGCGCGGGTCTACGGCAGCCTCGAGCACCCACGGATCGCGCGGTTGCACGAGTACGGCGTCGCCGGCGGCGAGGTCTTCACCGCCACCGAGCTGGTGCCCGGCCTCGACGTCATGCGCCTGATCGGCGGCACCCACGGCGTCGGCGATCCGCTCCCGCCCGGCGCCGCGATCATCGTCCTGGCCCAGGTCGCGCGCGCGGTCGGCTACGCCCACGGCCGCGGCGTCAACCACCTCGGCCTGTGCCCGACCAACGTCATCGTCACGCCCGACGGCGACGTCAAGATCACGGACTTCGGCGTGATGGCGCAGACCCTCACGATCCGGCCGTCGCACGACGACCGCCTGGTCCAGCGCATGCCGTACCTGGCGCCCGAGCAGCTCGTCGGCGAGGCGCCGTCGGCGGCCACCGACGTGTTCGCGCTCGGCGCGCTCGGCCACGAGCTGGTCACCGGCGAGCGCGCGTTCGTCGGGCTGTCCCAGCTCGACGTCGAGCACGCGATCCTGTCGGGCCACGTCCGCGACGCCGGGCTGCCCAAGCCGATGGCCCGGGTGCTCGCGCGCTGCTTCGCGCGGTCGCCGTTCGAGCGGTTCCCGGACGCCCGCGCCATGGCCGACGCGATCGACGCCGCGCTGCGGGTCGCCCCGGTGGTGGGCGGACGGCGCGAGCTCGCCGCGCTGGTCAAGGACGCGGTGGCCCGCCTCGACGCCATGAACGAGGGCCAGCTGTCGGGCGCGATGTCGCTGGCGCTGCCGCGGCCGCCGACCGCGGCGACGACGCTGCGCATGGGCTCGGTCGCCGGGTCGTCGCGGACCACCGACGCGGTGACGACGATCCGCGACTCCGGCACGATCCGCGGCGTGCCGCCGTCGGCGCCGCCGGTGGCGCCGCGGCCGACGATGCGCGCAGCCTCGGTGCCGCCGCCGGAGCCAGCGCGGCGGCGGTCGCCGCCGACGCGACCGCCGCCGATCACGCTGCCGGTCATGACGCCGCGGCCGGTGCCGCGGACGATCCCGCCGATCCCGGCGGTGTCGGCGGCGTCGACGCTGAGCGGGGTCGCGGTCGGCGGCGGCAGCACCGGCGGCGACCGCCCGGCGACCGTCGACGACGACGAGCTGACGATCCAGCGCGACGCGTCGGCGCGGCCGGCGACGCTGAGCCCGAGCCCGGGGCCGATGCCGACGGCGCCGTCGCGGCTGCCCAACGCGTCGCCGCTGCCGTTCCACGCGCCGCCGACCCTGCCCGGGCCCGCCGAGCTCGACCTCGACGACGCCTTGACGCCGTCCCCGGAGCCGGTCACCGCCGAGCGACCGTCGGGGCTGCGGCTCGACTCGGTGTGGCCGAACGAGGGCTCGATCCCCGACGGCTCGCAGCCGCTGGCGAGCGGCCGGCTGTCGGAGCCGGTCATCTCGATCATCGACGACGACAGCGAGGGCGTGCCGGTGCTGGCGCCGGTGCCCCAGCTCGAGGTCGAGCTGCCGGGGAGCCCGGCGCCGGTCGCGGTCGGCGACAGCACCGGCGATCAGAGCGGCGAGCTGGTGGCGCCGCCGGATCCGGTGCTCGCGCCGTCGGCGCCGCTGGCGGCGGCGCCGCCGCGCAAGCGGCGCGGTGGGCTCGCGGTGCTGTTCCTGCTGGTGTGCGCCGCGGTCGGCGCCGGCGGCGTGCTGGCGTGGGATCGCTGGCTGCGCGCGCCTGACGGTGACGCCGCGGCCCCCACCGAGGTCGCGACCGGCGCGGGCACCGCCAGCGCTGCCAGCGCGGGCGCGGCGAAGGCCGGCGACCGCGGGTCGGCGAAGGCCGGCGCGGCGGCGCCGACGCCGCCGCCGTCGCCGCGGCCACCGGCGCGGACGCCGGCGCGGGCACCGCCGCGGTGCCCGCCGCCGACGCGGGCGCGGGCGCGGGCGCGGCGCCGCCTGGCGACGGCGCGACCCAGGTCGCGGGCGACGGCGCGGCGATCGAGCCCGGGCCGTCCGACGTCCTGCTGATCGAGTCGACGCCGTCGGGCGCGCGGTTGTTCGTCGACGGCGCCGAGGAGGGCGTGACGCCGGCGCGGCTGCCGGCCAGCGCCGATCACCACTCGATCGCGCTGACGATGCCCGGCTACGACCTGTACCGGGCGACCGACGTCGCCGGCGCCGGCGTCCACCGCGCGACGCTGGTCGAGGTCACCCCGCCCGGGGGCCCGGCCGGCATCAAGGTGAAGTGCAAGGAGAAGAACCGCTACTACGTGTTCGTCGACGGCAAGCCGACCGGCGAGCTGTGCCCGACCGAGCGCATCGGCGTCGACGTCGGCGACCACACGGTCGAGGTCTACGACCTGGTCACCGAGGAGAAGCGCGAGTACCCCGCCAAGGTCAAGGGCACCCGCATCTCGCTGCGCGTCCGCGTCGACGAGGGCGGCTAGCGCGCCTCTCAGGGGAGCGACGGAGCCGCGACCCCGAAGTCGAGGGTGCGGGCGCCCAGACGCTCCGCCTTCGCCGACGGGGTTCCGGCCGCGGCCCGCCGTCCCGGCTGCGCCCTCGCGGCTTCGCCGCTCGGGCTCCGCTCGGCGTGAGCGAAGCGTGCGGCGTGACCCGGTCGTGAGATGCGCTCTGGCTAGCCGCCTTCGCGCTCGCGTCCGGCGCCGCGGCGGCTACTCCTGCTCGTCGTCGCCGTCGAACTTCTGCCGCGGATCGAGGCCGTACTTGCGGATCAGCTCGCGCAGGTGCTTGCGATCGATCTGCGCCTCGCGGGCCGCCGCCGACAGGTTCATCTTGTGGCGGCGCATCAGGTCCTCGATGTACTCGCGCTCGAACATCTCGACCAGCTGGCCCTTGGCTTCCTTGAAGGGCAGGTCGGTGCGGATGCCGAGCTGCGGGCCGCCGGCCTCGGAGCTGAGCGCGTCGTCGATGTTGACCGAGTCGCCGCGCGACAGCAGGCACGCCCGCTCCATCACGTTGCGCAGCTCGCGGACGTTGCCGGGCCACGAGTGGCGCTGCAGCTTGGCCATGTCCTCGGGCGTGACGTTGAGGCCGCCGTTGAAGCTGTTGATGAAGTGCTGGACCAGCAGCGGGATGTCGGAGCCGCGCTCGCGCAGCGGCGGCACTGACACCCGGATCACCGCGAGGCGGTAGTAGAGGTCCTCGCGGAAGGTCTTCTTGGCGACCTCGGCGCGCAGGTCGCGGTTGGTCGCCGCGACCACGCGGACGTCGATCTTCTCGTAGGTGTTGGAGCCGACCTTGCGGACCGCGCGCTTGTCGAGGACGCGCAGCAGCGACGGCTGCAGGTCGAGCGCCATCTCGCCGATCTCGTCGAGGAAGATCGTGCCGCCGTGGGCCTCGGCGAAGGCGCCCTTGCGGTCGGTGACCGCGCCGGTGAACGAGCCCTTGACGTGCCCGAACAGCATCGACTCGATCAGCTCGCGCGGCACCGAGCCGCAGTCGAAGACCACGAACGGGCCGTCGCGGCGCGGCGAGTGGTTGTGGATCTCCTCGGCGATCAGCTCCTTGCCGGTGCCGGTCTCGCCCTCGATCAGGACCGTGGCGTTGGTCGCCGCGACGTCGGTCAGCAGGTTGAACAGCTGCCGCATCTTGGTGTCGAAGCCGACGATCGACCCGAACGCGGAGTCGTGGGACGGCTCGGGCTCGACCACCTCCTCGTCCGGCAGGAACTTGATGACGGTCCGGCCCAGCTTGACCTCGGCGCCGAAGCCGATCGAGATCTTCTCGAACCGCGAGCCCTGGATGAAGGTGCCGTTGGTCGAACCACAGTCGACCATCATGACCTCGTCCCCGACGAGCTCGGCCATGACGTGCTTGCGCGACACGGTCTTGTCCGACAGCACCATCTCGCACGACGGCGAGCTGCCGAAATGGACCGGTCGATCGACGAGCCGCACCGACTCACCGCGGTCGGGGCCCTTGATGACCAGGAAGATGCCGCCCCGGTTCTGCCTCGAGAACGATGGCAGGTCCTCGAGCAGGGCTGTGACGTTGGAGCGATCGCGCGTCATGGACGCTCGGAGATGGTAGCCCCGGGGCGGCGCGCGTGTAAATGGCCGCTGGCGCCTCGGTGCAGCGTCGGGAGCCGTCGGGATCAGGGCGTCGCCGAGCCGTCCTGGGCGCCCGGGTCGACGTGCTTCGGCGTCGACACGCTGGGGCCGGACAGGCCGATCGCGATCGCCGCGGCCGCGGCGGCGAGCACGACGACGACGGCGACGATCCAGCCGAGGCGGCGGCGCGGCGTCTCGATCGTGACGTGGCCGGTGGCCGAGACCTCGGCGGGGCGCGCCGCGTCGGCCGGGCGGGGGCGAGGCCGCGCCGCGCGCTCGGCCTCGGCGCTGGCGGCGGCGGCGCCGACCGGGACGCCGGTGGTGGCGCGGACGTCCCGCGGCGCCAGCGCGGCGACCTGCGACGGCTCGGACAGGGCGTCGAGCGCGACGTCGAGCGCCGGCACCTCGGGCTCGCCGATGGCGTCGAGGTCGACCAGCGGCTGGGCGCCCTCCTTCTCCATCGCCGCGAGGTTGATCATCGAGGTCAGCTCGAGGCCCTGCAGCCGTGACAGCTGGGTGATCGACGTCTTGGCGCGGGCGTTGCGCGGCGGCAGCCGCAGCGGGCCGAAATCGTCGTCGTCGTCGTCGAGCTCGGGCAGCTCGCTGGGGTCGAGCTGCTCGGTGCCCTCGTCCCCGCCCATGTCGTAGACCTCGGTGCCGGCGCCGCGCGGCCCGTGGGTGCCCTCGGGGAGGTCGGGCTCGCGCCAGGTCTGGGGCGGGCCACAGACCTTGCGCAGGTGGGCGCCGAGCTCGGGCGCCGACATCAGCAGGCCGTGGCGGTGGGCGACCCGCAAGAGCGCCTCCTGCAGCTCGCCGGCGGTCTGGTAGCGGCCGTCGGGATCGATGCTGAGGGCCCGCAGCATGACCTTGTCGAGGTCGGCGGGCAGGCCGTCGATCTTGCGCGACACCAGCGGGATCGGCTGCGAGTAGATCTGGTCCGGCGTCGAGGTCAGGCCGACGTGCACGAACAGGCGCTCGCCGGTGATCATCTCGTAGAGCACGACGGCCAGCGAGTAGAGGTCGGAGCGGTGATCGATGGGCTCGGAGCGCGCCTGCTCCGGCGACATGTAACCGACCTTGCCCTTGACCCGGTAGAAGACCGAGTTGTGGGTCGACGCCTTGGCGATCCCGAAGTCGGTGAGCTTCACCTCGCCGTTGTGCGAGACCAGGATGTTCGACGGCGAGACGTCGCGGTGGATCAGGCGCAGGGGCCGGCCGTCGGGGCCGGTCTTGGTGTGGGCGTAGGCCAGCGCGCTGAGGACCTCGCGCGCGATGTAGATGCCGGCGGCGGCCGACATGTGGCTGCGCTGGCGCTTGGCCTTCTTGATCAGCGTGCGCAGATCGGCGCCCGCCAGGTACTCCATGACGATGAAGTACTCGGAGCCGGCGGTGACCAGGTCGATGGTGTGGATGATGTTGGCGTGATCGAGGGTGGCCGACAGCCGCGCCTCGCGCAGGAACAGGTCGATGAACTCGGGCTGCTGGGTGAACTCGGGCAGCAGCTGCTTGAGCACGACCTCCTTCTCGAACCCGCCGGCGCCCAGCTTCTTGCCGATGTAGATCGCCCCCATCCCGCCTTCGGACAGGTACTCCTGCACGACGTACCGATCGATCGGTGCGGCGGCGTCCATCATCGGGCGGCTACTGTACCATCGGGCGTGCCGCGGTACCCGCTCGAGCCTCTGCGAGGCCTGCGCGCCCACGAGGAGAAGGTGCGCGCGCGCGATCTCGCGGGCGCGGTGGCGCTCGAGCGCGACGCGACGGCGGCGCTGGCGGCGGTCCAGGCGCGGCGCGACGCGCTGGCGGCGGCGCTGGCGGCGGCGCGCGCCGACGTCGCGGCGGCGCTGGGCGCGGGCACCACGGTGGCGGCGCTGGCCGGCGCCGACGCCCACGCGGCGCGGCTGCGCGACCTGCTGGCCGCGGTCGACGGCGAGCTGGCGCGGGCGCGCGAGGCGGTCGACGCGGCGGCGGACGAGGTGGCGCGGGCGCGCGGCGAGCTGGCGCGGCGCGCGGCCGCGAGGAGGTGGTGGCGCGGCACCACGCGCGCTGGCAGGAGGAGGGGCGGCGGCGGAAGGCGCGTGAGGACGACGACGGCGGGACCGGGTAGCGCGGAAGGGGCGCGGGGCGGGCGGAGGCGGGCGGAGGCGCGGGGCGGGAGGCGAGGGCGGAGGGGTGGGAGGCGGGGAGGCGGAGAGCCGGGGAGGCGGAGAGCCGGGGAGCCGGAGAGCCGGGAGGAGGAGAGCCGGGAGGAGGAGAGCCGGGAGGAGGAGAGCCCGGAGCAGTGGCGGTGGGGAGAGCGCGAGCGCGCCGGCCCGGGTCCTGCCGCGCGCGGGGGGGGATCCTCCGCCGGCTCGGACAGTCCTCGCGGTGACGAGAGCGCGGGCGTGGGTGCTGGCGCGAGCGGTGACGCGGTCGCGTGCTCGCGCGGGCCCGCTGCGGAACTCGCCGGCGGAGGACCCCCGCACGCGCGCGTCACCCGGGCCGGCGTGACGTCGAGCGAGCGCCGGGCGGGGGCAGCGCGTCTCCAGTTCACGGGCCAGCCACCAGGCCGAACCGGCCCGCCGCGGCGCCTACTGCAGCTTCGACGGCGTCGGCGGATCAACGGCGATGTGCAGATGGCGGTATGTGACCGAACCCTCCACGACGTCCGCCGTCGTCGCCATTCGAGCGCTCGCTACCGTCACCACGTAGCGCATGGACTGAAGCTCGAACCCGGCGAGCACGCCGCGGCCGTACTGTCTCAACTGCGACAACGCGGCTGCGTACTGGGGGCCGAGTTCGCGGGACGTCGGAACCCGCTTCCACTCCGTAAGGACCATCGCCTCCGCTGCGCGCGCAACTACGCCGACGTCATCGCCTGTGATCGGCGTGCCGAGTACCAAGTCCGTTCGCTCACCCGTGCCGTGGGCTTTGAATCCCCAAAGGCCGTGAAGGAGCAGATGGGCGCCCCCGAGGGCCTCGCAGCGCGTCTCACCATTCTTGAAGGCACCCTTCCAATTCTGACGGACCTGCTCGTCCGCAACGATCAAGCGGTCGAGATGCAGGAATGCTCGCTCGACCAGGCTGCGAGCGCGCATCTCGCGGTCACTCAGGTCGTAGTCAATCGCGGCGAGCTTGAACCTAAGGACGGCGCTGGCGGAGCCCAGTGATGCAGGATTGCTGAAGTCGGTCAGGATCGACTTCATCTTCACCAGCGTCTGCAGCCCGGTGCGGGCTCCGTCCGGCAGCACGTTTGCGTACGCGGCGAGGAACGCGTTCGTAGCTTGGTGCAAGGCTGTCGCCTCGGCGCCCGCAAGTGCGAACATCTCCCCGTAGTTGGCGACGTCCGCACCGATGCTCTTGGACGTCGCCTCGAGCGCCGCGACTTGAGCGTGCAAGCGTGCCCTCAGGCGATGCCAATCACTCCACCAACTGGACACTTCGCAACGCTAGCACCAGGCCCCGACAGGCACGCGCGTCCGAACTGCAACGCGACCTGACCGCGTCGGCGTCAAGCATGCGTACCGCGTGAGCTACCCCGGGCGCTGACCTTGGTGTCACGATTTCTGCCCGGCCCCGGCCCGACGATCAGATGTCGTCGGCGGCCTTGGTGATCTCGGCGATGAAGTCGGTGCGGATCCGGATCAGGCTGCCGAAGTCGGCGAAGACCCGCGCCGAGGTCACGAAGCCGTCGCCCGAGGGCACGTCGCCGTTGATGGTGTCGCCCTTGCCGAAGTCGAGGACCTTGATCTTGTTCGGCAGCGACGACACGTCGTCGCCGGCCTTGCCGTCGCCCTTCTGGGCGGCGGCGGTGGTGGCGGTCAGGGCGATGAGGGCGACGGCGGCGAGGAGCTTCTTCATGCCCTACCAGACAGAGGCCGCGCGGCCCGGTTGCAGGCCGGCCAAGCCTGCGGATTCGCTGGCTGGATCCCGCCCGGCTCCCCGGCTACCATGTCGCACATGCGCTCCTGGCTCGCCGCCGCCCTGGTCGTCGCCGCCGTCGCGGCGACCGGCGCGTGCACCGAGCCGCGCAGCAAGCGGTGCTCGGACGTGTGCGGCCGCGAGGCTACCTGCCGCGAGAAGATCGAGACCGGCGACAACTTCGACGAGGGCGAGTGCGTGGACGCCTGCGCCGCGCTCGAGCGCGACAGCCACACCGAGCCACAGGTGGTCGAGCACCTCGACTGCGTGCGCGCCGCCGACAGCTGCCAGCAGGTCATCGACTGCCCGTAGCCCCGGGCCCTAGGTCCGTCGCGTCTGCGGATCCAGCGCGTCCCGCAGGCCGTCGCCGAGGAAGTTCAGCGCGAAGATCGTCGCCGCCATGAGCAGGCCCGGGCCGATCAGCAGCCACGGGTACACCACCATCTTCTCGGCGCCCTCGGCGACCAGCGTGCCCCACGACGCCTGCGGCGCCTGGACGCCGAGGCCGAGGAAGCTCAGGAAGGCCTCGGTCAGCATCACGTACGGCAGCGACAGCGTCGCGTAGACGATGATCGGGCCCAGCGAGTTGGGCAGCAGGTGGCGCACGATGATCCGGCCCGGGCCGGCGCCCAGCGCGCGCGCCGCCTCGACGAACTCCTGGTGGCGCAGCGACATGATCTGGCCGCGCACGATCCGCGCCATCGTCATCCAGCTGACCGCGCCGATCAGCGCGAACAGCACGACCAGGCTGTGGGTGCCGATCACCGACATCACGACGATGATGAACACCACCACCGGGAAGCCGTACAGGACGTCGACGATCCGCATCATGACGTCGTCGACGCGGCCGCCGACGTAGCCGGCCACCGCGCCCCAGCCGACGCCCAGCACCAGCGCCACCGCGGTGGCGACCAGCGCGACCGCGAGCGCGAGGCGGCCGCCGAGCATGACCCGCACCATCATGTCGCGGCCCAGCGGATCGGTGCCCAGCCAGTGCTGCCAGGTCGGGCCGCGGGCGCCGTAGGCGACGTCCTGCGAGGTGCTGTCGAGGCCGGCGATCGCGCTGGCCAGCCAGGGCCCGACCACGCACACGACGACCACGAACAGGACGAAGCCGGCCGAGGCCACCGCCATGGTGTTGCGGCGCAGCCGCCGCCAGGCGTCGGCCCACAGCGAGCGCCCGGCGGGCGCCGCGGCGACGGTCGACGACGAGGTGATCGCGGCCATCAGCGGCGGTCCCGGATGCGGGGGTCGAGCACGCCGTAGACGATGTCGACCACGAGGTTGAGCGCGGTGAGAAACGCGGCGTAGAAGACCAGCACGCCGGTGAGCACCGGGTAGTCGCGGTCGGTGATCGACGCGACGAACGAGTAGCCGAGGCCGGGGACCTGGAAGATCTTCTCGATCACGAACGAGCCGCTGATCAGCCCGGCGGTGGCCGGGCCCAGGTAGGTCACGACCGGCAAGAGGCCGAGCCGCAGGCCGTGGCGCCACACCACGCCGCGCTCGGAGACGCCCTTGGCGCGGGCGGTGCGGATGTAGTCCTGGCGCAGGGTCTCGAGCATGCCGGACCGGGTCAGGCGCGCGATCGTGCCCATGTAGATCAGGCCCAGCGTGGTCGCCGGCAGGATGTACGAGGTGAAGCCCTCGATCCGCGCCGGTGGCAGCCAGAACAGCCCGAGCGCGAAGATCATGACCAGCAGCGGGCCCATCACGAACGACGGCACCGAGATGCCGATCAGCGACACCGTCATCGCGGCGTGATCGGCGAGCCGGTTCTGGCGGTGCGCGGCGAGCACGCCGAGCAGGACGCCGAGGCTGATCGCGATGGCGAGCGCGAACAGGCCCAGCTTGGCGCTGTACGGGGCGTGGTGCCGGATGATCTCGGCGACCGTCTGCTGCCGCTTCATCGAGTGGCCGAAGTCGAGGCGGACGACGTCGCCGAGGTAGTGCAGGTACTGGGTGAAGATCGGCTGGTCGAGGTGGTAGCGCTCCTCGATGTTGCGCATGACCTCGGGCGGCACCGCGCGCTCGTCGTCGAACGGGCCGCCGGGCGCGGCGTGCAGGGCGAAGAACGCCACGGTGGCGACCGCCCACAGCACGACGACGCCCATCAGGACGCGGCCGACGATCAGCCGGATCACGGCGCCGCCCCGTCGCGGTGGGCGCGCCAGTCGGGATCGAGCCAGGCGCGGTGCAGCGGCTGCTGGTCGATCAGGTTGAGGCCGAGGTCGCGGACGTAGGGCTTGCGCAGGTTGGTCTGGACGTAGACGTACAGCGGGATCACCGGCGCGTCCTCGATCATGATGCGCTCGGCCTCGCGGACCTGGACCAGCCGGGCCTTGCGATCCTGGATCGTCTGGGCCGCGTCCATCGCGGCCTCGAAGGCCGGGTTGCACCAGCGGGCGCGGTTGTTGGGGCTGCCGCACCGGAACATCGGCAGGAACTCACCCTCGGCGTCGGGGAAGTTGCCGACCCAGGCGAAGCGCGCGACCTGGTAGTTGCCGTTCTTGGTGTCGGTGAGGAACGTCTTCCACTCCTGGACCTCGAGGTCGACGTCGAGGCCGAGGATCTCCTTCCACTGGTGCTGCAGGTACTCGCCGATCAGCTTGTGGCCCTCGACGCCCTGGTTGAAGCGATAGACCAGGTGGGTCGGGAAGTCGGCGCCCATCTCGTCGCGGGCGAGCTGCAGCTCGGCGCGGGCGCGCTCGGGATCGAAGTCGAGCCCGGGCGGCGGCACGTAGCAGAGCTCGCCGCTGATCATGATCGACGCGACGCCCGGGGTGTCGCGGGTGACCCCGCACAGCCGCAGATCGTCGTCGGACAGCCGGGCGATCGGCGTGCCCGGCATGAACTGCGCGGTCGGGACCTGCCCGCCCTGCAGGAACGTCGGCAGCGGCCGGCGATCGACGGCGAACGACAGGGCGCGGCGCAGGTGGCGGTTGGGGAACTGCTCGGTCTGGATCAGCGCCATGTAGATGCCGAGGTACGGCTCGATCGAGAAGTCCTTGTAGCGGCCCTCGAGGGCCCGGATGTACGACGCCGGGACCTGGTTCGACGACACCGCGTCGCAGCCGCCGGCGAAGTAGAAGTTGGTCGCCGCTGATTGATCGTCGATCGCGTACAGCGTGATGCGGTCGAGCTTGACCTCGTCGGGATCCCAGTAGGTCGGCGACCGGGTCAGCTCGATGCGATCGCGCTGGTACCAGGCGGTCAGGTGCATCGGGCCCGAGGTCACGATCGTGTCGGGGTCGGTCCAGCGGCGCGGCCGCCGCGACACCGCCTCGCGCGGGGTCGGGCGCAGGATGCGGTTGTCGCTGAGGTTGAGGAACCACGGCGTCGGGTTGGAGGTCTCGAAGACGACCGTGTACGGGTCGGGGACGCGGACGCCGAGGACCTCGGGCAGCGCCATCAGGTCGGCGCCGCGGGCCTCGACGGCGGGGCGCGGCGGATCGGGCGCGGTCAGCTCGGCCGGCGACAGGTCGACGCCCGGGGTGTCGCGCGGGGCGCGGCGGCGGACCCGGTAGACCGCGTCGTCGAACGGCGCGACGTCGAGGTCGGCGAGCGGGACCCAGCCGTAGAGGCCGTCGCCGTGGTTCCAGTAGACGTAGGCCCAGGTGTCGGCGTCGGGGCGCAGCGGATCGCCGGACAGCTCGACGATCTGGACGTCGTCGCCGGGCGGGACCTGGCCGTAGGCGTCGGCGACGGCGGCGCCGCGATCGCGCAGCGCCAGCGGCCGGCTGCCGCGGCGCAGGTTGCTGTCGGGGACCCGGTCGCCGGCGGCGTGCCAGGCGTCGAGGGTCTTGCCGTCGACCGCGAGGACCTCGACGACGTCGCCGGCGCGCAGCGCGCCGGTGTCGCGCAGGACGAGGCGGGCGGCGCCGGCGTTGTAGAGCGCGGCGTTCTTGAGCGGCGCCAGGCCGTCGGCGTTGACCGACGCGGTCGACGGGTGCAGGACCCGGATGACCTGGTAGCGGACGTCGTCGGCGGTGATCGGGCGGCCGTTGGACCAGCGGCCGCGGTCGTGCATGTGGAAGGTGAAGCGGCGGACGTCGGCCGAGGTGTCCCAGCGGGTGGCGAGGCTGGCCTCGGGCAGGCCGGCGAGGTCGTAGGTGGTGAGGCCGTCGAACAGCTCGTAGACCGCCTTCATCGCGGTGGTGCTCGACACCGTCGCGGGGTCGAGGCCCTCGGGCTCGCCCGAGTTGCACAGCCGGAGGTGGCGCGGGCGATCGCGGACGTCGGGGACGCGACCGAAGTAGTCGCCGTCGGGCAGGCCGCAGCCGGCCGCGAGCGCCGCGACGGCGACGGCGGCGGCGACGGTGGGGGCGGCGCGGCGCGGCGTCACTTGGCCGCGCTGAGCTGGTAGACGCAGGCGCCCTCGTGCGGGCAGGTGCGGACGAACGGCGACACGTCGAGCACCTTGAACGTGGTGCCGACGTAGGGCGCGTCGACCTTCTGGGTGACCTGGGTGGTGCCGGGCGGGAACTCGGCGACGATCAGCGGCAGCCCGGCGGGCGCGCCGCTGGCGGCGCGGGCCTCGAGCAGGACCTCGAAGGCGACGTCGGCGACCGAGGCGTCACGCTCGACGTGGAGTAGCGGCGGGGCGCCGCGCTTGGACGGCGGCGGCGGCGGCGGCGGCGGCGGCACGGGCTTGGCGGCGGCGTCGGCGCCGGTGGGATCCGCGGGCGGCGCGTCGACGGTGCCGCCGGCGGGCGGCTCGGGCGGCTGTGGCTCGGGGACCAGCATCTCGGCGCGGGTGCACGCCGGGTCGGTGCACGCGCTCAGCGCCGCGGCGCCCCAGCGATCGATCCGGGCCCGGGTGAGGTCCTCGGTGGAGCGCGGCTCGACGTAGAGCGCGTTCTTGTCGAAGTTGATCCAGACGGTGTCGTCGGCGAAGAAGCCGAGGCCGAGGGTGCCGTCGTAGTCGGTCTCGTCCCAGCGCTTGTCGGCGAACGGCACGAACAGGACGTCACGGGCGGCGACGCCGTCGACGGCGACGTCGCTGGCGACCGCGCCGTGATCGACCTCGCGGCGGGTGCCGGCCTCGTCGACCAGGGCCCGGGTCACGGCGATCGGCGCCAGGCCGGCGGCGCTCCACTTCTTCTCGCGCAGCTGGCTGGGGATCTCGCCGAGGTCGACGTGCAGGACGACGTCGGCGCCGCCGACGCGGGCGTGGACCAGGCGGCGGCTGACCGGACGGATGCCGCTCTCGATGCGGATCTTGCGCAGCTCGTAGCCCAGGCGGGTCGCGCCGGCGCCGGGCGTGAAGCCCTGCTGGGTCGCGACGTAGCCCATGCCGCGGTCGCGGTCGAAGCCGAAGACCAGCGAGTCGGCGAGGACGTCGCGGCCGATGACGCCGCGGACCTGGCGGCCGGCGACGTTGTACGTGCCGACGTCCGACATCATGAAGACGCGGTTCTTGACGGTGAGGTTGCCGAGCTGGATGCGCAGCACCTCGGCGGTCTTGGTGGTGCGCAGCGTGTCGGTCTCGTCGACCAGGGTCGGCCCGATCGCGGTGTGCAGGTCGAGCTCGTTGGCGAGCGCGCCGTCGAGGATCGACACCGGCGCGTCGGGGTCGATCAGGAACAGGTACGGGCCCTGGCCCTGGATGACGACCGGGGCGAGCAGCTGGCCGCCCTCGAGCGCGCCGACCAGCGGGAACGACCAGCTGTCGCCGCTCGAGAAGCCGGGCGGCGCGCCGATGGTGCACGACGTGGACGCGGCCGCGGCGGCCACGGCGAGGATGGCGACGGGGAGGCGGGCGAAGCGGGTCATCGCCGCTCGTATATCCCACGTTCGCGGTCGCCGGGCCCAACTCGTGCTGGCGCGTCGGCGCGCCCGGCGCGGCGCCGCGGCCTCACGGTGGCGCCGTCGCCACAGCCCCGCCTGGCCGCCGTCCACCGCGGTCCACACCCGTGCCCCGGACGCGACACCGGGACCGTCCGATCCGGGTGGCTGACACCCGACTTCGAGGATCGTCGAAGCGAGCGGCGGGAGCGTCCGGATCCTGGACACCATCCGGGTGGCTGACACCCGACTTCGAGGATCGTCGAAGCGAGCGGCGGGAGCGTCCGGATCCTGGACACCATCCGGGTGGCTGACACCCGACTTCGAGGATCGTCGAAGCGTCTGGTAGGGTCGCCGCCATGGCGTGGTTCCTGGTGTTCGTGTCCGGGCTGCTCGAGGCGGGCTGGGCGATCGGGCTCAAGGCGTCGCACGGGTTCAGCCGGCCGGTGCCGGCGGTGCTGACGCTGGCGGGGATGATCGCGAGCATGGTCATGCTGACCTACGCGGCGCGCGACATCCCGATCGGCACCGCGTACGCGGTCTGGGTCGGCATCGGCGCGCTCGGCGCGGCGCTGCTCGGGATCGTCGTCTATGGCGAGCCGGCCACCGCGGCGCGGCTGGTCAGCCTGGTGCTGCTGGTCGCCGGCATCGTCGGCCTCAAGGTCACCAGCGGCGTGCCGACGCCGTAGGCCACCGCCGTCCGAAACGCGAGACGGGCCGAGGCGGAGGCCCCGGCCCGTGGTCGGCGTGCTCGGATGTGCACGTGTGCGTGCAGCTTCAGACGCACTCAGTCTCGCTAGCGCTCGGACATGCGGAACAGCTGGACGTCATCGGGGCTGAAGTCCACTGCGAGCGGGAGGATGTGCAGCATGTACTTCGCGAGCTCGTCGCGCTTGACGTCGAGCGGGATGCTGAACTTGATGCTCCGACCGTCCGGCAGAGGGAACGTCCGCACCTCGTCTGCCGCCACTTTCGAATTTGCGCTCGGCGCGGGCGGAAGGGCCGGCGCTGTCGTACGCAGCGGCTTCTTCTCTTCCTCCGAGGGGCGACGATCCTTGCCCTTCGGTGCCCGCTTCGTGCCCCGGAATGACGCCGGATCCTCCTGATAGGCGATGAAGTCCGTTAGCGCCCTCCGCGACCTCTGGACGTAGGTCGCGATCGTTTCGGGCTTCGCGCTGTTGCGAACGCCCCACCGGCGCCCGAGGTCCTCGACCATGGGCAGAAGGTTCAGTGGATTCCTGGACTCGTCATCGGCGAGGATCGAGACGAGCTGAGTCACCGCGTTGTTGAGAAGTCGGGCCGTGTTGGCGGAGTACTCTCCGCGCTTCCCCATCTCGGTAACGAAGTGGAGAACCGCGTCGATGGTGGTCTTGTCGGGGCTGTTGATGGCGTGTACGTTGGTCACTGGGAACTCGATGGTCGGCAACGGCCAGAGGGTGAACAAAGCCCGGCAGGCCCACCCTGCCGGGCTTTCTCTTTGAGCCGCAAACGACGCTACCGATAGTAGGTCGCGGGACCTCGGACGCAAGGGGTAGCATCAGAAGATCTTCCTTGATGCGGTGCGTAAGGGTTCTCCAGGTTGCGGACATTCCTGCGGAAGATCCCGATCTCGTCGCCTCGAAAGATCATGGCGAGAGCACCCGATGCGGCATCGCCGCGCGCGGCGCGGCGATACCGGCATCGTCGGCCTCAAGGTCACCAGCGGCGTGCCGACGCCGTAGCGCCCGCGCCGCCCGCCGCCGAAAACGCGAACGGGCCGAGGGGGAGGCCCCGGCCCGTGGTCGGCGTCGGCGTCGCCGCGCCGCGGCTACGCCTTGACGCCGTCGGCGTCGACTTCCCAGGTCATGCCCGAGAACAGCAGCTTCTGCAGGTCGCCGGTGCCCTGCTGGGCGATCGCGTCGTCGACCTTCTGGTGCGCCATGGTCTCGTAGGTCGGCTTGACCTCGCTGTGCAGCACGCCCACCGGCACCGGGAAGTCCGGGTGGGTCATGCGCGCCAGCAGGTTGGCCCGCATCTTCGAGCCGCGCTCCTTGTGGACCAGCAGCTGCGACACCGGCACCTGGCCGGGGCCGTCGCCGACCTCGACGATCTCGGGCTCGAGGTCGTCGGTGACCCGGATGCCCTTGCTGCCGTTGGGGCCGAACCGCATCGGCTCGCCCTCGACCAGCTTGATCTGGTGGTTGACCGCGTCGTCCTTGACCGCGTCCCAGATGCCGTCGTTGAACACCGGGCAGTTCTGCAGCAGCTCGACGAAGGTCGTGCCCGGGTGCTCGTGGGCGGCCTTGAGGATCGCGGCCATGGTCTTGGCGTCGGTGTCGGTGCAGCGCGCGATGAACGTCGCGCCCGCGCCCAGCGCCAGCGCCAGCGGGTTGACCGGGTGATCCACCGAGCCGCTCGGCGTCGACGCCGCGCGGGTCCCGACCTTCGAGGTCGGCGAGTACTGGCCCTTGGTCAGCCCGTAGATCTGGTTGTTGAACAGCAGGATCTTGAGGTCGACGTTGCGGCGCAGGACGTGGATGAGGTGGTTGCCGCCGATCGACAGGCCGTCGCCGTCGCCGGTGATCACCCAGACGTCGAGGTCGGGCCGCGTCACCTTCAGGCCGGTCGCGATCGCCGGCGCGCGGCCGTGGATCGTGTGGAACCCGTAGGTGTTCATGTAGTAGGGGAACCGGCTCGAGCAGCCGATGCCGGAGATGAAGACGGTCTTCTCGCGCGCGACCCCGAGGGTGGCCAGCGTGCGCTGGACGGTCGCGAGGATGGCGTAGTCGCCACACCCCGGGCACCAGCGGACGTCCTGGTCGGACTCGAAGTCCTTCTTGCCCAGCTTCACGGGCTTCTTGGCAGCGTCACTCATGGCAGCTCCGTGGCGCGCTAGGCGCGCGCCTCGCCGCGGGTCACGACCGTCTCGCCATCCTTCGACGCGCCGACGCGATCGCCCAGGAGCCCGTCGATCGCCGCGATGACCTCGCGGACCTTGAACGGCTGGCCCTGGATCTTGTTGAGGCCGACGACGTCGACCAGGTACTTCGAGCGTAGCACCGGGCGCAGCTGCCCGGCATTGAGCTCCGCGCACACGACGTGCTTGAAGCGCGGGATCAGCGCGTCGAGCTTGGGCTCGAGCGGCGACAGCCAGCGCAGGTGGACGTGGGTGACCTTCTTGCCCTGGTCACGCATCGCCTCGGTGGCCTGGCGCAGCGACCCGAAGGTGCCGCCCCAGCCGATCAGCAAGACGTCGCCCTCGTCCTCGCCGCGCATGTCGAGCTCGCCGAACTCCTGCGCGACCCGCGCGACCTTGTCGGCGCGGACGTAGGTCTGGCGCTCGTGGTTGGCCGGGTCGTAGCTGATGTTGCCGGTGAGCGCGTCCTTCTCGATGCCGCCGATGCGGTGCTCGAGGCCCGGGGTGCCGGGCGTGACCCAGGCGCGTGCCAGGGTCGCGGGGTCGCGGTCGTAGACGTAGTAGTTCTCGGGATCCGTGCGGTGGTTGACCGGGATCGGCTGCAGGCTGCGCAGGTCGGGCAGCGGCCACGGCTCCGAGCCGTTGGCGATGTAGCCGTCGCTGAGCAGGATCACCGGCACCATGTACTTGATCGCGACGCGCATCGCCTCGACCGCGCAGTAGAACGAGTCACCCGGGGTCTTGGCGGCGATGACCGGCAGCGGCGCCTCGCCGTTGCGGCCGTACAGCGCCTGGGCCAGGTCGCTCTGCTCGGTCTTGGTGGGCAGGCCGGTCGACGGCCCGCCGCGCTGCACGTTGACGATCACCACCGGCAGCTCGGTCATGACCGCCAGGCCGATGGCCTCGCCCTTGAGCGCGATGCCCGGGCCGCTCGACGCGGTCACCGCGGCGGCGCCACCGTAGGCGCCGCCGATCGCGGCGCCCATCGCGGCGATCTCGTCCTCGGCCTGGAAGGTCACGCAGCCGAACTGCTTGTACTTGGCCAGGCTGTGCAGGATCGACGACGCCGGCGTGATCGGGTAGCCGCTGTAGAACAGCGGCTTGCCGGCCAGGTGGGCGCCGACCAGCAGGCCCATCGACAGGGCCTCGTTGCCGGTGATGTTGCGGTAGACGCCGGGCGTCCAGCGCGCCGGCGGGACCTTGTACTGGGTCTGGAAGACCTCGGCGGTCTCGCCGTAGTGGTAGCCGGCCTTGAACACCAGGATGTTGGCCTCGGCCAGGTCCGGCTTCTTGGCGAACTGCTTGTGGATGCGCCGGATCTCGCTCTCGGTCTCGCGGCCGTACATCCAGAAGACCAGGCCGAGCGCGAAGAAGTTCTTGGCGCGGCCCTTCTCCTTGGTCGACAGCGGCGAGCCGTCGAGCGCCGCCAGCGTCAGCGCCGAGATGTCGATCGCGTGCAGCTTGTAGGCGTCGAGCGAGCCGTTCTCGAGCGGGTTGTCGGCGTAGCCAGCCTTCTTCAGGTTGGCCTCGACGAACATGCCGGCGTTCGCGATGATCGTGCCGCCCTCGACCAGGTCCTTGAGGTTGGTCTTGAGCGCGGCAGGGTTCATCACCACCAGCACGTCGGGCGCGTCACCCGGCGTGTAGATCTCCGACGAGGAGAAGTGGAGCTGGAACCCTGACACACCGGGCAGCGAGCCCGCGGGGGCGCGGATCTCGGCGGGGAAGTCGGGGAAGGTCGCGATGTCGTTGCCGGCCTCGGCCGCGGCCTTGGTGAACTCGGTGCCCGTGAGCTGCATTCCGTCGCCGGAGTCACCGGCGAAGCGGATGACGACTCGGTCGAGCTCGTGTTGCTTGGTCATGTCGATCCAGGTCCGATACTGCGGACCGGGGGACCCTACCCGAACCGCCCGGGCGAGGGAAGACCAAGCATTCCGAGTCTCCTTCCGGGCTTGCGCCGGCAATCGCGCCCCGGTATGAAAGGTGCCGCGCACGCGTAGCTCAGCTGGATAGAGCGTTGGCCTCCGGAGCCAAAGGTCACAGGTTCGAATCCTGTCGCGTGCACCCCCGGGACCGGAGTCGGGACAGTCGAGGTTGCCGAAGCCGCTCGCAGAGATCGCCATCGACGCCGGCCTGGTGACCCGGGCCGACATCGCGCGCGTCGCCAGGGTCGCCGAGCAGCGCGGCGTGCCCCTGGTGGTGGCGCTGGTCCGCGACGGCGGCGTCGACGAGCTGGCGCTCTTGGCCGCGATCCGCAAGCAGACCCGGGTGCCGAGCCTGGACCCCGGCACGGTCCGGCCCGACGCCGACGCCCTGCGCATGGTCCCCGGCGACCTGTGCCGCCGCCACCGGGTCCTGCCGGTCCAGGTCGTCGTCGGCGCCGCCGGGCGCCACCGCGTCCTGCGGGTCGCGATGGCCGACCCCTCCGACGCCGCGGCCTTCACCGAGGTCGAGCACGTCGCCGGCGTCGAGCTCGACGTCTCGGTGCTGCCGCTGTCGGCGATCGAGGAGCTGATCGAGCAGGGGCTGCGCGCCTTCACCACCCAGGTGACGCCGCGCCGGCGCCCGTTCGGCGACGGCGTCCGGGTCACGACCCAGCGCCACGCCCGCGCCCCCGGCCCGGCGCGGCCGGTCGGCGACGACACCGCCCTGACCTCGCCGGCGACCGTGCCGTTCCACTCGGTGTCCGACGAGGCCGACGTCGCGGTCCGGGTCCAGGCCCTGGTCGACCTGCTGGTCGCGCGCGGCCTCTTCACCGAGGCCGACTACGAGCAGGCCGTGATCGACCGCATGCGCGATGGCAGGGACGTCACCACCGAGACCGCCAGCGGCGACCCGATCCCCGACGACGACTGAGCGCCGACCGCGCCGGCCTGCACGACCGCGAGCGTGGCAGGAGCGCGGCGCGGTGGGCCCTGGTAAGCTCGACGAGCCGTCCGACCCCGTCGGACCATGATCGACCCAGCCGCCCATGAGATGAGCACCGCCACCGTCACCTGCGGGAACTGCCGCCACGAGTTCGCGGCCACCGCGCTGTTCTGCCCGCACTGCGGCCGCGCCAAGGTCCGCGAGCTCGACGGCGACGTCCTGCTCGGCAAGGTCCTCGGCGAGCGCTTCCTGGTGCTCGAGCGCATCGGGCACGGCGCGTCCGGCACGATCTACCGGGCCGAGCACGTGACCCTGCGCCGCAAGGTCGCGATCAAGGTGCTCCACCACGAGATGTCGCGCGACGAGCTCGCGGTCGAGCGGTTCCGCCGCGAGGCCACCACCGTCGCCGACATCGACAACGAGCACATCGTCGAGATCCACGACTTCGGGCGGACGCCCGACGGCCGCCTGTACCTGGCGATGGAGCTGCTCGAGGGCGAGACCCTCGACGCCGTGCTCGAGCGCGGCGCCCAGCTGCCGGTCGACCAGGTCGTCGACGTGCTGATCCAGGTCGGCGAGGCGCTGATGGAGGCGCACGCGATCGGCTACGTCCACCGCGACCTGCGGCCCCGCAACATCTTCCTGGCGGTGCGGCGCGGCCGGGCCAACTTCGTCAAGCTGCTCGACTTCGGCCTGGCCAAGCTGGTCGAGAAGGAGGGCAGCGCGGCGTCGACCAGCCTGGGCATGACCTTCGGCGACCCGCGCTACATGTCGCCCGAGCAGGCCCGAGGCGACGCCATCGACCGCCGCGCCGACGTCTACCAGCTCGGCTGCGTCGGCTACGAGATGCTGACCGGCGCGCCGCCGTTCGTCGGCGGTCGGGTCTTCGACGTCCTGTCGCGCCACGTCAGCGAGGCGCCGCAGCCGGTGTCGGCGGCGCGGCCCGACGTGCCCCGCTGGGTCGAGGCCGCGGTCCTGCGCATGCTGGCCAAGGCGCCGGACGACCGTTTCGCGACCGTGTCGCGGATGGTCGAGGCGCTGCGCCGCGGCGCCCAGACCGGCGAGATCATGGGGCCGGACGAGGCGCAGGTCGAGGAGGCCGAGCCGCCGCCCAGCGTGTCGCGGGTGATGCAGAAGCTGGGGCGGACCCAGCTGGGGCCGCACGGCGACGAGGCCGGCGCCGCCGGTGACGTCAGCGACGACGCCGCGACCCGGACCCTGCCGCGGGTCGGCCCCCGCGGCACCCCCAAGGTCGGCGTGCCCGCGGTGACCGCGGCCGGGCCCGCCGCCGCCCCGGTGGCAGCTGCGCCGGCGCACGCCGCGGCGCCGGCCCAGGCCCAGGCCCACGCCGCGGCCGCCCAGGTCCCCGACCCGGCGTCGACGTCGCCCGGCGTCGGCGGCGTGTGGGCGCGCCCCGGCGCGGTCGACCACGGCCACGGCGTCCACCCGGCGTACGCGCCGGCGCCGGCGCGCGCGCCGTCGGCGCCCCCGGCGGCAGCCGCGGCGCCCGCCCCGCCCCGGCCCCGGCCCCGGCCCCGCGCCCGCCGCCGCCGAGCCAGCCCCGCGCCGCCGGTCGTCCGCGACGGCAGCGGCTCGACCGGCAAGTTGCCGGGCGCGCGCCAGCGCCGCGCCACCGACAGCGCCGGGATCTCCCAGGTCTGGTTCAAGGACGGCGAGAAGCTCGACGGTGGCGAGGAGCTCGACGACGTCCAGGCCCAGCGGCTCGAGCGGGCGCGCCGGCTGATCGCGCCGCCGCCCGACGAGTCGATGTCCGAGGTCTACGCGGCGGTGCAGCGTCGCCCGGTCGGCAAGATCCTCGCGATCGCCGGGGGCGCGCTCGTCCTGGTCGTCGCGCTGGTGCTGATCCTCGGCGGCGGCGACAAGCACGACGGCCAGCGCTCCGCCAAGGCGACGCTGCCGGCGCCGCCCGTCGACGCCGCGCCGGCGGTGACCGCGCCCGTCGACGCCGGCGTCCCCGACGCCGCGCCGGCGGCCCCCTCGAGCGGTAGCGGCTCGGCGCGCACCGAGCGCACGCACGGCGGCAGCAGCGGCGGCTCGAGCCGCGGTGGCAGCAGCGCCGGCGGCTCCAGCGGCGGCAGCAGCGGCGGCGGCAGCCACCGCACCGACCCGCTCGATCCCGTCGATCCCGACGGCGCGGGCGGCGGCGGCGGCGGCGGCAGCGGCGGCGGCGCGGCCGACGACGAGGCCAAGATGCAGGCCGAGTTCTTCGCCAAGACCGGCGACGCCCAGCTGCGCGGCGGCGACGCCCAGGGGGCGGCGGCCAACTTCAAGAAGGCGCTCGAGCTCGACGCCCGGAACGTGGGCGCGACCGTGGGCCTGGGCGAGGTCGCGATGCAGCAAGGGCTGTACGCGGCGGCGATCACCCACCTGAAGAAGGCGCTGAAGATGTCGCCGGGCAGCTCGCGGGCCCACACCCTGCTGGGCGAGTGCTACCTGAACACCGGCAAGGACGAGGCCGCCGCGGCCGAGTTCAAGACGGCGCTCAAGATCGACCCGGACAACGCCCGGGCCCGGGATGGCTTCAACGAGGCGTCGAACCGCCTGCCGCCCCCCCAGGACGACGAGTAGCGGCCGGGCGCGCGCGGCGCCCCGACGTCGACATGCTCCGGCTGACACGCCGCCGGCCCCCCGGGCCGCCGGCCGCCGGGCTAGCGGTTGCCCTTGCGCTTGGACTTGCCCCGGGACGGGGGTGGGTCGACGTCCTTGCTCGGGGCGTTCCACGAGGAGGGGACCTCCCGGTGGCTGACCCCGATCCGTACCCGAACCCGGTCGTGGGAAGACCGCAGACTCAAACGCGAGGTGCGCGACGAGTTGCCGAAGTACATGACCATACGTTAATGGTCATCGTTTGCCCGCTGCAACTTCCCGGGCCCTCCGGAGCGGCCCGGGAGCAGATCCGGATCTGCCCGGTTCGCGGCTCTTTGGCGCCATCTGCTCCGGGTCTGCTAGAATTCGGGCCGATGTCCGCCCCATCGAGGCCAGATCGCCCATGGGAACCGGAGGCGCTGCGGCTCCCCCTCGAGTCGCCGTCTCGCCGGACGCACCGCCCGTTGCATCCGTCGTGGCAGGGCGACGGCGATGACGACGGTGACGACGAGCGCGAGCGCGAACGCGAGCGCGAGCGGCCCGCCGGCAGCCACGTCATCGTGATCGACATCGGCTGACCGTGGCCGGGTACCACGTCTTCATCGAGCGACCCCAGCGCGACGGCGCCGCCGCCGTGCGCGAGCTCGCCGCCGCGGTGGCCGCGCGCTACGGCCTGCCGGCCGCGCAGCTCGAGACCCGCCTCGCCGCCGGCCGCCTGCGGGTCAAGGCCGGCGTCGAGCTCGCCACCGCCGAGGCCTTCGCCGACGATCTCGAGGCGCTCGGCGCGGTGTGCGCGATCGTCGACGCCGACAGCGGCGAGGAGATGCTGCGCATGGCGGCGACCGCGCACGCGGCCGCGCCCGCCGCCGCGCCGCCGCGGCCGTCGCCGTCGTCACTGCCGGCGGCGCCGTCGAAGCCGTCGTCGTCGGTGCTGCCGGCGGCGCCGTCGAAGCCGTCGTCGTCGGCGCTGCCGCCGCCGTCACGGCCGTCGGCGCCGGCGATGTCACCGTTCGCCGGCGCGGTCGCGCCGGCGCGCCCGGCCCCGGCGTCGCCCCTGGGCGACCGTCCGGCGGCGCCCAAGCCCGCCGAGTACACGACCGGGCTCGCCGCCGCGTTCGGCGCCCCGGCCCAGGCCGCGGACCTCGGCGCGCTCGGCGACGGCGCGTCCGGTGAGTTCTCGCTGTCGCTGCTCGACGGCGCCGACGAGGGCCCGAGCTCGACGCCGGGCGCCGCCAGCTTCGCCCCGTCCGAGGCCGCGCTGCCGGCGAGCTTCGGCGGCGCGCTGTCGATCGCGCCCGACGGGGACGGCGGCGCGGCCGGCGGCGGCGGCGGGCACGGGCCCCCGCGGATCTGTTCGCGCCGCCGGACGCCGACGCCGTCCCCGAGCTCGACGTCGTCGTCGACACCCGGCGCAGCCGGGCCGGCGACGGCCCAGCCACCTCGACGATGGCGCCGCCGCCAGCGGAGCTGCAGCCCGGGCGCGGCGCGGTCGCCGCCTCCGAGGACGCCGCGCCGGCGCCGCCGCGCCGCCCGGGCCTCGCCGGCGTCGTCGGCGACGCGCGCTTCCGGCTCGCCGCCGGCGTCGTCGCCGCGATCCTCATCGGCTTCGTGCCCGCGCACGTGGTCGCCAGCATGCGCGAGGACGGCGCGTTCGCCGCCGTCGACAACGACGTCCGGACCCGCCAGGCCTCGGTGATCAGCGTCGACGAGTGGAACGACCTCGACGCGTTCCGCACCCGGCAGCTGGCGCGCAAGCAGGATCGCAAGCGCAGCATCGCGATGGGCTCGATGGTGATCTGGGCGCTGGTCGCCGGCGGCGCCGCGTTCGTGTGGTTCCGCAAGATCGACTGGGACGGCCTGACCGCGCGCCTGCAGCGCGGCCAGGGCTAGCGCGGATCAGCGGATCAGCGCATCTCCCGACCTCGCTCACCCGGAGCGTTCGACCGACGAGGCCGGAGGTCTGCTGCAAGACGAACCGGGGTGAGGTTGCACGGGCCGCGTCGTCTCGCTCACCTCGAGCGGAGCCCGAGCGGCGCAGCCGCGAGGGCGTAGTCGAGAGGGGGTGGATCGATGCGGTCTCGGCGGCGCACCGGTGCCCGCCCCCTCGACAAGCTCGGGGTGAGTGGTGTCAGGCCGCGGATCAGGCGTCGTCGGGGGGCGGCGCGCCGTCGCGGGCGCGCTCGGCGGCGGCGCGGCGCTCGCGGCGCCGGGTCACGACCCACGCGATCAGGATCGAGATGTTGTAGAGCGCGATCATCGGGCCGGCCATGAGCGTCTGGGACAGGACGTCGGGCGGGGTCAGCAGGGCGCCGACGACGAACGCGACGACCGCGAACCAGCGGTTGAAGCGCCACAGGCTGCGGTGCGTGACCAGGCCGACCGAGGCCAGGAAGAAGATCAGCATCGGCATCTCGAAGACCGCGCCGAACGCCAGCATCATGTTGCGCGTGAAGTCGAGGTACTCGCTCATGAACAGCGTCGGCTGCAGGTCCTTGCCGGCGTAGCCGAGCAGGTAGGCGTAGAGCTCCTCGAGGACGACGTAGTAGCAGAACGCGGCGCCGGCGATGAAGCACAGCGCCGAGAAGATCGCGAACAGGATGCCGACCCGGCGCTCGCGCTTGTACAGCCCGGGCGCGATGAACCGCCACAGCTGGTAGAAGACGAACGGCGACGACACGAAGATGCCGGCCCACAGCGCGATCGACATGTAGACCCAGAACGGCTCGACCGCCGACTTGAAGTGCATCGTCGGGACCGCGCCGAGGGTGTCGGCGTGGCGCAGCCAGGCGGCGTCGATCGGGGCGCGCAGCCACAGGTAGATCCGCTCCGAGAAGAACCAGCACGCGATCACGCCGACCACGAACGCGATCGCGGCGTTGCGCAGCCGGTCGCGCAGCTCGCGCAGGTGGGCCAGCAGCGGCATGCGGCCGTCGTCGCCGTCCTCGGCGCCGTCGGCCGGTGGATCTCGGTCGGGGGCGGCCATCGGCTACGCCTGCCGGCGGCTCCGTCGGCGGGTGGGGGCGGCCCGGTCGAACATCGGCGCCAGCCTACCACCGCCCCGGCGCCCCCGGCGTCCCTCGCCGCCGCGGATCAGGCGTCGTCGTCCAGGGGCGGCGCGCCGTCGCGGGCGCGCTCGGCCGCGGCCTGGCGCTCGCGTCGTCGCGACACCACGAACGCGATCAGGATCGAGGCGTTGTAGAGCGCGATCATCGGGGTCGCCATCAGGATCTGCGACACGACGTCGGGGGACGGCGTCAGGATCGCGCCGACGACGAACGCGACGACGATGAACCAGCGGTTGAAGCGCCACAGGCTGCGGTGGGTGACCAGGCCGACCGAGGCCAGGAAGAAGATCAGCATCGGCAGCTCGAAGACCGCGCCGAACGCCAGCATCATGTTGCGCGTGAAGTCGAGGTACTCGCTCATGAACAGCGTCGGCTGCAGCTCCCGGTCGGCGTAGCCGAGCAGGAACCGGTAGAGCTGTTCGAGGACGAGGTAGTAGCAGAACAGCGCGCCGGCGATGAAGAACGCCGCCGAGAAGATCGCGAACAGGATGCCGACCCGGCGCTCGCGCTTGTACAGGCCGGGCGCGATGAACTGCCACAGCTGGTAGAAGATGAACGGCGACGACACGAAGATGCCGGCCCACAGCGCGACCGACATGTAGACCCAGAACGGCTCGACCGCCGACTTGAAGTGCATCGTCGGCACCGCCCCGAGGACGTCCTGGTGGCTCAGCCACGCGGCGTCGATCGGCGCCCGCAGCCACACGTAGATGTCCTCGGACACGAACCAGCAGCCGATGACGCCGACGACGAAGAAGATGGCGGCGTTGCGCAGGCGATCGCGCAGCTCGCGCAGGTGCTCGAAGAACGGCATCGTGCCGTCATCGAGCTCGGCCTCGCGGTCGGGGCCGACCGCGGCGGGATCACGGCTCGTGGCCATGGTCAGCTGGGGGCGTGGTCGGGGGTGCCGGCGTCGTCGCTGTCAGCGGCCTCGCCCTGGGCGACGGTGCCGCGCGACGGACGGATCATGGCGGCGACGTCGTCATCGTCGTCGACGACGTCGTCGTCGACCGGATCGGGCTCGCCCGCGGTCGGGGGCACGGTCCGGGTCACCACCGGGGCGGTCGCGGTCGCAGTGGCGGTGGGCTCGGCGTCCGGGCTGGCCTCGGCGGCGACCGCCGGCTCGGCGCTCTGGACCCGGGCGGCGGCGGCGGCGACCGCGTCGGCCAGGCTGCCGCTCGACGGCGGCGCCAGGGTGGGCCCGGGCGTCCCCGCGGCGATCTCGCCGGCGGCCCCGGCCGCGACCGCGCCCGCGGTGGCGTCGGCGGCCGCGTCGCCGGGCTTGGGCGGCGGCTTGCGCACCGGCGGCCGCTTGGGATCGTCGCCGCGCAGCGCGCTCTTGATGTCGCGGATCGCGCCGCCGATCTCGGTGTCGTTCTCGATCGTGGACTGCAGCTCGCGGGTCTGCTTCTTGAGGTCGCGGATGCCCTTGGAGATGGACTTCGCGGCCTCCGGCAGCTTGTCAGGGCCGAGGAAGAGCAACGCGACGACGAGGATCACGAGGATCTCGCTTCCGCCCATGCCGAACATCGGCGGCAGCATACCACCGGGCCGCGAGCACGGCTCGTGACGCCCCGTCGGTCCGACCGGCGCAGGTTCGCGCAAGGGTTCCCGCGGGCTACGCCGCCCGGCGCGCCGCGCGCCTCGGTCGCCGCGCTAGAACTGGCGCGACGCCCGCCCGAAATCGTCCGAGGTCCCGGTCGGCGCGCCGGCCTCCTCGGTCGGCTCGGTGCCGGCCCGGAACCACAGGTCGAGGCCGCCGCCGGCGCCCCGCGCCGACAGCAGGCCGGTCTCCCGGTCGATCCGAACCCGGGTCATGCCCGGCGGAGGGGCGCCCGGCACCGGCACCGGCGCGCGGTCGCCCTCGGCCAGGCGCATGAGGGTCACCCACAGCGGCACCGCGGCGTGGGCGCCGTCGTCCCGGCCGCCCATGTCGGCCGGGGTGTCGTGGCCGACCCACACCGCCGCCAGCTCGCGGCCGGTGAAGCCGACGAACCAGGCGTCGGTGTTGTCGTTGGTGGTGCCGGTCTTGCCCGCCGCCGGTCGACCCAGGCGCCGCGCCGAGGTCGCGGTGCCGCGCGCGATCACCGCGGCCAGCATGTCGTCGAGCTGGAACGCGACCCGGGCGTCGACCAGCGGCGCGTCGGACGGCGGCAGCCCGGTGCGGACGTCGGGGTCGACGCCGGCCAGCGCGGCCAGGCGATCGAGCCGGCGCGCCGGCGCCAGCCACGGATCCTCGGGCACCGCGGCGTCGAAGATGACGTCGTCGCCGCGTCGCACCCGGACCACGAACCGCGGCGCCACCGCCCAGCCGCGGCGCGCGAACACCGCGTAGGCGCGGGCCAGCTCGATCGGCTTGACGCACGACGCGCCCAGCGCCATCGGCCGGACGTCGGCGATCGCGGTGGTGATGCCGAGCCGGCGCGCGAAGGCGATCACCGCGGTGGCGCCGACGCTGTCGAGCACCGCGATCGCCGGCGCGTTGAGCGACGACGCCAGCGCGTCCTGGGCCAGCGCGACGCCGCGGAAGCCGTGGCCCGAGCGCGGCTTCCAGTGCACGCCCGTGGCCTCGTCGTACTCGGCGATCGGCGCGTCGCGCAGCGGCGTGCCCGGCGTGATCGCGCCGGCCTCGAGCGCGGCGCCGTAGACGATCGGCTTCCATGCCGAGCCCGGCTGGCGGCAGCCCTGCAGGACCCGGTCGAACTGATCGTCGGGGCCCCAGGCGCGGCCGCCGACCAGCGCCTCGATGTAGCCGCTGTGGTGATCCCACAGGACCGCGGCGACCTCGGGCGGGCCGTCGCCGTGGCCGTGGTCGAGGCCGTCGGTGTGGGCGACCGCGGCGCGCTGGGCCTCGACCGCGAGCACGGGCTGGGCCGCGGTGTCGATCTCGAGGCCGCCGAGGTCGAGCTCCTCGGCCATGCCGTCCTCGAGCAGCTGGCGGACGTGCTCGGTGTACCAGGGCGCGACCGCGCCGTAGGCGACGCCGGGGTCGTGCAGGCCCAGCGGCTCGGCGCGCGCCGCCGCCACCGCGGCGTCGTCGAGGAAGCCGGCCCGACCCATGCGCTCGAGGACCTCGTCGCGGCGGGCCTTGGCCGCCGCCGGATCGCGCAGCGGGCTGGCGCGGCCCGGCGCCTGGGCCAGCCCGGCGATCGTCGCGGCCTGCGCCGCGGTGAGCTGGTCGAGGTCGCGATCGAAGTAGGCGCGGGCGGCGGCGCGCACGCCGTAGGCGTTGGCGCCCAGGAAGACGAAGTTGGCGTAGACGGTGAGGATCTCCTGCTTGGACCAGCGCTGCTCGAGGCGCAGCGCCAGCAGCGCCTCGCGGACCTTGCGGCGCAGCGACCGCTCGGTGCCGATGGCCTCGGGCAGCAGGTTGCGCGCGACCTGCTGGGTGATCGTCGACGCGCCCTCGACGACGGTGCCGGCGCGGTAGTTGGCGAGCGCGGCGCGCACCACCGCCTGCGGATCGACGCCCTCGTGCTCGAAGAAGCGGACGTCCTCGGCGGCGAGGATCGCGTGGATCAACAGCGGCGGCAGCTCGTCGTAGTGGACGATCGAGCGGTAGCCGACCGCCTTGCCGTCGCGGAACGGCAGCTCGGCCATGACCGAGCCGTCGGCGGCCAGCATCCGCGAGGTCCGCGGCGCGTCGTCGGTCCAGGCCTCGAGATCGGGGACCGCGGGCAGCTCGCGCGCCCACCGCCGCAGCGTCGTCCACGCGATCGCGACGCCGACCACCGGCACCACCAGCAGCGACCAGGTCGTCAGCACCAGGGGCAGTCGCCACCAGGCGCCGCCGCGCCGCCGGTTGCCGACCACCACGCGACGGCTCACCCGAGGACCTCCCCGAACAGGTCCATCTGGCGGGGCGGCGCCAGGGCGCGGGCGCGATCGCCGAGCCAGGCCGCGACGTCGTCGCCGCAGCGGCCGGTGAGGTAGACGCGAGACGCGCCGGTCGACGCGATCAGCGCCGCGAGCTGCTCGCGATCGGCGGCGTTGCTCCACGGGTACGCGGCGTCGACGCCGAGCGCGGTGACGGCGTCGGGCTCGACCGCCAGGCCCGACGCCAGGATCGTGCGGTGCGGGGTGTCGCCGAGCGCGGCGGCCAGGCGCGGCCGCTCGCGCGCCAGCCACACCAGCGCGCCGCCGGGGCGGGCGCGGCGCAGCGCCGGCGCCGGGAAGCCGGCGGCGATCAGCCGGCGCGCCGCGTGGTGGATCGAGCGGTGCGCGCTGACCTCGAGGCCGGCGGCGATCAGCCGGGCCGCGACGTCCAGGCCCTTGTGCGGCGAGGTCACCAGGATCACGCCGGTGCGCCCGGCCCGCACCGCGTGGGTGCAGTCGTCGACCGCGGCGACCGCGGCGGCGTCGCCGGGCGGCCAGCGGTGGGCCTCGCGGCCGTACGGCGCCGCGACCACCAGGACGTCGCAGCGGCGGACCTCGCCGCGCTCGCCCAGCCCGGGGTGCTCCGTGGCCATGACGCCGGCGACCAGCACGCGCTGCTCGCCGGAGTCGACCAGCAGCGCGGCGCCGCCGAGGGCGTGGCCCGACGGCATCAGCTCGAGCCGCAGCGTGCCGAGCGTGAACGGCCGCCGGTACGGCGCCGCCAGGTGCGCGCCGGTGCTGGCGCCCAGCTGCGCCAGGGTCTGGGCGGTGGCGATCAGCTGGCCGTGACCGGCGCGGCCGACCCGGTCCGGGGCGGAGACGAAGCACACGTCGCGGGCGCGCCGGGCATCGCACCAGATCGCGGTCCCGCGGACGTGGACTCCATCTCGCCACGACACCGGCTCGGCGGCCGGCGCGGACGGCGCGCGACGTCGGGCCATGCCGCACGGTGCCACGGCGGCCGGCCGCCAGCAATTGGCCGGCGCGCCTCGCGCGAGCCGATCCCGGGGCGGCTACTCCAGCAGCTCGTCCGGCAGCTCGCCGCTGAGGAAGCCGCGCTCGAGCTCGTCGATCAGGGTCTCCAGGTCCGCGGCTGCGGCGTCGGCCTCGGCGAACACGATGCCCATGCCCGGGACGTCCTCGTCCTCCGGCACCACCGTGTGGGTCACGACGCCGGCCAGCGACAGCGGCTGCGGCCGTCCCGGCAGGGTCAGGAGCAGGTGGACCTCGGAGTCCTCGGGCAGCGGATCGTCGGTGACGACGAAGACGCCCTCGTCGTTGATGTCGCGGGTGTAGGTCTGGCGGGCGCCGTCGACCGCGCCGTAGGTGACGGCGAGGCGCACCGGCAGGCGCCGCCGCTCGCGCAGGTCGAGGAAGCCGCCGCGGACGTAGCCGTTGAGGTAGTTGATCTTGACCCGCTCGGTGGGGCCGAACGCGACGACGCAGCCGGCGCCGTCGCCGTCGCGGGTCGCGATGACGTGGCCGCGCAGGATGACGCGCGGGCCGTCGGTGCCGACGACGAGGTCGACGCGGACCGCGGTGCCGACCGCGGGCGACGACGGACGGGCGACGAACAGCGTCCCGTCGCGTGCGTCGAACACGCGGAGCCAGTCCGACGTGGCCAGCAGCCGGAGATCGATGCGCAGCACCGGGCCGGAGCATATCAGGTTGTGATCCCGCGGCGCGCGAGCCGGGGCCGTTCCTGGCCGCCGGGCCGCGGCGGCGGCGGGGCCCGCGGCGTGACGCGCCGCGGGGGTGATCAGCGGGTGATCTGGTAGCGCAGCGCGAGGTGCGCCGAGCCACGGTCGAGCTCGACCGCGAAGCTCTTGGCCTTGCCGAGCCGCGCGTAGATCGCGGCGGCGTCGTCGAGGCCGCGGATCGGCTTGCCGTCGACCTTGCGGACCAGATCGCCGTCGCGCAGCCCCATCCGGTAGAAGAAGCTGTCCTTGGCGACGCGGACCAGCTTGACGCCGGCGCTCGACGTCGTCATCTCGACCTCGCGACCGATGCGCGCGAAGTCGCTGAGCGCGGCGTCGAGCTCGGAGCGGGTCAGCGTGAACTCGACGCGCGCCGGGTCGACCTTGGCGGCGGGCGGGTCGACCTTGGCGGCGGGCGGGTCGACCTTGGCGGCGGGCGGGTCGACCTTGGCGGCGGGCGGGTCGACCTTGGCGGCGGGCGGGTCGACCTTGGCGGCGGGCGGGTCGACCTTGGCGGCGGGCGGGTCGACCTTGGCGGCGGGCGGGTCGACCTTGGCGGGGACGGGGTCCGCGCCGGGCTCGGCGCGCTGGTCCGGGGGCGCCTGGACCTCGCGCACGCCCTCGGAGCCGTAGGGATCCAGGACGCCGGCGGGGTACGGGTCGAGGAGCGAGCCACCGGCGCCCCGGGCCGGGGCCGGGTCGGCGTAGGGATCCACCGGGCCGGGGGCGTCGCCGCTGCCGGCCGGCGCCGCGCCGAGGTCGGCCGAGACCGGGCCGACGAGCACGAAATCCTTGCCGTCTGCGACCCGGGTCAGGACGACGTGGTCGTCCTCGACCTCGACCACCGCGTAGCCCGGGAGCGCCTGGCCGACGTCGACCAGGACATGGGTGCCGCGGGTCCGGTCGTACAGCAGGGCCTGCTGGGTCTCCGGCATGACGCGGACGACCCGGTACGGCGGGGTGGAGACCTTGGCCCGGGTGGGCCTGGCGGGCTTGGTCTCGGCGACGGCGGGGGTGGCGAGGGCGGCCAGGGCCGGTCCCGACAGGACCAGGGCAACCCAGAGCGCGCGGAGGGAACGCATGACAGGTCCCTGCTCAAGCAAGAGGCGATCCATGGTCCGCGAGGTGCCCAACACCATGATGGTACGTGGTGGGCGGGCGGATCGGCCATCGAGAATTCACGGCGCCTGTGAACGACCGGCACTGATCGCGGTGCCCGTTCCCGGGCCGCGGGCCTACCGCGCCCGGGCGATCGCGCCCTCGATGGCCCGCAGCTGGCCCATGACCTCGTCCCGGATCTCCGGGTGCCGGACCGCGTCGAGGTACGGCACCGCGAGGTAGCGCTTCTCGAGCGGCTTGGCGACCTCGGCGCCCTTGGCCTGGCGCAGCGCCTCGAGCGCGGTTCCGACTCGCTCGTACAGCGCGGTCAGCGATGCCTTCGACGGCGGCGCCGCCGGCGCGGCGTCGACGGTTTGCCGCGGCTGGCGGGGCAGCCCGGCGTCGACCGGTCGCCGCACCCCGGCGTCGGGGCGGCGCGGGCCCCGGGCGTCCAGCGTCGGTCGCCTCGGCGCGTCGATCGGGACCGCGGCGTCGACGACGTCGACCACGCCGGCGTCGGGGACCGCGGCGTCGGCCTCCGGTAGCACGGCGGTGGCGTCGGCGGCGGGCCGCGCGTCGGCGCGGGTCGCCGCGGTGGCGTCGCGGTCGTCGTGGTCGTTCAGCACCAGCGCGCCCAGCAGCAGCAGCACGAGCAGCGCGATCGCGATCGCGATGACGCGCCGGCGTCGCCGGCCGGCGCCGAGCGCCGGCTCCAGCGCGTCGCCCTCGCCGGTCGAGGACGTCCGCGTGACGTCGCGCGCGTCCGCGTCGGGCCGCGTCGGCGGCGGGGCGGTGGCGGCGTCGGCGTCGAGCCGGCGCTCGGCGCCGCCGACGGCGTCGTCGGTGGCGTCGCCGTCGCCGTCGGGGCTGGCCGCCTCGGCGGCGATCGGGCTCCCGGCGGCGACCAGGAACGCGCGCGCCCGCGTCGGGTCGCGCTCGATGGCGTCGAGCAGGCCGATGACCTCGCGCAGGTGCTGCGGCCGGTCGGCCGGCCGCTTCTCGAGCATGCGGAACGCCAGCGCCTCGAGCAGCGGATCGACCGCGAGCCCGGGTACGCGCTCGGCGATGCGCGGCGGCTGCGCGCCCAGGTTCTGGCGCGCGACGTCGATCGGCGAGCCGGTGAACGGCAGCGTCCCGGCGAGCAGCTCGTAGGTCATCAGGCCGAGCGCGAAGATGTCGACCCGGTGATCGATCTCGCCGTCGACGGCCTGCTCGGGCGCCATGTAGTACGGCGTGCCCAGCACGATGCCCTCGGTGGTGAGCTTGCCGCGCGACGTGCCGTGCTCCTCGCGGAACAGCGCGATCCCGAAGTCGACGATGCGCGCCAGCTCGGTGCCGTCGGCGTCGGGCTCGACGATCACGTTCTCGGGCTTGAGGTCGCGGTGGACCAGGCCGCGCTCGTGGGCGTGCTCGAGGCCGCGCGCGACCTGGCGGATGAGGTGCAGCACCCGCGCCGCGTCCATCGGGCCGTCGCGTTCGATCAGATCGGCGAGCGACGCGCCCTCGGCGAGGTCCATGGCCATGTACAGCAGGCCCTGCGGGGTCTCGCCGACGTCGACCACGCCGACGACGTTGGGGTGGCGCAGCCGGCTGGTCGCCTCGGCCTCGTTGGCGAACCGGGCCCGCACCTTGGCGTCGTAGCCGAGCTCGCCGAACGGCACCTTGATCGCGTACTGCCGCGACATCCGCAGGTGGCGCGCCTTGTAGACCCGGCCGACGCCGCCCTCGCCGATCAGCGACTCGATCTGGTAGCGCTCGGCCAGGATCGTGCCGACCAGCGGATCGTCGTCGCCGGTGTCGAGCACCGCGCCGTCGCGCGGGCAGCGCGCGAAGCTGCCGCGGAACACCGCGTGACAGGTCGGGCACCACGAGCGCGCGTCGTGCGGAGCCTCCGCCGTCATGCCCTAGAACGTACCACCGAGGGACATGACCGCCCCGCCGGCGACCGGGACGACGCCGACCGCGGGGCCCGCGGCGGGCGCGGCCTCGGCGGCGGCGCCGGAGCGCAGGTACAGCACGACGGTCGTGACCGCCGCCGCGACGGTGACGCCGAGGCCGACGTCGGCGAGGACGTCGCGGCCGTGCAGGGTGTCGAGGTCGCGCTGCGGGCAGATCTCGCGCTCGCAGCGGTGGTAGAGCGAGCGCGCCGACAGGCCGAGCAGCGTCGTCGCGGCGCCGGCCGCGACCGCGACGCCGCCGGTGATCCACGTCGTCCTGGTGAGGTGGCGATCGCGGCCGGGGGCGCGGCGGCCGTCGCCGCCCTCGATGATGATCGTCTTGCCGCCGGCCTCGCGGCGGCGGGCGTCGGGCAGGTAGCGCTGGGCCTGGGTCGCGAACACCGCGCCGGCGCGGGCGTCGGCGTGGAGCGTGACCCGCGGCCGGGTCGCGCCGGCGCCGGTGGCGACGTCGACCCACGACGCGTCGACCTGGGTGTCGTCGCCGACCTGGACGATCGCGAGGAACAGCAGCTGGGTGGCGTTGAGGCGGGCCGCGACGTCGGCGATGCACGCCGGCGTGCCGACGCACTCGTCGGGCAGGCCGTCGGGCGGCAGCAGGCGGGTGACGTCGTCACCGCCGAGCGCGTCGACCTCGAGCTCGCGGTTGAGCGCGTCGGCGAGGGCGCCCGCGATGGCGTCGGCGCGGCCGGGCGGCAGGTTGACCGTGAGCTCGACGATGACGCCGACCCGCGGCACCGCCGCGTCGGCGGTCGTGGTCGTCGTGGTGGCGGCGTCGTCGGCGTGGACGGGCGCGGGCGCGGCGAGCTGGGTCAGGGCGATCGCCGCGGCCAGCGCGGCCGACACGGCGAGGGCTCGGGACGTCATGCGACCAGTCTACCCACGAACCTCACCCGGCGCGGGGGAGGTGCGCGCGAGGCCGCGACCACAGGTAGCGAGGTCCCCTACCTGGCTCACGCGTCGTCGCCGTTGACGAGCGCCGCCGAGACCCGGTAGCCGACGCCGTGGCGCGACTCGATCAGATCCTGGATGCCGGCGCTCTGGAGCTTGCGGCGGACCCGGCGCACCAGCTCGCGGACGTTCTCGCTGTCGGCCTCGTGCGAGCGGAACTCGAGGCGATCGGCGAGCTCCTGCCACGGCACGTACGACATCTCCGGGTCCGCGACCGCCTGACGGGCCTCGGTCAGGATCTGCAGCAGCCGGAACTCGAGCTTGCCGAGATCGACGCGCGCCTCGTCGACCCGGACGACGCCGCCCTCGATGCGCTGGGCGAGCTCGACGCACAGCCCGGCGGCGGTCTCGAGCCGGGCGCTGAAGATCAGCTGATCGCGCCGGGTCGGCGTGGTCCGGCCCGGGCCCTCGGGGCGCCCCGACGGCGGCAGCGCGGCGTCGACGAAGTACAGCGTGATCTCGCCGAAGCGGAGCCGCGCGCCGCCGGTGAGCGGCGCCGTCGTCACGCGCCGGCCGTCGACGAACGTGCCGTTGCGGCTGTCGTGATCGGTGACGGTCCAGGCGTCGCCGGCGCGCGCCACCGTGGCGTGGACGACCGACACCGACGGGTGCAGCAGCGCGACGTCGGCGGTGTCGCGCTCGCGCCCGACCGTCGTGCGCTCGGCCAGCGGCAGCGCCGCGCCCCACGGATCGATCAGCGCCGCGACGCCGACCTCGCCCGGCGCGATCACCTGCTCCGCGGTGAGGCTGGACGTCGCGATCGCCTTGGCGTGGGCGTCGCACAGGTGGCCCCGGGTGGCCGCGAAGGAGCAGAGCACGCAGCGCGCCATCCCCTCGATCGTGCCGCCACCTCGGAGGAATTGCCAGGTCGCGCGGTTGAGAACGTACCCATCGCCGAGGTCGCGGCCGGGGCCATCCCACCTGCGGGGTCATCGTCGGGCCGCCGCGCGTCGCCGAGCCCGCGTCCGGGCTCGGGCGGTGTAGGTCCGACGCGCCGCGCGCGCCCGCGGCGCCGCGCGCGGGAGACCCGCGTGAGTCGCCCGGTCGGCGCCTCGATGGCCGCTATACTGCTCGCGATGCGCCGCCTCGTCCCTTGCGTCGCGCTGGGCCTCGCCATGCCCGCGTGCACGATCATCTACGACCCCGGCGATCTGCCGCGCCCCGACGGCGCGCTGGTCGACGCGCCGCCGCCCGACGCGCCCTACGACGCCGACCCGGCGCAGCTCGAGGTCACCGCGATCGAGCCCGACAGCGTGCTCGAGGGCACCGGCGGCGACGGCGGTCGGCCGGCGACGTTCGTGATCGACGGCGACAGCATCACCCGCGACGTCGTCGTCACCGCGGCGTTCACCGACGGCGCGATGGAGACGCTGGCGATCGAGGACGTCGTGGTCGCGGACGACGGCCGGCGCGCCGCGGTCGCGGTGCGCATCCCGGTCGACGACCAGCTGCCGGTGGGCGCCAGCCGGACCCTGCGGTTCACGCTCGCCCAGGCCGGCGTCACCGGCGACGCCGACGTCACCGTGGCCGGCCTCGACGAGCTGACGCTGACCGCGGACGCGGGCCGCGCGGTGACCTCGCTGGCCGCGATGTACTCGCGGATCACCGTCACCGGCGCGGTCCACTTCACCGGCGCGGTGCCGGCGATGCTGCGCGCCACCGGCGACATCACGCTCGGCGCGACGCTCGACGTCGACGCCGTCGGCGCGACGCCGGGGCCGCACGGCTGCGCCGGCGGCGGCGACAACACCCACGGCGGCTGCGGCGCCGGCGGCGGCCAGCAGGGCAAGGACAACAGCCTGCTGACCCTGATGTCCGGCGACGGCGGTGGCGGCGGCAGCTTCGGCAGCGCCGGCACCGACGGCGTCGGCGAGGACGGCGCGCCCGGCACCCCGACGGGCAACGACATGCTGGTGCCGATCGTCACCGCCGGCACCGACGCCGGCAACCGCGGCAACGGCGGCGGCGGCGGTGGCGCTGGCTCGCTCGGCGGCGCCGGCCTGCAGGGTGGCTCCGGCGGCGGCGTGATCCTGATCGCCAGCGGCGCCGATCTGGTGGTCACCGCGGGCGAGGTGAGCGCCGACGGCGGCGACGGCGCCAGCGCCAACAGCAAGGGCGGCGGCGGCGGTGGCTCGGGCGGCGCCATCCTGGTCCGCGCCGCCGGCACGATCACCGCCAGCGGGCCCTGGCTCCACGCCGAGGGCGGCAGCGGCGGCACCGCGGGCAACCACGGCGGCGACGGCGGCCTCGGCCGCATCCGGGTCGACGTCCCGGGCACCCCGGGCTCGACCTCGACCTCGCCGGTAGCGGTGCGTGGCCCGGCCTGGGCCGCCGACGCGCCGGTCCTGGTCGGCGCCCCTGACGTGACGGTCCGGCTCCACGGCGAGCCCGGCAGGACCTTCGTCGTCATGGTCGGCGACGACGCGGTCGCCGATCAGTCGATCAACGCCAGCGGCTTCCGCGACTACGCGCTGACCCTGGCCGCCGGCCACAACGAGGTCTGCGCCATCACCGACGCCACCCAGCTGGCGCGCGACGAGGCGCGCAGCTGCATCGACATCGTCTACCTGCACGCGCCGTAGCGTCCGGGCCGGGGCCCGGTGGGCGCGACGGGCGCCGGCGGCCGGGCCGGCGAGCGCTCGCGCTCGCCGGCGGGCCAGGCCCGGCTACGCGTCCTTGGCGTTGAGCTTGGCCTCGAGCTCGGACAGATCGAGATCCTCGAGCTCCTTCATGTCCTCGGCGGTGAGGCTGCTGGCCGCCGCGCTGGCCGCGCCGGCGTCGGCGGCGTCGGCGTCGGCGTCGGCGGCGTCGCCGTCGGCCGCGGCCTTGGCGCCCGCGCCCAGCTGTGGCGCCGCGGCGCCCTTGGGCGCCTCGAGCAGGCCCATCTTGGCCTTGAGCTCGGCCAGGGCGTCGTCCTCGTCGCCGCCGCCGGCCTCGAGGGCCAGGAACTTCGACTCCAGCGTGTCGCCCGACAGCTCGCCGGCCAGCTCGGCGCCGGCCTCGGCCTCGGCCTCCATCAGGGCGATGCGGTCGGCCATGCGGTCGAACGTGTCGAACGCGCTGGTGTCGCCCAGGCCCTGCATGGTGTTGGCGATCTGCTGCTGCGCCTCCGCGCGCTTCTTGCGCGCGATGAGGATGTTCTTCTTGCGCTTGGCTTCCTCGATCTTGTTGTTGAGGAGCCGCAGCGCGTCCTTGAGCTTCTCGACCGCCTGCTTCTGCGCGATCCACTGCTGCTGGAACTGCGTGGCGACGTTCTCGTGCTCCTGCTTGCGCACCAGGGCCTGGCGGGCGAGGGCGTCGTCGCCGGCGCGGACCGCCACCATGGCCTTGCGCTCCCACTCCTTGGCCTTGTCGACCTCGGCCGTGTACTGCTTCTGGAGCTTCTTCTCGTCGGCGATGGCGACCGCGACCGCCTTCTTGGCCTCGACCAGCTGCTGCTGCATCTCGAGCAGCACCTGGTTGAGCATCTTTTCCGGATCTTCGGCCTTGGTGATGAGGTCGTTGATGTTGCTCTTGATGAGCGTGCCGAGTCTCGAGAAGATTCCCATGGGTGTCTCGTGGTAGAGGCCAATCGAGCCTACGGGATCAACCGGTGGGTTGCAACGCCTCGCCCCCCCGTGGTAACGCCCGGCTCGTCGGCGCATGAGCGACCAACCGAGGCTGCCGCGCCACGTCGGCATCATCATGGACGGCAACGGCCGCTGGGCGCAGCTGCGTGGCCTGCCGCGCATCGAGGGCCACCGCGAGGGCGCCCAGAGCGTCCGCGACGTGACCCGCGCCGCGCGCCGGCTCGGCCTCGAGGCGCTGACCCTGTACGCGTTCTCGTCCCAGAACTGGGCGCGGCCCGCGGACGAGGTCCGGGCGCTGATGCAGCTGCTGTGCGACTACCTGCGCGACGAGCACGACGAGATCATGGACAACCAGATCCGGCTCGACGCGATCGGCGACGTCGAGCGGCTGCCGCCGCACGTCCGTGACCCGCTCGACGCCCTGCGCGCCGAGTCGGCCCACCACACCGGCATGACCCTGACCCTGGCGCTGTCGTACGGCGGCCGCGAGTCGATCGCCCGCGCCATCCGCGCGGTCGCCGCCGACGTCGCCGCCGGCACGCTGGCGCCCGACGACATCGACGTCGATCGTTTCGGCGCCTACCTGCCGACGACGCGGCTACCGCCCCTCGACCTGCTGGTGCGGACCAGCGGCGAGCAGCGGATCTCGAACTTCATGCTGTGGGAGCTGGCCTACGCCGAGCTGGTGTTCGTCGACGTCATGTGGCCGGACTTCCGCAAGGACCAGCTGCACGAGGTCCTCGATCAGTACGCCGCCCGCGAGCGCCGGTTCGGCCTGACCTCGGGTCAGATCGCGGCGCGCGCCGAGCTCACCGCCGACGACTCCGACGTCGAGACCTGACCGGGCCCGCCTGGGTGCGTCCCGGCACCGCGCCGGGGCGGCCACGGTGCCCTCCCCGCCGGCTTGACGGCCCGGCTCCGGGCGGGTTAGCTCGGTCCCCTCGTGGCAATCGGCAACCTCGCGTCTCGCTTCCTCGTCGCCGTCGTCGCGGTGCCGATCATCCTGGTGACCCTGTACTACCGGGTCCCGGAGGCCACCGCCGCGCTGGTGTGGGTCGCCACGCTCCTGGCGATGCGCGAGTTCTTCGGCATGACCCTCGACGACCGCCGCGACCGGCTGGCGTCGCTGATCATCGGCGGCATCGCCGCCGGCGCGCTGTACGCGATGCACCCGACGTCGCTGCGCATGTTCGACGGCCTGCGCGCCGACCATGGCGCTCAGCTGGCGCTGCTGGTGGTCGGCCCGCTGGTCGCGGTCGGCCTGGCGATCATCCCCACCGGCCTCTACTACCTGTTCGGCTTCCGCGACATGCAGACCGTCGCGCACCGCTTCGCGTTCACCCTCGCCGGCACCGTCTACGTCGGCCTGGGCATGATGTTCCTGGCCCTGTGCAAGCGCGACTTCGGCAGCTTCGGCGGCGACGTCATCGTCATGATCCTGCTGGTGGCGTGGATCGGCGACACCTTCGCCTACTTCGCCGGCCGCTTCCTCGGCAAGCGCAAGCTCTACGAGGCGGTCAGCCCCAAGAAGACCTGGGCCGGCGCGATCGGCGGCCTCGCCGGCTCGCTGGTCGCGGTCATCGTCCTCAAGCTGGTCCGCCTCGACGACCACCTGTCGTGGCTCGACGTCGTGCTGATCGCGATCCCCGGCGGCGTCCTCGGCCAGCTCGGCGACCTCGCCGAGTCGCTGATCAAGCGCGCGGTCGGGGTCAAGGACTCGGGCAGCCTGCTGCCCGGCCACGGCGGCATGCTCGATCGCATCGACGCGGTGCTGTTCATCGCGCCGTACGTCTACATGTACATGTGGCTCAAGCCGGTCCTGGCCGCGATGTTCTAGGTCGCGGCGGCGGCCGCCGCCGCTACGGCGCGGCCAGCGGCGACGGACCCTGCCAGCGCAGCGACACCTTCACCGGCGCGCCGTCGCGGTCGAGCACGAGCAGGTAGCCGTGCGGGCTCAGCGCCAGCGCGCCGTCGCCGGCCGGGGTCAGGGTGTGGACGCCGGCGAGCCGGCGGTCGGGGTCGGCGACGTGGCGCGGCGGCGCCAGGCCGTCGACGGTGCCGTGGGCGAGGACCACCTGGTTCTGGTTGTCGATCGCCAGCGCGACCAGGCCGCCGGCGACCAGGCCGGCGCCGCGGAACATGATCGGCTGCGGCCAGTCGATCGGCAGGTCGATCGCCCGGCACGCGCCGGCGGCGCAGTACTGGCCGCCGACGTGGCCGAGCGGGCCGTGGTTGCCGAGGTAGGCGGTGCCGTCGGCCTGGCACCACAGATCGAGCTCGGGCTGGTCGAGGTTGTCGGTGATCGTGACCTGGCCGGTGGCGGCGTCGCCGAGCACGACCCGGCGCTCGAGCGCGGTGTCGAGGGCGCAGATCCGGTCGCCGGCGCGCTCGAGCCACATCACCTTGACCCGGCCGGGCAGCGGCGCGATCTCGCGCGGCGGGCGCAGGCCGTCGGCGGTGACCTCGGCCTCGAACAGGCTGGTGCTCTGGTGATCGCCGGCGGTCTCGACCCAGGTCAGGCGGCCCGGCGTCACCACCGCGTCGTGGACCAGGGCGTCGCCGCGGCCGGCGCTCCGGTTGCCGGGCACCGGCGCCGCGCCCTGATCGAGCAGCGCGTCGGTGACCTCGTCGGCCCACGCGATCGGGAACATCGGCGCGGCCACGTCGTCGGCGACGACCTCCCAGCTGAACGCGCGCACCTCCTGGAGCCGGCGGGCGCCGTCGATGTCGCCCCGGGACAAGAGGACGATCGGCTCGGCGCCCGGCGCCGGCGGCGCCAGGTCGCGGCGCCGGCTGTCGTCGGGGCGCGGCCGCGGCAGATCGTCGTCGGGGATGACCGCGCAGGTGAGGTCGGCGCCGTCGAGCCGGCACAGCGTGCTGGGCGCGTCGCCCTGGGGCTGGACCACGAACCAGGTCCGGCCCTGGTCGTCGGCGACCACCCGGGCGAGGTGGCCGGAGCGCGCGACCTGGACGATCGGCAGGGCGCCGCCGGTCGCGGCGCCGGCGCCGGTGCCGGCGCCATCGCCGTCACCGCCTTCGTGGTGCTGCTTCTTCGACCCGCAGGCGCTCGCCGCGCCCAGCGCGGCCAGCGCGGCGGTCGCGATCGCGGCGCCTCGTCGCATCACGCGGCCAGCGTGGTGAGGTAGCCGCGGGCGCGCTCGGACCACTCGCTGCCGGTGTCGAGCTCGAGATAGCGCTCGAGGTGGCGCGCCGCCTGGGCGACGCCGCCGACCCGCGCCAGCATCAGGCCCAGGTTGTAGTGGGCGTCGGCGAAGTCGGGCACGGCCAGGGTGACCCGGCGCAGCTCGGCGATCGCCAGCTCGGTCTCGCCGAGATCCTCGAGCAGGTTGCCGAGGTTGTAGCGGGCCTCGGCCTGGTTGGGCTCGTGCTCGAGCGCCTGCTCGTACAGCGCGCGGGCCGCGGCGACGTCGCCGCGCCGGTACAGCAGGTTGCCCAGGTTGGTCTGGGCCGCGGCCAGCGACGGCTGCAGATCGATCGCCTGGCGGTACAGGTGCTCGGCGTCGTCGAGCGCGCCGGCGTCCTCGGCGGCGCAGGCGTCGACGAAGCAGCGGTACGCGGTCAGGCCGCCGTTGGCCTCGGTGGGATCGTCCTCGACCGCGGTCGGCACCGCGTCGGCGCCGGTGGTCGCGACGCCCGCGGCCGGGGTGCCGGCGGCGCCGCGCTCGGGCAGCGCCATGACCTCGGCGACCTGGCCGGCCAGGCCGGGCAGGTTGAACGCCATGACCACCTGGCGGGTCGGTGGCTCGAAGGCGACGTCGTCGGCGATCGCGACGATCGTGTCGCCGTCGGAGCAGATGCGCAGGCGCGCCGCCGGGCTGGCGTCGTCGGGCAGGGCCTCGCGCAGCGCGGCCAGGTTCTTGCGGACCTTCTGCATCGACAGGCCGGCGGCCAGCAGGTCCTTGGCGGCCTTGACCGAGATCAGGTCCTGGAAGGTGTAGAAGAACCGGCCGCCCTTGCGGACGGTGGGTCCGACGAAGCCGGTCTGCATCCAGTAGCGCAGGCGCGACTCCTGGAGCGCGAAGATGCGGGCGACGTCGCGGATGCTGTACAGCTCGGTCACGGCTTCCTCCCTGCGGGCGAAGGTCGTTGGGGGGCGGCGCCCTCGACGTCGAGGTCGAGGCGGAGCCGGGCTCCGTCACGGCGGACGTGGAGATCGATGGCCGGCGCGGTCAGCGCGCCGGCGGTGCGGGTGGCCTCGGCGACCGCGATCGCGCGGGCGCGCTCGCGGACCTGGTCGTCGCCGGGCATCAGCTCGACGACGCGGCGGGCGCAGCCGGCGTCGCACTCCTCGGAGATGCGGGGCTGGGCGCGCGCCAGATCGATCGTCATCATCGTCGAGCCGAAGTAGCGGCCGGCCTCGACCTGGCCCTCCGACAGGACGTCGGCGTGGTCGAACAGGACCTCCAGCGCGGCCGGCGACAGGCTGACCTTGACCTCGCGCTCGAACAGCGAGACCCGCCGCGCCGACGCCATCGGCTTGCGCGCCGGGGCAGGGGCCGGGGCGGCTTTGCGAACGGCACGACGAGGGGCAGCCACGTCGCCACGCTAGCAGCGGGTATTCCGGTGGGCCACTTTTGCACACATGTAGGACAGGAACAGGCCTCGCGAGGTCCCCCCCGGCCAGCCATTCCGTTATGTTGTCGGGGCCGGTATGACCGTCGACCCGAAGCGCTACCCCATCCTCGTCGTGGACGACGAGCAGGACAACCTCGATGCCTTCCGCTTCAACTTCCGGAAGACCTTCGACCTGCTCACCGCGACCAGCGGCCCGGAGGCGCTGAGCCTGCTGGCCGACCACGACGTCGGCGTGATCATCACCGATCAGCGCATGCCCCGGATGACCGGCGTCGAGCTGCTCACCGAGGCCAAGCAGGTCCGGCCCGAGGCGGTCGGCATCATCCTGACCGCGTTCACCGACGTCGACGTCCTGATCGAGGCGATCAACCTCGGGCAGGTCTACCGCTACATCACCAAGCCGTGGGACGCCAAGGAGATGCGCGGCGTCCTGCAGTACGCGCTCGAGCGCTTTCACCTGCAGCGCGAGAACCAGCGCCTGGCCTCGCAGCTCGCCGAGTACACCGGCTACCTCAACCAGCAGCTCCACGGCGCCTTCGACTTCGGCAACATCATCGGCGACAGCCCCGCGCTGCACGAGGTCCTGGCCAAGGTCGAGCAGGTCGCACCGACCGCGTCGACGGTGCTGCTGCGCGGCGAGACCGGCACCGGCAAGGAGCTGGTCGCCCACGCCATCCACATCAACTCGCCGCGCGAGGAGAAGCCGTTCGTCCGGGTCAACTGCGCCGCGCTGGCGCCCGGCGTCCTCGAGAGCGAGCTGTTCGGCCACGAGAAGGGCAGCTTCACCGGCGCGGTGGGGCGGCGGCCCGGCCGCTTCGAGCTGGCCGACGGCGGCACGCTGTTCCTCGACGAGGTCGGCGATCTGCCGATGGAGGTGCAGATCAAGCTGCTGCGCACGCTGCAGGAGCGCGAGTTCGAGCGGGTCGGCGGCACCGACACGATCAAGGTCGACGTCCGCATGATCTCGGCGACCAACCGCAACCTCGAGCAGATGATCGAGGACGGCACGTTCCGCGAGGATCTCTACTACCGGCTCAACGTCTTCCCGATCAACCTGCCGCCGCTGCGCGACCGACTCGACGACCTGACCCCGCTGGCCGGCCACTTCGCGACCAAGTTCGCGCGCACGCTCGGCGTCAAGCCGGTCGGGCTGTCGACCGAGGCGCTGGCCAAGCTGCGCGAGTACAGCTGGCCGGGCAACGTCCGCGAGCTCGAGAACATCATCGAGCGCGCGATGATCCTGGCCCGCGGCGCCGAGATCGCCGCCGCCCACCTCGACTTCGGCCGCCGCCAGGCCACGGCGTCGACCACCACCGGCCCGGTGCCGGTCGCCGAGGTCGCGCCCGCCGGCTCGGGCGCGGTCGGGGCCCCGGCCGGCGACGACTCGCGGCCCCTCGCCGAGCGCCTGCTCGAGAGCGAGAAGAAGGAGATCGTCGCCGCGATCGACAAGAGCAAGGGCAACATCGCCAGCGCGTCGCGGATGCTGGGGATCAACCGGTCGACGCTGTACTACCGGCTGCGCAAGCACGGCCTCGAGCACCTGCTGCCGACCAAGGTCGGGGTCGGTGGCGACGAGCCGGCGGCGACGCCCGCCGCGCCGGCCGCGCCCGCGCGGCGGCGCTGGCCCCGGCGCCGCGCCCGACGGCGACGGCACCGCGAGCTGAGGGGAGACGCCGCGATGCGCATCCTGTTCATCGTCGACGCCCTCGACCGCCTCGATCTGGCCGGCGACACCTCGTACGCGCTGATGCTCGAGGCGTCGCGGCGCGACCACGAGGTCTGGACCTGCCAGGTCGGCCACCTCGGCCTCGAGCACGACGACCCGATCGCCGAGGCCCAGCTGACCCTGGTCCGCGCCGCCGGCCGCGCCGACGAGGCGTTCTCGGTCGAGGAGCGGGCGCCGATCCCGCTCGAGGCGTTCGACATGGTCCTGATGCGCAAGGACCCGCCGCTCGACGTCGCCTACCTGCACGCGACCTGGATCCTCGAGCAGGCCCGCGGCAAGACCCTGCTGGTCAACGACCCGCGCGGCCTGCGCGAGCTCAACGAGCACCTCGCGGCGCTGCGCTTCCCCGACCTGACGCCGCCGACGATCGTCACCCGGTCGCAGTCGCGGCTCGGCGCGTTCCTGCGCGAGCAGGGCGGCGCGATCGTGGTCAAGCCGGTCGACGGCTTCGGCGGCCTCGGCATCTTCCTGGTCCGCGACGGCGATCCCAACGTGTCGTCGATCTTCGAGACCTCGACCGCCGCCGGCACCCGGTGGACGATGGCGCAGAAGTACCTGCCCGAGGCGGTGCACGGCGACAAGCGCATCGTCCTGGTCAACGGCGAGCCGGTGGGCGCGGTGCTGCGGGTGCCGGCCCAGAACGAGGCGCGCGGCAACCTCCACGTCGGCGGCCAGGCGGTCAAGGCCGACCTCGACGACGACGACCGCGCGATCATCCGCGCCCTGGCCCCGGTGCTGGCCGAGTACGGCCAGATCTTCGTCGGCATCGACGTCATCGGCGGTCGCCTGACCGAGATCAACGTGACGTCGCCGACCGGGGTCCGCCACATCGAGGACCTCGAGCGCCGCAACGTCTCGGCGCAGGTGCTCGACGGCCTCGAGCGCGCGGCCCGGGCCCGCGCCGGCCGCTGACGATCGCCGCCACCCGCGAGGACCCGCTGATGACCCCACGCCGCCGGACCCTGTTCACCTGCGCCGCGCTCGCCGCGCTGGCCGCGACCTCCACCACCGGCTGCGACAAGGGCTCCAAGGCCCCGTCGAAGGCCGAGCCCGCGCCGGCGCCGGCGTCGACCGGCGGCGCGCCGTCGGGCGGCGCGGCCGTGGCCGCCAAGCCCGCGCCGGCGGCGGACGGCCCCGCCGACAAGGCCGACGGCTCCCACGGCTCGTGGGCCAGCGGCGTCACCGGCGGCGCCGGGGGCGCGGGCGCCGCCGCCGCGGCCAAGCCCGCCGCGGGCGCGCCGTCCGGCTGGTACGCCTACGCCGACCCCGACGGCATGTACACGCTGGCGTTCCCCAGCAAGCCCGCCGAGGACAACGACAGCGTCGACATCCCGGGCATCGGGCCGGCCAAGCTGCGGCTGGTCACGCTCGACCAGAGCGACTCGAGCCGCCGCTACTTCGGCGCGTCGGCGCTGCGCTACGAGGTGCCGCCGGGCGCCGGCTTCGATCTCGAGGCCGCGCTGGCCGGCGGCCGCGACCAGATGCTGCAGAGCGCGGGGCTGCACAACGCCGGCGAGCGCCGGCTCGACACCCACCGCAAGGACGTCCTGGGCGCCGACATCGACGTCGCCGGGCCGGTCATGGGCCAGGAGCTCAACGGCCGGGTCCGCATCTACGTCAGCGGCAACCCGGCCGGGGTCTACGTGGCGCAGGCGCTGTTCCTGGGCCCGCTCGACGCCGCCGCCACCGAGACGTTCCTCGACAGCTTCGTGCTGGCGCTGCCCGAGCCGTAGCGGCGCGCGGCGCGCGGTCGGCGGTCACCGCGCCGGGGTGAGGCGCCTGGCCGCAAAGAAAACGAGAGCGACACGCAACCGGGCGTGGGTCGCGGCGATACCTCCGCCGAGACCCACCCAAGGAGCTACCGATGCTGTCGCTGAAGGCCGCTGTCCCCCTCGCCGCGCTCACCCTCGCCGCCGTCGCCGGCGCCGCCCCCGCCCACGCCGATCACGAGGACGACGTCCGCGCGGTCGCGAACGTGGTCGCGATGTTCGCCTACCCGGTCAACGAGATCGTCGCCAAGGGCACCGCCGGCGTCGTCTACAAGCACGTCGGCGACGAGGCCGAGTGCCGCGACGCCGTCGCCGCCGCCAAGAAGGCCGGGGTCACCGCGACCGATCGGCTCACCGGCTCGTACTTCAAGGGGCAGCCCGGCGCCACCGAGGTCGACGGCGCCTGGGGCATCCCGTTCTCCGGTGCGCCGGCGCTGTGCGATCGCTTCGCCGCGGTGATCCGCACCTACGAGGCCGCCAAGGAGCTGGGCGGCTACGCCGATGGCCTGCGCACCACCCAGCAGCTCGATCCGGTGTCGATGGGCGACGACTTCGGCAAGGGCCTGGTCACCCGTGGCGAGGCCTGCCGCGCCATGGTCGACCAGGCGATCAAGGGCGGCGCCGATGGCGACCTCGCCCTCAAGCTCAACGTGATGGACGAGCCGGTGGTGTCGCTGAACGCCGGGCGCAAGGCCTACTGCGACGGCCTGATCGACTACGGCAAGAACCTCAAGGCCAAGATCGCCGAGGCCAAGGCGGCGCGGCGCGCCGCGATCGCCAAGAAGTACGAGGCCGCCGGCATCAAGGGCGACCGCCTCGAGCTGTTCATCGAGTACGACGACGTGTCGTGGCGCGGCAAGGGCTGCGAGATCGTCGACGACCTCGCGGTGCTGGCCAAGGCCAAGAAGCTGTACCAGTGGCTCGAGAACGCCGACGGCACCGACACCATCCGCACGTACACGTTCTCCGGCGACAAGTACAAGGTCTCCGACAAGCGCTACAAGAAGGAGAAGGACGCCTACAAGGGCTGCAAGTGAGCCCGGCGGGGATGGATCCGGGACGTGCTAGCCTGGACGCGGCCATGGAGCCGCTGGATCCCGAGGTCGTGCCGCCGTCGACGCTGCGCCCGCTGCGCCGCGCCGAGTACGATCGCCTGGTCGCGGCGGGCGTGTTCGACGACGAGCGGCTCGAGCTGCTCTACGGACGGCTGGTCGCGATGAGGCCGCAGGGCCAGCGCCACGTGTGGTCGGTCCGGCGCCTGAACAACCTGCTGGCGGTCGCGGTCGCCGGGCGGGCCCAGGTCCAGTGCCAGGGGCCGGTGGCGGCCTCGGACGAGTCGGAGCCCGAGCCCGACGTCGTGATCCTGCCGCCCGGCGACTTCCTCGACGACCACGCCCACGACGCGCTGCTGGTGATCGAGGTCGCGGACTCGTCGCGGCTCAAGGACCTGCGGCTCAAGGCCCGGCTCTACGCCGAGATGGGCATCGCCGACTACTGGGTGCTGGATCTGTCGCGCGACGAGCTGGTGGTGCACCGCGGCCCCGAGGCCGGGCGCTACGGCGAGGTGGTGAGCCACGGCGCGGGGGCCGCGGTCGCGCCCCTGGCCTTCCCCGACGTCGTGGTCCGGGTCGCGGAGATCCTGCCGCCGGCGCCGGCCGCGACGCCCTGACGCGGGGCGTCGGGCAGGGTCGGCTTGCGCCCCCCGGGAGCGCGCGTGATAGTCCCGAGATGGTCCACGAGCTGTCCCTCCAGCTGATCGAGTCGCTGCCCAAGACCGACCTGCACTGTCACCTCGACGGCTCGCTGCGGCTCGACACCATCCTCGAGCTCGCCCGCGAGCAGGGCGTCGCGCTGCCGACCTTCGACCGCGCCGAGCTGTTCCGGATGATCTACGCCGGCGACGTCTGCGAGTCGCTCGAGGACTACCTCAAGGCCTTCGACATCACGCTGTCGGTGATGCAGACCGAGGCCGCGCTCGAGCGCATCGCCTACGAGCTGGCCGAGGACGCCTGGAAGGAGAACGTCCGCTACATCGAGGTCCGGTACTCGCCGCTGCTCCACCAGGAGCTGGGCCTGCGCCTGACCACGGTGGTCGAGGCGGTGCTGCGCGGCCTGCGCGCCGCCAAGCGCGAGCTGGGCATCCGCTACGGCCTGATCCTGTGCGGCATCCGGTCGATGACGCCGGAGACCTCGCTGCGGATCGCCGAGCTGTGCGTGGCGTTCAAGAACCGCGGCGTGGTCGGCTTCGACCTCGCCGGCGCCGAGGTCAACAACCCGGCCAAGCTGCACCGCCAGGCCTTCCAGCTGGTCATCGACAACAACATCAACTGCACCGCCCACGCCGGCGAGGCTTTCGGCCCCGACTCGATCGCCCAGGCGATCCACAAGTGCAGCGCCCACCGCATCGGCCACGGCACCCGGCTGGTCGAGAACGGCGACCTGCTCAACTACGTCAACGACCACCGCATCCCGCTCGAGGTGTGCCCGTCGTCGAACCTGCAGACCAAGGCGGCGACGTCGTGGGAGACCCACCCGGTCGACTTCTACGTCGACTACGGCCTGCGGATCACGATCAACACCGACAACCGGCTGATCACCGACACCACCGTGAGCAAGGAGCTGTGGCTGTGCCACAAGCACTACGGCTGGTCGCTCGACACGATCAAGGAGATCATCATCGCCGGCTTCAAGAGCGCGTTCCTGCCGTACCGCGAGAAGGCCGACCTGCTGGCCGAGATCACCGCCGAGCTGGCGAAGATCAAGGTCCCCGCCAACGGCAAGACCCGCGAGGTCGTGCGGCCGGCGCCGAGCGAGGTCCAGCGCGCCGGCGCGCCGACGTCGCCGGACGATCCCCGGCCGTCGACCGACATCCTGCGGCAGTGACGACCGGGTCCGCCCCGGCCGCGCGCTACCTGACCGTCAGCTGCAGGTGCTCGGTGGCGATCGCCTCGAGCCCGTCGACGTCGATGACGGTCAGCACGATGGTCGCCGGGCGCTCGCCGCGGAACCGGACCACCGGCGCGGCGTCGGTGGCGTCGCCGCTGTCGAAGCGGTGCTCGTCGCCGACGATCTCCCACTGGTAGCTCAGGCGGGTCGTGCCCTCGGGATCGTCGACCGGATCGGCGGACGATGACCCGTCCAGGGTGACCGTGCTCTGGAAGTCGTCGTGCTCGGGGATCGCCCCCGGGGCCAGCTGGATCCGCGCCAGCGGCGGCCGCCCCGGATCGGCGGTGCAGGCGGCGGTGGACGCCGCCAGGGCCGCGATCAGGCAGGTGAACCCGCCGACGATCCGGACCGGTGACGCGACGGCGATCGGTACCCGGGCAGCCATGCTGGTTCGCTGTGTTACCATGGCCCCGCGTGTCGACCAAACCCCGCCGCGACCGCTTCAAGCAGGTGCTCGGCGCGCACCTGCGACGGGTCTACAACTTCTGCTTCCGGATGACGCTCGACCAGACGCGGGCGGCCAGCTGCGTGGAGGAGGTCTTCCTGCGCGCCTACGTCGGCGAGCTCCCCGACGACGCCGAGGTCGAGATCTGGCTCATCCACATCGCCAACCACGTCCTCGAGCAGCGGCTGCCCCGCACGCCGGAGGTCGACTTCGACCTGCTCGACGAGACCCTGCGCAGCGAGGCGACCCGCACCGACGTGGTCCGCTCGCTGACCGATCCGCAGCGCGACTTCATGCTGTGGGAGCTCAAGCAGGGCTGCATGACCTCGGTCATCAACTGCCTGTCGCCGGGCGAGCGCGCCGCGTTCACCGCGTCGCAGGTGATGCGGATGTCCGACGACGACGCCGCCAAGGCGCTGGGCGTGACCCCGGCGGCCTACAAGGTCCGGCTGTCGCGCGCCCGCAAGAAGATCGGCGACTACCTGGCGCCGCGCTGCGAGCACGTCAACCCGATGAACCCGTGCCGGTGCCCGGCGCGGGTCGGCGTCGCGCTGCGCAAGGGCTTCATCCGGTCGCAGGGCGTGGTCCAGCTCCGGCAGTCGTCGACGCCGTACGGTCGCTACGGCACCGGCCCCGACGCTGACGACCAGCCGCAGCGCGACGTCGCCGCGATCTTCGGCAACCTGCCGGATCCCGATCTGCCCGAGGGCTTCGAGGCCCAGCTCACCGCGTCGGTCGACAACGGCCAGTGGGAGCGGATCCGCGACAAGAAGCACGGCCGCTGACGGCGGCGGCGCCGGCGGCGGCGGCGCCGGCGTCCGTGCCTCGCTTGACCGTCGCTTGGCCGTCGCTAGCCGGGGCCGACGATCGCGTTGAACCGGGCCTGGCCGTAGAACCGGCGGTAGTCGTCGTTGTCGACGAAGTAGGGCCGGTAGCTGGGATCGGCGCGCAGCACCGCCTCCATCGACCGGTAGAACAGCTCGTCGTCGGGCGCGATCGCGCCGGCCCAGGCCAGCAGGTAGTCGGTGTAGACGTCCGGCGCCAGGCGGGCCGACTCCACCAGGTCGGGGATCGCGTCGGCGCCCCGGCCCAGCAGCAGCTTGGCGTGGCCGCGCAGCTGGAACACTTCGGGGTGTGGCCGCATGGCCAGGAAGCGGTCGAAGTCGGCGATCGCCTCCTCGTGGCGGCCGAACTCGGTGGTCAGGATCTTGCCGCGGAGGTGGAACGGCCCGGGGTGGCCGTCGTGCAGCGCGATCGACCGGCCGTAGTCGGCGACCGCGTGCTCGAGGTGGCCCCCGATCGCGGCGAAGCACATGCCGCGATGGAAGTGGTACTGGGCCTTGTTGATGTCGGGCTCCATCTCGATCGCCCGGGTGTAGTCGGGGATCGCCCGCATGTGGTCGCCCAGGCGCTGGTAGGCGAACGCCCGCTGCGCGTACATCGTGACGTAGCGCTGGCGGAAGTGGTCGTCGAGGCCGATGCCCTCGGAGAACCGCGCCACGGCGTCGGCGAAGCGACCCTCCTGGATCGCCCGCTCGCCGTCGGCGTACAGGCCGCTCAGCTTGTCGAACAGGCCGGGAACGGAGTGCATCGGGCGGTCGGTCATCGCCCGGTGGAGCCTACACCGGGCCGGATGTGACCGGCGCCGTGACCGGCGGCGTGCCGGCGCCCGCGCCCGCGCCGCCGCTAGCCGCGGGCGGCGTGGAACGCGCGCTCGAGGTCACCCCGCAGGTCGGACTCGTCCTCGATGCCGACCGACAGCCGGATGAAGCCGTCGGCGATGCCGAGGGCGGCGCGCCGGTCCGCCGGCACCGACGCGTGGGTCATGATCGCCGGGTGCTCGATCAGCGACTCGACGCCGCCCAGCGACTCGGCGAGGGTGAAGATCCGGCACGCCGACAGGAACCGGCGCGACTCGTCGAGGCCGCCGCGCAGCACGAAGCTGATCATGCCGCCGAAGCCGCGCTGCTGCTTGCGGGCCAGCGCGTGCTGCGGGTGCGACTCCAGGCCGGGGTAGATGACCTTCTCGACCTGGGCGTGGCCGGCCAGCCAGCCGGCGATCGCCCGGGCGTTGTCCTCGTGGCGCTGCATGCGGACGTGCAGGGTCTTGGTGCCGCGCAGCACCAGGAACGAGTCCATCGGCGACGGCACCGCGCCGACCGAGTTCTGCAGGAACGCCAGGCGCTCGCGCAGGCCGTCGTCGGCGACCACGATCGCGCCGCCGACCACGTCGGAGTGGCCGTTCAAGTACTTGGTCGTCGAGTGACACACGATGTCCGCGCCCAGCTCCAGCGGCCGCTGGTTGAACGGGGTCATGAACGTGTTGTCGACGGCGAGCAGCACGCCCTTGCGCTTGCACACCTCGGCCACCGCCGCGATGTCGCACAGCTTCAGCATCGGGTTGGTCGGGGTCTCGACCCACACCAGCTTGGTCTCGGGCCGGATCGCGGCCGCGACCGCGGCCGCGCCGGCCAGCGGATCGACGTAGCTGAAGTCGAAGCCGAAGCGGCGGTAGACCTTGTCGAACAGCCGGAACGTGCCGCCGTACAGGTCGTCGACCGCGACCACGTGGGCGCCGCTGTCGAACAGCTGCAGGATCGTCGAGGTCGCCGCCAGCCCCGAGGCGAAGCACAGGCCGTGCTTGCCACCCTCGAGCGCGGCGAGGTTGGCCTCGAGCGCGAACCGGGTCAGGTTGTGGGTCCGCGAGTACTCGAAGCCCTTGTGGACGCCCGGCGCCTCCTGCGCGTAGGTCGACGTGAAGTAGACCGGCGTCATGACCGCGCCGGTGGTGGGGTCGGGGCGCTGGCCGGCGTGGATGGCGCGGGTGCCGAAGCCCAGGGACGGATCGTCGTGGTCGTGGGGAGCGGACGCCATCTCAGACTTCCAGGTCGAACTTGCGGGGGTGCTTCTCCATCAGGCTCTCGACCGCGGCCTCCTCGAGGAGGTCGAGCATGCGCTGGCCGCCGTACTTGGCGACCAGCTTGTCGTCGTACTCGTCGGCGATCAGCGCGACGTCGCGCAGGGTCGCGAGCAGCTCGGCCTTGTCGAGGGTGGTCCCGCCCAGGATCGAGTGGGTGAACAGGATCGTCTCCTCGTTCGAGTCGTACGCGAACGCGCCGAACCTCAGGAACGTGTTGAGCTCGAGCAGCTGCTTGGCGAGCCCGCCGTCGAGCTCGACGCCCTTCACCAGCTGCGCCGTGCAGCGGACCATCGCCTTGTCCTTGCCCCACTGCAGGACGCTGATCATGACGTACGCCGAGCCCTGCTTGATGACGTACAGGGCGTCGTCGACCTTACGGTACGCGGGGCTGGACTCGAGCGTGCGCTCGATCAGGAGTGCGGTGGCCACTTCGGCGGGATTCATGGCCGGTTGATACCACGGCGGCGGGCCGGCCGGCGGGTCGGGCGAGGTGCCGCAGGGCGCCCGGTGGCCCCCCGGGCCCGGCGTCCTCGGGTATCGTGTCGCCGCCGTGCTCCGGACCCTCACCTCGCTCCTCGTCGCCGCCGTGGCGATGGCCGGGTGCGCGCACCACGCCGCCCCGGCCGAGCCGGCCGCCGACCTGGTGCTGGTCGGCGGCGACGTCTGGACCATGGACCCGGCGGCGCCGCGGGTCAGCGCGGTCGCGATCCGGGGTGACCGGGTGGTCCTGGTCGGCGACGACGCCGCGGCCGGCCGGCTGGTCGGGCCGCGGACCCGGGTCGTGGCCCTGGACGGCCGCACCGTCACGCCCGGCCTGGTCGACGGCCACTGCCACCTCGCCGGGCTCGGCCTGTCGCTCGAGATCCTGGCGCTGCGCGGGGTCACCAGCGCCGACGAGGTCGCGCGGCAGGTCGCCGCCGCCGCCGCCGGGCGCGCGCCCGGCGAGTGGGTGCAGGGCCGCGGCTGGGACCAGAACCTGTGGGGCGGCGAGTTCCCGACCCGGGCCACGCTCGACGCGGTGGCGCCCGACCGGCCGGTGTCGCTGCGCCGGATCGACGGCCACGCGCTGTGGGCCAACTCGGCGGCGCTGGCGCTGGCCGGCATCACCCGCGACACGCCGGACCCGGCGGGCGGGCGCATCCTGCGCGACGCCGACGGCGAGCCCACCGGCGTCCTGACCGACAACGCCATGGACCTGGTCGAGGGCCAGGTCCCGGCCGCCACCGACGCGGTGCTCGAGCGCCGGATCCGGGCCGCCGGCGCCTACGCGGTCGCGCGCGGCCTCACCGGCGTCCACGACATGGGCCTCGACGACGCGACCCTGGCGGTCTACCGCCGGCTCGCCGCCGCCGGCGAGCTGCCGCTGCGGGTCAACGCCTACGTCGCCGGCGACCCCGAGGTCGCGAAGGCGCTCCGCGACCGGCCGCGCGAGACCGGCGACGGCACCGAGTGGTTCGCGGTCCGCGGCGTCAAGTTCTACGCCGACGGCGCGCTGGGCTCGCGCGGCGCCGCGCTGCGCGCCGACTACGACGACGATCCCGGCCGCCGCGGCACCTGGGTCACCGAGCCCGCGGCGCTGCACCAGGCGATCGCCGACGCCGTCGCCGCCGGCTGGCAGGTCGCGGTCCACGCCATCGGCGACGCCGCGATCCACGAGGTGCTCGACGCCTACCAGGACGCCGAGGCCGGCCGCGACGACGACCTGCGGCTGCGCGTCGAGCACGTCCAGGTGATCGCGCCCGACGACGTGCCGCGGTTCGCGGCGCTGCACGTGCTGGCCGCGATGCAGCCGACCCACGCCACCAGCGACATGCCGTGGGCCGAGGCCCGGGTCGGCGCCGAGCGGATCCGCGGCGCCTACGCCTGGCGGACGCTGCTCGACGCCGGCGCGACGATCGTCGGCGGCTCGGACTTCCCGGTCGAGGAGGTGTCGCCGCTGCTCGGGCTGTACGCCGCGGTGACCCGGCAGGACCACGACGGCAACCCGCCCGGGGGCTGGTATCCTGGGCAGCGCATGACCCTGGAGGAGGCGATCCGCGCGTTCACCGTGGCGCCGGCCTACGCGGCGTTCGCCGAGGGCGCGCGGGGGCGTCTGCGGGTCGGCATGCAGGCCGACGTCACCGTGCTCGACCGCGCCATCGACGAGGCGCAGCCGCGGACGCTGCTCGACGCCGCCGTCGAGCTCACCGTGGTCGGCGGCCGCGTCGTCTACGATCGCGCGGCGGTGGGTCCCGAGGACGGGGGGCGCTGACCGGATGCGCTTCTGCCCGTTCTGCAGCGCCGAGAACCCGAGCGAGGCGACCCACTGCGCGACCTGCGCGCGGCGACTGCCGCCGCTGCCGCCGCGCCGCCAGCGCACCCAGCCGGTGCCGGTCGGCGCCGCGCAGGTCGCCGACGCCGCCGCGGTGGGCGTGGCCGCGCCGGCCGCCGCGCCCGCGCCCGCGCCGTCGGTCGGCGCGGCGGCCGCCAGCGGCGCCGCGCCGCTGCCGACGCCGCTGCCCGCGCCGCGGGCGCCGTCGGCGACGCCGCTGCCCGCGCCGCGGGCGCCGTCGACGACGACGCCGCCGTCGTCGGCGGTGGTGCCGCCGCGGGCGACGACCCCGGCGCCGGCGACGCCGCGGCCCGCCAGCCGCGCCGCGCCACCATGCCGCCGCCGCCGCAGCGGCAGCGTCGACGGTGCTCGGCCCGGCCGCGCAGCGACGCCCGAGCCCGCCGCCGGAGCCGCGGCCACCGAGCGCGCCGAGCCGGCGGCGCGGCGACTCGATGCCGCCGCCGCCGCCGCCGCGCCCGCCCGATCTCGACGGCGGGGACGATACCGTCACGACCGTCGCGGCGGGGCCCGCGCCGGCGGTCGCGCCGCCGCGCCAGCTCGACACGATCACGCCGCTGCCGCCGCCGCCGGTGGTGGCGCGGGCGACGCCGACGCCGTCGCCGCCGCGCGAGCCGACGATGCCGGATCCGCCGCCGACCCGGATCGCGCGCCCCGACGCGCTGGCCGAGCGGCCGTTCACGCCGCCCAAGGTCATCCCGATCCCCGAGGTCCCCGAGCCCGGGCTGATCAACGCGGTCCGCTACGCGGTGACGTTCCTGCGCGCGCGCTGGCAGCGTCGCGGCGCCATCAAGGGGCTCGCCGACGAGATCAAGCAGGACACCGCCGCGCTCGACCTCGTGCTCGGCACGCTCGGCAAGCAGGCCCGCGACCTCAAGGTCGACAACCGCGCGCTGTCGGCCGAGAATGCCGCGATCGACGCCGCCGAGCAGCGCAAGCATCAGCTCGACGAGGCCAACGCCGAGCTCAACGGCCGCCGCGTCGACGAGACCGCCAAGTTCGCCGAGGTCGAGCACGAGAAGCTGATCAAGGTCTCGGAGGCCGAGCGGATCCTCGACGAGGCCAGCCGCGAGCTGTCGATCGCCGAGGGCCAGCGCCGCAGCCTGCGCGACAAGCGCAAGGAGGTCGAGCGGCGCCAGAAGGCGTACCTCAAGGCCGCCGAGGAGCGTGACCACGAGGCCGGCGGCTCGGCGATGGGCGAGGCCCGCGGCGAGCTGCGCCGCGCCGCCGAGGGCCACCGGCGCGAGGCCGCGGCGCTCGAGCCCGAGCGTCAGGATCTGGATCGCCGGATCGCCGCCCTCGACCGGCCGATCGCGACCGCGCAGGCCAAGACCGACGCCGCCCGCGCCGAGCTCGAGTCGGCGCGACGCAGCCTCAACGACGCTCGCGAGGGCCACCGCCACCGCCTCGCCGAGATCGAGGCCGAGCAGGGTCGCAAGATGCGCGAGCTCGCGCTCGCCGACGCCGAGATCCAGCGCCGCCTCGTCACCCTGGGCACGCTGGTCAACCTCAACCGCATCGAGGATCCCGGCTTCGGCGATCTGTACGAGCGCATCGATCGCCTGCGCATGGCGATCGGCGCGCGCACCACCGAGATCGACAAGCTCACCGCCGAGCGCGAGGCCTACGACAAGGGCTCCCTGGTACGTGGCTTCGTGGCGCTCGGGGGCGGTGTGGTCGTCGTCATCACCCTCGTCGTGATCCTGCTCGCCCTGCTGTAACGCGTTTGACGCGGACGGTCGTGAACGGGAAGCGTGCGCCGTGATACCGTCTGAACGTGCCGAAAGTTCTCGTCGCCAACAACAGTGAGCTGCTTCGGCATCTGGCAGCTCCTTCGTTCCGGGGACTCGAGCTCGATCTGATCGTCGTGTCCAGCGGCGACGAGGCGCTCGCGCAGGTCCAGGCGCAGCGCCCGGTGCTGGCGCTCCTCGACGCCGAGATGTCGGGGATCTCCGGCTACGAGATCGCCCGACGCATCCGCGACGAGGGGCTCGGCGCCAAGGTCGTGCTCGTCCTCGGCAAGCGCCTCAGCCACGACCAGATGCGCAAGGTCGCCGACTGCGGCTGCGACGAGGTGCTGATCGCGCCGATGAGCGCCGACGAGCTCTACGACGTCGCCGCGATCCAGCTGGGCCGGCCGCGCCACGGCGGCGAGCGCTTCCACATCGAGCTGTACGCCGGCCCCGACGCCTCCGGCGAGCGCCTCGACGGCAACGTCACCAACCTGTCGGTCGACGGCACCCGCCTGGTCTGCAAGGACGCGCTCGCCGAGGGCGCGCCGCTGACCCTCAAGATCGTGCCCGAGGCCGGCCCGGGCGGCGCCGTCGAGCCGCTGATCGTCCGCGCCAAGGTGGTGTGGGCGCAGCCGCGCGACGGCCGCACCGTCGTCGGCGCCGAGTTCCTCGAGCTCGACGACGCCGCGCGCGAGATGCTGGCCCGGCTGACCCAGTGGGAGATCGTCGGCGACACCTCGCGGATCCGCGTCGTGCTCAAGGGCGACTTCACCGAGGCGACCTCGTTCGACGAGCTGCTACCGTCGATGGTCGGCCGCGTCGACTTCGACATGGCGCAGGTCCGCTACATGAACTCGCTGGGGGTCCGGGCGTGGTGCCAGTTCCTCAAGGAGGCCCCGATCCAGGGCTACGAGTTCCACGCCTGCTCGGTGCCGTTCGTGCTGCAGGCGTCGATGGTCGAGGACGTCGTCGGTCGCGGCACGGTGGCGTCGTTCTTCGCGCCGTACCACTGCGAGGCGTGCGACCACCAGGAGGAGCGTCTGCTGCAGTCGGCGACCGTCCTGGCCGCCGGCCTCGAGCCGCCGGTGTTCACCTGCCCCAAGTGCAGCGGGCAGCTGACCTTCGACGATCTGCCCGAGCGCTACTTCGCGTTCCTGCACCAGGACGACTGAGCGCGGCCGATCGCCTGGCCGGCCGCCCAGCGGCTGCGCCGCTCGGGCTCCGCTCGAGGTGAGCGGAGCCGGCGCGCGACTGACGACGCGGCCGGCCGCGGCGCGTCAGCTCGCCATGCGCTCCTGGTAGATGCGCAGGATGTCCGACGCCGTCTCCTCGATGGCGCGGGCGGTGACGTCGATGACCGGCCAGTTCGAGTGCTTGCGGAAGATCTCGCGCGAGTAGGCGATCTCGTTGGCGATGTGCGCCTTCTCGCCGTAGCTGGTGTCGGCCGGCATGCCCAGGTACTGCAGGCGGGCCTGGCGGATCTTCATCAGCGTGTCGGGCTGGATGATCAGGCCGAAGACCTTGCGCTCGTCGACCTGGGCCAGCTCCTCGGGCGGATCGATGCCGAGCACCAGCGGCACGTTGGCGACCTTGAGGCCGCGCTGCGCCAGGTAGGTCGACAGCGGCGTCTTCGAGGTCCGCGAGATGCCGACCAGCACGAGGTCGGCCTTGGGCAGGTTGCGCGGCTCGGCGCCGTCGTCGTTCTTGACCGCGAACTCGACCGCCTCGATGCGCCGGAAGTAGTCCTCGGTGATCGTGTGCAGCAGCCCGGGGACGCCCGCCGGGGTCGAGCCCAGGAACGACGCCAGCTTGCCGATCAGCGCGCCGATCAGGTCGACCGCCTCGACGTTGTACCGCTCGACCAGGCGCGAGATCAGGTCGCGCTCCTCGGGGTTGACCACGGTGAAGACGACCAGCGCACGCAGCTCGGCGGCCTTCTCGATCAGCTTCTCGCACTCCGCCTCGAGGCGGACCCGCGAGTAGGTGCGGACGTTGACGGGCGTGTTGCTGAACTGCAGCGTCGCCGCGCGGACCATCCGCTCGGCGGTCTCGCCGGTCGCGTCAGAGATGATCATGACCGTTCTCATGGCCGCCTCTATACCACGGGCAACCGACGGCGCGACCGGGGCGCGTCGTCGGTGCGGCGCGCGTCGATCACGCGCGGGCACTCGGGATCCGGGGCCGCCGGATCGCCCACGACGTGGGCCGAGACCACCTTGCAGCCGCCCCGGCACAGCGTGTGGTAGGCGCAGCTCCGACACGGCTCGGCGGCGTCGGCCCACGTCCGGAAGGCGCCGAACGCGTCATCGCGGCGCCAGTAGGCCGGCAGCTCGGCGGCGGCGGGGCGGCGGCCGTCGCCGCCCGGCGGCGGCGGCGACGCGAAGCTGCACGCGGTGACCGCGCCGTTGGGCTTGACCCCGACCAGGAAGTCGCCGCCGGTGCAGCCGTAGACCGCGAGCTGGGCCAAGAGCGCCGGATCCGGGCGGTGGTGGACGATCATCGGCGTGTACGAGCAGTCGAGCCGGGCCCGCATGCGGTGGCGGCGCGCCGCCGCCAGCACCGTCGGCAAGAGGCGCCGGTGCTGGTCGTCGCGGCAGGCCAGGTCGGCGTAGGCGCGGGCACCCCGGCCCGACGGCTTGAAGCGCAGGACCTCGACCTCGTTGAGGCGGCGTCGTCGGGCGTGGGCGAACAGGCCGTCGAGGTCGTCGAAGCTGTCGCGGGTGACGACGACGTTGATCCCGACCTCGCGCTTGACCGCGCGCAGCGCCACCAGCGCGGCGTCGGCGCGGGCGAAGCCGTCGAAGCCGCGGACCCGGGCGTAGGTCGGGCCCAGGCCGTCGAGCGAGACGTTGATCTGGCCGAACCGGTCGGCGATCGGCAGCAGCTGGTCGAGGCCGGCGAGGCCGCTGGTGGTCAGGTTGGGCACCAGGCCGCGCGCGCGCGCGTAGCTGGCGACGTCGCCGAGCCAGGGCAGGATCGCGCTCTCGCCGCCGCCGAGCGCGAGGTGGAAGACGCCCATCGCGGCGAGCGCGTCGATCGCGCGCTTCCAGCCGTCGAGGTCGAGCTCGCCGGGCGCGCCGCCCGGCGACGCGCCGGTGTAGCAGCCGGTGCAGCCGGCGTCGCACCGGTTGGTGAGCTGGACGTGGGCCTCGAGCGGCGCCGCCAGCACGCCGGCGCCGACGTCGCCGTCGGCGGCCGGATCGGCCCACACCGGATCGCCGGGCCGCGGCGCGACGCCGAGGTCGCGGGCGCGATCGCGGTCGACGAAGACCAGCGCGCGCGGCGCGGTCAGCTGGACGATCGCGCCGAAGCGCTCGAGGCGGCTGCGTCGCGCCTGCGGATCGGGCCGCAGCACGGCGCGGGCGGTGGCGGCCAGGTCGCAGACCGCGCGCGCGGCGTCACCGAGCCGGGTCGACAGGCGCATCGGCGGCGACCTCGGGCTTGCCGGCGCGGCGCCAGCGGATCAGCGCCGCGATCACCGGGGTCGCCAGCGACAGCGCGGTGGCGCCGAAGATCAGGAACGTGACGTCGGCGCCCAGGCTCGACGAGTTGGGGTTGACCCCCCACTTGATGGCGAGGATGCGACCGCGCCGGCGCCGGCCGAGGATCACGCGTCGCCCTCGCCGCCCTCGCCGCGGTGGATGCCGAGCGCGCGCAGCTTCTTGTGCAGGTTGGTGCGCTCGATGCCCAGCGCCTGCGCGGTGCGCGAGATGTTCCACTGGTACTCGGCGAGCTTGATGCGGATGAACTCCGACTCGACCTCCTCGCGGAACTCGCGCAGGGTCTTGTTGGCGTAGCGGCCGAGATCGATCGCCTGCTGCGGCCCGGTGGTGCGGGTGCCGGCGCCGGCCGGGCGCGGCCCGCCCAGGTACGGCGGCAGGTCGCGCTCCTGGATGACGTCGTCGCTCATGATGACGAGGCGCTCGACCACGTTGCGCAGCTCGCGGACGTTGCCGGGCCAGTCGTAGGTCTTGAGCCGCTCGTTGACGACGTCGTCGACCGGCTTGTAGGCGAAGCCGTTCTCGTCGCAGCACTCGCGGACGAAGGCCTCGACCAGCAGCGGGATGTCGTCGGCGCGCTCCTTGAGATCCGGCGACCGGATCGGCACGACGTTGAGGCGGAAGTACAGGTCCTCGCGGAACTCGCCGGTCTGGACCATCTGCTCGAGGTTGCGGTTGGTGGCGGCGACCACGCGGCAGTCGGTGCGCAGGCTCTTCTCGCCGCCGACCCGGGTGAACTCGCCGGTCTGCAGGACGCGCAGCACCTTGGCCTGGGCCGGCAGCGTCATGTCGCCGATCTCGTCGAGGAAGATCGTCCCGCCGTCGGCGACCTCGAACAGGCCGCGCTTCTTGGCGATCGCGCCGGTGAAGGCGCCGCGCTCGTGGCCGAACAGCTCGCTCTCGATCAGCTCGGGCGGGATGGCCGCGCAGTTGACCTTGACGAACGGGCCCGCCGAGACGCTGCTGTTGCGGTGCAGGGCGCGGGCGATCAGCTCCTTGCCGGTGCCGCTCTCGCCGGTGATCAGGATGCGGCTGCGGGTCGGCGCGACCTTGGCGATCTGGCGCCGCAGGTCGTGCATGATCGGCGTGTTGCCGAGCAGCTCCCAGCGGGCGTCGACGGCGCGGCGCAGCTGGTGGACCTCGCGCCACATCCGGCGCCGCTCGAGCGCGTTGCGGGCGCAGACCACGACCCGGTTGCGGTCGAGCGGCTTCTCCATGAAGTCGAACGCGCCCAGCCGGGTCGCGGCGACCGCGTCCTCGATCGTGGCGTGACCGGAGATCATGACCACCGGGATCTCGGCGTCGCGGCCGAAGTCGTCGCCGCGGGCCTTGAGCCGGCGCAGCAGGTCGAGGCCGTTGTCGTCGCCGAGCTTGACGTCGAGCAGGACCAGGTCGATCGGCTCGCGCAGGAAGACGCTCTCGGCCTCGGCGATCGAGCCGGCCTCGTGGACGACGTGACCCTCGCTCTCGAGGACCATGCGCAGGGTGCGCCGGATGTTCTTCTCGTCGTCGACGATGAGGACCGGCGCGGCTGCAACGGGCGGGGCGTCGTCGTCGCTCATGGGGCGTCCTTGTCGGGGGTCTCGGCGGCGGGCTCGTCGTCGTCGCCCTTGTCGTCGTCGTCGCCGTCGCGGTCGTCGTCGTCGTCGCCGCGGTCGTGGTCGTCGTCGCCGCGGGCCGCGTCGTCGGCGGCGATCGCGTCGGCGGCCACCGCGGCGATCGCGGCGTCGTCCTCGGCGTCCTCGCCGGCGACGTCGTCGACGTCGCGGGCCGCCGCCGCCAGGTCGTCGGCGTCACCGTCGCGGTCGTCGTCGGCCTCGTCGTCGACGTGATCGTAGCGGCCGACCCGGGGCTCGCCCTCGAGGATGCGTCGTCGGCCGCGGTTCCACCACAGCGCCGCCAGCAGGATCAGCAGCCCGCCGGCGACGTACCAGGGCCGGCGGTCGGGCGCCGCGGCGGCCGCCGGCTTGCGCACGACGACCGGCGTCGCGACGCCGTCGGGGGTCTCGCGCATCGACGGCGCGGCGCCGACGACGGGGCCGCCGGGCACGGCCTCGCCGCCGGTCGCGTCGTCGAGCGCGTCGCTGGCGCCGGCCGCGACCGCCGCCACCGCGATCGGCTGGCGATCGGCCGCCGGGGCCAGCTGCAGCGACGCCAGCACCTGCGCGCACACCGGCCGCAGCGTGCTGGCCTGGTCGCTGGCCATGACGCACTCGACGCGCCGCTCCTCGAGGAGGCCGTCGATCCGGACCCACCGGGCGCGGGTCATCGACAGCAGCTGGTCGCCGTCGTGCACCCACTCGAGGTCGGCCTCGACGACGCGGGCGGCCTCGTCGGTGCGCTCGCTCCAGCTTACCTGGTGGACGCGATCGCCCTCGTCGACCATGACGTCGAAGCTCGACCGCAGGTCGGCGATGCGCTTGCGCACCACGACCCCGGGGTCGGCGGCGCCGACGTCCATGCGGGCGACCGTCACCATGAGCTGGGCGCCGCGCTGGGGCGGGTGGTACGACCAGACCCGGACCCCGGAGCGCTTGACCTCGGCGGGCATCGTCGTCACGACGCCGCGCCGGACCGCGTCGCCGTGGTTGGGATCCATCACCCAGCCCGACGGGATCGTCGCCGGCACCTGCTCGGGCAGGCTGTCGGTCGGGCCCGGCCCGCCGAGATCGGCGGTGAGGTCGGGGTCCGCGGCGTCGCCGGCGCCGGTCGCGCCGGGGCGGTCGCCCGGGGCCGCGCCGCCCGGCTGGGCGAGCGCCGGGGAGACCGCGACCGCGGCGAGCGCGGCGGTCGCGACGAGGGTGGCGAGGCTTCGGCGGAGGGCAGGGTGGATCACGGGGTCCCGCTTGCGGACAGGGTCAGCGGCTCGAGCATGGCGAGCAGCGGCGCACACGTGTCGTCGCACAGCTCGGGCTGACGGTCATTGTAGAAGCACGCGGCGGCCAGGGCGTGCGGAAGTCGTCGTCCGTCGAGCTGGAGCCGCACCCGCAGCTGGCCGCGCATGCGGCCGGCGCTGAAGCGGGCGCCGAGCTCGGCGCGGTCCTCGGCGTCGGGCGAGGTCGTCCACTCGGTAACCTCGGCGGCGTCGCCGAGCGCCGCCTCGAGCTCGCGCTCGACCACCGCGATGGTGTCGCGGCGCTGGCCGTGGAGGTCGATCACGGCGAGGTAGCAGCCGCGCGCCGGCTCGCCCCAGGCGTGGGCGTGGACGGTGGCGCCGGCGAGGACCTCGCGCGCGGCGTCGACCGCGGCCTCGGCGATCGCGGGCAGCTCGCGCCAGGTCGCCGGGACGTCGATGCCGTGGGCCGGCTCGTCGTGGCTCGGCTCGACCGCGGCGTCGCCGGCGGGCGCGGCGACCGCGCCACGGCACGCCGGCGCCGCGGCGACCGCGGCCAGCGCGGCGATCAGCTCGCGGCCATCCACGCGGTGTCTCCGGGCTCGAGGCCGAGCCGCTCGCGGATCTCGGCGGTGACGCCGACCCGGCCGTCGTCCATCGGCACGACCCGCGCGGCGGTGGCGCGGAAGCCGGGGCGCTGGCCGGCGCGCTCGACCGCGAGCACCGCCCACGGCCGCTCGCCGTCGGCGTCGTCGACCGCGGCCAGGATCACCGGGTGGGCGTCGCGGACCAGCGTGATGTCGTCGGTGCGCGCCATGAAGTGCGGGCCGCCGTCGAAGGGATCGATCTGGTGCGCGTACTCGAAGCCGATCCGGCGCAGCATCTTCTCGACGCCGCGGGTCTCGGGCCCGACCTGGCCGATCACGGTGCGGACCTCGGCCGGCAGCAGCTCGGTGTGGATCGGGTCGTCGGGGAACAACGCGTGGATGAACTCCTTGTTGTTCTTCGACAGCAGATCGGCTTCCTGATAGGTCAGCCCGGTGAAGTGGCGGCCCAGGTGCTCCCACAGCCGGCTGGTGCCGTCGGCCTCGAGCGGCGGCAACAGCTCGCTGAGGACGCGGTCGCGGAACACGGCGCGGTGCATGCGGATGAACAGGAACCGCGTGTACGACAGCGCCTTGCCCAGCGACTCCGGGTTGCCGCGGTACTCCGGCAGCAGGATCAGGCCGCCGATCTCCGTCGGGCCGTCGTAGTTGTAGCCGATGCGCAGCGTCTGGTGGACGAAGTAGCGATCGAGCGAGTACGAGTAGCGCTCGTCGTTCTCGACCCGGTAGAAGATGTGCGGCGCGCGGCGGGTGCCGTGCTGGGCGTGGATCATCGAGGTGCCGATGACCCGCTTCTGGGCCAGGTCCTCGAGGACGAACAGGTACTCGCGCTCGGCGGGGGCCAGCTCCTCGGAGAACGACCGCGCCGAGTGATCGACGATCTCCTCGATGTGCTTGCGGTCGGCCGGCAGGTTGACCGTGTCGAGGTGCTCGGCGACCGCCAGGATCTGCTCCGCATCCTCTCGATATGATTGACGAATCCGGAACATGAGGGCCGCCTCCGAGGCGGTCGGAGGAGCCTACCGCGTCGGCCGGACGGAAGCCAGCCGGCGGGCCGGGGCGCGGCGGCGCCGGCTCGGGCGCGGCCGCGGCAGGCCCGGCGGATCGATCTACGGCAGCGCCGACGCCAGCCCCTGGGCGAGGCCGCCGAGGATGTCGGTGCCCAGCGACCTGGCCTCGGCGATCGTGTCGGCGCCGAGCATCTCCGCCGCCCACTCGGGGGCGCCGACGATCCGGATCGTCGGCGCGCCGGCCTTGGCGCGCCGCGCGTTCTCGGTCTCGATCCAGTCGAGGATCTTCGGCAGCGCCTTGGTGGTCGCCACCTTGGTGTCGTGCATCAGCAGCACCGCGCGGCCGGTCAGCCGGCGCAGGTGGCGCTCGACGAGCTGCTCGGTGAGCTTGGCGTTGCCGGTGCGCCACTCCTGCGGATCGATGTCCCAGTAGACGTGGGTGAGGTGGCGCTCCTCGACCATGCCGGCGAGGCGCGGGCACCACGCGCCGTACGGGGCGCGGAACCAGGTCACCGGCATGCCGGCCTCGCGCTCGAGGATCGCGCGGGCGTCGTCGATCTCGGCGGCGGCCGGCTCCGGCTTGCCGGTGCACAGGTGGGCGTGGCTGACCGTGTGGTTGGCGACGACGTGGCCGGCGTCGAGGATGCGGTGCATCAGGTCGCGGGTCTTGTCGACGTTGCCGCGCTGGAACCGCCAGCCGACCATGAAGAACACCGCCTGGACGTGGTGGGCCGCCAGGGCGTCGAGGATCTTGGGCGTGGTCGCCGGGTTGGGCCCGTCGTCGAAGGTGAACAGGACCTCGGGGCCGCCCGAGGTCGACGGCCCGGCCGCCGGGGTCGCCCAGTTGCCCGCGTCCGCGGCAGACGTCGTCGCCGCGACCAGCGCGGTGACGAGCGCGACAGCGGAGGTGAGGCGACCCACGTTCGATCGATCTAACACACCGGGCGGCGGTTGCATTGCAGACGTCGTCGACGGCGCGCACTTCGATAAGGCCGCGCCGGCGCCGGGGTAGGATGCGCCCATGTCCCTCATCCGCTCGCGCCTGCCGGCGCCGCGCAAGGTGGCGCTGGCCCGGATCCCGACCCCGCTGCAGCCCCTGCCGCGCACCTCGGAGGCGCTCGGAGTCGAGGTCCTGTGCAAGCGCGACGACCTCACCGGCGCCGAGCTGTCGGGCAACAAGGTGCGCAAGCTCGAGTACCTGTTCGCCGAGGCCCTGGACCAGGGCGCCGACACCGTGATCACGTGCGGCGGCGAGCAGTCGAACCACTGCCGGGCCACCGCGCTGGCCGCGACCCGCCTCGGCCTGGGCTCGACGCTGCTCCTGCGCACCGACGACCCGGCGCGCCCGCCCGCCACCACCGGCAACATCCTGCTCGACCGCCTGGCCGGCGCCGAGGTGCGGTGGATCTCGCGCCCCGACTGGGCGCACCGCGACGAGCTGATGGCCGCCGAGGCGGCGCGGCTGCGCGCCGCCGGGCGCACGCCGTACGTGATCCCCGAGGGCGGCTCCAACGCGACCGGGTCGTGGGGCTACGTCATGGCGGCCCAGGAGCTCGCCGACGACCTCGCGACCCTGCCGCCGCGCCCGACGACGATCGTCTACGCCTGCGGCTCCGGCGGCACCGGCGCCGGCCTGGTCCTCGGCGCCAAGCTCGCCGGCCTGGCCGCGCGCGACGTCCGGGTCGCCGGCGTCAACGTCTGCGACGACCGCGCCTACTTCGTCGCCGCGATCACCCGCATCTGCGGCGACCTGCTGGCGCGCTGGCCGATGGCCGCCACCGTCGACGCCGCCGACGTCGACATCGTCGATGGCCACGTCGGGCTCGGCTACGCCCGGAGCCGCCCCGAGGAGCTGATGACGATCCGCGACCTGGCGCGGCGCGACGCGATCATCCTCGACCCGGTCTACACCGGCAAGGCGTTCCACGGCGTCGTCACCGAGCTGGCCCGCGACCGGGCCCGCTTCGGCGAGCGCATCGTCTTCGTCCACACCGGCGGCATCTTCGGCCTGTTCGGCAACGCCACCGCCGAGCTGGCGCCGCTCCTGTGAGCGGCCGCGCCGGCTAGGAGCGTGTAGGAGCGTGTCGCGGATACCCGCCTGGCGCGAGCGGTGGGGAGACCGCGGGCCGCCGGCCCGGGTCCTGCCGCGAGCGCGGGGGGGCGTCCTCCGGCTCGGACAGTCCTCGCGGTGACAAGACTGCGGGCGGTGGGGGTGCCGCGGGCGGTGACGCCGTCGCGTGGTGGCGCGGACCCGCTGCGGAACTCGCCGTCGGCCGCCCCCCACACGCTCGCGTCACCCGTGCCGGCGTGGCCTGGCACACCGCGGTCGGGCACGAAGGGATCGACACCAGCGCGGCGAGCTGATCGAATGGCGGGGTGAAGGCCGACCGTCCGTACGCGCCGATGCAGTCGTTCCTGTTGCCGCCGTCGCCGCGTGAGTGGCTGCCGACGTCGCACCTGGTGTACTTGGTCGAGGGTTCGTCGCGCGGCTGAACCTGCGGGCGATCGAGGACCGGATCCAGGATCCACGCGGTCCCTCGCCGTACGCGCCGCGGATGATGGTGGCGCTGCTGCTGTACGGCGACGCGACCGGCGTCTACTCGTCGCGGGCCTCGAACGCGCCACCGTCGAGGACGTCGCGGTTCGGGTGCTGGCGGCCGGGGCGCAACCTCACTTCACGACGATCAACCAGTTCCGGTCGACCCACCGTGAGGCGCTGGCGTGGCGATCGACGGAACGAAGTACCCGACCGCGGACGATGCCGTCCTGGCCCGGGGGACTATCGGGTACAGGCTCCTAGTTCTCGGCCAGCAGGCGATCGAGCAGGCCGGCGAGCTCCTGCTCCTCGAGCGCGCCGACTTTGTTGAGGCGGCGCTTGCCGTGCTTGTCGTAGACGAACGTCACCGGGATGTTCGGCGGCAGGCCGAACTCGAGCGCGAGCTCCTGATCGAGCCGCACCACCGGGTAGGTCATCTCGAAGTCGCTGGCGAAGTTGAGGATGTCGGCGTTCGAGATGTCCTCGGTGAGGACGCCGAACATCTGGACGTCGCGGTCCTTGTACTTCTCGTAGACCCGGTTGAAGCCGGGGATCTCGCGCTTGCAGGGCTTGCACCAGGTCGCCCAGAAGTTGATGACGACGACCTTGCCGACCAGATCCTCGTGGGGATGGACCTCGTTGGCGGTGTCGAGCAGCGAGATCTTGGGCAGGCACTCGGGCGTGTCGGCGTTGCAGGCGGCCTCGGCCTTGCGGGTCTCGCAGGCGCTGACGACCAGGACCACGGCGAGGGCGGCGATCAGGGCGCCGGCGGCGGCGAGGCGGGCGGACAGGTGGAAGCGGCGGGTCATCGGCACCTCGAAACTAGCGCGACTGGCGGGGCAGGCGGGGAACAACCGCTCACAGGCTAGCGGAATCGGAGCAGCGACGGCTCCAGGTCGGCGGGCGCGGCGTGGCCCATCAGCTCCAGTACCGTCGCGGTGACGTTGGCGATTCCGGCGGCCGCGGCGCGATCTCCGTCGATCTCGTAGGGCGCGGCCCCGGCGCGCGCAGGGTCGTGGATCAACAGGGGAACCGGGTTGAGGCTGTGGCTGGTCCGGATGACCGGCTCGCCGGTCTGCTTGTGGCGCTGGACCTTGCCGTCCTTGGCGTGCTGGTACATCTCGTCGGCGTTGCCGTGGTCGGCGGTAACCACCAGGATTCCTTCGAGTTCCTCCACGGCGCGGGCGAGCCGCGCGAGCTGGAGGTCGACGGTCTCGACCGCCACCACGGTGGCGTCGAACGACCCGGTGTGGCCGACCATGTCGCCGTTGGCGTAGTTGACCCGGGCCAGGCGGTGGCGGCCCGTGCGCAGCTCGTCGATCAGCCGATCCGTGATCTCCGCCGCCTTCATCCACGGCCGCTGCTCGAACGGCACCCGGTCCGACGGGATCTCGACGTAGGTCTCGAGGCCGTCGTCGAACATGCCGCTGCGGTTGCCGTTCCAGAAGTAGGTCACGTGGCCGTACTTCTGGGTCTCGCTGATGGCCAGCTGGGTGACGCCGTTGCGGGCCAGGATCTCGCCCATCGTGTGCTCGATCGACGGCGGCGTGACCAGGAACCGGCGCGGCACGTGGAGGTCGCCGTCGTACTCCATCATGCCGGCGTACAGGACGTCGGGCCGGCGCACGCGATCGAACTTGTCGAAGTCGTCGTCGTCGAAGGCGCGGCTGATCTCGATCGCGCGGTCGCCGCGGAAGTTGAACATGATGACCGCGTCGCCGTCGGCGATCGGCGCCACCGGGCGATCGCCGTCGGCGATCACGAACGGCGGCAGGTCCTGGTCGAGGACGCCGGGCCGCTCGGCGCGGAACGCCTCGATCGCGGCGCTGGTCGAGGCGAAGCGGCGGCCGTCGCCGAGGACGTGGGCGCGCCAGCCGCGCTCGACGATGCCCCAGTCGGACTCGTAGCGATCCATCGTGACGAACATGCGGCCGCCGCCGGACGCGATCCGCGCGTCCTTGCCGGAGGCGCGCAGCTCGGCGAGCACCGCCTCGAGGCGGTCGACGTAGATCGGCGCGCTGGTCGGCGGCACGTCGCGGCCGTCGAGCAGGGCGTGGACGTAGAGGCGACCGGCGCCGGCGCGGGCCGCGGCGCGCAGCATGGCCTCGAGGTGGGCGATGTTGGAGTGGACGTTGCCGTCCGACAGCAGGCCGAGGAAGTGCAGCGCGCCGCCGCGGGCGGCGCGCTCGACGGCGGCGCGCCAGACCTCGCCCTCGAACAGCGCGCCCGACTCGATCGCGCGGTTGACCAGCAGCGCGCCCTGGGCGTGGATGCGGCCGCAGCCCAGCGCGTTGTGGCCGACCTCGCTGTTGCCCATGTCGTCGTCGCTGGGCAGCCCGACCGCGGTGCCGTGGGCGCGCAGCGTCGTGCGCAGGCCCGGCACCGCCAGGCGATCGAGCGTGGGCGTGGCCGCGAGCTTGACCGCGTCGGCCTCGTCGCCGCGGCCGACGCCGACGCCGTCGAGGATGGCCAGCACGACCGGACCCTTGGGCCCGGCGAAGCGCGGATGGGGCAGGAGCTTCCAGTCCATGGGGCGCACGATAGCAAACCCGCCCCCGAAAACACCGACGCGCCCCCGAGGGCGCGTCAGCAGGCAGGTCGGGGGCGGCCGCGGCGCGGCGCCTACTTGGTCTTCTTGGCCGGCGCGTCGCCCTTGGCGTCCGCGCCGTCCTTGGCGTCTTCCTCGTCGGCGTTGATGATCCGGTAGTTCTTGACCGTCTTGGGGTCGAAGTTGAACCAGCTGTCCTTGACCGCCTTCTTGAAGTCGGGCTCGTAGAAGCGGAAGTGGTTGGTGTTGCCGGCGGGGTCGATGATGATCGACTCCTTGACGCGGTAGTCGTCGCTGGCGACCACCAGGTACAGCGTCTTGTACTGGGCCGACTCGGTCTTGGGCGTCAGCTTGAGGACGAGGTCGCCCTTGCCGCCGTACTTCTTGGAGCCGTCGAGCGCGGCCGTGAAGTCGGCCTTGAGGTCGCCCTTGCCGTACAGGAAGGTGACCGCGACCGGCAGCATGTTCTTCTCGAGGTTCTTCTCGACGACCTGCTTGTTGTCGTGCTCGACGACGTACAGGTAGTCGCCGTTCGAGATGAAGCTCTTGCTGGTGGCGGTCTTCTTGCCCTTCTTGGTGTAGTAGTCCCAGCGCATCTTGCCGGGCTTCTTGATCCAGACGGTGCCGTCGCTGCTCTTGGTGTCGCCGAAGGTCACGTTGGTGACGGTCTGGCGGAACTTGGCGGTGACCTGGGTGATGCCGCCGTAGAACTTCTGGACCTCGGTCACGACCTCGTCGGCGGTGGGCGCGGTCGCGACGCGGATCGCGCCGGCGGTGGAGGTGCCGACCTCGAAGCCGAGGCTGCCGGCGCCGACCGCGGGGCCGCCGTCGCGCTCCTCGCGGGTGACGACCACGGCGGGGGCCGCGGGCGTGGCGGGCGTCAGCGTCGCGGGCGCCGCCTTGGCGGGCGCGGGCGCGACCGCGGCGGCGGGCGCAGGCGTGGGCGCGGGCGTCAGCTGGCCGGTGGTGAACAGGAAGGCGAAGTAGGCGAGCAGGCTGGGGGTCATGGTGGGGCTCCGGGACAGGGCGCGATCGTCGCGCTCACCGGCTACAGACGCGCGACGGCGCCGTGCGATTCACGGCGGCAACCGAGCGATTCTGCTGGGAGGTTCGGCTGGCCGCAAGCATGGCGCGAAGGTACTCTGGTCGCCATGAATACGGCAGGGGGATCGTTCGTCGCCGCCACGCTGATCGCGCTGGCGGTCGGGTGCGGGCCGGCGACGCCCGACCCGACCACCGTCCACGACCGCCGCATGGCCGGCGCGGACGGCGCCGGTGACGCCGACGACGTGGCCGGCGGCGCCGGGGGCCGCGAGGTCGGCGCCGCGCGGACCGCCGGCAAGCAGGCGCTGGCCGACCTCGACGCCGAGATCGCGCGCACGCTCGAGCAGCAGGACGCCGCCAAGGACGACCCGGCGCTGCGCGATCGCATGGTCGGCCTGCTCCACGATCGCACCGCGCTGCTCGGCTTCCTCGGTCACCTCGAGCGCTGCGCCGCCGGCGAGGTCGCGTGCCCGCCCCGCCTCGACGAGCCCAAGGTGCCCAGGGACTACGACGCCGCCGAGCAGCTCATCCGCCACCCGTTCGCCGCCGACCCCACCGCGTTCGCCGGCGCCGCCAAGGCGATCGCCGAGGCGTCGTGCGCGTGCCGGACCCGGACCTGCGTCGAGTGGGTGCTCGCCGACCTGCGGCGCTGGGACGAGGGCCTGTCGCTCGAGGATCAGGACGACGAGGCCGCCGCCGCCAGCGTCACGCTGGCGCGCGAGTGCGCCTGGGACCGCCTGGGCTACTGAGCGGCGCGCGGCGCGGCGGGGTTGGGCCGCGGCGCGCCGCGCTCAGGCCGCGGCGACCAGGACCTCGCGCTTGTTGGTGTGGTCGGGCGGGCTGACGATGCCCTGCTTCTCCATCTCCTCGACCAGGCGGGCGGCGCGGTTGTAGCCGATGCGCAGCTGGCGCTGGACCCACGAGATCGACGCGTTGCGGGTCGTGGTCACGACGTGGACCGCCTTGTCGTAGAGGTCGTCGCCGCTGCCGTTGCTGCTGCCGCTGCTGCCGCCGCTGTCGCCGCCGCTGTCGCCGCTGTCCTCGTCGCGCGGCTTGAGGATGTCGAGGTTGTAGACCGGGCGGCCCTGGGTCTTGAGGAACTCGACGACCTTGTGGATCTCGTCCTCGTCGACGTAGCAGCCGTGCAGGCGGGTCGGCGCGGCGCCGCGGTCGGAGAACAGCATGTCGCCGGCGCCGAGCAGCGCCTCGGCGCCGCCCTGGTCGAGGATCGTGCGCGAGTCGACCTTGGCGGTGACGTGGAACGCGATGCGCGACGGGAAGTTGGCCTTGATGAGGCCGGTGATGACGTCGACCGACGGCCGCTGGGTCGCGAGGATGAGGTGGATGCCGGCGGCGCGCGCCTTCTGGGCGATGCGCGCCACCGAGGTCTCGACCTCCTTGGGCGCGCACATCATCAGGTCGGCGAACTCGTCGATGACGACGACGATGAACGGCAGGCGGTGGGGCAGGTCGGCGGCGGTCGACGGGTTGGGGCCGCGCTCGGTCGTGATCTCGACCTGCTCGTGGTCGTCGTCGCCGCCGTCGCCCGCGGCGGCGTCGTCGAGGGCGCCGCGGACGCCGTCCTCGAGGGCGCGCTGCGCGGCCTCGGCGGCGCGCTTGAGCTCGTCGGCCTCCCACTTGGCACGCTGCTTGGCGACCTTCTCGTTGTAGCTGACGATGTCGCGCACGCCCATCTGAGCCAGCAGGTCGTAGCGCCGCTCCATCTCGTCGACCGCCCAGCGCAGCGCCAGGTTGGCCTTCTTGGGATCGGTGACGACCGGCAGCAGCAGGTGCGGCACGCCCTCGTAGATCGAGAGCTCGAGCATCTTGGGGTCCACCAAGATCAGGCGGACGTCCTCGGGCGAGCAGTGGTAGAGCAGGCTCGTGATCATCGCGTTGACCGCGACCGACTTGCCCGAGCCGGTGGTGCCGGCGACCAGCAGGTGGGGCATGCGGGCGAGGTCGACGACCGCGGGGCCGCCCTCGATGTCCTTGCCGAGCGCCATCGGCAGGCGCGCCTTCGACTTGCGGAAGACGTCGTCGGCGATGATCTCCTTGAGGAAGACGGTCTCGCGGGCCTTGTTGGGCACCTCGATGCCGACCGCGGCCTTGCCCGGGATGGGCGCGACGATGCGGACGCGCAGCGCCTCGAGCGCCATCGCCAGGTCGTCCTGGAGGTTGGCGATCTTGGAGACCCGGGTGCCGGGCGCCGGCGCGAACTCGTACATCGTGACCACCGGGCCGGGGCGGATCGCGGTGACGTCGCCCTTGACCCCGTAGTTGGCGAGGGTCTGGGTCAGGCGCGCCGACAGCTCCAGCATCGCGGTGGTGTCGAGCTTGTTCTCGGTCGAGGCGTCGTACTTGAGCAGCTGGATCGACGGCAGCTCGTAGGCGCCCTCGCCGAGCTTGATGAAGCCGCGGCGCTCGGCCTCGGCCTGCTGCTCCTTGGCCGCCATCGTGGCGACGTCGGCGTGCTTGAAGCGGGACTCGACGATCAGCGGCGCGGCGGCGGGCGCGGGCGCGACCGCGGCGGCGGTGACCGCGGCGGGGACGGCGCCGGCGGTGGCCGGGGTCGCGACGATGACCGGCGTCGCCGCCGGCGCGGCCGCGGCCGCGGCGTCGACGACGGCGGCGGCGGGCTTGCGACGACCCTTGGCCGGCGCGTCGAGCGCGACGATCTCGGCGGCAGCCGGCAGCTCGACGGCGACCGGCTCGGTGGCCTTCTTCTTGCGGCTCTTCTTCTTGTCGGCGGCCTCGGCCTCGGCGAGGCGCGCGGCGACCGCGCGATCGAGATCGGGGACGCGCTCGGTGTCGCCGGCCTGCTCGGTGGCGATGCGGCCGCTGCGGTCGATGATCGGCGGATCGGCGAGCGCGAGCTCGCGCGCGGCGGCGTCGTCGATCGCGAACGGATCGTCGTCCTCGTCGTCGACGTCGTCGTCGGCGTAGTCGTCGCGCTCGCGCTCGGGGAGGATCGCGCGGACGACGTCGCCGACGAAGCGGGCCACGGTGTGGGCGGCGGCGGCCAGCGCGCCGCCGACCGAGGTCGCGGCGGCGCCGATCCAGCCCAGCGCCTGGCGGGCGCGCAGCGGGGTCGCGATGATGATCGCGACCGCGAGGCCGAGCGTGGCCAGCAGCGCGGTGCCGACGGTCGAGATCAGGGCGCGCAGGACCTCGGCGAGGTGCTCGCCGATGGCGCCGCCGGGGCCGTGGCCGGCGACCCGGTAGTCGTCGCCGGCGAGGTGGAGCAGGGTGGCGAGCGAGACCACGCCCAGCGCGATGCCCAGGCCGGTCTCCAGCGGGATGGCGGGGCGGCGCTCGATCAGGATGCGGATCGACGCCACCGCGAGCACGGCGATCAGGGCGTACGAGGTCAGGCCGCCGATGCCGTAGACCATCGACGCCACCGAGCGGCCGAACGGGCCCATCCAGTGGCCGCGCGCCTGCAGCGCGATCATCGCCAGGGTCACGAACAGCGCCACGCCCAGGGCCACGACGCCCGCGATCTCCTGGCGGCGATCGCCGCCCGCCGCGGCGGCCGCGCTGCCGCCGCCCGCGGACCGGGGGGCGGTGCGCCGGTTGGCGCGGGCGGGGGCCGGTCCAGGGCTCGAAGTGCTCTTGTTCTTTGACGTTTTAGACATCTGGTCCCTGCGGATTACAGTATCCTACCTCGGCTCACATCGCCCTCCAAGTTTTCGGCGGCGCCGGGGCGAGCCCAAAAGGCTAGTGGTTCCAATCCGTTGGATCCAGTTTTCGGCCGTGCGGCCTGGGCCCGGCGGGCCAGGTGTATCCTGCGGCCGCCATGCGAGCCTTTTTCCTACCCCTGTTGCTGTCGGCCGTCCTCGCGTCCGGCTGTCTCGTCAAGAAGTCGACCCACCAGCGGGCGCTGGATCAGATCAAGACCCTCGAGGGTCAGCTGGCCGACGCCAACGGCAAGATCACCGATCAGGACAACCGGATCACGACCCTCGGCGACGAGCTGTCCAAGCTCAAGGGCGACCTCGACACCACCGAGGACGCGCGCCGCAAGAAGGAGGAGGAGGTCCGCAAGGTCCTGGGCGAGAAGGAGGCCACCGAGGCCGAGCTGGTCGAGCTGCGGCGCCAGCGCGACATCGCCGAGAAGCGGCTGTCGGCGTACCGCGACCTGCAGAAGCGCTTCCAGGCCCTGGTCGACGCCGGCACCCTCCAGGTCGCGTTCCGCAACGGCCAGATGACGCTCAAGCTGCCGTCGGGCGTGCTGTTCCCGTCGGGCTCGGCCGACCTCAGCAAGGCCGGGCAAGAGACCCTGGCCAAGGTGGCCGAGGCGCTGATCTCGTTCAAGGACCGGCGCTTCCTGGTCGCCGGCCACACCGACTCGGTGCCCATCAAGACCCGCAAGTTCAAGAACAACTGGTACCTGTCGACCGCGCGCGCGGTCAGCGTCGTCGAGTTCCTCGGCCTCGCCGGCTTCCCCGACAGCCAGCTCGCCGCCGCCGGCTACGCCGACAAGGATCCGGTCGGCGACAACGCCACCGAGGAGGGCCGCGAGCTCAACCGGCGCATCGAGATCATCCTGGTGCCCGACCTGTCCGAGCTGCCGCAGCTGGCCGAAGAGCCGAAGTGACCCCGCGGCGCGGCGCCGCCGCGGCGCCGCGCTGCCGCTGATCCGTGCGCCGGCGTTCCGGACGCGCCGGTCGGCCGGCCGCGAGCTCACGAGCTCGGCGGCGGCTCGGCGGCGGCTCGGAAGAAGTCGTGGACCGCCGCGGCGGCGACGCGGTTCATGCCGGGCGCCGCGATCAGCTCGTCCAGCGAGGCCGCGGCGATGGCCTTGACGCTGCCGAAGTGGCGCAGCAGCTGGCGGCGCCGGGTCGCGCCGATGCCGGGGACGTCGTCGAGCACGGAGCGCAGCGCGCCCTTGCTGCGGCGCTCGCGGTGGAAGGTGTTGGCGAAGCGGTGGGCCTCGTCGCGGATGCGGGCCAGCACGAACAGCTCGGCGCTGTTGGGGCGCAGCTGCACCGGCTCCTTGACGTTGCGCAGGTAGACGCGGTCGGGCACGTCGCCCGCGGTCAGCTCGCGCTCCTTGGCCAGCGCGATGACGTCGAGGCCGTCGTCGCCGGCCAGCGGCACGCCGGCGTCGGTCAGCGCCGCGATCGCGCTGCCGAGCTGGCCCTTGCCGCCGTCGACGACGAGCAGGTCGGGGCGCGCCCACGCGGCGTCGCCGTCGCCCTCGGCGGCGCGCGCCGCCCGCTTGAACCGCCGCGACAGCACCTCGTACATCGACGCGAAGTCGTCGTTGGCGACCGAGCGGATCTTGAACTTGCGGTACAGCGCGCGCGCCGGCTGGCCGTCGACGAACGTCACCATCGACGCCACCGTGTCGGTGCCCTGGATGTGGGCGATGTCGAAGCACTCGATCCGGCTCGGCAGCCGCCGCAGGTCGAGCCGCCGCCGCAGCTTGTCGAGCGCCGCCACCGCGTCGTCGTCGCGGCCGCGCCGCGACAGCGCGCTGGCCGCCGCGTTCTTGTCGGCGAGGTCGACCAGGCGGGCGCGCACGCCCCGCTGCGGCTGCACGACCCGGACCTTGCGGCCGCGCGCCGCGCTCAGCCAGTCGGCGAGGACGTCGGCGTCGGCGAGCTCGACGCCGACGACGATCTCGTCGGGGACGTAGGTGCCGGTGGCGTAGTACTGCTGGACGACCTGGCCGATGACCTCGGCGTCGGCGAGCTCGAGGTCCTTGTGGTGGAAGGCGCGCCGCCCGACCAGCTTGCCGCCGCGGATGAACAGCACCGCGGCCTCGACGACGTCGCCCTCGCGCCACAGCCCGAAGACGTCCTGGTCGACGAAGTCGTCCTGGACCACGTCCTGGCGATCGATCGTGCGCTCGACCGCGCCGATCGAGTCGCGCAGCCGGGCCGCGCTCTCGTAGTCCTCGACCGCGGCGCGCGCCCGCATGCGCTCGCGCAGGCGGGTCAAGAGCTCCTTGTCCTTGCCGGCGAGGAACATGAAGACGTCCTCGACCTGGTCGCGGTACGCGCCGGGCTCGACCGGGATCGCGCACGGCCCCGGGCAGCGGTGGATCTGGTACTGCAGGCACGGCCGGCCGCGGGTCTCGAGGACGTGGTCGGTGCAGGTCCGCAGCTGGAAGTGGCGGTTGAGCACCCGCAGCGTCTGCCGCGCCGAGGTCGCCGAGTGGTAGGGCCCGAAGTAGCGGGCGCCGTCGTCGCGGATGTTGCGCACGACCTCGACCCGCGGGAACCGGGCCGCGACCGGCGCGCCCGGATCGGTGGCGGCGGGCGGTAGCCGCAGCACCAGGTACTGCTTGTCGTCGCGCAGGTTGACGTTGAAGCGCGGCTGGTGCTGCTTGATCAGGTGGTTCTCGAGGAGCAGCGCCTCCTTCTCGTTGCCGACCACGATGGTCTCGAGATCGGCGAGGACGCGGCCCAGGAACCCGGCGGCGACGAAGAACCGGGCGTCGGCGCCGGGCCGGAAGTACTGGCGGACCCGGGTCCGCAGGTTCTTGGCCTTGCCGACGTAGACCACCTTGCCGGCGCGGTCCTTGAAGACGTAGCAGCCGGGATCGGTCGGCAGCCGGTCGAGCACCTCCTCGGGCACGCCGCGCTCGGACCCGGTCGACGACACGGTGGCGTCGTCGAGCGAGACCTTGGCGTGCTCGGGGCGCAGCGTGGCGTCCCCGGTGTCGGGTGCGCGGCGGCGACGGCGCGGCACGGCGCCCCTACAGGTGCCGGCAGTCGTTGACCGTCACGACCACCAGCAGGACCGCCAGCACCAGCACGCCGACCATGTGGATCGTGGCCTCGAGCTTGGGGTTGGCGCGGCGCCGCGTCACCATCTCGTAGCTGAGGAACACCAGGCGGCCGCCGTCGAGGGCGGGCAGCGGGAACAGGTTGATGAGCCCGAGGTAGACGTTGAGGATCATCAGCAGCTCGACCGCCGCGACCCAGCTCTCCTCGATCGCGTGCTTCACGACCTGGGTGATGCCGACGACGCTCGACACCCGGCCCTCTTGCTTGCCCGAGATCCACTCGTACAGCCCGACCAGGATCAGCTTGGTCTGGGCGAACGGGTAGATGATCGACTCCTTGATCGCGCGGCCGAAGCCGATCGCGTGGCGCTCGGTCGGCACCGTGACCTTGAGCCCGACGCCGAGGCGGTAGCGGCCCTCGTCGTCCTTCTTGGGGTGCATCTTGACGTCGACCGACTGGCCGCCGCGATCGACGGTGAAGACCGCCTCGCCGTCGCCGATCTCGGCGACGACGTCGGACAGGCTGCGCACCAGCGGGTCGCCGTTGACGGCGACGAAGCGGTCGCCCTTCTCGAGCTTGCCGAAGGCGTCGAAGCCTTCCTCGGTGCTGTCGACGGTGTAGATCGCCGGCTTGTGCGCGGGCAGGCCGGCGGCGCCGAACAGGATCAGCGCCAGCACGACGGCGAACAGGTAGTTGGTGGCGGGGCCGGCGAAGATCGTGACGAAGCGCTGCCACGCCGGTCGGTTGGGGTACGCCGCGGCGTCGGTGGGATCGACGTCCTCGACGATGTTCATGCCCTTGATCTCGACGAAGCCGCCGAACGGGATGGGCGCGAGCTGGAACAGCGTGCCCTCCTTGCGGCGCCGCCACGACAGCAGCGCGGGCCCGAACCCGATGCTGAAGCGCTCGACCTTCATCCCGCACAGGCGGGCGACGACGAAGTGGCCGGCCTCGTGCACCACGATCAGCGCGCCGACAGCAAGGATCGCCCAGAGCGTGGACATCGTCGGGGACTATAGCAGCCGGTCGCGGGCCGAGCCGGTGCCGGCGCGCCAACTACCGGGCCCGATCACGTTCGATCGGCCGGGCGCGCGCCAGCCCGGCGCCATCAGATGAACTTGGCGGAGGCGCGCCGGGCCGCGATGCTGGTGCGGCGACGGAACAGGCCGCGCGCCGGCACCGGGGCGGGGCCGCCGCCGGCGAGCTGGATGTCGAGGCGCAGGCCCCGCGCGCCGAGGCGCTTGGCGAGGCGACGGAAGTAGACGTCGCCCATGCCGCGGAGCCCGGCGGCGACCGACATCGCGCGGGTGCGGTGCGCCACGACGAAGCGGCCGCGGACGATCGCGGCGTCGATGGCCTCGTCGCGGATCTGCTCGTACGTGCGCAGGAACGCGGCCAGCGGCTGGGCCGCGGCGGGCGGCTCGATCAGCCACAGGACCCGGCCCTGGGCGCGGGCGATGCCGGTGTCGAAGCCGCGGCCGCGGCCGGGAGCGTGGGTGACGCGCAGCTCCGGGACCTGGGCGCGCAGCAGCGCCAGCACCGCGTGCGAGTTGTCGCCGGAGTCCTCGTCGATGGCGAGGATCTCGAAGCTGACGCCGAGCTCGCGCAGGTGGCTGGCCAGGTGCAGTACCGCGGCGCCGATCACGTCCTCGTGGTCGGCGAACGGCAAGATCGCGGACACCTCGTAGCCTCGGAGGGAGGTGGCGGAGGTTCCGGGACGGGCGCCTGACTGCATCGCCCGGCGATTTAGCAGCAAGCGTGCCGCTCTCATGACGTGACCGTGACGATCGTGCGCGATCCCTCTGACAGCTGCAACTGGTGAAGAACATTAGCGACAGACGGGCGATCGCTCCGGACGTGGCGCCCGGTGGTCGAACCAAGGGTGCGTAGCGGATGGGTCAGCGACGACCCACCCGACCGCGAAGGTGGGAAGATCATTACGCAGCTGACGTGCGGGGCGTCAGCCAGTGCGCATGCAGGCGCCGTCCGACCGCGCCCCAGTCGAGCACCGCGGTGCTGGCCACGGCGGCGGACGCGGTGGCCTGGGCGCCCGGGTCGGCGAGGGTCTCGGTGAGCGCCGCGGCCAGGGCGCGGGCGTCCCCGGTCGGGAACCGGCGCGCCCACGGCGCCGGCAGCGACGCCAGGCCGCCGGCGTCGCTGGCCACCACGGGGACGGCGGCGGCGACCGCCTCGAGCACGGCCAGCGGGGTGCCCTCGCTGCGGCCGCCGGGCAGCACGATCGACGGCGCGCACAGCAGGTCGGCGCCGGCGAGCAGCTCGTCGCGCCGCTCGGGCGACACCACGCCGGCGAAGCGGACCTGGTGGCGCGCCGGCACCGCGCCGGCGCGGGCCTCGAGGGCGGCGCGGGCCGGCCCGTCGCCGGCGATCACCAGCTCGAGCGGGGCGGCGACGTCGGCGAGGGCGTCGAGCAGGACCTCGACGCCCTTGACCGGGACCAGGCGGCCGACGACGACGACCCGCGCGGGGTCGCGGCGGGCGCGGCCGGCGCGGGCCGCGGCGATCGGCGCGAAGCGGGCCAGGTCGAGGCCCATGGGGTGGACCAGCGCGGCGTCGTCGAGGCGGCCGCGCAGCAGGCGTGGCACCGCGGCGCGGGCGCGGTCGAGCAGCTCCGGGGCGACGAAGACGAGGCGGGCGTCGCGCGCGAGCAGCGCGGCCAGCGTGGCGCCGAGCAGGCCGCGGCGGTCGAGGACGTGGACGTCGCCGGAGTGCGCGATCGCCAGCAGCGGGCCCCGGGTCAGCGGCGCCGCGACCATCGCCGACGGCGCCAGCCAGTGGCAGGCGACGGCGTCCCAGGCGCGGGCGCGGGCGCGCACCGCCGCGGCCAGGCCGGCGGTGAAGCGGGCGCCGGCCCAGGTGGCGCGGACCGCGCGCTCGTCGAGGGCCTCGGGCGCCGCCGCGGTAGAACAGGCGGCCGCGGTCGGCGACGCGCGTGATCGCGATCGCGCCGGCCGGCGACCCGGGCGCGGCCGCGGGTGCGGCGGCCGGGTGATCGGGATCGCCGGCGGCGACGACCTCGACGGCGAGGCCGCGGTCGGCGAGCCAGCGGGCGTGACCGGCGACGAACGCGCCGGCGGGGTCGCCCGGCCAGCGCGGGTACGACGTCGTGACGACGCCGATCCGGTTCACCGCGGGGTCGCCCGGCGCCGGGCCCGCGCCTCGCTGGCCAGGCGCGTGCCCCACGACCGCAGCAGCACCCACGACATCGGGTGCAGCGCGGTCCCGAGGTTGATGCCGCTCTTCCAGTGCGGGCCGTAGATCGGCCGCACCGGGACGTCGACGACGCGCATCGCGGCGACGTGCAGCTTGGACAGCAGGTCGTTGGGGTAGCCGTAGCGCGGGAAGACCTCGTCGAGGTCGATGCCCTCGAGGGCGCGCCGGTGGATCGCGGTGTAGCCGCACTGCGAGTCGAACAGGTGGCGGTAGCCGCTGGTGACCTTGGTCGCGGCCGACAGCACGACGTTGCCGACGATGCGGGCCGGCGGCATCGCGCGCCAGATCTCGGGGTGCAGGAACCGGTTGCCCTTGACGTAGTCGGCGGTGTCGTCGGCGATCGGGTCGAGCAGGTCGGGCAGGTCGCGCGGATCCATCTGGCCGTCGCCGGCCATGACCGCGGCGACGTCGCAGCCGGCGGCGAGGGCGTGGCGGTAGCCGGTGACGATCGCGGCGCCGACGCCGCGGTTGACCGGATGCCGGACGACGTCGACCGGGCCGGCGCGGCGCGCGCCGGCGTCGCGGGCGCGCTCGGAGGTGGCATCGGACGAGGCGTCGTCGACGACGATCACGCGATCGATGAAGTCGGGCACGGTGTCGACCGCGGCGACGATGGCGCGTTCCTCGTTGTAGGCCGGGATGACCACGGCCACCTGCAACTGCCGGTACATCCGCGTCCTTTTAAGCCGCGGCGGGCCGATGCTCAAGGACAAGATGACGCCGGGGCGCGGCTCGGGGCTGTCATAGGACCGTGCTACAGCCGCGGGGAACCGACGAGGAATCTATGGCCGGCGGAGTCAACAAAGTCATCTTGGTGGGCAATCTCGGGGCTGATCCCGACATGCGGTACACGCCGAGCGGCGCCGGCGTGTGCGAGCTGCGGGTCGCCACCAGCGACTCGTGGACCGACAAGAACGGTCAGCGCCAGGAACGCACGGAGTGGCACCGCGTGATCGTCTGGGGCAAGCGCGCCGAGGTGTGCGCGAAGTACCTGGCGAAGGGCCGGCAGGTCTACGTCGAGGGGCGGATCCAGACCCGCAACTACGACGACAAGGACGGCAACAAGCGCTACATCACCGAGGTGATCGCCAACGACGTCCAGTTCCTGGGCGGCAAGGAAGGCGGCGCACGACGGGGCAGCGGTGACGACGTCCCGCCTCCGCCCGACCCGGACTACTACAGCGGCGGCCCGCCTGGCGGCGGCGGCGGCGGTCCGGACGACGACATTCCGTTTTGATTGATTGATCCGTTCGCGCGCTGCGCGCGCTCACTCACCTGTGGGGGGAGGTCCCTCCCCCCACACCCCCCAGCGCGGGGACACGGTCGGGAGGGGCCTGGCCGAGCGGCGCGCTGCGCGCGCCGCGAGCCACGGTCGGCCCCGGTGGGCGCCGGCGCGGTCGCCTCCGGTGGAGGCGTGCTCGGCTCCGGTGGTGTCCGGAATCCGGACGACCGCGCTCGCTCCTCGCTCACCCCAAGCGAAGGGGGAGGTGCGAAGCACCGACCCCGGAGTCGAGGGGGCGGGCGCCGTCCCACGCTCGGCGGTGCCCCGGGGCGCCGGTCGGCGCGCGAACAGCGGCAGGCTGAACCGATGGGCAGTCGCGCTGGTCGCGGCCGTTCCGACGCAGCAACCCCGGAGGGCTACGTAGCGGCTACGTAGCAACCCCGGAGGGCTACGCAGCAACCCCGGAGGGCTACGCGGCAACCCCGGAGGGCTACGCAGCAACCCCGGAGGGCTACGCAGCAACCCCGGAGGGCTACGCAGCAACCCCGGAGGGCTACGACGCGGCAACCCCGGAGGGCTACGCGGCAACCCCGGAGGGTGCGCAGCCGCAACCCCGGAGGGTGCGCAGCCGCAACCCCGGAGGGTGCGTAGCAGCAACCCCGGAGGGTGCGCAGCAGCAACCCCGGAGGGCTACGCAGCAACCCCGGAGGGGACGGGCGGCCATCGTGTCCGGGGACCGGACGGATGTCGAGGGCGAGGCAGCAACCCCGGAGGGTGAAGCAGCAACCCCGGTGAAGCAGCAACCCCGGAGGGGGAAGCAGCAACCCCGGAGGGGGCGGGGCGGCTCGGGGGACCGGGTCGACGCGGCAACCCCGGAGGGGGCGGGGCGGCCTTGCGTGTCCGGGGACCGGACGGATGTCGCGAGGGCGCGACGATCGTGATGGAACGATCACGGGTAGATCGGGCGGCGACGTGGCGCGTCGATAGGCAGGGCACGGTAGTCCAGCAGGGCGCAGCAGGCGCCCGGGCGGCGCGAATGGTGATCCCGCATGGTGCGGGCGGCGCGCGGCCCCGTGCCGGAGGTCCCGCCATGTCCCGATCCCGCCTCGCCACCTTCTTGCTCTCGATGTCCCTCCTCGCCGGCTGCGGCTCGGCCGCGGTCCGCGGCAACGACGCCCACGTCGCCGGCCCCGATCCGATCGTCGCCCAGGGCGGCTCGATCGATCGCGCGCAGCTGCGCTCGGCGCTGGCCGCCCGGCGCCAGCAGTCGCTCGACCGGTTCCTGGCCTACCGAGAGGGCCGGGTCTACCCCATCAACACCTTCGACGCCGGCCTGCAGCACGTCTGGCGCGACGACGCGGGCCACCTGTGCGCGGCCGCCACCCTCATCAGCGCCGACTGGGGCTACGAGGTCGCCGCCGCCATCGGCGCCGAGAACAACTTCATCCGGCTCGCCGACGTCCACGAAGGCCCCCTGTGGGACTGGGTCCTCACCTCCGGCCTGACCCACCAGGAGGTCGTCGCCATCCAGGAGCCGATGATGCGCGAGCCCGACGTCACGACCGCCGATCCCCTCGAGATCGCTCGGCTCTACGGCATCTACACCAGCGTCGAGCGCCAGGTCCGCACGATGTGGGACGAGAACCTGGACGCCGCGGTCGACGCCCTGATGGCCCGCCCGGACCTCGCCCGCGCCATGCTCGACGGCCACGTCGCCGCCCCCGGCCGCTTCGCCGACGCGGTCGCCCGCACCGAGGCCGCGGCCCGCGTCCGGGCCCCCGGCGCGTAGACCGATCGCCGGGGCGACGCGTCGTTATCCCCCGGCACGAACCCCCGCGGCGTCATCCCGCGCCGCCTTCCCCGCGAGATCCCGCTCGCGCCCGTGCCGGAGGTCCCCCCGCATGTCCGCGTCCCGCCGCCTGTCCTCGCTGCTCCTCTCGCTGTCGCTGGTCGGCACCGCCTGCACCAGCGTCGCTCGCACGCCCGACGCCACGCCGCGCCCCGACCCTGGAAAGGTCGTGGTCGCGCCCCGGCCGGCGCCCGAGCTCGACCGCGCCGCGGTCCGCGCCGCCCTCGCCGAGCGCCGCGACGTCACCTACCAGCGCTTCCTCGCCTACCGCGAGGCTCGCGTCTACCCGGTCAACACCTTCACGCACGGCTACCAGCACGTCTGGCTCGACGCCCAGGGCCACCTCTGCGCCGCCGCCACGATCATCAGCGGCGACTGGGGCCGCGAGATCACCAGCCACGTCGCCGCCGAGAACAACTTCATCCGCATGGCCGACGTCAAGGACGGCCCGCTGCTCGACTGGGTCCTCACCTCCGGCCTGACCCACCACGAGATCGTCGCGATCCAGGTCCCGGGCTGGCAGCCCGACCCGCGCGACATCGCCCCCGCCGAGCCCGATCCCCAGGCCGCCGAGATCGCCCGCCTCTACACCATGTACATCGACGTCGAGCGCCAGCTGACGTCGACGTGGGACGAGTCGATCGACGACGCCACCGACGCGCTCATGAAGCACCCCGAGCTCGCCCGCGCGCTGCTCGACGGTCGCGTCGCCAGCCCGGGCCGCTTCGCCGACGACCCCGAGCCGGTCGCCACCAGCACGCGCTTCGCGCAGCCGCCGGCGTGACCGCGCGCCGCCCGGTCAGCGCGCGCGCCGACGCGTGACCTTCGAGGCGCGCGCCGCGGCCCGTCGCACCACCGCGCGCCGCGACGTGCGCGCGCGGGTCGGCTTGCGCGTGCCGCGCGCCGGCTTGGTCGGCACCGACACGCTCGGGCCGTCGCCGTACATCTCGTCGACGCCGCGGCTCGCCACCACCCACAGCGTCAGCAGGATCGCCAGGTCGGCGACCGCGCGACGGGTCGCCGACGCCGGGATCACCAGGTCGTAGGTCTCGGACACGAAGCGCAGGTTGCGCAGGATGCGCAGGATCGCCTCGCGCTCGATCTCGCCGTGCCAGTAGACGACCCGCGACACCAGCAGCTCCTGGTGCCGGCGCAGGAACTCGCCCATCGACAGCGCCTCGGTGATGCGCGTCGACTGCGGCGTGCACACCTCGAGCAGATCCTCGAGGTACTCGTCCCAGTGCAGGGCGAGGGCGTGGTTCTCGGGGCGGCGCAGGAACTTGACCCGGTCGACCGAGAAGTCGGCCTTGACCGTCGTACGCGAGCGCGGCTGCACCGCCATCAGGTCGTAGAGGACCGGCGGGTTGGTCGCGTCGTAGGCCTTGTCGTGGTACCGCCACCGGTTGCGCAGCTGCGGCCAGGTCAGGATGTTGAGCACCGGATCGAGCTCGCTGTCGATCACGACGAAGCGGCGGTCGGCGTGGCGGACCACGGTGATCCAGTGCGACCACTGGTCGACGCAGAGCAGCACCGGGGTCTGCTCGCGCAGGTACTTCACGAGCAGCTTGCGGGCCTCGTCGGGATCGCGGCGTCGCTCCAGCATCAGGTCGCAGTCGAACGAGCGGGCCGCCCGCGCCAGCTGGATCTCGTCGGTGCCCGCGCCCCAGGTGCTCTTGGCGGTGAGCTGGATGTCCTTGGCGTCGACGCCGTGGCCGAGCGCGACCAGCGCGTGCTTGAGGGCGAACGGCCCGCAGGTCCAGTTGTTGGGCTGCGGGTAGAAGCCGGGGCGCCGTTCCAGGGGCCGGGTCATCGGAGGCAGGGCACTGTACATCGCCGGCCCGGCGGGCGGAGGCGCCCCGGGGCGATGCTGTAAGCCACTGAACTTTCAGGGCTTGGCAGGCAATCCGGACGGCAGCAGCGGTCCGGCCACCACCGGGCGCCCCGACAGCCAGCGCCAGCGGCGGCCGAACCCGACCAGGTCGCGGCGGTGCGCGGCGACCACCCGGCCGAGCCCGGCGACCCCGGTCGCGACGTCGGCGTCGGCGCCGGCGGTGGCCCGCGCCGCGCTGGCGCAGATCGCGGCGACGAAGCGCTGCTGCTCGGCGAAGTGCTCGGGGGTCCAGGCGACCTCGGCGACGTCGAGCCCCGCGCGGATCCCGGCGGCGATCGCCCGACGACGATCGCTGAGCCACGCCACCAGCTCCAGCTCCCAGCGGCCGCGCGCCGCGACGCGCCCGGCGTCGATCACCGCGTCCAGCGCGCGCACCGCGACGCGCTCGGCGACCGTGGCGGTGGGGGCGCCGTCCGCGCCGTGGTTGCTGAACGTGATCACGCCCGCCCACCCTAGGGCGCTGGTCTGACGCCACGTCGACGATTTCGTTACGGGACGGAGGCGGCCGCCCATGGCGCCCGGTCGCGCATCGGGATCGGCGCCACGCCCGGCTGGACCTGGGCCCGTCGCATGCCCTGCGGCACCAGGTTCTCGAGGGTCTGCTCGCACACCACGCACAGGTCGACCTGGTCGCCGGAGGCGAAGAACGGGGTGTCGCCGCCGTCGGCGACGGCGATGCCGCCGTCGGGGATGTCGTCGAGGGCCTCGCGCAGGGCGTCGCCGGCGAGCGCGCCGTCGGCCAGGCCCAGCCGCTGCTCGACCGCGCGCAGGTACGCGGTCAGCGCCGACGGCAGCGCGCACCGCCCCGGCGTCACCCAGCCGCGCGGCCAGCGGGCGTGGGCGAGCGCGTCGATCCACTCGTGGAAGAACGCGCGGAACGCGCCGTCGCCCGTGACGATCGGCCGCACCCCGTCGTCGGCGCCGCGGCCGTCGAGCCAGACCTGGCCGCGCGCCGGCCCCGCGACCACCAGGAACGCGACGTAGCCGCAGCCGAGGTGGGCGAGCCCGACCACGCCCTGGTACAGCGCTGGCCCGCGCGGCGCGTCGACGGTGGCGGTCGTGTCGCGCAGCGCGAACGCGCCGCGCGCGGCGGCGAGCTGGAGCGGGTGATCGAGCGGCATGAGGCCGTGGTACGGCCCGGCGCCGCCGTCGCCGATCGTGCGCAGGTGGGCGCGGTAGTCGTCGGGCAGCCGGATCCCGACCTCGGCCTCGATCGCGGCGAGGCGGGCGTCGTCGAGGCGCGGCCCGGTGAGGTAGCGGTGGTGGCGGGCACCGAAGCGCGCGCAGGTCGGATCGTGCGACGCCAGGTGGGCGATCGCCTCGCGCAGCGTGGCCGCGTAGGCGTCGTCGTCGTCGTCGGTCACGCCAGCACCGTCACCGTGACCCGGCGCCGGTGCGGCGCGGTCCGGTGCTCCCACAGGTAGATGCCCTGCCAGGTGCCGAGGTCGGCGCGGCCGCGCGCCACCGGCACGGTGACCGCGCTCGCGGTCAGCACCGTGCGGACGTGGGCGGGCATGTCGTCGTCGCCCTCGGCGTCGTGGCTGAACCGCGGGTCGCCGTCGGGCACCAGCCGCGCGAAGTAGGTCTCGAGATCGTGGCGCACCGACGGGTCGGCGTTCTCGCACAGGATCACCGACGCGCTGGTGTGGTGGACGAAGACGTGGGCCAGGCCGTCGCCGTCGCCGGCGCGCGCCACCGCCGCCTGGACCTCCCGCGTGATGTCGTAGGTGCCGCGGCCGCGGGTCGCGACCTCGAAGCTGGTGCGCGTGGCCATGTCGCCGCGATGGTACTGCGCGCGGCGCGACGCGCGTCGTGGCGCCGGGATTTCGTGACTTCGGCGGGCCGGTTTGATAAAGGAAGGGGCACCGATCCATGCGGTACGTCGACGAGCTCACCGATGCGCTCCGCGCACAGCTCGCCGTCGCCGCGGGGATCAAGGATCAGCTCGCCTACGGCCTGCGGTCGCGCCTCAAGGAGGGCTACCACGCGGTCGACTTCCGCGCCGACCTGATGGCCGGCCTCGTCGTCGGCGTCGTCGCGCTGCCGCTGTCGATGGCGCTGGCGATCGCGTCCGGCGTGCCGCCGCAGCACGGCCTGTACACCGCGATCATCGCGGGCATCATCGTGTCGCTCCTCGGCGGCACGCGGGTCCAGGTCACCGGGCCGACCGCGGCGTTCGTCGTGATCCTGCTGCCGGTGGTCCGCGACTTCGGCCTGCCCGGGCTGCTCGTCGCCGGCATGATGGCCGGCATCATCCTCGTGCTGATGGGGCTGGCCCGCCTGGGCAAGCTCATGGAGTTCATCCCGCACCCGGTGACCACCGGGTTCACCGCCGGCATCGCGCTGGTGATCGCGGTGCTGCAGCTCAAGGGCCTGCTCGGCGTCGATCCGCACGCCCTCATGGGCGGCAAGGCCGCCGCCTCCGACGGCGTCTTCGACTACGTCCGCTCGGTCGGCGCCGCGCTGCCCGACGTCAGCCGCTGGGATGTCGCGATCGCCGCGTTCACGCTGGCGCTGCTGATCGGCCTGCCGCGCGTCATCAAGAAGATCCCGGCGCCGCTGCTGGCGCTGGTCGCGGCGTCGCTGGCGGCGTGGATCCTCGGCCAGGTGATCGAGGGCTTCCACGTCGCGACGATCGGCTCCAAGTTCAAGACCCTGATCGACGGCGAGGCGGTCAGCGGCATCCCGCCGCTGCCGCCGCTGCCCGGCCTGCCGTGGGCGACCCCGGACCCGGGCGGCGTGTCGTTCACGCTCAGCTTCCCGATGATCAAGGCGCTGCTGCCGTCGGCGTTCGCGATCGCCGTGCTCGGCGCGATCGAGTCGCTGATGGCGGCGGTGGTCGCGGACGGCATGTGCGGCTCCAAGCACGACCCCAACTCGGAGCTGATCGCCCTGGGCCTGGCCAACATCGTGTGCCCGTTCTTCGGCGGCATCCCCGCCACCGGCGCGCTGGCCCGCACCGCCACCAACATCCGCGCCGGCGCGCGCTCGCCGTTCGCCGCGACGATCCACGCGGTCTTCGTCCTCGCCTGCACGATCGCGCTGGCGCCGCTGGTGTCGTACCTGCCGATGGCGGCGATGGCCGCGCTCCTGCTGGTCGTCGCCAAGAACATGTCGGAGGCGCGCCACTTCGCGCGCCTGGTCCGCACCGCGCCGCGCAGCGACGTCATGGTGCTGCTGACCTGCTTCGGCCTGACCGTCTTCTTCGACATGGTGATCGCGGTGTCGGTCGGCGTGGTCCTGGCGGCGCTCTTGTTCATGCGGCGCATGGCGGTGCTGACCCAGGTCAAGCTCGACACCGCCACCCACAAGGAGTTCGACCTGCCGGTCGGGGTCCGGCTCTACGAGATCGCCGGGCCGATGTTCTTCGGCGCCGCCAAGAGCGCGATGGACGCGCTCGAGACCATCCACAGCGACACCACGGTCGTGATCATCTCGATGCGCGCCGTGCCGGTCATGGACGCGACCGGGCTGGTCGCGTTCGAGACCATCCTCGATCGCCTGCACCGCTCCGACCGCAAGGTCATCCTGGCGGCGCTGCAGCCCGACGTCGCCGACCTCCTCGAGCGCGCCGGCATCAAGCGGGTGCCCGGCAAGATGGCGATCGCGCCCGACGTCGAGACCGCGATCAGCATGGCGATCGTCCACGACGCCCGCGGCGGCGGCGCCGCGGGCTCGCCGGCGGCGGCGCCGGCGTCCTGAGCGACGGCCGCGCCGGCTACCGCGGCGGCGGCGCGGCCTCGAGCACGGTCGCGCCGGCGTCGTCGGCGACCACCAGGATCGCGAAGCGCTCGACCCGGTCGAGATCGTCGGTCGACAGCGTCGCGTAGTCGAAGCGGCCGCGGACGTCGGTGTAGCCGTCCTTGAAGAAGGTCACCGCGCCGCCGCGCTGGCGGCCGTAGACCTTGACGTAGGTCGCCGGCAGCGCCGCCTGGCTCGACGCCCGCACCACCCGGAGCTGGCCGTACTGGTGCGACAGCTGCACCGCGAGGTCGTGGGCGTAGTGGGCGACGGCGCGGCGCAGCCCGGGCGCGACCGCTTCGACCACCAGGTTGGCGCCGCGCAGCGCCGCCGGCAGCGGCACGGTGGTGCGGCCGGTGCCGTCGAGCGCGACCTCGACGACGTGGCCGGGCTCGATGAACGAGAACCGCTCGACGTCGCCCTGGACGAACGGCTGGCGCGAGAACAGCAGCTCGATGTCCATCTGGAAGAACCGCAGCTGGCAGCCGGTGAGGGCGTGGTGCTGCAGCACGACCTGCCCGCCCTCGATCGCGACGTCGATCGACGGCTGGCGCGCCGCGGCCTCGGCCATGCGCTGGTCGCGGCTGTCGGGATCGACCGCGACCGCGGCGTCGGCGCCGCCGGCCTCGTCGAGCATCGCCAGCAGCGCGACGAAGCGGTGCCGCCAGCGGTCGACCGGGTGGTCGCGCCACGGGGTCGCCAGGGCGCGCGCGGCGTCGAGATCGCCGCGCACGCACGCTGCGTAGGCCGCCAGGTAGGCATGCTGCAGCCGCGACGGCACCGCCTCGGCGTCGACGCGGTCGAGGGCGGCGAGGGCGTCGTCGACGCGGTCGAGGCAGAACAGGTAGTGGGCGGCGGCCAGCAGGTCGCCGGCGCCGGCGCGGGCGCGGTGCGCGACCACCTCGAGGAACGCGCGGTACTGGGCGCCCAGCGCGTCGTTGAGGATGCGGCGGCGGGCGCCGAGCTGGTGGGCGCGGGCGTTGACCAGCGGCGCGTACTCGAGGTGCTGGTACCAGCCGCGGGTCACCGGATCGAGGTCGACGATCGCGCCGTCGAGGACGGGCCCGGCCGGGCGCACGTAGCCGTCCTGGTGGCGCAGCCACTCGGCGATGCGGTCGCGATCGCCGTGGCGCAGCGCGTACGCCCACAGCCGGTCGGCGTAGGCGTGGCGCCGGGTCAACAGCCCGGTGATCAGCGTGAACGCGTTGCGGTCGCGCATCCGCCACGCGATCCGGCCCAGGTCGAGGCGGCCCAGGTTGGCGCGGTCGAGGAAGGCGAGGACGTCGTCGGTGGAGCCGTGCTGCGACACGTGCGCCCACGACCCGACGTCGCCGGCGCCGAGCTCCTTGACCACGATCAGCTCGGTCGCCGGCGCCGCGGCGAGCAGGACGCCGTCGCGGGTGACGTGGGCCGGGTAGTGCGGCCAGGTGCCGCCGAACGGGAAGTAGAAGGCGTACTCGAGCGACTGGGTGCCGTACGGCGACAGGTGCAGGTGCACGGTGCGGGTCACGAACCCGCTGTCGACCGGCATCGCGCCGCGCGGGATCTGCAGCAGGACCGCGAGCCGCTGCTGGGCGCTGGTCGGGTTGGTGACCACGACCTGGCACTGGTAGACGACGCCGACCAGCAGCTCGCCGGTGACGTACTTCTCGCGCTGCTCGGCGCCGTCCCACTCCCAGCGATCGTCGGCGCGGAAGTAGCTCTGGCCGACCAGGATCGGCGACCGCTCGGCGCCGGCCGCGACCTCGGCGATGCGGGTCCGCGCCACCAGCGCGTGGCTGGCCGCGGTCAGGGTCAGCCGGCGATCGTCGACGGCGATCGCGTGGGCGCCGGCGACGAACGGCAGGTCGAGGACCGCGAGCGCGCACATCGCCTCGGCGAAGCTGCCGGTGCACTCGCCGAGGTGCGGCGACAGGAACGGGCCGTCGCCGTCGTCGTGACGGGCGAGGTCGCGCCAGAACCGGTTGGGCTCGATCAGCTCGGGGCCGGCGTCCTCGACGCGACGGTGCCACCAGTTCGACTCGGCCCACTCCTGGGTCTTGTCGGCGCCGCGGTACAGCGGCTCGGCGCGCTCGCGCTCGGCGAGATCGGCGATGGCGTCGTCGAAGTCGCCGGCGTAGCCGCCGGCGAGGGTCGCGGAGGCCTCCGCCATCGGCATCGCCATCATCGGCGCGGCCGGCGGCGGTGGCATCGGCGCACCGCCGGGCGGGCCGCCGAAGCTGTCCAGCTTGGCGGCGCGGCTGCGGCCCTTGGCCTTCTTGGCGGGGGCCGCGTCGTACTCCTTGGCCTCCTCCTCCTCGACCCCGTGGTCCTCCATGTCGAACAGCTCGTCGGCCTCCTGGGGCATGGCCTGGGCGGCGACGCCGCCGCCCTCGAGCGCGGACGCGCCGAGCAGGGTGTCGACCAGGCGGGCGTCGCCCTCGGGATCCGGCGGGATCAGGTCGACGGCGTCGCCGAGCAGCCGGGTCACCGAGGCGCGGGCCGGCGCGACCGCGCGCGCCAGCAGGATGCGCTCGAGCGCGTTGAGCCGCCCGAACGCCCACGGCTCCAGCCAGGCCGAGACGTCGTCGTCGAGCAGCCAGCGATCGAGGAAGGTCTTGTCGCGCTTGTGGGCCAGGTACGGCTTGACCACCGCGGCGAAGAACGCCGGATCCTTGAAGCGCAGGAACAGGTGCAGCTCGTGGCACGCGTACCTGGCGTAGCGGGCGCGGCGCTCGGCGTCGGACAGCTTGTGCCAGGTCGTGACGAACCCGAGCTCGCGCAGCGCGCCGTCGGCGCCGAGCGTCAGCAGCAGCTGGTGGGCGCGCGCGACCGTGTCGACCAGCTCGAGCTTGCCGGACGCGACGTCCTCGACGACGACCGCGGCGCCGGCGGGCAGGCCCTCGACCCGGCGATCCTCGGCGAGGTGGCGCGCCGGGTCGAGCGCGTTCTTGAGCCGGCGATCGCGCGGCGGCGCGTCGCGGCGCGGCAGGCGCAGCTCGGCGATCGACGTCAGCGCCGGATCGACGACGATCGCGCGGACGTGCTGGGCGGCGCCGAGGTCGGCGAGCGCGACCCGGATGACGCCGTCGTCGTCGGGGCGCAGGTTGGCGAGCACCGGCGCCGGCGCGGCCAGGAAGTCGAGGGTCGGGAACGCGGCGGCGCTGGCCGCGCCCTGCGGGGTCGGCCGCGCGACCGGGGCCGGGCGCGCGCCGGGCGCGGCGGCGAGCCGCCGTAGCCGCCGCCGGTGGCGGCCTCCTGGATCGACGTCGACGTCGTGCGCAGCGCCCACGGGTTGAGCAGCAGCCCGGGGCGCTCGAGCAGCGTGCCCGGCCGGCGCGGCGCGGTGCGCCGGTCGAGGACGTAGCGGTACTCGTCGCCGAGGTCGCGGCCCGAGACGTAGTGGGAGCGCGGCGCCTGCCAGGCCGCGGCGCCGCGGTCGCGCGGCGCCCGGCCCAGGGTCCGCGGCAGCGCGCCGTCGGGGCGGTAGCGGGTCGCGATCAGGTGGACGCGGGTGTGCGGCCCGGCGTCGGACACCCGCACGGTCAGGTGGGTGGCGTCGGCGGCGAGCGTGCGCACCAGCGGCAGCGGCGGGGTCAGCTCGACGTCGCGCGGGCCGCTGGCGGCCCAGCCGTCGGCGACGATCGCGTCGCCGGGGACGACCTCGAGCAGGACCGGCGCCAGGCCGCGCGCGACCAGCGCGTAGCGGCCGGCCGGCAGGTCGCGGATCACCAGCGCGCCGGCGTCGACGCCGACGTGATCGGTGACGTCGCGGATCACCGCGGCGTCGCGCAGCTCGACCAGCGCCAGCCACCGCGGCAGCGCGGCGGCGGCGTCGTCGGCGAGGCCGCGTGGCGCCGGCACCGTGATCGCGGCCCCGGCGACGGCGTGGATCGCGCGCGGCACCTCGACCGGGACGTCGAGCCACCACTGCTGCTGCAGCCCCGACGGCAGGCGCGCGATCACGCGATCGACGCCGGGCAGCGCGCCCAGCGCGATCTGGCCGCGGGCGTCGGTCTCGAGCGTGACCGCGACGTCGAACGTGACCGCGCGGTGGTGGAGCTGCAGGCCCAGCGCGCGCGCCGCCCGCGGCTCGCCGGTCTTGCCGAGCAGCGCCAGGGCGTGGCCGTCGGCGGTGGCGGCGAGGTGCATCGCCTCGGTGTGGGCGCCGCGGTGGATCAGCGCCAGCTCGGCCTCGACCTGATCGACGACGTCGAGGTCCTGCTGGGTCGAGGCGATCCGGACCCGGCCGCGCACCGCGACCGCGATCCGCGCCGCGTCCTCGGGGACCTGCAGCTCGACGACGGTCTCGCCGTCGTCGCGCAGCGTCACCGGCTGCTGCTTGCTCGACGACGTCCCGGCCAGATCGGTGACGGTCAGCTCGACCCGGGGATCCTGGATCAGCGCCACCGGCGCCGGCCAGCCGGCGACGGTGAGCAGCGGGCGCACCAGCACCCGCGCCGGCTTGCCGGCGACCAGGCCCTCGCGCTCGAGGTGCAGCCCGGCGGCGAAGTGGTAGCTCTCGGCCGGGTGGTCGAGGACCTCGCGGCTGGTGACGTCGCCGTGGACCAGCAGGATCGGCGCCGCCTGCGGGTGGGTCGAGAACGGCACCGTGATGGCGCCGTCGTCGCGCGGCGTCAGCTCGCGGCCGCCGAGCCACAGCCGGGCGTCGGGCACCGGGCGCCCGGCCTCGTCGTGGACCCGGACCACCGGGCCGGCGGCGCCGACCCGCACGGTGTGGCGCAGGCCGCCCTTGCGGACCAGCGCGCGGCTCGACCGGCCGTTGCCGATCAGCTCGACGACGTAGGTGCCGGGGCGGGCGCAGCCGGCCAGCTCGAGGCGCCGGCGCTGCCGCCGCATCGGCGGCTCGTCGCTGGTGATCACCGACTCGTCGCCGGCGACCATGCCGTCGAGATCGAGGCTGGTGTCGACCTCGCGGCCGCGGGCCAGGAAGTACGCGACCGCGTCGATGCGGAAGACCTTGACGGTCAGGCGCGGCACGTTCTTGACGTCGACCTCGAGGACGACCGGCGCGTCGGCGGCCCACACCTCGGGGTTGCGGGCGGTCAGCTCGATGTCGACGCGGTCGCGCAGCGCCGCCAGCTTGCTCGGCCCCAGCACCGCGGCCCAGCGATCGGGGTCGGCGGCGCCGGCGAGCAGCCGCGCCACCGCGCGCACCTCGTCGACCCAGTCGCTGCGGAGGTGGCGGGCCAGATCGTCGCCGTCGTCGGTGGCGAGGAAGTGCTCGAGCAGCTCGCGGACCAGCGGCTCGTCGTCGCCGATCGCGGCCAGGCCGGCGGCGTCGATCGCGGCGCCGGGCTGCGCGACCTGGTCGCCGCTGAAGCGGCGCAGCCAGGCCGGGTCGACGTAGCCGACCCGGCGCGGCAGCGCCAGGTAGGTCAGCAGCCGGGCGCGCGCGGCGTCGTCGAGGGCGCCGCGCCGGCGATCGACGTCGAGGCGGTGGTAGAGGATCGTCGCCTTGAGGGTCGCGAACGCCGGGCCCAGCTCGGCGGCGAACTGCCACAGGTGATCGAGGTGGGCGGCGCGGGCCGCGAGGTCGTGCTGCCACTCGACGTGCGCCGGTGGCCGCAGCCGCGCCAGCACGGCGTCGACCCAGCCGGCGTCGCTCTGCAGCGCCGGGCGCAGGGTCGCGAGCTCCTCGAGCTGGGCCAGGGTCAGCCAGCGGTGGACCGCGAGCTGGCCGAACCGCGGCGACGAGCGCTCGTCGAGATCGGCGGCGATCAGCGCGACCAGGCCGGCCAGGTTGGCGCGGCCGAGGCGCTGCAGCAGGTGACGGCGCTGGCTGGTCGACAGCGCGACGCCGTCGAGGACCAGGTCGGCGAGCGCGTCGTCGGTGACGTACGACAGATCGGAGGCGCGGCCGAGCGCGTCGCGCACCAGCGCCGCGGCGTCGATCAGCGCCGGGTCGAGCGCGGTCGGCAGCCGCTGCGCCGCGGCCTCGGCCTCGGCCTGATCGTCGAGCGCGAGCCCGACCTCGAACCGGATCGCGTCGGCGTGCTCGGCGGGCGAGGCGCCGGCGCGCAGCAGCCGCTGGCGGCGGGCGAGGCGGGTGTGGGCGTCACGACCGTGGCCGTGGCGCTTGGCCCAGCCGGCGAGCAGATCGTCGACCTCGTCGAGGCGGCCGGCGTGCTGCAGGTGGACGCCGCGCCAGTAGTCGTGATCTTCGGTGCCCGGCAACAGCTGGGCGAGGACGGCGTCACGATCGTCGGCGAGGGCGAGGGCTTCGAGCTGCTCCAGGTCCATCGCGGGCAGCGTAAACCGGCGACGTTCCATGGATGAGGCGCAGGGGCGGCGTTCGGCACTCCCGTGTCAGCGTATTTCACTCCCGGCTCGACGAGCCGGGGTATAGGCTGGCCGCGATGCTGCGCTCGCTGCTCCGCGTGACCGCCCTGATGCTGCTGGCGGCCGTCTTCGTCGCCACGACCGCGATCGCGGCCGAAGCCGGGTCCGGTCGCGACAGCGGCGACTCGTCGTCGTCGTCGTCGAAGTCGTCGAAGTCGTCGAAGTCGTCGAAGTCGTCGTCGAAGGCGAAGAAGTCGTCGAAGAAGAAGTCGTCGAAGAAGTCGTCGCGGCGGTCCAAGAAGAAGAGCAAGAAGCAGCGCCGCAAGGCGGTCCGGGCCGAGGTCAAGAAGGCCAACATGCCGCCGGGCTGGAGCTGGCCGCCGAGCCGCGCGATGAAGGCCGAGGGCCTGGCCTGCCTCGACGAGCTCACCGCGCTCGGCGTGAAGTGGAAGGCCGGCAAGAAGACCAAGAAGATCGCGACGCCGATCGTCCTGCCCGACATGGAGATCGGCGGCATCAAGCTGGTGTCGTGGTGGCGCAAGCCGCCGCACACGATGGACTGCCACCTGGCGCTGCAGCTGGCGCGGATCGCGCCGCAGCTCTACGCGGAGGGCCTGCGCGAGATCAAGTTCTCGAGCGTCTACCGCTACGACACGGTCCAGGTCTACGGCAAGCGCCGCAAGTCGCTGTCGCGGCACGCGCTGGGCCTGGCCATGGACTGTCACTCGTTCATCGACGCCGCCGGCAACGAGGCCGTGGTCGCCGACGACTACCTCAAGGGCAACGAGCTGCTGCTGCGGCTCGAGCAGCTGTTCAACGACTCGGGCGGTTTCCGCACCGTGCTGACGCCGCGCAACGATCCCGAGTCGCACGACGACCACTTCCACATCGAAGGCAAGGTCGACTACACCGACCCGCCGGCCAAGAAGCCGAGCTCGTCGTGAGCCGCGGCGCGGCCGGCTGGCTCGCGGTCGCGCTGGCGACCGCGGCGTGCGGCGGCGTGGCGGGCGGCGACGACGTCGGTGACGACGTCGCGCCCGACGCCGACGTCACCGCGCCCGACGGCGGCGCCGGCCCCGACGCCGCCGGCTGCGCGACGCTGGAGGCTGCGCCGGCGTGGCTCGACGCCGAGCTGCGCGACACGGTCGCACGTCTGTCCGGGGCCGCCGACCTCACGGCCGGGGTCCGTCTCGTCGATCGCTCGGCGCCGGCGCGGCGCGCCGCCGTCCGCGACTGGCTCGAGGCCGAGCTCGACGGCCTCGGCCTCGACGCCCAGCAGCTCGCCTACGGCACCGGCAGCAACGTGGTCGCGCGCCTGCCCGGCACCGAACCCGCCGCCGGGTGGATCGTCGTCGGCGCTCACCTCGACACCGTGCAGGGCAGCCCGGGCGCCAACGACGACGGCAGCGGCGTCGCCGCGGTGCTGGCGACCGCGCGCCTGCTGCGCGACACCTGCCGCCGCACCGGCGTGATCGTCGCGTTCTTCGATCAGGAGGAGATCGGCATCGTCGGCAGCACCGCGCTGGCCGGCGCGCTGTTCCAGGCCGGCGAGCACGTCGTCGCTGTCCACACCGTCGATCAGGTCGGCTGGGACAGCGACGGCGATCGCGTCTTCGAGATCGAGCTGCCCACCGACGCGCTCTACGCCGCGTACCAGGCGGCTGCGGCGGCGCTCGGCGTGGGCGTGCGACGCACCCAGACCGGCGGCACCGATCACGTCGCGTTCCGCGAGCGCGGCTACGCCGCCGCCGGCGTCACCGAGGAGTTCGTCGGCGGCGACACCACGCCGTACTACCACATGCCCGGCGACACCTACGACACGGTCGACTTCGCGTATGCCGCCGCGGCGGTGCGGCTGGTCAGCCGCGTCGTCGACGACGCCGCGCGGTGAGCGGGCGGCCGGCGCGGGCGGGGGCTGCGCGCGGGGGGTGCAGGGAAGGCGGGACGGCGCGTCGAGGCTGGCTCTCGGAGGCTCCGGAGAGGGCGGTGGGGGAGGGCGGGATGCCGTGCGGAGCGGCCGGTCGGCCGGGGCGCGGTAGGACGGGGCAGGCGCGGACGGGGCAGGCGCGGACGGGGCAGGCGCGGACGGAGCGCGGGGTGATGCGGGGCTGCGGGCTGGCTGCAGCCGACCGCTGGCTCCCCGATGAGCGCCGGTGCTCGCGCGGGCGTCGGCGCCGGGCACCACCACCGGCGCCGGGCCCGAAGACGGGGGCCCGGCGCCTCGGCGCGGGGCGCCGGCGTTGCCGTCGGCGGCAGCGGCGGCGTGCGTTCATGTCGATGACGACACCTCCTGCGTCGCGCGCTCGAGGAGCTCCGCGAGCGAAAGCCCCAAGAACGGATGTAGTGGCGCCCCGCACGAACGCACCGCGAGCACGCCGAGGCAAAGCGGCTGCCCCCTCGGCGACCGAGGTCACCGAGAATCGGGCCTCCACAAGCAACGCGCTCGAGGCGCACACCGAGGAGGACAGCCGTGAACCATGTTGCCATCGATCTGGGGGGCAAGGAATCGCAGATCTGCATTCGCAGGTCGGACGGGACGATCGTCGAGGAGGCCCGCGTCGCGACGAAGCGACTCCCGGCCCGGATGGCGAGCTGGGAGCCTTGCCGCGTGATCCTGGAGACGTGCGCCGAGGCGTTCCACCTGGCCGACGCGGCCAAGCAAGCGGGGCACGACGTGCGCGTGGTGCCGGCGACGCTGGTGAAGACGCTCGGGGTCGGCGCGCGCGGCGTGAAGACGGACCGGCGGGACGCCCAGGTGCTGAGCGAGGTCTCGTGCCGGATCGACCTACCGTCGGTCCACGTGCCGACGACGTTGGCGCGCGAGCTGAAGTCGATCTGCGGCGCCCGCGAGTCGCTGATCGAGACCCGGACGAAGTTGATCAACAACACGCGCGGCTGGCTGCGCACGCAACTGTGGCGCGTGAAGACGGGCGCGACGAAGTCGTTCCCGGCACGCGTACGCGCCCACGCGACGATGCGCGAGACGCCGCTGCCGGAACACGTCGAGCGCCAGCTCCTGGTGATCGACGCCGTGAACGCACAGATCGCCCTCGCGGACGCGCAGGTGTCGCGGTTCGCGAGCGAGCATCCGATCTGCCGGCTGCTGATGACGGCGCCGGGCGTGGGGCCCGTGACCTCGGTGCGCTTCGTGGCGGCACTCGACGACGTGACCCGGTTCGCGACGGCACATCAGCTCGAGTCCTACCTGGGCCTGACGCCCGGGGAGCGCTCGAGCTCGCAGACGGTGCGCATGACCGGGATCACCAAGGCTGGCCCGATCGCGCTCCGTCGCGCGCTGGTGCAGGCCGCGTGGACCCTGCTGCGCACGCAGCCGAACGACCCTGCCACCCGATGGGCGACGACGATCGCCGCGCGCCGGGGAAGGTTCATCGCCGTGGTGGCGCTCGCGAGGAAGCTCGCCGGGATCCTGTTCGCGATGTGGCGCGACGGGACGCCGTACCGCCCATCGCGAAGCGCTCGGCCAGCGGACGCAACCGCGTAGCCGCGCTCCAGACGCACCCGGGTCAAGGCTGTCCAGAGGCGACGATCGCGAGGCCCACGTTCAGGCGTACCGATTCCGTCGGCGACGACCTGGTACCCACGAATGCGACGTCGCCGATGGATTTCGCTACTGCGCCGACGAGCGCGAATAGTCGAGTACGACAGCCCGACATCCTCCTTCCGGGACCGCCGAACCTCGGGTCGAACCAGGCGCCGCTCACGAACACGAGCGCGGCGAACGGCGGAGATCCGCGCTTGACCTCACCGCCACTACATAGTCGTGGGCCGCGTGGCCCACGTGGGACATGACTTCGGAGGGCGTCTTCGTGGTGCCTGGCGTTGCCCCGTACTGGCGCCCATCGGCGTGGGTGAACACGATCTCTCCCGACGCCGCCCGCGCGATCCGCAGCCGACCCACGTGGACCGCGTCGTGGTGCCCGCCGCACAGACAGATCAGGTTGTCCATGGTGTGCCGCCCGCCCTGCGCCCGCGGCCGCACATGGTGCACCTCGATCCAGCGTGCCGACCGACAGCCCGGTACCCGGCACCGCGCGTGATCGCGTGCGATCACCGCCGCGCGCACCCGCGGCGGGATCGTCGGCGTCGCCTTGTCGACGCGGTCGCCATCGACCCGGCCGATCACGCGGGCGTCGCATCGCGCCCGCGCCGTGACGCGCGCCGGGACCTCGACCGTGCGACCGCCGCCGTCCTGGGTCGAGCGATCGCACGAGGGGCAGACCATCAGCGCGATCTGGTACGCGGCGCGCCCGCCGGCGCGCGCACCGTCGCCGGCACCGGCGAGCCGGTCGAGGCACAGCGTGCGCAGGACCTCGTCGTCCGACACCGGTTCGCCGCGCTCGAGCTCCAGCGCGAGCCGGGCGTCGCGCCACACCGCGAAGGTCTCGGCCGAGAGCTCCATGACCAGCGTCTTGCGCACGTCCTCGGGATCTACCGGGTCGCCGGGCAGGTCACCCGGCTTGCGCCCGGCGACCATGGTCTCGATCTCGTGCACCGTCTTGCCCGCAACGGCATCGAGCCACACGCGCTCGGTGTCCTGCCGGCACACGCGGGTCAGCTCGCGCACCGCCGAGTAGGCGTGGTCGCCGCAGGCCAGCGCCGCCGCGGTCGCCGGCAAGACCTGCAGCGCGGTCGCGACCCGCAGCCGCTCGCGTGCGGCGCGAGGCCCGTAGCCGAGCGTGCGCTCCAGGTATTCGAGCAAGGTCGCGTAGCCGAAGCGCCGGTGCAGCTCCAGCTGCTGCGCGAGCACCAGCCAGCGCGCCTCTTCAGCATCGAGTGCGGCGCGGCGCCGGGCGATGCCGCGCAGCTGGCGGTCGAGTTGCCGCCAGTCGGGGGCCGGCGTGGCTCCACGTCCCACGGCAGCCCCGGCGCCGGCAAATCCGGCCGCCGCCCCAACACCACGCTCGTCGTCGCGATCGAACATCTCCACACCTCCCTGCGCACGCGCGCATTCCTTTCTACCACGGGGTTTTCGGACCTCGTCTTCACCCCGCTGCGCCGCGAAGGCGAGGTGGTTCCTTCGAATCGACCCTATGCATGGCTTCGCGGCACCTCGGTGCGCTGTGCGCGTCTGGTGGACGATCGTCGTCGGGGTCGCGCCCGGGCGCCGACGACAGCCGCTGGACGCGTCAAGCGAAAACGACATTTCCTTCGAGGGCGCTTGTCGATTCTGTCCGGTGTCCGGACAGTCCGCCCACGCCCGCGCCCCGCGCCGAGGCGCCGGGCCCCCGTCTTCGGGCCCGGCGCCGGTGGTGGTGCCCGGCGCCGACGCCCGCGCGAGCACCCACGCTCATCGGGAAGCCAGCGATCGGCTGCAGCGCTGGAGCGGGCCTGGCCCGATCCCGACCGGCTACCACCGTGCGGCGCCGCTGGCGGCTGCCCCCCCACCCATCCGCGCCGCCTGCCCGACGTCCCCAGCGGTCCGCGCACCTCTGGATCGTCCCCCTCCGCCTCTCCGGAGCCTCTGGGATCCGCGCGTGCGGGCCCGCTCCTCGCCGCCGCCGTCACGGCAGCGCCGTGACGTCGATCGTGATCACCTCGATCGCGTCGCCATCGCCATCGCCATCGCCGTCGCCGCTGCCGCCGCCGTGGCCGCCATCGCCGCCGCCGTTGCCGACATAGATCGCGAACCGGTGACGCGCCGGATCCAGCGCCAGCGCCGGCGGCGGCTCGGTCCGGTTGCCGACGATGCTCGACACGCTGGCCCCGGAGCGCAGGTGCGGCCAGGCGTGGACGACCCGGCCGGCGTCGAGGTCGACCAGGCGCGGATGGTCGTCGAAGGTCACGACGTGGCGCGGCCCGACCGGCATCATCGCGCCCGGCGCGTAGCCGAGCGCGACGTCGCGGACGCAGCGGCCGGCGACGACGTCGTACACCGCGAGGCCGAGCGGGTGCAGCCGCGGCCCCGGGTGGTCGCGCGCGACCTCGGCGACCTCGTCGGGATCCTCGGGCTCGGCCGAGCCGCCGACGACGACGTGGCGATCGTCGAGCCACGCCGCCGAGCTCTCCTCGGCGAGGCAGACGTTGCGGCTGTGGGGCGCGCCGTCGAGGGCGTCGAGCCGGGCCGGATCGCGCAGGCACGCGGCGACGTCGAACCACACGACGGCGTCCCACGGGTGCCAGACCCAGCCGGCGCTGAGCAGGCCGGTCCCCGACGGCGACGCCGCGAGCTGGCTGTGGAAGAAGTCGATGGTCCGGCGACCGTCGCCGCGGGTCAGCCGCTCGCCGGTGGCGGCGTCGTCCAGGTCGATGCGCCCGTAGTGGTCGGGGCAGTGGGCGAGGAGGACCCGGCCGTCGGCGCCCGCGAACAGGCACACCGGGAACAGGAAGTCGTCGGCGTGGTAGGGCGAGCGGTGCAGCTCGCGCACGATCTCGCCGTCGTGGAGCAGCAGCGCGGCGGTGCCGGTGCGCTCGTGCACCACCGCCCACCGGCCCGTCGGATCGGCGACGGCGCCGTCGAAGCGGCCGTAGCCCCAGCCGCGCCGCGCCGACACGAACACGCCGTCGACCCAGCGGTCACCGCCGCACACCCAGTCGATGAGCTCGTCGCCGCGCCAGCACAGCGACACCGGCGCGTGCTCGCCGCAGGCGAAGCGCCGGACCTGTAGCCAGGGCGGGGGATCGGGGGGCGCGGGCACGCGACCCATGGTACGGCGGCGCCGCGCCGGCGCCGCGATGATCCGGCGGTCGCGCGACCCCGATTTCGCGCACATGCTGCGCGCCCGTGCAGTGACGGCGAAGACTCCGCGTTTGCGGTCGTGGGCCTCCGGGCCTATCCTGGCACTGCATGCGCGCGCGCATCCTCGCCCTGGCCGCCGTCCTGGTCCTGCTCGGACCGGTGACCGCGTTCGCCGCGGTCGGGCTGCCGTGCGCCGCGCCGGATGACTGCTGCTGCGCCCACCAGGCCGCGGCCCGGTCCGAGCGCGCCGCCGACGGCGCCGCCGTCGATCACGCGGCGCGGTTCCAGCGGGCCTGCTGCTGCGAGGTCCGCGGCGACGACGCCGCGCCGTCGCCGTCGTCGACCCCGGCCATCGCCGGCGACCACGGCCACGACGCCGCGATCGTCGCGGTCGTCGTGCCGGTGGCGTGGATCGCGCAGGCGCCCCGCGCCCGGCTCGTCACGCCGCGCGCCCGGCCGCGCGCGCCGCCGCCCGGCGCCGCCTCCTTGCTCCGCCAGCACACCGCCCTGATCTGCTGATCCCGTCGCTCGCGCTCGAGTCGTGAAGGCGCGGCCTCCGCCGCACCCCAGCTCGCGAGGAGTGTCATGGGATCGTCTGCGTTTCGGTTTCGCCACCTCGGTGTGGCGGGGCTCGCGTTCGTCGCCTCGGCGTGCGCGATCACCTCGCCCCGCTACCAGCAACTCTCGGCCGACCTGGCCGCCGGGCCTGGCCGCGCCGCGCCCGTCGAGCTCGGCGACGCGCCGCTCTTCGTCGACGGCCCGCTGCGGCTCGACGAGCTCGTCCAGGCCGTCCTGGATCGCAACCCCGACCTCGACGCCGCGCGCGCGGCGTGGCAGGCGGCGCTCGCGCGCTACCCGCAGGAGGCGGCGCTGCCCGACCCGATGGTCTCGTACTCGATCGCGCCGCTGAGCATCGCGTCGAGCGACGTCCGGTTCGGTCAGACCGTCGAGATCAGCCAGAGCCTGCCGTGGCCGGGCAAGCGCCGCCTCGCCGGCGAGCTCGCGGTCGCCGAGGCCGCGATGGCGCGCGCCGACGTCGCCGAGGTCCGGCTCCGGCTGGCTGCCAGCGCCGCCCAGCTCTACTACGACTACTACGCCGCGACCCGGGCCCTCGAGATCGTCGCCGACGACGTCCGCCTGCTCGAGGACGAGGCGCGGCTGGTCGAGGCCCGCCTCGGCGTCGGCCAGGCCTGGCAGGACGACGCCCTCGCGATCGACCTCGAGGTCGCCGACCGCCGCCGCGTGTCGATCGAGCTGGGCTCGCGTCGTGACGTCGCCGCCCAGGCGATCAACGCGCTCTTGCACCTGCGCCCCGAGCTGCCGCTGCCGCCGCCGCCGGTCGCGCTGGCCGCGCCGGGCGCGCCGGTCGGCTCGCTCGACGACGCCGAGGCCGCGGCGCTGGTGGCGCGCCCCGAGCTGGCGGTCCTGGCGGCGCGCGCCGACGGCGCCGCCGCGGCGGTCGCGATCGCCGACAAGGACCAGTACCCCGACCTCCGGCTGATGGGCACCTACACCACGATGTTCCCGATGCTCGAGCACCAGATCATGGTCGGCGTCGGCGTCTCGCTGCCGGTGTGGCGCGATCGCCGCCACGCCGCCGTCGACGGCGCCCGCGCCCAGGCCCGGCGGGTCGCCGCCGATCGCGCCGGCGCCGAGGCGACGATCCGCGCCGAGGTCGCCGAGGCGTGGCGGCGTGACGCCGAGGCCCGCGACCTCGCGACCCTGTACCGCGATCAGATCCTGCCGACCGCCGAGGCGCGCATCGACGCGCTGGTGAGCCGGCTGCCCAGCGCCCGCGCCGACGTCATCGAGATCGTCCGCGCGCGGCGCACCGTCGAGCAGGCCCGGCTCGCCCACCTCCAGGTGGTCGCCGACGCCTGGCGCCGTCGCGCCGAGCTCGACCGCGCCCGCGGCGACCTGCCGACGGCGCCTCCGCTGACCGACGAAGGAGACCGCCATGAGTGAGCCGGTCGACCCCGCCACCGCCGCGCCCGACGACGCGCGCGCGCGTCCCGACCCCGACGCTGGCGCGCCGGACGATCCGCGCGAGCCTCAGGCGCCGCCGGCCGCCGAGCCGGCGCCGACGCCGCCCCTGGCGCGGTCGCGCCCACGGCCTGGAGCGTCTGATCGCGCCCATGTGCTGGTCGCCGCCGCGGCGATCGTCGGGCTGGTCTACCGCGCCGAGGTCACCGCCTGGTTCCGCGGCGCCGCCCCAGCCGCGGCGCCCGCGGCGCCGGCCCACGATCACGACCACGCCGGCGGCGGCGCGTCGACGCCGGCGCCGGCGCCGGTGATCGCGCCGCACACGTTCCCGCCGGCCGCGCGCGACGCCGTCGAGGTCGCGCTGCGCGCCTACGAGGACGTCCGCCTCCAGCTCGCCGCCGATCTCACCGACGGCCTGGCCGGCGCCGCCGACGCGGTGGCCACCGCGATCGAGACGCTGCACCAGGCCGACGCCGGCGCCCCGGCGGAGATCCACGCCCGCGCCGGCGACGCGGTCGCCGCCGCCCAGAGCCTGGCCGGCGCCTCCGACCTCGCGGTCGCGCGTCGCCACTTCGCCGACCTGTCGGCCGCCCTGCTCGCGCTGGTGTCGGCCGATCCGCGGCTCGCCGAGGGGCGCCGCATCTACGAGTGCACGATGACCGACGGCTTCAACCGGTGGATCCAGCCCGACGGCGACGACCTGGCCAACCCCTACAAGGGCGCCGCGATGCAGACCTGCGGCGCGCCGCTGACCCTCGACGAGGTCTTCGCCGCCGGCGCCGACGCGCCGCTCGACGATCCCGACGCCGTCGACCACTGGACCTGCCCGATGCACCCGTGGGTCCACCAGCAGGGCCCCGGCACCTGCCCGGTGTGCGGCATGGAGCTGACCCCGGTCACCGCCGAGGAGGTCCGCTCCGGCGTGATCCGCGTCGAGGGCGAGCGCCGCCAGGAGATCGGCGTGCGGGTCCAGCCGATCGCGCGGGCGCCGATGACGATCGCGATCCGCGCGGTCGGCCTGGTCGCCTACGACGAGCGCAGCCAGGCCGACGTGTCGCTCAAGTTCGGCGGCTGGATCGAACGCCTGTACGTCAACGAGACCGGCCAGCGGGTCCGCGCCGGCCAGACCCTGTTCACGATCTACAGCCCCGAGGTCTACGCCGCGCAGCAGGAGTGGCTGCTGGCGCTCGACGCCCGCGACGCCGCGCGCGACGACGTCAACCGCCGTCGCGCCGACGCCATGGTCGCCGCGGCGCGCCGCCGCCTCGAGCTGTGGGACCTCGGCGCCGCCACCCTCGACAAGATCGCGGCCAAGCACGCGCCGCTCCAGTACGTCCCGATCGCCGCCCCGGCCTCGGGCTACGTCGTCGACAAGGACGTCGTCGCCGGCGCCGCGGTCGACGCCGGCCACCGGCTGTTCCGGATCGCCGCGCTCGACCGGGTCTGGGTCGAGGCCCAGATCTACGAGCAGGATCTGGCGGAGGTGAAGGTCGGCCAGCCGGCCCGGGTCACCCTCGGCCACCTGCCCGGCAAGATCTTCGAGGGCAAGGTCACGTTCGTGGCGCCGTCGCTCGACGCCGGCACCCGCACCGCCAGCGTCCGCATCGAGCTGCCCAACCGCGATCTGGCGCTGCGGCCCAACATGTACGCCTCGGTCGAGCTGACCACCGACGTCGGCGAGCGCCTGCAGGTCCCCGAGAGCGCGATCATCTACTCGGGGCCGCGGCGGATCGTCTTCGTCGATCTCGGCGGCGATCGCCTGGCGCCACGCCAGGTCACGCTCGGCCTCAAGGCCGGCAGCGCGTACGAGGTCCTCAGCGGGCTCGAGGCCGGCGACCAGGTGGTCGTGTCCGGCAACTTCCTCCTCGCCTCGGAGAGCCGGCTCAAGTCGGCGACCGGCCTATGGTGACCGCGCAGCCCCCGCGCGGGCCCGACGGGCCCGCCGACGACACCCGCGACGCCGGCCACGGCGTCGTCGCCGCGGTCATCGGCGCGTGCCTGAAGAACAAGGTCCTGACCCTGGTGGTCGCCGGGCTGATCGCGGTGTGGGGCGCGATCTCGCTGCGCCACGCGCCGCTCGACGCCATCCCCGATCTGTCCGACACCCAGGTGATCGTCTTCACCGAGTGGGCCGGGCGCAGCCCCGATCTGATCGAGGATCAGGTCACCTACCCGATCACGACCGCCCTGTTGTCGGCGCCCAAGGTCAAGGCGGTGCGCGGCCAGTCGATGTTCGGGATGTCGTTCGTCTACGTCATCTTCGAGGACGGCACCGACGTCTACTGGGCGCGGTCGCGCGTGCTCGAGCTGATGGCGACCGCCCAGGCCCGGCTCCCCGAGGGCGTCGTCCCGACCCTGGGTCCCGACGCCACCGGCGTCGGCTGGGTCTTCCAGTACGCCCTCGTCGACGACACCGGGCAGCACGATCTCGCCGAGCTGCGCACGCTGCAGGACTACCGCCTCCGCTACGCGCTCGAGGCCGTGCCCGGGGTCGCCGAGGTCGCCACCGTCGGCGGCTTCGTCAAGCAGTACCAGATCCAGCTCGATCCCGACGCGCTGCTGGCCCACGACATCGGCGTCCCCGACGTCGTGCGCGCGGTCCGCGAGTCCAACCAGGACGTCGGCGGCCGGGTCGTCGAGCTCGCCGGCACCGAGCACATGGTGCGCGGCCGCGGCTACGTCCACGACGTCGCCGATCTCGAGGAGGTGCCGCTGGCGGTCGGGCCCGGCGGGGTGCCGGTCTTGATCAAGAACGTCGGCCAGGTGTCGCTCGGCCCCGACCAGCGCCGCGGCGTCGCCGATCTCGACGGCCGCGGCGACACCGTCGGCGGCATCGTCGTGATGCGCACCGGCGAGAACGCGCTCGACGTCATCGCCGCGGTCAAGGCGCGGCTCGCCGAGCTGGCGCCGACGTTGCCCGCCGGCGTCCGCGTCCAGGTCACCTACGACCGGTCCGAGCTGATCGAGGCGTCGATCGCGACCCTGCAGGACACGCTGATCGAGGAGATGGTCGTGGTCTCGGTGATCATCTTCCTGTTCCTGCTCCACGTCCGCAGCGCGCTGGTGCCGATCCTGACCCTGCCGATCGCGGTCCTGGTCGCGTTCATCCCGATGGCGTGGCAGGGCCTCACCGTCAACATCATGTCGCTGGGCGGCATCGCGGTCGCGATCGGCGCGATGGTCGACGCCTCGATCATCATCGTCGAGAACGTCCACCACGCGCTCGCGGCGTGGGACCAGCGCGGCCGCCCCGGCCGGCGCGACGTCGTCATCCGCCGCGCGATCCAGGAGGTCGGGCCCAGCATCTTCTTCTCGCTGCTGGTGATCACCGTCGCGTTCGTGCCGATCTTCACGCTCGAGGGCGTCGAGGGCCGGCTGTTCAAGCCGCTCGCGTTCACCAAGACCTACGCGATGGGCTTCGCGGCGGTGCTGGCGGTGACCGTGACCCCGGTGCTGGCGGCGATCGTCGTGCGCGGCCACATCGGCCGCGAGGACGACAACCCGATCAACCGGCTGCTGACCTGGGCCTACGCGCCGGTGGTGCGGCTGGTGCTGCGCCACCGCGCCCTGGTCCTCGGCGCCGCGGCGGTGGCGATGGCGTTCACGATCCCGGTGTTCTTCCGGCTGCCGAGCGAGTTCATGCCGCCGCTCAACGAGGGCGCGGTGCTGTACATGCCGACCTCGACGCCGGGCATGTCCGAGGGCGAGGCCCAGCGGGTGCTGCAGCTCCTCGACGCCAGCCTCCACGACATCCCCGAGGTCGCGACCGTCTTCGGCAAGATGGGGCGCGCCGACACCCCGACCGATCCGGCGCCGCTGTCGATGGCCGAGATCACCTTGACGTTCAAGCCGCGCGCGCAGTGGCGCCCGGGCATGGACTGGGCCGGCCTGATGAAGGAGCTCGACCAGAAGGTCAAGATGCCCGGCATGCCCAACGTGTGGTGGATGCCGATCCAGACCCGCACCGAGATGCTGTCGACCGGCGTCCGCTCGAAGCTGGGCATCAAGGTGTTCGGCGACACCCTCGAGGACATCGAGACCGCGGCCAAGCGCATCGAGGCCGCGGTGCCGGCGGTGCCCGGCACCCGCAGCGCGTTCGCCGAGCGCGTCACCGGCGGCTTCTACATCGACTTCACGGTCAAGCGCGCCGAGGCTGCGCGTCACGGCCTGCGCGTCGACGACGTCAACGCGATCGTCATGTCGGCGATCGGCGGCCTCGACGTGTCGACCACCGTCGAGGGCCGGGCCCGGTTCCCGATCTCGGTCCGCTACGCCCGCGAGTACCGCGACAGCCCCGAGGCGCTGGGGCGCGTGCTGATCCACCCGCCGACCGGCGGCGCGATCCCGATCTCGCAGGTCGCCGACGTCCGCATGGTCACCGGGCCGCCGATGATCCGCTCCGAGGCCGGCCGCCTGGTCGGCTACGTCTTCGTCGACGTCGACGACGGGGTCGCGATCGGCGACTACGTCGCCGCGGCCCGGCCGGTGGTCGCCGCGGTCGAGCTGCCCGAGGGCGTCCGGCTCGAGTGGGCCGGCCAGTTCCGCTACCTCGAGCGGGCGCGGGATCGGCTGAAGCTGGTCGTGCCGATCACGCTGCTGCTGGTGATCCTGCTGCTCTACCTCAACACCCGCTCGGTCATCGAGACCGCGATCGTCCTGCTGGCGGTGCCGTTCTCGCTGATCGGCGCGTTCTGGCTGCTGTACCTGCTCGACTACCACCTCAGCGTCGCGGTCTGGGTCGGCATCATCGCGCTGGCCGGGCTCGACGCCGAGACCGGCGTCGTCATGCTGCTGTACCTGACGCTGGCGCACCGGCGTCACGCCGAGCAGGGCCGGCTGCGGACCCGCGGCGATCTCGACGAGGCCATCGTCGAGGGTGCGGCCCGCCGGATCCGCCCCAAGCTGATGACCGTGCTGACCACGATGATCGGCCTGGTGCCGATCCTGTGGAGCACCGGCACCGGCGCCGACGTCATGAAGCGCATCGCCGCGCCGATGGTGGGCGGCCTCGCCACCTCGTTCCTGCTCGAGCTGACGCTGTACCCGGTGCTGTTCTCGCTGTGGAAGCAGCGCGGCCTGCCCCGGGGCGAGGCCACGCCAGCGCCGACCGAGACGCCGGGGCTGCCACCGGCGCGGCGCGCCTCGCCGTGACCCGGGTCGCGTGATCCGGCATCGCGCCATCATCGCGGGTGAAACCTCGGGCCGCAGCGGCGTACCATCTCGGTGATGACGTCCCGGTCCTGGTGGCTCGCCGCGGTCGCGGCGTCGGTTGCGGCGTGCAGCGGCGACGACGGCGGGACCGCCGCGGACGCGGGGCCGCCCGACGCGCGCATCGTCAACGGTTGCCCGGCGCTCGAGGAGCCGCAGGCGGCGCCCGGCGACGCCATCGACGGCGACACCTACGTCACCTTCGCGATGGGCTTCTTCTCCCAGCACTGCATCCGCTGCCACAGCTCGACGCTGGCCGGCGCCGATCGCAACGGCGCTCCCGCCGGCTACAACTGGGACGTCGAGGCCACGATGCGCATGCACCTGGCCGAGATCCGCAACGCGGTCGGCGTCGCCAACTTCATGCCGTTCTCGGGGCCGCAGCCGACCTGCGCCGAGCGCCAGCGCCTGGTCCGGTGGATCGACGCCGACGCGCCCTGATCACGGCAGCTCCGGCGGCGCGCACACCTCCCCCAACCCACCTTCGCGGCTCTGTCGCTCACGACGCCAGCTCCACGCGACCGCGCTACCCACCTCCCGCCGTCTGCGTCCCCCGCCGCCATGAGGCGCGGGGCCGATGGTCATCCAGAGCACGAAAGATGCCACCTCTGAAGTTCTCGCAAGTCAGCGAAACTCGGACACCCTGGTCTCCAGGACAGGTCGGGAGTGTCACGTTCTGTGCGATCGCACTGTAACAGTCCGTGTAATAGCAGATAGTTGTATGCCGTTTGGCGTAACACCGATCGTCACGGTGTGACAGGCCGGGAGCGCGGCCCGATCAGCGCCGGAACGCGTCGAGATCGAGGCCGAAGCGCCGGGCCCAGCGGTGGACCTGCATGCGGCCCTTGCCCATGACCCGGGCCACCGCGGTCACGTTGCCGGCGTGGACGGTCAGCAGCTCGACCAGCTGCTCGCGCAGCGCCGCGGGCCCGGTCCGGATCGCGCCGCCGTCGGCCATCGCGGCGGCGGCCGCGGCGGCCCGGGCCGCCGGCGGGCGCCGCACCGTGGGCGGCAGGTGATCGAGCTCGACCGCGTCCTCGCCGGCGAGCGCGACCGCCGCGTTGAGGCACTTCTCCAGCTCGCGGACGTTGAGCGGCCAGTCGTGGCGCAGCAGCGCGCGCATCGCGCTGGGCGTGAAGCGCACGGCGTCGCCCGCCGGCATCCGCGCGACCAGCGCCGCGATCAGGATCCCGAGATCGACGCGGCGCTCGCGCAGCGGCGGCAGCTCGAGCACGAGGCCGAACATCCGCGCGTAGAGATCGCGGCGGAACTGGCCGGCGTCGACCAGGCCGTCGAGGTCGCGGTGGGTCGCCGCGCACATGCGCATGTCGACCTTGACCGGGCGGTCGTCGCCGACCGGCACGACCTCCTGATCCTGCAGCACCCGCAGGAACGCCATCTGCGACTCGGCCGGCAGCTCGCCGACCTCGTCGAGGAACAGCGTGCCGCGGTCGGCGCTGCGGACGTAGCCGGCGCGGTCGGCGATCGCGCCCGAGAACGCGCCCTTGCGGTGGCCGAACAGCTCGGCCTCGAGCAGGCCCTCGGGCAGGGCGCCGCAGTTGACCGCGACGAACGGGCCGGGCCGCCCCGACAGCTCGTGGAGCGCGCGCGCCACGACCTCCTTGCCGGTCCCGGTCTCGCCCCGCAGCACCACCGCGACCGGGGTCCGGGCGATCCGCGCCAGCGACGCGAAGCCGCGCTGCAGCGACGCCACGAAGGTCGCCAGCGACGGCCGCGGCGCCGGCAGCTCGGTGGCGTCGGTGTCGGGCGCGGCGTCGGCCGGCACCGCGACCTCGTGGAACAGGAAGAAGGTGTGGCCGAGCTCGACGAGATCGCCGGGCTCGAGCCGGGCGTCGCGGACCAGCCCGCCGTTGACGATGCAGCCGTTCTTGGAGCCGAGATCCTCGAGCTGCCAGCGGTCGCCGTGGCGGCGCAGCCGGGCGTGCGCGCTCGACATGCGGGGGTCGGGGATCGACAGCGCGAGGCGTCGACCGTCGCGCCGGGTGGCGCGGTCGCCGCGCCCGACGTCGATCGCGTCGACGTCGTCGAGCAGGTGCCGCGACGACGACGTGCACGGACGCTCGCACTCGACCAGGCGCACCAGCACCGGGCGCCGACGCTGGGGGTCGGGCACACCGCTGCCGCGGCCGAGCGTGAGGCTCGTGATCGTCGAGGCGTCCCCGTTCGCCACGCCTCAGGATGGGCGCGCTCCGGCCCGCCGTCAACGGCCGCGATCGACCCGGCCCTGGCCCCAGTCCCGCGGGCACCGCCGGGCGATCACCTGGGGCAGCCACAGGGTCCGGACCAGCCCGGGCGACAGCGCCGGCTTGCCGCTGGTCATGATCGCGACCGCGATGTCGCGCTGCGGATCCGCGTAGACGATGACGTTGGTGAAGCCGAGGTGGCCGAAGGCGCGGCTGGTGCCGAGGCCGTAGAGGCTGCCGACCCGGGCGCCCAGCATGAAGCCCATGCTGTAGCGGATCGGCAGGCCCAGCGTGAGGTCGACCTCGAGGTAGCTGTCCTCGGCGACCGCGCGGCGCACGGTGCGGGCGTCGAGGACGCGGACGCCGTCGAGCTGGCCGCCGTCGAGGAGCAGCTGCATGAACCGCGACGCCTCGTTGGCGGTGCCGATGACGTTGCCGGCCGGCACGGTCGCCTGCAGGAACCGCGGGTCGTTCGACATCCGGACCGCGTCGTGGAAGTCGACCGACAGCGCGCGCCGGATCAGCCCGGCCAGCGGCGGCACCACCGGCGGCCCGGTGAAGGCGTTGCGCGCGACCTCGGGCATGCGCGCCGCGGGCACGCCGTAGTTGAAGGCGTCGAAGCCGAGCGGGGCCAGGATCTGGTCGCGCAGCAGCGCGCGCATCGACTTGCCGGTCACGCGCTCGAGCACGGCGCCGAGGACGAAGCCGCCGGTGAGGGCGTGGTAGGCGAGGCGGCGCCCCGGGTACAGCTGGGGCCGGGCGTCGCACAGGATCTGCAGGATCTGCTCGGGGTGCTCGAGCAGCGCGACGTCGGCGAACTCGGGCGGGATCTGGGGGATGCCGGCGCGGTGGGTGAGGACGTGGCGGAGCGTGATGCGGTGCTTGCCGTGGCGACCGAACTCGGGGAGGTAGTGCGCGACCGGATCGTCGAGGTGGATCTGGTGCTGCTGGTCGGCGAGGTGCACCAGGATCGCGGTCACCGCCTTCGACGCCGAGAACAGGTTGAACAGCGTGGCCGGCGTCGCCTGGGTCTTGTGCGCGTCCGGGGGATCGGAGGGCGCGTTGCCGAGGGTGTGGCCGATCGCGCGGTCGATCACGACCTTGCCGCGACGCCGCAGGCACAGCTGCACCGCCGGGTACAGGCCGCTGGCGTAGACGCCGACCGCGGCGCGCCAGATCGCGTCGACGTCGCGGGCGTCGAGGCCGGCCTCGCGCGGGTCGACCTCGGCGTCGGCGTTGCGGCGGGTGACCTCCTCCGGCGGGAAGGTGCGGACCAGGGTCTCGAAGGTGCGCCGCAGGCGAGGGGACTGCATGCCACCAGCATCGCGTCGTGGCGGCGTCGGGCGCAAGAACGCCGGCCGGGGTGATCCGCGGCGGCCCGGCGGGGTAAGCTCCCCGCAACATGAGGGGGACCCGTGCCTGATGCATCCGATCGCGCCAAGCAGGCCGCCGACGAGTTTCTCGCCGGCCTGAAGAAGGGGACCGGCCGCCTGTGGCTGGTCGCCGCCGGGCTCTGCGTCGTCTTCATCGCGTTCCGGTCGTGCTCCGAGGTCGAGCCCGGCGAGGTCGCGGTGCGGGTCAACAACGTCACCGGCGAGGTCGAGACCCTGACCCGGCCGGGGCTGATCATGGACCTGCCGTTCGGCATCCAGGACGTCTTCGTCATCGACACCAGCTCGCAGACGTTCCACATGCGCGGCGACCGCTTCGTCGACGAGCTCAACGTCGAGGAGCTGACCGTGCGCGCCAGCGACGGCTCGAACTTCGTCTTCAACGACACGACGATCCTGTACCGCGCCATCCCCGACCGCGGCGCCGACGTCATGCGCGACGCCGGCTACGCCCACGCCTTCCGGATGTGGATGCTGCCGTACGCGCGCTCGATCCTGCGCGACGAGTTCGGCCGCGAGTCGACGATCAGCGTGTCCAACCCGGCCAAGTTCGGCGAGGCCACCAACCGGGCCCGCGACCGCCTCAACCAGCTCCTCAACCCGCACGGCGTCGAGGTCACCAGCATCGTGACGCCGCGGCCCCGGTTCAACGACGAGTACGAGGGCCTGGTCGAGTCGCGCAACGAGACCGAGAAGCAGCTCGACGTCATCACCTCCGAGCTGCAGCGCGCCGAGACCGACCGCGCCCGCCGCCTCGCCGAGGTCGATCGCGACCAGAACAAGATCATCCAGGAGAAGCGGGCCGGGCTCGAGGCCCAGCTCGCCACCGCGGTCACCGACCAGACCCAGACCCGGCGGCAGTCGGACAGCTACAAGATCGAGAAGATCGGCGCCGGGCAGGCCGCGCTCAGCGGCTCGCAGCGCAAGGCCGGCGAGCTGCGCGGCCAGCTCGAGGCCGAGTACGCGACCCGCAAGGCCGAGATCGACGCCTTCCGCACCCAGCCGGTCGAGCGCGTCATGGAGCGGCTCGGCGAGCGGCTCGAGGGCGTCACGATCCAGATCCAGCCGTGGACCAACGACTCGTCGCCGTCGCGCGTCCAGGTCCAGAACGTCGCGGGGAGCGCCCGATGAAGACCCTGACGCGTATCTCCCAGGTCATCGTCATCGCGACGCTGATCATGATCGTGTTGCCGTGGTTGTTCCTGTCCAAGGTGCCGCCCGGGATGATCGGCGTCCGCCAGAGCGCGACCTCGGGCGTCGACAAGCAGGACCTCGGCCCCGGCTTCCACTGGCGGATCCCCGGCGTCCACAAGGTGATCCTGCTGCCGCGCGGCTACTTCTTCCTCAACTACACCGAGGATCCCAGCGATCAGGGCGAGGCGCTGCTGGTCCGCACCAAGGACAACAACAACGTCAGCCTCGACGTCACCGTGCCGGTGCGGATCAAGCCCGGCGAGGCCAACCTGATCGTCAGCGCCGGCAACCACGCCCGCGACGGCGACCGCTTCCGCTACCAGCGCCTGGCCGCGGAGACCACGGTCAGCGTCCTGCGCGAGGAGCTGGCCAACCTCGACTCCGAGGGCTTCTACTCGACCGACCACCGGCTCGAGATCGGCGAGAAGGCGCTGCAGATGCTCAACGAGTCGCTGGGCGCGTTGCACCTCGAGGCCCAGGCCGTGCTGATCCGCGCGATCCGGTTCCGCCCCGAGTACGAGAAGCAGCTCGGCCAGATCCAGCTCAACGAGCAGAACAAGCTGCTCGACAACGCCCGGCAACGGGTCGCGGCGCAGCAGCAGATCCTCGACAACTACACCCAGGGCACCGCCGCGCTGGCGTCGGCCCGCGAGCAGGACTGGGTCAAGCGCCAGGCCGAGCTCGAGCGCGCCTACCAGGTCGGGCTGGTGCCCAGCGAGGATCCGTCGCCGGGCGCGGCGCGGCGCGCGCTGGCCGCGCTGGCGCCCGAGCAGGTCGCCACGCTCAAGGAGCAGGCGGTCAAGATCTTCGGCCTCGACAGCGTCGACTCGGTCACCGACGCCTACCTGCTGGGCCTCAAGAACATCCAGGCCGAGACCCTCGAGTACAAGAACCGCATCAACGCCGAGGCCGACGGCATCGCCGGCCGCCTCGAGGCCGAGGGCGACGCCCTGGTGGCCAAGGTCCAGGGCGAGTTCGAGACCAAGGTCAACGCCCTGCTCAACAGCCCGGCCGGCCGCGCCTACGTCGCCTGGCAGGCGGCGGCCAACGTCAAGTTCGCCGACACCCTGACGTTCTCGTCGCAGGAGGGCATCCCCAGCGTCCTGCGCCTGCGCCGGTTCGCGCAGGAGTTCATGGGCCAGTAGCGGGCGGCGCGGCCGGCGCGTCGCGCCCACGACCGACCTCCGGCCGCCCTAGAACTCGCCGACCACGGCGAGGCCGCCGGGGATCGGGACCATCGAGACGCCGACCTGTTCGGTCCAGTCGTGCAGGCGCGGCACCAGCCAGCCGAGGCCGGCGCCGAACGCGGCGCCGGTGACGACGTCGGTCAGGTAGTGCTTGTCGGCGGCGATGCGCAGGTACGCGGTGGTCGCCGCCAGGGTGAGCCCACCGTAGAGCAGGTACGGCCGGGTCTTGTAGCCGCGGTAGCGGGCGATCTCGCTGGCGGTCACCGCGACGCCGACCGACAGGCTGGTGTGGCCGGAGAAGAACGACAGGTTCTCGTCGGGCGCCAGCGCGGCCTGGCCCGGGTGATCGGCGTGGGCGAACGGGCGCTGCCGGCCGAAGCCGAACTTGAAGACCTGCGACACCAGGCCGACCGCGACGCCGGTCTCGAGGACGATCAGGCCGTCGCTGGCGGCGTCGAGCGCGTCGCGGCGGCGATCTTGCCCGCCCGAAAGCGACAGCACGCCGAGCGCGAACGCCGGCGCGAGGCCGAAGCCGACCGCGTTCGACAGCGTGTTGGCCAGCGCGAGGTCGTCCCAGCGCAGGCCGTTGCGGACGCCGCGGTCGAGGGCGTTGTCGTCACACCAGCGGCAGACGTCGGGGCCCAGCGTGTCCTTGAACGTGGTCTCGCTGAACGCGTAGGCGAGCGCGCCGCCGGCCGTGAGCAGGCCGTGACGCCACAGGTGCCGGCGCGACGCCGCGTGGGTCGCGGCGTGGGCGTCGCCGGCCGCGGACGCCGCGTCGCCGTCGTCGGCGCGCGCCGCCACCGGCGTGGCGGTCAGGACGGCGGCGGCGGTGAGCGCGGCGATCGGGAGGGCGGGGCGGTTCACGCGAGCCTGATGGGCAACGATCGCACGGGCTTGCCGGTCAGCGCCAGCAGGGCGTTGCACACCGCGGGGGCCAGCGGCGGCAGCCCCGGCTCGCCGACGCCGCCGGGCGGCGCGTCGCCGCGCAGCACGATGGTCTCGATCACCGGCGCCTCGCGCATGCGCACGACCGGGTAGGTGTCGAAGTTGCCCTCGACGACCCGGCCGTCCTTGAAGTGGATGGCCCCGTGCATCGCGGCGCTGAGGCCGTACATGATCGCGCTCTCCATCTGGGCCTCGATCTGCTCGGGGTTGATCGGGCGGCCGCAGTCGATCGCGCACACGACGCGGTGGACGCGCGGCGCGCCGGTCTCGATCGAGACCTCGGCGACCTCGGCGACGACGCTGCCGAACGACTCGTGGACCGCGACGCCCCGGGCCCGCCCCGCGGGCAGCGGCGTGCCCCAGCCGGCGCGCTCGACCGCGGCGTCGAGGACGCCGCGGTGGCGCGGCTTGTCGACCAGCAGGCGGCGCCGGACCTCGACCGGGTCCTTGCCGCCGGCGTGGGCCAGCTCGTCGAGGAAGTGCTCGGTCGACCACGCGTTCTGCGAGCTGCCGACCGAGCGCCAGAACCACACCGTCACCGGCAGGTCGGGCTTGCCGTAGGTGACGTGGACGTGGGGCAGCGCGTAGGGCAGGTTGGCGACGCCCTCGACCGCGGTGTCGTCGATGCCCTTGGGCAGCGGCCCGAACCGCTCGAGGATCGACGGCGACGCGATCTGCTGGCGCCACGCGACCGGCCAGCCGTCGCCGTCGAGCGCGCCCTCGCACAGTGCAAGCGACGACGGCCGGTAGTAGCCGCCGCGGGTGTCGTCCTCGCGGCTCCACACCAGCTTGATCGGCGTGCCCTTGGTCTTGGCGGCGATCTGCAGGACCTCGGCGACGTAGTCGACCTGCGAGCGCCGGCCGAAGCCGCCGCCGAGGAACATCGTGTGGACCGCGATCTGGTCGGGCGCGCAGCCGAGGATCTCGGCGCCGGTCTGCTGGACGTTCGACGGCGCCTGGGTGCCGAGCCACAGCTCGGCGCCGTCGTCCCGCACCACCGCGGTTGCGTTGAGCGGCTCCATCGTGGCGTGCGCCAGGTACGGCACCTCGTAGGTCGCGGTGACCTTGGTGCGGGCGGCGGCGATCGCCTTGGCGGCGTCGCCGTCAGCGCGGACCACGACGCCGCCGGGCGCCAGCTCGCGCAGCGTCGCGGACACCTGCTCGGTCGACAGGCCGGCGTTCGGCCCGGGCTCCCAGGTGACGACGAGCGCGTCGCGCCCCTTCATCGCGGCCCACGTGTGATCGGCGATGACCGCGACCCCGGCCGGGACCTCGACGACGTCGCGGACGCCGGGCACCGCGCGCGCCGCGGTGGCGTCGAGCGTGGCCAGCTTGCCGCCGAACGTCGGCGGCCGCGCCAGCATCGCGACCCGCAGGTCGGGCAGCTTGACGTCGAGGCCGTAGACCGCCTCGCCGGTGACCTTGGGGCGTTGATCGAGGCGCGGCGTCGGCTTGCCGATGAGGCGATACCGCGCCGGGTCGCGCAGCGGCGGCTCGTCGGGCGGGGTCTCGTGGACGGCGGCGGCGGCGAGGGCGCCGTAGCGCTCGCTGCGTCCGCTGCCGGCGTGGACGACCTTGCCCGGCTCGGTGTCGCACTCGGCGAGCGGCACGCCCCACTGCCTGGCGGCGGCGGCGATCAGCATCGCGCGGGCCGCGGCGCCGGTCTTGCGCAGCGCGTCCCAGTTGGCGCGGGTGCTGGTCGAGCCGCCGGTCGACTGCCGCCCGTACGTGGCGGCGTCGGCGGGCGCGTGCTCGGCGCGCACGGTGGCCCAGTCGGCGTCGAGCTCCTCGGCGAGGATCATCGCGACGCCGGTGAGGATGCCCTGGCCCATCTCGGCCTCGGGCACGATCATCGTGACGGTGTCGTCGGGATCGATCCGGATCCAGCCGTTGAGCTCGGTGCCGTCGCCGGTGGGCGTGGGCGACGGCGACGGACCCGGGGACGGCTTCGGCTTCGCCTTGTCCTTGCAGCCCAGGCCGAAGCCGATCAGCAACCCGCCGGCGCCCGACGCGCTGATCCGCAGGAACGTGCGGCGATCGAGGGCGGTCACGGCGTGCCTCCGGCGGCGCGGCGCACGGCGCGGCGGATCCGGTTGTAGGTGCCGCAGCGGCAGATGTTGCCGCTCATCGCCTCGTCGATCTGGGCGTCGGTCGGATGGGGCGTCTTCGCGAGCAACGACGCCGCGCTCATGATCTGGCCGGGCTGGCACCAGCCGCACTGCGCGACGTCCTCGGCGATCCACGCCTGCTGCAGCGCGTGCAGCGTGCCGGCGCTGGCGAGGCCCTCGATGGTCGTGACCGCGCGGGTCCCGACGTCGGCGATGCGGACCTGGCACGCCTGCACGGCCTCGCCGTCGAGGTGGACGGTGCAGGAGCGGCACTGCGCGATGCCGCAGCCGTACTTGGTGCCGGTGAGGCCGAGCAGGTCGCGCAGGACCCAGAGCAGGGGCATGTCGTCGGGGGCGTCGACCGAGTGCGACGTCCCGTTGACCTTGATCGAGTACGCCATGGGGAAGGACCGTACCACCCGCGCGCCGAGCTGACCTCAGTGGTGCCCGTGCCCGTCGTCCGGTTCCGCCCCGTGCCCGTCGTCCGGTTCCGCCCCGTGCCCGTGCCCGTGCCCGTGCCCGTGCCCGATCTCCGGTTCCGATCCGTGCCCGTGCCCGTGCCCGTGCCCGATCTCCGGTTCCGATCCGTGCCCGTGCCCGTGCCCGTGCCCGTGCCCGTGCCCGTGCCCGTGCCCGTGATCGTGCCCGCGCAGCGCCGCCAGCCAGTGCGCCAGCCCGTGCCGCCACAGCGACGACGCGGTCAGCGCGCCGAGCACCGCGAGCGCCACGAACGCGATCGTCCGCCCCGCTCCCGCAGTCGCCATCCCGCTGGTGTGGACCTGCACGCCGACGGCGTCGACCGCGACGGCGAGGCCCCACGTCACCACCATCGCGCTCGCGATCGCCGCCGTCGCCGCGCCCGTGCCGAGCTCGCGGCGCAGCGTCCGCAGCGTCGCCAGATCGAGGCTGGCGCCGAGCAGCATCGCGGTCAGCGCGACGCCGGGCGACAGCCCGCCGGCGACCAGCGCCAGCGCGATCGGCGTCGCCGCGCTGGCCGAGACATGCACCGGCAGCGCGATCGCCGTGACCAGCGGCAGCGCCGCCCACGTCGGCACCCGGGCCAGCGCGCCGTCGCCGACCGCGAGCGCCAGGTACGCCGCGACCACCAGGCCGACCGTGATCCACGCGCCGTCGTGCGCCAGCAGGCCGTCGATCCGGTCGAGAAACACGCTCCGCCCGCCGTGCCCGTGCTCGCCCTCGACCCCGGACTCCGGCTCCGACCCGTGCCCGTGCCCGTGCCCGATCTCCGGTTCTGATCCGTGCCCGTGCCCGTGCCCGATCTCCGGTTCTGATCCGTGCCCGTGCCCGTGCCCGATCTCCGGCTCCGATCCGCTTCCGCTTCCGCTTCCGCTTCCGCTCCGGCTTCCCCGCCGCCCCGCCACCAGCGCGCCCACCACGCCCGCCGCCACCGCGCCCACCACCCGCAGCACCGCGAGCTGCCAGCCGAGCAGCACCACCGTCAGCAGCAGGCTGGCCAGCGCCAGCTGCGGCGCCGCCAGCAGGAACGCGGTCAACAGCTCGCGGTTGCCGCCGCGCTTCCGCAGCTGGTGCGCGGTCGGCGCCACCGCGCACGCGCACTCGGGCAGCGGCAGGCCGAGCACCGCGCCGCGCAGCGCCGCGCCGACGCGGCCGTGGGCGCCGGTGGCCCAGCGCTCGGCGAGCCCGCGCGACGCCGAGCTCACCGCGGCGCCGCCCACCACGCCGATCAGCAGCGCCGGCGCCGCGATCAGCACCAGCTCCTCGAGCGCGGCGCCGATCGCCGCCTCGGCGCCGGCGGCGCCGTGCTCGTGCGAGGCCACGAACGGCAGCGCCACGCCGCACACGATCGCGAGCAGCTCGGCGCTGCGCACCTTGGGCTCGCGCGCCCCCGCCGACGGCATGTCGTGGGCCAGCACGTGCAGCAACAGCCCCGACACCGCCGCGTTCAGCCACGGCGACGCCGAGGTCGCGGTGGCGGTGTCGCCGAGGCGGATCGCGACGATGCCGATCAGCGGCGTCAGCGCGACCCCGACCGCGCGCAGCGCCGCGGCGCGGCGCCCGACCCGACCCGCGAAGCTGAACGCGACCACCGCGGCCAGCGGCACGGTGTGGGCGCCGATCGCCAGCAGCAGATCCCAGTGCTGGTGGCCGGCGTGGTCGGGCAGGCTGACCGCGCCGAGCGCCAGGCCGTCGCCGACCTGGTGGGCGAGCACGCCGACGTAGCCGAGCTCGATCGCGACCGCGGCGTGGCGATCCCCGCCGCGCGCCAGCCGGCCGCCCAGCGTGCTCAGCACGCCGGGCAGGACCAGGCCGGCGGCGAGCACGACCAGCGCCCACGGCCCGGCCTCGTCGAGCGCCTCGGGCATCAGGTGGGTCGCGATCGTCACCGTCACCGCGGCGAGCGCGAAGCTGCGCACCGGCTCGAACACCCAGTGCAGGCGGCGCGCCCCCAGGGCCAGCGCGGTCCCCAGGGCGGTCGCGACCACCGGGATCAGCACCGCAGGCAGCACGGCGGGAACCTAGCAGGCCGGCCCGGTCGGCGGCTACGGCTCGACCCGCACGCACGCCTCGTACCACGCCTCGCCCAGGCGCTCGTCGCGCTGGACCAGCCACAGCGTGACGTCGGTGGGGCCGTCGAGGTCGGCCGCCGGCGGCGCCTTCCAGGTCGAGTCGAGCGGCGGCGGCGTGCCGCTGGCGTCGCGCGGCCCGCCGCTGCTGCCGCGGGTCCAGCCGCCGTCGGTGGCCAGCCACTGGTAGGTCAACGTCTCGGTGAACATGCGCGAGCCGCCGTCGAACGTCGGCACCACGTAGTCCTCGCGGACGCCGTCGGGCTCGATCGGCTCGAGGGTGAGGCGATCGCCGGGCGCGACCACCAGCGGGGCGCCGCCGTCGACGCACCGGCCCAGCGGCAGCGGCGTCGGGGTGTCGCCGTCGGCGAGGGTGTAGTCGATCCGATCGAGGGTCGGGTTGTGGTTGGCGGTGCGCTCGGCCGGCAGCTGCGCGGCGTAGCGCACCCGCTTGGCCGCGTAGATCGCGTCGTGGCCGCCGCCGGCGTCGCCGTCGACCGGCGTCACCTTCAGCTCGACCTGCAGATCGACCTGGCCGAAGCCGCCCAGCGGGTCCTCGCGGATCGCGTCCTCGAGCACGACCAGCAGCCCGGGCTCGACCGCGACCGTCGCGCACGGCAGCGCGCGATCGGCGCCCTCGGGATCGACGACGCGGCCGCTGCCGATCGGGTACGACGGCCGGTCGGGATCGTCGCAGCGGCGGTTGCCGCGCGGGCCGCACACCGTCATCGTCCAGTCGAGGGCGCGGTCGGCGCCGGGATCGGCGATCAGGCCGCAGACCTCGACGTCGACCAGGCCGAGCTCGTCGAGGTTGCCGGGGTCGGGCGGGTTGGTCGGGTCGAGCGCGACCACCTGCTCCGGCGGCTCGGCGGTCATCGCCAGGGCGCGCAGGTCGATGACGATCGTCGGATCCTCGAACGAGCCGCAGCCGGCGGCCAGCGCCGCCAGCGCCGCGGCCGCGATCACCAGGGTGGGGCGTCGCGCGCGCATCACCACTGCCCCTTGATGCCGATCGTCGGCAGGATCGGGACCCCGGTCACCGGCGAGGTCTCGCGGTACCGGTAGTCGTACTGGGTGGCCTCGACGTTGTCGGTGTTGAGCAGGTTCTGGACGTCGAGGTAGACGCCCAGGCTCCACCAGTCGAACAGCCAGGTCTTCTCGACCCGGACGTCGACCTGGTTGAAGAACGGCAGGCGCTGGCTGCGGAAGCCGCCGGACACCGGGGCGTAGCCGCCGCTGTCGGCGTCGTAGGTCGAGTCGACGAACGGCGTGTCGGGGCGGCCGGTGGCCATGCGCCAGCGCGCGCCCAGCTCGTAGCCGCCGCCGGGCCGCCAGCTCGCGACCGCGTTGGCGACGTGGGTCTGGTCGAGGTTGGACAGCTGGTAGTCGCCGCCGGGGAAGCGGCGCTTGGTGTGGCTGAAGGTGTAGGTCAGCCAGCCGTAGAGGCTGTCGGTGATCTCGCGCTTGATCATCAGCTCGAAGCCGTAGGTGAAGCCGTCGCCGCCGTTGACGAAGTTGGCCGGCGACACCGTGCCGTCGGGGTTGGTGATGCCGTCGGGGGAGTACACGACCAGGTCGCCGCGATCGATGTAGTAGGCCTCCATGTCGGCCAGCCACAGCCGGGTCGGCCGCCACTCGGCGCCGGCGCCGACGTGGATCGCGCGCTCGACGCCGATGTCGGGGTTGCCGAAGGTGGCGTCGGCGGCCTCGGCCTGGGGCGGCTGGTGGAACTCGCCGAGGAAGCCCTTGAGCGTCCACATCGGGTCGGCGCGCCACCGCGCGGTGATCCGCGGATCGACGCTGCCCTTCATCTCGCCGGCGAGGACGTAGCCGTCGACGCGCAGCCCCGGCACCAGCCGCAGGTGGCCGACGTCGACCGCGAGGTCGGCGTAGAGGCCGAGGCCGAACGAGTCGATCGAGCGCTCGAGCACCGACGGCGGGATGTCGATGCCGCCGCTGTCGCGGATGTTGCTGTCGTCGGGGACCAGCGCCTGGTAGTGGGTGATCCGCGACTCCTGGTCGATGCCGGCGTCGAGCGTGAGGTGATCGGCGAGGCGGCCGTCGACGCGCAGCCGGTACGACAGCGTGTCCTGGACGATGTCGGCCGACAGGAACGGGCTCGCGCCGCTCTGGCCGCTGGCGAAGCGCACGGTGTCGCGGCCCCACGCCGGCGACAGCGTCAGCTTGAGCCGGCCGGCGAGCGGGCGGGTGTAGGTGCCGATCACGCGCATGAAGTCGATCGCGGTGTCGAGCGCGAGGTCCTGCTCCTGCTCGGCGTCGACCGACAGGACGTCGAGCCGGTCCGACGAGCCGATCGCGAACAGCGAGGCCCGGCCCTCCTTGCCGAGGTCGAGATCGGCGCGGGCCTGCCAGTCCCAGTAGATCGGCACGACGATCAGCTGCGAGCCCGGGTCGGGCTCGGGCAGGACCGCGCCGAGGAAGGCGTCGAGGTAGGAGCGGCGGCCGGCGACCGCGACCGACAGCCGATCGGTGATCGGCGCGCGCACGTAGCCGCTGGCGTCGAGCAGGTCGACGTCGGCGGAGCCGTGGACGCCGTCGGCCTTGCTGGGGCGCGACTCGATCGAGACCACGCCGCCGTGGGCGCGGCCGAACCGGGCCGGGAAGCCGCTGGGGTAGAGATCGATCGAGTCGACGAACTCGGGGTTGAGGAACGACGGGCCGCCGAGGAAGTGGAACAGCAGCGGCACGCGGTGGCCGTCGAGGTAGATGCCGGTGTCGTCGGGGTTGGAGCCGCGGATCAGCAGGACGCCGAGGCCGAACGGCGACCGCGCGACCCCGGGCAGGGCCTGGATCACGCGCACCGGATCGCCGAACGTGCCGGGCACCGAGGTCAGCTGGCGGCGCTCGAGGGTGCGGCGCGTGACCTCGAGCTGCTCGCGCTCGCCCTCGACGATGGTCTCGTAGGGGTTGCCGCCGCGCGGCCGCATCCACAGCCGGACCTCGACCGCCTCGCCGGTGCCGATCGCGACCCGGCGCTCGAGCCGGTCGTAGCGATCGGCGACCGCGAGGACGTCCCAGTCGCCGGCCGGCACGCCGTGGAACCAGAAGTGGCCGTCGGCGTCGGTGACGGTGTCGAGCTGGAGCTGGACGATCGAGACGATCACGCCGGCCAGCTTGCTGCGGGTGCCGCGCTCGACGACCTCGCCCTCGAGCGTGATCGGCTTGCGCGGATCGCCGCCGTGGCCGGGCGGCGCCTCGGGCCACGACGCCGCGTCGTCGCCGGGGCCGGCGCCGGCGTCGCCGTCGGTCGGCGGCGGCAGCTCGGGGGGCGGCGGCTCGTCCTCGATCACGAAGTGGATCGTGGTCTCGACGACGATCGCCGCCGGCACGCCGTCGATCTCGGCGGGGTCGAAGATGTACTGCATCGCGGCGGCGACCGCGGCCTCGTCGAAGCCGTCGCCGACCGGCGTGATCACGTCGACCGCGGTGACCAGGCCGGTGTCGTCGATGTGGATCCGCACCGGCACGTCGGCCTGCTTGCCGGCGGCGAGCGCGGCCGGCGGGTACGCCGGCGCGACCGCCTGCAGCAGCACCGGCGCCTTGGTCACGACCGGCTGCGCCGGCGGCGGCGGCGCGTCGTCGCGGCGCGCGCCCTGGGCCCCGGCCGTGCGAGCGCCGGCCAGGCCGATCACCAGGGCCAGCAGCGTGGCGATCGCGGCGGCCGCGACCGACGCGGCCGACGACGATCCCCGGCGGGGGCAGGACATCGCGCGCAGCGTAGCAGAGCGCGGCGCGCCGGGTAGCGGGCCGCGACGTCGCGCCGCGATCAGGGCGCGCAGGCGGCGCCGACGCGGGCGGCGTGGACCGAGCGCGGCCACCGATCGAGGAACGCGTCACGTTCCTGGACGCCACGGGCGGTGTCGCCGGAGGCGCACAGCGCCAGCACCCGGGTCGCGGCGCGCTCCTGGACCAGGACGCCGTCGGGGAAGCGCCGGGCGTGCTCGGCGAGCGCGGTCAGCGCCGCGGCGGGATCGCCGTCGCGCAGCGCCGCGGTGGCGCGGGCCAGCAGGGCCTGCTCGGCGCGCAGCGAGTCGGCGGCGGACGGCGGCGGCGCCTCGGCGGCGACCGGCTCGTGCGGGCGGTTCCGGCGATGCGCGGGCGCGGGCGCCGGGGCCGGGGCGACCTCGATCTCGGCTCAGGCGCGGGCTCGGCCTCGGGCTCGGCCTCGGCCTCAGGCTCAGGCGCCGGCACGGGCGCGATCGCCGGCGCGGGCGCCGGATCCGGCGTCGGCAGCGGCTCGCGCGCGGTCGGCGCTGGCTCGACCTGGGCCTGGCGCGCCGGCGCCAGCGCGGCCGTCCGCCGTCGTCGCGCAGCGCCACGTACGCACCGCCGGCGGCGCCGGCGACCAGCACCGCCGCGATCGCGACCTTGATCGTCACCGCCGCCGAGCCGGTGGCGCCAGCGGTGGCCGCCGCGGTCCTGGCGTGGGCCGCGTGGGCGGCGCCGGTCGCGGCGCCGGTCGCCGCGCCGCCGGCCGCGATCGCCGCCATCAGGCGGCCCCGGACGCGGTCGCGATCGCCGTCGCCGGGATCGTCGCCGTCGCGCGCGGCGTCGAGCAGGGCGCGCGCCTGGGGAGACATCTCGGTCACGGCTGCGCTCCTCGCTGGCGGGCGAGCCGCCGCTGGACCGCCTGCTCGAAGGCGGCGCGCGCGGCGCGCAGCCGCGAGTACACGGTGTTGACGTTGGCGCCGATGGCCTCGGCGATCTCGGGGACGGTCATCTGTTCCAGCTCCGCGAGGACGAAGACCTCGCGCTTGTCGTCGTCGAGCGCGGTCAGGATCTCGTGCAGCGTGCGCACCGCCTCGGCCCGCTCGGCGTCGTGGGCGGGCGTCGAGCCGCCGGGATCGGCGACGGTCTCGGGCAGCTCCTCGGTGCGCTCCTTGCGCCCGATGCGGCGGCGGTGATCGTGGGCGACCCGCCGCGCGATCCCGAACAGCCAGCTCTTGAGCGACGACCGGCCCTCGAACTCGGCGAGCCGCCGGTGGACCACGATGAAGACGTCCTGGGCGCCGTCGTCGAGCAGGCGGTCGGGCACGCCGAGCCGGCGCAGCGACCGCCACACGAACGCGAAGTGGGCGTCGTACACCGCCGAGAAGTCGATCGCGGCGGCCACGGGGATCACGGGGGTCGCGCGCGCGGGCACCGGGGGAGGCTGGCTCCCGCGCGCGCGGGTGGGAAGGGGGGGAGGCGACGGGCGGCGGCGTGGCTCGGCGTCCGGCGCCCGCGCCTCGAGGGAGCCCAGCGGGGCGAGCATGGCGGCGGCGCTGTCCACGATCCCCTGGGTGGCCGGCGCGGCGGCGTCCCGTGACCCGAACCGCACGATCCGGTCGTCGCTCACCGGAACGTCACCTCGGCGCCCGCAAGTCCGCGCCACGACAGGAAGTTCGGGTCGTAGAGGATCTGGCCGGTGCGGGCCTCGGTCAGCACCGGCCGGGCCACCAGGAAGGCGCTGGTGATGTCGAGGCGGACCGCGACCGGTCCGGCCACCGGGTACGCCCAGGACACGCCGGCGATCACCCCGAAGCCCAGGGTCGTGGCCGCGGGCAGCGCCTGGTCGAAGCCGAAGCCCTCGGAGCGCATGGCCTCGAGCTCGCCGCCCAGGCACCCGGCGGAGCGCAGCCGGCGCCGGGTCGCGCCGTAGCAGGCGCGCACCGCCACCGTGGTCAGCGACGCGTCGGCGCCGGGGCCGGTGGTGTCGCCGACGTAGGTGCGCTGCTGCCGCCAGTGGTAGGCCGAGGCGTCGAGCGCGAGCCCGTCGAGCGCGACCTCGACGCCGCCGCCGCCGCCGCTGGCGGGATCGGGCAGGGTGCCGAGCTCGCCGCCGATGCCGGCGCGGACGCGGACGTCGATGTCGACCGGGCGGCGCGGCTCGCGCGGGCTGGTGTCGACGACGCGGCGCCGCAGATCCGGCAGCGGCGGGGTCTCGTCGTCGAGCGCGGCGAGGTCGCGGCGCAGCCGGTCGCCCTCGTCGGGTGGGACCTCGTCGTCGGTGGCCGGCGCGACCGCCCGGCCGTCGTCGCGCACCGTCGCGTCGCCCGCGCTGCCGTCGCCGCCGCCGTCGGGCGCGTCGCGCGGGGTGCCGTCGGCCAGCGGATCGATCGTCAGCGCGACGATCAGCGCCGCGGCGTCGACCAGGGCGTCGCAGCTGGCGGCGTCGAGCGTGCGCTCGCCGTCGCCGCCGTCGGTGTGGACCACGATCGCCATCCGCCACCGCGCGCCTCGCTTGTGGGTGACCTTGACCTGGGCGTCGAGCTCGCCGTCGCGCAGCGGCCGGCCCAGCTGCGCGACCACCCGGTCACGCAGCGCGTCGGCGCCCGGGCAGCCCGCCGGCGCGTCCCAGCGGATCGCGGGGCGGTCGGCCGCCGGCTGGGCGTGGGCCGGCGCACGCCACGCCAGCGCCGCGAGGGCGGCGCCGAGCGCGAGCGTCAACGACCGACGATCCATCTCGGTCCAGGATGCCTCGGCTGCGCGGCGGTTGCAGCCATCGTCGTGGTGCGTGCGATACTGCCCGGCATGTCGGCCAGGTCGTTGCCGGTCCTTGCCGCCGGCGCCGTGACCGCCGCGGTCGCGCTCGCGCTCGCGCTCGCGGTCGCGCTCGCGGCGAGCGCGGCCGGCTGCGGCGCGCCGGTCACCGCCGGCGACGACCCGATCGACGCCGCGGTCCACCGCCCCGACGCCGCGCCCGCCGACGCCGAGGCGCCGCTGTTCTCGGTGCAGTACAGCGATCCCGACCATGGCCCGTTCCGGGGCGGCGACGAGATCCAGATCCGCGGCAACGGCTTCGCCGAGGGCGACGAGGTGTGGATCGGCGGCCGTCGCGTCCTCGACCAGACCTTCATCGACAGCCGCCGGTTCGAGGTCGTGACCCCGCCCGGCGAGCCCGGCGCCGCCGACGTCGAGGTCCGCCACGGCGGCCAGATCGCCGTCGACCCGGGCGGCTTCCGCTACGACGCGATCGCCCTCGACCCGCCCAGCGGCTCGATCGCGGGCGGCACCTTCGTCACCCTCACCGGCCTGGGCACCGACTTCGACGCCGGCACCACGGTGACGCTCGACGGCGTGCCCATGACCGGCGTCACCGTCGTCGACGCCCAGCGCCTCACCGGCTTCACCCCGCCCGGCGTCGTCGGCGACGCCGACGTCGTCGTCCGCACCGGCGCCAGCGTCTACACGATCGATCGTGGCTACACCTACTTCACGACCGGCGATCCGTTCGCCGGCGGCATGTCGGGCGGCCACCTCGCCGGCGTCCTCAACGTCGTCGTCCTCGACAACTGGACCCGCGACGGCATCGAGGGCGCCTGGGTCTCGGTCGGCGATCCCGCGACCAGCCCGTACCAGGGCCGGACCGACGCCCTCGGGCAGATCACCTTCAGCGGCGCCGACCTGGTCGGCCCGGTCACGGTGTGGGCCACCGCCACCGACCACGAGGTCGCCAGCTTCCACTGCTTCGACGCCGCCAACCTCACGATCTGGCTGCGCTCGCCCATCCCGCCGCCGTCGAGCGGCCCGCCCGGCGTCGGCCCCACCGACGGCGAGATCCACGGCCAGGTCCTGTTCGGCAACGCCACCGGCCAGGGCTCGCCGTTCTGGCCGCTGGTGCCGGAGCCGCGTACGCCGACCGAGGTCAAGCGCATCTACGTCACCACCAGCGCGCCCACGATCTTCTCGTCGCCACGCCCGCCGCTCGAGCCCATCGACTACGCCTACGATCCCGACCGCGTGTCCTGGGACTTCGAGGTCCGCAGCCGCCCGGGCGCCTATGCCGTGGTCGCGCTGGCCGGGCTCTACGATCCCGCGCGCGATCCCGACGGCACCGGCGTCGTCGGCTTCGAGCCGTTCGCGCTCGGCGTCACCCGCGGCGTCCTGGTCGGCCCCGGCCAGACCGTCGACCACGTCGACGTCGTCGTCGACATCCCGCTCGACGCCGCCGCGCTGGTCGACCTCGACGATCCGCCGCCGCTGGGCACGCCGGGCTGGCTGGGCCCGTCGGAGTACGCGGTGCGGGCGTTCGTCGACCTCGGCGGCGACGGCGCGATCGCGTTCGGCCGCCACGGCCTGCCCCCGGTGGTCGGCCTGCCGCCGCCGGGTCAGTTCAACATCCCGCGCGGCGAGACCTCGATCCTGCTGGCCAACGCGCCACCGAGGTTCGGCGCCATCGGCGACGCCTCGTACGCGTTCGTCGTCAACGCCTGGACCGGCGGCGCCGATCCGTTCTCGGCGCGCATCGTGCGCGGCGTCGGCGCGCTGGGTGCGCTCACCATCGGCGACTTCCTCGGCACGCCGCGCCCCCTCGATCCCGCGCCCGACGCCACCGCGTCGGCGCGCCACGTCGTCTTCGCCGCCGAGGGCCCGCAGCGCGAGCCGACCTTCCACCTCCACATGCTGTCGGGCAGCGACGGTCGACCGCTGTGGCGCGGCGTCACCTGCGGCGCGCTGCGCGACGTCGAGCTGCCCGACCTGACCAGCTGGGGCGTCCCCGACTGGCCGCCCGCCGGCGAGCAGACGGTGTGGACGGTCTACGCCATCGCCGTCGAGCACGGCAGCTACGACGACTTCACCTACCGCTGGATGGGCGCCAACTACTGGGACGCCTACGCCGCCGACGCCAACTACGCCTACTTCCCGGGGCTGCCGTGAGCGCGCGCCTCGGCGTGGTCGTCGCGGCGCTCGCCGCGGCCGCCGCCGGCTGCGGCGGCCCGCCGCCGTCCGACACCTTCTGCGCGCCCGGCGCCCAGCGCTGCGCCGAGAACGCCTACCAGCAGTGCGCCGACGACGGCAGCGCGTGGGTCGAGCTGGCGTCGTGCGTCGACAGCGGCGAGGTCTGCGTCACCGGCGTCGGCTGCCGGCCCTGCTACCCCGATCTGCGCACCTGCGACGGCCTCGACATCCTGCGCTGCCGCCCCGACGGCACCGGCACCGACGTCATCGCGACCTGCGCCGACGATCCCACCGCGGTGTGCTTCGCCGGCGACTGCGTCAACGCCTGCGCGCTCGCCGCCGACGCCCGCAGCTACGAGGGCTGCGAGTACTGGGCGGTCGACCTCGACAACGCCGTGGTCTCGACCTTCGGCGCCGCCAGCGCCCAGCAGTTCTCGGTCGTGCTGTCGAACCCGGGCATCCTCACCGCCGAGGTCACGGTCGAGCTGCAGTGCGACGCCGAGGACGCCGCCAACCCGGCGTACGGCTGCACCGACGGCGCGCCGTACGTGGTCGCCGGCCCGTTCGAGGTCGGCCCCGGCGATCTGCGCGTCGTCGATCTCGACGCCCGCGAGGTCGACGGCTCGACCAGCCCCGAGCTGAACGACGGCCCGGGCACGTTCGTGTCGCGCCGCGCCTACCGCGTCCACTCGACCGCGCCGATCATCGCTTACCAGTTCAACCCGCTCGAGAACGTCGGCGTGTTCTCCAACGACGCGTCGCTGCTGCTGCCCCGCGAGGCGCTCGACGATCGCTACCTGGTGCTGTCGTGGCCGCAGACCCTGGCGCTCACCGACGACGCGCTGACCAACGGCGGCATCGACCTGCGCGCGTTCCTCACCGTGGTCGCGACCGAGGACGACACGATCGTCCAGGTCGATCTCGCGACCGACATCCTCGGCGGCGGCGGCGTCGACGCCGCCAGCGCGGGCGACACGATCGAGGTGCACCTCGATCGCTTCGGCGTCCTCAACCTCGAGACCGACGGCTTCGACGCCGACTTCACCGGCTCGCGGGTCCGCGGCAGCCACCCGGTCGCGGTCTTCACCGGCAGCGAGGCCTCCGACGTGCCGCGCTTCGACACCCTGTCGGAGCGGTCGTGCTGCGCCGATCACCTCGAGGAGCAGCTGTTCCCCGAGATCGCGCTGGGCTTCCACTTCGTCGCGGTCAAGTCGCCGCTGCGCGGCCAGGCCATCCGCGACGCCGGCTGGGACGTGCCGGTCGTCCCCGACGAGCCCGAGTACTGGCGCATCCTGGCCGCCGGCGAGGACACCCTGGTCAAGACCGACCTGCCGCCGCCGAACGACACGTTCCTCTTGCAGCGCGGCCAGTCGGTGATCTTCGCCAGCGAGCGCGACTTCGTGATCGACGCCAACAAGCCGATCGCGGTCGGCCAGTTCCCGGTCAGCCAGCAGGCCACCGGCATCCCGTCGACGCTGTCGGGCGGCCTGCGCCCGCCCGGCGGCGACCCGTCGATGATCGTCGTGCCCCCGGTCGAGCAGTGGCGGTCGAGCTACCTGTTCCTGGTGCCCAACAAGTACGCGTTCGACTCGCTGCTGATCGCGGCGCCGGCCACCGCCGAGCTCCGCTTCGACCACATCCCGTTGCAGAACGTGCTGACCTGCGAGTACGAGCCGATGGGCACGCTGCCGACCGGCCCCGGCGACGCCGACGTCGAGTACGTCGCGATCCGGTGCCCGCTGTCGTGGGCCGGCCCCGACGGCGACGGCAACCAGGACGACGGCGTCCACCTGCTCGAGAGCGTCGGCGGCGAGCCGGTGGGGCTGATCGTGTGGGGCTGGGACAGCTTCGTCAGCTACGGCTACCCGGGTGGCACCAACGTGTCGCCGATCAACCTCGACTGAGCGAGCGTCGCGGCGTCGCCGCGTCGCGGCGCCCCTGCGACCGCGGCCGCCGCTCCCGCGGTGTGGGGCCAGGTGGGCCCCGCCACCGCTCACCGCGGGCGGAGCGCGCGCTCGTCCGCGACCGTGCGTCGCGCCCGGCGATCAAATGAAACGAAACCTGGGCGCCGGACGTTTGTCCCAGCAACCGAGGGACGAATGACCACGCGCGCCTACTCCATCTGCCGCCAGTGTGCCGCCGTCTATCCCGAGGCCCGGCGCTGCCCGGTGTGCCACGGCGACGCCGAGGCCGCCCGCGAGGTCGCCAGCGCGATCACCTCCGCGGTCGAGGCGTCCCGGGTCGTGGCGCGGTCGCCGCTGCGTGGCACCGCGCTGGTCGTCACCGGCGTGGTCTTTCTGTCGCTGCTGTGCGGGCTGGGGATGCTGGCGCTGACGCTGATCTGATCTGAGCGGAGCGGAGCGGAGCGGAGCTGATCTGATCTGAGCGGAGCGGAGCGGAGTCAGATCAGAACCAGATCGGGCACGGGCACGGGCACGGGCACGGGCACGGGCACGGGCACGGGTCAGACCCGGAGATCGGGCACGGGCACGGGTCAGACCCGGAGATCGGGCACGGGCACGGGCACGGGCACGGATCAGACCCGGAGATCGGGTAGATCAGGCGCCGGCGCCGCGGCGCAGGTGGCCGAGCAGCTTGTCGAGCATGCCGCGCACCGCGTTCTCGATCGCCTCCTTGCGGAGGTCGGGGAGGAACGCGGTGTTGTAGCTGGCCTTCTTGACCTGGACCTTGGCGCCGCCGGTCAGGAACGACAGCATCTTGCCGCGCTCGTCGGAGATCGCCAGGCGCAGCTGGGCGTCGACCTCGATGTACGAGCCCGAGGTCCGGGTCTCGAGCTTGGTGATGATGACGTCGATGTTGCGCAGGTCGAGGCTGTAGCGCTTGGCGTCCTTGGCCTGGTCGGTGACCGTGGCCTGGGCGACGAGCTCGCGCGCCATCACGTTCTTGGCGAGGTCGCCGTGGATCTTGCGCGCCTTCTTGTCCTCGCGCGCCTTGCCGTACGTGGTCGGCGAGTCGTCGGTGCCGGACTTGACCGCGATGTACAGCTCGGGGTGGGCGGCGACCGCGTGGGGCTTGTCGCCGAAGCCCGCCTTGCCCTTGCGTGACGTCGTCGCGCCGCCGTCGTCGCTGTCGTCCTCGAGCGCGATGCCGTTGGCCTTGCTGACCGCGACCACCGCTTCCTTGGCGCGCTTGCGCACCAGGACGTCCTCGTCGCCGCGCGCCTCGCGCAGCGCGGGCAGCGCCGCGCGGTGACCGAGCTTGCCGAGCGCGACCACCGCGACCGCGCGCACCGTCGCGCTCTTGTCGCGCAGCGCCGCCACCAGCGGCTTGAGCGCCTTCTTGTCGGCGAGGCGACCGAGCGCGGTCACCGCCGCGAGTCGCACCTTCTCGGGCTTGGCCGCGTCGAGATCGATCGCCAGCTCGGAGACGCGATCGTCGGTGCTGTCGGCGTGGGCCAGTCGTGGCGCCGCACCGACGAGCAGCGCGCCGGTGAACGCGGCCGCGATCGTCCAGCCGACGAGCGCAGAACGCGTGGTGCTATGGGCTCGCCGGCGCATCAAGCTGTCATCGATTAGGCCGACTCGAGATCGACGAGTCAATTCTTTCGCGTCTGTCGCCCTCGCAATTGCTGGCAGCGGGAGCACTCCCGGGCATCTGTCGTGTAATGTTGAAGACGTGAGCAACGTCGCGCTGTGCGCCCATGTGCGACGCGAGGCGATCCCGGGGGGGACGCGATGACCGCGCCGTCGCCGACGGGCACGATCGACCTGCCGGTGAAGATCGGCGTCGCGGTCGGTGGCGTCGCGCTGGTCGCGCTGCTGACCACGCTGCGCTTCTGCGGCACGCCGCCGTTGCCGCCCAAGTCGTCACCGCCGCGTTACACGGCGTCGCCGGAGGCGGTGGTCAAGAAGGTCAACGCGCTGACCGACGCGTACATGCAGGGCGTCGAGCGCGACGCGCTGAAGGCGAACCTGCCGGCGCCGACGCTGGCCGACATGGGCAAGATGATCACGTTCCACGAGGACGCGACGCGGCGGACGCTGTCCGTCGGCGATCCGCCGGTCGACGTCGCCGGGCTCCGCATCTCGGCGGTCGCGTATCGCACCGCCGGCAGCGAGAACCTGCTGGGGCTGCGCGTCGAGAACCCGGGGGCGGTGCCGCTGGCCTACCGCGTCGACACCCAGCTCGGCGGCAGCACCGCGCTGTGCCAGGGCCGTACCCAGACCGCGCACAACGGGATCGTGGTCGCGCCGGGACAGGCCGAGGTCCGGAGCGAGTGCACCTACCGCCGCGGCGTCGACCTCTACGTCACCCGGGTCGAGAGCGCCGAGCTGACGCCGATCCAGGCCTACCTGGTGTCACGGGTCTCGACCCTGGCGCTCGGCGGGGACGAGCGGGTGTCGCGCGGTCACCACCCGGAGCTGCCTCCAGGCATCGCGGTCTGCAACATCGTGATGTCGCAGAGCGTCCAGCGGGCCTTCGAGGACGGCGACACCCGGTGGCGGGATCTCGTCGACTTCTACGCCCGGCACCCCTGCGACAGCTACCAGTTTCCCCAGGGATACAAGGCATTTACGACCGACGGCGAGCAGAACCTGCCGGTGGTCGGCGACTGATTGACGCAGGGCACCGTTTGATTCCGCGACGTTAGGCTTGCCATCGCGGCGGCGCCGCGGTTAGCCTGAACCCAGGTTTTCGCGGAGTTAGGCTGCCGTGACCAAATCCGAGCTCATCGAAAAGATCTCAGAGAAGCTCCGGCTGCCGGCAGGCAAGGCTGAAGCGATCGTCAACTGCGTCTTCGACTCGATGGTCAAGGCCCTGGAACAGGGCGAAGGCATCGAGATCCGTGGCTTCGGGAGCTTCACGGTCCGGGAGTACAAGGCGTACGAGGGCCGCAACCCGCGCACCGGCGAGACCGTGCACGTCGCGCCCAAGCGGCTGCCGTTCTTCAAGGTCGGCAAGGACCTGCGCGAGCGGGTCAACGCCGCCGCCGGCAGCCCGATGCCCGAGGATCACGACGACAACGACGCCGACGACCGTGACGACGAGCCGTCGCCGCCGGGCTACGACGAGGACGACGAGCACGTCTCCTAGCCGCGGGTGGCGACGAGCCCCGCGCAGCGGCTGACGCGCGCGGTGGCGCCGTCGACCTCGACCAGCTCGCCGTCGCGCAGCGCCGCCCACGCCTCGGGGCAGCCGATCACCGACGGGATGCCGAGCTCGCGGGCCACCGCGGCGCCGTGATCGAGCGCGCCGCCGTGTCCGACGACCAGCGCGCGGGCGCCGGCGAGCAGCAGCGCCAGGGCCGGGGTCACGGTCGCGACCACCGCGATCGAGGCCGGCGGCAGCAGCGCGGCGGCCGCGAGATCGTCGACGCGGACCACCGGCCCGACCACGCGGCCGCCGGTGCCGGCGGCGCCGGTCCACGCCGTCGCGTCGTCGCCCGGGGCGGCGGGCGTCGCGGCGGTCTTCGCGGCGGGCGTCGCGCTGGTCGGCCCCGGCGGACCGCCGAGGAACAGCGGCATCTGCCAGCCGGCGGCGCGCGCCATGGCGCGGCGGTACCCGGCGGCCTGGCGGCGGACCCGCACCGGGTCGATCGGCGCGCCGTCGAGCCACGGCTGCAGCAGCACCCAGCACGCGTCCTCGGGATCGTCGAGCCCGGCGGCGCGGCCGGCGCGCAGCAGCGCCGCGCGCACCGCGGCCTGGGCGCGCGCGAACAGCAGGTCGTCCTCCTCGGCGAGCGTCGCGGCCGCGGCGGCGAGCGCGACCGCGGCGGCGAGCGCCTCGGCGTCGTCGCCGATGGCGGCGGCGACGGTCGCCGGATCGGCGGGCGGCGCGGCCGCGACCGGGCGCTCGGCCAGCGCCGCGCGCAGCCGCGCGATCGCGGCGCGCACCACCTCCGGGCGCTCGGCGAAGGTCGGCGCCGCGACGTCCCACGCCGGCGCGAACACGCCGACCCGCGCCACCACCTCGTCGGCGTCGAGCTCGCCGCGGGCCGCGGCCAGCAGCGCGTCGTCGACGGGCGCGCGCCGGCGCGGCACCAGCCGCGCCGCGCGAGGTCGTCGGCCTGCGCCGGCGCGAACGTGCAGGCGCAGGCGCAGCAGCGCGCGCAGGCGGCGGCGACCAGCGGCGACAGCTCGGTCGCGAAGACCCGGTACGCGGCGACGTAGGCGTCGACCGCGGCGGCCGGCGTGGCGTCGGCGGCGAGCGCGTCGAGCGGCGCCGCCATGCGCGCGGCGAGCGCGGCGAAGTCGGCGCGCAGCGCCGCCAGGCGACGCGGCGGCGCCGCCACTGGCGCTCGGCGACGACCTCGTAGTAGAGGTAGCCGACGACGAGGGTCAGCGGCACCGGCGACGCTGCCGCGGCGGTCACCGCCGCGACCAGCCCGGCCTGCGCCGGCGACAGCGGATCGGGGTTGTGCTCGACGTCCCAGCGCCAGCGCGCCGGCGGCGTGCGCGCGTGGTCAGCAGCGAGGCCGGCGGCGCGGCGCGGCGCGCGCGCGCAGGCGCCGGGTGCACGATCGGTCGGGCCTGGACCAGCCACGACGCGCCGTCGTCGCCGACGATCAGCTCGACGTCGGCGCCGCCGGTCGCGCCGATCGCGCGCTCGGCGGCCAGCGCCAGCGTCAGGTGTGGCGCGTCGTCGCCGCGCCGCGCGCGCACCAGCGGCGCGTCCTCGGCCTCGAGCCAGGCCTCGTCGTCGTCGGGGCGACCGGGCGCGCGGGTGTAGATCGTCAGCCGCCGGCCGGTCACCGCGCGCTGCAGGATCACCGCGACGTCGACGGTCCGGCCGCGGCCGTAGGCGGCGGCCAGCGGGCCCAGCGCGCTCGCCCACACCGCGCGGATCGCCGGCCACACGTCGGCCGCGGCGACGTCGATCACCGACGCGAACACGCCGGCGCCGGCGTGGCCAGGGGCGGTCCTCGAGCGACATCGACGACCGCACCGCCAGCGGCGCCAGCCGCGCCGCGGCCGCGGCGACCTCGTCGGCGAGCGCCGGCGGCGGCGGCGCGTCCTCGGCGGCGCGGGCCAGGGCGCCGAGCTGGTGGCCGATCTCGTCGAGCGCGATCGGCCCGGGCGCGCCGGTCACCGCCGCGAACGCCGCCGGCGTCACGACCACGCCGTCGGGCACCGGCAGGCCCGCGGCGATCAGGCGGGCCAGGCCGGCGGCCTTGCCGCCGAGCGGCGCGGCGTCGGCGAGCGGGGTCAGAAAGCGGGCCACCGGCGCATCCTACCTGCTACAACGAGATCCATGCTCCGCCGGGCCGCCGTCGCCGCCGCCGTCGCCGTGGTCGTCGCGTTCGGCGCGCTGGCCGTGGTCGTGACCCTGGCGGCCCCGGCGACCGCCCGCGCCGACACCAGCAAGCTGGCGCGCGAGGGCGTCACCGTCGAGCCCCGCGCCGCGCTGCGCGGCAAGGACAAGCTGTGCTGCGGCTACCCGCTGGTCGCCGAGCTCGACTGGGCGCTGCGCTTCTACTGGCTGGCGATGCAGGATCAGTTCGACGAGCCCGAGGAGATGGACGGCAAGCGCGACGCCATCACCGACCTCTACACCCGGCACGGCCTGTTCCTGGGCACCTTCAACGAGGAGTTCGCCTGGCACCTGCGGATGGAGGGCTCGGGGCGGCTGCTCGACGGCCGCGTCATCAACTACACCGGCAAGTGCAAGTACGGCTACGGCACCTGCTTCGAGGAGCTCGATCACGACACCCACCCGTACGGGCGCGGCGCCGGCCAGCGCGCGCTGGTGCCGTTCAAGTCGGTGGCGGTCGACCCGCGCTTCATCCCGATCGGCGAGACCCTCTACATCCCCGAGTTCGACGGCATGCGCCTGCCCGACGGCTCGGTCCACGACGGCTGCGTCCGCGCCGACGACACCGGCGGCGGCATCAAGAAGCACAAGATGGACTTCTTCGTCGTCAGCTACGCCAACTTCCGGTTCCTCCTCGACGAGCTGTGGGGCGTCATCTGGATCACCCCGACGATCGAGGACCCGCGCTGCGACTACCTGCGCGATCCCTGAGCGCCGGCCGCGCCGTCGCGCCCGCTACAGCTCGGTGACGATGCCGCTGGTCACGGTCATGCGCCCGGCCGGCCGCTGCTGCAGCTCGGCCAGGCCGCCGCACAGGGCGCGGCGCGACAGCTCGATCGACGGCGCGCGGTCGACCAGGACCACGAGGCCGCCGTCGGCGACCGCGCGCGACCACTCGGCCAGCACGTCCTCCCAGTCGGCGCGCCCGCTGACGCCCCAGCCGACCAGCGCGCCGAGCCGGCGATCGCCGATGGGCAGCGCGTCGAGGCGCGACCGGGCCGCGGCGTCGCGCAGCTTGCGCAGCGGCCGGGCCGCGGCGTCGAGCGCGATCACCGCGACGCCACGCTCGGCGAGGCCGCGGGCCAGCGCCGGGTGGCCGACCACCGCGACCGGCCGGTCGGCGAGCGCCGCGGTGCGCAGCGCGTCGGCGACGGCGGCGATGGCGGGACCGAGGAACAGCCCGTCGAGCACGGCGCGCACGCTAGCCCGTCAGTACGAGAACTGCAACCCTGCGATCAGGGGCACCACCAGGGCGCTCGCGGCGTCGCTGGTCGAGCCGCTGCTGCTGCTGGTGCGGGCGACGCCGACGCCGAGCTGGGCGTACAGCCCGGTCTGGTAGCGGGCGCCGTCCTTGCGCGGCAGGTTGACCAGCGCGCCGACGTTGCCGAGCACCATCGACGTGCCGCCGAGCAGCGCCGACGCGCCGATGTACGGCCGCACGTTGCCGGTCGCCAGCGCGACCCGGGTCTCGAGCACGAACGCCGCGCTCGCCGAGCCGATGCCGTAGCCGAGCGCGAAGTCGACGCGGCCGCGGCGGCCGCCGAACAGGACCTCGTACAGGTAGCCGGTGTCGCCGGTGATCGCGCCGCCGCCGCCGACCGCGATGTAGAACCGGGTCTCCGGGACCGGCTGCACCGGCGGCGTCCATCCCACCGGCCGCACCAGGTTCATCGTGGCCTGGGTCGAGCCCTCGGCCGGGACGTCGACCGGGCGCGACGCCGTGCTCCAGCCCGGCGCGCTGACCTCGACGGTGTGGGCGCCGGCGGGGACCGCGCCGCGGAACGGCGTGACGCCGACGACCTGATCGTCGACCATCACCTGGGCACCGGCGACGTTGCTGCCGACGATCAGCGTGCCGTCGTGGGCGATCAGCGAGACCCGCACCTCCTTGGCCTCGCCGTACTCGACGTCGATCTCGCGCCGGGTCCAGGTGCCGTCGGTGCCCTTGACCGCGACCTCGTGCTTGCCGGCGAGCTTGACCTCGAGCGGGGTGCGGCCGCGGACCTCGCCGTCGATCTGGACGGCCTGGCCGGCGTCGTCGGTGATCACCGAGACCACGCCGGGGCGGGCGCGCAGCTTCTCGATCAGCGCCTCGACCTTGGCGCGATCGGCGGCGTCGTCCTTCTCGTCGAGGTAGCGGCGGTAGTAGGTGGCGGCGTCGCGGTACTCCTCGAGGCGCTCGAAGTCGACCGCGATGTTGTAGAGGACGTCGGGGTGCGGCAGCGCGTCGTAGGCCGCCTGGTACTCGGTGATCGCGGTCTGCCAGTCCTTGCGCTTCTCGGCCGCCTCGGCGCGCCCGAACGCGGCCTTGGCCTGCTGCTTGGCCTCGGCCGTGGGCTGGGCGTGGGCCGGCGCGGCGGTCGCGCCCAGCGCGGCGACGGTGGTGACGAGCGCGGCCAGCGCGAGCGTGTGGCGACGGCGCGCGCGGGGGGGACGGAGCGGATCAGTCATACGGGTTCGGCTTCTGGCCGGGGCGGCCGGTCTTGCTCGAGCCCGCGCCGGACCCGCTGTGAGAGGAGCCCGAGGAGCCGCCGGACGACGCGCCCGAGGAGCCGCCGGACGAGGAGCCGCCGGACGACGCGCCCGAGGAGCCGCCGGACGAGGAGCCGCCGGACGACGCGCCCGAGGAGCCGCCGGACGAGGAGCCGCCGGACGACGCGCCGCCGGACGAGGAGCCGCCGGACGACGCGCCGCCGGACGACCCGCCGCTGCCGCGGTGCGATCCGCCCGAGGACGAGCCGCCGTGCGAGCTGCCGCCGGCGTGCGACGAGCCGGTGCCCGCGCCCGACACCGTCTGCGACCCGGCGCCGGTCCCGGCGCCGCCGCCGTCGATCGCCGGCAGCGGATCGTCGACCAGCTCGGTCTGCCCCGGCGCGACCGAGACGTAGCGCGAGCGCCCGACGTGGCCGTCGAGCTCGAGCCGCAGCTCGTGGCGCCCGGCCTCGACGTCGTCGAGGACGATCGGCGTGCGCCCGCGATCGGCGCCGTCGAGGTAGACCCGCGCGCCCGCCGGCGTGCTGCGGACGTCGAGCTGGCCGACCGCGACCACGTGCGGCCGCGTCGCGGCGCCGTCGTCGTCGCCCGGCCCGCCCGGCTCGCGCGCCGGTGGCGTCGCCGCGGCTGGCGGCCGCCGAGGTGCCGTCGCGCCGCCGCCGTGATCGCGCGCCAGCACCGCCACGACCACCATGCCCACCGCCACCACCAGCGCGGCCGCGATGATCCACGCCGCCGTGCGCCGGCGTCCGGGCAGCTCGCCGCGCACCGGCTCGCCGGTGTCGACCGACGCCGCGGCGCCGGCGGCGCGCACGCCCTCGGTGTGGACGCGCACCCCGTCGGTGTCGCCCAGCGTCGCCGCGCCGTCGAGGTCGCGCAGCGCCGCCGGCGCCGGCAGCGCGCGCGCGAACTCGGTCGCGGTCTGGAACCGCTGCGCCGGATCCTTCTCGAGCGCGTGCGCCACCGCCGCGCAGATCTGCGCCGGCAGGTCGGGGCGGGCCGCGGCCAGCGGCGGCGGCGGCACCTGCAGGTGCTGGGTCACCAGCCCCAGGTAGCTGTTGGCCATGAACGGCGGCTTGCCGGCGAGCAGCTCGAACAGCATGACGCCGACCGCGTACAGGTCGACGCGCTGATCGAGCTCGGCCTGGGCCAGGACCTGCTCGGGCGCCATGTAGATCGGCGTGCCGATCACCGCGCCGGTCGCGGTCAGCCGCACCTTGCTCTCGGTCGCCGCGATCAGCTTCGAGATGCCGAAGTCCATGATCTTGACGAAGTCGGGCTCGTCGCCGCGGCGGACCAGGAACACGTTCTCGGGCTTCATGTCGCGGTGGACGATGCCCTTGGCGTGCGCCGCCTCCAGGCCCTGCAGGATCTGGCGGGTGATGTGGATCGCCCGCGCCGCCGGCATCGGGCCGGTCTGCTGGATGACGTGGGCCAGGTCGTCGCCGGCCAGCAGCTCCATCACCAGGTACGGGCGGCCGTCCTCGGCGTGGCCGACGTCGAAGACGTCGATGATGTTGGCCTGGCCGATGCGGCTCGCGGTCCGGGCCTCGCGGTGGAACCGCTCGACCACCTCGGCGTCGTCCGTGAAGCGGTCGAGCAGGAACTTCACCGCGACCCGCTTGTCGAGGCCGACGTGCTCGGCCTCGTAGACCACGCCCATGCCACCCTTGCCGATGCGGCCGATCAGGCGGTAGCGACCGCCGATCAGCTGACCAGCCAGGTTGTCCGCGGATGGCTCGGCGGGCACGCGCACGATGCTACCAAACGTGCGACCGCGCGCCCGGATTCACGACGCCTACCGTGTCGGTCCGGCGCCCGGGCGCCCGGCTCAGGTCCCCGGCGGGGTCGCGCCCTCGGGGGGCGGCAGCAGGCCCTCGGCCTCGAGGACGTCGTGGGCGTAGTGGCGCCGCAGGTCGAGGCGGGGCCCGCGCTGGCCCTTGCTGTGGTCGCCGCGGTCGTCGGGCTTGACCCCCTCGGGGATCTGGTACGGCATGTCCTCGTTGGGATACTCGCGGGCGACCTCCCACATGTAGCGCGCCCACAGCGGCACCACCGTGATGTACGCGGCGTCGCTGCGGCCCAGCGCCCGCCGGTTCTGGTCGTCGCCCATCCACATCAGCGACACGAAGCGCGACGTCGTGCCGATGAACTGGGTGTCGAGGGTGTAGCTCGAGGTGCCGGTCTTGCCGGCGGCCTTGATCTCGGTCTGGCGGATCGTCTTGGTCAGGCCGTTCTCGACCATCTTGACCAGCAGCTTGGTGGTCAGGAACGCGGTGCGCGGGCTGATCGCCTGGCGCGGCTTGATGCCGGCGGTCGCCTCCATGCGGTCGAGGCGGTCGCCGGCGCGCAGCCGCGGGTCGAAGGTCACGGTGTTGTCCTCGACGACGTTGCCGTCGCGATCGAGGATGCGGCGCACGAACGCCCAGTCGAGCCACTTGCCGTTGCGCGCGAAGATCGCGAACGCGCGGGCCAGCTCGTCGAGGTAGGTGCACGACGAGCCCAGCGCGAGGGCGTCGTCGGCGTACATCTTGGTGGTGTAGCCGAGGTGCTCGTGGGTCCACTTGACGACGCGGTCGGCGCCGAGCCGCTTGAACAGGTCGACCGACGGGATGTTCTTGGAGTGGACCAGCGCGTACTCGAGGCTGACGTCGCCGTCGAGGTCCTCGAAGATGTTCTTGGGCTCCCACTCGGCGCCGGTGACCGGGTCCTTGATCGTGACCTTCTGGTCGTAGAGGACGGTGTCGTAGCCGTAGCCGTCGTCGAGCGCGAGCGAGTAGTACATCGGCTTGAACGCCGACGCCGGCTGCCGGCACGACTGCACCGCCCGGTTGAGGACGCTGCGCGAGTAGTCGTGGCCGCCGACCATCGCGGTGACGTAGCCGGTGCGGTGGTCGCCGGTGAAGATCACCGCCTGCGGGTGCGGCACCTGCTCGAGGCGGACCACGTCGGGGTGGGCCTCCTCCCAGGCGGACTCGTCGTGGGCGGCCTTCCAGGTCGGGTTGAGGCGCTCGTCGTAGCCCCACTCCTGGAACTTGCCGCGGCTGCGGGTCTCGCGCGACACCCAGACCACGTCGCCGGCCTTGAGCGCGCGCCTGGCGTTGGTGATCGTGTGGTCGTTCTCGGCCTCCCAGCCCGAGTGCCACTCGGCCGCCCAGTCCATGTCGCGCAGCGGTAGATCGAGCTCGCGATCGCCGATGCGGACCTTGGCGCCGTCGGCCTTCACGTCGGTGACCAGCGCCAGGTAGCGGCGCCCGCGCTCGAGCGGCCCCGAGCCGTACATCGCGCGCTGGCGATCGACGAACAGCTCCTTGACGGTGTCGTTGTCGAGGTACCACTCGGCGCCGCGCCAGCCCTGGCGCTTGTCCTGCTTGTGTGTGACGTAGTCGACCGAGTCGTAGGCGCCGGCCTCGAACGACGGCTCGGCGGCGGCCTCGACGACGAGGCCGCGGGTGGCGAGCGCGTCCGGGCCGTACTTGTCGGCGATGTACCGCTTCACCTGCTCGGCGTAGTACGGCTCGCGGTCGGGGAAGACGTCGTGGTAGACGTCGAGCCGCAGCGGCTCGGCGCGCGCGGCCTCGACCTCGTCGGCGGTGGCCATGCCGTACTTGACCATCTGGTCGAGGACGACGTCGCGGCGCTCGATCGCGCGCTCCGGGTTGCGGATCGGCGAGTAGCGCGACGGCGCCTGGGCCAGGCCGGCGATCAGCGCGCACTCCGCGAGCGTCAGCTGATCGAGATCCTTCTGGAAGTAGTGGTGGGCGGCGGCGGCGACGCCGTAGGCGCCCGAGCCCAGGAAGATGTGGTTGAGGTAGACCGAGAGGATCGCGCGCTTGGAGTACTTGGCCTCGAGGCGGCGCGCCATGATCGCCTCCTTGGCCTTGCGGTCGAGTGACTTCTCGGCGCCGAGGTACTGCTTGGCGACCTGCTGGGTGATCGTCGAGCCGCCCTGGGCGAAGTCGCCGGCGGTGACGTTGGCCCAGGCGGCGCGCAGGATGCCGCGGAAGTAGATGCCGCCGTGGTTGAAGAAGTCGTGGTCCTCGACCGCGAGGAACGCCTTGATCAGGCGCTCGGGGATGCGCTCGTACGGGGTGATCTCGCGCCACTCGTTGGCGAACTCGCCGAGCAGGGTGCCGTCGGCGGCGTAGACCCGCGACACGCTCGGGGTCACCCGCGCGTAGTTGCGGAGGTCCGGGGTCGGCGGCGCGCTGGCCGCGAAGTGGCGGTAGACCAGGACCACGGTCAGCAGCAGCGCGACCATGACGACCAGCGCCGCGAACCCGTACAGCTTGCCCAGCCAGAAGAAGAAGCCACCGTCGGCGCGGTTGGCGATCTGGACCCGGGCGCGCGCGCCGGCGGCGGGGGCCGGGGCGGCGGCGCGGGCGGCGGGCTTGGCGGGCTTGGTGGCCTTGGCGGCCTTGGCGGCCTTGGCGGCCTTGGCGGGGCGTTCCCGATCGGCCGGCGGCGCGACGGCGGCCGGCGGCGCGGCGGGGGCCGCGGCCGCGGCGTCTCCCGCGGCATCCGCCGCGCCCGGGGCGGCGTCTTCCGCGCCCGGGTCGGTGCCCTCGGCGCGGGGATCGGTGGCGGCGCCGGTCCGGGAGCCGGACGCGTCCGGGGACGCGGTCGAGGTCGAGGTTGCGGTCGCGGCGGTCGCGGTCGGATCGCCGGTCGGCGCGTCCGGTGCGGAGCTGCTGGAGTCCATGGGAATGTCTACAGCCACGCGAGGTGCGGCAAGGGCGGCAGTCTAGCCAGCCCCCGGCGGCCCCTGCAACGCCTTTCCCGTACCGCCCTCAGCGGCACGATTCGCGCTACGCTCGATCCTGCATGCCGGGCCGGAACACCCTGATCTCCGTAGGGTTCGTCGCTGCCGCCGGCCTGGCGCTCCTGCTCGTCCGGGCCCACCGATCCGGAGTGGACCAGCCCGCCGCGCCCGCCGGATCTCCCGGTGGCCGCCCGGCGGGCAGCGCCGGGCCGGGCGGTGGCGGTGGCGGATCCGCCGGGCGGCCGGGCCGGGTGGTGCCGCCGCCGCGGGTCGGCAGCGGCGCGATCCGTCCGGCGGACGTGTCCGGCGACCGCGCGGGCGGCGCGACGTCGGCGGAGCTGGCGTCGTCGTTCGATGCCGAGCCCGACGACCCGGCGTGGGCGACCGCGATCGAGCCCGACGTGCGAGCCCGCGCCGCCGCCGCGGTGGCCGACGCCGGCGCCCGCTTCGGCGAGGTGCGCTGCCGCAGCCAGCGCTGCCGGATCACCGCCGACGGCGACGAGGACGCCGTCGGTCGCGCGATCGCGCGGCTCGAGGAGCCCGGCGGCCTCGCTGGCCTGGCCGACGCGCTGGTGGTCGCGGCCACCGAGCCGACCGCCGACGGCGGCCTGCACCTCGTGGTCTACGCCTACTTCGAGCGCGACCCCGCCGCACCCTGAGCATGCCGCGACTGCGGCCGTGCGCGGCGGCTACGCCGCGGCGGCGACCGCGAGGTCGCTGATCGCCGAGTCACCCTGCAGCCGGTCGAGGCAGCGGCGCAGGTGGTTCCGGATCTTGTGCTTCTTCGAGTAGACCGTCTTGAGGCTGATCTTCATCTCCTCGGCCACCTGCTCGGCCTCGAGGCCGCGCGCGAAGTAGAGGTCGAGGAACATGCGGTCCTTGTCCGAGAAGTCGGTGAGCAGGACGTTGAGCTGGTCCCAGCGCTCCTTCTCGATCAGGACCTCGAGCGGGGTGCGATCGGTCGACTCGTGGGGCTCGAGCGTGCCGTCGTGGTGGTCCAGGAACGGGCGCCGACCCGCGGTGCGGAGGAAGTCGTACGCGGCGTTGACCGCGATCATGCCGATCCACGAGCCCAGCTTGGTGCCGCGCGCCGGGTCGTACAGCCGCAGCTTGTGCATGTCGTCGCGGAGCAGCTGCATCAGGACCTCGGCGTAGACCTCGTCCACGTCGGCGCCCGCGAGGTGCCGCGAGTACTTGCCGGTCACCTTGGTGATGCAGCGGTAGATGAGCGCCCGGTAGCGCCGGATCAGCTCGGCCCAGCCACGGTCCTCGTTGCGGAGCACCCGGAAGAGGAGCTCGCGGTCGGTCCAGGTCGAGGGCTGAAGATTCGGGCGTGCAGCAAGGACGGGCATCGGCGGTGTACCCCTGAAGGTTGGCGAGCCACCCCTAGAGCAACTCCGATGCCACGGCTAACCTATCGGAACATAACGGCCAAATTCTTTGTCCACAGGTCAGCGCCACCACCTAGTGGTGGAATCGACCAGGCCGACGATCTTCGCGGGGAAGCTTTCGCGAATCCGTCACGTATCCGGATTTCTGTCTCCACATCGAGACGTCCTCCGGCCCGGGTGATCGGCGGCCCCCGCCGCCGCACCGCGGCATGGCACCCCCGCCGCGCCGCGCGTCAGGCCGCGGTCACGCCTTGCCGACCGCGGTCGCCCAGCGCGCCAGGTGCTCGTCGACCCAGCCGCGCTCGGCCGCCGGCTCGAACCGCCGCTCCTCGCGCCAGCTCTTGCGGATCGCGTCCTTGTCCGTCCACACCCCGGCGGCCAGGCCGGCGAGGTAGGCGGCGCCCAGCGCGGTGGTCTCGACCACCTCGGGCCGCGAGATCGCCACGCCGAGCACGTCGGCCTGGTACTGCATCAGCAGATCGTTGGCGGCGGCGCCGCCGTCGACCTTGAGCGCCCGCAGCGACCGCCCCGAGTCGCGCTCCATGGCGCGCAGGATGTCGACGTTCTGCAGCGCGATGCCCTCGAGGGTCGCGCGCGCCAGGTGGGCCCGGGTCGTGCCGCGGGTCAGCCCCGAGATCAGGCCGCGCGCCTCGGGGCGCCAGTGCGGCGCGCCCAGCCCGGTGAACGCCGGCACCACCACGACGCCGCCGGCGTCCGGCACCGACCGCGCCAGCGCCTCGATCTCGGCGGCGCTGCCGATCAGGCCCAGGCCGTCGCGCAGCCACTGCACCGCGGCGCCGGCGATGAACGCCGAGCCCTCGAGCGCGTACGCGACCTCGCCGTCGCCCAGCTTCCACGCCACGGTCGTGACCAGGCCGGCGTGCGACGGCACCGGCTCGGTGCCGGTGTTCATCAGGATGAACGCGCCGGTGCCGAACGTGCACTTGGCGTCGCCGGGCTCGAAGCAGGCCTGGCCGAACAGCGCCGCCTGCTGATCGCCGGCGACGCCGCAGATCGGCACGCCGTCGGGCAGGCCGGGCACGCCGCGGGTCACGCCGATCGTCCCCGACGACGGCACCACCGTCGGCAGCAGCTCGCGCGGCACGCCCAGCAGGCCGCACAGCTCGTCGCTCCAGGTCATCGTGCGCAGCTCGCACAGCAGCGTGCGCGACGCGTTGGTGACGTCGACCGCGTGGGCCTGGCCGCCGGTGAGCCGGTGGATCAGGAAGCCGTCGATCGTCGCGAACGCCAGCTCGCCGCGGCCGGCGCGCGCCGCCAGCGCCGGATCCTGGTCGAGGATCCAGCGGATCTTGGTGCCCGAGAAGTACGGGTCGACCGGCAGGCCGGTGAGCTCGCGGACCCGGGCCTCGACGCCGCGCGCCTTGATCGCGGCGCAGGCGTCGGCGGTGCGGCGGTCCTGCCAGACGATCGCGTTGTGCACCGGGTGGCCGGTGGCGCGGTCCCACAGCACCGAGGTCTCGCGCTGGTTGGTGATGCCGATCGCCGCGATGTCGGCGGGCGCCAGCTTGGCGGCGGCCAGCGCCTGGCCCAGGGCGCCGGTGACGCTGGCCCAGATCGCCTCGGGGTCGTGCTCGACCCAGCCCGGCTGCGGGTAGATCTGCGGGAACTCGCGGTAGCCGCGGCCGCGCAGGCGCAGCTCCTCGTCGAGGATCAAGACGGTGGTCCCGGTCGTGCCCTGGTCGATGGCGATGACGTGGCGCATGGCTCGCTCCTGCTGGCAGGCGGTGACGGTCAGGCGCGCGCGGTGGCCGGCTCGCGACCGGCCCGCGCGAAGAACGCGGCGACCTCGGCGGCGACGATGTCGCGCTCGACGTCGATCGAGATCAGGTGGAAGCTGTCCTCGAGGATGCGGGTCCGGACCCGGCTCGACGCCGCGCGCTCGGCGATCCGCAGCGCCGACGCCACCGGCGCGGTGTGGTCGCGGCGCGCGTGCAGGACCAGCAGCGGCGCGCGGATCTCGGGCAGCTCGCCGTCGACGACCCGCATGAAGTCGCACAGCGACGCCAGCGCGCCGGTCGGGATGTGCCGGTACGACACGTTGGCGGCGCGCGCCGCGGCGTCGCGGACGTCGGAGCCGCCCAGCTTGGGCAGGCGGCGGACCCGGCCGTGCAGCGGCCCGCCGGGCCCGGTCCAGCGGGCGACCCGGCCGCCCAGGCCCTCCAGCTCCAGGGGCGCCGCCAGCGACGCCACCGCGTCGACCCGGGGCCCCAGGCGGGCCGCGGCGTGCAGGGCCAGGAGGCCGCCCAGGGACTGCCCGACGATCATCACCTTGCGGTAGCGGGGCCGCAGCTCGAGCACCGCGGCGTCGACCGCCGCCGCCCAGTCGGCCCAGGTGGTGTCGTCGAGGTCGTCGACGGTGGTGCCGTGGCCGGGCAGGCGCAGGCCGCGCACCGTGAACCCCTGCTGGTGCAGGCGCTCGCCCAGGTAGCGCATCTCGTAGGGCGTGCCGGTGAAGCCGTGGACGCAGACCACCGCGCGGTCGTCTCCACGCAGCTCGAACGGCTGATCGTGCCGATCTGGCGTCGTCATCGACGGGGTCGCCATGGCGCCGGGCGGCATATCACACCGGAGCGCACATTGACAGGCTTCGCCGAGGACGATTAGATCAACCGAGACCAGGGGTTGCATGCCTCCTCCTGCCTCGTCGTGCCGCCCAGATGAGCGAGTGGAAGACACGCATCACCAAGGTCCAGGTCGTCAAGCCGCAAGGGACGACCGGCGAGGCGTGCCTGGTGCTCATCTATCCGCCGGGCCCGGACATGGGCAAGCGGTTCCCGCTGTCGCGCAGCGAGGCCGTGCTCGGTCGCGGCGCCGACTGTGACATCCAGGTCGATCGCGACTCGGTGTCGCGTCGCCACGCCCGCGTCTTCCGCACCGCCGAGCAGTGGATGGTCGAGGACCTCGGCTCGACCAACGGCTCGTACGTCAACGACGTCCCGGTGCAGCGGTCGCTCCTGCGCGACAACGACTTCCTGAAGATCGGCGCCGCGATCTTCAAGTTCCTCAGCGGCGCCGGGGTCGAGGCCTCGTACTACGAGGAGATCTACCGGATGACCATCATCGATGGTCTCACCGGGGCGCACAACAAGCGCTACTTCCTCGAGTTCCTCGAGCGCGAGGCGGCGCGGTGCGCGCGCCACCACCGGCCGCTGTCGCTGTTGATGTTCGACATCGACCACTTCAAGAAGATCAACGACACCCACGGTCACCTCACCGGCGACTACGTGCTGCGCGAGCTGTCCAAGCGGCTGCTCGGCAGGGTGCGACGCGAGGAGCTCTTGGCCCGCTACGGCGGCGAGGAGTTCGCCGCGGTCCTGCCCGAGACCGACCACGAGGGCGCGATGCAGTTCGCCGAGCACATCCGGCGGCTGGTCGCCGACGAGCCGTTCGAGTACGAGGGCGATCGCTTCCCGGTGACGATCTCGGTCGGCGTCGCGACCACGGTCGGCGCCGAGGAGGTCGAGGCCGTCGCGTTCATCAAGATCGCCGACGACAACCTGTACCGCGCCAAGAAGGAAGGCCGGAACAAGGTCATCGGGTAGCGAGCGCGTAGCTCGCGACCTCGCTGACCCCGGGCCGGGCGGCGGGACCCGCTCAGCGCTCGCCGGCCGCGGGCGCCTTGCGCTTGTTGCGCTTGCGGTGGTTGCGCGGCTTCTCGTCGCGCAGCCGGGCGTCGAGGTAGTAGTCGCTGCCGCGCACGAACTCCCAGGTCACGCCGATCACCGACAGCGCCGCGGCGGCGATCGCCAGCGGCGTCGCCTGCGCCGGCACCAGCAGCGCGGCGCCCAGCACCGCCGACAGGCCCAGCGTGCGGGCGCCCCAGCCCACCGCGGTCGACGCCTGGTGGTGGTGCGACAGCAGGTTGTCGAGGCCGCCGACCGCCAGCTCGAGCGCGAGGATCGCCATCAGCGGCCACGCCGGCGCGTCGGTCGCGCGCAGCACCCAGAAGATCATCGTCGGCATCAGCACCGCGGCGACGATGCGGACGGCGTCGCGCATCGCGAAGTCGCCGCGGCCGCGCAGCTGCTTGAACGCGCCCGAGAAGTAGTCGAAGCCGCTGATCCAGGTCAGCGCCACGACCAGCAGCATGATGAAGTTGCTGGTCAGCTGCGGATCGCGCTGGTAGTGGACCACCAGCAGCGCGACGAACTGCCCGGTCATCACGAACGCGCCCTTCCACACCTTCTTGCGGACGGCGTAGAGGATGACGCCGGCGATGATCGGCGCGACCACCCCGGTCCACAGGATCGCGTCGAGGACGCCCTGGCGGTCGGCCAGCATCGGGAACAGCAGCAGCACCCCGATGCCCTGCATCTGGGTCCAGGTCTTCACCTTGGCCAGGTAGCTGGTCTTCATGCTCAGGCCGCGCTGCTCGTAGGCCGAGCGCAGCGCGGTCACCAGGTACTCGCGCACGAACATCAGCGCGCACGCCCACGCCGGGATGACCCCGAGGTCGGCGAACGGCAGGTAGATCAGCGCGACGAAGACCTTGTCGGCGATGGGATCGAGCAGGCCGCCGAGCACGGTCGGGCCGTACTTGCGGGCCAGCCAGCCGTCGACGAAGTCGGTCGAGCCGATGATCGTCCCGACCACCAGCGCCGGCCACCAGTGGTGCTCGTAGATCCACCAGGCCAGGAGCGGCATCGGGATCAGGCGCGCCAGCGTCACCATGTTGGCGGTGATCAGCGGCTTCTTCCCGGCGCTCATGCGGCGGAACCTACCCCGAGTGCCGGCGCGTCGCCAAGCTGGGCCCCGGGCGAATCCCGCCGCGCCGGCCGGCCCGCGGGCCACGGCGGCCGAAACGGCCGAGGGCCGCACGATGGCGGCCCTCGGTGGCGACGAACCGTGCGGTCCGCGCTAGTTGACGACGCAGTGGGCCTGGACGTGGGTCCCGGTCGGGACGCTGGCGCCGCCGCGCTCGACGAGCAGGGTCAGGTTGCTCGAGGTCTCGGGGCAGGCGTCGGTGTCGATCTCGAGGTGCCAGCACGGCAGGTTGGTCGAGTTCGGCGGGTTGTTGACGTCGTTGTCCTCGGCCTGGTTGCACTGCGGCAGGGCGGTCTCGACCTGCTCGGCGGTGTTCGGGTTGAGGACGTCGGAGACGACGCAGTCGGGCTGGACGCCGGCGGTGTTGGGATCCTTGTCGACCAGGTCACCCTCGATGCACGGGTTGCCGATGGCCTCCTTGAGCAGCTGGGCGATCAGCACCAGGCCGTCGGTGAGGTCCTCGTTGCAGATGGTCGTGAAGGCGTTGCGGTTGGGGAACTGGTCACCCAGGAACTTCATGCGGACGGCCGGGTCGGCCTTGCCGGCGGCCGACTGGCACGACGGCACCAGCGCCGGGTTCTGCGGCCGCTCGGGGTCGACGCCGACCGTGACCGGCTCCGGGTTGCCGACGATCTCGCCGACGATGATCAGGTTGGGGTCGCTCTTGAGGCCCTTGAGGAAGTCGACGTACTCCTGCACGCCGTACATGTACTGGCTGTTCTCGCGGGGGAAGCAGCCGCTGCGGGGGCCGGGCGCCCGCGGGTCGGCGTTGCCGGTGGTGCAGTCGACGCCGAACTCGAAGCAGCGGAACGACGCCAGCGGGCCCAGCGGGTCCGAGGTCGAGTTCTGCGAGGTGTCGAACATCTGGGTGTCGCGGGTCGAGCAGTCGTCCTCGTCCGCGATCAGGATGACGGCCAGGTACGCGTTGGGGCGGAGGAACCCGTTGTTGAACGCGTTGGAGCCGTTGAGCGCGCGGCGCACCGACTCGAGGTGCTGCTCGAAGCCGCACCCGTTGGTGCCGAGCTCGGCGATGCACGAGAACACGTCGGCCAGCGAGCCGGTGTAGTTGGTCGTGCGGCCGCCGGCGCCGTCGCTGACGTCGCTGATGTACGCGCCGGTCGGCGGGGTGCAGCCCGCGACCCGGGCCTGGGTCTGGAGCTGGCCGTTGTCGCCGTTGCCGCTGCAGTTCGAGATGTTGTACGGACCCGCGCCGACGTCCGACGACACCACGCCGATGTGGACGTTGGGCAGGCCGCCCTCGATCGTCTGCAGGACGTTGATGAACTGCGGGAAGTTGGTGGACAGCGACTGCTGCTCCTCCTCCATCGACCCGGAGTTGTCGATCATGAACAGGATGTCGATGTCGCGGTTGAGCTCGACAGGGATGTCCTTGAACTCTTCCTTGTCCTGGTTCGGGACGACTTCCGAGATCTCGCGGTTGTTGCAGGCCGGGAGGGCCGCGAGGCCGGCGATGAGGCCGGTGGCGACCAGGGCCTTGCTGGAGGTGAAGTTGAGACGGCGCATAGGGTCCTCCGAGGGTATCGGCGCAGTACTAAGCAAGCGTCCGGCCACCATGCTGCCGGCCTGCGAAGATCATGATCCTGGTAACTTGGAGCGAGGGGAGGGGCGTCGGGACTGCAACCCGGTTGGCGATCGCCAACGATGTTGGCGGGACGGCGGCGGACGGGATGGGGTTGCGATCGGTGCCCTGACCCGGTGCGGATACTAGATCGCGGCTTTGCGCGGCCGCAATAGGTCGACGGCGACGACCACTGACCGCCGCGGACCCCGCCGCGGACCCCGCGGTGGACGGCGGCCGGATCGCGCGCCGCGTCGCGTCGGCGAGCCCCGGTCCGGCGCCGCGCGCGCGCCGCCGGAGCCCGCGCCTCCCGAGGGGAAAATGGCTCGCTCCGGGGCCACATGTTACGCTCATCCGTCGTGCCACCTGCGGTCCAGCGGGTCCTGCTCGTCGGCCCCGATGACGATGACCGTCGCGCCCTCCACGTGATCCTCGACCGGCTCGGGGTCGTGGTGGTCGCGGTCGCCGACGCCGGGCTGGCCGCGCGGTGGCTCGCCCGCAACCGCTGCGATCTGGTGATCGCCGATGGCGTCGCCGTGGCCGAGGTCCGCGACCTCGGCCCGCCCGTGGTCGCGCTGGCCGCCGACCGCGCCGTCGCCGCGTCGGTCCGCGCCTTCGAGGACGGCGCCCTGGACTGCCTGCTGGGGCCCCTCGACGAGGCCGCGGTGGCCGTGGCCCTGGTCCGCGTCGCCCGGATGGCGGCCGCGGCCGAGCCCGCCGGGCCCGGCGTCGTGGCCGGGGACGCCGGCGCCGGTGCACCGGACGGCCAGGGCGCCCTCGGCTCCGGCCCGATCGCCGCGTCCTCGACCGCGCCCGCGACGTCGACCGCGACCGCGACCGCGACCGCGACCGCGACCGCGACCGCGACCCGGGCCGGCGATCCCGGCGCCCGCGGGGTCGCGCGGCTGGTCGGCGACAGCGCGGCGATCGCCGACCTGCGCGCCACGATCCTGCGGATCGCCGACCACCGCTCGACGGTGCTCATCGGCGGCGAGAGCGGCACCGGCAAGGAGCTGGTGGCCCGCGCCATCCACGAGGAGTCGAGCCGCCGCGATCGCCCGTTCGTCGCGATCAACTGCGCCGCGATCCCGGCGACGCTGCTGGAGTCGGAACTGTTCGGCCACCGCCGCGGCGCCTTCACCGACGCGGTCCGCGATCGCGCCGGCCTGTTCGAGGAGGCCGACGGCGGCACGCTGTTCCTCGACGAGGTCGGCGAGCTGCCGCCCAGCCTGCAGGTCAAGCTGCTGCGCGCGATCCAGGAGGGCGAGATCCGCCCGGTCGGCGACTCGCAGAGCATCCAGGTCGACGTCCGGCTCATCGCCGCGACGCTGCGCGACCTGCAGGAGGAGATCCGCGCCGGCCGGTTCCGCGAGGATCTCTACTACCGGCTCGCGGTGCTGCCCGTCGAGGTCGCGCCGCTGCGCGAGCGCCCCGACGACATCGCGCCGCTGCTGGCCTGCTTCGCCGAGCGCCACCGCCGCCGCCACGGCCGCGCCGCCCGGTTCGCCGACGAGGCGGTCGCGCTGCTGAGCCGCCAGAGCTGGCCGGGCAACGTCCGCGAGCTCGAGAACGCGGTCGAGCGGGCGCTGGTGCTGAGCGAGGGCGACACGATCGACGCCCGGTTCCTGGCGCCGCACCTGCGTCCGCCCGCGGTGGCCGGCGCGGCCGCCGCGCCGGGGGCCGACGACGGCGCCGAGCTGTCGATCAAGAAGGCGACCCGGAGCCTGGAGATGGAGCTGATCCGGCGGGCCCTGGAGACCACCGGCGGCAACCGGACCAACGCCGCCCGGCTGCTCGAGATCAGCCACCGGGCGCTGCTCTACAAGATCAAGGAGTACGGCCTGTGAACGCAGACGACCCCTGTGATCTCGGTAGGTTGAATCTGCACTCGGGCAGAAAATTGCGGCGCCAGCTCACACTGTCCTACCATGTAGGAGAGGGTAGCCACAAGTAGGGCAACACTCGACGTCCTCATCACCGCGACCGGAGACCCATGGCCAAGACCTGCATCGGGCTCGACATCGGATCGAGCAGCATCAAGGCGGTCCAGCTCAAGAAGAGCCGGAGCGGCTACGAGCTGCAGGCCTTCGGCATGCAGCCGCTGGTGCCGCAGACCATCGTCGACGGCACGATCATGGACCAGGCCGCGGTGGTCGACGCCATCCGGGCCCTGTGGAGCCGGCTGCGGCTCAAGACCAAGGACGTCGCGATCGCGATCGCCGGGCACTCGGTGATCATCAAGAAGATCGCGGTGCCGCAGATGCGGCCCGACGAGCTGCCCAACCAGATCCGGCAGGAAGCCGAGCACCACATCCCGTTCTCCAAGGACGACGTCGAGATCGACTACCACGTCGTCGCCGACGCCAACGCGCAGGGCCAGACCGAGCTGGTCCTGGTCGCGGCCAAGAAGGAGGTCGTCGCCGACTACACCCAGGTGGTGCGCGACGCCTCGCTGGCGCCGCAGGTCGTCGACGTCGCCGCCTTCGCCGGCCAGAACGCCTACGAGGCCAACTACACCGTCGACCCCAAGGAGACGATCGTCCTGATCACGGTCGGCGCCGCGATCTCCAACATCAACATCGTGCGCGGCGGCGTCAGCCTGTTCACCCGCGACGTGACGATCGGTGGCAACGCGTTCACCGAGGAGATCCAGAAGCAGCTCGCGGTGTCCGCCGACGAGGCCGAGGCCTACAAGATCGGCGGCACCCACGACGAGCACGGCGTCGTGCCCCAGGAGGTCGAGTCGATCATCGAGGGCGTCGCCGAGGTCATGGCCGGCGAGTTCCAGCGCTCGCTCGACTTCTTCCTCGCCACCACCGCCGACACCAACGTGTCGCGGATCGCGCTGGCCGGCGGCACCGCCAAGGTCGCCGCGCTGCAGCGCGCGATCGAGCGGCGGTCGCGGCTGCCCGTCGAGGTCGCCGACGCCTGGAAGCGCGTGACGATCGGCGCCGGCCTCGACCGCGCCTACCTCGCCGCCCACTCACCCGAGGCGCTGGTCGGGCTGGGCCTCGCGCTCCGCACGCCCAACGACAAGTAGCAGGTCAGGGAGCCCCGCGATGATCAAGATCAACCTCCTGCCCCAGCGCCGCGTGAAGCGCGTGGCCGACCCCGGCCAGCGCGACGTCGGGATCGGCGTGCTCGCGCTGCTCCTGGCCGGCGTCGCGACGTTCATGCTCGTGCAGCGACCGGAGCAGAAGAAGCTCGACGATCTCAAGGCGACCAACGCCGAGCTCGAGGCCGGGCTGGCGCGCCGCAAGGACAAGATCCGCGACCTCAAGGAGCTCAAGGCCGCGGTCGAGCTCGCCGAGACCCGGACCAAGGCGATCCAGAAGCTGCTCGACGCCCGCGCCGTGCCCGCCCACATGCTCCACGAGCTGGGCGAGATCCTGACCCCGGGCCGGCTGCCGACGATGACCAAGGACATGGCGGCGAAGGTCAACGACCCGATGCGCGACACCTACAAGTTCCAGCTCGACTGGGACCCCAAGCACGTCTGGATCACCCGCTTCGCCGAGAAGCAGGGCGTCTTCACCCTCGAGGGTGGCGCCGAGTCGGACGGCGACGTGTCGCAGCTGCTCAAGCGGCTGCAGGCGTCGGCGTACTTCCAGGAGGTCACGCCGCGTGGCGGTGAGCAGGTCAGCGACAAGGACAGCGGCGTGACCTACTACAAGTTCACCATCACCGGAAAGGTGGTGTACTGATGGCGACCCAAGCGGGCGGCGCGGCGGGCGCGATCGCCGAGTTCGGCCGGCGCCCCACCGGCTTCAAGGTCCTGGTCTTCGTCGCGATCGGCGCGGCGCTGGGCCTCGGCTACTACACGCTAGTCTTCAAGGGCCTCCACAAGGAGCGCAAGGAGGCCGAGGTCCAGAACGCCGATCTCATCAGCCAGGGTCGGCAGCTCAAGAAGGACGAGGCCGAGCACGCCCGGCTCAAGGAGCAGCAGGAGCAGCTCAAGAAGATCATCGAGCAGAACAACGACGCGCTGCCGACCGCGGCGCAGCTGCCCGCGTTCTTCGACCTGCTCAACCGCAAGTTCGGCGAGGCCGGCGTCGACGTGAAGAGCTGGACCCAGCAGAAGGAGATCGCGGTCCAGGAGGGCGAGGGCGCCAACGTCGAGACCTATTACAAGGTCCCGGTCCAGATCGAGATCCAGGGCACCTTCCTCGAGATCAAGCGCTTCTTCTACCTGCTCTACAAGATGAGCCAGAAGGAGGGCCAGGCCGGGTTCACCGACGTCGACGGGACCACGTCCTCCGCCGAGGACCAGGATCGCATCCTCACGATCGAGGAGCTGGTGCTGGGCTCGCCCGAGGTCCGCAACAACGAGCTCTTGCTGACCGCGACGTTCCGGGCCTCGACGTTCCGGCAGGACACGCCGGCGTCCGACGCCGCGGCCGCGGCCGCCGTCACCGGCGCCAAGCCGGCGCCCAAGCCGGCGCCCAAGAACCCGGTGCAGAAGGCCAAGCAGAAGACCGAGGACGCGATGGACAAGTCCGAGCAGCGGGTCGAGAAGGCCACCGATCGCGCCGAGGGCCCGCCGGGCGGCAGCGGCAGCGGCAGCGGCAGCGGCAGCGACCGCGTCAAGGGAGGGCTCTGACCATGACACCCCGGTCCATCTCCCTGGTCCTGGCGATCGCGCTGGCGCTGACCGGCGGCGTCGGGTGTGGCGGTGACGACGACGACGACGGCGGTGGCGGCGGCGGCAAGACCAACGCCGCGAAGCCGAAGCCGAAGGCGCCGGTCGCCGCCAAGGCCAAGGGCCAGGAGGTCATCTCCTTCATCCCCACGCTCGAGAGCACGGTCCCCGAGGACGAGCGCACGTCGATCCGCCGCCGCCTGCGCGACCGCGACTTCGCCGCGGATCCGACCGGCGTCGAGAACCGCGACCCGTTCCGGTCGTTCGTGATGCCGCAGGCCGGCATCGGGTTGCTCGGCCAGCCGGCCGGGCCGACCGTCGAGCCCACCGAGACCTGCACCAAGAAGAAGATGGTGGCCTCGGGCCACTCGATCAACGAGCTGACGCTGATCGGCATCGTCCTGCGCGGCACCCAGCGCAACGCCAAGCGCTACGCCCTGTTCCGCGACAGCCGCGGCAACGGCCACATCGTCGAGCGCGATCAGTGCCTCGGCAAGGAGAAGGCCCGCGTCAAGGACATCGCCGAGGGCCTGGTCACGCTCGAGCTCACCCCCGATCAGGTCCCCGGGCTGCCGCCCAAGCCGCCCGAGGAGAAGTCGATCCCGCTCTATCCCAACGAGCTGCCCATCGCCGACCAGTTCGACGACGACGAGGAGGCCCCGCCGCCGCCGTCGGCGCCGCCGGTCGCGCCCATGGGCCCGCCGGTGCCGCCGCCTCCGGGCGCCAAGGCCGACGGCAGCTGACCATCCATTCCGTCACCCGCGTGCTCCGTCACGCCGTCTCGTCTCTGTCTCGTCTCCGCTCTGTCGTCGCGTCGCCGTCGGTCGAAAACTTGTGATCGCCGAAGCCGAGGGGCGACAATTTTCTTCGTCGTGACGGGTCGGTCCCTCTGGCCCGTCGCGGACGTCCACCAGCGCCCATCCCGGCGCCACGGGAGGCGTCCGTCCGTTCCCCGGGGGCATAGGCCTCGAGGAGTCGCCATGCAGGATCGAATCACCAAGCTGTGGATGTCCGTCGCCGCGCTGCTCGTGGCCACGCTCGCCCTCGTCCGCCCGGCCGACGCCGGCGGCAAGAACCGCATCGACGCCGTGAGCTTCGACGATGCCGGGCAGGCGACGACGATCCGGATCCGCGGCACCGCGGTCCCGACGTTCACCGTCTACAAGCTCGAGCGACCCAACCGGGTCGTGATCGACATCGCCGGCGCCGAGCTCAGCCGCAAGGTCCGCGACGCGCAGGACAACGGCGAGGCGATCGCGGTGAGCACGTGGGCGGTCGCGCAGCTCGCCGCCTACGAGATCGACGACGGCGGCGCGGTGGTCCGCGTCGTCGTCACGCTGGCGCGCCCCGGTCGCTACGACGTCACCGCCAAGGACCACGATCTGGTGGTCGAGGTGGCGGCGCGCGACGACGCACCGGCCAAGGTCGATCCCGCGGCGCTGGGCAAGGCCCGGACCGCCGCCGAGCAGGCGCGCAAGGACAGCGAGGCGGCGCGCCAGGCCAAGGCGAAGGCCGAGGCCGACGCCGCGACCGCGCGCGCCCAGGCCGAGGCCAGCAAGGCCGAGGCCGCGCGCGCCACCCAGGCGCTCGCCGACGCCGAGGCCGCCGCGCGGCGCGCCCAGAAGACGTCGCAGCAGGATCGCGACCAGGCCAAGGCCGAGGTCGCCAAGGCCAAGGCCGCCGCGGAGCGGACCCGCAAGCAGGCCGAGGCCGCGCAGGCCGAGGCCGATCAGACCCGCAAGGCCGCCGAGCAGGCCAAGGCCGACGCCGAGCGCACCCGCAAGTCCGCCGAGGCGGCGAAGGTGGCGCTCGAGCGCAAGCAGGCCGAGGTCGACGCCGCG
>JACKDR010000078.1 GCA_020633495.1 Kofleriaceae bacterium | reverse complement strand
GCGGCGCCGCCGCCACCCGAGGCGATGGCACCTAGCGGTCGCCACCTGCGGGCGCTCGCCGTCGGGCTCGCGCTGCTCGGCGCCGTCGCGATCGCGCCGGCCGCGGCGCGCGGCGACGACGTCGTGACGCCGGCGCCGGCCCGCGTCGACGCGATCCGGCTCGACGAGAAGCTCGGCGCGCAGGTCCCGCTGGACCTGCGCTTTCGCGATCAGGACGGCCACGACGTCACGCTCCGCGACCTGGTGCGCGGCGACCTGCCGGTGCTCCTGACCTTCAACTACTCGAACTGCCCCATGCTGTGCAGCCTGCAGCTCAACGCGCTGGTCAGCGCGCTGCCCCAGCTGCCGCTGACCCCGGGCCAGCAGTTCCGCATGGTCACCGTCATCATCGAGCCCAAGGAGACGCCGGCCGGCGCCGCCGAGACCCGGGGCCACTACCTCGACAAGCTCGGCGACCACGACGCCAAGCTGCGCGCCACCACCGCCGCCGGCGGCTGGACCTTCCTGGTCGCGGCCACCGACGGCGACCAGACGGCGATCCGCGAGCTCGCCGACACCGTCGGCTTCCACTTCGAGTACGTCCCGGAGCGCGCCGAGTGGGCGCACCCGGCGGCGCTGATCTTCCTGTCGCCGTCGGGCGTCGTCACCCGCTACCTGCTGGGCATCGACTACCCGCCGGGCGACGTCACGACCTCGCTGCTGCGCGCCGGCACCGCCGAGCCGTCGGCGTCGGTCGGGTTCCTGCAGCGCTGCTTCCACTACGATCCTGCCAAGAACTCGCACGCCCGGATGGGCGTGCGTCTCATGAAGTACGGGGCCGCCGTGTTCGTCACGTTGTTGCTCGGCGTCCTGACCCTCGCGCACTACCTCCGGCGTCGACGTGGCGCCGGTTCGCCCACCCACGGAGTCGGTCGCTGATGAAGACCCTCTGCTCCCTGATCGCGTCGTTCGCGCTGGGGGTCGCCGCCCTCGGCGGCGCCGCCCACGCGCAGACCCCGGCGCCGCCGCCCGCGG
>JACKDR010000077.1 GCA_020633495.1 Kofleriaceae bacterium | reverse complement strand
CCCGGCAGGGTCGCGGCGAACGCGCCCTCGAACAGGGTCGCGCACACCGGGACGAAGATCGCCGCCGACGGCAGCGCCACCACCAGCGCGCCGCGCCAGCCGTCGAGGCGCAGCCGCGCCGCCGCGGCCTCGGCGCCCAGCATGACCGCGCCGATCACCAGGCCGGTGGCGGCGAACAGCGCCAGCAGCGTGCCGGCGAGCGCGGGGCGGGTCGCGCCCAGCCGCACCACCTCGACCGCGCCGACCGCGAGGCCCGCGGTGACGGCCGCGATCAGCGGGTCGCCGGCGAGGCGGCGCGCGATCGTGGGCACCAGGCGGGGTGGGTCCTGCACCGAGCCTCCGTTGGTATCACTACTGGAACCGGACCAGGTAGTCGAACCCGGCGACGTAGACGTCGGCGGCGCGCAGCGAGCGGTCGAGGGGCACCTGCAGGCGGACCCCGGCGACGCCGCGCGGGACGTCGACGCGGAGCCCGAGGTCGAGGACGTGGCGGAAGTCCTCGCCGGCGCCGGGGTCGAGGATCGACGACACCGTGGTCAGCTCGCCGACCACCCAGACCCGGTCGATCGCGCGGACGCCGCCGGCGATCCCGAGCCGCAGGCGCAGCCGCTCGTCGTCGGCGCCGAGCCGGGCGTCGGCGCCGGCGTCGACCTGGACGAACGCCTTGCCGCCGACCCAGCGGTGGCCGCCGGCCAGCCGCACCGTCACCGGCGTCGGGTCGAAGCGCTCGCCGTCGGCGACCCGCAGCGCGCCGTGGACCGCCGCCGGGATCGCGGCGTCGCCCTCGTCGGAGGCGAGCGGCAGGATCAGCGCCAGCCGCGCCACCGTGGCGGCGCCGGCCTGGTAGGCGCCGCCGATCGTGAGGTCGGTCAGCGAGGTGCCGTCGCGCGAGCCGCGCTGCGCCCACGCCAGCCCGGCCTCGGCGGTGAGCGCGAGGTGGCCGGCGATCGGGCGCTGGTAGCCGAGCAGCGCCGACACCCCCTGGGCGTCCTCGGGGCCGCCGGCGGCGCCCAGGTAGTCGACCGCGAGGCTGGCGCGCTCGTCGAGCTCGAGCCGCGGCATCACGAACGGCGCGCCGTCGGCGCCGGCGACGCCCTC
>JACKDR010000076.1 GCA_020633495.1 Kofleriaceae bacterium | reverse complement strand
GATCAGGACGCGGTCTTCGTGCTGGTGCGGACCGGCGATCCGGCGGCCCGCGCCACCACCGCCGCCGAGCTGGCGGCGGCGATCCGGCGCATCTCGCCGGAGCTGGTCAGCCGGGTCGAGGACGACGACGCCGAGACCCGGGCGTACCTGCGCGACCACGCCCACCTGTTCGTGCCGCTGGCGGATCTCGAGCGCGCCCGCGACGCGCTCGCCGCCGCGATCGAGCGCGGCAAGCTGGCCGCCAACCCGCTGTACGTCTCGCTCGACGACGACGACGACGCGGCCGCGGCCGCCGCCGAGCGCGCCACCCTCGACGATCTGGTGGCGCAGCGCCGCGACGCCCTGGCCCGGCTCGATCGCTCGGGGCTGATCTCCGACGACGGCACCCTGCAACTCTTGATCGTGCGGACCGCGTTCGCCAAGACCGACGCCGCGCGCGGCGAGCAGCTGATGGACGCGCTGGTCTCCGTGCGCGCCGAGGTGATGGCGCGGCCCGGCCACGACGGCGTCGAGGTCGGGCTGTGCGCCGGGGTCGCGACCACGGTCGCCGAGCACCACGCGCTGGTCCGCGGCATGCTGCTGTCGAGCCTGATCACGGTGGTGCTGGTGGCGCTGGCGCTGTGGCTGTACCTGCGCAGCCTGCGCCTCTTGGCGGCGCTGGGCACGACGCTGACGATCGGCACGGTGGCGTCGTTCGGCGTCGCCGCGGTCACGGTCGGGCACCTCAACGCCGCGACCGCGTTCCTCGGCGCGATCATCGCCGGCAACGGCGTCAACTACGGCATCCTGCTGCTCGGCCGCTACGTCGAGGAGCGGCGCCGGCGCGACGCGGTCGCCGCGATGGGCGTCGCGCTCGCCGAGGGCGCGCGGCCGACGCTGGTGGCGTCGCTGGGCGCCGCGATCGCCTACGGCTCGCTGGCCGCGACCAGCTTCCGCGGCTTCGCCGACTTCGCGGTGATCGGCGGCGTCGGCATGGTGCTGTGCTGGATCGCCAGCTTCACGGTGCTGCCGGCGGCGATCCTGCGGCTGGCGCCCGACGCCGCGGCGGCGCCGCGCGGCTCGGGGCTGGGCGCGGCGATGGCGCGCGTGCTGGGCTTC
>JACKDR010000075.1 GCA_020633495.1 Kofleriaceae bacterium | reverse complement strand
GTGCAGCACGAGGTGCTCGGCCGCGACCGCCTCGTCGAACAGCCGCACCGCGCAGGTCGCGGCGCGGCCGACCCGCACCGGCCCCGGCGCGACGTCGATCGCCCGCGCCGCGGCGCCGCGCGACACCGCGATCCGCAACAGCCTCACCGCGGCCCTCCCGGCACCGCGTCGAGCCAGCGCCACCGGCCCAGCCCGGCCAGGGCGAGCCCGGCGAGCCCGGCGAAGAACGCCAGCACGAGCGCGACGTAGCCGCGCGGCTGATAGCGCAGGACGATCCGCCAGGTCCCCGCCGGCACCACCACGGCGCGCAGGTCGTGGTCGGCGCGGAACAGCCGGGCCGCGCGGCGCGCGCCGTCGACGCCGACCAGCTCGGCGGTCCAGCCGCGATCGTAGGGCTCGGCGATCACGACGACGCCGGCGGCGGGCGCGTCGACGTCGACGACCATCGCGTTGCGCGCGAAGCTCACGACCCGGCCGGCGACGGGCGCGGGCACGACCCCGTCGGCGGCCGGCGCCGGCAGCGCGACGCCACGGACGTCGTCGGGCTCGACGTAGGCGACCACGGTGGCCGACGGCGGCGTCGCGGCCAGGGCGTCGAGGAGCTGGGCGTCCGAGGTCACCTCCACTCCACCGTACCAGCGGACGACCGGCGCCACGTCGTCGATGTCGACCACGCCGGGGGCGACGGTGCGCCCGGGCGGCGGCTTGCGGTGGCCGGCGAACCAGCGGACGTTGAAGTGGGCCAGGATCGCGGGCGTCGCCTTGGCGCGGCGCTCGAGGTCGGCGTGGCGCTGGGGCTCGATCGGGTTGATGTAGCCCGACCACTCGCGGACGTCGTGCTGGAACGCGACGTGGAACGGCACGGTGCCGCCGTACGGCGACGACATGTTGCCGACGTGGTAGCGCCAGGTGTCCGCCGCGCCGGACATCGCGGCCAGCTGCACCAGCCCCTTGGCGTCGGGGCGGCGCTGCAGGATCGCCAGCTTGCCGGCGCCGGCGTGCCACAGATCGGCGAGCACCAGCGCCGGCACCACCGCCGCCGCCGCCCACCGGGTCGCCCGCGCCAGCCGCGGCCGCGACGCCGTCCACGCCGGCGCCGCCGCCACCA
>JACKDR010000074.1 GCA_020633495.1 Kofleriaceae bacterium | reverse complement strand
GACGGCGCGCCGGCGTGGTGGCGCGACGCCGTGGTCTACACCGTGCTCGTCGACCGGTTCCGGCGCGGCGGCGGCGACGGCGCGTGGCCGGCCGCGGCGTCGTGGCAGCGCGAGGCCCGCTGCGGCGGCGACCTCGACGGCGTCCGCGAGGCCCTGCCCCACCTCGTCGACCTCGGCGTCACCGCGCTGCACCTCACGCCGGTGACGCCAGCGCCGTCGGCGCACCGCTACGACGCCACCGATCTGCGCGCGGTCGATCCCACGCTCGGCGGCGACGCCGCGCTCGAGCGCCTGATCGCCGCCGCCCGCGCCGCCGGGCTGCGGGTCATCGTCGACCTGGTCGTGACCCACGTCGATCGCGACTTCGCGCCGTTCCGCGACGTCCGCGACCGCGGCCCGGCGTCGCGCTACTGGGGCTGGTTCCGGTGCCACCGCTGGCCGTTCTTCGACGGCCCCGACCCCGGCTACCAGCACTACCAGAAGGGCCGCTGGCCCGAGCCGCTGCTCGACCTCGACGAGCCCGAGGTCGTCGCCTACCTCGCCGACACCGTCGCCGCGTGGATCCGCCGCGGCGCCGACGGCGTCCGCGTCGACGCCGCCGCCGACGCCCCGACCGCGCTGATCGCGGCGCTGCGCGCCGCCGCCCGCCAGGCCCGCGCCGACGCCGTCGTCTTCGGCGAGGTCGTGCCGACCCGCACCGAGCGCTGGGTGCCGGCGACCCTCGACGCCGCCACCGACTTCGCCGGCCGCGCCGCGTGGATCGACTGGCTGACCGGCGCCGACGACGCCGCGACCCTGGCCGCGGGTGCGGCGCGGCGCCGCTTCCGCCGCGGCGCCGGCCACCAGGCCCTGGCGTTCACCGGCACCCACGATCAGCTGCGGATCGCGACCGTCACCGGCGACGCCGCGCTGGCCCGCCTCGGCCTGGTCGCGGTGGCGCTGGGCGCCGCGGTGCCCCTGCTCTACTACGGCGACGAGGTCGGCCTCGCCGCCGACGACGCGACGCCGCGCGACTTCGAGGACTCGTGGCCGGATCGCCAGCCCATGCCGTGGGACCCGGCGCGCTGGGATCGCGCCACCCTCGACGCGGTCGCCGGCGCGCTGCGCCTGCGCGGCCGCCGCGACGTCCTGCGCCGCGGCGACGAGGAGGTGCTCGCGCTCGACGACGACCTGGTGCTCGTCCGCCGCGTCCTCGGCGCCGAGCGCGTCGACGTGGTCCTGCACCGCGGCGCGACGCCGCGCGC
>JACKDR010000073.1 GCA_020633495.1 Kofleriaceae bacterium | reverse complement strand
CGTCGGCGGCCGCGAGGTGGTCGACGCACGCGCGCTCGGCGCCGGTCGCGAGGTCGATCGTGCACACGTAGGTGCCGCCGGACTCGACGCCCTGGACCACCAGCAGATCGCCGTCGACCCGCGACGCCACGTGGTTGGCGTACGCCGAGTGGGCGATCGGTCCGATCCCGGTGACGGTGCGGCGCCACCGCACGGCGCCGTCGGCGGCGTCGATCGCGAAGACCTGGGTCCAGCTCGCCGACGGGTGGTGGACCGTCCCGACGACGAGGTCGCCGGCGACGTGCAGCGTCACCAGCTCGCTGCGGAACGGCCCGCTGCCGGCGATCAGCGTGGTCTCCCAGCGCGGCGCGGCGTCGTCGTCGGCGCCGGCGCGGCGGCGGACCACCAGGGCGTCGTCCCAGCCGGCGGTGATCGCGTCGCCGCCGGCGACCGCGCGGGCGACGCCGTCGGCCGCGACCGCCGCGGGATCCATCCGGGTCCGGATCGCCGCCGCCGGCGTCGTCGCCACGCCGAGCACCGCGGCGGTCGTCGCATCGACCAGGGCGGTCGCGCCGCCGCCGGCGGTGCGGGCGTGCACGCGCAGCGGCTCGCCGTCGTGGCGGCGCTCGAGCTGCACCGGTCCGGTCGCGGTCACCGGCACGCGCGCCCGCCCGCGCAGCGCGCCGGTCGCGAGGTCGACGAACGCCAGCTCGATCGCGTCGGCGCCGGTCGCGGCCGCCACCACCACGCCGTCCTGCGGGATCGTCGCGACCACCGGATCGGTCGCGGGCGCGGCCAGGGCGACCTCGACCGACCAGCGGGTGTGCCCGGCGACCTGGGCGCGGTCGACGCGCGCGATCGACAGCTGCGTGCCGCCGAGCCTGACCTCGACCTCGACCCCGTCCCGCGCGCAGGTCGCGGTGGCCGCGCGCACCGCCAGCTGGGTCTCGCACGGCAGCGGCCCCGCGCTCCACCGGAACGGCACCGCCACCGAGGGCACCGCCGGCGCGGCGATCGCGCCGGCGCGCGAGCCGGGCGGTGGCGGCGGCGCGTGGTCCGGCGCGGGGTGGCCGCACGCGGCGATCGACAGGAGCAGGAGGAACCCTAGACGAGGCATGGCGACAGGGAGACCCGGCGCGGCCCGCGCGACATGGGTCGAAACCCGCCGGTCCGACCACTGGCCCCGAGTGGCGGCGGGCCTTCTTATTGCTCGTGACAGCGGCCACATGACCGAGCTCGCCATCTTCGACGACGTCCTCGTCGCCGTCGACGCCCTGCCGCGGGACCCCGCGTGCAC
>JACKDR010000072.1 GCA_020633495.1 Kofleriaceae bacterium | reverse complement strand
GCGTCCGCCGCGGCGCGCCGCGCCGCGGGCTCGTCCCCGCGCACCGCCAGCGCGGCGCGCCCGCGCAGGTAGTGCATCAGCACCCGGATGAGCTGGACCCGCAGCAGCATCGAGCCGCGGATCGCCGGCCACGCGGCCTCGACCCGGCGCCACGCGGCGTCGCCACAGGCGCCGTCGACGTACAGATCGGTCTGGGCCTGGGCCCAGACGTCGAAGCAGTGCGGCATCTGGAAGCCGGCCTGCGACCACCGCCGCATCGCGTGGATCGCGCCGGCGCGGACCCGGTCCGGATCGTCGGCGGCGAGCCCGACCATGTGGGCGTGGCCGATCGCGACGTGGGTCGCGGCGTACAGGTCGCCGCGGGCGTGGGCGTCGGCGACGATCTGATCGAGGCGGCCCTCGAGGCCGCCGAGGTCGCCGAGCTGGACCGACGCCCACAGCGAGAACATCTGCGAGGTCGAGATCTCCCACGCCGCGCCGACGGTGCGCGCCCGCAGCTCGGCCTCGGCGCGATCCGACAGGTCGCGGGCGTCGCGCCATCGTCCGCACAGGAACGCCACGATCCCGGCGGCGCCGCCCGAGAACGCCTCGCCGTAGGCGTCGTGATCGGCGACCGCGAGGTCGTGGGCGCGGGCCAGGAGCTTGCGCGCCCGCGGCTCGGCGCGGCGGCCGCGCGCGGCGATGAACGCGGCCTCGCCGATCAGCGCGCGCGCGACCCGGCGCGGCTCGCCGGCGTCGAGCGAGAGGCGGAGGTGCCGGGCCTGGAACACGGCGCCGCGCACGAAGTCGACCATGCCGAGGCCGATCGAGACGCTGTAGCAGGCGTCGATGCGGTGCAGCGTCTGCGGCGCGACGTCGCGCTCGACGCGGGGGCGATAGCCGAGGCCGCGCAGGCGGACCCGGGCCCGGCCGGCAAGCAGCAGCGCCAGCGCCCGGCGAGGCGTCGCCGGGTAGGTCATGCCGAGGACGCCGAGGACGCGCCGGATCGACGCGACGCCCTCGTCGACGTAACCGCTGCGCAGCAGCTGGTCGGCGGCGCGCAGCTCGAGCGCCGCGGCGTCGGCGGCGCGCGCCAGCGACGCCGCCGCCAGGAACGCGCCCGCCGCCTCCGGACCGCGGCCGGCGCCGACCAGGACCTCGCCGAGCGCGACGTAGAGGCGCTGATCCTCGGTGCCGCCGCCCAGCTCGAGGACCTTGAGGTAGAGCCGCGCCGCCCGGTCGAAGGCCAGCACCACCGCCGCGGCGTCGGCGGCCTGCCGGGCGTAGCTGGCGGCCCGGGCCGGCTCGCCCGCCGCCGCCCAGTGGACCGCGAGCAGCTCGGGATCGGCGTCGCGATCGG
>JACKDR010000071.1 GCA_020633495.1 Kofleriaceae bacterium | reverse complement strand
CGCCGATGCCGTCGGCCGACGCGGTCTACACGGTCCAGGTGCTGTGGGACGAGACCATGGCGAGCACCGCGGCCGCGTGGGTCTCGGCCGCCGACGATCGGGCGATGGTCATCCTCGCCGGCAACGGCCACTGCCACGACTCGGCGATCGTCCGCCGGGTCAGCCGGCGCGGCGTCACGCCGGTGGTGTCGGTGCGGCCGATCATCGACGACGGCGAGGGCAACGTCGCCGAGGCCATCGGCGAGGCGATGAACGACTACCTGTTCGTCATGACGATGCCGGTCGAGCCCCACGCCGCCGAGTGACGCGCCGCGGCCCGCACGCCGCGCCGGGCGCCGCCGGCGCGAACCTCGCGGTCGTCGTGGCCGCGGCCACCGCCGCCGCGGCGGTGACGATCGGCGTGGTCGCGCTGACCGCGGTCGGCCCGCCGCTCGAGCGCTGGGCGCTCGGCATCGACGGCGTGCCGCGGGTCGCGATCGTCGTCGACCTCTCGGCGGAGGACGGCACCGGCGCCGGCACCTGGGCCGACCTCGAGGCGGCGTGGCGACGGCGGCTCGCGCCGCGCGAGGTCCGCGTCCACCTCGCGCCGGGGCCGGTGGACGCCGCCGGCCTCGCCGTCGAGGTGGTCGTGCTGGGCGCCGACGCCGCCGAGGCGCCGGCGCTGGCCCGCGAGCTCACCGTCGGCGGCGTCCTCGAGCTCCGCGCCGTCGTCGCCGACACCCCGGAGGCGCGCGCGCTCTACGAGGCGGCGCGCCGCACCGGGGTCGCCGACGCCGCGATCGACACCTGGCGCGACGCCGACGACGCGCCGCGCATCGACTACTACCTCGAGGCGCCGAGCCGCGCCGCGATCGTCGCCGCGGTCGCGACGCTGCAGGCCGCCGAGCCGGGGACGCGCCCCGCCGCCGGCCGCACGATCGCCTACGAGCAGCGCCCGTCCCGCGACGGCACCCCGGCGTCGGTGCGCAGCTACGTGCTCGGCGAGACCTACCTGACCTCGACCGACGTCGCCTCGGCCCAGGTCATCTGGGACGACCCGTCGATGCGGCCCCAGGTGGAGCTCACGTTCACCTCCGACGGCGGGCGCCGGTTCGGCGACGTCACCGCCGCGCACGTCGGCGACAAGCTGGCGATCGTCGTCGACGGCGCGGTGACCTCGGCGCCGGTGATCCTGAGCCGCATCCCCGGCGGCCGCGCGGTGATCTCGATGGGGACCGGCTCGCCCGACGCGCAGCAAGCCGACGCCGCGGCGCTGGCCGCGGCGCTGGCGCGCCCGGTGGCGTTGCCGCCGGGGCTGCACGCCCGCGACATCCGCGCGATCGGGCCGTCGCCCGGACCGCGGTGGGCGCTGCGCCTGTCGCTGGCCGCG
>JACKDR010000070.1 GCA_020633495.1 Kofleriaceae bacterium | reverse complement strand
TCGCGAGCCCGCCGGGCCTGCCGATCCCGGCGCGACGATCACGATCGCGCTGGAGGCCGAGCCGGCGACCCTCGACCCGCTGATCGGCGCCGACGCCGTGACCCAGCGGATCACGATGGGCGACGTCTACGAGGGCCTGCTCGGGCCCGGGCCCCGGCTCGGCGACGCCCCGGTGCCGCGGCTCGCCGATCGGGTCACCGTCGGCGACGCCGGCCGGACCTGGACCCTGCACCTGCGCGACGGCGTGCGCTGGCACGACGGCGCGCCGCTGACCGGCGACGACGTCCGTTTCACGATCGACGCCGCGCGCGCCCAGGCCAGCTGGCTCGCCGGCGACCTCGAGGATCTCGCGGCGGTCGACGTCGACGGCGCGACCGTGGTGCTGCGGTTCACCACCGCGCGCCCGGATCGCGCCGCGGCGCTGGCCCGGCTGCCGATCCTGTCGCGCCGCGCCTTCGCCGGCGTCGACCTCGCGACCCCGGGCGCCCTCGCCGAGGCCGCCGCCAGTCGCGCGCCGGTCGGCACCGGGCCGCTGCGGTTCGTGGCCTGGCGCGGCGGCGACGCCATCGAGCTGGCGCGCTGGGACCGCTACTGGGGCGCGCCCGCCGGCGCCGCCCGCATCGTCTACCGCCTGACCGCCGATCGCGCCCACGCGCTGCGCCTGCTCGCCGGCGGCGGCGTCGACGTCGTCGTCCAGCTGCCGCGCGACGAGGCCGACCGCTTCGCCGCCGATCACCCCGGGGTCGGGCGCTTCGGCTACCGCATGCCGGCGTTCCTGGCCGCGATCCTCAACACCCGGCGCGCCGCGCTCGCCGGCGACGACACCCGCCGCGCGCTGATCGCGCTGCTCGATCGCGACGGCGTCGCCCGCGCGCTGCTGGGCACCCACGCGATCACCGGCCCGTTCGCCGACGGCGATCCCGGCGTCGACCCGAGCGTGGCCGCGGTGCCGTTCGATCGGGCGCTGGCGGCGCGCCTGCTCGGCGACGCCCGGCCCACCGTCGACGTCCTGGTGCCGGCGGGCTCGACCGTGATGGCGCGGGTCGCCGACATCTGGGCGTCGGACGCGCGCGGCCTGGCGACCCTGCGCGTGGTCACGGTGCCGTTCGCCGACATGATCGCGCGGCTGCGCGCCGGCGACTTCGACGTCGCGCTGACCTCGATGAGCACCGGCCCCGACGTCGACCTGTGGTCGCGGCTGTCGTCGGCGGCGCCCGCCGAGGAGGCGTGGACCGGGCTCGCCGATCCCGAGCTCGATCGCCTGCTCGCGGCGGCGCGCGCCGAGCCCGATCCGGCGCGCCGCGCCGAGCTGCGGCGCGGCATCCACCGCCGGCTCGCCGCGCGCCTGCCGATCGCGTTCATCGCGCCCGACGTCCGGGTCGGGC
>JACKDR010000007.1 GCA_020633495.1 Kofleriaceae bacterium | reverse complement strand
CCCTCGCCCCTTGTTGGCGACGAGAGAAAAATGGCTCCGGCGGAGGGACTCGAACCCCCGACATGGTGGTTAACAGCCACCCGCTCTACCGACTGAGCTACGCCGGAATGGATCCCGTCAGAAACGGGCCCCCATATGTGCCGGAACCGGGCGGGGGTGTCAAGGGTCGGCGGTCGCGGCGGCGGCCTGGGGCGGGTTCGGGGGGTGACGCGGGCTCGGCCGGCGCGGCGGAGATGGCCGGGCGGGGTCCCAATGGGGGCGGAAGAGCCCTGGCCCCTCGCCGGGCAGGCCCGGCCGCGACGCGCGCTCAGCCCTTGCCGGCGCCGCGGCGCTTGTCGGCGACGCGGTCGGCGCCGCGCTCGTCGGCGGGGTGGCGGGCGACGTAGTCGTCGAGCATGGGGTCGCGGGCGTGGCGGACCTTGGCGCTGGCGGCGCGGGCCAGGGCCATCTCGACGATCTCGTCGAGCGTGCTGGCGAAGGTGCGCCCGCTGGCGGCGGCGCACTGCATGAAGGCGCCGCCGTCGCCGAGGTCGGGGTTGGGGTTGACCTCGAGGATGTACGGCTGGCCGGTGGCGTTGTCGACGCGCAGGTCGACGCGGGCGTAGTCGCGCGCGCCCATGACCTGGTAGGCGCGCAGCGCGATGTCCTGGATCTTCGCGACCAGCTCGGGGGCGACGTCCTTGGCCGGGCAGCGGCTGTCCATCGCGTAGAAGTCGCGGCTGGTCGGGTCCCACTTGGCGTGGAACGTGATGATCTTGGGCAGGCTCTTGCCGTCGGGGCCCTCGCGGTCGAAGAACTCCATCTCGAACAGCGGCAGGGGCTCGCCCGGATCGTTGCCGAGGATCGCGCAGTGGAGCTCGCGGCCGTCGATGTACTCCTCGACGATGACCGGCATGCGCGGGTGGCGCGCCAGGGTCGCGGCGATGCGGCGGTCGAGGGCGGCGGGGTCGCGGACGACGGCGCCGAGGTCGATGCCCACCGAGGCGTCCTCGAGCGCGGGCTTGACGATCACCGGGAAGCGCAGGTCGTGGTCGGCGGGCATGCGCTCCTCGCCGGGGCGCGCTCCCACGACCACGTACGGCGAGGTCGGCAGGCCGTCCTGGGCGAACAGCGCCTTGGCGCGGTGCTTGTTCTGGCACCGGGCCAGCGCCGCCGGCCGCGCGCCGGTGTACGGCACGCCGAGCAGCTCGAGCAGCGCCGGGATGTGGGCCTCGGCCGCGGGATCGTCGCCGTAGAAGTCGACGAGGTTCATGACCGCGTCGGGGCGGTGCTGCTCGAGGGCGCGGAGGATGGCGTGGACGTCGTCGCGGATGTTGACCTGGACGACGTCCTTGCCCTGCGAGCGCAGGCCGTCCGCGATCATGTCGAGCTCTTCGGCGACGGTCTCGACCTCGGAGGCGAGCTGCTCGGGGTTCCACTCCAGGCGGCGGTCGTCGCCGCGCATCTTGGCGTAGACGTCCTCTTCGACCTGGTTCCAGAGGATGAGGATGCGGGGTCTCGCCATGGTCACTTCTTGCGGCGGACGTGCCGCGGTCCCCCTTTGTAGCAGCGAGATCGCGGCGATGTCGACAGCTACGTGTCGTCGCGCCGCGCCGCGCGCGCGGCGAGCGCGCCGAGTCCGAGGAGCCACAGCGCGAGCGGCGCGAGCGACGCGTGGCCGCGCAGGCCGAGCTTCTGGCCCAGGTTCCACGCCTGGCGCGGGCCGCGATCGGGATGGCCCGGCATGTCGATGCTCTGCGTCGACACCGACAGCGCGCCGGCGCGGAACCGCGGCCACAGGTAGTCGCCGTACGGGTGCTTGAACCAGACCGGGACCTCGGGCTTGACCGCGGTGCCCATCAGCATCAGCGCGAAGCTCCACGCCAGCAGCGCGCCGACGACGCCGCCGGCGATCCACCGCGGCGCGCGCGACGGCGGCGGCAACGGACGCGGCGCCGGGCCGGTGGCGTCGCCGGCCTCGCGGCTGCCGTCGTCGAAGCGCCGCGCCGCGACCGGCACGACCGCGTCACCGCGGGTCGTCGGCACCAGCATGCCGGCGGCGAGGATGGCCAGGAACGGGATGCACGGCACCAGGTAGCGCGCGCCCATGGTCCAGCCGCCCTGCCAGTCGACGAGCGAGGCGTTGAGCCAGACGAACAGCACGAAGACGGCGCCGCACACCGCGGCCTCGGCGCCGCGGCCGCGGCGCGCCATGACCACGGCGCCGGGGATCGCGATCAGCAGCCACGGCGACGAGAAGAACAGGCCGCGGTAGCTCGACAGCAGGATGTGCCACAGCGCGACCGGGCGCGGCGCGCCCAGGCCCATGAACCAGCCCATGTGGCGGTGCGGCTGGGTCGAGAACTGGTACGGCAGGGTCGCCGGGCCGCCGAAGACGATCCAGTGGTAGGCGGCGAGCGCGATCGCGGGCGGCACCGCGCCGGCGACCAGCCACAGGGTGCGGCGCCAGCCGTGGACGACGATCGCGTAGACCCCGATGACCGCGCAGGCCAGCGCGCCGGGGTACTCGACGACGACGGCGTAGCCGAGGACGAGGCCGGCGACGAACAGCCGGGTCGGCGACGCGACCTCGCGGCGCGCCCGCGGGATCGCGACGACGGCGAAGCCGATCAGCAGCAGCGCGGCGAGGGTCTGGTGGCCGTAGAACAGGGTGCCGTAGGGCCACGCCAGGGTGGCGAGCGCGTACGCGGCGGCGGCGGCGACGGCGGGCCCGGCGCGGACGCCGAAGGCGCGCAGCAAGAGCGCCAGCATGACCGCGGCGATCGCCGACGGGATGCCGACCGCGACGATCGTGACCAGCCAGGTCGACCACGCCAGGTACGCCGGCGACGGCTTGACCTTGGCGGGCGGCCCGGCGAGCGCGTGGACCAGCGCGTACGGCGGCACCGCAAGCCACTGCACGCCGGGCGCCTTGTCGCAGTAGTAGTGGCCGGCGCGCTTGCTGTCGTCGCCGGTGTTCTTCTCGAGGCGGTCGATCCGCGACGAGCCGTCCTCGACGATGGTGCGGACGAGATCGAAGCGGCTGTTCTGGTTCCAGCCGCCGGCCTGGTAGAAGTAGGCGTAGGCGCCGAGCACGAGGGCGAAGAGCGCGGCCTCGGGGCGGCGCAGCCAGGCGCGGAGGCGATCGGCGCGGCTCACGCGGCGCCCCCGGGGCCGCGCGGGTCGGTGGCGGGCGGCGTCGGCGGCGCGGCGACGAAGCCGGGGCAGCGGCGGACCGGCTGCGGCGGGTACTTGGGCAGCGACGGCTCGGTGCACTGCAGGAACACCGAGCGCTTGCCGACGACGCGCCGCAGGTGGCGGCAGCGGTGGCACAGGGCCTCGGGGAACGGCAGCGCGGGGTCGGCCACGGCGGGCGCACGATACCCGGATCCGCCCCGAAAAATCCCTTGCCCCTCACGCGACGTGAGGATCTAGGTTGGCTTCATGCCCCGTCGCCCAGCCATCGCGGCGCCGCCGTACAAGGTCGGTGAGCTGGCCTCGCTGGCGGGCGTGTCGGTGCGGACGCTGCACCACTACGAGGCCGTCGGCCTGCTGACGCCGTCGGCCCGCACCAACGCCGGCCACCGTCTGTACGGCGCCGACGACGTGGCCCGGCTGGCGCGGATCACCGCGCTGACCGCGCTGGGGCTGTCGCTGGCGGAGGTACGGCGCCTGCTCGACGACCCGGCGTCGAGCCCGCTGCGGCTGGTCGAGCGCCACCTCGCGCGCGCCCACGAGCGGCTCGACGAGCACCGGGCGCTGTGCGCGCGGCTCGAGCGGCTGCGCGACCAGCTGCGCGACGGGCGCGACGACGTCGAGACGTTCCTCGAGACCGCGGAGGTGATGACGATGATCGACGACTACTACACCGACGAGCAGAAGGCGCAGCTGGCGCGGCGACGCGCCGAGCTGGGGGACGAGCAGATCCGCGCGGTCGAGCGCGAGTGGCAGGACCTGTTCGCGCACGTCCGCGCCGAGATGGAGCGCGGCACGCCGCCGGACGCCGCGCCGGTGCGGGCGATCGCGCGGCGCTGGCAGGAGCTGATCGGCATGTTCACCGGCGGCGACCCGGGCATCGCGGCGTCGCTGCAGAAGATGTACGCGGAGCAACCGGTGCAGCAGATCCATCCCAGCTTCGACCCGGCGATCTTCGCGTACATGAAGGACGCGATGGCGGCGCTGGGCGACGACGACCGGTAGGCGCGGGCCGCGGGCCGCGGGCCGCGGGCCGCGGGGCGCCGCTCACCCCGAGCGCTCGACCGACGGCCGTCGGAGATTTGCCGCAAGACGAACCGGGTCAGGTCGCCTGGTCGACGTGGTTCGCTCACCTCGAGCGGAGCCCGAGCGGCGAAGCCGCGAGGGCGCAGTCGAGAGGGCGTGGATCGGTGCGGTCTCGGCGGCGCACCGGTGCCCGCCCCCTCGACTGCGGGGTCGGTGCTGCGCACCTCCCCCTCCGCTCGGGGTGAGCGCTGTCGGGCCCAAACCCGCGGTCAGCCGATCGCTGCGCCACGCAAACAGCGGCCCAGCTGTTCGTTAGGAGCGCGAGGTCCGGCGCGAAGCGCCGGCCGAGCAGTCGAGGGCCGCTCGCGCGCGCTCGGGGTGAGCGTGGCGGGCGAGCCTGGACCGAGGTGGGCGTCGGGCGGGGTGGGCGTCGGCCGCGGTGCGCGTCGGCGGTGCGCTCAGCGGCGCCAGGTCAGCCACGCGGTGGCGTAGCGCTCGTCGGTGCCGCCCTGTCCGGCGCCGCCGAGGGCGCGCGGCAGGCCGGCGGCGACGCCGAGGTCGAGGTCGTCGCGGACGGTGACCGCGGCGCCGGCGCCGACGACGATCGCGAGGTCGCCGAAGAGATCGTCGGCGGTGCTGGTGAAGCCGGTGGTCAGGGTCAGCGCGACGCGGTCGGCGGCCTGCCACTGCACGGTGACCGGGACCCGGACCCGCTCCTGGTTGCCGAGGTCGCGGCGCGCCAGGCCCAGCGCCAGCACTGGCGCGACCACGACCGCGAGGTCGCCGCTGCGCCACCGCGACGCGACGCCGACCTCGAGCGCGACGGTGGCCGGCGACAGGCGCCGGGCGTCGAGCGCGACCAGGCCGACGGTGTCGTCGCCGAGCGCCGGGATCGCGAACCGGGCGTCGAGCGCGACCGCGTCGTAGCGGCCCGGGCAGCCGCCGTCGGCGACCTCGGCCGTCGCGCCCAGGCACAGGCCGCGGCCGGCGCCCAGGCCGCCGCGCGCCGCCCACGAGTGGGTCACGCCCAGGGTCAGGCGCCGGTTGACCCCGACCCACACGTCGGGCGCGATCGCGACCGGCTCGCCGACCGCGCCCGCCGACAGGCTCAGCTCGGCGGCGAGCCGGACCTCGACCATGCCCGGCGCCAGGCGCAGCGGCCGGTCGACCGCGCGGCGCGGCCACGGCGCCGGCTCGGCGCGGGCCGGCCCCGGCGCGACGACGGCCGCCGCCGTCGTCGCCGCCGCGGCGAGCGCGACCGCCGCGACGACGCCCGCGAGGCGGGACCGGCGAGACCACATCCCGCCGAGCTTCGGCTACAAGCTACCCAGGTCGCAAGCGGGCTCGCCGGGGCGCGCGTTGCACTCGGCCAGCGGGATCGGGTAGCGCGCGTTGCGGACGTGGCTCGGCATGTCGAGCGGCAGGTCGTCGAGGCGATCGAAGCGGCGCAGGTCGACCCAGCGGTGACCGCCCTCGAACAGCAGCGAGTAGCGGCGCTCGTACAGCAGGTCGTCCTCGAGCTCGGCCGAGGTGATCGTCGGCGACAGGGGGTCGAGCCCGCCCGACACCGCGCGGACCAGGTCGAGATCGGCGCGGGCGCCGTCCAGATCGTCGGTGCCCCAGCGGGCCTCGGCGCGCAGCAGCAGCAGCTCCTCGTTGCGGATGATCGCGACCCGGGCGCCGGGGCCGCCGTAGATCGTGAACACCTGGTCCGAGGTCAGGCCTTGCGCCGAGCCCGGCGCGTCGGTGGTCGTGACCTTGCGGGTCAGGCGCGCGTCCGGCGCGCCGCCGGCCTGGGCCTCGGCGTCGGCGACGATCGACGGGTGGGCGTAGATGTTGGGGTTGATCAGGTTGTTGACCGCGTCGCCGGCGCCGGTCGAGTACGAGTGGTAGACGCCGACGTCGAGGTCGGCGACCGTGGCCGCGGTGTCGTCGAGGAACGACTCGTCGAGGGCGTCGAGCGTGCCGGCGTAGTCGCCCTGGTAGGCGGCGACCCGGGCCCGCAGCGCCCGGTTGAAGGTGCGGAACGTCGCCGGGGTGTCGAACCCGGCGTAGCCGGTCGACAGCGCGAACGGGAAGGCGTCGCCGCCGTCGTCGAGCGCGGTGGCGCCGGCGTCGAGCAGCCGCGCGATCTCGGCGTAGACCGCGTCCTTGCCGACGATCGCGCCCAGCGGCTCGTCGAGCGCGCGGTCGGTGTCGATCACCGCGCCGTTGCTGTCACGGGTGATCGCGACGCGCAGCAGGTCGAGCGCCTCGATCGTGTCGACGAAGCCGTGGATCGCGGCCTTGTCGGCGGCCGTGTAGTCCGCGACCTTGTCGGTGGCGCGCTGGACGATGTTGGCGAGCCGGATGTTGGCGTACGGGCCGGCCCAGAAGTTGCCGCCGAACGGGCTGCCCGCGGCCAGCTCGCCCTCGAGCAGCTCGCCGATGAAGCGCGGGTCGGCCTGGTCGAAGTTGTAGGCCTCGCGGCCGAGGATGCCGAGCTGGACGACGACGCCGTTGGCCGCCGCGGTGTTGCCGCGGTTGCCGATCAAGAGGCCCGTGCACGCCGCCGACACCGCCGACGGGGTCGGGTTGTCCTCGAGCTGGTCGATGCCGGGGTTGTTGAGGTCGGGCACGTCGAGCGTGCAGCCGGCGGCCAGGGCGCCGGCCAGGGTGATCGCGGTGGTGATCGAAGCGATGCGACGCATGGTGGTTCCTCCTGCCTCGCTCACAGGCCGGCCGACACCGACAGCCAGAAGCTGCGGCTCGGCGGGTAGGGTGCGACGTCGTAGTTGCGGCCGATCGGCTGGCTGCCGAAGTTCGAGACCTCGGGATCCAGGCCGCTGTAGCCGGTGAAGGTCAGCAGGTTGCGGCCCTGCAGGCTGACCTGCAGGGTCTCGACCGGGCCGATCTGCTTGGCCCACTTGGCGGGCACGTCGTAGGTCAGCGACACCTCGCGGACCTTGAGGAACGAGGCGTCCTCGATGTACGGCCGGATGTCGCCGTTGGAGAACGCGTCGAGGCGGGCCTCGCCGGCGCCGACGTAGTCGGGCGTGACCTGGCCGAAGTCGTAGAGCAGCCGGGTCAGGTTGATGATCTTCGAGCCCTGCTGCCAGTCGAGCAGGGTCGCCAGGCTCCACTCCTTGTAGTGGAAGTCGTTGGCGATGCCCATGCGGAAGCTGGGCTCGCCGTCGCCGAGCGGCGCGATCGTGCCGTCGGCGTCGACCGAGCCGACGATCTGGGTCGCGCTCTTGCCCTCCTCGATGCGGTAGGCGCCGAGGCCGGCGCCGAACCCGGCGGCGGTGATGTCGAAGGCGTCGACGCCGTCGGGCAGCGCCGTGATGGTCGAGCGGTTGAGCGTGAAGATCGCCCGCGCCGTCCAGTCGAAGGCGCCGCTGACCGGGACCACCGTCAGCGCGGCCTCGAGGCCGCGGTTGCGCATCGAGCCGCCGTTGAAGAACTGGGTCGTGAACCCGGTCGAGGTCGCCAGCGACCGCTGCAGCAGCAGGTCCGAGATGCTGCGCTGGTAGGCGGTCAGCTCGATCACCGCGCGCTGCTCCTCGAGCGCGGCGTCGACGCCGAGCTCGACCTCGCGCTGGCGCTCGGGCTGGATGTTGGGGTCACCGGCGTTGCCGCCGACCGTCAGGCCGGCGTTGCCGTCGATGTTGTTGGTGGCGTTGAGGGCGGTGAACTTCTGGCCGTAGTTGGGCCGGTTGCCGGCCTCGCCGTAGGCGCCGCGGACGCGCAGGACGTCGAACAGGTCCTTCTCGACCGGCAGGCCGTAGACCGCGGCGAACTTGGGGAACAGGTAGTAGTGGCCGGTGTCGCCGTTGAGGCTCGACCGCTCGCCCAGCATGCCGGCGAGCAGCGACAGCTTGTCGTCGAGCAGCGCGACCTCCTCCTGGACGTAGACGCCCTGGTCCTTGGTGCGCAGCCGCGACTGCAGCAGGCTGACCGAGGTCCCGGAGTCGACGTTGGGCTGGCCGGCGGTGAGGTTCTGCGCGGTGACGTAGACGCTCGACAGGTCGACCGACTCGAGGGTCAGGCCGCCCGACAGCGCGCTGCGGAAGGCGCCGCTGGCCGGCTCGTAGCCCCACTGGGCGCCGACGCCGAGGTTGTAGTTGAGGTTGACGGTCGAGGCGTCGATCGAGGTGCCGGCGAGGCCGTCGATGATGGGCTCGAAGATCAGCTCGGGCGGCGACAGCAGCGTGTTGTGCTGGTCGAAGCTGTCGACGCCGAAGTTGCCGAGGAGCTCGACCTTGTGCTCGGCGTTGGACCAGAGGTCGAGCGAGGCGTTGGTGCCGCCGATCAGGCGCCACACGTCCTCGCGGTTCTGGAACAGCTGCACGGTCTGCAGCGGGTTGCTGCCGCTGCCGACCGCGGGGTTGGCCGGGTAGACGCCGCCGCTGGGCAAGAGGTCGACGAAGCTCGGCGTGCCCGACAGCACGACGTAGTACGAGGTGCCGGTGTTGTCGTTGTTGGTCAGGCCGCGGTCGGACTTGGAGTGGATGATGTTGGCGGTGAGGCCGACCTTGAGCCGGTCCCACAGGCGGTAGCCGAGCGCGAGCCGGCCGGCCTGCTTCTGGTAGAAGGTGCCGATGACGACGCCGGGCTCGTCCTTGACCAGCACCGAGCCGTAGTAGCTGGCCTTCTCGGTGCCGCCGGCGGCGCTGGCGATGGTCTCGCTGGCCAGCTTGGTCTGGGTGATCTCGCCCTCGTGATCGAAGGTGGCGCCGCCCGAGGCGTTGTAGGCGTCGACCAGCGGCGAGGTCGCGCCGTAGGCGTCCATGACCTCCTGGGCCGAGCCGAAGGTGCGCGAGCCCAGCGTGTTCGACACCGCCGAGAAGCCGAAGCGCTGGGTGACGTGGACCTGGGTCTTGCCGCCGCGGCCGCGCTTGGTGGTGATGATGACGACGCCGTTGGCGGCCTTGGAGCCGTACAGCGCGGCGGCCGAGGCGCCCTTGAGGACCTCGACGGTCTCGATGTCGTTGGGGTTGAGGTCGGCGATGCGGTTGACCGCGTTGTCCTGGTTGGACTGGCTGCCGCCGGCGGCCGCCGCGGTGATCGAGTTGGCGCCCGACGGCACCGCGACGTTGGAGATGATGACGCCGTCGATCACGAACAGCGGCGACGACTGGCCGTTGATCGTGGAGATGCCGCGCAGGCGCAGCTGGGCGCCGCCGCCGGGCGCGCCGGAGTTGAACTGCAGGTTGGCGCCGGGCAGCTTGGCGGCGAGCGCGCCGTCGAGGGTCTGCGCCGAGACCCGGTTGAGCTCCTGGTCGTCGACCACCGAGGCGCCGTTGGCCAGGTTCTGCTTGACGATGACCGGGGCGCGGCCCTCGACGTAGATCTCCTCGTTGGTGCCGTAGCCGAGGGTGATGACGACGTCGTCCATGCTGGGATCGACCGCCAGCGTGAAGTCGTCGTAGCCGACCGCGGCGACCTGCAGGTTGACCGGTCCCGGCGAGACGCCCTCGAGGACGAACGCGCCGTTCTCGTCGGTGATCGCGAGCTGATCGGCGGCGCCGCCCTCGATCTGGACGGTGGCGCCGGGGACCGGATCGCCGGTGGAGGCCTCGACGACGGTGCCGTGGACGCGGCGCACGGTCGGGGTCGGCGGCGCCACCGGCTCGGTCGCGGTCGACGCCAGCGCGACCTTGACCGAGCCGTCACCGGCCGCGACCGTGACGGTCGTGCCGGTGTGGTCGGGGGCGCTGACCTCGAGGACGACGTCCGCGGTGGTGACGCCGGGCAAGAGGAAGAGGCCGTCGCCGTCGGTCAGCGCCGCGAGCTCGGTGCCCTGGACCCGCACCGTCGCGTTCGCGACCGGCGCGCCGGCGTCGTCGCGGACCAGGCCGGTGAGCATCCGGGTCGGCGGTGGCTCGACCCGCTGGCGCGTCATCGACACGCTCAGGGTCACCGCCGCCTTGCCGGCCTTGAGCGGCACCGCGACCGGATCGAAGCCGGGCGCGGTGAGGCGCAAGAGGACGTCGCCGACCGGCACCTTGGCCAGCACGAAGCCACCACCGTCGACGCTCTGCGTGGTGACCGCGGGGTCACCGTCGAGCACGACCGTGGCGCCGACGACGCCGTCGCCCGCACCGTCGACCACCATGCCGGTGACCGTGCGAGTCGCTTGCGCTCGCGCCGTCGCCGGGACGAGCCATACCATCACGCTGACGGCCACCGCGAGGGGCCACCAGAACCGAGCACGCATCGCAGCCTCCTACGTGAGCCGAGTCCGTCCGGGATCGCGCGCTGATCGCGACCTCCGCTGCGCCACTCGTATAGGCCGCGTTCCGATCGCGCACAACGTGCGCGGGCGAGCATCGAACCAACCGCCGCTGACACGATCCGGACTCGACACGACCTCCACGCAAGCCAGCTGACACGTTCGTCGCGCGAGAAGCTGGCGCGACGCGGTGCTACAACCGCGGCCATGCTTCGCAGCGCCCCCGGTGCCCTGCTCGTGGTGCTCGTCGCCTGCGGATCGCAGGTGCGATCCACCGCGACGTCGCCACCGCCACCCGACGCCCCCAAGCTCGATCTGCCGGAGAGCTGGATCGATCCGGAAGACGATCTCCCCCACGGCATCACGCGCACGCCGGCGGATCGGCGGGCCGCGCTCGACAACCCGGCCGCGACGCCGATCGTCGTGCGCGGCGCGACGATCCTCACCGCGACCGGCGCGAAGTACGCCGGCGGCGTGATCGTGCTCGAGGGCGGCCACATCACCTACGTCGGCAAGGGCCCGGTCGAGACCCCGGCCGGCGCCACCGTGATCGATGGCCAGGGCAAGTTCGTCACCCCGGGCATCATCGACGCCCACTCGCACCTCGGCGTCTACGCCGCGCCCGGCGCCGGCGCCACCAGCGACGGCAACGAGATGGTCGCGCCGGTCACCGCGCAGGCCCGCGCCGAGTACGGCTACTGGCCGCAGGATCCGCAGATCCCGCGCGCGATGGCCGGCGGCGTCACCACCGCGCTGATCCTGCCCGGCTCGGCCAACCTGATCGGCGGCCGCGGCTTCACGGTGCAGATGAAGCCGGGCGTGACCAGCGACGACGTCGCGTTCCCCGGCGCGCCACCCACGATCAAGATGGCGTGCGGCGAGAACCCCAAGCGGGTCTACGGCGCCAAGGGCGGGCCGCAGACCCGCATGGCCGAGTACGCCGCGTTCCGCGCCGCGTTCGCCGACGCCGCGGCCTACGACGCCAAGTGGCGCGGCTACCAGCGCGCGCGCACCGCGTGGCTGGCCAAGCGGGCCCGCGCCGCCGAGCTCGACGCCGCCGCGGCCGCCGCCGGCAAGCCCGGCCGGGTCAAGGTCGAGGCCGCGCCGGAGCCGCCGGCGCGCGACCTGGGCAAGGACACGCTGGCGGCGGTGCTGCGCGGCGAGGTCCTGGTGCAGATCCACTGCTACCGCGCCGACGAGCTGGCCAAGATGGTCGACATCGCCGACGAGTACGGCTTCCAGATCCGGTCGTTCCACCACGCGCTCGAGGCCTACAAGGTGCGCGAGCGGCTGATCGCGCACGGCATCGCCATCAACACCTGGGCCGACTGGTGGGGCTTCAAGCTCGAGGCCTTCGACGGCATCCCCGAGAACGCCGGCCTGTACACCGAGAGCGGCGGCCGGGCGACGATCCACTCGGACTCGGCGATCGGCATCCAGCGCCTCAACCAGGAGGCGGCCAAGGCGCTGGCGTCGGCGCGCGCCGCCGGCCTGGTCATCACCGACGACCAGGCGCTGCGGTGGATCACGGCCAACCCGGCCTGGGTGCTGGGCATCGACGACGTCACCGGCACGCTCGAGGTCGGCAAGCGCGCCGACGTCGTGGTGTGGAGCGGCGACCCGTTCAGCGTCTACAGCAAGGCCGAGGACGTCGTCGTCGGCGGCGAGCTGCTGTACCAGCGCGGCGCCGGCCGGCCCGAGACCGACTACGAGCTGGGCAACTCGGCGGGCGACCGCGGCGCGGAGGGCAAGTGATGCGCGGCGCGGCGCCCCTGGGGCTCGTAACGGTGGCGGTCGCGGCCACGCTGGCGGTGGCGCCACGGCCGGCGCGGGCCGACACGATCGCGATCGTCGGCGCCACCGTCTACACCCGCCCCGATCGCAAGCTCGACGACGCCACCGTGGTGATCGTCGACGGCAAGATCACCGCGGTCGGCGCCGGGGTCGCGGTCCCCGCGGGCGCGACCCGCATCGACGGCACCGGCAAGATCGTCACCGCCGGGCTGATCGAGGCCGACTCGAGCCTGGGGCTGGTGACGGTCGACGCCGAGCCGTCGGCCAACGACGGCGCGCCGGCCCTGGACGCCGACAAGGTCCACGCCGCGTTCCGCGTGGTCGACGCCTACGACGCCGACGCGCTGACGATCCCGGTGGCCCGCGCCGGCGGCGTGACCTCGGCGGTGGCGGTGCCGCGCGGCGCGCTGGTCGCGGGGCAGTCGGCGTGGTTCACGCTCGCCGACGGCGTCACCGCCGACGACGCGGTCGCGGCCCCGGCGGCGATGCACGCCAGCCTGGGCAACGCGGCCAGCGACGCCAGCGGCGGCTCGCGCGGCCGCGCGATCGAGATGCTGCGGGCGCTGCTCGACGACGCGGCGACCTACGCGCGGACCCGGTCGGCCTACGACCGCAACCAGTCGCGCGAGCTCGCCGCCGACCGCCTCGATCTCGAGGCCCTGCAGCCGGTGCTGCGCGGCCGCCTCCCGCTGGTCGTCGCCGCCGAGTCGGAGGGCGACATCCGCGCGGCGCTGCGCCTGGCAAAGCAGCGCAAGCTGCGCCTGGCGATCAGCGGCGGCACCGAGGCCTGGAAGGTCGCCGACGAGCTGGCCAGGGCCGGCGTCGCGGTGATCCTCGATCCGACCGACAACCTGCCGCGACGTCTCGAGGCGCCCGACGTCCGCGACGACAACGCCGCGGTGCTCGCCGCCGCCGGCGTGCCGGTCGCGATCGCGACGATGGGCGACCCCGACGCGGCCCGGACGATCCGCCAGCTCGCCGGCAACGCGGTCGCGGACGGCATGCCGTGGGCGCAGGCGCTGGCCGCGCTGACCACGGTGCCGGCGGCGCTGTACGGCGTCAAGGATCGCGGCACGGTCGAAAAGGGCCAGGTCGCCGACGTCGTCGTGTGGTCCGGCGATCCGCTGGAGCTGTCGAGCCGCGCCGAGGTCGTGATCATCGGCGGCGTCGTGCAGTCGCTGGTGACCCACCAGACCGAGCTGTTCGATCGCTACCGGTAGCGCCGGCGGGCGCGCGGCGCGGAGCGATCCACGCCCCACGCCCCCTCGACTTCGTCCTCGCGACTTCGCCGCTCGGACTTCGCCCCGGGTGAGCGACGGATCCTCGGACGCGCGGCGCCCGGCGCCTACAGCCGGTGGCCCCAGGGGTGGCGCTCGATCAGCGCGTCGGCGCGCAGGCGCAGGCCCTCGGGCAGCGCGCCGGTGGCGGCGGCGACCAGGGCGTCGGCCAGCTCCTCGGCGTCGCCGAAGCGATCGTCGGCCTGCTTGGCCATGCCGATCGCGAGGACGCGATCGATGTCGTCGGGCACCTCGGCCAGGATCGAGGGCCGGGTCGGCATCTTGTAGACGACGTCGTACAGGGTCGTCGGCACGTCCTTGCCGGTGAACGGCGGGTGGCCGGTGGTGCAGCGATACGCCAGCGCGGCCAGCGCGTAGAGGTCGGCGCGCCAGTCGACCTCGTCGCCGCGCGCCTGCTCGGGCGCCATGTAGCCGGGCGTGCCGACGACGTGGCCGCGGGTCAGCGTGCCGCTGCGCCCGACCTTCGAGACCCCGAAGTCGAGGATCTTCCACGACGCGACGCCGCCCTGCTCGGCCAGGAACAGGTTGTGGGGCTTGATGTCGCGGTGGACGATGCCGGCGGCGCGCGCGGCGCGCAGCCCGGTGCCGACCTGGCGCACCAGCGCCACGACCTGGGCCAGGGCCAGCTTGCGGCGGCGCCGCAGGTGATACGCGAGGTCGTGGCCGCGCAGCCGCTCCATCGCGAGGAACGGGATCTCGCCGGTCGTGGTGCCGACCTCGAGCACGGCGACGACGTTGGGGCTGTCGAGCTTGGCCGCCGCCTCGGTCTCGCGCAGGAACCGCTTGACCTGCTGCGGATCCGACAGCGCGCCGCCGTGCAGCAGCTTGACCGCGGCCTCGGTGCCGTCGTGGACGCTGACCGCCTCGTAGACCTCGCCCATGCCGCCGCGGCCGAGCAGCAGGCCGAGCCGGTACGAGCCGACGACCTGGTCGGTGTAGCGCCCGGGGCCGCCGACGCGCAGCGCGCGATCGAGCTCGGCGCGGGCCTCGGCGAGCAGCGCCTCGCGCTGCGACACCGCGCGCACCGCCTTCTCGAGCTGCTCGACGGCGTCGAGCAGGGTCTTGCGGCCGGCGCGGGCGGTGACGTACGCGCACAGGTAGAGGAACTGCACCACCGCCTGGCTCATGAGCTGCTCGCGCAGCGACATCTGGCTGGTCTTGATCAGCGAGCGATCGACGACCCAGCCCAGGATCACCGGCGTCGACACCACGATCTGCAGGAACGCGCAGAACAGGTACAGGCCGAGGGTCGCGCCGGCGCTGGCGCCGAAGCTGAAGAAGTAGATGCCGTAGACGATGATCGCCGTCGCCGGCGATACCACGCCCCAGTAGTAGACCCCGCCGTAGGCGCCGATCGCGACCAGCACCGCGGTGATCGCCAGGCGCTGGGTCGTGAACTTGGCCGGATCGCGCGTCACGTGCAGCAGCCACGCCGCCGCCAGCGCGACGATCGCGCAGCCGGCCGAGACCACCAGCCGCGCCACCGGATCGCCGCCCGCGATCGCCGCCGCGATCAGCGCCGCGGCGACGATCACGATGCAGATCTTGAGGAACATCCGGGTCCGCACCACCTCCTCGGCGCGCAGCGCCTCGACCGGCGTGGTCGCGGTGGCCGACGAGCCGCGGGTGTCCTCGGTGCCGCCCGCGGACGACGACAGCGCCCGGGTCGCCGGCAGCTGCTGGGTCGGCTGGTCGTGGATGCGCTCGGCGCGGCTGGCGCGGCGCGCCCGCCGGCCGATCGCGACGCGCTCGCCCGGCGGCTCGATCACCGGCCCGGAGTCGACCGCCGCCACCGCCGCCACGTCGCCGGCCGCCTCGGGGTCGCCGTCGGGCAGCGCGTCGAGCACGCCGCTGGTCCGCCGCATCGCCGCCGGCGCCGCGATCGCGGTGTGCTCGGGCTCGTCGTCGACGGCGCCCGGCGGCGCGTCCTGGCCCACGGTGTCGTCCTCCAGATCGTCGAGCGGCGGCTCGGCCGGATCCTGTGGCTCCTCGTCGGGCACGTGATCGTGAGGATATCGCCGAAACGGCCGCGGCGCCCACTACCTGGCGGTAGGGGCGCCGCGTCTCACCGCGAGCGGGGAGCCGGCCGGCTCACAGGGGCTGCGGCTCGGGCGGCGGCATGATGCCGCCGGTCTCGCACCGCGCGTAGTTCCACTCGTCGCACTGGCAGCTGCCGTCGGGGTAGCAGGTGCAGCCGTAGCCCTCGTAGACCGGCGTGCAGTCGGCGCGCGACGCGCACTCGGCCTCGCTGCCCACGGCCTCGCAGGTCTGGGTCGAGCCGCACGCCCAGTCGGGGATGCAGTAGCCGGTCCAGCAGCCGTTGGCGACGCCGGGCTCGGTGCCGGCCGGGCAGCTGGGCGGCGGCACGCCGCACGCGACCGGGCCGCCACACTCGCCGGGATCGCGCGGGCCGCAGTCGGCCTCGGGGATACAGAAGCCGGTCCAGCAGCCGTTGAGGACGCCGGGCACGGTGCCGCCCGGGCACTGCGGAGGCAGCGAGTCGCAGTAGACGGCGCCGTCACACTCGCCGGGGTTCATCGTGTCGGGCACGCACTCGGCGCCGCACCAGCCGGTGCAGGTGCCGTCGGGGTAGCACTCGCTGTAGCAGGTCTCCTCGCAGTGCGAGCCGTCGGGGCAGACCGTGTTGCTGCACTCGCTGGGCTGGTCGGGCACGCAGTACGGCTCGCAGTACGGGTCGCACACGGGGTCGTTGGGATCGGCGGGGTCACACGGGTAGCACTGCAGCTCGCAGTGGAAGCCGGGGCCACAGTCGGTCGCCTCGCAGCCCCAGGTGCTGGGCACGCAGCGCCCGGCGCACACGTCGGGGCAGGCCTCGCCGGGCGGGCACGGCGGCGGCAGGCAGTCGACCTCGGCCGAGCACTCGTAGCCGGCGGGGCAGTCGGCGTTGGAGTAGCAGACCTCCGACCACGGCTCGGGCGCGCAGTACGAGAAGGTCGGGTTGTAGAGATCCTCGCCGGTGGGGTCGGCCATGTAGACCGCGATGCAGTCGTCGTGGCGCGAGCACTCGTGGGCGTCGAGCCCCTCGCACGCGCCCTGGACCGGGCCCGACGGCGCGGTGCCGACGCAGCCCGAGAACTCCTGCATGAACGCGCAGTCGGCGTTGGGCGGGCAGTACTGGGTGACGTAGGTGGCGCGGCAGCCCGAGGTCACCAGGCAGCCCTGCTCGTCGAGCTGCTCGCAGGCGGTGTCGCAGTAGGCCCAGTCCGGGTAGGCCTGCGGCTCGTAGACCGGCGTGTCGTCGCAGCCGCCGCCGCCGCCGCCCCAGTACTCGCACTGGTTGGTGTCGGGGTTACGGATGCCCTGCGCGACCCCGCCCCAGTCGTAGTTGCAGTCGTCGTCGTCGCCCGTGTAGATCGTGCACCCGGCGGCGGCGGAGGTCGCGACCACGAGGGCCGCACAACAGAGGAGGCGTGGCAGGAATGATGGACGGCGCATGGACACCTCGTGACGATAGTAGGCGAGTGGTGCGAGCCGTGGGGTTCCTCGTGAGCCCCGCGCGCTCGGCGCACGGTTCAGCAAGGGACGCGCCAGCCGGGACGCCGCCGCAACTGGCCGATCGGACTGGCCGGGGGCCCCGGTCGGCTCAGATTTCCGAGGCTTGACTTGCCCGGGGTCGCGGTTTAACCCACAACGCGCCGCGGCGCCGGGCGCCCCTTCTGGCGCGCCCCCGCTCCCGGCCCCTCGCCCCCGGATCCATAGATCATGCGCATCGCCCTCGCGTTCTCCTGCTTCTTCCGGCTGCTGTTCGGCAAGAAGCTGCCGGCGGAAGCCGCCGCCTACCTGCCCGAGGGCGCGCTCGCGCTGCCGGCGCCCAAGGCCGAGCCCAAGGCCGAGCCCAAGCCCGAGCCCAAGCCCGAGCCCAAGAAGGCCGAGCCGGCCAAGCCCGAGCCCAGGAAGGCCGAGGCGCCGCCGCGCGACGACCGGCCCAAGAACCTGGCCCAGCACCACAAGGACGGCGCGCTCGCCATGCTGACCCTGCTGCAGCGCGAGGGCCGGCTGGTCGACTTCCTCACCGAGTCCCTCGACGGCCACGACGACGCCTCGATCGGCGCCGCCGCCCGCGACATCCACCGCGGCTGCAAGAAGGTGCTCGACGGCCACTTCACGCTCGAGGCGGTGCTGCCCGGCGAGGAGGAGGAGCGCATCACGGTGCCCAAGGGCTTCGACCCGGCCGAGATCCGGCTGGTCGGCGAGGCCCGCGGCGAGCCGCCGTTCAAGGGCACGCTGCGCCACCACGGCTGGCGCGCCACCAGCGCCAAGCTGCCGGCGCTCGCCGACGGCGTCGATCGCACGGTCATCGCGCCGGCCGAGGTCGAGCTGTAGTGGCGGCGCGATTCGTCGTCGGCATCGACCTCGGCACCACCAACTCGGCGGTGGCCTGCGTCGACACCGAGGCCGCCGACCGCGACCCGGCGCTGCGCCACGTCCCGGTGACCCAGGTGGTCGGGCCCGGCGAGCTCGAGGCCCGGGCCTCGATGCCGTCGTTCCTGCTGCTGCCCACCGCGCACGAGGTCGCCGCCGGCGCGCTCGACCTGCCGTGGGCCGAGGACCGGCGCTACGCGGTCGGCACCTTCGCCCGCGACCGCGGCGCCGAGCTGCCGCACCGCCTGGTGTCGTCGGCCAAGTCGTGGCTGTGCAACCCGGCGATCGATCGCAACGCGCCGCTGTTGCCGTGGCGCGGCACCGAGCGGCTCGACGAGGACGAGGCCACCGACCGGGTGTCGCCGGTCGAGGCGTCGGCGCGCTACCTGGCGCACCTGCGCGCCGCCTGGGATCACGACCACCCCGAGCACCCGCTCGCCGAGCAGGACGTCTTCGTCACCGTGCCGGCGTCGTTCGACGCGGTCGCGCGCGAGCTGACGGTGGCGGCGGCGCGCCACGCCGGGCTGACCAAGGTGACGCTGCTCGAGGAGCCGCAGGCCGCGTTCTACGCGTGGCTGGCCCGCGCCGGCGACGCCTGGCGCAAGCAGCTGGTCCCCGGCGACATGGTCCTGGTGTGCGACGTCGGCGGCGGCACCACCGACTTCACGCTGATCGAGGTCGTCGACGAGGACGGCAACCTCACGCTCGAGCGGGTCGCGGTCGGCGACCACATCCTGCTCGGCGGCGACAACATGGACCTGGCGCTGGCCCACGCCACCGGCGCGCGCCTGGCCGCCGACGGCAAGAAGCTCGATCCGCTGCAGCAGCGGGCCCTGGTCCACCACTGCCGGCGCGCCAAGGAGACGCTGCTCGGCGACGGCGCGCCCGACAGCGTGCCGGTGTCGCTGCTCGGCCGCGGCTCCAAGCTGATCGGCGGCACCGTGCGGGTCGACGTCCGCCGCGACGACGCCCACGCCCTGCTGGTCGACGGCTTCTTCCCGGTGTGCGACGCCGAGGCGCGGCCGCAGCGGCGCCGCGCCGCCGGCCTGCGCGAGATGGGCCTGCCCTACGCCCACGATCCGGCGGTGACCCGCCACCTCGCCGAGTTCCTCGGCCGCCACGACGCCATGCCGACCGCGATCCTGTGGAACGGCGGCGTCATGAAGGCCGAGGCGCTGCGCGGCCGGGTCCACCAGGTGCTCGGCGACTGGTGCGGGCGCGCCCCGCGCGAGCTGACCGGCAACGATCCGGATCTCGCGGTGGCGCTGGGCGCCGCGTACTACGGCACGGTCCGGCGCGGCAAGGGCATCCGCATCCGCGGCGGCACCGCGCGCGCCTACTACATCGGGATCGAGTCGGCGATGCCGGCGATCCCGGGGTTCGCGCCGCCGGTCAAGGCGATGTGCGTGGCGCCGTTCGGCATGGAGGAGGGCTCGCACGCCGAGCTGCCCGACGACGAGCTCGGCCTGGTGGTCGGCGAGAACGTCGAGTTCCGGTTCTTCGCGTCGAGCTCGCGCAAGGACGACGCGCCCGGCACGCTGGTCGACGTCGACGACGCGCCCGGCGGCGAGCTGGTCGAGCTCGACCCGGTGCAGAAGGAGATCGAGGCGTCCGGCGAGCGCCGGCCCGGCGACGTCGTGCCGGTCGCGCTCGAGGCCCAGGTCACCGAGGTCGGCACGCTCGAGCTGTGGTGCGCGGCGCGCGACGGCCGCGGCCGCTGGAAGCTGGAGTACTCGGTCCGCGAGCGCGAGTGATGGCGTCCCGCTACCTGATCGGCATCGACCTCGGCACCACCAACTCGGCGGTCGCGTACGTCGACACCCGGGCCGCCGATCCGCGGGTCCGCGTCTTCGAGGTGCCGCAGCTGGTCGCGCCCGGCGAGGTCGCGCCGCGGCGCCAGCTGCCGTCGTTCGTCTACCTCGCCGGCGAGCACGACCTGACCGCCGCCGAGACCGCGCTGCCGTGGCGGCCGGCGCGGGGCGGCGCCGACGCCGACGCCGCCACCCGCCTGGTGGTCGGCGAGCTGGCCCGGACCCAGGGCGCGCGCATGCCGTCGCGGATGATCGCGTCGGCCAAGTCGTGGCTGTGCCACGCCGGCGTCGACCGCCAGGCCGCGATCCTGCCGTGGGGCGAGACCGCGGGGCCGCGGCTGTCGCCGGTGGCGGCGCAGGCGGCGGTGCTGGCCCACGTCCGCGAGGCCTGGGACCACGCCCACGGCGACGATCCCGACGCCGCGTTCGTCGACCAGGACGTCGTCGTCACCGTGCCGGCGTCGTTCGACGAGGCCGCGCGCGAGCTCACCGTCGCGGCCGCGGCCGCCGCCGGCTACCCGCCGGTGGTGCTGCTCGAGGAGCCGCAGGCCGCGTTCTACGCGTGGATCGATCACCACCGCGGCACGTCGCGGACGCTGGGCCCCGGCGATCGCGTCCTGGTCTTCGACGTCGGCGGCGGCACCAGCGACTTCACGCTGATCTCGGTCGACGCCGACGGCGACGGCTTCGCCCGCACCGCGGTCGGCGATCACCTGCTGCTCGGCGGCGACAACATCGACCTGACGCTGGCCAAGCTGGTCGAGCAGCGCATGACCCAGAAGGCGGGCAAGAAGCTCGACGCGCTGCAGTGGCACGGCCTGGTCCACGCCTGCCGCCTCGCCAAGGAGGCGATCCTCACCGAGGGCGGCCCCGACTCGGTGCCGATCACGGTGCAGAGCCGCGGCTCGAAGCTGATCGGCGGCACGCTGCGCGACGACGTCGGCCGCGACGAGCTGGCCCGCACGTTGTTCGACGGCTTCTTCCCGATGGTCGCGCGCGACGCGCCGCTGTCGCGCGCCCGCGGCGGCCTGCAGGAGCTCGGCCTGCCCTACGCCGCCGATCCGGCGGTGACCCGCCACCTGGCGTCGTTCCTCCACCGCCACGGCGGCGGCCGGGTCGACGCCGTGCTGTTCAACGGCGGCGCGATGACGCCGCCGGCGCTGCGCGGCCGCATCCTCGAGCTGCTCGGCAGCTGGCAGGACGGCGCCGCGCCGCGCGAGCTGCCCGCCGAGCTGCCCGAGATGGCGGTGGCCCAGGGCGCCGCGTACTACGGCCTGGTCCGGCGCGGCCTGGCGACCCGGATCAAGGGCGGCACGCCGCGTGGCTTCTACGTCGGCGTCGAGGCGGCGGCCGACGGCGGCGAGGCGCGGCGCGCGGTGTGCGTCGCGGCCAAGGGCCTCGACGAGGGCTCGCGGGTCACGCTCGAGCGCGACTTCGTCCTGCTGACCAACCGGCCGGTGCGCTTCACGCTGTTCTCGTCGACCTCGCGCGACGACGCGCCGGGCGCGATCGTCCCGGTCGGCGACGGCCGGCCCGAGACCATCGACGACGGCGACACCGATCTGCTCGAGCTGCCGCCGCTGGTCACGGTGCTGCGGGCGCGCGGCCGCAAGGATGTGACGGTCCGGATCGAGGTCCACGTCACCGAGCTGGGCGCGCTCGAGCTGCACTGCCTCGATCGCGACCCGCCGGATCCGGCGCGGCCCGAGCGGTGGCGGCTGGCGTTCGACATGCGCTCGGGCGGCGCGGCGCCGACCGACGACGACGCCGGCGACGCCCAGCCGCACCCGCGCACCGACGAGGCCAAGGCCAGGACGATCGCGGCGTTCCGCGGCGCCGGCAACGAGCTGGCGGCGCTGGCCAAGGACCTCGAGGCGCTGCTCGAGGCGCGGCGCGACGAGTGGTCGATGCTGACCAGCCGCGCCCTGTTCGACGCCATGGGCGACGTCGCCGACACCCGGCGGCGCTCCGCCGATCACGAGCAGCGCTGGCTCAACCTGGCCGGCTTCTGCCTGCGCCCCGGCACCGGCGCGCCGCTCGACGCCTGGCGCATCAAGCAGATGTGGGGCGTCTTCAACGAGGGCGTCGCGTTCCCCAAGACCGAGGCGTCGCGGCTGGCGTGGTGGATCGCGTGGCGACGGATCGCCGGCGGCATGAGCAAGGGCCAGCAGGAGCAGATCTACGATCGCCTGGCGGTCATGCTGCTGCCCAACCCCAAGCAGCAGAAGAAGCTCGCCGAGGTCAAGGCGTCGAAGCAGGAGCTCGGCGAGATGTGGCGCGCGCTGGCCAGCCTCGAGCGGCTGCCGGTCGGCCACAAGCTGAAGATCGGCGACGAGCTGATGCGGCGGCTGGCCTCGAAGAAGGGCCGCGACGAGTCGGTGCACGTGTGGGCGATCGGCCGGATCGCGGCGCGCGCGCCGCTGTACGGGCCGCTCAACCTGGTGGTGCCGGCGTCGCGGGTCGGCGACTGGCTGCGCACGCTGCTCGACTACGACTGGCCCGAGCCGGAGAAGGCGGCGTTCCCGCTGGCCCAGATGGGCCGGCGCACCGGCGACCGCGCCCGCGACCTCGACGACGGCCTGCGCGCGCGGCTGGCCGCGGTGCTGCGGACGATGCCGGGCGGCGACCGCACCGCGGTGCTGGTCGAGCAGGTCGTCGCGCTCGAGGCCCGCGAGGAGCGGGTCGCGCTCGGCGACACCCTGCCGGCCGGCCTGCGCCTGGCGCCAGAGCCGGACGACGGCGCCGGCGGCCCCGACGGCGCCGGCGGCCCCGACGGCGCCGGGTCCTCGCGCCCCGCGTGATACGCTCGGCGGCGGAGGTCGCCATGCGCCAGCGGGTCCTGCAGCTCTCGGCGCGCGCCTGCGCGCTGGTCGTCACGGCCGCCGCCACCCTGGCCGGGTGCGGCGGTGGCAGCGGCGGCGACGACGTCGGCGGCGACGACGCCCCGCCTCCCGACGCGGCGACCCCGCCACCGCCGCCGCCGACGGTGTGCGACGAGCCGGTGGCGCTGGTCGACACCTCCAGCCCGGACCACGTCGTCGGTGACGGCTCGGCGGCGAGCTGCACCGAGGCGGCGCTGCGCGCGGCGCTGGCCGCCGGCGGCGTCACGACGTTCGCGTGCGGCGCCGACCCGGTGACGATCACGGTGACGTCGTCGTTGACCCTCGGCGGCGACGCCGTGCTCGACGGCGGCGGCACGGTCACGCTCAGCGGCGGCGGCGCGGTGCGGATCGTCGACATGAACACCGGCAACTTCGAGGCCACCGGCCCGAACCTGACGGTGCAGCGGCTGACCCTGCGCGACGGCCACGCCGAGGGCGCGCTGCTCGACGGCGGCGGCGGCGCGATCTACTTCGTCGGCGGCAGCGTCACCGTCATCGACAGCCAGTTCCTCGACAACCAGGCCGCCGAGCTCGGGCCCGACGTCGCCGGCGGCGCGATCTACGGCATCGGCGTCGGCGCGCTGACCGTCACCGGCAGCGTGTTCTCGGGCAACCGCGCGTCCAACGGCGGCGCGATCGCATGCTGGGCAGCGCGCTCACCGTCGTCAACACGACGCTGTCGGGCAACGTCGCCACCGGCAACGGCGCCAACTACGTCGAGAACGGCCAGCAGCTCGGCCAGGGCGGCAACGGCGGCGCGGTGTCGATGGACGGCCAGGGCCGCGCGCTCTACGTCTGCGGCAGCACCTTCGCCGACAACTCGTCGGGCGCGTTCGGCGGCGCGATCTTCCGCACCGGCTACCAGAGCGAGCCCAACGAGATCCACCGGAGCGCCTTCCTCGACAACGAGGCCCGGGACCGCAGCGGCGCCGAGGCCGACCTGCCCAGCGGCGCCGGCGCGCTGTACCTGCAGGGCGTCCACGTCACGATGACCAGCTCGACGGTGGCCGGCAACCGGGCCCGCTCGAGCGCCGGCGTGTGGATCCTCGCCCACGGCGCCGCCGCCGCCACCGCCGACCTCACCAACGTCACGATCACCGGCAACGCGACCTACCCGCGCGATCCGTTCACCGAGCGCGGCGTCGCCGCCGGCGTGACGATCGGCGACGGCACCACCGGGACGCTGCTCAACTGCACGATCACCGGCAACAGCGCCCAGTTCGGGGCGGCGGTGTGGAACGCGTCGTCGCTGACGATCCGCAACACGATCCTCGCCAACGACGCCGAGAACGTCTACACGCCGCTCAACTGCACCGGCTCGAGCTACGCGTCGCCGCCGGCCAGCGGCGATCACAACGTGCAGTGGCCGATGGGCGTCCAGGACGACATGGAGTGCACGCCGGGCATCACCCGGATGGATCCCCAGATGGGCGCGCTCGGCGATCACGGCGGCCCGACCCCGACGGCGCTGCCGGGCGCCGCCGGGCTGCCCGCTGGCACCGGCTGCCCGCCGACCGACCAGCGCGGCGAGCCCCGCGGCGAGCCGTGCACGATCGGCGCGGTCGAGCTGCCGTAGCCGGCGAGCCTCGCCGGCCGCCGCTACGCGCCAGCCGCGGTCGCACCGCGTCACGCCCCCTCGACTCCGCCCTCGCGGCTTCGCCGCTCGGGCTGCGCTCGGGGTGAGCGAGAGCCTCGACGTCGCGCGGGGGACGCGGGGGCCCTGGATCGCTCACCCCGAGCGGAGGCCTCGGTGCGCAGCACCGAGGCCGGCGTCGAGGGGGCGGGCGCCGGTGCGCGCTCCGTCGGGCCGCCCCTGGATCGCTCACCCCGAGCGGAGGCCTCGGTGCGCAGCACCGAGGCCGGCGTCGAGGGGCGGCCGCCGGGGCGACCACCGTCGGGGCACCGCCGCTACGCCGAGCGCTCGCGCACGACCTTGGCGATGTCGAGCTTGCGCACCGCGCGCAGGCCGGGCAGCTGCGACAAGAGCGCGGTCGCGACCAGCGCGCCGGCGGTGACGACCAGGGTCACCCACGACAGCTGCAGCGACATCTTGAACAGGTCGCTGGAGAACGACGCCAGGAACGCCTGGGCGGCGAGGACGCCGACGATCAGCCCGGGCACGACGCCCAGCACCGTCACCAGCAGGTTCTCGGAGGTCACGAGCTGCGCGATCCGGCGCAGCGACACGCCGCTGGCGCGCATCGTCGCCAGCTCGGTGGTGCGCTCGGCGATGTTGACGGTCATCGTCACGAACAGGATCGTGAACGCGAGCGCGCTGCCGAGCAGCAGCATGACGCCGACGAACGCGTACAGGAGCCCCATGAAGTCGTTGGCCGCGTCGATCATCGCGTGGGTGTCCTGGACCACCGCGACGCCGGGCAGCGTGCGCAGCGCCGCCAGGGTCCGGGCGCGGTCGGCCCCCGGCGCGAACCGGACCGCGACGCCGTTGACCGCCGGCGCCTCGCCGGTGCCGGCGCGGACCGCCGCCAGCGACGCGTAGGCCAGCGTGCCCAGCGGCTCGTCGACGAAGCCGTCGACCCGGGCGGTGAAGTGGCCGCCGCTGGCCGGCAGGTCGAGCGTGATCTCGTCGCCGCTGTGGACGCCGAGCTTGGCGGCCGCGGCGCGCCCCAGCAGGACGCCGTCGCCGAGGTGGAGGGCGCGGTCGTGGTCGAGGTAGCGGTGCATGACCGTGTCGGCGGGCAGCGCGGTCAGCGCGGTGGCGTAGTCGCCGTGCGGGCCGCGCAGCGTCACCGGCTGCTCGAGCATCGGCTCGACCGCGGCGACGCCGTCGAGCCCGGCCGCGGCGGTGGCCAGCGCGTCGACGCCGACCATGCCGTCGATGTAGAGCGTGGCGTCGCGCTGCTCGATGACGTCGAACTGGCGGTGCAGCATCGCCTTGGTCGAGTCGATCATCCCCCACGACACCAGGATCAGCGTCGCCGCCAGGATCACGCCCAGCATCGTCGAGATCGTGCGGCGTCGGTTGCGGCCCAGGTTGCGGGTGATCAGCCGCCAGCGCGCGGGCAGCCGCCCCAGCGGCGGGAAGATGCGCTCGAGCAGCGGGCGCTTGGCGCCGTCGGTCTCGGGGATGACGCCGCGCATGGCCTGAGCCGGCGCGATCCGCGCCGCGGCGCGCGCCGGGCCCAGCGCCGCGACGACGCCGGTGAGCAGGCCGAACAGCACGGCGAGGCCGAGGAAGTCGGGGTGGAAGCGGGTGACCGTGACCGGCACGTCGATCGCCGCGGTGTACGCGGAGGTGGCGGCGCCGGCGGCGAACTGCCCGACGATCGCGCCCGGGATCGCGCCGACCAGGCCCAGCCCGATGCCGTGGCCCAGGTAGTGCCAGATGATCTGGCGGCGCGAGAAGCCGCAGGCGCGCAGCGTCCCGATCACCGTGCGCTCGGTGCGGACCCGCCGCGACAGCAGCACCGCGGTGGCGAGCGCCGCCGCCAGCAGGAACAGGCCCGGGAACATCAGCGCCATCTCCTTGAAGCCGTCGATGTCCTCGCGCAGCGTCGCGTTGGACGGCTGCTCGTCGCGGGTCATGATGCCGGCGGCGCCGTGGGCGTCGGCGACCGCGCGGACCCGGGTCGCGACGGCGTGCGAGGGATCGGGGACGAACCGGACCGCGACCTCGGTGGGCGCCGGCGACAGCGACGCCGCCAGCGCCGGGCCGCTGAAGATGACGCCGAAGCTGCCGGGCGGCGGCAGGACGTCCTGGCGGCTGCGCGCCGGCCAGATGTACTCCGCCGACGCGGCGATGCCGCGCACGGTGACCGGGTGCCAGGCGCCGTCGACCAGCACGGCGACGTGGTCGCCGGGGTGCAGGTGGTCGTGGGCGGCGAGGTGCTGCTCGACCAGGACGCCGTCGGGATCCGCGGGATCGAGCGGCTGCCCGGCGGTGACCAGGACCTGGCCCACCGGCGAGCCGGCGACGACCTCGACGACCCGGCCCATGAAGCGACGGTCGGCGACCTCGAACGGGACGTCGACGACGCGGCGCGCCTGCGCGGTCGCGACGCCGGCGGTGTCCTGGGCCTCGGCGGCGATCGCCTCGACGTCGCCGCCGGTGATCCACAGGTCGGCGAACCCGGTGACCTCGAACATCTTGGCGTAGCTGGCGTCGAGGTCGCGATAGGCGCCGGCCGATAGCACCGCCAGCATCGTGCCGAGGAAGATGGTCAGGCCGATCGCGATGCTCTGGGCGCGCTGGCGGCGCAGATCGCGGGTCAGCTTGCGGCGGAGGAGCCTCACCAGGTCACCTCCTCCGGCGCGATCGGTGACGGGTTGACGGTGGTCTCGACGATCTCGCCGGAGCGCATGCGCACGACCCGGTCGGCCATCGCGCCGATCGCGACGTTGTGCGTGACGATGACGATGGTCCGGCCCGACTCGCGGTTGAGCTTGCGCAGCAGGGCCAGCACGACCCGCCCGGTCTCGAGATCGAGGGCGCCGGTGGGCTCGTCGCACAGCAGCAGCGACGGGTCCTTGGCGATCGCGCGGGCGATCGCGACGCGCTGCTGCTCGCCGCCCGACAGCTCGGCGGGGAAGCGGTCGAGCCGCTCGCCGAGGCCGACGGCGCGCAGCGCCTGCTCGGCGCGGGCGTCGGGGTCGTCGACGCCGACCAGCTCGAGGATCAGCGCGACGTTCTCGCGCGCGGTCAGGGTCGGCACCAGGTTGTAGAACTGGAAGACGAAGCCGAGGGTGTCGCGGCGGTAGGTGGTGCGGGCCTCGTCGTCGAGGCCGCCGAGGTCACGACCGGCGACCTCGACGCGGCCGTCGGTGGCGCTCTCGATGCCGCCGAGCAGGTTGAGCAGCGTGGTCTTGCCGGAGCCGCTGGGTCCCAGCAGCACCGCGAGCTCGCCGGGCTCGACGTCGAGGTCGACGCCGCGCAGGGCGTGGACGGCGCTGGCGCCCTTGCCGAAGGTGCGCGCGGCGCCGCGGACGTGGATGGCGGCGCCGGTGGTGGCGCCAGCCGAGGAGGACGAGGAGGGGGACGCGGACGTGGCAGTGGTCATGGGGTCTCCAGGAGCGCTTCGATCGCAGCGACACAGCTGCGGGCGATGTCGACCGACGGGTCGACCATGCGATGCAAGAGCAGGCCGTCGATCAGGGCGGCCAGGACGGTGGCGAGGATCAAGGGATCGCGGTCGCCGGCGACCGTGCCGGCCGCCTGGTCGGCGGCGATGCGGTCGGCCATCTGCTGGCGCGCCTCGGCGAGGACCTTCATCAGGTTCTGCCGCAGCGGCTCGTCGCGCGACGACTGCATCATGGTCTCGAGCAGCATCACCATCGACGGCTGCTTGAGATCGATCGCGGCGAAGAAGCCCATCATCAGGCGCAGGCCCTGCGCCATCGACGGCGCCATGACCATGGCCTTCATGGCCTGGCCGAACTCGGCCTCGAGGTTGGCGGCGGCGGCCTCGCGCAGCAGGTCGGCCTTGGTCGAGAAGTGGTAGTTGACCGCGGCGTTGTTGACGCCCGCGCGCTCGGCGACCGCGCGCGTGGTGACGCCGTGCCAGCCCTGCTCGGCGACCAGCAGGATCGTGGCGGCGATGATCTTCTGCCGGGTCTGCTCGCCGAGCTCCTGCGGCGACGGGGTCACGGGCTCGCCTTGGCGATGTGAAGCATTTGCTTGAAGCATTTGCATGACATTGGGGCGTGTCAACCGGAACGTTCTCAAGTTTCTGTAAATATTTGATTATTTGTCCCAGATCGCGTCGAATCGCGGGCGTGCCGGTACCGGTCGGAGGGCGCTGCGCCCGCGTGCGATGCTGGCGGCGTGGGACTCAAGGCCCGGACGTCATCGCCCTCGCGGGTCAGGCCCGTCGCCCGGCCGCCGGCGCCCTCACCGCCACCGGTCGCGCTCGGCGACGTGCTCGCGGTGCCGCTCGGCGACGACCGCTGGACCGCGTGCCAGGTGGTGGCCGTCGACGACGGCGGGCCGGTCGCGCTGTCGCTACAGTGGCTCGGCGACGTCCGGCCGACGCTCGACGACGTCCGCGACGCGCCGCCGCTGCGCGTCGATCATCACGCCTGGGACGGCGATCTGGCCTGGCGCCACGTCACGCCGGCGCCGCCGTCGACGTTCGTGCCGCTCGGCGCGTTGCCCGTGCCTCCCGGGCTCGGCGCCTGCAACGCCCACGGCTCGTGGGACGGCGTCGGCGGCGAGATCGGCGGCCAGGCCCGCTGGCTCGCCCTGCCCGCGGCGGCGCGCGCCGCGTACAAGGCCGCGCACCGGCGCCGTGACGACGTGACGCTCGACCTCGGCGCCCTGACCGTGACCGCGCGCGCCGACCGCGCCCGGCTCCACGTCGACGCCGCCGCGCTGCCGCCCGGCACCGCGCTGCGCTGGGCCGGGCTCGACGACCTCGGCTGCCTGACCGAGCTCGACTACGACGGCGACGACCCCGGCGTGATCGGGCACCTGCGCGCCCGCCCGATGATCGCCGAGCTGTCGTGGTCGGCCCATGGCCAGGCGACGATCGACCTGCGCGAGCTGACGATCACGACGTTCGCGACCACGCTGGCGGCGCCGCTGACCCTGCACCTGCCACCGTCCGTGACGACGCTGCGGGTCCGTGGCGACGCGCGACACCTGACCTGCCACCAGGCCGGCGACGGCCGCCGACTCGAGCTGTGGGTCGGCCCCGACGACGACGGCCGCCTGGCGTTGCCGGCCGGCGGGCTCGCGCGCCTCGACGCGCTGCACGTGTGGGGCGCGCGGCGCGTCGACGCCGCGGCGATCGCGACCTGGACGGCGCTGACCCGGCTGCACGTCCACGGCGACGCCGTCACGCTCGACGGCGTCGAGCGCCTCGCCGCGCTGACCGCGCTGCGCCGGCTCGAGCTGATCCACTGCTACGGCCTGGACGCGGCCGCGTTCCCGGCCGCCGCGACCGCATGGCCGGCGCTGACCTCGGCGTCGATCGACGGCCACCGCAAGGCCGACGCCGCCGCCCTGCGGGCCCGGCTCGCGGGCGTCGCCTCCGTCGAGCTACGCGGCGGCAAGACCGACGCCTGGCTGTCCGCCAACCTCGACAACCCGTTCCGCGACTGGGTCGATCGCGCGGCCGCGGTCGGGCGCGCCGCCGCCGCGGCGTGGCGCACCGCGTGCGCCGCGCTCGACGGCGCCCGGTCGCGGCGCACGACCGAGGCCGCTCTGCGCGCGTTGGTCGACGCCTTCAACCGCCTCGGCGATCGCCACGGCCTCGACACCGTCGATCGCGAGGAGGTCGGTGAGGCCTTCCTCACCCTCAGCCGCCGCGCCGGGATCGACGACGCCACCAGCGGCGCCTGGTTCGACGCCTGGCGCGAGTTCTGAGCCGGTCAGTCGACCCGGACCACCGCGACGTCGGCGACGCGGCCAGCCTCGGGATCGAGATCGACGAGCAGGAAGTGGCGGCCGATGCCGTCCCAGCGCTCGGGCCGGGCGCCGCCGCCGCCGGAGATGAACGCGGGGATGCCGGCGTTGTCGAACTGCACGTAGGTGTGGACGTGGCCGTACAGGGTCAGGTCGACGCCGCCGGCGGCCAGGCGCTCGAGCAGATCGTGGCCCTCGAGGCGGCTGCGGAAGCCGCCGGCGCGGCTGCCCGACGGATCGATCGGCGGGAAGTGGGTCAGGAACAGGTGGACCCGGTCGCGAGCCGCGGCCAGCCAGCCGTCGATCCACTGGTGGACCAGCGGGTCGATGCCGGCGTCGCCGGAGTCGGCGAAGGTGAACGCGACGTCCTTGAAGACGAACTGGAAGCTGGCGCGGCCGTAGCGGTCGCGGAACGCCGACGCCGGCGACCACAGCTCGTGGTTGCCCAGGGTCGTGAAGTACGGGACGCCGAGGACCTCGAGCTGCTGCTCGAACAGCGCGTACTCGTCGTCGTGACCGCGCTCGGTGAGGTCGCCCATCGACACCACGAAGCGCACCGTGGGGTCGGCGGCGATCCGCGCGAAGACGTCGTCGACCTCGGGCAGCGCGGTCTGGATGTCGGCCATCGCCGCGACCCGGAACGGCGCCGGGTCGTCGGCGTCGGGCGGCGCCAGGCGCAGCCGGTGGGTCCCGGCCGGGACCTCGACCTCGAAGACCCGCACCGTCGGGCGCGGCCCGCCGAGGTCGGCGATCGTCACCGCGGCGGGCCCGGCCAGCGCGGCGTCGGGCATGGCGTTGTCGAAGCGCAGCTCCCAGGTGCCGGCGGCCGCGGCGTCGACGGTGAGGTCGAGCTCGAGCGCCGGCGCCTGGCCCCACAGCTCGACGTGGCCCGGGGTCAGCGCCCGGATCGCGGCGAGGCCGTCGACGACCTCGACGGTGGCGCCCTGCGACGACGCGACGCCGACGGCGTCCTCGTCGAGCGCGCGCTGCTCGCCGGGGCGCGTGCACGCGGCCGCGCCGCCGAGCGCGAGGGCCACCACCACGGTCGTCCACGTCGTCGTCGTCGTCATCGGGCGCCTCCTCGGCGGCGCACCGCCAGCGTCGTCACCCAGGCCGAGCCGGCCTGGACCTCGGCGGCGATCGCCCACCGCGGCGTCAGCGACCACGCGCCGGTGAGCCCGGCGCGGCCGATGAACCCCGCGGCCCGCCACGCCGCCAGGCCGCCGGCCAGGTCGTCGCGACGGTGCTCGTACCACAGCAGGGCCTCGCCCTGGCCGCAGCCCAGGTACAGGCCGAGGCCGAAGCGCGCGGTCACCAGCTCGGTGGCGTCGAGATCGCCGGCGTCGTAGCGGGTCACCTCGAGGCCGAGCCCGACCCCGGCCTCGCCGAAGGCGCCGTCGAGCGCGGGCGCGACGCGGCCGAGATCGAGCCGCCCGCGCAGCCCGAGCTCGCCGGTCACGACCGCGAAGCCGGCGCGCCGGATCGCGAAGGCGTCGCCGCGCAGCTCGAGCCGCGTGCCGCTGGCGATCACCCCGGCGCCGGGCGCGGCGCCACGCAGCCGCCAGCGCGCCTCGACCTCGCCGCGCTGGGCGTCGCCGTCGATCGCGACCAGCGCCGACGGCGCCACCGCGAGCCGCCGCGCCGCCACGCCCCGGCGAGCCGCAGGTACGCGGCCTCGGCGAACAGCGGATCGGCGACCCAGGTGGTGCCGGCCTCGAGCTGCCACGGCGCGTCGGCGCCGGCGGCGCCAGCCCGGCGCGCGCCGCCGGTGACGCCCCACAGCGCCGCCGCCCCCGCGGTCAGGAGCCCGCCGGTGCCGAGCACGGCGAGGGGCACGGTCCAGGTCGTCACCTTGGGCGAGCCGTAGGTCCACAAGAGCGGCGTGCCGCCGACGACGATCCCGCCGAGCCCGATCAGCGCGGTCCACCGCAGCAGGTGCGGCGGCGCCGCCGCCGCGTCGTCGCCGGCCCCGGCGTCGCCGGCACCATCGTCGCCGGCCGCGGCCGCCGTCGCGGCCGCGTCGCCGTCGGCCCACGCCGGCGCCGACCCCGGCGCGATCACCGCCAGCGCGATCGCCAGCGCGATCGCGCAGCCCCCGCCGCGGCTCACGCGGGCGCGCCCTCGACGTCGGGGCCCTCGGCGGCGCGCGCGACCAGCACGAGCATGTCGTCGTGGACCTGGGCGTCACCGGCGTGCGCCACCGCCGCCTGCACGATCATCCGCGCCGCGCGATCGCCGGCGTCGAGCACCTGGCCGCGCAGCACCCGCTGCAGCCGGCGCTCGCCCCACGGCTCGCCGACCGCGGCGCGCACCTCGACGACGCCGTCGCTGCACGCGACGACGACGTCGGCGAGCTCCAGCGGCCGCTCGCCGACGCCGATCATCGGCTGCGGCTCGCCGAGCGCGGTGCCGCGCGCGTGCAGGACGTCGAGCCGGGCGCGGGCCTCGCCGGGCACCGGGCGCACGACGTAGGCGCCGCGATGGCCGGCGCACGCGAAGCGGACGGTGCGGGCGCCGTGGTCGAGCACGGCCGCGAACGCGGTGACCCGCTGGGCGCCGCCGGCGATGTCGCGCACGGTCTGGTGCACCAGCTCGAGCAGCGCCCGCGGCTCGAGCGCCGGCCCGGTCATCGCCGCGGCGGCCTCGCAGACGCCGCCGACCGCGGCCGAGACCAGCGCCGCGGGGACGCCGCGCCCGACGACGTCGCCGACGAAGACCAGCACCTTGCCGTCGCCCAGCGGCAGCGCCAGCCAGACGTCGCCGGCGACCCGCGCCGCCGGCCGGTAGTGGACCAGGATCTGCCACGGCTCGGCGTCGACCACGGTGTCGCCGACGGCGCGCGCCTGCTGCACCGCCTCGGCGACCTCGACCTCGCGCTGGGTCTCGGCGAGGTGCCCGGCCTCGCGGGTCAGCGCCACGAACGTCATGCCGCGCGCCGCGGTGGTCGCGGCGGCGCGCACGAAGTCGCGCTCGGCGTCGTTGAGGACCCGGAACGCGGGCAGGTTGCCGACCGCGAGGCCGACCAGGGTCTCGCGGTCGCACAGCGGCACGACGACGTCGGCGACCAGCCCGCCGATCAGGTCCTCGGCCAGGCCGCGCAGGCCGCCGAGCCGGATCGCCGCCAGCTCGGCGACCACCAGCGGCTCGGGGTTGGCGACCATCCAGGTGCGGATCCGGGCGTCGATGCGCAGCGGCGCCAGGTCCTCGGGGACGACCGGCACCAGGCCGCCGTCGTCGCCGGCGAGCCAGACCCGCACCGCCGACACCTGGGTGTGGCCCTCGAGCAGCTCGCGCAGCCGCACCGCCACCGGGCGCTCCTCGGTGAGGTCCTCGAGCTCGTCGGAGAACGCGTCGAGCGCGAGCGTCGCGGCGTCGGAGGTACGCTCGGCGCGGCGGCGCCGGATGCGCAGCGTCCACGACGCCACCAGCCCGAGCATCGGCAGCGGCGCCGAGAACACCGCCGCGGCCACCGGGCGGGTCGTCCAGGTCCGGTTGTCGCGCCAGACCACGGCGTAGAGCACGAGCGTGACGCCGATCAGCAGCGCCAGCTCGACCGCCGCCGCGCGATCGATGCCGCGCGCGCGCAGCAGATCGGCGCGGAAGATGCTGTGGATGCCGACCAGGCTGGCGCCGACCGCGGCGATCCACGCCGCCGGGTACCACCCGAACCAGCCCTCCGACAGCGCCAGGTCGAGCAGCGAGATCAGCGACAGCGCGACGATGATGATCATGCGCTGGCGGTGCAGCCGCCAGTTCTGGTTGCGGTCGACGCGCATGCCGCGCCGGGACACCAGGACCCCGAGGATGCCCCACGCCGGGATCTGGCCGATGTGCAGCGACTGCATCCAGCCCGAGCGGATGAACAGGAACCCCGACGGCGTCGGCCGCACGCCGGCGACCACCCAGTCGGTCGCCCAGCACAGGATCGCGGCGGTCAGCCCGGCGGCGAACGCGACCGCGCTGAGCAGGCGGTGGTCGTCGAAGCGGCCGCTGATCGACAGCACCAGGACCATCAGGCACGGCCCGATCAGGCTGCACGGCGCCAGGCCGAGGCGGAGCAGCTGCTCGGCCAGCACCGGGTCCTGGGTGCAGCCGACCAGCCCGAAGGCCAGCGACCACGGCAGCAGCGCCGCGACCATCATCAGGATCGCCAGCCGCGCCAGCACGTCGCCGCGCACGACGATCGTGATCACGCCGAGCGTCGCCAGGCACGCCGCCGCCGCGAAGTACGGCAGGCTCAGCGGGCTGAACGCGAGCACGGCCCAGGATATCACGCGGCCGTCGCCGCCTGCGGCCACCCGGACGGGGGCACCCGCGGGCGCGCCGCGGCTCGGCGCGCCCGCCTCGCGCCGACGCGCGGCTCAGTCGATCGCCAGCGTGTAGCGGTTGTAGGCGCAGGCGCCGTCGCAGTCCTGGCCGACGCCGGCGCCGCGCACGCGCACCAGGTAGCCGGTCGCGCCGGTCACCGGCGCGGTCGCGCAGGTCCACTCGCGACCCTGATCGTCGAGGTCCTCGCACACGGTGCCGTCGCCCAGCACGGTGGTGCCGTCGTCGGCGACGATCTCGACGGTGACCGGCATGAACGCCACCGGCGCCCGCGCCGTCACCGACAGCGTGCCGTCGCAGCCCACCGGCGTGGTCAGCCGCAGGTAGTCGACGTCGCCGGCGTTGTCGATGCAGCCGCTCTGCTGCACGGTGGCCTGGCCGCAGCCGGCGACGCCGACGTCGAACGCGCGCGCCGGCGCGTCGTCGTCCTCGTGGACGTTGCCGTTCTCGCCGCAGTCGAACGACTCGACGAGCTCCGGGAAGACACACAGCGTCGAGACCTCGTCGCAGCGCAGGTCGTCGGGGCAGGACCGGTCGGGGCCGCAGTGGTAGGTGCCGCTGCCGACCTCGGGCGAGCAGCCGGTCGCGGCGCCGGCGGTGACCGCCAGGGTCAGGATCAGCGCCGCGGCCACGGCGTCGGCGCGCCTCACCACGACCACGCCCCCCCGACCACCGCGCCGCCGGCGACCGGCGTGACCAGCGGGCGCGCGGCCCGCGCCCCCGGGGTCAGCACGACCTCCTCGTCGCCCGGGTGGGTCATGACGGTCGCCGCGATCGTGCCGCCGGTGAACAGCGCCGCCAGGACGTAGCCGACGATCGCCTTGGTCCCCGACGACCCGGCGCGGTCGTAGGTGGCCTGGCGGGCGTCGGTCCAGGTGCCGACGACGCCGTGATCGGCCGAGACCTCGTCGGCGGCGTCGCGCGAGTCGAGGTGGAAGTAGACGCCGACGCCCAGCGACAGCACCGCCCCGGCCGCCAGGCCGCCGATGGTCAGGCGCTGGTTCAGGGTGCGCGGCTTGGCGCGCCGGTAGGTCACGCTCGTGGTGTCGCGCTTACCGAAGTAGTCGACGCCGCCGTCGCCGCGCGCGGCAGACGGTGGCGCCAGGGTGGCCGCGACGACGAGCGCGGCGCAGGCGGCGACGGGGGCTCTCGGCATGGGGCGGAGGGTTGCGCGGCGCCGGCCGCGCCGTCAATCGCCGCGGACCCTGGCGTGACCGGGGCCGCACCCGCGTGATATGAAGTGAAGTCGTGTCGCGACGCGCACCCCGCTTCCGCGCCCAGCTGACGGTCACGGTGACCCCGATGATCGGCGGCGAGATGGCGGTGTGCCAGACCCGTGACGTCTCCGACGTCGGGATGTCGCTCGAGACCGCCACCGTCTTCGATCCCGGCACCCGCCTGGTCGTGTCCCTGATGGACATGGCGCGCGGCGCGGTCGTCGAGGTCGTCGCCGAGGTGACCCGGCTGCACGCCGGCGCCGGCGCCGGCCTGGGCCTGCGGGTCCTCGACCCGCCCGCCGAGTGGAGCGCGCTGGTGGCGTCGATCGCGCGGCGCAGCGGCGGCGGCAGCGACAAGCCGGCCCGCCGGCTCCGCATCCTGGTGGTCGGCGACGACCAGCGCCAGCGCGGCGCGCTCGCCCTGTACGTGACCAGCGGCTGGGACGTCCGCTTCGCCGGCGATCTCGACACCACCCGCGAGGCGCTCACCGGCGTCCGGCTCGACGCCGTCATCGCCGAGCACGACGCCGCCGACGAGCGCTGGCAGCCCATCCTGGCCGCGGCCCGGCAGAGCCAGCCGTCGGCGCGCCGGATCGTGCGCGGCGCCATCGATCACGCCCCCGAGGTCGAGCCCAACCTCGTCCACCGCTTCGTCGATCGAGAGGCCGGCCTCGACGCCCTGCTCGACGCGCTGACCGCCGACATCGCGCTGCCGGCGGCTACAGCCCCGAGTCCTTGAGCTCCTGCTCGAGGCGCGCCAGGGTCGTCTGCTGCTCGGTCAGGGCCTCGCGCAGCCGGCGCTGCGCCAGCTCCTCGCGCAGCCGCGCCGAGCGATCGCGCCCGGCGCGGCCCACCGCCGACAGCGCGACGATCCGCGCCGCCGCGGTCAGGACGTCGGACGCGGTCTCGAGCACGGCGATCTGATCGTCGGGGTCGCGCAGCGCGCGCTGCACCGCCTTGACCAGCCGCTCGAAGACCCGGTCGGCGTCGCCGAGCACGGCCTCCTCGGTGTCGCCCCAGGCCAGCCGCCGCGCGATCGCGTCGTGCAGGGTCAGGTCGATGCCGGCGTGGCCCGACGAGTCGCCGAGCGCCGCCAGCTGGCGGACCACGGCCTCGAAGACCTCGGCGCCCGGCAGGTCGCGATCGCCCTGCTCGACGGTGTCGAGGACCTCGTCGCGGAGCACGTTGATGCGATCGGCGAGCTCGGTCATCGCTGGGTCTCCCGGCCGGGGCGGCGGCGCGCCAGGATGCCGGGCGCGCTCGGGCGCGACGGCCCGACGTCGGCGATCGCCTGGTCCATCGCGATCTTGCCGGCCAGCGGATCGTAGACGGTGGCGAACCGGCGCTCGAGCTCGGCGACCCGGGCCTCGGTCTTGCCGACCTTGGCGCGCAGCGCGGCGGTCTCGCGCACGACCTCGCGCAGCTTGTGGGCGCCTGGCTGCGCGGCCTCGACCACCAGCCCGGCCATCGACGCCGCCAGGCCGTGCGACGCCGACGCCAGCTGCCGCACCGCCGCGACCTTGGCCGACGGCGGCGCGGTGCCGGCGCTGATCGCGTCGACCAGGGCGCGACGCGCCCGGTCGAGGGCGTCGAACACCGGCGCGATCGCGCGCTCCTCGAGCTGGCGGACGCCGAACAGCTCGCGGGCCTGGACCGTGACCGCGGCCGGCGGCGACGCGTCGACGGCGAGGCGGTGCAGCCGGGTCAAGAGGTCGTGCAGCGCGGCGTCGCCGCCGCGGCCGACCGCGACCCGCAGCGCGGCGTCGAGCACCGGGCGGACCTCGGGGCCGGCCGGCTCGGGCGCGCGATCGTTGCGCAGGAACGGCATCGTCGGCTGCTCGACGAACGGCCGCGCGCCGTCGCCGGGGGCCCGGGCCTCGCTGGCGACCTGGCGCTCGGCGTACAGCTTGAGCAGCGCGGCGTCGACGGCGCGCAGCTGCTCGCCGAGGACGCCGCCCACCGCCATCTCGCACACCGTCAGCTCGCGGGTCACCGCGGCCTCGATCAGCAGCGCGAGGTCGGCGTCGTCGCGGCGGACGTCGGCGACGACCTGGCCGCAGGCGTGGTGGAGGATGTCGAGGATCAGCCGCAGCGGCGCCCACGCGCCGCCGCGATCGAGCCAGCCGTGGGCCAGGTTCTCGGCGTAGGTCCAGACGTTGACGGTCGTGGCCTTCTCGAGATCGTGGAACAGCGCCTCGACGAAGTTGCCGGCGACGATCTCGATGGCCTCGGCCGGCGACAGCACCGCGCAGATCGGGTTCTGCGCGACCCCGGCGGCGCGAGCCGCCTCGAAGAACCGCTCGCGGCGCGCCCACCACGACACCGACCCCGAGGTCCGCATCAGCTGGGTCGTCCGCGGCACCGCGGCGGCGCCGGCCTCGAGGACGACGACCGTGACGTTGTCGCCGCCGCCGCCGCGCAGCGCCAGCTCGATCAGATCGCGGGCGACCTGCTCGGGGGCGTCGGTCGAGCCCAGCAGCTGCTGCACCGCCTCGGTCGAGGCGAAGCCGTAGAGGCCGTCGGAGCACAGCAGCAGGCGATCGCCGCGGGTCAGCTCGATCTCGGTGATGTCGACCCGGGTGTCGGGCTTGGCGCCGAGGTTGCGCGACAGCACGCTGCGGTAGGCGTGGACCTCGGCCTCCTCGGGGGTGATCGCGTTCTGCGCCAGCAGCTCGGCGACGACGGTGTGGTCGCGGGTCAGCTGGTTGAGCCGGCCGCCGCGCAGCAGGTAGGCGCGGCTGTCGCCGACGTGCGCGATCAGCGCGCGCCGGTCGTCGAGCAGCAGGCACACCACCGCGGTCGTGCCCATGCCGCGACGGTCGCGCCGGACCTGGGCCTCGCCGTGGACCGCCGCCGACGCCGCGTTGAGCGCGGCGTCGAGCATCGCGCGCGGATCCATCTGGCCGCGGCGCGCCCGCACGTACTCCTTGACCACGTCGCGCGCCTTCTGCGACGCGACGTCGCCGGCCATCGCGCCGCCCATGCCGTCGAAGACCGCGAACAGGCCGACCTGCTCGTCGACGATCATCGCGTCCTCGTTGGCCTCGCGCACCGAGCCGACGTGGGTCGCGCCGTGGATCCGGAGCGCCGGGCGGGCCGCGGTCACGGCGCCCCTCCGCGCAGCAGCTGGTCGCGCTGGGCGCGGCGGCGCTCCAGCTCCTCGGCGACCAGGTCGATGACGCCGCGCACGGTGTGGGCGTTGACCTTGGTCACGGCGACCACGACCTCCTGGTCGGTCGAGCTCCGGGCCTGGGCCCGGACCGCCTCGACGACGACGTCGCCGACCGCGGCCAGGACGTGGATGACGTCGTCGGAGCTCATGCCGTCGCCGGCGCGCAGCGCCAGGTACGACTGCAAGAACGCCCGATGGAGCCGCCAGTCCCAGGTCGCGATGTACGCCTGCATGTGACGCAAGACCGCGTCGAGGTGCTCCCGGGCCTCGGCCTCGGGGACGCGCCCCAGCGCGTGATCCAGAGATCCTCGGATCTCGACCAGGCGGGCCAGCACGGCCGGACGCAAGGACTCCAGATGGGCCGCGTGGTCGGCCGGCGTCGCCATCGAGCCGATGCTACACCGCCCGGCGGGGCGCGTGGTACAGTGCGCGGGTACTCACGATGGGGAGCACCGTGACGAAGGGGGGACGCATCCTGGTCGTCGACGACGAGACGCTCGTCCGAGACACCGTCGGGAGCCTCTTGTCCGACGAGGGCTACCTGGTCGACAAGGCCAGCGACGGCGCCGACGCGATCACCAAGATCGCCGCCCACCGCCCGGACGCGATCCTGCTGGACCTCATGATGCCGGGGATGAACGGCCGGCAGTTCCTGGACGCGCTACGCGATCTGGGTCACGCCGACGTCCCGGTCGTGGTCATGACCGCGGTGCACGGCCTGTCCCAGGACGGCGGCGTCCGCTTCGGCGCCACCGACGTCATCGAGAAGCCCTTCGATCTCGACGAGCTGCTCAACAAGGTCGCGCTGGCGGTCTACCGCTCCGGCGGCGACCAGACCATGGAGATCGCGGTCGAGGACGTGACCGCCGACGCCGCCCACGCCGACCCCGGCGCCGAGCCGGATCGCGGCGTCGTCCTGCTGATCGACCGCGACCGCGCCGCGCTGCAGCGGCTCGACGCCCTGCTGTCGGCCCGCGGCTACACGGTGGTGTCGATGACCCGGGTGACCGCCCAGCTGCCGCGGCTGGCCGCCGCGCTCGAGCCGCGGGCGATCATCCTGGACGTCGCCAGCGGCGCCGACGGTGGCACCAGCCTGGACGTGGTCCGGACCCTGCGCGAGACCCCGGGGCTCGGAGAGGTCCCGATCCTGGTGTTCGAGCGGGCCGCCGAGGCCCGGCCGTCGCCCACCCTCGACGAGCTGGCCCGCCTGGCGGTGACGTCGCGGCGCTCGGTCGACGAGGACCTGGTCCGGTTCGTCGAAGAGACCTGACCCCAGCGACGGGCGCGGCGGTCGCCGCGCGGGTTGCGCTGGGTGATATAGATCCGTCGATGCTCGATCCGTCGGTCTTCGCCGCCCGCCGCGAGGCGTACCTGCGTGCCCTGGGCCCCGGCGGCGTCGCCGTGGTCGCGTCGCTGCCGGAGCGGGTGCGCAACGGCGACAGCCACTACCGGTTCCGCCAGCACTCCGACCTGCACTACCTCACCGGCTTCACCGAGCCCGAGGCGGTGCTGGTGCTGCGCGGCAACGCCGACGCCGAGCGCGTCGTGATGTTCGTGCGGCCGCGCGACCCCGAGATGGAGGTCTGGGACGGCCGCCGCGCCGGCATCGAGGGCGCGCGCGACCGCTACGGCGCCGACGCCGCGTACCCGATCGCCGAGCTGTCGACCCGGCTCTGGGACCTGATCGCCAACCACGAGGAGCTGCACTACTCGCTGGGCCTCGACGACGCGATGGACAAGGTCATCACCGCGGCGCTGGCCCGCCTGCGCCGCACCGAGAAGCGCGGCCGCCGCCCGCCCCGCGCGGTCGTCGATCCGCGGGTCGCGCTCCACGAGCAGCGCCTGATCAAGAGCCCCGAGGAGCTGGCGGTGCTGCGCAAGGCCGCGGCGATCACCGTCGATGCCCACCTCGCCGCGATGGCGGCGGGCCGCCCCGGCACCTTCGAGTACGAGCTCGAGGCGGTGATCGACTACACCTTCCGCCACCGCGGCGGCGCCGGCCCCGGCTACGGCACGATCGTCGGCGCCGGCGAGAACGCGACCGTGCTGCACTACGTCGACAACGCCTGCGCGATCGCCGAGGGCGACCTGGTGCTGGTCGACGCCGGCTGCGAGTACGGCCACTACACCGCCGACGTGACCCGCACGTTCCCGGCCAGCGGCCGGTTCACCGGGCCGCAGCGCGCGATCTACGAGGCGGTGCTCGACGCCCAGCGCGGCGCGATCGAGCTGGCCGCCCCGGGCGCCACCCTCGACCGCCTCCACGAGCACTGCATCCGCCGCCTGACCCAGGCGATGGTCGACCTCGGCCTGCTCGCCGGCTCGGTCGACGACCGCATCGCCGACGCCTCGTACAAGCGCTTCTACATGCACGGCACCTCGCACTGGCTGGGCATGGACGTCCACGACGTCGGCGCCTACACCCGGTCCGGCGCGGCCCGCCCGCTCGAGGCCGGCATGGTGATCACGATCGAGCCCGGCCTGTACGTCGCGGTCGACGCCGCCGACGTCCCCGCCGAGTACCGCGGCATCGGCGTCCGCATCGAGGACGACGTCGTCATCACCGCCGACGGCCACGAGGTCCTGACCGCCCGCGCGCCGACGTCGATCGACGACGTCGAGGCCGCCTGCGGCTGATCGCCGCGCCGGTCCGCACCGCGGTGCGCTGACCGGCCCTGGCATGGCTGCGACCGCTCGCCTCCATGGGGGGTGAGTCTCCACGTCCTGCGTCCAGCACCCACCTCGAGGGTGTCGCGGGCGGCCCCCGCCTCGAGCCAACCCCTGGAGATCCATGGCGAGAGTAACTGCGGTTCGATGACCCCAGCGCGGCACGTGACGTGCTCTAGGTCCCGGTGCCGGACCAACCACCCCAGGGGCCCCCACGATGCGAACCCTCCGTCTTGCCATCCTCGGCTCGTTGCTCACCCTCCCCGCCACCGCCCTGGCGGAGTCGCACGAATCCGCCCCCGAGCCCTACGTCGCCCCGGTGCAGGGCTGGATGGTCGCGGAGAAGCCGACCGGCGTGCAGACGGTCCGGCAGGTCCTGCCCTCGACCGGCGTCCTCGCCGCCGCCGGCCAGACGATCATCTACATGAACCACGTCGGGACCACGCTCAGCCCCGGCGACAACGACGCCCGCACCAACCGCTCGACGCTGGTCAGCCAGACCACCGCGGTGCCGGCGTGGTCCACGACCCAGGCCAAGTGGGACCAGATCATGTCGTGCGTCCGCAACATGTGGGCGCCCTTCAACGTCGTCGTCACCGACGTCGACCCCGGCAACGTCCCGCACTACGAGTCGATCGTCACGACCCAGCCCGGCGTCATCGGCATGGACCCCAACGTCGGCGGCGTGTCGCCGTTCACGATCGGCTGCAACGTCATCCCCAACTCGATCGTCTTCACGTTCGCCGACGCCTTCGGCGGCGACGCCGAGACCATCTGCGAGGTCGTCGGCCAGGAGACCGCGCACTCGTTCGGCGCCGACCACGAGCTGCTGGCGTCGGACCCGATGACCTACCTGCAGTACAACGGCCTGCAGTCGTTCAAGGACCAGAGCGTCAGCTGCGGCGAGTACCAGTCGCGGCAGTGCGGCCTGCAGGGCGAGTGCGGCACCAACCAGAACAGCTACCAGTTCCTGATGCAGCGCATCGGGCCGGCCGGCACCGACACGATCCCGACCGTCGCGATCACGTCGCCGGCCGACGGCGCCACGGTGGCGCCCGGCTTCGCGGTGTCGGCGTCGGCCTCGGACGACGGCGCGGTGGCCCGGGTCGAGCTGTGGATCGACGGCGCCCTGGCCGAGACCCTGTCGTCGGCGCCGTTCACGTTCACGACCAGCCCGTCGCTGAGCGCCGGCGCCCACCAGGTCGAGACCCGCGCCTACGACAGCGGCGAGCAGGTCGGCACCGCGCAGATCACCGTCCAGCTGTCGACCTCGGGCGGCGGCGGCGACGGCACCGGCGGCAACCCCGACGACCCCGGCGCCGGCGGCAACCCCGACGACCCGTCGCCCTCGGAGCTGGTCAGCGGCTGCTCGGCCGGCGGCGGCTCGGGCTCGTCGCTGGGCCTGCTGGGCCTGGCCCTGGTCGGCCTGCTGGCGCGGCGCCGCCGCGCCTAGCCGCGGGCCGTCGCGCCGGCCGCGGCGCACATCTCCGCTTGCTCCCCGCAGGGCGCCCGGCTACAACGGGCGCCCTTTTCATGTCCCTCACCGGCAAGCAGCGCCGCCACCTCCGCGCCCTGGGTCACGCCATGGCGCCGGTGGCCCACATCGGCAAGGACGGCCTCAGCGAGCCGTTCGTCCTGGCCGTCTCGCAGGCCCTCACCGATCACGAGCTGATCAAGGTGAAGCTGCTCGAGGCCGCCGCGCTCGACCGCCACGAGGCCGCCGAGGATCTCGCGACCCGGACCCAGAGCCAGGTCGCCCAGGTCCTGGGCAACACGATCCTGCTGTACCGGCGCAACGACGACGACCCCGTCATCGAGCTGCCCTGAGCCACGCCGGCCGCCGCCGGGGATCCGCCGGCGCCGCGATGACACGGACGTCGCAGGCCGTCACCACGACGTCACGGGGGTGTAACGTCGTGCGTGCTAAGGCTGGACCATGCAGGGCCTCATCCTGATCGTCGAGGACGAAACCGACCTGGCCGCCACCCTGGAGTACAACCTCCAGCGCGAGGGCTACCTGACCCGCCTGGCCGCGACCGGCCAGGGCGGCGTCGACGCCGCCAACCAGGATCCCCTGCCCGACGCGATCGTGCTCGACCTGATGCTGCCCGATCTGTCGGGCACCGAGGTCTGCCGCCGGCTGCGCGAGTCCGAGCGCACGCGCGAGATCCCGATCATCATGTGCACCGCCAAGGGCAGCGAGATCGATCGGGTCGTCGGCTTCGAGGTCGGCGCCGACGACTACGTCGTCAAGCCGTTCAGCGTCCGCGAGCTGATCCTGCGCATCCGCGCCCTGCTGCGCCGGGCCCAGAAGACCGACGCCGAGCCCGAGATCGTCCGCTTCGGCCGGCTCCGCGTCGACCGCGAGGCCCACCGCGCCTGGGTCGACGACAAGGAGATCAGCCTCACCGCGCTCGAGTTCCGCCTGCTCTACGCGTTCATGTCGCGCAAGGGCCGGGTCCAGACCCGCGACGCGCTGCTCAGCGACGTCTGGGGCATCGACGCCGAGGTCACGACCCGCACCGTCGACACCCACGTCAAGCGCCTGCGCGAGAAGCTCGGCGACGCCGGCAACTACGTCGAGACCCTGCGCGGCGTCGGCTACCGGTTCCGCGACAACCCCGACGAAGAGGCTGGATGACGCGCGGAGTCCGCACCCGGCTGTTCGCGGCGTCGATCGCGCTCATCCTGGTGGTCGGACTCGTCTCGACCCTGCTGCTGCGTCGCGAGGTCGCGACCACCGTCGACGCCCGCCTCGAGAGCGAGCTGATCCGGGCCGCGCGGGTCGCCCGGCTCGCGGTCGAGAGCGCGCCGCACCTCGACGACGACGCCGCCGGCGTGCTCGCCGAGCAGCTCGCGACCGCCACCGGCGCGCGGGTCGAGGTGTTCGCCTCCGACGGCGCGCCGCTGGGCACCTCGGCGGGGGCGCAGGGCGCCCACGACGTCCTGGGCCAGCCCGAGGTCCGGACCGCGCTCGGCGAGGGCACGGTCGGGGTGGCGCGGCGCGGCGGCCGCGTCGTGGTCGCGACCCCGTGGGTCCGCGCCGACGGCCGGCGCGGCGTCCTGCGCCTGGCCGAGACCACGCTCGACCTGCAGCCGGCCTACCAGCGCCTGCACTTCCTGATCGCGATCGCCGCGGTGGTCGGCGTCGTCGTCGCGCTGCTGATGACGCTGCTGGCGTCGTGGCTGATGGACCGCGCGGTCCGCGACCTGTCGGCGCGGACCCGCGACATGGCGATGGGCCGGTCGCGTCGGGTGCCGATCGTCGACGGCGACGACCTCGGCGACGTCGGCATCTGGATCAACCACCTCGCCGACGACCTCGACCGCGGCGCCGCCGCGCTCGACCACGAGCGCGCGATCCTGTCGTCGGTGCTCGACGGCGTCAGCCACGGCGTCATCGGGCTCGACGCCGACCGCCGGATCACGGTCATGAACGAGGCCGCCCGCGAGCTGCTCGAGCTGCCGACGGTGCCGGTGGGCGAGGCCTTCATCGATCACGTCCGCCTGCCCGGCCTGGTCGACCTGGTGCGCCGCCCCGACCGCCCGACCGCGGTCGAGGTCCAGTCGCCCGGCGGCGCGCGGATCACCGCGCGGGTCGTGCCGCTGCCGACCGGGCGCGGCTGCCTGCTGCTGCTCGAGGACGTCACCGCGGTGCGCCGGCTCGAGACCATCCGCAGCGACTTCGTCGCCAACGTCTCGCACGAGCTGCGCACCCCGGTCAGCATCATCCGCGCCAACGCCGAGACGCTGATCTCCGGCGCCAAGGACGACCCCAGGATCGCCGACCGCCTGATCGACGGCATGCACCGCAACGCCGAGCGGCTGACCCGGATCCTCGCCGACCTGCTCGACCTGTCGCGGCTCGAGGCCGGCCAGTACGGCCTCGAGCTCGCCGCGGTGTCGGCGCGGGCCGCGGTCACCCAGGCCACCGCGTCGCTGGCCGACGGCGCGGCGGCGCGCGGCGTCACGGTCACCGCCGACATCGCCCCCGACCTCCAGGTCCAGGCCGACCCGATCGCGCTCGACCAGGTCCTGGTCAACCTGATCGACAACGCCACCAAGTACAACGACAAGGGCGGCCACGTCTGGGTCGAGGCCGAGCGCCGCGGCCCCCGGATCCGCCTGATGATCAGCGACGACGGCCCCGGCGTGGCGCCGCGCCACCGCGAGCGCATCTTCGAGCGCTTCTACCGGGTCGACCCCGGGCGCTCCCGCGAGATCGGCGGCACCGGCCTGGGCCTGTCCATCGTCAAGCACCTGGTCGAGAACATGGGCGGCGAGGTCGGGGTCGAGCCCAACGAGCCCCGCGGCACCACGTTCTGGGTCGAGATCCCGGCTGCGACAACCGCGCACGCGGAAGATTCACCAGCGATCTAGGCACCTTGGAGCAGATGACGGGCTCGCCCCCAACTGTCGCAACGCTGTGACAGTCCCGTCACACGACCTTGCCAGTTTGCAGCCAGCCATGACGCACGCCAAGCGCACCCTGGGAGCGTTGCTCCTGTTCCTCGCCGTCCCCGCCCTCGTCGCCACCGGCTGCTCCAAGCGCAAGGAGGGCTCCGGCAGCAGCAAGACCTCCGAGTCGGGCAGCGGCAGCGGCCAGACCGCGCCATCCGGCGGCGGCATCGTCAAGGTCGACGGCTCCAGCACCGTCTTCCTGATCAGCCAGGCGGTCGCCGAGGAGTTCCAGCGCGCCGGCAAGGGCGACGTCACGGTCGGCGCCTCGGGCACCGGCGGCGGCTTCAAGAAGTTCTGCCGCGGCGAGCTCGACGTCAGCGGCGCGTCGCGCCCGATCAAGACCGAGGAGGCCGAGACCTGCAAGAGCGCCGGCATCGACTACATCGAGCTGGCGGTCGCGTACGACGGCCTCGCCGTCGTCGTCAACAAGGCGGCCGACTGGGTCGACAACCTCACCGTCGCCGAGCTCAAGAAGATGTGGGAGCCGGAGGCCGCCGACAAGATCACCAACTGGTCGCAGATCCGCGACGGCTGGCCCGACAAGAAGCTGGTCCTGTTCGGCCCGGGCACCGACTCGGGCACCTACGACTACTTCACCCAGGCGATCGTCGGCAAGGAGCACTCCAGCCGCGGCGACTACACCTCGAACGAGGACGACAACGTCCTGGTCACCGGCGTCGCCGGCGACCCCGGCGCGCTCGGCTTCTTCGGCTACGCCTACTTCAAGGAGAACCAGGACAAGCTGAAGGTCGTCCCGATCGACGGCGGCAACGGCCCGGTGACGCCCAGCGAGCAGACCGTCAACGACGGCACCTACCAGCCGCTGTCGCGGCCGATCTTCATCTACGTCTCGACCAAGGCGCTCGCCAAGGGCAACGTCCAGGCGTTCGTCGAGTTCTACCTCGAGCACGCCAAGGAGCTGGCCGCCGACGTCGGCTACATCGCCCTGCCCGACGACATCTACACGCTGGTCAAGAAGCGCTACGCCGACAAGACCACCGGCTCGGTGTTCTCGGGCGGCTCGCAGGTCGGCGTGACCTTCGAGGGCCTGATGAAGGCCGAGCACGCCGGCGAGGCCAAGAGCAACTGACCCGATGACCGCGAGCGCCGCCACCTCCGACGACACGCCGGTCGGCGACGATCGGTCGCGATCGACGCGGCCGTGGTTCCGACAGACCTCGTCCTCGATCAGCGAACGCGTCATCGAGAAGGTCCTGGCGGCGTGCAGCCTGCTGTCGATCGTCGTCACGATCGGCATCGTCGTCGTCCTGGTCTACGAGGCGTCCGACTTCTTCCGCGAGGTGTCGCTGAGCCAGTTCTTCGGTGACACGATGTGGACCCCGGCGTTCGCGGACAACCAGCGCTTCGGCGTCTGGCCGCTGGTGTCGGGCACGCTGTTGACCGCGGCGATCGCGATGGCGGTGGCGCTGCCGTTCGGGCTGATCGCCGCGATCTACCTGTCGGAGTACGCCAACCCGACCACCCGCAAGGTGCTCAAGCCGGCGCTCGAGCTGCTGGCCGGCGTGCCGACGATCGTCTACGGCTTCTTCGCGCTCACCGTGGTGACGCCGTTCCTGCAGAAGTTCGTGCCCGGCCTCGCCGGCTTCAACGCGCTGTCGCCGGGCATCGTCATGGGCATCATGATCATCCCGATGGTGTCGTCGCTGTCCGAGGACGCGATCTACGCCGTGCCCGACGCCCTGCGCGAGGCCGCCTACGGCCTCGGCGCCGCCAAGCTGCCGACGATCTTCCGGGTCGTCGTGCCGTCGGCGTGGTCGGGCATCGCCGCCGCGATGACGCTGGCGGTGTCGCGCGCCATCGGCGAGACCATGATCGTCGCGATCGCCGCCGGCCAGCGCAACACGCTGGGCTTCGACCCGCGCGAGCAGACCGAGACCATGACCGCGTACATCGTGCGCATGGCCAAGGGTGACCTGCCGACCGGCTCGCTGGCCTACCAGAGCATCTTCGCGGTCGGCCTGCTGCTGTTCCTGATGACGCTGGCGATGAACCTGGTCTCCTACCGCCTGTCGCGCAAGCTGCGGGCCCGCAACCGGGTGTGACCATGGCGCCGCCTCCCTCCCTGACCGGCCGCAAGGACGGCGTCATCACCGAGGTGCTGTTCGTCTGGGTGGCGCGGTTCGCGATCTTCGCGCCGCTGCTGGTCCTGGGCTGGCTGCTCGGCCGGCTCGCGATCGACGGCATCGCCCGCATCGACTGGTCGTTCATCACCGACCTGCCGTCGCGCAAGGCCGAGCGCGCCGGCATCTGGCCGGCGCTGATGGGCAGCCTGTGGCTGATCACGCTGACCGCGCTGATCGCGCTGCCGATCGGCGTCGGCGCCGCGGTCTACCTCGAGGAGTACGGCCGCCAGAGCAAGCTGGCCGGCGTCGTCGAGGTCGCGATCGCCAACCTCGCCGGCGTCCCCTCGATCATCTACGGCATGCTGGGCCTGGGCCTGTTCGTCCGCTTCGCCGGGCTCGGCGAGACCGTGCTGTCGGGCGCGCTGACCCTGGCGCTCCTGGTCCTGCCCGTGATCATCATGTCGACCCGCGAGGCCCTGCGCACGGTCAAGGACTCGCTGCGCGAGGCCGCCCTCGGCCTGGGCGCGACCCGCTGGCAGATGGTGCGCCGGGTGGTCCTGCCGATGTCGATCCCCGGCATCCTCACCGGCGCCATCCTGGCGGTGTCCCGCGCCATCGGTGAGACCGCGCCGCTGGTCCTGGTCGGCGCGGTCGCGTACATCACGTTCGCGCCCGACGGCCTGGACGCGCCGTACACGGCCCTGCCGATGCAGATCTACGACTGGACCTCACGGCCCCAGAAGGCCTTCCTGATCAACGCCGCCGCCGCGATCGTCGTGCTGATGGTCGTGCTGTTGCTGCTCAACTCGGTTGCGATCTGGTTGCGCAACCGTTACCAGAGGCGGGCATACTAGCCGCCCTCCGATGTCCGACAGCGAACAGCCCGCAAGCAAGATGTCCGTGCGGGGCCTCGAGGCCTGGTTCGGCAAGCAACAGGTCCTCAAGGGGATCGAGATGGACGTGCCGGCGCGCCGGGTCACGGCGATCATCGGCCCGTCCGGGTGCGGCAAGTCGACCTTCATCCGGTGCCTCAACCGGATGCACGAGCTGGTGCCCGGCGCCGGCTGCAAGGGTGAGGTGAAGCTCGACGACGCCGACGTCTACGCGCCCGGCGTCGACCCGGTGCTGCTGCGGCGCCGGGTCGGCATGGTGTTCCAGAAGCCCAACCCGTTCCCGTCGATGTCGATCCGCGACAACGTCCTGGCCGGCCTCAAGCTGTCCAAGCGGATGGCCGGGCGGCGCCCGCTCGAGGTCGCCGAGAAGGCGCTGCGCCAGGCCGCGCTGTGGGACGAGGTCAAGGACAAGCTCGACAAGCCCGGCACCAGCCTGTCGGGCGGCCAGCAGCAGCGCCTGTGCATCGCGCGCACGCTCGCGGTCGAGCCCGAGGTGATCCTGATGGACGAGCCGTGCTCGGCCCTCGATCCCATCGCGACCGCGCGCATCGAGGACCTGCTGCACACGCTGCGCGACGACTACACGATCATCATCGTGACCCACAACCTGCAGCAGGCGACCCGGGTCTCGGACCGCACCGCGTTCTTCCTCACCGGCGATCTGGTCGAGTACGCCGACACCGACCGGCTGTTCACGTCCCCGGGCGACCGCCGCACCGAGGACTACATCACCGGCAAGTTCGGCTGATCGCGCCGCGGCGCGGCGACGGCGCGCCGTGCCAGGCGCTGCCGGCGGCTGCCACCTCGCCCCGATTGTCGCGACCGCGCGACAGTCGCCCGACGATCTTTTTCAGGTCGAACCGGGCAATGCTGCGTCGACTCCGGTGTCCAACCTTCACCGGAGGCACCGATGCTCGGCCGCAAGTTCGCTCGTTCGCTCGCCAACACGCTCCTCGCCCTCGCCATGGCGGGCACCGCCCTGGGTGGCTGTGCCGCCAAGAAGGACGCCTCGTCGGCGCCCACCGACGACATGGCGGAGGACATCGACGTCCGGTCCGGCACCGCCGGCGGCGACACCGCGTCGCAGGAGGAGGCGCCGGTCGACCGGCTCGCCGATCCCGCGGCCGAGCCGACCCGCAGCATCACCACCGCTGACACGTCGACCGACGCACCCAAGAAGGAGGCCGAGCACCGGGTCGCCGGCAAGCGGGTCGCCGCCAGCCCCGCCGTCGTCGGCGGCACGGCCGCCGGCTCCGGCGCCGCGACCGGCCAGGGCTACGGCGGTGGCAAGTACAAGTCCATGAACGTGCCCGCCGGCCGCGCCGACGTCGACCGCAACACCGAGGGCTACAAGGACTACGGCGTCAACGCCTGGACCGACACCGCCAAGGACCACCTGTCGACCTTCGCCGCCGACGTCGACACCGCGTCGTACACGATCGCGCGGCGCAAGCTCGACAGCGGCGCGCTGCCGCCCACGGCCGCGGTCCGGGTCGAGGAGTTCGTCAACTACTTCCACTACGGCTACGCCGCGCCCGACGGCGCGCGGCCGTTCGCGGTCCACATGGACGCGGCGCCGTCGCCGTTCAACAAGGGCCGCCAGATCGTCCGGGTCGGCGTCACCACCAAGGCCAAGAGCATCGCCGAGCGCAAGGCCGCCAACCTGGTGTTCCTGGTCGACGTCTCGGGCTCGATGCACTCCGCCGACAAGCTCGAGCTGGCCAAGCGCTCGCTCCGCATCCTGGTCGACAACCTCAAGGACGGCGACTCGGTCGCGCTCGTCACCTACGCCGGCGCGACCCGGGTCGTGCTGCCGGCGACCGGCCTCGACCACAAGGACCAGATCCTCGAGGCCATCGAGGACCTGACCGCCGGCGGCTCGACCGCGATGTCGTCGGGCGTCGAGCTGGCCTACCAGCAGGCCGCCAAGATGATGCGCGGCGACGCGATCACCCGCGTCCTGGTGCTGTCCGACGGCGACGCCAACGTCGGCAACACGTCGCACGAGGAGATCCTGAAGACGATCGCGGGCCACGTGAAGGAGGGCGTGACCCTGTCGACGATCGGCTTCGGCATGGGCAACTACAAGGACGACATGATGGAGCAGCTGGCCGACAAGGGGAACGGCAACAGCTTCTACATCGACGGCCTGTCGCAGGCGAAGCGGGTGTTCCAGGAGCAGCTCGGCTCGACCCTCGAGGTCGTCGCCAAGGACGTCAAGCTGCAGGTCGACTGGAACGCGACGATGGTCAAGCGCTACCGCCTGATCGGCTACGAGAACCGGGACATCGCCGACGACGACTTCCGCAAGGACGAGGTCGACGCCGGCGAGATCGGCGCCGGCCATCAGGTGACCGCGATCTACGAGATCGAGCTGGCGTCGACGATCCCCGCCGACCTCACGCCCGCCGACCTCGCCACCGTCCGGGTCCGCCACAAGGCGCCCAAGGCCACGACCGCGACCGAGGCCGCGTTCGGCTTCCCGGCCGACGGCGACGCCGTCGACTTCGACCACGCCTCGGCCGACTTCCGGTTCGCGTTCGCGGTCGCGGCCTTCGCCGAGGTCCTGCGCGGCAGCGAGGACAGCGAGCACTGGAGCCTGAAGGAGATCCGGCGCATCGCCGCCGCCGCGGCCGGGACCGATCCCGACCGCACCGAGCTGGTCGGGCTGATCGATCGCGCGATCGAGCTGTCGGGCGGCGCCAAGACCGCGATGGCCAAGTAGTTCCGGGCCTCCGCGCCGCCCGCGAGGGGGCGGCGCGGCGCCACGTCGCACGCCGGACGCCGAACGATTCACCTGCACGTCACCGCGCCGTCACATGGCGCGACGAACGTGACGCGCAGATGACGCCAAACAGCGACCGCACCGCGACCATCTCGCCACGCACCCTGGCCGGCCTCACCGCCGGGCTGCTGCTGGCGGCCACCGGGGGCGTCGCCCTCGCCCAGCCCGACGGCGCCGCCGACCCCTGCGAGGGTGGCGAGGCCGCCGGGGCGCCGATGCCGGTCGACGAGACCGTCACGGAGGCGCCGACGCCCGACCCGATGCCGGTCGCCGAGCCGGCCGAGGTCGCCGCGTCGACCGACGCCGCCGAGCCGTCCTCACGCGCCGGCTACGACAAGGGCTTCTTCATCGAGTCGGAGTCCGACAAGGGCTCGTTCGAGCTGAAGATCAACGCCCGGGTCCAGGACTTCTGGGAGTTCATCAGCAGCGACGACGGCGCCGGCGGCCGCGACAACGAGAGCGGGTTCCAGATCCGCCGCGCCCGCCTGACCCTCGAGGGCCACATCTACTCGGAGCGGATCGGCTACAAGTTCCAGACCGACTTCGGCAAGGGCTTCGTCACCCTCAAGGACTTCATCGTCGACCTCGAGGCGTCCGACAAGCTGTGGTTCCGCGCCGGCCAGTGGAAGCAGCCGTTCTCGCGCCAGCAGATCCTGTCGAGCAGCAAGCTCGAGTTCGTCGACCGCGCGATCACCGACAAGGCCTTCCTGGCCGCGCGCGACATCGGCATCGGCCTCCACAACGGCTACGAGAAGTCGCCGGACCTCGAGTGGGCGGTCGGCATCTTCAACGGCACCGGCGACAAGCCCGGCTTCGAGGGCGTCGCCGATCCGACGACCGGCGCGGTCACCGGCGGCTTCACCAACGTGCCGGCGAAGTTCAAGCCCAACCTGGTGGCCCGCGTCGGCATCAACCACGGCGGCATCAAGGGCTACAGCGAGGCCGACCTCGAGGGCGGCCCGCTGCGCTGGGCGGTCGGCGCCGGCGTCTGGCTCGAGGGCGACTTCGACGGCAACGACGCGACCCGGCAGCAGGCCACCGTCGACGCGATGGTCAAGGTCGAGGGCCTGTCGGCCGAGGCCGGCGTGTTCTTCGCGCTCGACAACTCGAAGGACGCCATGGGCGCCGACGTCAACGGCCAGATCCTCGGGCTCAACGTCCAGGTCGGCAAGATGTTCGGCCAGCTCGAGCCGGTGGCGCGCTACGCCCTGGTCAAGCAGATGGGCGACTTCGACAGCAAGAGCGACACCCACGAGATCGCGGTCGGCGCCGGCTGGTTCGCGCACAGCCACAACGTGAAGTTCCAGGCCGACGTCGGCCCGCGCATCACCGAGGGTGGTGGCGTCGCCGACGAGATCGTCGGCCGGGCGCAGCTGTCGGTCGGGTTCTGACCGCGGCGACGCCGCCGACCGACGGGTCAGCGCAGCGGCCCCGGCATCGTCGTGCCGGGGCCGTCTCGCGTCCGGACGACCGTGTAACCCGCGGTCTTCACGCCGACTTTTCTGGTCCGACCTTTTCGGTTGACTGGGCTTCGCGGTCCGGGTTCTCTACCCGCCCATGGGGTCAACCAAGGTGCTCGGACCTGCCGTCGTGGCCGCGCTGGCGCTGACGGCCTGCAACGGTGACATCACGGGCGGCGGCGACGGCGACGGCGCCGACGCCGGCGTCGCCGCGGTCGCGTTCGTCGCGCCCGCCGCCGGCTCGACCCACGTCCGCGACGCCCTGGCGCCCGACGGCTTCCTGGCCGCCGACGTGCCGGTCGCGGTCGAGGTCACCGGCGCCGACGACGTCGAGGTCTTCGTCGGCGACCGGTCGCTCGGCACCGTCGACGCCGCCGGCGACCTCGACGGCCTGGTCCGCGAGCTCGGGCCGGTCACGCTGACCGCGCGGGCCCACCGCGACGGCGCCGTGGTCGCCGAGGCCACCCTCGACGTCGAGACCGTCGATCCCGAGGTCGCCGACTGCCACGGCTGGCTCGACCTCTACCAGCTCGACTACACGCTGGGGCCGAACAACCAGGGCGTCGCCGACCCGGTGACCCTGACCACGCCCATCAACGGCATGGTCCACCGCTACGTGTCCAACACGTCGCCGCGGCAGACCTTCTTCATGGACTGCAGCCTGGCCCGCTCGCTGGCCCAGGCGGCCGCGATCCTGCGCAGCCGCGGCGTCGTCGAGGTCGCCGACATCGGCGTCTACAACTACCGCTGCATCGGCGGCGAGGGCACCCCGCCCGACTGTCCGCGCGGCATGTCGCAGCACGCCTACGCCAAGGCCATCGATCTCGCGGGCTTCACCCTCGACGACGGCAGCTACGCCGAGGTCAAGACCGACTGGGTGATCGACCCCGACGGCGAGCCGACCTGCGAGGCCCCGGCCGAGCCGGGAGCGGATCAGTGGCTCCACGACACGATCTGCGCGCTCAAGCGCGCCGGCGTGTGGAACATCGTGCTCACGCCGAACTACAATGCCGACCACCGCGACCACTTCCACGTCGACCTGACCTCGGGCGCGGACTTCATCGAGCGCCAGCTCGGTGGCCCCGCGCTCCCCGCGATGGTCTCGGTCGACGTCGGCCCCGACGACCTGTGATCCGCCCCGCCGCCCTCCGCCTCGCCACGCTGGTCGCGCTCGCCGCGACCGCGCTGGTCGTCGCGGGCGGCGCGACCGGCTGCCGGCGCAGCGCCGAGACCATCGGCAGCTCCGGCAACCCGGTGGTGCTGGTGCTGTCGCCGGCGCACGGCTCGCGCGCGTCGGCGGCGCGGCTCGGCGACGAGCTGACCCGCCGCTCCGGGCTCGCGGTGCGCATCGAGGTCGCGCCCAGCGCGTCCCGCGCGGTCGCCGCGGTCGGGACGCCCCAGGTCGACGGCGGCATCCTGTCGCTCTTCGAGTACCTGCTGGCCCGCCAGGAGTTCGGCGTCGAGGCCCGGCTCCAGCTGCTGCGCCACGACGGCGCGCGCTCGTACCGCGGCGTCATGCTGGTGCGCGACGACGCGCCGTACCGGTCGCTCGCCGACCTCGGCGGCGCGCGGATCGCCTACGTCGACCAGGCGTCGACCACCGGCCACCTGCTGGCGGCGCGCGCCCTCGCCGACGCCGGGGTCGCGGCCCAGGGCGTCTACGTCGGCTCGCACGAGGCGGCGCTCGAGGCGCTGCGCGCCGGCAAGGTCGCGGCCGCCGCGACCTACGCGCGCGACGAGCTGCCGCCGGGGCTGCGCCAGCTCGCGGTCACCGGCGAGGCGCCCAACGAGCCGGTCTTCTTCCACCCGCGCCTGGCCGCGGACAAGCGCGAGCGCGTGGTCGCGGCGCTGGTCGAGCTGGCGGCGACGCCCGACGGCCACGCCCTGCTCGGCGAGCTCGCCGACGCCACCGGCGTGGTCGCGGTCACCGACGAGCTCTACGATCAGGTCCGCGAGATGCTGGCGGCGACCCAGCACCGCCTCGAGGACGTCGTGCCCGGCGCCTGGCGCCTGCGCAACCGCCGCGACGTCTCGACCGCGGACCTCGGCCCGATCTAGCGCGCGCCACGCCCGGCCGGTGCGGCGCGGGCGCGGGCGCGGGCGACGGGGCGCTCCGGCTCAGCGGGTCAGCTTGCGGTACGCGTTGATGTGCCGGATCGCCAGCTGCGGGTCTCCGGACTGGTCGAAGATCGTCGCCAGGTTGTAGTGCGCCTCGGCGAGCTGCGGATCGAGCTCGAGGGCGCGCGAGTACAGGCCCACCGCCTCGTCCTCGCGGCCGCCGTCCTGGGCCACGACGCCGAGGTTGTACAGCGAGGTGGCGTCGTTGGGGTCGAGCTTGAGCGCGGTCTGGAAGCACTCCGCCGCCGCCGCCGCGTCGCCGTTCTCGGCGAACAGGCGGCCCAGGTTGATCCAGGCCTCGGTGGCGTCGGGCCGCAGCCGCAGCGACCGCCGGTAGGCGTCGATCGCGGCCTCGACGTCCTCCTCCTCAAGCGCCAGCGCGCGGTCGAACCAGTCGTCGGCGGTGTGGGCGGCGACCGGCATGGGCGCGACCGGATCGCGGCGCACCGGCAGCTCCCGGACCTCGCCCGCGGGCGCGGCGGCCGCCGCCACCGGCAGCGGGAGCGGGAGCTGGGTGGTCGGCGCCTCGGCCGCCTCGCCGCGGACCCGGACGTGGCCGCGGTCGACCTCGAGCGCCAGCTCGGCGAGCACGACGCCGGGCCGCGCGGCGCACAGCGCGATGATCTCGCGGCGGACCCGGGCCAGCGGTAGCCCGGCGGCGACCAGCGCCTTGACCGTGCGCAGCGCCGCCAGATCACGGAAGCCGAGCCGCACCGGCACCGCGCGATCGCCGATCACCCCGGCGCGCGCCAGCGTCCGGACCGCCGACTCCGGCAGGCCGAGGAGCTGCGCGGCTTCCCGGGGCGAGTAGCTCGACCACACGTCCGCATGATTCATCTCGCGATCGACGGAGTCAAGGCGTGCCGACGTGGGCCAGCAGCATTAGATCGGACAGGGCCAGCCGGTAGACGATGGCCATGCAGACGCTCCCGACCAGGGCGGCGGCCGGGATCGTGAACACCCAGGCCCACACGATGCGGGTCGCGACGCTCCACCGGATGCCGCGGACCTTGGTGGTGCTGCCGACGCCGATGATCGCGCCGGTGATGGTGTGCGTCGTGGACACCGGGATCTTGAAGTAGGTCGCGCTGAACAGCGTGATCGCGCCCGCGATCTCGGCGCAGAACCCGCCGACCGGCTTGAGCGGGGTCAGGCCCATGCCCATGGTCTTGACGATCCGCCAGCCGCCGATCGCGGTGCCGAACGCCATGCAGCCGTAGCTCGACACGATGATCCAGGTCGGCGCCTCCCCGACATCCTTGGGCAGCCGCCCCGCGGCGATCAGCACCGCCAGGATGATGCCCATCGTCTTCTGGGCGTCGTTGCCACCGTGGCCGATCGAGTAGGCCGCCGCCGACACGAGCTGGCCGATGCGGAAGGTCCGATCGACGCGCTGGGGTCGCATCCGTCGGAACAGCCAGTAGACGGCGAGCATCACGGCGTAGCCGAGGACGAAGCCGATGATGGGCGCCAGCAGGATGAACCACAGGGTCTTGTACAGGTTGTGCTGGACGATGACGTCGACGCCGGCATAGGTGACGCCGGCGCCGCACAGCCCGCCGATCAGGGCGTGTGACGAGCTCGACGGCAGGCCCCACCACCAGGTCACCAGGTTCCAGGTGATCGCGCCCAGGAGGCCGCACATGACGACGTAGACGAACGCCGGATCGGCGCCCTGGATGTCGATGATCTTCGAGATCGTCTTGGCGACCCCGGCGTGGAAGAACAGCAGCGCGACGAAGTTGAAGGTCGCCGCCCACACCACCGCGGCGCGCGGCGACAGGACGCGGGTCGAGACGATCGTCGCGATCGAGTTGGCGGCGTCGTGAAAGCCGTTGATGACGTCGAACGCCAGCGCGACGACGACCGTGAAGACGACGATGGTCGAGACGTCCATGGCGACCGTGGGCCTAGGCGTGCTCGAGGACGACGCCCTCGATGATGTTGGCGACGTCCTCGCAGCGGTCGGTCGCGCTCTCGAGGTTCTCGTAGATCTCCTTCCACTTGATCACGACGATGGGGTCCCGCTCCTCCTTGAAGAGGCGGGCCACGGCGCGGCGGAAGATCGCGTCGCCCTCGTTCTCGAGCCGGTTGATGTCGATGCAGAGCTTGAGCAGGGACTGCGGGTCGCGCAGGTTGCGCAGCCCCTTGCACGCGGCCTCGACCACCTCGGCCGCGCGATGCAGGACGACGGCGAGATCACGGACGTCGCCGGTCATCACGGTCAACTCGTAGAGCGCGAGCCGCTCGGCGGCCGCCTCGACGAAGTCCATGATGTCGTCCATCTTGGTGATCAGGCGGTGGATCGCGTCGCGATCGATCGGCGTGATGAAGGTCTTGTGCAGGGCTTCGACGCAGCGATGGGTGATGACGTCGGTCTCGTGCTCGATCTCCGCGATCCGCTTGACCTTGGCGTCGATGTTGGTGCCGCTCGACACCAGCGACACGAACTCCTGGGCTCCCTCGACGGTGAGCGCCGCGTGCTGCTCGAAGAAGTCGAAGAAGCTGGTCTCGCGGGGCAAGAAGCGACCGAACATGAAGACCTCCGGATGCTGCGAACGCGTAACACGATCGCGACGCGTTCGTCACCGGAGCGTGGTGGTGAACGTCGGTCCCCGGCGGGATCGATCGTCGCGGGAGTGCCGCGACGGGGTCAGCGCCCGGCCAGCCAGGTCGCGACCGTGTCGGCGATCTCGGCGATCACGTCGGCGCCGGTGCGGCCGGTCCGCTTCGGCACCGCGAAGCCGTGGTCGGCGCCGTCGATCTCGTGCAGCGTCGCCCGCGCGCCCAGGCCCGCGACCACCGGCCGCAGCAGCGCCGGCTCGGCGAGCGCGTCGCGCGTGCCCTGGACGAACAGCATCGGCACCGCGACGTCGGCGAGGTGGGCGGCCCGCGTGATCGCGGGCTGCTTCGCCGGGTGCAGCGGGAACCCCAGGAAGATCAGCGCCTCGACGCCGGGCTCGGCGGCCTCGGCCTGGGCGGTCGAGGTCATGCGACCGCCCATCGACTTGCCGCCGGCGCACAGACGCAGCCCGCCGTCGGCCGCGATCGCGCGCGCCGCCGCGCACGCCGCGCGGACCTCGGCGACCACCACCGGCGCGCGATCGGGGCGGCCCTTGCCGGCGGTGCGCGCCGCCATCTCCCAGCGCAGGGTCGCGACCTGCCGCGCCGCCAGCGCCTGCGCGACGTCCTCCATGAAGACGTGCCGCATGCCGGCGCCGGCGCCGTGGCCGAGGACGTACAGCCAGCGCGCGCCCGGCGGCCGCAGCAGCAGCCCGGCCAGCGGCCCGGCCGGCGCCGGGATCGCGACCGGCGCGGCCTCGATCAAGGAGGGTCCTTGGGGCCGCACGCGCCCATCGAGCAGTCGCAGACCACGCCGTCGCCGCAGGTGTGGACGATCTCGCCGGTGGCGTAGAAGCCGCGGATCTGCTCGACCACCGCCTCGCGCTTGCGCAGCTCGCCGTGGGCCTCGTTGCCGGTCATGTTGAGCAGGTTGCTGGTCGGCGGCAGCGGCGACGGATCCTCGGTGAACATCACCAGCGCGTCGGCCTGCGGCCCGTCGACCTCGTCGAGGCCGTACGGCACGTACAGCGCCGGGCCCAGGACCGACAGCCCCTCGGTGCGCGCCAGCAGGTGGGTGGCGAGGTTGGTGACCTGGGCGTCGCCGACCGACATCTGCAGCAGGTACTGCTTGTCGGGGGACACGCCGGGCAGCGGATCGGTGACCGTGTGGGGCGCGACGTGGACCGGGTCGGTGTCGTCGAAGCCCATCTGCATGACCTGCTGGACCAGGACCCGGTCGAGCGGGCTCGGGTACGCGCCCGACAGGCCGAGGTTGAACGTGACCCAGTTGGTCGAGCGCTCGAACAGCACGCCCCAGTTGCCGCCACCGACGTGGAACACGCCCCGGGTCAGGTGGGGATCCCACGCGAAGAACGTCGTGCCCAGGATCGCCCCCTGCGAGATGCCGTAGAAGTAGGTGCGATCGGCGTCGACGATCGCGGCGTCGTTGTCGTCGATGAAGACCTCGGTGGCGAGCTTGGTGCGGGCCAGCTGCTCGAGCGCGATGAAGTCGACGATGCCCTGGACGATGCGCTCGCCGAAGCGGGCCGCCTGGTTGCTGTCGTTGAGGGCGCTGAACGCGAACGCGAGGTCGTCGGTCGACATGCCGCGCCAGACCCCGCCGACGACGATCATGCACAGGTCACGGGCGACCCGCCGCATGTACGCGCCCTCGGCCTCGCTGGTGTCGCCGAAGAAGCCGTGGCCGAAGATGATGATGCCGGCGTGGTTGGCGGCGGTCGCGCAGGTCGGGATCATCGCGACCGCGGTGGCGGCGCTGGTGCCCATCACGATCGGGGTGCCGTCGCCGCCCCGGATCAGGCCGTCGTCGTCGGCGACCTGCGGCACGTCGTAGTGGAAGATGACGCGGCGGGCGATGCCCGGGTCGTCGGGGTAGGGATCCTGGTCGACGTCGATCGCGTAGGTGACGTTGGCCGCGTCGGTGCCCATCGCGGCCAGCGCGGCGTCGCGGGCAGCGCGGGTGTCGGCGAGGACGGAGTCGTCGTCGGCGGTGACGAAGTCCCAGGCGACGACCAGGTCGGTGCGCGGCACCCCGGCGTCCTCGAGCGCGGCGATCGCCTCCTCGAGCTTGGCGCGGTTGGCCTCGAGCCGGGCGTGGCCGGTGGGCGTGCCGTCGAGGATGGCCTGGAAGCCGGCGGGCACCGGCAGGGCCCCGCCGCCGCGGCCGAGCAGGCTCTTGCGGATGCCGACCGCGTAGCGGTGGCCGCCGAGCAGCCGCGCCGCCGGGCGCAGGTACAGGGCCTGGTGGTCCCAGTCGGCCTCGGCGACCGCGTTGGCGTCGACCTCGGCGAAGTGGGCGACCCGCTCGCCGGTGTCCATGTCGAGGAGCACCGTCGGGCTGGCGTCGGTCAGGCTGGCGGCCATGTCGTCGAAGCCGACCAGGTTGGCGTCGTCAACGCCGCCGGCGAACGCGGTGACGATCTGGGCGGCGGGCGAGAACCCGGTGCGCCGCGCGAACGGCGCCGGATCGAGGTCGATGCCGTCGACGTTGGCCGGCATGCCGCCGAGCGGCAGATCCATGCGGACGCCGGTGGGCGAGGTGGCGTCGTCGCGCAGGTACAGCGACGACGGCCACGGCGTGGCGCAGCCGACCTCACCGAGCGGGTTGCACTCGGCAGCGACGCCGGCGGGTGGGCCGTCGTCGCCACCGCAGGCGGCGGCGACGGGCGCGGCGATCAGGGCGAGGGCGAGGGCGGCGAGCCGAGGCGAGGGGGTCGACATACGTGGGCGCAGCTTACTGCCCCGATCGCCGCCACCGCCAGCACGACCCGCGTCGAGCCTGATACCCTGGCGACGATGCCTCGCCCCGCCCTCGCCGCGATCGCCGGGATCGCGGCCGCCGGCTGCCACGTCCAGTCGCGGGTCGCGACCACCCGGCCCGGCCAGGCCCGGGTCGAGCGCACCGACGGCGCGCCCCGCGCCCTGCCCGCGACGATCGTGCTCGGCGACGACGGCTACCTGCGGTTCGTCACCCCGCTGAGCTGCCCGGCCGACCGGCTGGTCGAGGTCGAGGCCTACGACACCGTCCGCACCGAGCCCAACCTCGCCGCCTTCGTGGTCGGCGTCGTCGTCACCGCCGCCGGCGCGGTGGCGGCGGTCAGCGGCCTGACCTCGGGCGACGCCGGCGGCTCGGGCTGGACCTGGCTGGGCGCCGGCGGCGTCGTGGTCGGGCTGCCGCTGGCGATCGGGCCGTGGCGCGGCACCGGCGACGAGGACGTGCCGCAGGGCACCTCGACCCTGCGCACCGGCGCCACCGAGGTGCCGTGCGGCGACCGCCCGGTGGCCGCGCGCCACGCGGTCGTCCACGCCGGCGCCGGCCAGATCGCCGCCGGCGACGTCGACGCCGACGGCCGGTTCGAGGTGTCGCCGTTCACGTTCGTCGACGCGTTCGCGGCGGCGCCGTCGGCGCTCGATCTCCACGCCGAGCTCGACGGCGACGCCGGCGCGGTCACCCTCGACGGCGTGATCGCGGCCAGCGCCCTGGCCGGCGCCCGCGACGCCTTCCTCGCCGGCGCCGGCGTCGACGCCCGGGTCGAGACCCTGCGCAAGGTGCCGCGCCTGGCCGCCGCGCCGGTCGCGGTGGCGCGGCTGACCCTCGACGACCACCCGGTGCTGCGGATCCGGCTCACGCTCGACAACGACGGCCCCGGCGACGCCTGGGGCGTGCGCGCGATCGTCTCGGCGACCTCGCCGGAGCTCGACGGCCGCATCGTCTACGTCGGCCGCGTCCCCGCCGGCGGCCGCGTCGTCACCGACCTGCTGGTGCCGCTCACCGCCGGCACCGACCGCGACCTCGCCGGCGACGAGCTGGCCCTCGACCTGCTGCTGCGCGACGCCCACGACACCACCCCGTCGACCCCGGTCCGCTTCCGCGGCCGCGTCCTCGCCGACGCGCCGCGCTGATGGCGGGCACGGCGCCCACGCGGCGCCGGCCCCCGGTCAGCCGATCCGCATCGACAGCGCGTCGAGCAGCTCGATCGCGTCGAACGGCTTGTCGAGGCACGGCTTGCCGAGCGTGTCGAGGAACTCGCGCGCCATCGGCGTGAACGGGCCGCCGGTCATGAACACGAAGCGCTCGGTGTAGGCCGGCAGCCGCTGCTGGACCTCGGCGAACAGCTCCATGCCGGTCATGTCCGGCATCATCAGGTCGCACAGCACCGCGTCGAAGCGGTCGTCGGCGGCCAGCCGGAGCAGCGCGTCGGCCGCGCTGGTCACGACCACGACGTCGTGGTGGCCGGCGATCAGCCGCCGCACCGCGCGCCCGACGATGGGCTCGTCGTCGACCACCAGCACCCGGCCGCGCCGCGCCGCCGCCGGCACCACCCGCGACCGCGCCGCCACGGCCGCCGGCGCCGGCGCCTCGGCCGCCGGCAGGTGGACCCGGAAGACGCTACCCTTGCCGACCTCGCTGGTGACCGTGATCTCGCCTCCGAGGCCGGTGACGATGCGCTGGCAGATCGCCAGGCCCAGGCCGGTGCCCTGGCCCGCCGGCTTGGTCGTGAAGAACGGCGTGAACATCCGGTCGATGGTCTCGGCCGTCATCCCCGACCCGGTGTCGGCGATCTCGACGACGACGCGGCCGTCGTCGTCGAGCCGGGTCGCGACCCGGATCTCGTGGGCGTCGGCGTGGCCCTCGGGGAGCGCCTGGGCCGCGTTGATGACCAGGTTGAGGAAGACCTGGCCGAGCCGCGACTCGGTGGCGATCACCGGCGGCACCGGCTGGTAGTCGGTGTGCAGCCGCGCGCGGTGGCGGATCTCGTTGCGCGCCATGCGCAGCGTCGACTCCAGGACCTCGCGCAGCTCGACCGGGCCGCGCTCCTCGTCCTCGGCGCGCGAGAACACGCGCAGGTCGCGGACGATGTCGCGGATCCGCCAGGCCGCGGCGCGGGCGTCGCGGACCTCGGCCCGGATCGTCGACATCGAGTGCGACGCCGGATCGGCGAGGTGGCGCAGCGCCAGGTCGAGGCCGGCGACGACCGCCGCGAGCGGGTTGTTGATCTCGTGGGCGACGCCGGCCGACAGCGCGCCGACCGCGGCCATGCGATCGGCGGCGATCAGCTGGGCCTCGGTCTCCTTGCGCTCGGTGACGTCGCGCGACAGCAGCACGGCGCCGACGACCTCGCCGCCGCGCCGCACCGGCCCGACGTGGGTGTGGTAGGCGGTGCGGGGCCCGGCGACGCCGGCGCCGGTGACCTCGAGCGTCGTGGTCTCGCCGGCGGCCAGCGCGTGGTCGATCGCGACGGCGAGACGCGCCTGCTGGTCGGGCGGCATGAAGTCGCGCCACGACCGGCCCACGACCTGGTCGTGCGACAGGTCGGGCAGCGTCTTGTTGATGAACCGGATCATGCCGTCGCGATCGACCAGCACGATGAAGTCGGGCGCGGCGCCGAGGACGGCCTCGAGGTTGGCGCGGGCCTCGACCGCGTCGTCGAGGGCGCGCCGCCGCTCGGTGATGTCCTTGGCGATGCCGAGCAGGTGGGTGACGCGGCCGTCGGGTCCGCGCCGGGCCTCGACCGCGGTCTCGATCCACCGCCACGCGCCGTCGCCACGGCGCAGCCGCAGCTCGAGGCGGTAGCCGGTGCCGTCGGCTCGCGCCCGCTGCGACGCCGCGGCCACCACGGCCCGGTCGTCGGGGTGGAGGTCGTCGTAGAACGCCGGGCTGTCGACGTGCGCGGCGTCGCGGCCGAGCAGCGCCAGCATCTCCGGCGAGTAGGTCCGCCGATCGGTGGCGACGTCGAGCTCCCAGTAGCCCAGCGACGCCAGGCTGGTGGCCGCGGCCAGCTGGCGCTGGCTCCGGGCGAGCTCGTCGAGCACGCGCCGGCGCTCGGTGACGTCGCGGATCGCCGCGATCACCAGCGGGCGGTCACCGCCCCGGGCCGGGCTGAGCGCGACCTCGACCGGGATCTCCCGGCCGTCGCGGTGACGCGCCACCAGCGCCGCGCCCTCGGCCATGGCCCGGGTCCGCGGCGCCGCGAAGTAGCCGGCGAGGTCGACGTCGTGGGCGGCGCGCAGCCGCTCCGGCACCAGCGTCGCCAGCGGCGCCCCCACCAGCTCTGCGCGCGCATAGCCGAACATCGCCTCGGCCGACGCGTTGACGAACACGATCTGGCCGCCCTCTTCGACCAGGATCATGGCGTCAGGCGCGGCATCGAGGAGACCCAGGTACAGGCCCTCCGTGACGACCGACGTCATCGACCCGCCGACGGTAGCTCGCCCGGCGGGCCGGCGACAAGGGATCCGTGCCCCCCCGCTCGTGACGGCCCCGGCCCGGGCGGCGTATCATCGCCGGGATGATCGGGGAGGTCCTCGACGACACCTACCGCGTGGTGGAGCGGATCGGCGCCGGCGCGATGGGCGAGGTCTACCTGGTCGAGCACATCCACATCGGGCGGCGCGAGGCCATCAAGGTGCTGCGCCCCGAGATGGCGGCCGACGCCCGCCTGGCGTCGCGGTTCCGGCGCGAGGCCCGGGCCATCAACCGGCTCCGCCACCCCAACATCATCGGCATCTACGACTTCGGGCAGCTCCCCGACGGCCGCCTGTACCTGACCATGGAGCTGGCCGCCGGCGAGCTCCTCGACGCGACGCTGCGCCGCGAGGGCCGCTTCGAGGTGCCGCGGGCGCTGCTGCTGCTGCACCAGATGGCCGCGGCGATCGACCACGCCCACTCGCACGGGGTCGTCCACCGCGACCTCAAGCCCGGCAACATGGTGCTGGTCGAGGAGCACGGCCACCACGACGTCGTCAAGGTGCTCGACTTCGGCCTCGCCAAGGTGCTGCAGCCGGGCGGCGGCGACGAGCTGACGCTGCGCGGCGAGCTGTTCGGCACCCCCGAGTACATGGCGCCGGAGCGCCTCGGCGAGGCCGGCGACGATCCGCGCAGCGACCTCTACGCGATCGGCTGCATCGCGTGCGAGCTGCTCACCGGCAAGCCGCCGTTCACCGGGCCGCGGCCGCTGGTCATGGCGGCGCAGATGACCCAGACCCCGATGCCGCCGGGGCGCAACGTGCCCGGCGTGCCGCCGCTGCTCGACACGCTGATCGAGCAGCTGCTGGCCAAGGATCCCGCCCACCGCGTCCAGTCCGGCAAGCAGCTGTGCGCCGCGCTCGAGCAGGTCCCCGGCTTCTCGCGCAAGCGCGCCTACCACCGCTCCGGCGCGGTCGTGACCCAGGCGTCGCCGAGCTGGGACGGCCGGGTCGAGATCCACGAGGAGATCACGCTCGGCGATCGCGCCCGCGCGCCGCGCCAGATGGCGTACGCCGACACCGCGTCGGCTCACACCGACGAGATCCGCGACGAGATCTTCGGCGCGCTGGTCGAGCTGGCGCAGCAGACCCAGGCCCAGCACCCCGGCGACGAGGGCCTGGCGATCGCGCTCGCGATGGTCACCGCGGCGCGCGACGACCGGGCGCGGATCGCCGGCGAGCGGCTCGCGCTCGAGGCGCGCCAGGCCAAGACCCTGCAGGGCGCGCGCGAGCGGGAGGGCTCGCTGCGCTTCGCGATCGCCGAGCTGCGCTACGACCGCGGCCGCACGCCCGAGGAGCTCCACCGGGACCTCGACTACCAGATCAGCCAGCTCGAGACCCGGGTCAAGGACCTCGCCGACGAGGTCCGCCGCGAGGTCGACGCGATCGACGAGCGCGGCATCGAGCTCGCCGCCGCCGAGCACGACGTCGAGCAGCAGTGGACCGGCGTCCACGCCCGCCTCCACGAGGCGCTGGGCGCCCGCCTGCGCGCGCTCGGCGGCGCCGCCCCGCCCCTGGCGTCGCGGTTCCAGATCGTCGGCACCGCGGTGCAGGAGATGCTCGCGCTCGCCGCCGGCCGCGCCGGCTGAGCGCGCGCCGCCCGCGGCGCCGTCAGGCCTCGACCCGGATCCGCGCGTCGACGACGATCACCCCGCCGCCCGGCGGCCGCGCCACCAGCGGGTTGAGATCGAGCTCGACGATCTCGGGGACGTCGCCGACCAGGCGATCGATCCGCAGGAGCGCGTCGACCAGCGCCGCGCGGTCGGCGGCGGGCGCGCCGCGGAAGCCGTCGAGCAGGGCGCGGCCGCGGATGCCGTCGAGCATCTCGGCGGCGTCGAGATCGGTCAGCGGGTGCAGCCGGAAGACGACGTCCTTCCACAGCTCGACCGCGGTGCCGCCGGTGCCGAAGCCGATCAGCGGCGGGAACCCGGCGCCGCGGGTCGCGCCGACGAAGGTCTCGACGCCGCGCGGGATCATCGGCTGGACCACGACGCCGTCCATCTCGGCGCGCCGGCCGAGCCCGTCGAGCGCGTCGCCCATGCCGGCCCACGCCGCGCGCACGCGGTCGTCGTCGTCGACGTCGAGCACGACGCCGCCGACGTCGCTCTTGTGGGTGATCGTCGCCGACGCCAGCTTGATCGCGACCGGGTAGCCGACCGCGCGCGCCGCCGCCACCGCGGCGTCGACGTCGGCCGCGGTGACGCTGGCCGCGGCCGCGACCCCGTAGGCGGCGAGCACCTCGCGCACCGCCTCGGGCGGCAGCCAGCCGCGATGCCCGGCGATCGCGGCGCGGGCCCGCGCCGGATCGACCGCGAGCGCCGGGCGGGTGCCGACGCCGCGGGCCAGCCACTGGCCGTAGCGCGCGACCCGGGCCAGCGCGATCGCCGCGGCCTCGGGGAACGCGTACGACGGGAACCGGCCCTCGCGCAGCGACGACAGCGCCGCCGGCACCCCGTGCATGCCCATGAAGCAGGTCAAGACCGGCTTGGCCGCGCCGGCGCCGCCGCGGCGGATCGCGGCGGCGACGTCGGCGGCGAGCGTGCCGACCGGCGGCACGAACAGCACCAGCACCGCGTCGACGGCGTCGTCGGCGAGCAAGAGCGGCAGCGCCCGCTCGTACGCCGCCGGCGTCGCGCTCGCGATCATGTCGACCGGGTTCTTGACCGAGGCCTCGGCGGGCAGGAACTCGCGCAGCGCCGCGACCGTCGCGGCGCCGAGCTCGGGCAGGACCAGGCCGCGGCTCTCGCACGCGTCGGTGGCCATGATGCCGGGGCCGCCCGCGTTGGTGAGGATCGCGACCCGGTGGCCGCGCGGCACCGGCTGGTTGGCCAGCAGCATCGCGGCGTCGAACAGCTCCTCGATCGTGTCGGTCCGGATCACGCCGGTCTGCGCGATCAGCGCGTCGACCGCGACCTCCGAGCCGGCCAGCGACCCGGTGTGCGAGCTGGCGGCGCGCGCGCCGGCGGCGGTGCGCCCGCTCTTGACCGCGACGATCGGCTTGCGCCGCGACACGTCGCCGGCGATCTGCATGAAGCGGGTCGGGTTGCCGAAGCTCTCCAGGTACAGGAGGATCACCTTGACCGCGTCGTCGGCGCCCCAGTACGAGATCAGGTCGTTGCCCGAGACGTCGGCCTTGTTGCCGATCGACACGAAGTGGTGGACGCCGATGCCGAGCTCGCGGGCGTAGTCGAGGATCGCCAGGCCGACCGCGCCCGACTGCGACGAGAACGCGACGCCGCCGTGCGGCGGCCACGTCGGCGCGAACGTGGCGTCGAGCGCGACCTCGGGATCGGCGTTGAGCAGGCCGAGGCAGTTGGGCCCGACCATGCGGATGCCGGCGCCGCGGACCCGCGCCAGCACCGCGTCCTGCAGCGCCCGCCCCTCGGCGCCGGTCTCGGCGAAGCCGGCGCTGATCACCAGGATCGCGCCGACCTTGGCGGCGACGCAGTCGTCGACGACCGCGAGCACCCGCGCCGCCGGCACCACGATCACCGCGAGATCGACCGGCTCCGGGACGTCGCACACCGTCGGGTACGCGCGCACGGCCTGGACCACGCGCGCGCCGGGGTTGACCGGGTAGACCGCGCCGGCGAAGCCGTGGACGAGCAGGTTGTGGAACAGCTCGGCGCCGATCGTGCCGCGCGTCCGCGACGCGCCGACCACCGCGACGGTGCGCGGCCTCAGCAGGGCGTCGAGCGAGCCGGGGGCGGGGGCGGGGGCGAGGGCGGGGGCGACGGGGTCGGCAGGATCGGCGGGGGCCACCGGCGGACCATAGCGCGACGCGTGCGCGCGACGCCTGCGGCGGCGCGCCACGCACGCGCCGTCGGGCTCCGCTCGGTCCGGCCTGGCCGGGCCTGGCCGGGCCTACCCGGCGCGGACGACCTCGATCAACCCGCCCAGCATGCGGTGGGTCAGCCCCCACACGGTGTGGCCCTCCCACCGCCACGACGGCAGCGTCATCGGCAGCGGCCCCAGGTGATACTCGTAGGGCGCGTCGAGCTCGCCGCGGGCGGCGCGGTCGAGCGGCAGCCAGAAGTGCTCGGTGGCCTCGCGGTTGAGCACGACCGGCTGGGGCTCGAGCTGGTGGAAGACGAACGGCGTGATCGTCATGGGCAGGACCTTGCCCTTGGCCACCGCGCGGGTCGCGCCGAGCCGGCCCAGCAGGCGGGTGTCGCGGCGCAGGTCGACGCCGACCTCCTCGCGGGTCTCGCGGATCGCGGTCGCCAGCAGGTCGGCGTCCTCGGGATCGTGGCGGCCGCCCGGCATCGAGACGTGGCCGCTCCAGCGATCGCCGGGATGGACGGCACGCTCGATCAGCAGGACCTCGGGGCCGCCGCGGTCGAAGCGCAGCACCGCGGCGACGGCGGCGCGGCTGCGCACCAGCAGCTCGGACGGGTCGGTGGGCTGGTGCGCGGCGAGGCGATCGGCGAAGCGGTCAGGATCGAACGGCGACACGGACGCCCCAGTCTAGCAGGCGCGTCGGCGCGTCAACCGGCGCCGCCGCGGTGGACCGTCCACTGCTTGACCGCGATCCCGGCGGGCAGCGCCGTCGAGCGGTACTCGAGGTCGGCGACGTCCCCACTCTGCGCCGCGACCCACGCGGCGACGCCGGGGGCGGCCCACGTGCGATCGGTCATCGCGACCTGCCAGGCCTCGGCCAGGGCCTGCAGCTTGGCCGCGATGTTCACGGTGCCGCCGAAGTAGTCGAGGTTGGCGTTGAGCCGGACCGCGATGCACGGCCCGGTGTTGAGCGAGATTCGCAGCCGGGCCGGGGTGTCGTCGCGCCCGGGCGGGAAGGTGTCGTGGATGTCCTTGGCGGCGCGCACCGCGTCGAGCGGATCGTTGAAGGCGGCCATCGTGGCGTCGCCGATGGTCTTGACCACGGCGCCGCGGTGGCGCGCGACGATCGCGAACAGCTCGTCGAAGTGGCGCTTGACCTCGACGAACGCGCCGGGGTCGCCGCGCACCGCGTACAGCGCGGTCGAGCCGACCATGTCGGTGAACAGGATCGTCTGCTCGCCGACCGACAGCTGGACGTCGGCGCCGAGGTACTCCTCGCTGAACAGGTCCCGGAACTCCTGGAACGACAGCAGCCGGCCCGGCCGCAGCGCGCTGTCGGACCACTGCGCGGTCTCGACGACGAACGCGGTCGGCTCGGCGCCGTCGTTGACCAGGTGCAGGCGCGGCGCCGTGCACGCCGTGAGCTCGCGCGGCGGATCGCTGGCGTTCCAGGTCAGGCCGTCGCCGGGCTCGACGTCGGCGGCGTCGAGGTAGCCGTAGCCGTCGTGGCCCTGGACCCGCATCCGCCACCGCCCCGGGGTCAGGTGCGCGGTCACCGTCGTGGCCTTGCCGGGCGGCAGGATCTGCTGGACCCGGACGTGGGCCTTGGTCGCCGGCTCGGCGGCGCACCACATGCGCTTCTCGATGGCGCGGATCGACGGGTGGACGTGGAAGGTGATCTCGATGGCGTCGTCGGTGCCGAACTCGACCGCGCACACCGTGCACGAGCCCTCGCCGGGGATCTGGTCGACCCGACCGTGCTCCTCGCGGACGCCGCGGCAGTGCGGGCACACGACGTCCCACGACAGCTGCAACAGGCCCAGCCGGGTCGCGTGCAGGAACACCGACAGCACCGCGTCGTCGTCGACGCCCCAGGCGCGGGCGCGCTCGCGGACCTGGATGCGCGCGAGGTCCTGCTCGTCGCCGTCGCGCACCCACGCGATCAGGCGATCGACGATCGTGGCGTCGAGGCCCTCGCCGCGCAGCCGCTGGCCGAGATCGTCGAGCCGGGCCCGGGCCTCGGCCGGCAGCGCCGCGGCCGGCGCGACCAGCAGCGCCGGGGCCGCGGCGCCCGGCGCCAGCGCGTCGAGGACCCGGCGGTAGCCCTTCTCCAGCGACGGGAAGCCGAGCCGGATCGCGGTGGCGCCGACCACGCCGCGGGGCAGGAACGCGAAGCCGACGTGGACCACCGCGCCGCCGTCGTCGCCGGGATCGATCCGGTGGACGCTCTGCATGACGCGCGGGAAGCCGCGATCGTAGACCCGGACGCACTCGAGCCACTCGCCGGCGACCCACGACCACGGCAGCTCGCGCCAGCGGTGCCGGACCCCGCCGGTGCGGCTCTGGCCGAACAGCTGGCCGCCGCGCTCCTCGAAGCGCATCTCGGGGCCGCCGAGCGCGCGGTTGAGCCGCGAGGTGTCGGACAGCACCCGCCACACCTCCTCGGGCGACGCCGCCGAGGTGAACCGCCACAGGAACTCGATCCGCTTGCCGTCGCCGAGCCGGGTCGGCCACGGGTGCAGCTGGTGCCAGTCCTCGAGGGTGTAGGTCGCGGTCATCTTGGATCGTCCCGGCAGCCGCCGGCGATGCTACGGTCCGGGGTCACGTTTCGCGAACGGAGCCCGTCATGAGCCGCACCCATTATCGCTCCTGCACCCTGTGCGAGGCCACCTGCGGGGTCGCCATCGAGGTCGAGGGTGACCGGGTGGTGTCGATCCGCGGCGACGACGCCGATCCGTTCAGCCAGGGCTACATCTGCCCCAAGGCGACCGCGCTGGCCGACCTCCACGACGATCCCGACCGCCTGCGCCGGCCGATGGTGCGCGAGGGCACGAGCTGGCGCGAGCTCGACTGGGACGACGCCTTCGCGCTGGTGGCGCGCCGGCTCCAGCAGGTCCGCGACGATCACGGCAAGGACGCGATCGCGGTCTACCAGGGCAACCCGACCGCCCACAACCTGGGCCTGTTGACCTACGGCCAGCTGTTCCTGCGCAAGCTCGGCACCCGCAACTGCTTCTCGGCGACCTCGGTCGATCAGCTGCCGCACATGCTGGCGGCGCAGCTGATGTTCGGCGACGGCATCCTGATGCCGGTGCCCGACGTCGATCGCGCCGACTACTTCCTGTGCATCGGCGGCAACCCGCTGGTGTCCAACGGCAGCATCATGACCGCGCCCGACATGCGGCGCCGGCTCAAGGCGATCCAGGCCCGCGGCGGCAAGGTCGTGGTCGTCGATCCGCGGCGCACCGAGACCGCCGCCCTCGCCGATCGCCACGTCTTCATCCGGCCCGGCACCGACGCGCTGCTGCTGCTGTCGATGCTGCAGGTGATCTTCGCCGAGGACCTGGCGCGGCCCGGGCGCGCCGCGGCGTGGGTCGACGGCCTCGACCGGCTGCGCGCGATCGCCGCCGACTTCGCCCCCGAGGTCACCGCCGCGGCCACCGGGGTCGCGGCCGACGACGTCCGCACCCTGGCGCGCGAGCTCGCCGGCTCGCGCGGCGTCGCCTACGGCCGGATGGGCGTGTGCACCCAGGAGCTGGGCGGCCTGGCGGCGTGGCTGGTCTACGCGGTCAACGTCGCGTGCGGCCGGCTCGACGAGCCCGGCGGCGCGATGTGGACCACGCCGGCGGTCGATCTGCGGATGCTGGCCAAGCTGGTCGGCTTCGAGCTCGGCTTCGGGCGCTGGCGCAGCCGGGTCCGCGGCCTACCCGAGTTCGGCGGCGAGCTGCCGGTGGTGGCCCTCGCCGAGGAGATCGAGACCGAGGGCCCGGGGCAGATCCGCGCGCTGGTGACGTGCGCCGGCAACCCGGTGCTGTCGACGCCCAACGGGGCGCGGCTCGATCGCGCGCTCGCCGGCCTCGACTTCATGGTCGCGATCGATCCGTACCTCAACGAGACCACGCGCCACGCCGACGTCATCCTGCCGCCGACGATGCCGCTCGAGCGCGCGCACTACGACGTCGCGCTGGCCTCGTTCTCGGTGCGCAACGTCGCCAAGTACTCGCCGCCGCTGTTCGCGCGCCAGCCCGACCAGCGCCACGACTGGGAGATCGCCGCCGAGCTGTGGTCGCGGCTGTGCGTCCCCGGCGGCGCGGTGGGGCGGCTCGCCGGCCGGCCGGCCCGCGCCGCGCTGCTCAAGCTCGGGCCGGAGGCGGTGCTCGACCTGGCGCTGCGCGCCGGCCCGCACGGGCTGCGCAAGGGCCGCGCCGGGCTCACCGTCGCCAAGCTGCGCGCGGCGCCGCACGGCGTCGACCTCGGCGCGCTCGAGCCGCGGCTGCCGGACATCCTGGGCACGCCGGACCGGCGCGTCGCGCTGGTGCCCGACGCGTTCGCCGCCGATCTGCCGCGGCTGCGCGCCCGGCTGGCGACCTGGAGCCGGCCCGCCGCCGACGGCGCGCTGGTGCTGATCGGCCGCCGCCACCTGCGCAGCAACAACTCCTGGTGCCACAACAGCCAGCGCCTGGTGAAGGGCAAGCCGCGGTGCACGCTGCTGATCCACCCGCGCGACGCCGGCGCCCGCGGCATCACCGACGGCGACCTCGTCGACCTCGGCTCGCGCGCCGGCAAGGTCCGGGTCCCGGCCGAGGTCTCCGACGAGATCATGCCCGGCGTGGTGTCGCTGCCGCACGGCTGGGGCCACGACAAGGCCGGCGCCCGCCTGCAGGTCGCCGCGGCGGTGCCGGGCGCCAGCGCCAACGACGTCACCGACGAGGCCTTCTTCGACACCCTCAGCGGCACCGCGGCGCTGTCGGGGGTCGCGGTCGAGGTCGTGCGGGTCGCGACGGTGCAGCCGTCGCCGGGCGGCGCCGGCGCGGCCGCGGCCACCGCGCGCGCCGACCGGGAGCGCTAGCCGGCGATGGCCCGCGACGGCGCCCTGTTCGACCGGATCGGCGGCGACGCCCTGCGCGCCGTGATCGTCGACTTCTACGACCGCATCTTCGTCGACCCGATGATCGGCTTCCTGTTCGAGGGCAAGGACCGGCAGCGGCTGATCGACAAGGAGTGGGAGCTGGCCGCCCGCATGCTCGGCGCCGACGTCCGGTACACCGGACGGTCGATGCCGGCGGCGCACGCCCGGGTGCCGATCCTGGGCGGCCACTTCGAGCGCCGCCTCCAGCTGCTCAAGAACGTCCTGCGCGATCACGCCGTCGACGCCGACGTCGTCGCCGCCTGGGTCGAGCACACGCTGGCGCTGCGCAGCCAGGTCACCGGCGACGCCGGCAGCGAGTGCGACCACGACGTCGCCGCCGCCCGCCTGGTGGTCGACGCCGCCAGCCCCGAGGCCACCGCGCCGCCGCCCCCGCCGATCGTCAAGCTCGGCCGCCGCGGCTGAGCCGACGCGCGCGGCTCGCCGAGCCCACCGCGTCGGCCCGCACGGACCGCGCCTCCGCTCGCCCGGAGCGAAGGGCCCGGTGCGCCGCGCCGCGCCCGGCGTCGACGGGGCGGGTGCCGCGACGCCCGCCCGTCAGCGACGCCGGGCCCGTCCCTCGCCGCCGGCGCCAGGTGCGCCGCGACCTGCGCGCACAGCCGGGCCCGCAGGGCGTCGGCCCCGAGGCCCAGCGCGCGGGCCTCGCCGTCGGCGAGGCCGTCGGCGACTCGCTCGAGCGCGAACACCAGCATCGCGTCGTCCTCGCGAGCGCGCGGCGGCGTGCCCCGCGCGACGCGCAGCCGCGCCAGGGTGTCGAGCTGCCGCACCCGCTGCGCCCGGTAGACCGCGCGCGCGTCGGCGTCGGTGGCGACCAGCGCGCGCAGGCTGGCGCGCAGGCCGCGCCAGCGCCGGTGCAGCTCGAGCACGCCGTCGACGATCTGCGCGGCCAGCGCGGCCGGCGCGCCGCCGGCGGCGAGCGCGTCCTCGATCGCGGCCCACTCGGTCGTCACCCAGCCCTCGTACGCCGCCAGCAGCACCTCCTTCTTGTCGGCGAAGTGCTTGTAGAACGTCCCCGGGGCGTACCCCGCGGCCCGGGCCAGCCGGTTCGAGTCGGTGCCGTGGTAGCCGACCCGGTTGAGCTCCTCGGCGGCGGCGGCGAGCAGCCGGGCGCGGGTCTCCGCCGGGGTGCCGCGCGCCGGGCGTTTCGGTCTTGCCTGACCCATTGGTGATAGTATTATCACTAACCATGAGCGCCGCCCAGCCCCCCACGCCACCGCTCCGCGCCCTGGTCGGCGCCGTCGCGCCGCGGACCCTCGTCGTCGCCGGGATCCGCCTCGCCTACGACGACGACCCGCGCGACGGCGACGACCCGCGCCCGGTGATGGTGTGCCTGCACGCGATCGGCCACGGCGCCCGCGACTACGCCGGCCTGCGCGATCGGCTCCGCGACCGGTTCCGCGTCGTCGCCTTCGACTGGCCCGGCCACGGCGCCTCCGACGACGACGTCGCGCCCGCCAGCGCCGAGCGCTACGCCGAGATCCTCACCGGGTTCCTCGCCGGCCTCGGGGTCGAGCGGGTCCTCCTGGTCGGCAACTCGGTCGGCGGCGCCGCCGCGATCCGCTACGCCGCGGCCCATCCCGACCGGGTGCGCGGCCTCGTGGTCGCCAACCCGGGGGGCCTGTTCCGGCGCGGCCTCGCGACCCGGCTGATCACCCGCGCCCTGGCGCGCGGCTTCCGGGCCGGGGCCCGCGGCGCGCGCTGGTTCCCGCGCGTCTTCGCCGCCTACTACCGCCGCGTCCTGCGCGAGCCCGACGCCGCCGCGCAGCGGGCCCGGATCGTCGCGTCGGCGCGCGAGATCGCGCCGGTGCTGGCCGAGGCGTGGACCAGCTTCGCCAGCCCGGCGTCGGACCTGCGCGACGTCGCGGCGACCCTGCGGATGCCGGTCCTCGTGGCCTGGGCCACCCGCGATCCGGTCAACCCGCTGTGGGCCAACCGCGCCGGCATCGCGCGCATCCCCGACGCCACCTGCGAGACCTTCGCCGCGGGCCACAGCCCGTTCCTCGAGACGCCGGCCGCGTTCGACGCCGCGCTGCACCGGTTCACCGCGCGCCTGCCCTGCCCGTGACCGTGTATCGTGCCGCGATGAGCGCGGAGCTCGAAGCCTGCCTGCCGGTCGAGCTGCGCGGCCCCGGCACCACGATCGCGCCCATCGCCGCCGGCCTGTCCGGCGCCGGCGTCTATCGCGTCGAGGCCGCGGGCCACGCCTACGTCCTCAAGGTCGCGCCGCCGCACGAGCGGCGCGACGGCTGGCGCGTCCGCACCGACATCCTGCGCGCGGCGGCCGACGCCGGCGTCGCGCCACGAGTCGTCCACGTCGACGAGGCGCGCCACGCGGTGGTCACCGAGCTGGTCGTCGATCGATCGCTGGTCGCGCGCTTCGTCGACCCGGCCGCGCGCGCCACCGCGATCGGCGCCGCGCTGCGCCGCGTCCACGCGCTGCCGATCCCGCCCGGCGCCACCAGCAAGGATCCGCGGGAGTTCCTCGGCGAGATCTGGGCGGGCCTCGCCGGCTTCCCCTTGCCGGCGTGGATCGGCGACGCGGTGCGCCGCGCGCTCGACGAGGCGCCGCCGCCGCCCGACCGCGCCCCGGTGCTCAGCCACAACGACGTCAACCCGTCGAACCTGATCCACGACGGCGAGCGCGTGCTGTTCCTCGACTGGGACGCCGCCGGCCCCAACGACCCGCTGTACGACCTCGCCGCGGTCGCCGTGTTCCTGGACCTGGACGACGCGGCCAGCGCGTTGCTGATCGCGGCGCACGACCAGGCGCCGGTCGCCACGGCGCTGCCCGCACGCTTTCGCTACCTGCGTCGCGTCGTCGCCGCGCTGTGCGGCGCGCTGTTCCTGCACATCGCGCGCGCCGGCGGCCACCCGGGCGCCTCCGGCGGCGAGACGTTCGAGCTCGCGCCGACGCTGGCCGACGTCCACGGCGGCCTGCGCACCCGCGCGGTCAGCGCGCGCACGCCCGACGGCCAGTGGCAGTACGGCCAGGCCCTGCTCAAGGCCAGCGTGCAGCGGGTCGGGTAGCGGTCCCGCCGTCCGTCCCGGTCCGCCCGCTAGTCCCCGGACTGCGGCGGCGCCACGACCCGCCAGGGATGCCGCTTCAGCACCTTCACGACCTCCTTGAAGTCGTCGATGAGCTCCAGGTCCCCCGCCAGCGCCCCGATCGTCCCCTTGCCCCAGCTCGCGTCGTCCATCATCCCGCGCATCTCGCCGAGCACCCGGCCCGCCTCCTTCATCGCCGCCTGCCCCGCCGCCAGCGCCCGGTCGAGCGTGGCGCGCACGTCCTTCGGCAGCTGGTCGCCCGCGCGCCGCAGCGCGTACCGTAGCAGCGTCAGCCGCGCGCCGATCTGGTCCGACGTGTCCTCCAGGCTGCCGACCACGACCCGGACCCGCGCCGCCAGGCGCCGGAACGCCGCCGGATCGAACGTCCCCTCGAGCGCGTCCATCACGATCCGGCGCGCGTCCGACGCCGCGCCCTGGACCTCGGCGTCGATGGCGTCGAACGCGCCCGGCGACGGCTCGAGGCTCAGCACGGTCGCGCCCAGCGCCTGCGCCGATACGGTGATGTCCACGGTCCACGGCCGGATCGTGTCGACGAACGTCTTGAGCTCGGTGAGGTTGTCCCAGGTCCGCTGCAGCAGCCGGTCGAGGTTGGGCGGATCGACGCCGCGCACCTGATCGCCCTCGCGGATCGGCCGGTCGGGCAGCGCGTGCCGTGGCGGCGCGCCGATCTCCAGGTAGCGCGGCGCGAACACGCTGCGCGCGCCGATGAAGAACTCGGCGTTCGCCGGGATCCGCCGCGCCCATGCCGGATCGATCGTCGCCACCGCGACCAGGCCGCCGGTGCCCTCGAGCGGGTGGCCCGGGCCGCACTGGTTGGCCGGCACCATCGCGATCGACGTCAGCTTGCCGATCGTCTGCCCCGCGATCTGCACCGGCGCGCCCTCGCTGAACGCGGTCGCCTGGGTGAAGTAGACCCGCACGTGCACGCCGTCGGTCTCCATGCGATCGAGCACGGTGACGACGAACACGACGACCAGCACGGTCACCGCGAGCACCGCGGCGCCGACGCGCCGGGTCAGGCGCTGGTCGTGGATCAGCAGGGCCATCGGCCGGCTACTCCTTCCAGAACACCTTCCACGGGTGCCGCCGCAGATCGCGGATCAGCTCGCGCAGATCGGTGTAGACCTCCGACCGTGACAGCAGCGCCCCCGCGGTGCCCTTGCCGGCCCGCAGATCCTTGAGCAGCCCGTTGGCGTTGAGCATCAGGTCCTCGGCCTGCTCGGCGGCGCCGGCGGCGCGATCGACCGCGCCCAGCGCGCGCTCGATGCGCGGCTCGGTGACCAGCCCGGTGACCCGGGTCGCGTCCTGCAGGAACGCCTGCGCGGTCGGGGTCAGGCCGTCGAGCGAGCGGTCGGCGGTGACCAGCAGCTTGTCGGTGTCGCGCAGGATCGCCGCGACCGCGCCGGGATCGAGGCCGCGGTTGACCTTGTCGAGGGTGTCCTTGGTGCCGTGCGCCAGATCGGTGACCGCGACGATCATCTCGCCGATGTGCTCGCGGTTCTCGGTGAGGATCCGGTTGACCTCGTCGACCGCGCCGGCGCCGTTGCGCAGGATGCCGGTGATCTTGTCGCGGTCCTCGCGCAGCACCGCCGAGACGATGTCGAGCAGCTCGTAGAGCCGGGCCACCACCAGGTCGGTGCGCGGTGGGTTGACGCCGACGACGATCGCCCCGGGCGCGATCGGCGGCTGGTCCCAGTCGTCGCCCGGTACGATCTCGACGTACTGCTCGCCGAGGACGCCGGCGGTGTTGATGAAGAACTCGGCGTCCTGGCGGACGCTGTTCTTGGCCCGGTTCTCGATCCACAGCTCGACCCGGACCTGGACCCGGCGCCCGGTCGCCTTGTCGATCTCGCCGCCGAGGAACGCGACGTTCTCGACGCGGCCGACCTTGATGCCCGAGACCTTGACCGGCGCGCCCTCCTGGACGTTGCCGCTGAAGTCGTAGTCGACGTAGACGGTGTAGCCGCCGCGCAGCGAGCAGTTGCCGAGCAAGAAGATGAACCCGGCGAACAGCACCGCCGACGTGGCGATCAACAGGCCGACCTTGTATTCGATGCCGCTCTCTCGCATGGCTGTCCTCGCGATCCCGCCGGCTAGAAGCCCGGCGTCTCCATCGGGCCGCTGGCGCGCCCCTGGATGAACTGCTGCACCACGGGGTCGTCGGACCCGCGGATCTCGGCGGGGGTGCCGCAGGCGCGCACCCCGCCCTGGTAGAGGAAGGCGATCCGGTCGGCGATCGCGAAGATCGACGCCAGATCGTGGGACACGACGATCGCGGTGACGCCGCGCCGGTCGGCGAGCTCGCGGATCAGCCGGTCGACCCGCCGCGCGTTGATCGGATCGAGGCCGGTGGTCGGCTCGTCGAACAGCACGACCTCGGGATCCAGGGTCAGGGCCCGCGCGATCGCGCCGCGCTTGCGCATGCCGTCGGACAGCTCGGCCGGGTAGCGGTCGACGAAGTCGGCGAGCCCGACCTCGTCGAGGCGGCGCCGGGCGTCGGCCAGCGCCGCCGCCGCGCGCATCCGGCCGTGCTTGCGCAGCGGCAGCGCCACGTTCTCGGCCAGGGTCATCGAGTCGAACAGGGTCGCGCCCTGGAACACCATCGCGACCCGGCGCCGGATCGCGTGGAACGCCCGCTCGGGCAGGGCGTCGATGCGGCGGCCGTCGAGCCAGATCTCGCCGGCGTCGACCCGCAACAGCCCGACCAGGTGCTTGATCGTCACGCTCTTGCCGACGCCGGAGGTGCCGATGATGAACAGGACCTCGCCGCGGTCGCAGCGCAGGTCGAGATCGACGAGCACCGGCCGGCCGGCGAACGCCTTGTGGACGCCGCGCAGCTCGATCACAGCCCCGCCCCCCAGATGATCAGCCCGATCGCCGAGATCGTGAAGTCGATGATCAGCACCGCGAAGCTCGAGCCGATCACCGCGGCGGTGGTCGCGGCGCCGACGCCCTCGGAGCTGCCCTTGGCGCGCAGGCCGCAGAACCCGGCGACGATCGGGATCGCCGCGCCGTAGGCCGCCGCCTTGGTCATGCCCAGCCAGACGTGGGCCGGCGCCACCATCGACAGATCGAAGAAGGTCCGCGGGTTGATCTGGAACGAGTAGTAGCCGGTCAGCCCGCCGGCGCCCCACGCCACCGCCATGCCGAACATCGTCAGCACGACGGTCATGATCACCGAGGCCAGGAACCGCGGCACCACCAGGTAGTCGACCGGCGTCACGCCCGACATCCGCAGCGCGTCGATCTGTTCGGTCACCTTCATCGAGCCGATCTCGGCGGCGATGCCGGCGCCGACCCGGGTCGCCAGCATCATCGCGGTCAGGCTGGGCCCGACGTCGAGGACCAGCAGGCGGGCGAACTGGGCGCCGACCTGGCCGCGGCCGTCGACCACCTGCGTGGTCAACAGGCACGTCTGGTAGACCATCACCATGCCGATGAAGCCCAGCGTCACGGCGACGAACAGCAGCGACCGGTTGCCGATGAAGTACATCTGGCGGGCGATCTCGCCGCGGCGGCGCGGCCCCCGCCAGTAGCTGATCAGCGCGCCGACGATCGTGCCGACCGCGACCCGGCCCAGCTCGAGCGCGGCGTCGACGCCGTCGAGGGCGCGGCGGCCGATGGCGGTGAGGGGGCGGCGGGCGATCATCGGGGGGCTCGGGGGCTGGCTCGGGGGCGGCTCGGGCTCACGCGGTGAGGTAGGTCATCAGGAAGTCGAGGAAGCAGATCGACACCGCGGCGCCGACCACCGCGGCGTTGACCGCGCGTCCGACGCCGACCGCGCCGCCGCGCACGGTCAGCCCGAAGTAGCAGCTCGACAGCGCGATCGCGGCGCCGAACACCAGCGACTTGCTGATGCCGTGGAGGAAGTCCGACGGGCCGAGGTTGTCGACCAGGCTGTACCAGACGGTGTACGGGTGGATGTCGAGCACCACGTACGACATGATCATCGTGCCGATCAGCGCGACCGCGTCGCCGATCACGGTCAGCGCGACCAGCATGATCATCATCGCGACCACGCGCGGCACCACCAGGTAGCGGATCGGATCGATCGCCAGCGCCTGCAGGCCGTCGACCTGCTCGGTGACGGTCATCGTCGCCAGCTCGGCGGTGTTGTTGGCGCCGACCCGGCCCGAGAACATCAGGCCGATCAGGATCGGCCCGACCTCGCGGAACACCGCGTAGCCGGTGCCCCAGCCGACCAGGGCGCGGGCCCCGAACTGCTTCACGAACGCGGCGAACTGGATGACCATCAGGCCGCCGACGAACAGCGCGGTCAGGACCACGATGGGCACCGACCGGTTGCCCATCTTGTAGAGGTTGCGAACGGTCTCGCGGCCGTCGAGGCGCGGCGGGATCAGCGCGCGCAGCACCTCCATGGTCAGGACGAAGACGCCGCCGACGTCGCGGGCCATGGCCATGACCCGACCGCCGAGCTGGGTCAGCGAGCGCCGGAAGATCACGGCCACGCCCCCGGGGCCGGGCGCGCCGCCTCGACCGAGCGCGACAGCACCGCGGCGCCGTCGCGCTCCTCGCCGCGCGCGAAGCTGCGGACCACCAGATCGTCGGCGTCGAACAGCCCGGCGGCGGCGCCGACCCAGCGGATCCGGCCGTCGTGCAGCATCGCGATCGTGTCGGCGAACGCGGCCACCGCGGCGACGTCCGACGACACCACGACCGCGGTGCTGCCGGTCTCGGCCTGGTCGGCGCGCAGCAGGTCGTAGATCTTGGAGGTCGTCACCGGGTCGAGGCCGGCGGTCGGCTCGTCGTAGAGGACCAGCTCGGCGCGCGCCACGGTGGCGCGGGCGATGCCGACCCGCTTCTTCATGCCGCCCGACAGCTCGGCCGGCATCTTGCTCTCCGAGCCGGCGAGGCCGACCGCGCGCAGCCGGGCCGCGACCCGGGCGTCGATCTCGTCGGCCGCGACCCCGGCGTGGAGCAGCGGGAACGCGACGTTGTCGGCGACCGACAGGAAGTCGAACAGCGCGTAGTTCTGGAACAGCATGCCGATGCGCTTGCGCAGCGCGGCCAGCTCGGGCTCGCGCGCCGCGACCAGGTCGTGGCCGAGCACGCGGATCGCGCCGGCGTCCGGCCGCTGCAGCCCGGCGATCAGCTTGAGCAGCACGCTCTTGCCGCCGGCCGCGGGGCCGATGATGCCGAGGCGGCCGCCGGGCGGCACGGTCAGCGACACCCCCGCGAGCACGCGCCGGCCGCCGAACGCCTTGCCCACCCCCTCGAGCTCCACCGCCGCCTGGCCGTCGCGCGCCGTCATCTCAGTACCGGATGGCCACGTGGAAGCCGCCGCCCACGATCCAGCCCTTGGAGGCGAACCCGGGGAAGCCGGGGTTGTTGGTCTGCAGGCCGTCGCGGTTGGGCACCGGCTGGCCGAGCACGTCGATCGCGTCGTCGGGGACCTCGTCGCGGACCAGCTCGGGGTAGGCGTCGGCGGCGGCGCCGTCGGGCGGGGTGAACTTGGTGACGTGGCGATCGAAGAAGCGGTGGCCGATCAGGTCGAGCCCGACCTTGAACCGGCTGCCCCACAGCGCGACCTCGCGATCGAGCCCCGCCGACACGCCGACCCGGTCGCTGTCGACGTAGTTGCTGCGGCCGGTCTGCGGCGGCACCGGCGACGGCTGGTACGCCAGGTCGAGCCAGGCGAACACCGGGCCGGCGTCGACGCGGGCGCCGACGGCGCCGGCGATCGTGTCCGACCACGGGTAGTCGCCGCCGGGGCGGACGCCGTGGCGATCCTCGTAGTGCGACCACTGCGCCCAGCTCGCCTGCGCCGCCAGCCACACCGGACGACCGGCGGCCTCGAGCTGCCAGCTCCCCGCGGCCGCCACGGTCAGCGGCATGTACGAGTGGGTGAAGTGCAGCTCGGTCGACTGCTCCTGGCCGGTGGCCAGGACGTAGTCGAACGCGGTCGTGATCTGGAACGCCTGCGGGGTGTGGACCGTGGCCGCGACCTTGAGCTTGTCGGTGGGCGTCCACGCCACGCCGAAGTGCGGCGCCACCGCGGCCTCGACGGCGATGTCGGAGTCGAGCAGCGTGGTGTCGAGGTCGTTGAGGTTGGACACGTAGACCGGGGCGGCGGCGCGGTTGGCCAGGCTCAGCGTGAAGGTCGTGCCGATCGACACCGTGCGGTGGACCCGCACGCCCAGGCCGAACGCCAGCGAGGTCGCGGTCAGGCGATCGCCGTACAGCTCCGGGTGCAGGCTGTTGGAGAAGTACTGCTCGCGCTCGTCGTTATAGAACGCCTTGGCGGTGGTGAACTCGCCCAGCGGGATCATCGCGAACAGCCCGAGCATGACCCGGCCGCCGAACACCGGCGTGACCAGGCCGAGGGTCTGGTAGGCGCGCTTCTGGTGGCCGCTGCCGGCCTGCTGCCGGGGCCGGGCCCCGAACGTCGGCGTGCCGTCCTCGAGCCACGACGTCGGCACCGTCGGATCCTCGATCGGCGCGCCGGTGTCGCCGTGGCGGAACGACTCCGGGCCGCGGCCGCTGACCGCGGCGACGTCGCAGGCGCCGCCGGCGCACATCGCCGCGCTCGACCGGCCGTCGAGCGTGATGCCGATCTCCTCGACGACGAAGAACACGCCGAGATCGACGCCGGGCGGGGCGTCGACCAGCAGCGCCGGGTTGAAGTAGGCCGCGGCGGCGCCGTCGGAGGACACCCGCGCGGTCAGCCCGCCGTGGCCCTGGACGTCGCCGACCAGCTCGAACAGCGGCGACGCCGACGCGCGCGCCGCGGGCAGCGCGACGCCGGCGACGGCGACCAGCGCCAGCAAGCGCGGGCGACGGCTCATCCCGGCCAGACTTCCTGCGCCAGCACCTGGACGTTGCGGCAGGTCTCGAGCGCCGGGTGGTCGCCGGTGGTGACGACCTGGAGCCGGTCGCCGACCCGCGCGTAGCGGGCCCAGCCGTCGCCGTCGGGGGTCGCGGACGTGCGCAAGAGCGGCGGGGTCTGGTTCGAGATCCCCTCCTGGCTGTCCCACAGGACCGTGATCACCCCGTCACCTCCGAAGGCGGCGGCGTAGGTCGGCGTCGTGCCACGATGCTCGTTGTAGTCTCGCTGGCACACGTAACGGTTGCCCAGGCCGCTGCGCAACGTGATGCCGTCCTGGCCGTCGTCATCCCAGTCCTCCATGCCCGGCGGCGCCGACGGCAGCGCGGGGAGCTGATCGAGGGCGATCGGCGGATCGCCCGGCTGCCACACGTCCGTGAGGTAGGTCGCCATGTCGGCGCCGCGCACGTTGTAGCCGCGATCGAGGGTGAAGTCGCAGTGGGCGCCGTCGCCGGTGAGCGCGAACGTGCCGGTGCGCTTGGCCGCGAACTCGGCCGGCGCCAGCGCCTCGAGCGTGGCGTCGTCGAGCGTCACCGTCGTCGTGCCGTCGACGACGAAGCCGCAGTTGAGCTGATCGACGACCGTGAAGCGATCGCCGGTCTGGGTGATCCGGTAGTAGAACCAGTTGGTCGTGTTCTGCGGGGTCGCGAGCGCGGTCGACACCGTGTGCTGCTCGGCGATCCACACGCCGGTCATGTCGCACGGCCCGCCGCCGACGTCGGCGTCGGGCCCCTGGCTGCCTCCATCCCCTTGCTGGCTGGCGACGTCGTCACCCAGCACGCCGTCCGGCGCGCAGGCCGCCGACAGCATCATCGTCCCTGCCACGATGACCGCGTGCCTCATCCTCCGGCTCCTTGCTCTGCGGGCTTGACAGCTGGCGACGCGGACTAGAACATGTTTCACCAGGGGAGGCAAGCCCGATTCACCCATGCGCAACCCGCCGATCATGGCCGCCCTCGTGGTGCTGGCAGGCTGCCGCCTGGGCGAGTCCATCGCTACCGCGCCGCCCGACGCGGATCAACTCGATCCGGCCACGGATGGTGGCGACGACGACGGCGACGCCGGCCCCTGCGAGCCCGGCCGCGACGGTGACGGCGACGGCGTCGCCGACTGCGACGAGCTCGGCGACGGCGATCCGGTCACGGATCCCGCGGTCTTCAACGGCCTGATCGCGACGATCGGCGAGCGCCCCGAGGTCACCGGCAGCTGCGACGCCCTCGACGACCGCGCCGAGATGTCGGACCGGTTCGACCCTTCGGTCGCCGAGATGCCGGTGATCGCGGGCTGGGAGTTCGACACCGCCGCCGACTCGTACGACGACCCGTCGTACGGCTTCGACCCGCCGTGGCCGACCGCGCAGAGCGGGCGCTTCAGCGTCCGCTTCCACGGCGAGCTCGCCCTCGCCGCCGGCACCCACTGCTTCGCGGTCGACATCGGCGCCACCGGCACCGACATCATCAACGGCCGCAACGGCTGCGGCCAGGTCTGGGTCGACGCCGGCGCCAGCCCCGACGCGCCGCTGGCCGAGACCGGGTTCGGCGCCGCCAGCACCGACGCCGCCACCGGCTGCGTCGCGATCGACGCCGACGGCAGCTACGCCGTCGACCTCGTGTTCTGGTACTTCAACATCTTCGAGCAGGCGCGCTTCGCCGTGCGCCACTGCGCGGGCGCGGGCTGCACGCCGGACGCCCCGATCACCGCGGCGCAGGTCCAGGCCCGGCCGTAGCCGGCGGCGGCCGCGGGCGCCGCCGCCGCCGCGTCAGCGCGACCGCTTGTCCTTGTCCTCGGCGTCCATCGCGCGCAGGTACAGGCGCAGCGCCATCCGCACGTGCTCGATGACGTCGGCCTGGCTGTGCAGGCCGGCGGCCCAGCCGACCAGCGACGCGAACCAGTTCTGCTGCAGCAGCAGCGCCAGCGTCTGCTCGCGCTCGGTCGGCGGATCGGCGGTGGCGTCACCGATCGTGAGCCGGCCGACGCCGCGCATCGTCGCGATCAGCATCGCGTTCATGCGGCCCTGGTAGGCGACGACGTGGCGGGCGACCTCGGGCTGGCCCGACGCCATCGCGCGGACCACGGCGCGGGCGTAGTGCGGCCGCCGGCACAGCGCCCGGGTCAGCATCGTGTAGAAGCCCAGCAGGCGATCCTCGACGCTGTCGCCCTTGATCGGCGTCTTCTCGATCCGGCGCTCCAGCTTGGCGCTGTCGCGCTCGAGCGCCGCCGACAGGATGTCCTCCTTGCTGCGGAAGCGCTTGTAGAGGGTGCCGAGCGCCACGCCGGCTCGCGCCGCGACGTCCCGCTGGCGCACGTTGTCGTATCCGCCGGCCTCGGCCAGCTCGATCGCGACGTCGAAGATCTTGTCGATCCGGCTCTTCTCGTTGGTGCTCACGGCTTCGCGATCATCGCACCCCGACGTGGTCGGGTGCAACACGTTCTCCTTTCGCTTGCGCGCCCGAAGTAGAACATGTTTCACTCCGAGCCACACCGATGTGGTTCCGCAAGAGCAAGCCCTGGCACCTGGACACGGACGTCGTCGTCGTCGGCACCGGCGCGGCGGGCGCCACCGCGGCGCTGGCCGCGCACGCCGGCAAGGCCCGGGTGGTCGTCCTCGACAAGAGCGAGAAGTTCGGAGGCACCACCGCGGTGTCCGGCGGCGTGGTCTGGGTGCCCAACAACCGGCACATGGCCGAGGTCGGCATCGAGGACTCGTTCGACGCCGCGCTCGCCTACGTGACCCGGCTCGCCGACGGCCGCAGCGATCCGGCGATGATCCGGCGCTACCTCGCGGCCGCGCCCGAGATGATCGAGTTCGTCGAGGGCGCCACCCCGGTCGCGTTCAAGGCGCTGGCCCGCTACCCCGACTACCACCCCGAGTTCGAGGGCGGGCGCCCCGGCGGCCGCTCGCTCGACCCCGGGCTGTTCGACACCAACCAGCTCGGCGCCTGGAAGGACAAGCTGCGGCGCAGCCCGGTCTTCGGCATGACCGCGATGTCGGTCAGCGAGGCCACCGACTGGGGCGTGTTCTCCAAGCCGTCGGCGCTGCCGTTCGGCGTCCTGGCCAAGCGCTTCAAGCAGGGCCTGGTGTGCTACGGCGGCGCGCTCGCGGGCGGCCTGCTCAAGGCGCTGCTCGATCGCGGCCTCGAGCCCAAGCTCGGCACCGCGGTGCACGAGCTGATCGTCGAGGACGACCGGGTCGCCGGCGTCCGCGCCGAGCACGACGGCAAGGAGCTCCTGATCCGGGCCCGCCGCGGCGTCGTCCTGGCGTCGGGCGGCTTCGAGTGGAACGCCGAGCTGGTCGGCCGGTTCCTGGGCGGGCCGCTGACCCACCCCAACAGCCCGCCCGGCAACGACGGCGACGGCCTGCGCATGGCGATGGCGCTGGGCGCCGACCTCGGCAACATGAGCGAGGCGTGGTGGTGCCCGTCGCTGGTGATCCCCGGCGAAGACTACGACGGCCGCCAGCTGCACCGCGGCGACTTCGCGACCCGGTCGCTGCCCCACACGATCATCGTCAACCGCGCCGGCCAGCGCTTCGTCAACGAGGCCCATAACTACAACGACATGATGAAGGCGTTCTTCGCCTTCGATCCGGTCAGCTACCAGCGGCCCAACCTGCCGGCGTGGATCGTCCTCGACGCCCAGTACCTGGCCCGCTACGCGCTGCTGACCTACGTGCCGGGCATGCCGGTGCCCGAGTGGCTGGTCAAGGCCGACACCCTCGACGAGCTGGCGGCGGCGATCGGCGTCGACGCCCGCGGCCTGGCCGCGACCGTCGCGCGCTTCAACCGGTTCGCGGTCGAGGGCGCGGATCCCGACTTCCACCGCGGCGAGAGCCTCTACGATCACTTCTACGGCGATCCCGAGCACGGCCAGAACCCCAACCTCGGGACGATCGAGCAGGGCCCGTTCTACGCGATCCAGGTCCACCCCGGCGCGATCGGCACCAAGGGCGGGCCGCGCATCGACGGCGACGCCCGGGTGCTGCGCGTCGGCGGCGAGGCGATCCCCGGGCTGTACGCCGCCGGCAACGTCGCCGCCGGCGTCACCGGCGCGGGCTACCCCGGCGCCGGCGCCACGATCGGCGCCGCGATGACCTTCGGCTACCTGGCCGGCCGCCACGCCGCGGCCCAGCCGGGCGCCAAGTAACGACGACCACCGACGAGGAGCCGACCATGCCCGAGGTCGAGTACGCCACCACGATGCCGCTGGGGCGCCCGCAGATCTGGGAGTTCGTCAAGGACATGAACAACTGGGCGCCGTTCGTCACCGGCTACCAGGGCCACGAGATCATCGACGACACCGACTCGATCTGGACCCTCAAGGGCGACGTCGGGATCCTGTCGCGGACGGTGAAGCTGCGCGCCCACATCACCGAGTGGATCGACCAGGAGCGGGTCACGTTCACGCTGACCGGGCTCAACGAGAAGGTCGACGGCGGCGGCGTCCTGGTCATGACCGACGACGCGCCGGCGACCGGCGACGACGGCGCCGACGCCGACGCCGCGCCCGCGCCGACGCGGCGCCGGCGCTGGTTCGGCCGTCGGTTCCTCGACTGGCTGTTCCGCCGCATGTTCCGCAGGATGCACGGCGAGGCGCCGAAGCGGCTGACCGGCCCGATCGGCGCGGTGCGGTCGCGGCTCAGCTTCACGCTGCGCATGGACGCCGGCGGCCCCACCGGGCCGCTGGTCAACGCCATGCTGGCGCCGGCGCTCGAGCCCGCCGCCGAGGAGCTCGCCAACAAGATCGCCGCGCACCTCGAGCGCGTCCACCTCGGCGGCGACGCCGGCGCGGCCGACGACGCCGCCGCGGCGTGACGGTCGCCCCGTGAGCGCGACGACGATCCCGGCGGTGCTGGCCCGCGCGGCCCGCGACCGCGGCGACGATCCGGCGATCGTCGACGGCGACGTCCGCCTCGGCTGCGCGGCGCTGGCGGACGCCGTGACCGCGGCGGCGCGGGCGCTGGCGGCGCTGGGCGTCGGGCCCGGCGACGCGGTCGCGATCTGGGCGCCCAACTCGTGGCGGTGGATCGTCGCGGCGCTGGCGACCCACGCCCGCGGCGCGGTGCTGGTGCCGATCAACACCCGCTACAAGGGCGACGAGGCCGCGTTCGTGCTGGCCCGGAGCCGGGCGCGGGTGCTGTTCACCGTCGACGGCTTCCTCGGCGCCCGCTACGTCGCGATGCTGCGCGCGACCGAGGCCGCGCCCCGCCTCGACGCCACGGTGATCCTCGGCGGCGACGTCCCGGCTGGCGCCACCGCGTGGGCCGACTTCGTCGCCGGCGGCGCGCGCGCCGACGCCGCCGCGGTCGCGCGCGACGCCGCCGCGGTCGGCCCCGACGACGTCTGCGACCTGATGTTCACCTCGGGCACCACCGGCGCGCCCAAGGGGGTGCCGTGCCGGCACGGCCAGACCACCCGCGCGTTCGCCGACTGGGGCGACCTGGTCGGCCTGCGCCGCGGCGACCGGTACCTGGTGGTGGCGCCGTTCTTCCACAGCTTCGGCTACAAGGCCGGCTGGCTGGCGTCGCTGCAGGCCGGCGCGGTGGTGCTGCCGCAGCCGACGTTCGACGTCGACGCCGTGCTGGCGCGGATCGCCCGCGACCGGATCACCGTGCTGCCGGGGCCGCCGACGCTGTACCTGTCGCTGCTCGCCCACCCGGGGCGCGGCGACGTCGACCTGTCGTCGCTGCGCCTCGCCGTGACCGGCGCCGCCAGCGTGCCGGTCGAGCTGGTCCATCGCATGCGCCGCGACCTCGGCTTCGCCACCGTGCTCACCGGCTACGGCCTCACCGAGAGCACCGGGGTCGCGACCCTGTGCCGCGCCGGCGACGACGACGAGACCGTGGCGACCACCTCGGGGCGCGCCATGCCGGGCGTCGAGGTCGCGGTGGTCGACGACGCCGGCGCACCGGTCGCCGCCGGCGCCGCCGGCGAGGTCGTGATCCGCGGCTACAACGTCATGCGCGGCTACCTCGACGACGCCGACGCCACCGCGGCGGCGATCGATCGCGACGGCTGGCTACGCACCGGCGACGTCGGCGTCCTCGACGACCGCGGCTACCTGCGCATCACCGACCGCAAGAAGGACATGTTCATCGTCGGCGGCTTCAACGCCTACCCGGCCGAGATCGAGGGCGTCCTGCTGCGCCACCCGGCGATCGCGCAGGTCGCGGTGGTCGGCGCGCCCGACCCGCGCCTCGGCGAGATCGGCGTCGCGTTCGTCATCCCGCGGGCCGGCGCCACCATCGACGCCGCCGCGCTCACCGCGTGGAGCCGCGACCACATGGCCAACTTCAAGGTGCCGCGCCGGTTCGTCGCCGTCGACGCCCTGCCCCTCAACGCCACCGGCAAGGTCCTCAAGTTCGAGCTGCGCCGCCGCGCCGCCGAGCTGCCCTGACCGCGCCGCACCGCACCGCACCGCGCCGCACGCCGCACCGCACCGCACCGCGCCGCACCGCACCGCACTGCACCACACCGCTGCCAGTCCGCTCGCCCTGAGCGCAGGGCGAGCCGCGAAGCGGCGAGCCCGGAGTCGAAGGGCCGGGCACCGCGCCGTACGCCGCCGCACCGGCCGTGACCCCGCCGCGCCACCACGCTACGCTGCCCCCGGCGCCATGCCCCGCACCCTCCACGTCTGCAACGGCGACTCCACCGCGGGCTCGCTGCGCACCGCCGGCGCGCCCGGCGCCCCCGGCGCGGTCGCCGTGCTCGCCGACGTCCTCGCCGAGGGACCGTGCCCGCCGGTGTGGGACGCCGCCTGGTGGGACGTCCGCGCCGGCTTCCTCGCCTCCGCCGGCCACGACGACGAGCGCAGCGTGCGCGCCCAGCTCGAAGCCTGGGACCGCACCGTCGTCGACGCCCTCACCGGCGCGACGCCCACCGACGAGCTCGTCCTGTGGTACGAGCACGATCTCTTCGACCAGCTGCTGCTGATCCGCCTGCTGGCGCTGGTCGAGCGCACGACCGGCGCCGCCGCGTCGGCGCCACCGCTCCCCGCGCTGTCGCTGGTCTCGATCGACGCCCACCCCGACGTCGCCGACTTCCGGGGCCTCGGCCAGCTCCGCCCCGACCAGCTCGTCGCGCTGTACCCGACGCGCGCCCCGATCACCGCCGCGATGCGCACGCTCGGCGCCGCGGCGTGGAGCGCGTACACCGCGCCAGATCCGCGCGCGCTGGTCGCCCTGCTCGACGGTGACCTCGCCGCGCTGCGGTTCCTCGCCCGCGCCCTGCGTCGCCACCTCGAGGAGTACCCCGGCAGCCACGACGGCCTGTCGCGCACCGAGCGCGCGCTGCTCGCCACCATCGACGGCGGCGTCACCGCGAGCGTCCCGGCGTGGCTGGCGGTGCTCGATGGCGAGGACGCCTACTACGTCGCCGACGCCTCGTTCGAGCACCTGCTCGCCGATCTGGCCGCGCCGCCGGCGGCGCTGATCGAGGTCCACGGCCGCACGCCGACCGGCCGGCTGCTCGGCCGCGACACCACGCTGGCGCTGACGCCGCACGGCCGCGACGTCCTCGCCGGCACCGCCGATCGCCTCGCCGACGGCGTCGATCGCTGGCTGGGCGGCGTCCACCTCGACGACGCGGCCACGGCGTGGCGCTGGGACCGCGCGACGGCCCGGCTCGTCGCCCGCGACGCGGCCGCCTGATCGCGCGCCGTCCGCTACCGCGCCGGCTCGATCGTCACCGCGACCGAGGTCGCGCCAGCGTCGGGCTGGACCCGCACGACCCGCGCCGCGGCGTCGACCTCGACGCAGGCGCCGCGCGCGCCGATCCGGACCTCGCCGAGCCGGTCGGGCAGCGACAGCTCGGCCGGCGCGTCGCCCGCCGGGGTCCAGGTCACCGCGAACCGCCGGGCGTCGGGGTCCCACGACGTCGCGTCGACGGCGCCGTCGACCGCGCGCACGAACGGCCGCGCCAGCTCGGCGACCATGACGGTGTCGGCGCCGTCGCCGCCGACGATCGACAGGTCCTCGCCGTTCCACAGCTCGGTGCTGACGCTGTACTCCCACCACGTGCCGTGCAGCCCGAGCGCGTCCATGGCGTCGAGGTGGCGGCGCAGGTGCACCGCGGCCTCGGGGTTGTCGACCCGGATGCCCATCTCGCCGATCAGCACCGGCACGCCCCACGCGTCGCCGAGCGCGGCCCACGGCGCCAGCCGGCCCGCGACGTCGGGGTGGACGCTGCCGCCGAACAGCGCGCCGATGTCGTACGAGTGCGGCGCCAGCACGATGCCGTCACCCGCCGGCCGGGTCAGCGAGGTGTCGCTGGTGATGCCGTCGACCCCCGTGGTGTCGACGAAGGTCAGCGCGCCCGGATCGTGGGCCGCCACCAGCGCCGCCATGTCGCCGTAGAAGTCGGCCAGCGTGGTCGCCGCCCAGGTCGCCGCGTTCGCCGAGCCGCCGTGCGGCTCGTTGATGGGCTCGTAGCCGACGACGCCCGCGGTGTCGCGGACCCGGTCGAGGACGTGCGCCCACATCGCGACGAATGCGGTGCGGACGCCGCCGTCGTCGGCCCAGAAGGCGTCGAACGCGGCCTGGACGTCGGCGTGGTCGTAGCCCTGGAACCAGTCGGCGCAGTCGCGCTGCGCCGGCCCCGGATCGGCCAGCGTCCACCGCGGGAAGCCGTCGCCGCAGAACGGATCGGCGTAGACGTCCTGGTGGAAGTCGACGATCGTCCACAGGCCGCGCGCCCACGCGCCCTCGAGCAGCGCGACGTAGCGGTCGAGGTAGCCGTCGTCCCAGGTGCCCGGCGTCGGCTCGAGCGCCTGCCACGACACCGGCACGCGCAGCACGTCGATGCCCCACGCCGCCGCGCGATCGAGGTAGGCGTCGAGGGCGGCCTGGTAGCCGGCGCCGCTGCCGTCGTCGGTGAAGTCGAACGGCGCGTAGGGCGCGAACTTGCTGCGGGCGCCGGCGTTGACGCCGCGCAGGCTGACGGTGCGCCCGGCGTCGTCGACGATCCGGGTGCCGTCGACGTGCAGCGCGCCCCGCGCCGGCGCCGCGATCGCGCACCGCGGCGCCTCGGGCAGCGCGTCGCCGGCCGCGCCGTCGTCGCCGCCGCACCCCGCGGCCACGGCCGCGGCCACCAGCCCGATCCCGACGCCGACGGCGGTGAGGCGACGCATCACGCCCCGTAGACTGGCATCGGCGCCGGTGACGACGCCAGCAGATCGCGCACCACCGAGCCCAGCTCGGTCGCCTGCCACCGGGCGCCGCGGTCGACCTTGCCGGCCGGCCGCCAGCCGTCGGAGACCGCGATCGCGCCGCCCGAGACCTCGAAGACGCGGCCGGTGACGCCGCGGGCCTCGCCGCTGGCCAGCCACGCCACCAGCGGCGCGACGTTGTCCGGCGCCATCGCGTCGAAGCCGTCGGCCGGCGCCTTCATCATCTCGGCGAACGCGGTCTCGGTCATGCGGGTCCGCGCCGCCGGCGCGATCGCGTTGACCGTGACGCCGTAGCGACCGAGCTCCGCGGCCTGGACCAGGGTCAGCGACGCGATGCCGCCCTTGGCCGCGGCGTAGCTGGCCTGGCCGATCGAGCCCTGCAGCCCGGCGCCCGAGGTCGTGTTGACGATGCGGGCGTCGACGGCGACGCCGCGCTTGGCGGCCTCGCGCCAGTACGCCGCGGCGTGCCGCGCCGGCGCGAAGTGGCCCTTGAGGTGGACGCGGATCACCGCGTCCCACTCGTCCTCGGCGGTCGACACCACCATGCGATCGCGGACGAAGCCGGCGTTGTTGACCAGGACGTCGAGCCGGCCCCAGGCGGCGACCGCCAGCTCGATCATCGCGCGCGCGCCGTCCCAGTCGGCGACGTCGTGATCGCTGGTGATGGCGTCGCCGCCGGCGGCGCGGATCTCGGCGGCCACCGCCTCGGCGGGGCCGGCGTCGCGGCCGCCGCCGTCGGCGGCGACGCCCAGATCGTTGACGACGACGCGGGCGCCGTGGCGCGCCAGCTCGAGCGCGTGGGCGCGGCCGAGGCCGCGGCCGGCGCCGGTGACGATCGCGACGCGGCCCTCGCACAGCCGGGACGTGCTGGTCATGGCCAGGCTCATATCACGCTTGCGACCCCGAGTGAAACATGTTCTAGTCGGCGCGTGCGGTTCGCCTTCAGCGACGAGCAGGACCAGCTGCGCCGCGCCCTGCGCCGCGCCCTCGACGACGCCGGCGGGGTCGCGGCCGCGCGCCGCGCCATGGCCAGCGAGGTCGGCCACGACGCCGCGCTGTGGCGCGTGCTCGGCCGCGACCTCGGCCTCGCCGGACTGCTCGCGCCCGAGGCGCTCGGCGGCGCCGGCCTCGGCTGGGTCGAGGTGGTCGCGGTCATGGAGGAGCTCGGCGCCGTGGTCGCCGCGGTCCCGTTCTTCGCCACCGTCGCGCTCGCCGGCGCCGCGCTGCAGGTCGCGGCCGACGACGCTCAACGCCGCGCGCTGTGGCCGACGCTGGCCCGCGGCGACGCCACCGCCACCGTGGCGTACCTGGCGCCGGGCGCCGATCCGGGAGCTGACGTGGTCGGCGCCGCCGCGCGCGCGGTCGACGGCGGCCACCTCCTGTCCGGCACCCTGCGCGCCGTCGTCGACGGCGCCACCGCCGACCTCGTCCTGGTCGCCGCGACCGACGCGGCCGGCGACGTCGCGCTCTACGCCGTCGCCGGCGACGCCGCCGGGCTGACCCGCCGGCGCGTGTCGACCATGGACCAGACCCGCGCGCTGGCCGAGCTCACCCTCGACGACGTCCGGGTCGCGGCGACCGCGCGCCTCGCCGCCGGCGGCCGCGACGTCGTCGCGCGCGTCCTCGACCTCGCGCGCATCGCGCTGGCCGCCGAGCAGCTCGGCGGCGCCCAGCGCTGCCTCGACCTCGCGGTCGACTACGCCAAGGTCCGCCACCAGTTCGGCCGGCCGATCGGTTCGTTCCAGGCGGTGCAGCACGCCTGCGCCGACATGTTCGTCGCCGTCGAGTCGGCGCGCTCGGCGGCGTACCACGCCGGCTGGGCCGCGGATCAGGATCTGCCCGCGCTCGCCGAGGTCGCCGCCGCGACCAGCGCGTTCTGCGGCGACGCCTTCTTCCGGGTCGCCGGCGACACGATCCAGGTCCACGGCGGCATCGGCTTCACCTGGGAGCACGACGCCCACCTCTACTTCAAGCGGGCCCGCGCCAGCCGCGCCCTGCTCGGCGCGCCGGCGAGCCAGCGCGAGCGCGTCGCCCACCACCTCGGCCTCGGCGTCGAGGCCACCGCCACCGCCATGGCCACCGCCCCGGGGACCTGATCATGGACCTGCGCTTCTCCGCCGACGACGAGGCGTTCCGCGCCGAGGTCCGCGGCTGGCTCGACACCCAGCTCGCCGGCGAGTTCCGCCACCTGCGCGGCCAGGGCGGACCCGGCCACGAGCACGAGCACCTCGACGGCCGGCGCGCCTGGGAGCGCGTCCTCGGCGCCGCCGGGTGGATCGGCCTGGGCTGGCCGCGCGCCGCCGGCGGCCAGGGCGCGTCGCTCCTGCGCCAGGTGATCTTCCACGAGGAGTACGCGCGCGCCCGCGGCCCCGGGCGCCTCGGCCACATCGGCGAGCACCTGCTCGGCCCGACGGTGGCGGCGTTCGGCACCGACGCGCAGCGCGCCCGGGTCCTGCCGCCGATCGCCCGCGGCGAGGCGCTGTGGTGCCAGGGCTACTCCGAGCCCGGCGCCGGCTCCGACCTCGCCGGCGTCCAGACCCGCGCCGAGCTCGTCGGTCGCCAGTGGCGCATCACCGGCCAGAAGATCTGGACCTCGCACGCGCACATCGCCGACGCCTGCTTCGTGCTGTGCCGCACCGACCCGGCGTCGTCGCGACACCAGGGCCTGAGCTACCTGCTGGTGCCGATGCGCCAGGCCGGCGTCACCGTGCGGCCGATCCAGCAGCTCACCGGCACCTCCGAGTTCTGCGAGGTCTTCTTCGACGACGCCCGCACCGACGCCGACCAGGTCGTCGGCGAGATCGGCGGCGGCTGGCGAGTCGCGATGGCGACGCTGACGTTCGAGCGCGGCGCGTCGACCCTGGGCCAGCAGATCGGCTTCGCCGCCGAGCTCGACGCCATCATCGCCGCGGCCCGGGCGCGCGGCGCCGATCGCGACGCGGTGATCCGGCAGCGCCTCGCCGACGCCTGGATCGGCCTGCAGGTCATGCGGTGGAACGCGCTGCGCATGCTCGCCCACGGCGAGCGCGGCGAGCTGCCGCGCGAGGCGTTGATGACCAAGCTGTCGTGGGCGACCTGGCACCGCACCCTCGGCGAGCTGGCGATGGACGTCCTCGGGCCCGACGCCGAGGTCACCGACGGCGCGCCCTACCAGCTCACGACCCTGCAGCAGACCTTCCTGTTCTCGCGCGCCGACACCATCTACGCCGGCTCCAACGAGATCCAGAAGAACATCATCGCGACCCGCGCGCTGGGCCTGCCGCGCGGCGCGTGAGGAGGGACCGCCGATGACCACCGCCGTCGACTTCAAGGATGCGCTGGCGTCGTGGGCCTCGGGCGTGTCGGTGGTGGCGACCCGCGCCGGCGGCCTCGCCTACGGCCTGACGGTGTCGAGCTTCACGTCGCTGTCGCTCGACCCGCCGCTGGTGCTGGTGTGCGTCGCCAGCCGCAACCGCCTGCCCGCGATGATCCGCGATGTCGGCCGCTTCGCGATCTCGCTGCTGTCCGCGGACCAGGGCGCGGCGTCGTCGCACTTCGCCCGCGCCGGCCGCGAGCCGTCGCCGTCGTTCGGCGTCGCCGAGGAGCGCACCGCCGCCGGCCTGCCGGTCGTCGCCGGCGCCGCCGCCCACCTCGCCTGCGACCTCCACGACCAGCTCGTCGTCGGCGACCACACGATCGTCATCGGTCGGGTCACCGAGGCGATCGCCCGCCCCGATCGCGAGCCCCTGCTCTACCACCGCCGCCGCTACCGCACCCTGGGCGCCGCGGTCTGAGAACGCGCCGGCGCGGCCGGCGGCGCCGCTACCGCGGTCCGGTGAAGCCGTCCACGAACCGCCGCGCCGAGGCGGCGTGGTCGCGGCCGAAGTCGCTGTCGGCCATGTGGCGGCCCCAGTGCGGGGTCGAGCCGTCGGCGTCGGTGAAGCCGTAGCGCTCCTGCAGGGTCCAGGTCGCGTACAGGCCGCCGGAGCGCCCCATGACGTCGGGGTCGGCGGCGAGCGCGGCGACCGCGCGGCCGAGGTAGGCCGGGGACTCGCTGAAGGCGAAGTGGGGATCCTGGGCGGCGCCGTCGCGCCAGGTCGCCTCGGTGACGCCGAAGTGGTCGAGCATGGCCTCGCTGCGCAGGAAGCCCGGCGTGATCGCGACCGCGGCGACCCGGCGATCGTGCAGCTCCTCGGCCATCGCGAAGGCGAGGCGCGCCACCGCGATCTTGACCAGGTCGTAGACCAGGTTGCCGCGGTAGTAGAGGGCGTCGCCGTCGGTGACCTGGACGATCAGCGCGTCGCGATCGAGCAGCAGCGGCGTGGTCAGGCGCGCGGTGACGACGTGGCTGGTGACCGCGCGCTCGATCATCGGCGCCACCCGCGCCAGGTCCAGCTCCCAGAACGGCGTCCCCCACTGCGCCAGCTCGTCGCCGCCCCAGACGCTGTCGACGACGACGTCGAGATGGCCGTGGTCGGCGCGGATGCGGGCGACCAGGGCCTCGACGTCGGCGACCCGGGTGTGATCGCAGCGCACCGCGATGCCGTGGCCGCCGGCGGCGTCGACCCGGGCCGCGGTGTCCTCGATGGTCTCGCGGCGACCGGCGAGCGCGAACGGCGACGCCGCCGGGGGCGCCGGCGCGTGCGCGCCGTCGCCGCTGCGACCGGTGCATTACACGGTGGCGCCGGCCTCGCCGAGCGCGACCGCGACGCCGCGACCACCGCCGCGGGTGGCGCCGGCGGCCAGACAGACCTTGCCGTGCAGGGGACGTGTCGTGGCCATGAGGGAGGCCTACCACGCGCCGCTACGGCTGGTGCGCGGCGGCCAGCGGGGTCAGCTCGCGGGATCGCACCGCCGCGCGCAGGTGGGCCGCGATGGTCTTGACCTGGCCGGCATCGAACTGGGTGGCGTCGCCGACCCGCTGGCCGTTCATCAGGTTGTCGTCCTCGGCGCGGTGGCCGAGGCCGAAGAAGTGGCCGAGCTCGTGGGCGCAGGTGTCGATCCGCGCGCCCTCGGCCGACACGATCACGTAGTGACGGCCGCGCCACGCCCGCTTGCCGCCGGCGTAGCGCCAGTGGACGCCGCCCAGCCACGCGCCCGCCTGGTCCTTGTCGGCGACGCCGCGGGCGACGAAGACGTGGACCGTGCCGTCCTTCGGCGCCTCGGCGGCCAGGCCGTGACGCTCGGCGACGCGGTCGATCACGGCGTCGCGCGCCAGCTCGACGGTCCCGGTGACGACCAGGGTCAGATCGGCCGCCGCGAACCGTTCGTTGGCGGTCGCGATCCAGGCGGCGACCTCGTCGTCGGTGGCGGCGCGGCCGGCGTCGTCGGTGAGGACGTGCACGGTGACCGGCACCGCGGTCGGCCCGGCCGCCGCGACCCGCGGCAGCACCCCCAGCATCAGGACCATCAGCGCGACGCGCACGCCTCGAGCATTCACGATCGCGCGTGGCCGCGCCAATCGAAGTGGCGGACCGCCCGCGCGGGCGCGCGCACGTGCAGGCGACGCACCGGCGCCCGCCCCCTCGACTTCGGCGTCGGTGCTGCGCACCTCCCCCTCCGCTCGGGGTGAGCGATCCCGCAGCTGCCGCCGCGTGGGTGAGCGTTGCGGGAGCTGCCGCCACGCCAGCATCGCGCCTCGGTCGGGGTCAGCGATCCGGGGCGTCCTCTCCGCCACGGACGTCGACCGAACCGGGCACCTTCGCGGCGGCCCGTCCGCCGCTCACCCCGAGCGGAGCCCGAGCGGCGCAGCCGCGAGGGCGGAGTCGAGGGGGCGTGGATCGGCTCGCCGCCGAGACGCGCGAACGCGCCCGGACGCCGGCGCCGCTACCCCGTGAACCAGCCGGCCGAGAACACCGCGGCGCCGGCGATCGGCGCCAGGCCGATCGCGCAGCCCAGGACGTAGTCGCGACGACGGACCCGGGTCAGCGCCAGGGCGTAGCTCAGCGGCTGGTTGAACCACAGGAACAGGCGCAGCAGCACCACGGTACGCAGCGGGTGCGAGTCGATCTGGTCGTAGGCCTTGCCCAGCCACTTGCCCTTGGGGTGCCAGGGCTCGCCTTCCGGGCGGCGCAGCGCCCGCGCGGTCAGGAACGGGATGCACACCGCGATGACGCCGCCGCCGTAGCCGAGGGCGAAGCCGAGCCACGGGCCGAACGCCAGGCGCGCCGCGACCAGGAACGCCATCGTCGGCAGCCCGATCAGCGAGCCCAGGATGTGGGCGCCGACGAACAGCACCGGCGCCCAGTTGCCCATCGACACCAGCCAGGCGTCGATGCTCGACGGCGTCACCAGGCCGCTGCGCCACAGCAGCGTCCCGATCACGATGAACGCGACGATCGCCAGCCCGAGCCCGATGCGGCGGAGCTGTCGCGAGCGCGGGGACGGCGGCACTGCGATGACCATCGCTCATCGCGCGCCGTCGATCCAGCCCCTCCGGCGGTCGCTGCCTCGCCCCCCGGCGCCGCCGGCGCCCCGCTACGCCGCGCCGCTCGCCATGTGCTCGCCGGCGATGAAACCCCAGGTCATGCCGCGCACGTTCGACAGCCCGCTCTGGTAGCCGGCGCCGGTGTCGAGCGCCGCCGCGGCGTTGCCGCACGCGTACAGCCCCGGGATCGGCGCGCCGCGGACGTGCCGCACCCGCGCGCTGGCGTCGGTGTCGAGCCCGACCGAGTTGACGCCGACGCCCACCGGCACCAGCGCGACGCCGTAGAACGGGCCGCGATCGAGCGGTCCGACGTTGGGGTTGGGCCGGCTCTTGTCGCCGGTCATGACCGCCGCCCACGGGTAGCTGCCGCGCCCGAAGTCGGGGTCGGCGCCCTCGACCGCGAACCGGTTGAAGCGCGCCACCGTGGCCTCGAGGCCGTCGGCGTCGACGCCGAGCTTGCCGGCCAGCTCGCGCAGGGTCGCGCCCCGCGCCAGCACCTCCTCGGGGACCTCCATGCCGGGCATGTAGGTCGCGAACGCGTACTTGTCGCGATAGCTCTGGTCGAAGATCAGGAACGGCGGGTAGTTCGGGTGGTCCTGGCGCAGCCCGTCCCAGCTGCGGCACTTGGGCAGGTAGTCGCGATAGAACGACTCGTCGGCGAAGCGCTGGCCGGCGCGGTTGACCCAGATCGCGTGCGGGTAGCCGCCCTCCCACGACGCCCGGTACAGCGGCTTGCCGTCGTGCTCCTCGCCGGGGATCCGGTAGCCGAAGAACATGCCGAGGTTGTGGCTCGGCACCCGGGCCAGCGCGGCGCCGACCTCGCCGCCGAGGACGATGTTGTCGCCCTCGACGCTGGGCTGGCACATCGAGTGCCACTCGGGCAGCTGCTCGTACTGGCGCGCCAGCCGCGGGTTCCAGTCGTAGCCGCCGGTCGCCAGCAGCACGCCGCGCCGCGCCCGCACCCAGAACGCGGCGCCGTCGCGCTCGGCGCGGACGCCGACGACGCGACCGCCGTCGACGACCAGCTCGCGCGCCGGGGTCCCGACGTGGGCGGCGACGCCGCGGTCGATCACCGCGGCCTTGACGAAGTAGCCCATCATGCCGGGGCCCATGCCGCGCAGGTCCTTGGCCACCCGCTTGCCCATCAGCGCGAAGTCCCACTTCGTGATCGTCGCCAGCCCGCCCCACGCGAACAGCTCGTCGTGGGTGATGCCGGGCGGCATGTGCGGCGTCAGGTAGGTCTTCTTCTGCCACGGCCCCAGCTGCGCGCCCTCGAACAGCTCGACCTCGAGGTAGCGGCCGCTCGCCGCCGTCCCCGGCGCGTGCGGGTAGTGGTAGTCGGGGAAGTCCTTGATGATCTTCCAGCGCACCCCGGCGCGCTCCTCGAGGTAGCGCGCGACCTCCGGCCCGCGCTCGAACAGGATGCGCGCCAGCTCCGGCTCGGCGTAGCCGCCGGCGAGGAAGTCGAGGTAGGCCTTCGCCGCCGCCGGGTCGTCGGGCCGACCCTCCTCGGCCAGCTTGTGGTTGCAGCCGACGAAGACCTCGCCGCCCGAGTAGGCGCACACGCCGCCGAGCTTGGGCGCCTTCTCCAGGATCGCCACCGACGCCCCGGCGTCGTGCGCGGCGATCGCGCAGCTCATCGCGCCCAGGCCCGAGCCCACGGCGACGACGTCGACCTCCAGATCCCAGCGCGCAGGCGCGGTGGTGGCTCGCAGCATGTCAGCTCTCCAGCTTGAAGATGCGGGTGGCGTTGGCGTGCAGGAACTTCGGCCACACGTGATCGCGGAACGGCACCTCGGGCAGCTCGCGGAAGATCCGGTCGAGCGACAGCCCCATCGGGAAGTACCCGGCGTACAGGACCTGGTCGGCGCCGCGGGTGTTGGCGAAGTCGACGATCGCCCTGGGGTAGTGGCGCGGCGCGAACGCGCTCGTCGAGTACGACAGGTTCGGGTACTTGAGCATCAGCTTGACCGCGAGGTCGGTCCACGGCTCGGCGCCGTGCCGCATCACGAACTTCAGCTCGGGGAAGAACCAGCAGACCTCGTCGATCAGCTCGACCTTCTGCGGCGCCATCGGCAGGCGCGGCCCCGGCACGCCGACGCAGCAGCACACCGGCAGGTCGAGCTCGACGCACTTGGCGTAGATCGGGAACCACTTCTTGTCGTCGAGCGGCACCTGCGGGCACAGCCCCGACGGGAACGCGGTCACCGCCTTGATGCCGAGCTCGCGGTGCAGCCGCGCGATCGTCCGCACCTCGTCCATGCCGCGGTTGGGGTTGGCCTGGTACGAGCCGAAGAACCGGTCGGGGTAGCGGCGCACCGCCTCGAGGTTGGGCGTCGGCGAGCCGTCGAGCCCGACCATCGCCCGCGCGATGCCGTGGCGATCGAGCTGCGCCACCGTCCACGCCACGTAGTCGCCCTGCGGGACGTCCTCGATCTTGGGGATGTCCTTGAACATGTACTGCGCGGGCATCTCGAAGACGTCGCGGCTGTCCCGGTCGAGGAACAGCGGCTTCATGAACTCGTACCAGGTGCGCTGCTCGTCGCTGGTGCCCGGGATGTTGAGCATCAGGTCGATCGCGCGCCGCGCCGCGGGCTCGACCGGCCACCCCATCAGGACAGCGCCCCGCCGTCGGCCCGGATCTCGGTGCCGGTGATGTAGCGGGCGTCGTCCGAGGCCAGGAACGCGATCACGCTGGCGGCGTGCTCGGGCCCGACGTAGGCGACCATCGGCATCGCGCCGCGCAGCAGCTCGGCGTCGGCGCCCTTGGGCAGGCGGAACTGGCCGTGCAGCGGGGTCGCGACGCCGCCGGGGCAGACGCAGTTGGCGCGCACGCCCTGCTTGACGTACTCGACCGCGATCGAGCGCGTCATCGACAGGATGCCGCCCTTGGACGCCGCGTACGCCGCCATCCACGGGTGCGAGCCCAGCGCCGCCGTCGACGACGTGTTGACGATGCAGCCCTTGGTCTTGACCAGGTGGGGCAGCGCGGCCCGGCACATCAGGAACGTGCCGGTGAGGTTGACCCGCAGCACCGTGTCCCAGTTCTCGAGCGTCAGCTCGTGGGTGTGGTCGGCGCGCAGGATGCCGGCGACGTTGCACAGGACGTCGAGCCGGTCGAACTTGCCGAGCACGGCGGCGACCGCCGCGGCGACCGCGTCCTCCGACGAGATGTCGGCGACGTGGCCGAGCGCGGGCCGGTCCAGGGCCTCGATCGCGGCGACCGTCTCGGTCACCGCCTCGCTGCGATCGAGGCACGCCACGGCGGCGCCCTCCTCGGCCAGGCGCAGCGCGGTGGCCCGGCCGATGCCGGAGGCGGCGCCGGTGACCAGCGCGATCTTGCCGTCGAAACGCTTCATCGAGCTTGCTCCTCGGCGCCGGCCGCGGCGGGCGCCTCCGGGTAGAACTGGCGGTACCAGCGTCGCAGCGCGCCGATCGGCCCGTCGCCGTCACACAGCGCGGGCCGGTCGCGCCACACCTTGTGCTCCCAGACCTGGACGTCCTCGGCGAACCCGCGCTGCAGGTTGTCGACGTAGGCGGCGGCGTAGCGCGCCATCTTGGCGTCGCCACCGACCTTCTCGAGCATGACGCCGAACCGCAGATCCAGCGTGTGCTCGTCGATCGGGGTGTGGGCGTTGACCAGCCGGTTGGGCAGGAACGACTCCATCTCGGTGACCTGGTAGGCCGGCCCGTAGTAGGTCGCGGTCAGCTTGAACCGGTCGCTGCCGCCGCCGCGCGGGTAGGCGATCCCCGCCGAGCGCTGCACCGCCATGTGATCGACGAACTCGTTGTCGAACTCGTCGATGTGGGTGCCGTGGACCGCCGGGAAGTGGCCCTTGTCGGCGACGTTCTCGACGATCTCGCGGGGCTGGGTGCGGATCGTGATCTTGTTGGTCGTCCAGTCGGTCCACGCCGGCGAGCCGTGCTCGGCGATCACCGGGATCTCGTAGCTCGGCGGCCGGCCCAGCCGGTCGTGCCAGACGAAGACGAAGCCGTTGCGCTCGCGCACCGGCCACGCCTTGACGCAGGCCCGGACCGGCAGCCTGGCGCCGCGGTTGTACGGGATCTCGACGCAGCTGCCGTCGCCGGCGAACCGCCAGGCGTGGAACGGGCAGCGGATCGTGTCGTCGACGACGGTGCCGCCGACGCCGAGGTCGGCGCCGAGGTGGGGACAGTAGGCGTCGAGCACCCGGACCGCGCCGCCGCCGCCGGCGTCGCGGTCACCGTCACGCGCGGGCGCCGCGCCGCGGTACGCGACCAGCCGGCGGCCGAAGTAAGTCAGCGACCGGACCTCGCCCGGCGCCAGCTCGGCGCTGGTCGCGACCACGAACCAGCCGGTGGCGTAGCCGGACGGCGCCGCGGTCACGACCGCACCTCGTCGCGGGCGACCTGCCGCGCCCACGCGTAGTCGGGCTTGCCGCTGGGCTGGCGCTGGACCTCGGCGACCACCGTGAGCTGGCGCGGCACCTTGTAGCCGGCGACCAGCGTGCGGCAGTGCGCCTGCAGCTGGTCGAGGGCGATCGCGCGGCCGGGCCGCGGCTGCACCACCGCGGCGACCCGCTCCATCCAGGTGTCGTCGGGCAGGCCGACGACGAGGGCGTCGAAGACGTCGGGGTGGGCCTTGAGCGCCTCCTCGACCTCCTCGGGGAACACCTTCTCGCCGCCGGTGTTGATGCAGTTGACGCCGCGGCCGTAGACCGTGATGCGACCGTCGTCCTCGACGGTGGCCATGTCTCCCGGCAGCACGTAGCGGACGCCGTCGACGGTGACGAAGCGCTCCGCGGTCTTGGCCTCGTCCTTGTAGTAGCCCAGCGGCACGTGACCGGCGCGGGCCAGCCGGCCCAGCCGACCGGTGCCGGGCGGCAGCGGCCGCATCGCCTCGTCGAGCACCACGCTGTTGGGGTCCATCGCGAAGCTGGGCCGGCCGTCGGCGCCGGTCTCGCTGCCGGGGAACGCCGAGCCCTGGTGGCCGGTCTCGGTCGAGCCGAAGTTGTTGAGGATCAGCGTGTCGGGCAAGAGCTCCTGGAGCCGGTCGCGCACCGCCGGCGACAGGATCGCGCCGGCCGACGCGATCGCCAGCAGGCTCGAGGTGTCGTAGCTGGCGCCGGGCGCGCCGAGGGCGTCGCACAGCGGCCGCGCCATGGCGTCGCCGACCAGCGTGATCGTCGTGACCCGCTCGGCGCCGATCAGCTCGCTGACCCGGACCGCGTCGAAGCTGCGGCCGGGCTGGATCACCAGCGTGCCGCCGGTGAACAGGCCGATCCACGCGCCGAGCTGGGCCGCGCCGTGGATCAGCGGCGCCGCCGGCATCAGGTTCATCGCGTTGTCGGGATCGCGGGCGTGGTCGACGACCTCGCCGGGCTCGGTCACCGGGTCACCGCCGGGGCGGCCGCCCTGCAGCCCGGCGAAGAACAGATCCTCGTGGCGCCACACCACGCCCTTGGGCATGCCGGTGGTGCCACCGGTGAAGATGACGTAGCGATCGTCGCCGGAGCGCGGGCCGTAGTCGCGGCGTGGCGTCGCCGCCGCCAGCGCGGCCTCGTAGTCGCGGGGCTCGAGCCCGGGGACGTCGACGCCGCTGCCGTCGTCGACGGCGAGCACGGTCGAGGCCGCGGGCAGGCCGCGGGCGGCGTCGGCGATCAGCGGCAGCAGGCTGCGCTGGGTCACGACCGCGACCAGGTCGGCGCCCTCGCACAGGTTGCGCAGCTCGGCGGCGACGTAGCGGTAGTTGAGGTTGATCGGCACCGCGCGCAGCTTGAGCGCGGCCAGCATCGCCTCGACGTACTCGTGGCCGTTCCACAGGTGGACGCCGACGTGGGCGCCGGGGCCGACGCCGCGGCCGCGCAGGACCGCGGCGAGGCGATCGGCGCGGGCGTCGAGCTCGGCGAAGGTGGCCCGCACCGAGCCCGAGACCAGCGCGGTGCGGTCGGGCAACGCGGCGGCCAGCGACTCGAACAGGTCGGCGATGTTGAAGGAGGCGCTCCCCATGACCCCTCGGCTGTCGCGCGGGCGACAGTGGAACGTGTTCTACCCAGCGCATGGAAGCGCAGCGTGCCGGGCAAGTCAAGGACCGAGCGAGACCGACTAGAACATGTTTCACACCGGCCCGGTCGTGGTGTAGGCTGCGCGCCGGATCGTCGACCCGGAGGAAGCCATGAGCGACGTGGGGTTCTGGAAGATCGCGAGCGACGCGCCGGCCTGGGTGGCCGTCGTCGAACCGGATGGCCGCGAGGTCACCGCCGCCGAGCTGCTCGCCGGCGCCAACCGGCTGGTCCACGGGCTCCGCGCCCTGGGCCTGCGTCCCGGCGACTGCGTCGCCACCGTCCTCGACAACAGCGCCGCGATGATCGAGGCGTTCCTGGCCGCGCACCAGGCCGGCTGGTACCTCACGCCGATCAACTGGCACCTCACGGCGCCCGAGATCGGCTATATCCTCGGCGACTGCGAGGCCGCCGCGGTGATCACGTCGCCGCGCGCCGCCGCGGTGGTCGCCGCCGCCTGTGACCTCGCGGACGTCCCCGCCGCGGCCCGCTTCGTCGTCGGCGACGCCGCCGGCTTCCAGCCGGTGACCGCGCTGCACGCCGGCCACCCCGCCACCGCCCCCGCCGAGCGCACCGCGGGCGCGTCGATGACGTACACCTCGGGCACCACCGGCCAGCCCAAGGGCGTGCGCCGGCCGCTGACCGGCGCCAGCCCCGAGGCGATCGCGACCCAGCAGGCGATGTTCCTGTCGCTGTTCGGGATCCTCCCCGGCAGCCCCGGCGTCCACCTGGTGGGCGCGCCGCTCTACCACACCGCGGTGCTCAACTTCGCGTCCAACCACCTCCACCTCGGCCACACCCTGGTGCTGATGGACAAGTGGGATCCCGAGGAGATGCTGCGGCTGATCGAGCGGCGCCGGGTGACCTCGAGCCACATGGTGCCGACCCAGTTCACCCGCCTGCTCAAGCTGCCCGAGGACGTGCGCGCGCGCCACGACGTGTCGTCGCTGCGCCACGTCATCCACAGCGCGGCGCCGTGCCCGGTCGACGTCAAGCGCCAGATGCTGGCGTGGTGGGGCCCGTGCATCTACGAGTACTACGCCGCGTCCGAGGGCGGCGGCACGCTGGCGACGCCCGACGACTGGCTGAAGAAGCCCGGCACCGTCGGCAAGCCGTGGCCGATCTCGCAGATCCGCGTGCTCGACGACGCCCACCAGCCGGTGCCCGCCGGCACGCCCGGCACCGTGTGGATCCGCATGGGCGACCACCGCTTCGAGTACCACCGCGACGCCGCCAAGACCGGCGACGCCTGGCGCGAGGGCTTCTTCACCGTCGGCGACGCCGGCTACCTCGACGACGACGGCTACCTGTTCCTGTGCGACCGCAAGGCCGACATGATCATCTCGGGCGGGGTCAACATCTACCCCGCCGAGATCGAGGCCGTGCTGCTCGCCCACCCCGAGGTCATCGACGCCGCGGTGTTCGGCGTCCCCGACGACGACTGGGGCGAGCAGGTCAAGGCGGTGATCCAGCCGGTCGGCGGCCGCGCCCCCGGGCCCGACCTGGCGGCGACGCTGCAGGCCTACGCGGCGGCGCGCCTGGCCAAGTTCAAGCTGCCGCGGACGATCGACTTCGTCGCCGAGATGCCGCGCGATCCCAACGGCAAGCTGTACAAGCGCAAGCTGCGCGATCCCTACTGGGCGGGTCGCGATCGCGCGATCTGATCGGCGGCGCCGCCGTCGACGTCGAGGCCGGCCAGGAAGTCGACGACCGCGGTCGAGAACGCGTCGTTGTCGTCGCCCGCGACCATGTGGGCGGCGGCGACGTCGACGTAGGCGGCGTGCGGCACCAGCGCGCGCAGCTCGCGGACCCCGTCCTCGGACAGCACCTCGCTCATCCGGCCCCGGACCAGCAGCGTCGGCACGCGCAGCCGGTGGGCGGCGCCGTCGAGGCGCTCGCGGCTGAAGGCGCGGTCCATGCCGTCGCGGCGGACGAAGCGCGGGTCCCAGTGCCAGCGCCAGCGGCCGTCGGGGCGCTGCCGCAGGTTCTTGGACAGGCCGCCGAGATCGCGGGGCCGGCGCCGGTGCGGCAGGTACGCCGCGATCGCGTCGGCGGCCTCCTCGAGCGAGGCGAAGCCGTCGAGCCCGGACTGCATGAAGCCGATGATGCGGGCGACGCCGCCGGCCTCCATGCGCGGCGCGACGTCGACCAGGACCAGCGCCCGCAGCACCGGGCCGCGCTCGCCCTCGGCGAGCAGCCCGGCCAGCCCGCCCAGCGACGCGCCGACCACGACCGGCGGCGCGCCCAGCTGCGCGGCGACCTCGCAGACGTCGGCGGCGAAGGTCTCGAGGCCGTAGTCGCCGTCGTCGGGCCAGCCGCTGTCGCCGTGGCCGCGGTGATCGATCGCGACGACCCGGTGGCCGGCCGCGGCCAGGGCCCGGGCGGTGGCGCCCCAGGCGTGGCGGGTCTGGCCGCCGCCGTGGAGCAGCAGCACCGGCGCCGCGTCGGCGGGGCCGACCTCGTCGCCGACCAGGCGGACGCCGCCGGCGCCGGTGAACGTCACGGAGCGGGGCTGCACGGCGGTATCATACGCCGTGACGCCACCGACGACCACGCTTGACGGCCGGAGTGAAACACGTTTCACTCACGGCGTGCGAATCCGCCTGCAGGCGCCCGGCTGGGACCGCGATCTGGCGGTCGAGGCCGGCGACGCGCCGGCCCCCTCCGGCCGCCAGGTCACCGTCGCGATCGAGGCCTGCGGGGTCTGTCACCGCGACCTGATCGACCGCGCCGGCCGCTTCCCGTTCATGCAGGTGCCGATCACGCCGGGCCACGAGGCGGTCGGGCGGATCACCGCGGTCGGCCCCGACGTCACGCTGTGGCGGGTCGGCGACCGGGTCGCGAGCATGCACCGCGACTCGTGCGGCGCGTGCCCGGCGTGCGAGGCCGGCGAGACCTCGCTGTGCCTGCGCGCCGCCGCGGTGCTCGGCCTGCTGGTCGACGGCGGCTACGCGACCACGATGACCGTGCCTGAGCGGGCGCTGTACCGCGTGCCCGACGACCTCGACGCCGCCCAGGCCGCGGTCCTGCATTGCACCTTCGGCACCGCCTATCGCGGCCTCACCCGGGGCGGCCGGCTCGCGCCCGGCATGCGGGTGCTGGTCACCGGCGGCAACGGCGGCGTCGGCGCCGCCGCGATCCAGATCGCCACTCGCCTCGGCGCCACCGTGATCGCGCAGGTCCGCCGCGCCGACCACGTCGCGATGGTCGAGGGCCTGGGCGCGACCGCGGTGATCGTCGACGCCGACGGCCGCTTCCACAAGCGCCTGCCCGGCGGGCTGGTCGACGTCGCGCTCGACTGCGTCGGCGCGCCCACGTTCAACGCCGCGCTGCGGTCGCTGAACGTCGGCGGTCGCATGGTCGCGATCGGCAACGTCGTCGAGGAGCGGGTCGAGCTCAACCTGGGCTGGATCATCACCCGCGGCGTCCAGATCACCGGCTCGAGCGGCGCCACCGCCGAGGAGATGGCCGCGGTCGTCGCGCTGCACGCGGCGCGACCGTTCGCGCTGCCGATCCACGCCCGCCTGCCGCTGACCGACGCCGATCGCGCCCAGCGCCTGGTCGCCGCCGGCAACCTCGCCGGCCGGATCGTCCTGGTCCCGGGGCTGGCGGCGGCGGACGCGCCGGCCGGCGCCGCGCCGGAGCCCGGCGCCCGCCCCTAGCAGGCCCCCATGCCCTACGTCGATCTCGCCGACGCCCGTCTGTTCTACGACACCGCCGGCGACGACGGCACGCCGGTGCTGCTGATCATGGGCTTCGGCGTGCCGGGGCACCTCTGGCTCAACCAGATCCCGACGCTGGCGACCCGCCACCGGGTCGCGTGGTTCGACAACGCCGGCGCCGGCCGGACCCTGCGCGCGCGCCGCCGGCCGCCGACGATGCGCGACCTCGGCCGCCACGCGATCGCCGTGCTCGACGCGCTCGGCTGGCCAGCCGCCCACGTCGTCGGCGTCTCGATGGGCGGCATGATCGCCCAGGAGGTCGCGCTCGGGCACCGCGCCCGGATCCGCAGCCTGACCCTGGTGGTCACCCACGCCGGCGGCCTGCGCAACCTGGTGCCGCCGCCGGCGAGCCTGGCGCTGTTCGCCCGCGGCTTCCTGGGGCCGCGCCGCCACCGGGTCCGCGCCCTCGAGCGCCTGATCTTCCCCGACGACTACCTGCGCGACGTCGACGTCACGCCGCTGCGCGACGCCCTCGGCGAGCACGTCGTCGCCGCCGCGCCCGCCGCCGACCGCCTGCGCCAGGTCGCCGCGGTCTTGACCCACCGCACCGCGCCGCGGCTGCCGCGCCTGGCCGGGACGCCGACGCTGGTGGTGGTCGCGGCGCGCGACCGCCTGGTCAGGCCGCGCCAGACCCGGCGGCTGCACCAGCTCATCCCGGGCTCGCGCCTGCTCGTGCTCGCCGACGCCGGCCACGCGGTGCTGCACCAGTGCGCGGACCGGCTCAACGCGGCGCTGCTCGAGCACTTCGCGCACGCCGACGCCGGGACGGCCGGTTTCCGGCTTGACGGTGCGCGCGACCTCGGCTCTACTGCGCGCTAGAACATGTTTCACACGCGGGCGCCGCCGCGCTCGCCCAAGGGGGAGATCGATGCGTCGCATCAACAGCTGCACCGAGTACTTCGAGACCATCCAGGAGCGCTTCAAGGCCGAGGAGGCCAAGGGCGTCAACGCCACGTTCGTCTACGAGCTCGCCGGCTCCAACGGCGGCACCTGGACGGTCCGCATCACCGACGGCAACGTCGCGGTCGAGCCCGGCGGCGCGCCGGACCCGACGGTGACCTACAAGATCTCGGCGGACGACTACGTCAAGCTCGCCAACGGCGAGCTCAACGGCGCCAAGGCGTTCCTGACCCGCAAGCTCAAGGTCTCGGGCTCGATCCCGATGGCCCAGAAGATGAACAAGTTCCTGCCGCCGGCGAGCTGACCATGGCCGCCACCGGCAAGCGGATCAGCTCGCCCCTGGCCGAGGAGCTGGGGCTCGAGGTCCCGATCTTCGCGTTCAGCAAGGCGCCCGAGGTGGTCGCGGCGGTCAGCCGCGCCGGCGGCATGGGCGTGCTCGGCGCCGTCGCGTACACCGTCGATCAGCTCCGCGAGGGCCTCGACTTCATCGAGGCCCACGTCGACGGCAAGCCGTACGGTGTCGACGTCGTCATGCCCGCCAAGTACGAGGGCGCCGGCCAGACCGGCGGCGCCGCGCAGCTGGGCTCGATGCTCGAGCAGATGATCCCGGCCCGCCACAAGGCGTTCATCGAGGAGCTGCTGACGCGGCACGAGGTGCCGCCGCTGCCCGAGGGCACCGACGCCTGGCACCACCTGCTGGCCTGGACCGAGGAGACCACCCGGCCCCAGGTCGACCTGGTGCTGGAGCTGGCCAAGACCCGGCCCATCAAGCTGCTCGCCAACGCGCTGGGTCCGCCGCCGCGCGACATCGTCGACCGCGCCCACGCCGCCGGCCTCAAGGTCGCGGCGCTGACCGGCCGGGTCGAGCACGCGCGCAAGCACGTCGCCAACGGCGTCGACGTCATCGTCGCCCAGGGCACCGAGGCCGGCGGCCACTGCGGCGAGATCTCGACGATGGTGCTGGTCCCGGAGATCGTCGACGCGGTCGGCAAGACGCCGGTGCTGGCGGCCGGCGGCATCGGCTGCGGCCGCCAGGTCGCCGCCGCGATGGCGCTCGGTGCCCAGGGGGCGTGGACCGGCTCGATCTGGCTCACCGCCGAGGAGTCGGACGTCATCCCGCTGCTCAAGGACAAGCTGGTGCGCGCGGGCTCGCGCGACACCGTCCGGTCGCGGGCGCTCACCGGCAAGCCGGCGCGGCAGCTGCGCACCGCGTGGTCCGACGCGTGGGACGACCCCAAGGGCCCCGGCCCGCTGGCGATGCCGATGCAGTTCATGGCCACCGCCGACGCGACGTCGCGGATCTTCCGCTACGCCGGCCAGCCCGGGACCCGCGCCGAGGAGCTGTTGACCTCGCCGGTGGGGCAGATCGTCGGCCGCATGGACGCGGTGCGCCCGGTGGCGACGATCATGGACGACCTGGTGCGCGAGCTGCACGAGACGATCGCGCGCCTGAACCCGTGACCGCCTGACCGCCGCCCGCCGGGCGGCCACGGCCCGTCGCCACCGCGCCGGACGTCGAGGACGACGTCGGGCGGCGACGACATCCCGAAGGAGGATCGAATGGCGATCGTTGTCCCCGTCGACACGACAGACGGCCGGCGCCACCTGCGCGTGGCCAGCCCGGCGACCCAGGAGGTCACCGGCGACATCTCGGTGACCTCCGCGGACGACGTCCGGGCCGCGGTGGCGCGGGCGCGCGCGGCGCAGCCGGCGTGGGCCGCGACGTCGTTCGCCGAGCGCGCCGTGATCATGCGGCGCGCCGCCGAGATCCTGCGCACCGACCAGGCGCGGTTCATCGACGTCATCCGCCGCGACACCGGCCGCTCGCAGTTCGAGTCGCTGATGATGGAGGTGTTCCCGGCGCTCGACTCGCTGACCTACTACGCCAAGCACGCCGCGGCGATCCTCGGCGATCGCCGCCCCGGGCTGCACCTCTTGCGCACCAAGAAGCTGCTGGTGACGTACCGGCCGCTCGGCGTCGTCGGCATCATCACGCCGTGGAACGGGCCGTTCATCCTCGGCCTCAACCCGACGGTGCAGGCGCTGATGGCCGGCAACGCGGTGCTGCTCAAGCCGTCGGAGGTGACGCCGTTCGCCGGCGCGCTGGTCGGCGAGCTGCTGGCCGAGGCCGGCCTGCCCGCCGACGTCCTGCAGATCGTCCAGGGCGACGGCGCCACCGGCGCCGCCCTGGTCGACGGCGGCGTCGACAAGATCTCGTTCACCGGCAGCGTCGCCACCGGCCGCAAGGTCGGCGAGGCCTGCGGCCGCAACCTGATCCCGTGCACGCTCGAGCTCGGCGGCAAGGACGCGATGATCGTCTGCGACGACGCCGACCTCGAGCGCGCCGCCGGCGGCGCCGTCTTCGGCGCGTTCTTCAACGCCGGTCAGTTCTGCTGCGGCACCGAGCGGGTCTACGTCCACCAGGGCATCGCCGAGGACTTCATCCGGCGCGTCGTCGAGAAGACCCGGGCCCTGCGCCAGGGCACCGACGGCGAGTTCGACGTCGGGCCGATGATCTGGCCGCGCCAGCTCGACACCATCGAGCGCCACATGGCCGACGCGGTGGCGCGCGGCGCCACCGTGCGGTGCGGCGGCCGCCGCAACCTCGAGGCCGGCGAGCTGTGCTACGAGCCGACCGTCCTCACCGACGTCACCCACGACATGCTGATCATGCAGGACGAGACCTTCGGGCCGATCCTGCCGATCGTCGTCGTCGCCGACGACGACGAGGCGATCCGGCTGGCCAACGACTCGCGCTACGGCCTGTCGGGGACGGTGTGGTCGAAGGACAAGGCCCGCGCGGTGGCGATCGCGAAGCGCCTCGACACCGGCTCGGTGTGCGTCAACGACAGCTCGATCACCTACGGCGCGTGCGAGGCGCCGTTCGGCGGCCGCAAGGCGTCCGGGGTCGGCCAGGTCAACGGCGACACCGGGCTGCGCGGCTACTGCCACGCCCAGCCGATCCTGGTCGACCGCTTCGGGCCCAAGGAGGAGCAGGTCTGGTACCCGTACACCGCCGACAAGGAGCGGACGCTGCAGAAGGTGATCCGCTGGGTGTGGGGCACGCCGCTGGGCCGGTGGATGTCGTGAGCGGGTCGCTGCGCATCGTCGTCGATCGCGACCTGTGCGAGGGCAACGGCCGCTGCGAGCAGGCCGCGCCCGCGGTGTTCCGGGTCGGCGACGACGACCAGGTCGAGGTCCTCGACCCGGCGCCCGCCGAGGCGCTGCGCGACGCGGTCGAGGCCGCGGCGCACCTGTGCCCGCGGCAGGCGCTGCGGATCGTCGACGCGCCTGGACATCCCGACTAGAACATGTTCTAGTCCGAGCCATGGACGTCCTGTCGGCCCCCTACGTCCTCGAGTACACGTACCAGCGCAGCACCGGGCCGGTGATCGGCCGGTTCCTGACCGCGCTGCGCGACGGCCGCCTCGAGGGCGTGCGCACCACGACCGGGCGCGTGCTGATGCCGCCGCTCGAGTACGATCCCGCCACCGGCGAGGCCACCGGCGAGCCGGTGCCGCTGCCGCCCGACGGCGTGGTCACGACCTGGGCCTGGGTCGCGACGCCGCGCCCCGGCCACCCGCTCGACCGCCCCTTCGCGTGGGCGCTGATCCGGATCGACGGCGCCGACACCGCGATGCTCCACGCCGTCGACGCCGGCGCCGCCGACGCCATGCGCACCGGCATGCGGGTCACCGCGCGGTGGCGCGCCGAGCGCACCGGCTCGATCCTCGACCTGGCGTGCTTCGTGCCGGTCGCCGGGGAGGCGCCGTGAGCGACGACGCGCCCGACGCCGCCGCGACGGCCGCCCCGGTGACGATGGTGCCGTCGCACGTCCGGCTGACCTACACGGTCACCGCCGGCCGCCACCTGTCGTCGTACCTGCGGGCGCTCGCCGACCGTCGCATCGTCGGCGGCCGCTGCCCGGTGTGCACCAAGGTCTACCTGCCGGCGCGCGGCGCGTGCCCGACCTGCGGCGTCCCCGCCGACCAGCCGGTCGAGGTCGCCGACCGCGGCACGGTGACCACGTTCTGCGTGATCCGCATCCCGTTCGAGGCCGCGCCGTTCCCGCCGCCCTACGTCGCGGTCGCGATCCTGCTCGACGGCGCCGACATGCCGATCTTCCACCTGGTCCGCGGCATCGCGCCCGAGGAGGCGCGGATGGGCATGCGAGTCCAGGCGCGCTGGGTCGCCGACGACCAGCTGGGCCCGACGCTGGCGAGCATCCGGTGGTTCGAGCTGTCCGGCGAGCCGGACGCCGCCTACGAGACCTACGCGAACCACCTGTGAGGGACCCGTGAGGGACGTCGCCATCATCGCCTTCGCCCAGCTGCCCGCGGTCCGCCGCGACACCGAGCGTGAAGAGGTCGAGCTGGTCCAGCCGGTGGTCACCGCCGCGCTGGCCCAGGCCGGGCTCGATCGCCGTGACGTCGGCTTCACGATCTCCGGCAGCTGCGACTACCTGCTGGGCCGACCGTTCTCGTTCGTCGCCGCGCTCGACGCCGTCGCGCCGTGGCCGCCGATCGCCGAGTCGCACGTCGAGATGGACGGCGCGTGGGCCCTCTACGAGGCCTGGGCCCGGCTGCAGTGCGGCGACGTCGACACCGCGCTGATCTACGCCTACGGCAAGTCGTCGCTGGGCGAGCTGCCCGACGTCCTGGTCCAGCAGCTCGATCCGTACTACCTGGCGCCGCTGGGCGCCGACGCGATCAGCCTGGCCGCGCTGCAGGCGCGCGCCCTGCTCGACAGCGGCCGCGCCGACGAGCGCCGGCTCGCTGCGGTCGCCGCGCGCAGCCGCCGCGCCGCCGCCGCCAACCCGTGCGCGCAGCGCCGTAGCCGGCGCGAGGTCGACGAGCTGCTCGCCGAGCCCTACCTGGTGGCGCCGCTGCGCAAGCACGACTGCCCGCCGATCTCCGACGGCGCGTGCGCGGTGGTGCTGGCGGCCGGCGATGTCGCGCGCCGGCTGGTGCCACGGCCGGCGTGGATCCGCGGCATCGACCACCGCATCGAGCCGCACCAGCTCGGCCACCGCGACCTGACCCGGTCGCCGTCGACCGCCGAGGCCGCGGCCCGCGCCGGCGCCGGCCCCGACGCGGCGCCGTTCGATCTGGTCGAGCTGCACGCGCCGTTCAGCCACCAGGAGCTGATCCTGCGCGACGCGCTCGGGCTGCCCACTGACGACGGCACCGCCGACGGCATCGACGACGGCGACGGTGGCGACGGCCCGGCGATCAACCCCTCCGGCGGCGCGCTCGCCGCCAACCCGATGATGGTCGCGGGCCTGACCCGGCTCGGCGAGGCCGCCGCCCGGCTGATGGCCGGCGACGGCCGCCGCGCCCTCGCTCACGCCACCTCGGGGCCGTGCCTGCAACAGAACCTGGTCTGCGTGCTCGAGACCGACGGAGGTGCGCCGTGACCGCCGCCAACCGCTGCGCGATCGTCGGCATCGGCCAGACCCACCACAAGGCCAAGCGCCAGGACGTGTCGATCCCGGGGCTGATCCGCGAGGCCGCGCTGCGCGCCCTCGCCGACGCCGAGCTGACCTGGAAGGACATCGACGCCGTCGTCATCGGCAAGGCCCCCGACATGTTCGAGGGCGTGATGATGCCGGAGCTGTTCCTGGCCGACGCGCTGGGCGCCGCCGGCAAGCCGATCCTCCGGGTCCACACCGCCGGCTCGGTCGGCGGCTCGACCGCGATCTGCGCGGCGCACCTGATCATGGGCGGCATCCACCGCCGGGTCCTCACGGTGGCGTTCGAGAAGCAGTCCGAGAGCGACGCGATGTGGGCGCTGTCGCCGCGCATCCCGTTCCAGCCCCAGCTCACCGCCGGCGCCGGCGGCTACTTCGCGCCGCTGGTCCGCGCCTACATGCGCCGTAGCGGCGCGCCCGACGACGTCGGCCTGCAGGTCGCGGTCAAGGATCGCCAGCACGGCCTCAAGAACCCGTACGCGCACCTGCGCATCAAGGGCATCGACCGCGCCATGGTCGCGGACTCGCCGATGCTGTGGGATCCGATCCGCTACCTCGAGACCTGCCCGTCGTCGGACGGCGCCTGCGCGATGGTGCTCGCCGCCGAGGACGCCGCCGCGGCGCCGCGGCCGCCGGCGTGGGTCCACGGCCTGGCGACCCGCAGCGAGCCGGTCGTCTTCAGCGGCCGCGATCAGGTCAACCCGCAGGCCGGCCGCGACTGCGCCCGCGACATCTACGCCCAGGCCGGCATCCACACGCCGAGCAAGGACCTCGACGTCGCCGAGCTGTACGTGCCGTTCTCGTGGTTCGAGCCGATGTGGCTGGAGAACCTGGGCTTCGCCGCCGAGGGCGAGGGCTGGAAGGTCACCGCGTCGGGGGCGACCGCGCTGGGCGGCGCCCTGCCGATCAACCCGTCGGGCGGCGTCCTGTGCTCGAACCCGATCGGCGCCAGCGGCATGCTGCGGTTCGCCGAGGCCGCGATGCAGGTCCGCGACCAGGCCGGCGAGCACCAGGTCGACGGCGCGCGCCGCGCCATGGGCCACGCCTACGGCGGCGGCTCGCAGTTCTTCGCGATGTGGATCGTCGGCCGCGACCGACCCTGAGCTTCCGGGAGGGACCATGTACATCGACTACTCGTCCGACGAGCGGGCCCTGCGCGACCGCCTGCGCACCTACCTCGCCGAGCTGGTCGACGACGAGGTGCTGGCCGAGGTCGCCGGCACCGAGGGCGGCGGCCCGGCGTACACCCGGGTGCTGCGCCGGCTCGGCGCCGACGGCTGGCTCGGGGTCGGCTGGCCGCGCGAGTTCGGCGGCCAGGCCCGGCCCGCGATCGAGCAGTTCATCTTCTTCGACGAGGTCCAGCGCGCCGGCTTCCCGATCCCGTTCCTGACCCTGTGCACGGTCGGGCCGACGCTGATGAAGTACGGCAGCGACGAGCAGAAGGCGGCGATGCTGCCGCGGATCCTGCGCGGCGAGCTGCACTTCGCGATCGGCTACTCCGAGCCCGGCGCCGGCACCGACCTGGCGGCGCTGACGACCCGCGCGGTCCGCGACGGCGACCACTACGTCGTCAACGGCCAGAAGGTGTTCACCAGCCTCGCCGAGTACGCCGACTACGTGTGGCTGGCGGTGCGGACCGATCCCGACGCGCCCCGCCACAAGGGCATCTCGATCCTGATGGTCGACCGGCGCGCGCCCGGGGTGACGATCACGCCGATCCACACGCTCGGCGGCAACCGCACCAACGTGACGTACCTCGAGGACGTGCGGGTGCCGGTGACGATGCGGGTCGCGCGCGAGAACGAGGGCTGGCGGCTGATCACGACCCAGCTCAACCACGAGCGGGTGGCGCTGATGGCGCCCGGCCCGGTGGCGCGCTTCGTCGAGGAGACCTGCGCGTGGGCGCGCCAGACCCGGACCGCCGACGGCCGCCGGGTGATCGAGGCGCCGTGGGTGCAGCAGGCGCTGGCCCGCGCCACCGCGACGATCGAGGCGCTGCGGCTGATGGCGTGGCGCCAGGCCCAGCACGTCGATCAGGACCGCCTCGACCCGGCGGAGTCGTCGACGGTCAAGGTCTTCGGCAGCGAGGGCTTCGTGCGCATCTACCAGCAGCTGCTCGAGGTGCTGGGCGCGCCCGGGCTGCTCAAGGCCGGGTCGCCGGGCGCGCTGCTGCGCGGCCGCATCGAGACCTACTACCGGACCACCCTGGTGCTGACGTTCGGCGGCGGCACCAACGAGATCCAGCGCGACATCATCGCCCAGCTCGGGCTGGGCATGCCGCGCGCGCCGCGCTGAGGAGACCCCGTGGACTTCCACCTCACCGACGAGCAACGCGAGGTCGCCGAGCTGGCGGGCCGCATCTTCACCGACCGCCTGACCCAGGACGTCCGCAAGCAGCTCGAGCGCGGCGACGACCGCTTCGACGACGTCCTGTGGCGCGAGCTCGCGACCGCCGGGATCCTCGGGGTCGCGGTCGCCGACGACGTCGGCGGCGCCGGCCAGGGTCTGCTCGAGCTGTGCGCGCTGCTGGCCGCGGCCGGCGCGGCGGCGGCGCCGGTGCCGCTGTGGGCGGTGACGACCGCGGCCCTGGCGGTCGATCGGTTCGGCGCCCCGGCGCAGCGCGCGCTGCTGCGCGACGTGGTCGCGGGCAAGACGATGATCACGGCGGCGCTGACCGAGCCCGCGCAGCTCGACGCGCGGACGCTGGCGACCACGGCGCGTCGCGACGGCGACGGCTGGCGGCTCGACGGCGTCAAGACCTGCGTGCCGGCGGCGCACCGCGCCGCCCGCGTGATCGTGCCGGCGCGCCAGGTCGACGATGGCGTGGTGCGGCTGTTCGTGGTCGATCCGGCCGCGGCCGGCGTCGCGATCGAGCGCCAGGTCGCGACCACTGGCGAGGTCCAGGGCCTGGTGACCTTGACCGGCGTCGCGGTCGCGGCGACCGACGAGCTGGGCCCGCCCGGCGACGGCGCGGCGACGCTGGCGTGGCTGCTCGACCGCGCCGCGATCGGGCTGTGCGCGATGGAGGTCGGGTTGTGCGAGCAGGTCCTGCGCATGACCGCGCAGTACACGAGCCAGCGGACGCAGTTCGAGCGGCCGATCGCGACCTTCCAGGCGGTGGCGCAGCGCGCCGCCGACGCCTACATCGACGTCGAGGCCATGCGGCTGACCCTGTGGGAGGCGGCGTGGCGGCTGGCCGAGGGGCTGCCCGCGGCGCGCGAGCTGGCGATCGCCAAGATCTTCGCCGCCGACGGCGGCCAGCGCGTCACCTACGCCGCGCAGCACCTGCACGGCGGCATCGGCTTCGACCTGGACTACCCGCTGGCCCGCTACTACCCGCTGGCCAAGCAGCTCGAGCTCACGCTGGGCGGCGCCGGCGCCAACGTCGCGCAGCTCGGCGCCCTGCTGGCAGAGTAGCGGCGGCCGGCGCGGGCGTGACTCGCCTCGGCGGCATGCGGACCGGCGCACGCCCCCTCGACTCCACGCTCGGTGCTGCGCACCTCGCGTTCCGCTCGGGGTGAGCGTCCTTGCCTCCGCGCCTGTTCACCGGGCAGGCTGCGGCGCGGACCGATCCACGCCCGCTCGACTACGCCCTCGCGGCTGTGCCGCTCGGGCTCCGCTCGGGGTGAGCGTGATCGTGCGCCCCTCCGCCGCTCATCCCGACCGAACCCTCGTCGCTCACCCCGAGCGGAGGGGGAGGTGCGCAGCACCGACCCCGAAGTCGAGGGGGCGGGCCGCGTCCCGCGCGCCGTGCGCACCTGCGCCCCCGCGCCCCCGGCCGACGCGTGCGCGCCCGCGGCAGCGCCCTACCCGGCCGCGGCCTGGGTCGCGCCGGGCTCGGTGTAGAACTGCTTGGCCCAGCGGCGGAACATGCCGATCGGGCCGTCGCCGTCGACGAGGACCGGCGGCTGGACGTAGATCTTGTTCTCCCAGATCGGGATGTCCTGCTCGAGCTGGCGCGCGATCTCGCGCTGGAACGCGGCGCCGACGGTGCTGGTCACGCCCTCGTTGACCAGCTTCTTGACCGTGAACGCGAACCGCAGCTCGCAGTATTCGTCGTCGATCGCGGTCGCGGAGCTGACCAGCAGGGTCTCGACGATGCCCTTGAAGCGGGTGGTCGTGAAGCCGAAGCCGTGGACGTGGACGTCGATCTCGCCCTTGGCCTTGCCCTGCGGCGTCTTCATCAACGTGTTCGAGTGCGAGTGCAGGACGTGCCCCAGGGCCTCGGCGTGGGTCTCGGGCATCTCCTGGGTGCCGTGCAGGTACAGGAAGTGCGCCGAGTCGACCGAGTTCTCGGCCATCTCCTGGTTGTGGGTCCGGATCTTCCACGACCGCTTCTCGTACGGCGTCCAGTCGGGGTTGCCGTACTCGGGCAGCAGCGGGACCTCCCAGCTCGGCGGCGCGCCGGCGCCGTGGTGCCACGCCATGATCAGGCCGTTGACCTCGCGCAGGTGCCAGGTCGGGATCGTCGCGCGCGGCGGGATCTTCTTGGCGTAGGGCACCTCGACGCAGGTGCCGGCGCCGTCGAACTTCCAGGCGTGGAACGGGCACTCGATGCAGTCGCCCTTGACCCGGCCGCCGTGGCCGAGGTGGGCGCCCATGTGCGGGCAGTGGGCGTCCAGCAGCTTGGCGACGCCGCTCTCGGTGCGGAACAGCACCAGGTCGCGGCCGAAGTAGCGGACCGGCAGCGCGGCACCCGGCGCGAGCTCGTCGGCGTAGGCGATCTGGAACCACCCGTCGGGGTAGCGGGGCATCGGGAAGCGGCTCATGAAGGCCTCCTGGTCAGGTCGTGTGATGATCCAGACTGAAACATGTTTCACTCGACCGGGCAAGCAGGTAGGCTCCGGATGTGAGCCGTACAGCCCCTGAAGAACGCGGCCGCTTGCTGCGCTGGCTGCACCGCGACAGCGGTGTCCCCGACGGAGCCAGCGATCCTGGCCGCTACGATCCCACCGCCGTCGCGCAGATCCTGCGCTTCGCCGGACGCTTCATCGGACCGGGTCGATACTTCCGCCTCGACGTGCGCGGACTGGAACATGTTCCACCGCGGCCGTCGATGGTGGTGTCGAACCACTCCGGCGGCACGACGATCCCCGACGTCTGGGGCTTCGCCTACGCGTGGTACCGGCACTTCGGCGCGTCGCGACCGATCCACCCGCTGGCCCACGAGATCGTGACGTCGACCCGCACCACCGCCCGGTTCTTCGGCCGGCTCGGCGTGCTGCGCGCCGGCCGCGGCGTCGCCCGCGACGTCCTGACCGGCTGGGGCCGCGATCTGATGGTGATGCCGGGCGGCGACATCGACACCTGGCGACCGTGGCGCGAGCGCTACCAGGTCCGCTTCGGCGGCCGCACCGGCTACGCGCGCACCGCGATCCTCGCCGGCGCGCCGATCGTGCCGGTCGCCAACGCCGGCGCCCACGACACGCTGATGGTGCTGTCCGACGGCCAGCGCCTGGCCCGGTGGCTGCGCCTGCCCGAGCTGACCCGCGCGACGGTGTGGCCGGTCCACCTGTCGCTGCCCTGGGGCCTCGCGATCGGCCCGCTGCCGCACCTGCCGCTGCCGACGACGCTGCGCTACCGGGTCGGCGCGCCGATCGCGCCGCCGCCGCTGCACCCCGGCGAGGAGCCGACCGACGAGATGGTCGGCGATCTCGACGCCGCGGTGCGCGCCGCGGTCCAGGGCCTGCTCGACGGCCTCCGCGCCGAGGCCTATCGACGGCGCGGTCCGCTCGGCGCCCGGCGCGATCCGCGCGCGGTCGCGGCCGCCACCGCCGCCACCGCCGCCGCCGTCGTCGCCGGCGGGCCCCGGGTCGCGACGGCCGTGCCCGCGCACCTCGATGCGGCGGACGCCGCCGCGCCGCTGGAGGCCGCGTCGTGACCGCCGCGCCGCCCTACCCCCCGGCGCACGGCCTGCTCGCCGGCAAGACCGTGCTGATCACCGCCGCCGCCGGCACCGGCATCGGCTTCGCGACCGCCAGGCGCTGCGTCGAGGAAGGCGCGCGGGTCATGATCAGCGACGTCCACGAGCGTCGCCTCGGCGAGGCCGCCGCCGCGCTGTCACAGCTGTCGGGCCAGCCGACGCCGTCGGCGCGGTGCGACGTCGCCCGCCAGGACGACGTCGACGCGCTGTGGGCCGCCGCCGACGCCGCGCTCGGCGGCGTCGACGTGCTGATCAACAACGCCGGCCTCGGCGGCACCGCGCCGCTGGTCGAGATGACCGACGCGCAGTGGCACGCCGTCCTCGACGTCTCGCTCACCGGCACGTTCCGCATGATGCGCGCGGCGCTGCGCCACATGATGCCGCGCCAGCGCGGCGCGATCGTCAACAACGCCAGCGTCCTGGCCTGGCGCGCCCAGGCCGGCCAGGCCCACTACGCCGCCGCCAAGGCCGGCGTCCTGGCGCTGACCCGCTGCGCCGCGATCGAGGCCGCCCCCGCCGGCGTCCGCGTCAACGCGGTGTCGCCGAGCATCGCGGTCCACAAGCACCTCGTGAAGGTGACCAGCCAGGACCTCCTCGACCGCCTGACCGCCGACGAGGCGTTCGGCCGCGGCGCCGAGCCCTGGGAGGTCGCCAACGTGATCGTCTTCCTCGCCACCGACTACGCCTCGTACATGACCGGCGAGACCGTGTCGGTGTCCAGCCAGCACCCGTAGGAGCCACGCATGCGTCTCGGATTGATGGTCGGCTACTCCGGCGCCCAGGTCTCGATCGACATGGCGCGCATCCACCTCGCCGAGGAGCTCGGCTACGACTCGGTGTGGACCGCCGAGGCGTGGGGCTCCGACGCGGTGTCGCCGCTGGCGTGGATCGCCGCGCAGACCCGGCGGATCCGCCTCGGCACCGGCATCATGCAGCTGCCCGGCCGGTCGCCCGCCAACACCGCGATGACCGCGATGACCCTCGACGCGCTGTCGGGCGAGCGCTTCATCCTCGGCCTCGGCACCTCGGGGCCGCAGGTCGTCGAGGGCTGGCACGGCCTGCCGTGGCACAAGCCGCTGACCTGGCTGCGCGAGTACATCACGATCGTCCAGAAGATCCTGGCGCGCGACGAGCCGCTGACCTTCGAGGGCGAGCGCTACCAGATCCCCTACCGCGGCCCCGACAGCGCCGGCCTGGGCAAGCCGCTCAAGAGCATGGTGCACGGCCGCAAGAACATCCCGATCTACGCCGGCGCGATGGCGCCCAAGGGCCAGGAGCTGTGCGGCGAGCTGTGCGACGGCATCCTCTTGACCTGCATGAACCCGCGCCGCCCCGAGGTCATCCTCGACCACGTCAAGGCCGGCCTGGCCCGTCGCACCGACGGCAAGACCCTGGCCGACTTCGACGTCGCGCCGACGGTGGCGGTCGCGGTCGGCCCCGACGTCGAGGCCATGCGCGCGCCGTTCAAGCAGCAGCTCGCGCTGTACATCGGCGGCATGGGGGCGAAGGCCAAGAACTTCTACGCCGAGTACCTGCGCCGCGCCGGCTTCGAGGCCGAGTGCGTGCAGATCCAGGATCTGTTCCTCGCCGGCCAGCGCGACGCCGCGGTCGCCGCCGTGCCCGACGAGCTGGTCGACACGCTGTACCTGGTGGGGCCGCCGGAGCGGATCCGCGACCGGTTCGCGCAGTGGAAGGACTCCGGGGTCACGACGATGGTGGTCGGCACTTCCCAGCCCGAGGCCATCCGCCTGATGGCGGAGCTGGCGGCGTAGCCATGCGGATCGGCATCCTCGGCGGCACCGGCAAGGAGGGCCGCGGCCTGGCCATGCGCTGGGCGCGGGCCGGGCACCACGTCGTGATCGGCTCGCGCGATCCCGAGCGGGCGACGATCGCCGCGGCCGAGCTGGCGGCGCGCGCCGGCGCCGGCGGCCTCCACGGCGGCGCGCTCGCCGCCGCGACCGACGCCGAGGTCGTCGTGGTGTCGGTGCCGTACCCGGCGCAGGCCGCGACGCTCGAGCCGCTGCGCGCCGCGCTCGCCGGACGGATCGTCCTCGATCTGGTCGTGCCGCTGGTGCCACCGAAGGTCGCCCGCGTCCACCTGCCGCCCGGTGGCGCCGCCGCGCTCGAGGCCCAGGCGCTGCTCGGCGCCGACGCCCGCGTCGTCGCCGCGCTGCACCACGTCAGCTCGACGGTGCTCGACGATCTCGACCACCCGCTGGGCGAGGACGTCCTGGTCGCCGGCGACGACGCCGACGCCAAGGCCGCGGTGATCGCCCTGGTCGCCGACCTCGGCGGCCGCGGCCTCGACGCCGGGCCGCTGGCCAACGCGGTCGCGCTCGAGGCCATGACGCCGGTGCTGATCCACCTCAACAAGCGCTACCGCCGCGCCGGGCTCGGCCTGCGCATCGCAGGCCTCGACGGCGGGGGCGAGGGAGCGGGCGCGTGACCGCCAGCACCGACGGCGACGCCGACTGCGCCGCGCGCGTCGAGCTGATCGCGGTGCCGGGCGTCCCGGTGGTCGAGCCCGGCGACGACCTCGCCGCGGTGATCGCCGCCGCCGCCGCCGCGGTCGACCTGACGCTGCGCGCCGGCGACGTCGTGGTCGTGCCGTCCAAGGTGGTGGCGCGCGCCGAGGGCCGCTTCGTCGACCTCGCCACCGTCGATCCCGGGCCGCGCGCCGCCGAGCTGGCGGCGCTGACCGGCAAGGACCCGCGGCTGGTCGAGCTGGTGCTGCGCGAGTCGACCGCGGTGTCCCGCGCCGGGCGCGGCGCGCTGATCGTCCAGCACCGGCTCGGCTTCGTCACCGCCGACGCCGGCATCGACCAGTCCAACGCGGCGCCGCCGGCCGCGGTCGCCGCCCGCGGCGTCGGCCCGTGGGCCCTGCTCCTGCCCGCCGATCCCGACGCCAGCGCCGCCCGGCTGCGCGCCGGCCTCGAGGCCGCCGCGGGCGTCGCGCCCGCGATCGTCATCAGCGACTCGTTCGGCCGGCCGTTCCGCGTCGGCACCGTCGGCTGCGCGGTCGGCGTCGCCGGGCTGCCGCCGCTGCGCGATCACCGCGGCCGGTCCGACCTGTTCGGCCGCCCGCTCGAGCGCACGGTCACCGCGCTCGCCGATCAGCTCGCCGCCGCCGCGGATCTCGTCGCCGGCCAGGCCGGCGAGGGCCGCGCCGCGGTCGTGGTGCGCGGCGTCCGCATCCACGAAGGGGTGGAGGCCGGCGCCGCCGCGCTGTACCGTCAGCCCGCGGAGGATCTCTACCTGTGAAGGTGCTCGCCCTGTCCGGTGGTGTCGGTGGCGCCCGTCTGGTCGACGGCCTGGCCGCGGTCGTGCCCGCCGACGAGCTCACCGTCGTCGTCAACACCGGCGACGACTTCGTCCACTGGGGCCTCACGATCTGCCCCGATCTCGACACCGTCATGTACACGCTGGCCGGCCTCGCCCACCCGACCCAGGGCTGGGGCGTCGCCGGCGAGACCTTCGGCGCGCTCGCGATGGTCGAGCGCTACGGCGGGCCGGCGTGGTTCCGCCTCGGCGATCGCGATCTCGGCACCCACCTGATGCGGGCCGCCGGCCTGGCCGCCGGCCGCACGCTGACCGCGGTCACCGCCGAGCTGGCCGGCGCCCTCGGGGTCGGGCCGCGCCTGCTGCCCATGACCGACGTGGCGCGGCCGACCATGCTCGACACCCACGACGGCACGCTGAGCTTCCAGGACTGGCTGGTCGGGCGGCGCGGCGCGCCGGTGGTGACCCGGGTGTGGTGGCCGGGCCCGGCGCGCCCCACCGACGCCGTCCTCGCCGCGATCGACGCCGCCGACCTGATCGTCGTCGGGCCGTCCAATCCGTACGTCTCGATCGATCCGATCCTCGGCCTCGACGGCGTCCGCGCCGCGCTGGCGCGCCGCCCGGTGGTCGCGGTCAGCCCGATCGTCGCCGGCCGCGCGGTCAAGGGCCCGCTCGCCGGCATGATCGAGTCGCTGGCGCGGCGCGCCCCGTCGCCGGCGGCGATCGCCGCCCACTACGGCGACCTGCTCGACGGCCTGGTGATCGAGCTCGGCGACGACGCGCCCGCCGGGCTCGCGACCCTGGCGACCGCCACCGTCATGGGCGACCGCGGCGATCGCGCCCGGCTCGCCGCCGAGGTCCTCGCCTTCGGTCACGACCTGCCGCGGAGGCGGCGGTGAGCGCCGCCGACGCCGCGGTCCGCGGGCCGTGCTGGGCGCTCTTGCCGGCGCGGTCGTTCCGCACCGGCAAGTCGCGGCTGACCCACCTCGGGCCCGGCCGGGTCGCGGTGGCCCGCGCCCTGTTCGAGCACGTGCTCGGCGTCCTGCGCGCGAGCCCCGCGATCGCCGGCGTCCTGGTCGCCACCGACGGTGACGACACCGCGGCGTCGGCGCTGGCGCGCGGCGCCGACGTCCTGTTCGACCTGCCGAGCCCCGACGAGCGGACCCTGCGCGCGATCGTCGATCGCGCCCTGCCGGCGCTGGCCCGCCGCGGCGCGGCCGCCGCGGTGGTCGTGATGAGCGACTTACCGCACCTCGGCGGCGAGGACGTCGCCCACCTGCGCGGTGCCCTCGCCGGCGCCGACCTGGTCGCGGCGCCGGATCGCGAACAGCTCGGGACCAACGCGCTGGCGGTGCGGCTGCCCGCCGCCGCCACCTGCTTCGGCCACCCCGACAGCTACCAGCGCCACGTCGCCGGCGCCCGCGACCACGGCCTCCGGCTCGCCACCCTCGACCGCGACGGCCTCGCCTTCGACCTCGACGGGCCGGCCGACCTCGACGATCTGCTCGCCGTGCCCGGGGCGCGGCGCCCCACCGAACCGGAACCGTGGGTCCCGGGTCAGCGCCCGGTACGAGCCGAAGGCGGCGGCGGGGTCGGCGACGCGGTCGAGCGCATCGCCGCGATCGTCGCCGGCGCCGGTGCCGGCGTCGGTGCCACCGTCGGCGTCCGCGCCGTCGAACACGCGGCGCAGCGCGTACAGCGTGGTGCGCTCGGCCGGCACCCGCCCGGCGGCGCGCGCGGTCCGGCGTAGCTGCGCCGGGGTCGCCAGCTGGCCGTGCTCGGCGCCGGCCGCGGTCGAGATGCTCTCGTTGATCAGCGTGCCGCCGAGGTCGTTGACGCCACAGGTCAAGAGCCACTCTGCCATCCGCAGGCCCTCCTTGACCCACGACACCTGCAGGTTGGGGACGTCGGCGCCGAGCATGACCCGCGCGATCGCGTGGGTGCGCACGACGTCGACGCCGCTGGGCCCCGGCGGCACCCCGGCGGTGTCGCGCGCGAACATCGGCGCCTCGGCGTGGACGAACGACAGCGGCACCAGCTCGGTGAAGCCGCCGGTGTCGCGCTGGACGTCGCGCAGGGTCTCGAGGTGGCGCAGCCGGTCGGCCCGGGTCTCGACGTGGCCGAACATCATCGTCGCGGTGGTGCGCAGGCCGACGTCGTGCGCGGTGCGCACGACGTCGAGCCACTCCGCGGTGGTGATCCGCCCGGGGGCGATGCGCGCCCGGACCGCGTCGTCGAGGATCTCCGCCGAGGTGCCCGGCAGGGTGCCGAGGCCGGCCTCGCGCAGCTCGATCAGGAAGTCGCGGATCGACCGGCGGGCGCGGTGGGCGCCGTACTTGATCTCCTCGGGCGACAGCGCGTGGACGTGCAGCCCCGGCGCCGCCCGCTTGACCGCGCGGATCAGCGCGACGTAGAAGCCGCCGTCGAGGCGCGGCGCCAGGCCGGCCTGCAGGCACACCTCGGTGGCGCCGAGGTCGGCGGCCTCGACGGCGCGCCGCACGATCTCGTCGACGTCGAGGAGGTAGCCCTCCTCGGACCGTCGGGTCCGCGAGAACGCGCAGAAGCCGCAGCGCTTGATGCAGACGTTGGTGAAGTTGATGTTGCGGTTGACGACGTAGGTGACGTGCGGGCCGGCCTGGCGAGCGCGCAGCTCGTCGGCGGCGGCGCACAGCGCGTGCAGCGCGGCGCCGGTGACCTCGGTCAGCGGCAGGGCGTCGCGCCACGACGGCGGCCGGCCGGCCAGCGCGGCGTCGAGGACGCGATCGACGGCGGTCGCGGCCGCGCGGCGGACGCCGGTCACGCCGCCCTCGCCGCGGCGGCGACCGCCTGGGCCTCGCCGAGCCGGGCGGCCGCGGCGTCGAGGTGCGGCGCCAGGCCGGGCGCGACGAAGCCGGGGCGGGCGCGCCAGGCGTCGTGGATCGGCAGCCGCGGGGTCAGCGCGAAGCCGCTCGCCGCCAGCCGGGCGCCGAGCTCGCTCAGGTGCGGCCAGGCGTGGCCCGGGTTGATGAAGTCGGGCGTCACCGGCGAGATGCCGCCGAGATCGTCGACGCCGGCGCGCAGCAGCAGCTCGATCCCGCCGGGGCGCTCGGCGCCGAGGTTGGGCGGCGCCTGGACGCTGACCTCGTCGTCGAGGATCAGCCGGGCCAGCGCGATCGCGCGGGCGTTGGCGACGTCGTCGGGGGCCAGCGCCGCCGCCATCGGGGTGTTCGGGTGGGGCCGGAAGCGCTGCACGATCACCTCCTGGACGTGGCCGTGGCGGCGGTGCAGCGCCCGGATCGCCAGCAGGGTCGCGACCCGCTCGCGCGCGGTCTCGCCGATGCCGATCAGGATCCCCGAGGTGAACGGGATGCGCAGCACGCCGGCGCGCGCGGTCATCGTGACCCGGACCTCCGGGCGCTTGTCGGGGGCGCGGTGGTGCGGCTGGCCCTTGCCGCACAGCCGGTCGCTGGTCGACTCCAGCATCAGGCCGAGGCTGGCGTTGACCGGGCGCAGCGCGTGCAGCTCGTCGAAGTCGAGGACGCCGGCGTTGGTGTGCGGGATCAGCCCGCGCGCCAGCGCCTGCTCGCACGCCCACCGCAGGTACGCGACCGTCGACGGCAAGCCCCAGCCGGCGAGCTGGCGCCGGTACGACGGGAACACCGCCTCGGGGCGGTCGCCGAGGCAGAACAGCGCCTCGACGCAGCCCTGGGCCCGGGCGCGGTCGAGCTCGCGGCCGACCTCGTCGGGGCTCATCGTGTGGGCGCCGGCGTCCTTGGGCGAGCGCCGGAACGAGCAGTAGTCGCAGACGTCGCGGCACAGGTTGGTCAGCGGCAGGAACGCCTTGGGCGAGAACGTGATCCGCCCGGGCCGCCGCCGATCGCGGCGCGCCGCCGCCGCCGCCAGCAGCGGCTCGAGCGCGACGTCGGCGCCGGCCAGCGCGTACGCGGTGACGTCGTCGATCGGGCGCTCGGCGCCGACCGCGAGCAGCCGCTCGACGCTCACGCGTCGACCTCGCCGCGCGACCGCGCGACCGCGGTGAGGAACTGCGGCCACTCGCCGCCGCCGTGCGCGACCACGGCCGCGCCGCTTACCCAGGCCGCCAGCGGCGACGCCAGGAACAGGCACACGCCGGCGACGTCGTCGGGCGCGCCCATCCGGCCCATCGGGATCGTCGCGGCGACCGCGGCGATGCCGGCGGCGTCGCCGTAGTGGGCCTCGGCCTGCTCGGTGCGGACCGGGCCGGCGACCACGGCGTTGACCCGGACCTTCGGCGCCCACTCGACGGCAAGGGTCTGGGTGAGGTTGATCAGCCCGGCCTTGGCGGCGCCGTACGCGGCGGTGCCCGGCGACGGCCGGGTGCCGCTGACGCTGGCGACGTTGATGATCGCGCCGCCCTCCGTCTGCTCCTGCATGATCGCGTTGGCGCGCTGGGCCAGCCACAGCGGCGCGGTCAGGTTGAGCTGGATGATCGCCGCCGAGAACCGCGGCGACGCGGTGGCGGCGTCCTTCATCGGCGAGCCGCCGGCGTTGTTGACCAGGACGTCGACCCGGCCCCAGGCGTCGACCGCGGCGGCGACGACGCGCTCGACGCCGTCGGGCTCGCGGACGTCGGCGGCGACGAAGCGGGCACGGCGGCCGCCGGCCTCGGGCGGCGCCGCCGGCTCGTGGCGGCCACAGATCAGGACCTCGGCGCCGGCGGCGAGGAAGCGGCGGGCGACGCCGAGGCCGATGCCGCGGCTGCCGCCGGTGACGATCGCCACCTTGCCGGTCATGTCGAGCTCGCGAGACATCGAGGCTCCTTCGGGATCGTGCGGTCGGGCCGCCGCGCGTCGGGCGGCGCGCGACCGGGGTGCTGGACAGCCCGAGTGAAACATGTTCTAGTCCGGCCTGCAATGGCGTCCAGCCGCGCACCGTTCCCGCGCACCGCCGTCGAGGCGGGCCTCGCCGAGGTGGTCATGGACCGCCCGCCGGTCAACGCCCTCGGCGTCGCCGACTGGTACGCCCTGGCCGACGAGCTGCGCCGGCTCGGCCGCGATCCCGCGGTCCGGGTCGTCGTCCTCGCCGCCGAGGGCCGCGGCTTCAACGCCGGCGTCGACATCAAGGAGCTGCACGGCCAGGGCCACGCCGCGCTGGTCGCGGTCAACAAGGCCTGCTTCGCCGCGTTCGCCGCGGTCTACGAGTGCGAGGTCCCGGTGATCGCGGCAGTCCACGGCCACTGCCTGGGCGGCGGCATCGGCCTGGTCGGCAACGCCGACGTCGTGATCGCCGCCGACGACGCCAGCTTCGGCCTGCCCGAGGTCGACCGCGGCGCGCTGGGCGCCGCGACCCACCTGGCCCGCCTGGTCCCGCAGCACCTGATGCGGGCGATGGTCTACACCGGCCGCCGCATCGGCGCCGCCGAGCTGCACCGCCACGGCGGCGTCCTCGAGGTGGTCGCGCGCGGCCGCCTGCGCGACGCCGCCCGCGCGATCGCCGCCGAGATCGCGGCCAAGAGCCCGACCGCGATCCGCGCCGCCAAGCAGTCGCTCAACGGCATCGATCCCGTCGACGTCCACCGCAGCTACCGCTACGAGCAGGGCTTCACTTACGAGCTCACGCTGGCCGGCGTCGGCGACGAGGCGCGCGCCGCCTTCGTCGCCGCCAAGGGCGAGCCGCGCTGAGAGGGCACGACGATGCGCGACAAGCGGATCCGCCACGACGAGGTCGTCGCCGAGCTGCGCGACGGCATGACCGTGGGCATCGGCGGCTGGGGCTCGCGCCGCAAGCCGATGTCGCTGGTGCGCGCGATCCTGCGCTCGCCGGTGAAGGACCTGACCGTGGTCGCCTACGGCGGCCCCGACGTGGGCCTCTTGTGCGCGGCCGGCAAGGTCCGCCGCCTGATCACCGGGTTCGTGTCGCTGGACTCGATCGCGCTCGAGCCGCACTACCGGGCCGCCCGCGAGCGCGGCACCGTCGAGGTCAGCGAGCTCGACGAGGGCATGCTGCAGTGGGGCCTGTACGCGGCGACGCTGCGGCTGCCGTTCCTGCCCACCCGGGCCGGCCTCGGCAGCGACGTCATGACGCTGAACCCGCACCTGCGCACGGTCCGCTCGCCCTACGACGACGGCGAGGAGCTGGTCGCGGTGCCCGCGATCGAGCTCGACGTCGCGCTGGTCCACGTCAACCGCTGCGACCCCGCCGGCAACGCGGCGCTGCTCGGGCCCGACCCCTACTTCGACGACCTGTTCCTGGGCGCCGCCGCGCGCCGCTTCATCTCGACCGAGCGCGTCGTCGGCACCGAGGAGCTGCTCACCGACGCGCCGCTGGCGTCGCTGCGCATCCACCGCGGCATGGTCGACGGCGTGGTCGAGGCGCCGCGCGGCGCCCACTTCACCGAGTGCCCGCCCGACTACGGCCGCGACGAGGCGTTCCAGCGCCGCTACGCCAAGGCCGCGGCCGACCCGGCGGCGTGGAACGCGTTCTACGAGCAGTTCCTGGCCGGCACCGACGACGACTACCGGCGCGCCCTCGAGGGAGGCGACGCGTGATGGCCGCGGCCCGCCACGAGATCTGCGCGGTCGCCCTCGCCGAGGCGTTTCGCGGCGACGGCGAGATCCTGGCCAGCCCGATCGGCGTGCTGCCGCAGATCGCGGCCCGCCTGGCCCGCGCCACCTTCGCGCCCGACCTGCTGCTCACCGACGGCGTCGCGACGCTGATCGGCGGCGTGCCGCCGGTCGGCCTCGGCGCCGACGCGCCGGTGCCGGTCGTCGAAGGCTGGCTGCCCTACCGCGCCATCTTCGACACGGTGTGGTCGGGACGCCGCCACGTCGTCATGGGCGCGTCGCAGATCGACCGCTACGGCAACCAGAACATCGCCTGCATCGGCGATCCGGCGCGGCCCAAGGTCCAGCTGCTGGGCATGCGCGGCGCGCCCGGCAACACGATCAACCACCCGACCAGCTACTGGGTGCCGGCCCACGGCAAGCGGGTCTTCGTCGCCAAGGTCGACGTCGTCACCGGCGTCGGCTACGACCGGGCCCGGGCGCTGGGCCCGCGCGCGTCGCGGTTCCACGACATCCGCCGGGTCGTCACCGATCTCGCGGTGCTCGACTTCCAGACCCCGTCGCGCGCGATGCGCCTGGCCTCGGTGCACCCGGGCGTGACCGTCGCCGACGTCGTCGAGCGCACCGGCTTCCCGCTGATCGTCGACGAGCCGGTGCCGACGACGCGCCTGCCCACCGACCACGAGCTCCGCCTGCTGCGCGAGGTCATCGACCCGCGCGGCGTCGGCGCCCGGGAGATCGCGGCCGCATGACCACGCCGAGCTCCGCCCTGCACACGCCGATCTGCGACCTGTTCGGGATCCGCTACCCGATCGTCCAGACCGGCATGGGCTGGGTGTCGGGCGCGCGCCTCACCGCGGCGACCAGCGCCGCCGGCGGCCTCGGCATCCTGGGCGCGGCGACGATGACGCTGGCCGAGCTCGCCGAGGCCATCCGCGCGGTCAAGGCCGCCACCGACGCGCCGTTCGGCGTCAACCTGCGCCCGGATCAGGACGACCTGCCGCGACGCATCGCGCTCTTGATCGAGCAGCGGGTGCGCGTGGTCAGCTTCGCCGGCCCACCCAGCAAGGAGGTGGTCCGCACCCTCAAGGGCGAGGGCCTCTTGACCATGCCGACCGTGGGTGCCCGCCGCCACGCCGAGAAGATGGCGGCCCTGGGGGTCGACGCGCTGATCGCCCAGGGTGGCGAGGGCGGCGGCCACACCGGCGACGTGCCGACGACGCTGCTGTTGCCCCAGGTCTGCGACGCGGTGTCGATCCCGGTGATCGCCGCCGGCGGCTTCCACGACGGCCGCGGCCTGGTCGCCGCGCTCGCCTACGGCGCCGCCGGCATCGCCATGGGCACCCGGTTCCTCTTGACCCGCGACAGCGCCGTCCCCGACGAGATCAAGCAGCTGTACCTGGGCACCCGCGTCGACGGCACCGTGGTCACGCGCTGCATCGACGGCGCGCCGCAGCGGGTGATCCGCACCCGCGTCATCGACGGCCTCGAGCGGTCCGGCCCGGTGCGGCGGCTGTGGCGCGCCCTGCGCAGCGCGCTGCGCTTCCGCAAGCTCACCGGCGGCTCGCGGTGGGGCCTGTGGCGCGAGGGCCGCGCCATGCGGCGGCGCCAGCAGCTGCCGTGGTCGCAGCTGCTGATGGCGGCCAACGCGCCGATGATGACGCGCGCCTCGATGGTCGAGGGCCGCGCCGACGTCGGCATCCTGCCGACCGGCCAGGTCGTCGGCCTGATCGACGAGCTGCCGTCGGTGGCCGAGCTGCTCGAGCGCCTGGTCGCCGACGCCGAGGCCACGCTGGCGCGGCTCACCGGCGACGCGACGGCCGCGGCCGTCGTCGCGACCGTGCCGCCCTCCCCGACGACGCCGGCGCCGACGCCCCGGCCGCTGCCGCCGGCCCCGCTGTGATCCCATGACCACGCCGACGCCGCCCGACGCCCCCGACGCCCCGCCCGACGAGCGCGACCTCGTCCTCACCGAGCGGCGCGGCGCGGTCCTGCTGGTGACGCTGAACCGGCCGCGCTACCGCAACGCCCAGAACGCGGCGATGACGTTCGCCCTCGACGCCGCGCTGGCCGCGGCCGCGGCCGACGACGAGATCGGGGCGATCGTCCTGGGCGGCGCCGGCGATCACTTCTCGGCCGGCCACGACATCGGCACGCCGGGGCGCGACATCCACCGCGATTTCGGGCGGGTCGCGACCACCTGGTGGCCGCACCAGGACAAGGGCGGCGCCGAGGCCACGTTCGTCCGCGAGGCCGAGCTCTACCTGGGCATGTGCCGGCGCTGGCGCGCCCTGCCCAAGCCGACGATCGCGATGGTCCAGGGCGCCTGCATCGCCGGCGGCCTGATGCTGGCGTGGGTGTGCGACCTCATCGTCGCCGCCGACGACGCCTTCTTCGCCGACCCGGTGCTGCGCATGGGCATCCCCGGCGTCGAGTACTTCGCCCACCCGTTCGTGATGAACCCGCGGCTGGCCAAGGAGTTCCTGTTCCTCGGCGACCGCATGCCGGCGACCCGCGCCGAGGCGATCGGCATGATCAATCGGGTCGTGCCGCGGCCGCGCCTGCTCGAGGACACCCTGGCGATCGCGACCCGGATCGCCGCGATGCCGCGGTTCGGCCTGGCCCTGGCCAAGCAGGCCATCAACCAGGCCGAGGACCGCATGGGCCTGCGCGACGCCATCGACGCCACCTACGGGCTCCACCACCTCGCCCACGCCCACAACCAGCTGACCTCGCCGGATCACCTGGCCGGCCAGGACGCGCGCAGCATGGCGCGCAGCGGCCGCGGCGACGGTGACCGCGGCGGCGGCGGTCACGGAGGCGGCGACCGATGACCGTCGACGCCACCTCGGCCGCCGCCGACGACGACGGCATGGACCTGCGGCTGACCGCGCGCGAGCAGGCGTTCGCCGCCGAGGCCCGGGCGTGGCTCCACGATCACGTGCCCCGCGGCCTGCCGCCGTCGGGCAGCGCCGACGGCTTCGCCGCCCACGTCGCCTGGGAGCGCCAGCTGTTCGACGCCGGCTGGGCGGTGGTGTCGTGGCCGCGCGCGTTCGGCGGCCGCGACGCCAGCTGGGTCGAGTGGCTCCTGTTCGAGGACGCCTACTACCGCGCCGGCGGCCCGCCGCGGGTCACCCAGAACGGCATCTTCCTGCTGGCGCCGGCGCTGTTCGAGCACGGCACCGACGAGCAGCGGCAGCGGCTGCTGCGCCCGATGGCCGCCGCCGAGACGCTGTGGGCCCAGGGCTGGTCGGAGCCCGGCGCCGGCTCCGACCTCGCCGCGGTGCGCTCGACCGCGGTCCGCGTCGACGGCGGCTGGCGCCTGTCGGGCCAGAAGACGTGGAGCACGCGGGCGTCGTTCTGCCACGCCATGCACGGCCTGTTTCGCACCGACCCGGACGCGCCGCGCCACAGGGGCCTGACCTACTTCCTGGTCCCGCTCGACGCGCCCGGCGTGCGGGTCTCGGGCTTCCGCCGCCTCGACGGCGACCTCGACTTCGCCGACGTCTTCCTCGACGACGTCTTCGTCGCCGACCACGACGTCGTCGGCGCGCCCGGCCAGGGCTGGAAGGTCGCGATGTCGACCACCGGCTCGGAGCGCGGCCTGATCCTGCGCAGCCCGGGTCGGTTCGTCGCCGCCGCCCGGCGCCTGGTCGCGCTGTACCGGCGCGAGCGCGCGGTCGCGTCGCCGCTCGATCGCGACCAGGTGGTGCGGGCGTGGATGGCGGCGCAGGCCTACCAGCTCTACACGCTGCAGGACGTCACCCGGGTCGCCGGCGGCGCCGCGATGGGCGCGTCGTCGAGCATCAACAAGCTGGCGTGGTCCGAGCTCGACGTCCAGCTCCACGACGCCGCGCTGGCGCTGCTGGGGCCCCGCGCCGAGCTGGTCGAGGGCGCGCCCGACGCCGTCGACGGCGGCGCGTGGATCAAGGGCTGGCAGTTCGCGCTGGCCGGGCCGATCTACGCCGGCACCAACGAGATCCAGCGCAACGTCATCGCCGAGCGCCTGCTCGGGTTGCCCAAGGAGTAGCCGTGCGGTTCGCGTTCTCCCTCGAGCAGCAGGCCCTGCGCGACGCGGTCCGCGACCTGCTGGGCCGCGCGTGCCCGCCCGCGGTGGTCCGCGCGGCGTGGGGCGCCGACGACGACGCCGCGCCGGCGCTGTGGCCGCAGCTCGCCCGCATGGGCGTGGTCGGCATGACCGCGCCGGAGCGCTGGGGCGGGCTCGGCCTCGGCGAGCTCGAGCTGGTCGGCGTCCTCGAGGAGGCCGGCCACGCCGCGCTGCCGGCGCCGCTGCTCGAGACCACCGCGGTCGCGATCCCGCTGCTCGCGGCGCTGCCCGACGGGCCCGTCGTCGACGGCGTCCGCGATCGCTGGCTGGGCGCCGCCGCCGCCGGCCGCGCGGTGATCGCCGTCGGCCTCGCCGGTGCCCCGTTCGTCGCCGACGCCGCCCGCGCCGCGCTGCTGCTCCTCGAGCGCGACGGCGAGCTGCACGCGGTGCCGCGCGACGCCGCCCGGCTCACCGCCGAGGCCTCGGTCGACGGCGCCCGCCGCCTGGCCTGGGTCGACTGGACGCCGTCGGCCGCGACCCGCGTGGCCACCGGCGACGTCGCCCGCGACGCCGCCGCGCGCGCCCTCGATCGCGGCGCGGTCGCCGCCGCCGCCGAGCTGTGCGGCCTCGGCCGCCGCATGATCGAGCTCACCGTCGACCACGTCCAGGTCCGCCACCAGTTCGGCCGCGCCATCGGCAGCTTCCAGGCGGTCAAGCACCACCTCGCCGACGCCCACGCCGCGCTCGAGCTGGCGCGGCCGTGCGTGGCCCGCGCCGCCTACGCGCTCGCCCACGACGAGCCGGGGACCGCGGTCCACGCGTCGCTGGCCAAGGCCCACGCCGGCGACGCCGCGCGCCGCGCCGGCCGCGCCGCGCTGCAATGCCACGGCGCGATCGGCTACTCGTTCGAGCACGACCTCCACCTGTTCATGAAGCGGGCGTGGGCGCTCGCCGCGGCGTGGGGCGACGCCGCCTGGCACCGCGCCCGCATCGCCACCGCCGTCCTCGACCACGACGCCGCCCCGGGAGCCTTCCATGCCTGATGCCTTCATCGTCGACGCCGTCCGCACCCCGGTCGGCAAGCGCAAGGGAGGGCTGGCCGCGGTCCACCCCGCCGACCTCGGCGCCCACGTCCTCGGCGCGCTGGTCGCCCGCACCGCGATCGATCCCGGCGCGGTCGAGGACGTCATCTTCGGCTGCGTCGACACGATCGGGCCCCAGGCCGGCGACGTCGCGCGCACCTGCTGGCTGGCCGCCAGCCTGCCCGATCACGTCCCCGGCGTCACCGTCGATCGCCAGTGCGGCTCGTCGCAGCAGGCGGTGCACTTCGCGGCCCAGGCGGTGATGAGCGGCACCGCCGACCTGGTCGTCGCCGGCGGCGTCCAGAACATGACGATGATCCCGATCGGCGCCGCCATGACCTCGGCGCAGCCGCTCGGCTTCGGCGATCCGTTCAGCGGCTCGCGCGGCTGGAAGGCGCGCTACGGCGACCGCATGGTGTCGCAGTTCCACGCCGCCGAGATGATCGCCGAGAAGTGGAACCTGTCGCGCGACGACATGGAGGCGTTCGCCTACGAGAGCCACCAGCGGGCGCTGCGCGCGATCGACGAGGGGCGCTTCACCCGCGAGATCGCGCCGCTCGGCGACGTCGCGGTCGACGAGGGGCCGCGCCGCGACACCTCCCGCGCCGCGCTGGCCGGGCTGCGCACGCTGGTCGAGGGCGGCCGGCTCACCGCCGGCCTGGCGTCGCAGATCTCGGACGGCGCCGCGGCGCTGCTGATCGCGTCGGAGGCGGCGGTCAAGGCCCACGGCCTGACCCCGCGGGCCCGCATCCATCACCTCGGCGTGCGCGGCGACGATCCGATCTGGATGCTGACCGCGCCGATCGCCGCGACCCGCCACGCCCTGGCGCGCACCGGCATGGCGCTGACCGACATCGACCTGATCGAGATCAACGAGGCGTTCGCGCCGGTGGTCCTGGCCTGGCAGCGCGAGCTCGACGCCGACCTCGCCCGGGTCAACGTCAACGGCGGCGCGATCGCGCTCGGTCACCCGCTGGGGGCGACCGGGGCCCGCCTGATGACGTCGCTCCTCCACGAGCTCGAGCGCACCGGCGGCCGCTGGGGGCTGCAGACGATGTGCGAGGGCGGCGGTCAGGCCAACGTCACCATCATCGAGCGGCTGTAGGCCACGGGCGCACGTCACCCCGGCCGCGCCCGCAGCCTCGGAGCCGGTCGGCTCTGGCGGGGCGGCCGCGCACGGTGCGCCGGCACATGTTGCGCTGGCGCCACAGCCGGATGTGCACGCTTTCGCTGCCAAACCCCGACGTATTCAAGTGAGTCCGCGGATCTGCTGCTGGCACGCCACATGCTGATATCCTTCGGCCAGGAGGAACTCGCATGAAGCGCAACCTGTTGATCCTGTCGGGGCTCGTCGCGTTGACCCTGTTCAGCGGCTGTATCGTCAGAGGCACGGTCCGCGCCCGGGCGTACGGCCCGCAGCCGGATCTCGTGATGATCAGCCCTGGCGTCTACGTCGTGGCCGACTACGACGACTCGGTCTTCTACTACGACAACTACTACTGGCGGTATGACGGCTACGTCTGGTACCGGTCGAACGTCTACACCGGCGGCTGGGCGCGCTGGAGCTCGCCGCCGCGCGCGATCGTCCGCATCGACCGGCCGCGCGCGTACGTCCGCTACCGCGGCAACGGCAACGTCCACCACCAGCCGGCGCGTCCGGTCGGCCGCGATCACCGCGCGCCCAACCGGGTCCAGCCCGCGCCGCGCTCGCGGCCCGCGGCTCGCGACCACCGCGCGCCGACCCAGGTGAAGGCCCGCCCGGCGCCGCGGCAGAAGGAGAAGAAGAAGGAGCGGCCGAAGGGTCGCGACCACCGCTAGCTCGGCGACCTCCGCACGACCAGCCGTCGATCGCGCGCGTCGCGATCGGCGGCTGTGGTCGTTTCGGGGGCGGAAGCGCCGACCGGATCGCCGGGGGAACCGGGCGGTCCGGTCGGCGACCGCCGGCTCAGCCGGTGCTCGCGAGGTCGGCGACGTCACCCTCGAGCGTCGCCTGATCCTCGGGCAGCCGCTCGCCGTTGACCCAGATCGAGCTGGTCATCGTGACCACCGGCGCCAGCGTGGCGCGCACGCCGCAGTAGCGCTCCTCCGACAGCTGCACGGCGCGGCGCAGCTTGGCCGGCGGCAGGTCGTCGCCGGTGAACTGGTAGCGCACCTCGATCCGCTGCACGGTCTTGGGGTGCTCGGCGGCGAGGTCGGCGGTGGCCGACACCTGCAGCCCCTTCATCGGCACCCGCATCTTGCCGAGGATGGCGATCACGTCGAGCGCCGTGCAGCCGATCAGCGAGGTGACCAGCAGCCCCTTGGGCCGGGGCCCGCGGTCGCGGCCGCCGAACTCGGCGTCGGCATCGAGGTTGAAGGTGTGACCGTCCAGGCTGGCCTCGAGGGCCATCCCGTCGATCCACGTCACGGAGCTCTGCAGCGGCATCTGACTCTCCTGGCGGGGCAGCTGCCCCTGCTCGGCAGAGCCTTCTTGTCGCCAGACCGTGACGCCGCCGGGCTGTGGCGCGATGCCGCAGCCCGGTCGGCGTGCCGCGCGGCTACTCGACGACGACGCGGTCGGTGCCGGAGCGGCCAAAGGTCTCGGGCATGTACATCTCCTCGGCCTTGGTCGGCGGCACCACGAAGGTGCCCGGCGTGGTGGCGCGGGCGACGTAGGTGTAGTCGTAGATGCCCTCCCACAGGAGCGAGGTGAAGGCCTCGACGCGCTCGTCGCGCAGGTTCTGGTGCTCGTACCAGGTCCGCGACCACCACCAGTAGCGGCCCTGGTTCTTCTGCTGGTTGGGATCCTGGGGCACCGGGCCGGTGACCGCGAGGGCGGGGTTCATGGGCTCGAGGCCGGCGGGCAGCGGATCGACGAGGGCGACGTGGTAGCGGCGGCTCTCGGCGACCATGGTCAGCCGGACCCGGACCCGGGCGCCGGCCTTGACGTGCCAGACGCCGTCGGCGGCGCGGGTGACGTCGGCGGGGTCGTCGACGGCCTCGTAGACGCGATCGACGACGAAGCCGTGGTCGGCGGGCGCGAGCTTGAGGTCGGCGGGGGCGTAGCTCATGCCGACGCGGTAGTAGAGGCGGCCCTTGCCGGCCTTCTGGATGGTGAGGTCGCCCTTGCCGCCGGGGAGGTCGGCGACCACCTTCATCGGGATGTCGATCTGGAAGCGATCGGTCTGGCGGCCCTGGAAGGTGTGGTCGCCGGCGTAGCCGTCGCCGAGCCAGACCTTGGAGACGAAGTCGGGGGTGACCTTCTCGTACTCGTGGAAGTAGAGGTCGAGGGCGAGCAGGACGAAGACGTTCTCCTGGGTGTTGAGCCAGTGGCCGGCCTTCTTGTGGGCGAGCAGGCCGGTGACGACCTTGGGGATGAGGTCGTTGTCGTGGGCCTCCTGGATGAGCGACTCGAGGATGACGGCGTCGACGCGGCGGTCGGAGGCGAGCAACAGGTAGGCGCCGTCGGCGTAGGAGGTGGTCCAGTTGGCGGCGCCGGCGGTCTCGACGGCCTTGTTGTCGAGGTGGCGCAGGATGTCCTTGCGCTCGGTGGCGGCGGAGGCGTCGCCGGCGACGACGCCGAGCAGCCAGCCGACGGCCTCCATCGACAGCTTGGACACGCCGCCGGCCTCCTTGATGAGGCCCTTGGCGCGGGCGACGTCCTTGTCGCCCATCAGCTTGCGGACGTAGAGGGCGTAGCTGGTGATCGTGCGCTTGACGTCCTCGGAGTAGTACCAGGGGTAGTAGCGCTCGATGTTCTGCAGGTAGTTCTGGCTGCGGCGCAGCATCTCGGCGTCGACGGCGAAGCCCTTCTGCTTGGCGCGGACCAGGGCGTTGGCGACGTGGACCGACAGGAACGGCCACGACTCGTAGCCGCGCTGCCAGAACGGGAAGCCGCCGTCCCAGTTCTGCATGTTCTCGAGCTTGCGCAGGTCCTCGTCGACGCGGGCCTCGATCTCGGCGGCGGGCGGCAGGCCCTCGGCCTTGAACGCGGTGAGGACGTCCTTGAGCGCGGCGATGCCGAGGACGCGCGACGAGATCTGCTCGGAGCACTCGAACGGATAGGTGACCAGGTACAGGAACGCGTCGGTGAGCGCCTGCAGCTGGGTCGACGAGGTCTCGACCTCGAGGCCGCCGTAGGCCTCGACGACCTTGGTCGGCAGCGCGATGGGCTGCCGGATCGCGCCGCTGTCGATGACGCCGTAGGTCGCGAACGCCTCGGTGGTGGCCGGGGTCCACACCGGCAGCGCCAGCTCGGCGGCGTCGGAGAAGCGGCCGGCGCTGGCGACCATCTGGAAGCGCGCGGTGCCGGCGAGGTCGGCGGCGGCGGGGAAGCGGACCTCGACCCGATCCTGGGCCGGGACCTGCACCTGGCGGCCGGCGCCGTCGGTGAGCGTGGCGTTGGTGGCGCGGACCGCGACCTGGACGGTCATCGGCGCGTCGGTCTGGTTCTGGACGACGACCGGCAGCTCGAACCGGTCGCCGAAGTTGAGGAACCGCGGCGGCGACGGCCGCACCATCAGCGGCATCCGCGCGGTGACCGCGCTCTCGCCCTTGCCGAAGTTGCGCTCGCCGGCGACCGCGATCGCGACGACGCGGTAGCGGGTCAGGTTGTCCGGCATCTTGACGTCGACCACCGCCTTGCCGTCGCTGCTGGTCATGACCGCCGGCGCGAACGCCGCCAGCGGATCGAAGTTGGTGCGGACCGCGACCGCGGGCTGCTGGCCCTGGCCGACCTGCTGCTGGGCCTGGCCGGGGATGTTGCGGAAGTCGGCGTTCTTGTCCTTGGCGTCGTCGCGCTTGCGGGGCGCCTCCTTCTTCGACTCCGAGCGCATCGGCGCCTCCGCGGCGGCGACCTTGCCACCACCACCGCCGCGCCCGACGCCGTAGCCGCCGCTGGCCTCCTCGTCCATGGCCATGCCGTCCATGTCCTCGAACTCGCCGCCGGTGGTCGCGGTCGTGGTGTCGCCGATCATCGCGGCGTCGGGCCTGGCCAGCTTGACGTAGCCGCGGTAGCGGTAGTCGCGCGCGCCGGCGTCGCGGCCCTGGTAGAAGACGCTCAGCGGATCCGGGAACTGGTAGCCGGACAGCGCCAGGATCGACTCGTCGACGACCATCAGCGCGACCTCGGCGCCGGCGACCGGGCGGCCGGCGGCGTCGGTGACGGCGACGTCCATCTGGGTCTTGACCCCGGGCTCGACCTTGGCGCTGCGCGGCGCGACCTCGACGTGCAGCGTGCGCCGCTTGGGCGGCACCGGCAGGTTCAGCACGCCCATCGCGTAGGCCGGGCGGTCGGGCAGGTTGGTCGCGGGCTGGCCGTCGTCGCCGAGCCGCGCGGTCTTGCCGACCAGATCGACCTGGACGAACAGGTTGGGCACGTAGGCGTCCTTGATCGGCACCCGCAGCGTCGTCGTCGGGCCGGTCAGATCGAACCGCTCCGACGACACGATGCCGGAGCGCCGCACCGTCATCAGGCCCTGCGCCGGGTAGAACGGCGCGTTGACCAGGATCTCGGCGACGTCGCCGTCCTGGTACTCCTTCTGGTTCGGGATCAGGTTGACCTGCTCCTGCTGGACGTCGCGCGCCGGCGGCATGTCGCCGCCCGCGACCCACACGGTCATGACCGTGCGGTTGGTGCGGCCCTGGTCGTCGCTGGTCAGCGCCGTGATCTGGTACTGGCCGCCCTCCTTGGTCGTGAACTCGCAGTGGAACGGATCGGCGCCGGCGGTGCCGGTGCAGCTCTGCGGGTCGACCTCCTTGGTGACGTACTTGCCCTTCTCGTAGGCCCAGTCCATGCGCACGGTCTTCAGCTCGTAGGGCCGGCCGACCGCGGCCTTGCCGTCGAGATCGACGACGACGCCGTCGACCGCGATCGGATCGCCGCGCTCGACGAACGGCCGCGCGGTCTTGAGCCCGATGTAGTCGAGCGACGGGTGGACCAGGATGCTGGCCACCGCCGCCCACGACTGCCGGTTGACGTCGGTGACGTTGGCGTTGGCGACGACGGTCATCGGCACCGTCGGGTTGGCCGACACGAAGTCGACGTGCAGGACGTGCTGGCCGCTGGCGTCGGTGGTCGCGGCGTGCGACCAGGTCTTGGGCTGCGGATACGGCGTGTCGTCCCACCAGCTGCGCCAGCCCCACCACGGCGTCCAGCTGCCGAAGACGTAGTCGTCCTGGTTGGGCGGCGTGAACGTGGTCTCGCTCGCGGTCAGCCACCAGTTGACCGGCGCGCCGGCCAGGCCGCCGCCGGCGTAGTAGCTCGCGGTCGCGGTGATGTCCGCCGACGTGCCCAGGACGTGGACGCCCTCGGACACGCTGGCCGTGACCTCGTACTCGGGGCGACGGAACTCCTGGATCTGGAAGCCGTGGTAGTAGCTGCCGGACAGCCGGCCCTTGGCCTCGAAGTAGACGCTGGCGTAGCCGAGGTTGGGCGTGTCGGGCAGCTTGAACGTGGTGTCGAAGCCGCCGAGCGCGTCGACCTTGGCGTCGCCCTGCAGCAGCTCGTTGCCGATCGGATCGACCACCTTGTAGTGGACGCTCTGGACCATGCCGGTGACGCCGGCGACGTCGCCGCCCTCGTTCATGCCGACCCGGCGCAGCCAGCCCTTGAGGTGGACCTCCTCGGACGGCCGGTACATCTGGCGGTCGTCGGTGACGTACCAGCGCAGCTGGTCACCGTAGTCGCTCTTGAGCCACGACGAGCTGTCCGACCACCACGCGTTGTCGTCGAGCATGAACGCGACGTCGTCGCCCTGGCGCGCGATCAGCATGCCCGCGCCCTTCTTGCTGGTCCCGGGCAGCTTGATCGTCGCCAGGCCCTGGTCGTCGGTGGTCGCGGTCAGCCCGTGCGGCGCCATCTCCAGCTGCACGCCCGGCAGCGCCTTGCCGTCGCCCAGCTTGGTCGCCCAGCCGATCAGCTCGCCGCCGTCGACGTAGGCGTCGACCGCCAGCTGCGTCACCTGCAGCCACGTGTGCAGCACGGGCGGATCCCAGTTCTGCTTCCACGGGTACGGCTCGACCACCGCGATGACGTGGCCGTGCTTGCCCTTGCCCAGCGCCGGCGTCAGGTCGATGTGGGTCTCGGTCAGCGTGTCCTTGGCGCCGTCGATCTGGATCAGCTGGTCGAAGACCTTCTTGCCCGGCAGCTTGGGCCGCCGCTTCACGTCCCAGTACTTGTTCATGTAGGTCGCGAACGCGGTGAAGTCCTTGGGCTCGACCTGGTACAGCCGCACCTTGAGCGACTCGTAGTTGGTCGTGAACAGGTCGTAGGTCGGGGTCTTGCTCGCCGGATCGACGACGACCATCCCCGACGGCCCGTAGAACTCCGGGTAGGCGTCGCCGGTCTTGAACGTCAGCGTCACGTCCTTGCCCAGCGTCTGGGCGAAGCCGTCGACGATCCCGCCCGACACCGTCACCGTGTACTTGGTCCGGCCCTGGGTCCGGCCGTAGATCGACACCCAGCCGCCGTTCTGCTGGATCTTGGCGCCCGGGATCGCCGGCGTCACCGTGATCATGCCGTCGTCCCACTTATCGACGTCGAGCGGGTTGTTGAACTGGATCGTGAACGGCGTGCCCGGCGGGCACGGGCTGCCGTGCCAGCCGCAGTACGAGTCGTCGATGCGCAGCGGCGCGTAGGTCTGGAAGCCCCAGCTCTGGTCGGCCTTGGTCGGGTTGGGGCCCTCGAGCGACGGCGTCCCCGCCTTGACCCGGATCGACACCGCGGTGTCCTTGGGGAACCGCTCGGTGGCGCGGAACGCCAGCCACCGGCCGTCGAGGTCCGACGCCTTCGCGCTCTCGACCAGCGACTTCAGCGTGTCGTCCTTGGTGATCGCGGCGTCGTCGAGCAGCTCGAGCGCGTAGCGCTTGCCGGCCGCGGTGACCTCGAGGTGGCTCAGGACCGCCGCCGGATCGATCTTCTGATCGAACAGCGCGTACATCGGCGCGTCGAGCTTCTGCGGGTAGCCCGACGGCCAGTAGCTCTGCAGCGTCGGCGGCGGGGTCTCGAACGAGAACCGCACCGCCTCGTCGAGGACGTTGCCGGTCGCCGACGTCGTGCCCTTGGGGATCTCGACCTGGTAGGTCGTCGCCTGCGGGAACCGGACGTCCGGATCGAACAAGAGCGTGCGGCTGCCGACCCACCGCCACGTGCCCTTGGGCGTCGGCGTCAGCGTCACCGGCACGCCGTGCGCCGTCGTGTCGTCGTGCGACGTCACCGCCACCATCGGCTGCGAGAACGTCACCTGCAGCTGCGGCGCCACCGGCACCTCGCCCTCGGGCGCGTACCGCAGCACCGTCAGCTTCTTGCCCTGGTCGTTGGTGGTCGGCGGCGGCGCCGTCTTGCTCGGCGGCGGCGGGAAGCTGCCCTTGACCGTCTTGCCCGTCCGCGGCGGCGGCTGCGACTTGGCCCGCAGCGCGAAGTCCTTCTGATCGTCCGCGCTCGCCTTGATCGCCGGCAGCTGCGCCAGCAGCTTCTGCGCGTCGGCGTCCCCCAGCTTGGTCGCCGGCGCCAGCTTGCTGTGATCCGCCGCCGGCGCCCCCTGCCGTCCGTTCGACAGCCGCAGCTCCAGCCCCGGCGGCGCGTCCACCGGCTGCGTCAGCACCAGGTCGCCGCCGCCCCCGGTCCCGTTGCCCGCCGGCGGCCGCTTCTGGCCGCTGCCGCAGGACCCCGTGATCATCGCCACGGTGGTGAGGAGCGAGAGGATTCGGAAGGTCGCGGAATGTCTCACGAGGTAGCTCCCAGGCTGATCATGCGAAGCGGAGGCGCCGTCGCGGGCGCGGCACGGCCGCAGCCACCAGCGAGGCTCCCCGAGGTCAACGCACGGTACACCCGAACGTGCTGCCCGACCTGGCCCGGGCGTTCACTTCGACGGCGACGCGGTGTCGCGGCCACGATGCGACCCCAGCCACGGTGGATCCTTGGCTAGGATGCCTCGATGTCCCGCCGTACCGCCGCTGCCCTGCTGCTCGCGATCGTCTCCCCGCTCACGCTCGTCGCCTGCGGTGACGACGCCGCCAGCCCGGACGCCGGCGTCGACGCCGCGCTGACGTGCGAGGCGCCGACGCCGCTCGTCGCCGGCACCCCCGCCACCGACGCCGTGGCCGACGCGCCGGCGCGGTGCGGCGCGCCGGCGTACACGTGGCGCCGCGACGCCACGCTCGGCGACGTCGTCGACCTCGGCGCGCCGACCGAGTACGCGGCCGACTTCCTGGCCGCGCTGCTGCAGACCCAGGACCTCACGCTGCCGGTGGCGCCGACCTACGACACCGCCAGCCGCCGCGTCACCTACCAGACCCAGGATCGCGGCGAGCTGGTCGAGGCCACCGCGCTGGTCGCCTATCCGACGACGCCGGTCGACGGCGAGCTCGACGTCCTCTTGTTCCTGCACGGCACCAGCGGCTTCACCGACGGCTGCGGCGTCACCGGCGGCGGCGACACCTACGGCCTGCTCGCGGCCGCGGTGGCGTCGACCGGCTACGTCGTGGTCGCGCCCGACTACCTCGGGCTGCGCGGCGACGGCGTCGCCACCGGCTTCCCGCACCCGTACCTGGTCGGCGAGCCGACCGCGATCGCCTCGCTCGACGCGGTGCGCGCGGCGCTGCGCATGGCGCCCGCCGAGCGCGGCAACCAGTGCGCCAGCCCTCGCTACGCCGTGCTCGGCGGCTCGCAGGGCGGCCACGCCGCGATGTGGGTCGATCGCCTGGCGCCGTACTACGCGCGCGAGCTCGACCTCACCGGCGTGGTCGCGACGGTGCCGCCGTCGGACATCCTCGCCGAGACCACCCGGGCGCTGACCCAGATCGTCAACGCCACCGGCAACACGATCGCGTTCCTCGGCACCGCGCCGGCCTGGTACGGCGTGACCTCGCTGTCGGGGGCGTTCGCGTCGCCGTGGGACGCCGACCTGCCGGGGATCCTGGCCAGCAGCTGCGATCCCGGCGACGGCATCGGGACCCCGACCGCGCTCAGCGACGTCTTCACCCAGCCGCTCCTCGACGCCGCGGCGGGCGGGACGCTCGATCAGGTCGATCCGTTCGGCTGCGTCATCGCCGAGAACGGCCTGCCCACGACCAGCGTGCCGCGCCTGGCCACGCCGGCGGCGTCGTACGGCATCCTCAACGTGTTCAGCGAGCAGGACAACCTGGTCAACACGCCGATCGAGCGGGTCGCCTACGAGCAACTGTGCGGCGACGGCGTGCCGCTGCAGTACCTCGAGTGCGCCGGCGCCGGCCACACCGACTCGACGCTGTGGGCGCTGTCCGAGATCCTGTCGTTCATCCAGGACCGCTTCGCCGGCGTCGCGTTCACGCCGTCGTGCACCGCCGACGCGCCGGTGACCTGCAGCGGCACGCCGGCGCCGTAGCGGAGCGTGCGAGCTCATCTCATCCGCTCACCCCGAGCGGAGCCCGAGCGGCGAAGCCCCGAGGGCGAAGTCGAGGGGGCGGTCGCCACGGCTCCCGCCAGGCGCCCCGATCGCGTCCGGCTCAGTAGCCCTGCAGCTGGCCGAAGCGATCGCGGTGGTACGCGGCGTCGCCGAAGGTCAGCTCGCAGGCGCGGGCGCGCTTGTAGAACAGGCCGATGTCGAGATCGTCGGTGGCGCCGATGCCGCCGTGGAGCTGGATCGCCTCGGCGGTGACGTCGACGTAGGTCGCCGACGCCTTGGCCTTGGCCGCCGCGACCAGGATCGCGGCGTCGGCGGCGCCGGCGTCGACCGCGACCAGCGCGGCGCGGACCACCGAGCGGGTCAGCTCGAGCTCGCAGAACAGGTGCGCGGCGCGGTGCTTGAGCGCCTGGAACGAGCCGATCGGCACGCCGAACTGCTTGCGCTCCTCGAGGTAGGCGATCGTGCGATCGAACGCCTCCTGCATGCCGCCGAGCATCTCGGCGCACAGCGCCGCGGTGGCGCGCGCGATCAGGCGGTCGAGGACGTCGGCGCCGGTCGGCGCGCCGTCGCCGGGCGCGGCGCCGACCAGGCACCGCGTCGCCGGGACGCGGACGTCGGCGAGGGTGACCGCGGCGCAGCCGCGGCTGTCGACCCGCGACCGGCGCTCGACGGTCAGCCCGGGCGCGCCGGCGTCGACCAGGAACAGGGCCAGGCCGGCGCGATCGCCGGGGCCGCCGGTGACGCGCGCGACCACGACCAGGTGATCGGCGGCGACGCCGTCGAGGACCGCGACCTTGGCGCCGTCGAGGCGCCACACGCCGCCGTCGGCGCGGCGCGCGGTGGTCGCGACCCGGTACGGCGCGAACCGCGGCTGCTCCTCGTGGGCCAGCGCGACCAGGCGCTCGCCGCGCGCGATCGCCTCGAGGATCGTCGCGGCCTCGGGGCTGGCCGCCGCCGCCAGCGCGCCCGCGCCCAGGAGCGACGTCGACAGGAGCGGCGTCGGCGCCAGGGTCCGGCCGCACTCCTCGAGGATCAGCCCGAGCTCGACGACGCCGAGCCCGGCGCCGCCGTGGGCGTCGGCGATCGCGATGCCGGCCCAGCCCAGCTCGGCGGCGGCGCGCCAGCGCTCCCGCGACAGCCCGAGGGCGTCGCCGGCGTCGCGCAGCGCCCGCAGGTGGGCGACCGGCAGCTGGTCGCGCACGAACACCCGCGCCGCGCGCTGGATCGCGTCCTGTTCCGGGGAGAGGAGGAAGGTCATGGCGTCGTCCCCGGGTCAGTCGGGCAGGCCGAGCACGCGCTTGGCGATGATGTTGAGCTGGATCTCGCTGGTGCCGCCCTCGATCGAGCTGGCGCGCGACCGCAGCCAGTCGCGCGTCACCTGCAGCTCGGCCGCGGTGTAGCCGTCGCCGTCCCAGCCCAGGCCCTGGTAGCCGGCGAGCCGGACCCGCAGGTCCTTGCGCCGCTTCGACAGCTCGGTGCCGTAGAGCTTGAACATCGAGCTCTCGGCGCCGGGGCCGCGCCCGGCCTGCGCCGCCTCGCGCGAGCGCTGCAGGGTCAGCCGGTTGCACAGGAAGTCGACGTCGGCGGCGATGACCTCGTCGCGCAGGATCGGATCGGCGATGCGACCGTCGGCGGTGACGCCGAGGCAGCGCCGCGCCATCGCCGCGAGGGTCTCGGTGTCCTCGGGGGCGGCGTCGCGCATCAGCGAGATGACGCTGCGCTCGTGCTCGAGCAGGCGCTTGGCGATGGTCCAGCCGCCGTCGAGGGTGCCGACCAGGTTGCGCGCCGGGACCCGGACGCCGTCGAACCGGGTCTCGCAGAACGGCGAGCTGCCGCTGATCAGCGTGATCGGCCGGACCGACACGCCCGGCGCCGCCATGTCGATCAACAGGAAGCTGATGCCGGCGTGCTTGGGCGCGTCGGGGTTGGTGCGGACCAGGCAGAACATCATGTCGCTCTTGTCGGCGAACGACGTCCACACCTTGGCGCCGTCGACGACGAAGTCGTCGCCGTCGCGCACCGCCCGGGTCTGCAGCGACGCCAGGTCGGAGCCGGCGCCGGGCTCGCTGTAGCCCTGACACCAGCGGATCTCGCCGCGCGCGATCGGCGGCAGGTGCTCGGCCTTCTGCGCGTCGCTGCCGAACTCGAGCAGCACCGGGCCCAGCATCCACACCCCGAAGCTGACCAGCGGCCGGCGGCAGCCCAGCGCCCGCTGCTCCTGCTCGAGGACCCGGGCCTGGGCCGCGCTCAGGCCGGCGCCGCCGTAGCCCCGCGGCCAGGTCGGCGCGGTGTAGCCGCGCGCGGCGCAGCGCTCGAGCCAGCGGCGCGCGTCGTCGCTGGGGAACGTGGCGCGGCGGCCGCCCCACACCTCCTCGGCGGAGGTCGCCGGGGTCCGCAGCGACGGCGGGCAGTTCTCCTCCAGCCACGCCCGCACCTCGGCGCGGAACGCGGCCAGCGCCTCGGGCGCGTCGACGTCGTCGGGGGCGGGCGGGCTCACGACCCGATCTTCTCGCCTGCGGCGCGGGCCATGTCGAGGGCGAGGTCCTCGATCATGTCCTCCTGGCCGCCGATCGTGCGGCGCCGGCCCAGCTCGACCAGGATGTCGCGCGGCGATACCCCGTAGCGGGCGCCGGCGCGCTGCGCGAACAAGAGGAACGACGAGTACACCCCGGCGTAGCCGAGGATCAGCGCGTCGCGATCGATCCGCACCGGGCGATCCATCATCGGGACGATCAGGTCCTCGGCGACGTCCATGACCCGGTACAGGTCGCAGCCGTGATCGGCGCCCATGCGGTCGAGCACCGCGACCAGGACCTCGAGCGGGGTGTTGCCGGCGCCGGCGCCGAGGCCGGCGGCGGAGGCGTCGATCCGGACCGCGCCGGCCTCGATCGCGGCGATCGAGTTGGCGATGCCCATGCCGAGGTTGTGGTGGCCGTGGAACCCGATCGCGGTGTCGGGGCGCAGCTCCGCGCGCAACAGGCCGATCCGCGCGGTGACGTCCGCCGGCAGCAGGTAGCCCGCCGAGTCGGTGACGTAGACCGTGGTGGCGCCGTCGGCCTCCAGCCGCTTCGCCTGCGCCAGCAGCGCGTCGGGCGGGATCATGTGCGCCATCATCAGGAACCCGACGGTGTCGAGACCGAGCTTGCGGGCGGCGCCGAGGTGCTGGGCGGCGACGTCGGCCTCGGTGCAGTGGGTGGCGATCCGGATCGTCGCGACCCCGCAGTCGGCGGCCATCTTCAGATCGTCGACGGTGCCGATGCCGGGCAACAGCAGCGCCGAGATCTTGGCCCGCGTCATCTTGGGGACCACCGCCTCGAGGTAGTCGCGATCGCCGTGCAGCCCGAAGCCGTAGGTGATCGACGAGCCGCCGAGGCCGTCGCCGTGGCTGACCTCGATCAGCGGCACGCCGGCGGCGTCGAGCGCGGTCGCCACCGACACCATCTGCTCGAGCGTGATCTGGTGGCGCTTGGGGTGCATGCCGTCGCGCAGGCTCATGTCGTGCAAGACGACCTGGCGCCCGGCGAGCGTCGACGCGGTCATCGCGCACCTCCCGACCGCGCCCGCTCGGCCCACACCTCGCCGGTGCGCAGCGCGGCCGCGGTCATGATGTCGAGGTTGCCGGCGTACGGCGGCAGGTAGTCGCCGAGGCCCTCGACCTCGACGTAGACCGTGACCCGGCGGCCGTCGACGATGGGCCCGTTCTTGAGCGCGTAGCCGGGGACGTAGCGCTGGACCTCGCGGATCATCGCCCGCACCGAGGTCGTGATCGCCTCGACGTCGGGATCGTCGACGGTGAGGCAGTGGATCGTGTCGCGCATGATCAGCGGCGGCTCCGCGGGGTTGAGGATGATGATCGCCTTGCCGCGCCGGGCGCCGCCGAGCTGCTCGACCGCGCGCGCGGTGGTGCGCGTGAACTCGTCGATGTTGTTGCGGGTGCCCGGTCCGGCCGACCGCGACGCCACGGTGGCGACGATCTCGGCGTACGCGACCGGCTGGACCCGGCTGACCGCCGCGACCATCGGCACCGTGGCCTGGCCGCCGCAGGTCACCATGTTGACGTTGCGGGCGCCGCCGTCGAGGTGGGCGCCCAGGTTCACCGGCGGGATCACGTACGGGCCGACCGCGGCCGGGGTCAGGTCGACGACCAGGACGTCGTGCTCGGCGAGGCGACGCCAGTTCTGGACGTGGGCGTGCGCCGAGGTGGCGTCGAAGACCACCCGGATGCCGTCGGCGACCAGGTGCGGCAAGAGGCCCTCGACGCCGTCGGCGGTGGTGCGCAGGCCGAGCTCGCCGGCGCGGCGCAGGCCGTCGGAGGCGGCGTCGATGCCGACCATCCAGCGCGGCTCCAGCACCGGGCTGCGCCGCAGCTTGTACATCAGGTCGGTGCCGATGTTGCCCGAGCCGATGATCGCCACCGGGACGCGGGGCGGGTTCGCGGAGGTCGACATGCGCAGGGCTCCTCAGGTGAAGCGCGCGGTCACCGAGCCGACGCCGGGGACGTGCGCGGTCATGACGTCGCCGGGCACCACCGGCTCGAGCGGCACCAGCGAGCCCGACAGGATCAGCTCGCCGGCCTCGAGGGCGAGGTCGAACGCGGCCAGCTGGTTGGCCAGCCACGCCACGCACGCCAGCGGCGAGCCCATGGCCTCGGCGCCGGTGCCGCGCGACAGCGGCGCGCCGTTCTTGGTGACCTCGACCTCGCAAGTCGCGAAGTCGACCGCGCCGGGCGCGACCCGGTCGGCGCCGATCACGAACAGCCCCGACGACGCGTTGTCGGCGACCGTGTCCTGGTAGCGGATCTTCCACGCCGCGATCCGCGAGTCGACGATCTCGAAGCACGGCGCGACCCACGCGGTCGCGGCGACGACGTCGGCGGCGGTGACGCCGGGCCCGCGCAGCTCGCGGGCCAGCCCGAACGCCAGCTCGGCCTCGGCGCGGGGCTGGATCAGCTCGGCGCCGATCGGCACCGCGGCGCCGTCGTGCTGCATCCGATCGGTCAGCCAGCCGAAGTCCGGGGTGTGGACGTCGAGCATGGTCTGGACCGCGACGCTGGTGACGCCGATCTTCTTGCCGACGACGCGCTCGCCGTCGGCGAGCCGGCGGCCGAGCAGGCGGCGCGACACGTGGTAGGCGTCGACGGTGGTCATCCCGGGGCGCCGCGTGGTCAGCGGCGCCACCGTGGTGCGGGCGCGCAGCGCCGCGTACAGCTCGTCGCCGAGCGCGCGGACGTCGTCGGGGGCCAGCGTGGCGTCCACTAGCCGGCCAGGAAGTCCGCGGTCCAGCGGTTGAAGAGGTCGGGGTGCTCGACCATGACCCAGTGGCCGCAGCGCGACAGCGTCACGACGCGGGCGTCGCGGCAGCCGTGGGCCAGCGCCACCGCGCCAGTCGGCGGGCAGAACTGGTCGTCGGTGCCCCACCAGCCCAGGACCGGACAGGTCAGCTCGGGCAGCCGTGGCGCCAGGTGCGGCACCGCCAGCGTGGTCATGACCCGCTTGGGCTGGAGCGTCGCGATCTGCAGGCGCTCGTCCAGGGTCGCGTCGTCGAGCGCGGCCGGATCGAACAGCTGCAGGCCGAAGACCTTGCGCAGGCCGTCCCGGGTGATGCCGTCGGGCCCGAGGAAGACCTTCATCATGGTGCGGATGCCCGCCATCTTCATGTAGGTCTCGCGCTCCTCGAGGCCGCCCGGCGCCATCAGCACCAGCCGCGACACCCGCTGCGGCTGCGCCAGCGCCAGCGAGATCGCGACCGCGCCGCCGTGCGAGTTGCCGACCACGGCGCAGCGCTCGACGCCGAGGCGATCGAGCAGGCGGATCACGCCGCCGACGATGAAGTCCATGCCGTAGTCGACGTCGGGCTTGCTCGAGTGCCCGAAGCCGAGGTTGTCGACGACGAGGGCGCGGTGGCCGCGCTCGGCGAAGAACGGGAAGTTGTGCTTGAAGTTGGACCAGCCGCTGGCGCCCGGCCCGCTGCCGTGCAGGAACAAGAGCGGCGTGCCGGTGCCGGCCTCGTGGTAGTGCATGCGCAGGCCGTCGCCGATCTCGACGTACGAGCCCTCGGGGACGGCGCCGGCGGCGGCGTGGGTCATGGCGTGGTCCTTCCGTCGGCGCCGGGCGTGCCGTCGCGCTCGGGGTCGGGGCGCGGCGGTCGCGGCCGGCGCGGCACGTAGCGCTCCGGCGGGTGGTGGCCCCACTCGCTGATGCGATCGTGGATCGTGGGCTGCCAGCTGGCGTCGTCGACGAGGCGACCGCCGGTGCCGTACTCGAACTGGAAGCCCGACGGGGTCAGCGCGTAGAACGACACCATCCGGTCGTTGGGGTGGCGGCCCAGGCTCTGGGCGATGCGGACCCCGGCGGCGGCGCACCGGTCGAGGGCGGCGCCGACGTCGTCGAGCGAGCCGACCTCGAGCAGGAAGTGGTGGAGGCGCTTGGGCTGCTTGCCACCGAACGCCAGCGAGTGGTGGCGCGCGTTGGTGTGCAGGAACGTGATGTCGACGTCGAAGCCGTAGAACTGGCAGACGATGCGGTCGCTGAGGCGGAAGCCGAGCAGCTGCTGGTAGAAGGCGCCGGTCGCGGCGTCGTCGCCGGTCGACACCACCAGGTGACCGAGGCCGTGGCCGTCGGCGACGAAGCCCGACGGCACCAGCGGCGACGCGAACGGCGCGTCGGCCATCGCCGGGCCGAACACCAGCTCGACCCGGACGCCGCCGGGGTCGACGGTCGACAGCAGGCGCACGACGCCGCGAGCCGCGGCGACCTCGGCGGGCTCCTCGACGACGTCGTGGCCGGCGGCGCGCAGCCGCGCCGCCACCGCCTCGAGGCCGGCCTCGTCGGCGACCTGCCAGCCGACCGCGGCGAGGTCGTCGGCCGGGCCCTCGACCAGGAAGAAGCGCTGGGCGTGGCCGTCCATGCGCAGCGCCAGGCCGCGCGGGCCACGGCGCGCGACCGCGAGGCCGAGCACGCCGGTGGCGAAGGCCTCCCAGGCCGCGAGGTCGCTGACCTCGAAGACCAGGTAGCCGAGCTGCTCGATCGCGGGCGCCCCGGCCGCGTCTGCCGTCGTCGCTGCGGTCGCGTCCATGGCCGCCTCAGACGAAGAAGTCGACGTTCTTGCCGCCGAGCAGGACGCCGCCGAGGTTGCGCGCCGGCTTCTCGGGGTTGTTGGCGTAGTGGGCGCGCGCGCAGTGGACGTCGAGGAAGGCGCGGTGCAGCGGGCTGGTCAGGAAGATGGCGCGGCCGCCGCTCTCGGTGAACAGCGCGTCGACGACCTCCACCGACCGGGTCACCGCCAGCGACGAGTCGAGGCGGCATTGCAGGCGGGTCTCGAGCGGCAGGTCGTCGCCGGCGCGGACCCGGGCCAGCAGGTCGTCGAAGTTGCGGTGCAGGGTGCCGCGCAGCTCGCGCAGGGTCGCCGCGGCGCGCGCCGCGACGGTCTGCGCCGCCGGATCGAGCGCGACCTTGGCGCCGTCGGAGGCGGCGACGCGCGCCGCGGTCGCGGCGCGGTAGGCGTCGAGCGCGCCCTGGGCGATGCCGATCGCCGAAGTCGACACCGAGCGCACGAAGACCTGGCCGAACGGCAGGCGGTACAGCGGCGCCGGGTTGAGCTCGTTGCCCGGGCTCGACCGCTTGAAGCCGTCGATCAGGCGGTGGGTGCGGTGCTCGGGCACGAACGTGCCGTCGACGACGACGTCCTTGCTGCCGGTGCCGCGCAGGCCCATGACGTGCCAGGTGTCGTCGATGCGGTAGTCGCGGCGCGGCACCAGGAAGGTGCGCATCTCGGGCGGCCGGCCGTCCTCGGCCGGCGGCACCAGGCCGCCCAGGAACGCCCACCGGCAGTGGTCGCAGCCGCTCGAGAACGACCACCGGCCGCTCAGGCGGAAGCCGCCGGGGACGCGCTCGACCTTGCCGGTCGGCGCGTACGACGACGAGATCAGCGTCGAGGCGTCGTCGGCCCAGACCTCCTGCTGGGCCTCGAGCGGGAACAGCGCCAGCTGCCAGGCGTGGACCGCGACCACGCCGAGGACCCAGGCGCTCGAGGCGCAGGCCGCGGCGATCGTCATCTGGACGTCGAACAGGACCTGGGGATCGACCTCGAGCCCGCCCCAGCGGCTGGGCTGGAGCATGCGGAAGAAGCCGGCGTCCTGGAAGTCGGCGATCGTGGCGTCGGGCAGGCGGCGCAGGCCGTCGGCCTCGGCGACCCGCTCGGCCAGCGCCGGCGCCAGCGCGACGGCGCGGGCGCGCAGCGTGTCCGGGTCGATCGTCGTCGTGGGCGCCGTGGGCGCCGTCGTGCGAGTCGTCGTCGTGGTCACGGGCCGTCCCTCCCCTACGTGCTCGGCGTGTACCGGACCGGCAGCTCCTTGACGCCGTTGATGAAGTTGGAGCGCAGCCGCCGCGCCGGCCCGGCCGGCTCGATGTCCGGCATGCGGCGCAGCAGCTCCTCGAACATCACCTTGATCTCGAGCCGGGCCAGGTTGAGGCCGAGGCACGAGTGCTGGCCGATGCCGAACGCGATGTGGTCGTTGGGCGTGCGGCCGATGTCGAAGCGGTGGCCGTCGGCGAACACCTCCTCGTCGCGGTTGGCCGACGCGTAGTAGAGGACGACCTTGTCGTTCTCCTTGATCGGCTGGCCGCGCAGCTCGACGTCGCGGGTCGCGGTGCGGCGGAAGTGGATGACCGGGGTCACCCACCGCAGCATCTCCTCGACCGCCGACGGCAGCAGCGTCGGGTCGGCGAGCAGGCGCGCCCGCTGCTCCGGGTGCTCCATCAGCGCGACCATGCCGCCCGAGATCAGGTTGCGCGTGGTCTCGTTGCCGGCGACCGACAGCAGCAGGAAGAAGGCGTCGAACTCCATCTCGTCGAGCTGCTCGCCGTCGATCTCGGCGTCGAGCAGGACCGAGACCAGGTCCTTGCCGCCCTTGCCCTTGCGCTCCTCGGCGAGCTGGTTGGCGTAGGCCCACAGCTCGGAGGCGGCGATCTGGGCGTCGTCGAGCGAGGTCTGGAACTCGGGGTCGTCGAAGCCGATCAGCCGGTTGGACCAGTCGAAGACCAGGTGCCGGTCCTCCTGGGGCACGCCCATGATGTCGCAGATGACCACCAGCGGCAGCTCGGCGGCGATCTTGGTGACGAAGTCGCAGGCGCCCAGCGGCGCGACGTCGTCGACGATCTTGCGGGCGGCGGCGCGGATGTACTCCTCCATCCGCGCGATCATCCGGGGCGTGAAGCCGGTCGAGGTCAGCCGCCGGAACTTGTTGTGCTGCGGCGGGTCCATGTTCAGCATCAACATCCGGATGATGTCGAGGCTGTCCGGCGGGTAGTCCTTGATGTTGGTGCCGCCGCGCCACGACGAGAACGTGTACGGGTCCTTCGAGATCTGGACGACGTCGGCGTACTTGGTGATCGCCCAGAAGCCGACGCCGTCGGGCTCGGGATGGAAGTAGACCGGCGCCTCCGCCCGCAGGACGCGAAACGCGTCGTGCGGCACCCCCTCCACGTAGCGATCGAGATCGTAGACGTCGACGTTCAGCGTCGGTGGCATGGCCGGACTAGAACATGTTTCACATCGGCCGACAAGCGCCTTGCGCGGCCTGACTGGAACATGTTTCGCCCGTGACCGGATCCGGACCGGGTGTAGCCCCCGCGGTCCCGCCGCCGTCCCCGCTCGCCTTGCCAGGCTAGACTAGAACATGTTCTATTGAGGGCGTCGAGGCCCCGGATCGCCCGGGGCCGCCTGCCCCGGGAGCCCCATGTCCGCGTCCGCGTCCCCGCCCCTGCTCGTCGAGCGCGACGGCCACGTCGTCACCCTGACCATGAACCGGCCCGAGGCGCGCAACGCCATGGACCTGGAGATGCTGGCGCGCCTCGCCGACGCCTGGATCATGATCGACGAGGACCCCGAGGTCCGGGTCGCGATCCTGACCGGCGCCGGCGGCCACTTCTGCAGCGGCAGCGACCTCAAGCAGATGCACCAGCCGCCCGACGACGCCTGGGCGGCGCGCTTCAAGGCCGACCCCGACCTGCACTGGAAAGCGTTCCTGCGCCACCACCGCCTGACCAAGCCGCTGATCGCCGCGGTCGAGGGCTCGGCGATCGCCGGCGGCATGGAGATCCTGCAGGCGACCGACATCCGGATCGCCGCCGAGGGCGCGCGGTTCGGGGTCTCCGAGGTGCGCTGGGGCCTGTTCCCGCTGGGCGGCTCGACGGTGCGGCTGCGCCGCCAGATCCCCTACGCCCACGCCATGGACATCCTGTTGACCGGCCGCCACGTCCGCGCCGACGAGGCCTACCGGATGGGCCTGATCAGCCGGATCGTCCCCGACGGCCAGGCCCTCACCGAGGCCCGCCACGTCGCCGCGGAGGTCGCGGCCAACGGTCCCTTCGCGGTGCAGTCGATCAAGCGCTCGGTCCAGGACACCGAGGGCCTGCCCGAGCGCGAGGCCCTGGCGATCGAGCTGGAGCTGGGCTGGAAGGTGTTCCAGAGCGACGACGCCAAGGAGGGGCCGCGGGCGTTCGCCGAGAAGCGGCCGCCCCGCTTCACCGGCAAGTAGCGGCGCGGGCGAGCCGGCCGCGGCGGCGTGCCGCACGGCTCGCGCCGTCGCCCGTAGCCGGCGACCCGGCGCGGCGGTACGCTGCCCCCGTGGTGAATCGCGCCGAGCCGTGGCTCAGCGACGTCGCACAGGTGGCCGGCTCGCCGCCCGCGCGCAGCCCTGCGCGCTTCACCCGCGCCGGCCTGATCGCGGTGCGCGGCGACGCCGAGCTGGTGCGCTGGCGCGCGCTCGACGAGCTGCCGACGACGATCTGGTCGGCGCCGACGGGCACGATCGCCGGCGTCGAGGCGTCGCCCGACGGGGCGTGGCTCGCGATCCTGGTCGCGACCCACGTCGCCGGCGTGCCGCTCGCCGAGCGACGCAGCGATCTGTGGTGCCTCGACGTCGTCACCGGCGACGCCCACCGGCTGGTCGCCGGCGCGCTGCTGTACGGCCCGCTGGTGTGGTCGCCGGCGAGCGACCGGATCGCGCTGTGCGAGGTCGGGCCCACCGAGCTGGCCGCGGGCGGCGGCGTCCGCGCCGCGGTGGTCGGCCGCAGCGGCGGCGACCTGACGCCGCTGCCCGACACGCCGATCGACGCCGATCCCTACGCGTGGAACCGCGACGGCCTGCTGCTGGTCGAGCACCACCCGCTCGGCAAGTTCAAGCGCTGGTTCTACCACTGGGCCGGCGGCGCCACCCCGCCGTGCCACGTCGCCGACGACGCCGCGGCGTGGACCTCGCCCGACGGTGCGATCGTCGTCGCCGACCAGCGCGACGGCGTGGTCGCGCGCCACGCCGACCGGGTCGTCCGCCTCGACGTCGCGCCGCGCCACCGCTTCATCTGGCTGCCGGACCGGGCGCCGTGGCTGGGCAGCGGCCGGATGTACCTCGGCGGCGCGGTCTACGACCTCGCCACCGGCCACGCCACCGAGGTCTCGATGTCGTGGCCGAGCCTGCTGACCGCCAGCGCCGACGGCCACCTGCTGGTCTTCGAGCGCGACGAGCGGCTGTTCTGGGCCGCGCTGCGCGAGCCGACCAACGTCGTCCGCCTGGACGCGCCGCGCCGCGATCGCGACCGCGGCGGCCCGCTGCCCGAGGCCCGGGTCATGGCGACGACGCCGCGGCGGCGCAGCCGGATCACCCACAGCCTGCCGTCGCTGGCGCTGCCGCTCGACGAGCTGGCGACGCTCGCCGCCGCCTGGCTGATCGCCGCGGCCCGGTTGCTGGTCGGCGACGACGACCCCGAGGTCGCCGCGCTCGACGACGCGGTGGCGCGCTGGCGGGGCGCGCCGGCGGCGGTCGCGCCGGCGCTGCCCGAGCGGTGCGTCGCGCTGCTGCCCGCCGCCGACCTCGCGTTCGCCGCGATCCGCGCCGCCGCCGACCCGTCGCTCGACGAGATCGGCCGGCGCGCCAGCGCCGCCCGGTTCGTCACCGAGCTGGCCCGCGCGCTCGAGGCGCTCGCGATCGATCACGCGGCGCTGCGGGCGCTGCCCGACGCGATGGTGCGGCTCCTGACCGGGCGGACGCGCCGGCCGACCAGCCCGCCGGTGTAGCGAGCGGGGCCGGGCGAGGGGGTCGCGCGCCTCAGCCGGGCTTGCGCCGCGGCGGCCGGGCCTTGCGCGCCGGCCGCGCCGGCGGCGGCTTGCGCCGCGGCGGCAGCTTGGCGGTGCGCCGGGCGCCGGCGGGCGCGCGCGCCGCGGCGCCTGGAGCGGCGCGCCGAGCTCGACGGCGTCGAGCTCGACGAACAGCGCGGCGGCCTCGGCGAGGTCGGCGATCCGGACGTAGTCGCAGACCTCGGCGTAGCGGGACCACATCGCCTGCACCGTCGGATCGTCGTGGGCCCGGGCGATCGCCTCGGCCGAGGTCCACTCGAAGACCTCGACGATCGTGCCGTCGGCGGCGCGGCCCACGATCGACGCCCGCGACGTCGCCAGGCCGGCGTCGCGCAGCGTCGGCAGGTGCGCCTTCATCAGGACCAGCAGCGCGGCGTCGTGGCCCGGCCGCGCCCGGTAGCACGCGATCGCGATCCGCCCCATGGCGCTAGTTGACCTCGGGCTGCACCATCGGCGCGCCCCAGCCGTCGTAGTCGCCCTCGAGCGGCAGGACGATGTCGAGGATCTCGGCGCAGAACTCGTCGGCGCGGCCGCCGCCGACCGCGTCGACGCGGTGGAACTGCAGCCCCCACGGCTCGCCGTCCTCGTCGGGCGGGTCGAGGTCGTCGACCTCGAAGCCGGCGGTGCGCAGCGCCACCGACGCCTCCTCGGCCTGGTCCTGACTCTCGAAGTACGCGAAGTGATCGATCTCGCGCGGGGTGTCGACCTGGTCGCCCTTGTCCTCGAAGACCTTGACCAGCCGGCGATTGAGGATGGTCTGGTGGCTGTACGGATCGGGGGTGAGGAACTCCAGGTAGCACTCCCACCCGGGATCGTCGGACACGCCCCACGCCGGCTCGTAGTCGCCCGGCGCCGGCCCGGTCAGCGACGGCAGGTCCTCGAGCCGCGCCCGGTGCTCGTCGGGGACGTAGAAGTACATCGTCAGCTCGCCGTCGTGGATGACCCGGCCGGCGAAGATCGCGTCGATCTCGGCGGCCAGGCGCTCGGTGAACAGGTCCTCGACCGCGCTGAGCTCGTCGAGCTCGTCGGGATCGCGGAGGCCGTCCTCGCGGGGCCGCAGCAGCGGCACCCGCACCGACAGCCGCACCGGGTGACTCTCCAGCGGCACCTCGCCGGCGGCGGCGAGATCCAGCACGATCGACGCCGGCTTGTCGTCGATCAGCACCAGGTAGAAGTCGAGGTCGCGCTCCCAGGTGGGCGGCATCTCGCAAGCCTACTCCATCACGCGACGGTGCGCCGGAAGCGCAACGCCGCGGTCACCAGCAGCGTCACGGCGATGCCGTACAGCCACGCCACGTGCGGCGCGACGTCGGTGAAGCTGGCGTCGCGCAGCAGGATCGACCGCGAGATCTCGACGAAGTGCCGCATCGGGTTGACGATCGTGATCGGCTGCAGCCACGACGGCATCGCCTCGATCGGGGTCATGAACCCCGACAGCAGGATCGCCGGCATCATGAAGAAGAAGCCGCCCATGAACGCCTGCTGCTGGGTCCGCGCCGACGCCGCGATCAACAGGCCCAGCGCCAGCGTGCAGCCCAGGTAGCCGGCGGTGCCCAGCGCGAGCACCGCGAGATCGCCCTGGATCGGGACGTCGAACACCAGGTTGCCGATCACCAGGATCAGGATCTCGTCGAGGAGCCCGAACAGCGCGTACGGCACCATCTTGCCCAGCATCAGCGTCATCGGGCCCATCGGCGTGACCAGCAGCTGCTCGAGGGTGCCGACCTCGCGCTCGCGGGCCAGGCCCATCGCGGTGACCAGCATCGTCACGACCACCAGCAGCGACGCCGCGGTGCCGGGCACGAAGAAGCGCCGGCTGTCGAGGCCCGGGTTGTAGAGCAGGCGGGGCTCGAGGATGATCTGGCCGACCGGGATCGGCGCCAGCCCGACCGGGATCCGGGTCTGGCTCGCCGCGTAGGCCTCGATCGCCGACGCCGCGGACACCCCGAGGGTCGGATCGCTGCCGTCGTAGAGGACCTGGACCGCGGCGTCGCCGCCGGCGGCGCGGTCGCTGGCGAAGCCGTGCGGCACGATCAGCACGACCGTGGCGTCGCCGTGGCGCAGGACGTCGACCGCGGCGGGCACGTCGTCGGCCCACCGCACCCGGAAGGTGTCGTCGGCGCCGAGCCCCTCGATGAAGGCGCGGCTGTCGGCGGTGCGGTCCTCGTCGACGACGACCGTGTCGGCGTGCTTGAACTCGAGCTGCGCGGCGTAGCCGAACAGGACGATCTGGATCATCGGCGCGGCGACGATCATGAACAGCATCTGGCGATCGCGCAGGGCCTGGATCAGCTCCTTGCGGATCAGCGCCAGCAGCGGCCACCACGGGCCCCGCGTCCGCGGCACCCGGGTCATCGGACCTTCCTCTTGAAGCGCACCAGGCACAGGAAGATCATCACGCCGGCGAACGCGGCCATGCGGCCGACGTCGCCCATGACGTGGCTCAGCGGCGCGTCGCGCAGCATGACCGCGCGCAGGCCGTGGATGAAGTGGCGGGCCGGGATGACGTTGGTGAACGCGCGCAGCACCGCCGGCATGTTGGCGATGGGCAGGATGAAGCCCGACAGCAGCAGCGACGGCAGCATCGAGCTCATCGCGCCCATCTGGGTCGCGGCCATCTGGTTCTTGGCGACGACGCTGATCAGCAGGCCCTGGGCCAGGGTCGCGGTCAGGAACGTCCCCGACAGCACCGCGAGCACCACCAGCGAGCCGCGCACCGGCACGTCGAACAGCCAGACCCCGACCGCGAGGACGATCAGCAGCTGGGCGACGCCGATCACGAAGTACGGCGCCAGCTTGCCGGCGACGATCTCGAGGCGCCCGACCGGGGTCGCGAACAGCTGCTCCATCGAGCCGCGCTCCCACTCGCGCGCCACCGCGAGCGCCGTGAGCACGACCGCCATCATCGCCTGGATCACGGCGATCAGCCCCGGCACCAGGAACACCGCCGAGCGCGACCCCGGGTTGTAGAGCGCGCGGATGCGGGCCTCGAGCAGCGGCGGCGATCGCCCCGTGACCTGACGGACCTGCAGCCCGGTGACGTGGGCCGAGAACCGCGCGGTGTAGCCGAGGATCGACTGCGCCGAGGTGTTGTCGGCGGCGTCGATCATCATCTGGACCCGCACCTTGTCGCCGCGCTGCAGGTCGCGGCCGTAGCCCGGCGGCACGATGATGATCATGTGGGCCTTGCCGCGCCGGAACGCCTGCTCGGCGGCCTCGGGCGTCGCGGCCTCGCCGACGACGTCGAACGTGGGGCCGGCGTCGAGGTGGCGGACCAGGTCGCGCGACTGCGAGGTCCGGTCCTGATCGACGACGACGGTCGTGATGTGGTCGATGTCGAACGACACCGCGTAGCCGAACAGGATCAGCAGCACCAGCGGCATGCCGATCGCGAAGTACAGCGTCGTCGCGTCGCGACCGATGTGCATCCACTCCTTGCGCTGGACCGCGCGGATCCGCAGCAGGGCGCGGCGGATCCGGGTCGCCAGCGGCGGCCGGTGGCCGTGAGGCCGCGCGCTCACGCCGCCGCCCCCTGGCGCGCGACCGCGAGGAAGACGTCCTCGAGGGTGGCCTCGGCGGGCGCGAGCTCGAGGTCGCGGCCGCCGGCGCGCTCCAGCGCGGCGCGGACGGTGGCGTCGTCGAGCTGGTCGGCGGGGCCGCGGACGTGGAGGCCGGCGCCGAACGGCTCGGCGTGGGTGACCCCGGGGACGCCGGCCAGCGCCGCGGCGTCGAGGCCGCGGCCGCGCACCGCGATCAGCCGGCCCGGCACCCACGCCCGCTTGAGCTCGACCGGGGTGTCGAGCGCGATCAGCTCGCCGTCGACCATCAGCCCGACCCGGGCGCAGTACTCGGCCTCGTCCATGTAGTGGGTCGTGACGAAGACGGTGGTGCCGCCCTCGGCGAGGCGCCGGATGATGCGCCAGAAGTTGCGGCGCGCCTCGGGGTCGACGCCCGCGGTCGGCTCGTCGAGGAAGACGATCCGCGGGCCGTGGATCAGCGACGCCGCCAGCGCGACCCGCTGCCGGGTGCCGCCGGGCATCGCCGAGGTGGCGCGGCGGTCGTCGGGATCGAGGCCGACGTCGCCGAGCAGGGCGCGGGCCCGGGCCCGACGCGCGCGCGGCGGGATGCCGTAGGCGCCGCCGAAGAAGTCGAGGTTCTCGAGCGCGGTCAGATCCGGGTACAGCGAGAACCGCTGCGACATGTAGCCGACCTCGCGGCGCACCGCGGTGGGGTCGTGGGCGACGTCGTGGCCGGCGACGATCGCGCGGCCGTCGGACGGCGCCAGCAGGCCGCACAGGATCCGGATCGTCGTCGACTTGCCGGCGCCGTTGGCGCCCAGGTAGCCGAAGATCTCGCCGCGCTCGACCTCGAACGAGACCCCGCGCACGGCCTCGAAGCTGCCGAAGCGGCGGCGCAGGCCGTGGACCTCGATCTCGTGGGCGACGGTCACGCCGCCTCCGCGACCTCGGCGCCGTGCGCCGCGGCCAGGTAGAGGTCCTCGAAGTCGGGCTTGCCGCGCTCGACGGTGGCGCCGACCGAGATCAGGCGCTGCGCCACCGCGTCGGCGTCGGCCGCGGCGGTCACGACCTTGAGGCTCGCGCCCGCCGGGGTCGACGCGATCACCCGCGGATCGTCGTCGGCGATCTCGTGGAAGACCCGCCGGTCGGCGATGTGGACCGCGAGCACCGCGCCGTCGAAGCCGGCGAGCAGGGCCGCCGGCGTGCCCTCGCGGAGGATCCGCCCCTGGTGCAGCATCGCGACCCGGCCGCAGCGCGCGACCTCGTCCATGTACGCGGTCGCGACCAGGACGCCGACGCCGTCGCGCACGAACTCGTAGAGCAGCGCCCACAGCTCGCGGCGGCTGACCGGGTCGACGCCGTTGGTCGGCTCGTCGAGGACCAGCGCCCGCGGGTCGTGGAGCAGCGCGCACGCGATCGCCAGCTTCTTGTACATGCCGCCCGACAGCTTGCCGGCCGGGCGATCGGCGGCGGCGACCAGCCGGGTGATGCCGAGCAGCCGCTCGCGGCGCTCGGCGAACGCCTTGCGCGGGACGTCGAACAGGTCGCCGAAGAAGCGCAGGTTCTCGTCGACCGACAGGTCGCCGTAGAGGCTGAACTGCTGCGGCATGTAGCCCAGCCGCTCGCGGGCCTCGACCGGCGCGCGCGCCCACGACACGCCGTCGACCCGGGCCTCGCCGCCGCCCTTGCGATCCGGATCGAGGACGCCGACCAGGCAGCGCAGCAGCGTGCTCTTGCCGGCGCCGTCGGGGCCGACCAGGCCGACCAGCTCGCCGGGCCGCAGCGCCAGGTCGACGCCGGCGAGCGCGGTCACCGCGGCGAAGCGCTTGCGGACGCCGCGGGCCTCGAGCAGCGGCGCCGGGTCGTCGTCGGCCGTCGGGGCCGCGGCGGCGGGGCCGGCCGCGCCGTCGCCGGCCGCCGCGGGATCGTCGGAGGTCGCCACGTCACTTCCCCGTGCCGGGGATCGTGATCTGCCCCGGCATGCCGGCGCGCAGCACGCCGTCGTCGTTGGGCAGCTCGACCTCGACGGCGTAGACCAGGCGGTCGCGGTCCTCGCGGGTCTGGACGTTGCGCGGCGTGAACTCGGCCTCGACCGAGATCCGGCGCACCGAGCCGGTGAAGACGCGGTCGCGGAACGAGTCGACGCGCAGCTCGGCGGGCATGCCCGGGGCGACGCGATCGAGCTCGGCGTTGGGCAGGAAGAACGTCGCGGTGACGACCCGGGTGTCGAGGATCGTCACCACCGGCGAGCCCGGCGCCAGGACCGCGCCCGGCTCGTGCAGGCGCGCCTGCACGGTGCCGCCGGTGGGCGCCGCGATCGTGCACTCGGCGACCGCGAGCTCGGCGCGCCGCGACTCGGCGACCGCGATCTCGACGCCGGTGCGCGCGACCTCGATCCGCGACGCCTCGGCCTGGGCCTGCGCCGCGGCGGCGCTCGACTGCATCCGGGCGGCGTGGACGCTGGCCTTGGCGGCGCCGACCTGCTCGGCGGCGGCCTCGTCGGCGAACGTCACCTGGTCGACCTGGCGGCCGGGCACCGCGTTCTGCTTGGCCAGCGCCTCCATGCGGGCGCGCTCGGTCTCGGCCTGCGCCTTCTGGACCTCGGCGGCGCGCACCTGCGACTGGATCGCCGCGACCTGGGCGGCGGCGGCGGCGGCGGCGTCCTTGGCGCCCTTGGAGCCGGCGACCGCGAGCGCGAGCTGGGCCTCGGCGTTCTTGATGTGGGCGTGGGCGGTGGCCAGCGCCGCGTCGGCGTCGCTGCAGTCGAGGCGGGCGATGACGTCGCCGGCGGCGACGACGTCGCCCTCGCGGACCCGGACCTCGATCAGCCGGCCGCCGGTCTTCGACGCCGCGCTGGTCTCGGTGCCCTCGACGGTGGTCGAGCCGCCCGACGGGGCGTGCTTGTAGGCGTCCTGGGCCTGGACCCGCCACACCACGACCGCGCCGAGGCCGACGATCACGGGAACGATGAGCAGCTGGGCGCGCACGTCAGGCCTCCTTGGCTTCGCCGCGCGTCGCCGACCGGCGGGCCTCGCGCAGGCGTTCGAAGTTATCGATCATCAGGTGGACGATGCCGGACGGCATCGTGCGGGTGACGTCCTCGAGCAGGTCGACGCGGGACTCGCCGAGCTGCGCGACCAGCTCGCGGCCGTGCGGCGCCAGCTCGATGACGCGCGCGCGCCGATCGGTGGCGGTCTCGCGCCGGCACAGGAGGTCGCGGGACACCAGGCTGTCGACCAGCCGCGACACCGCCGACGCCGACAGGCCCAGCTCGGCGCCCAGCGCGGCCTGCCGCATCGAGCCGTGCTCGTCGACCAGGTGCAGGGTCGCGAGCTGCGGGATGCTCAGCTCCTCGTGCCGCATCGTGCGGGCCAGCGAGCTGATGATGCGGGTGAACATGAAGCGACTGGCGCGCTCCAGCTCGGCCCGGATGCGTGAGCTCTTCTTTTTCATGGTCGCAATAGTTGCTGTATCGCAACTATCCCGAGAGCGCAAGAGCCTGGGGCCGCGGTCGTGAGCGCCGCGGCGGGCGCCGCCGCCGCCCGAGCGCGGCCCGGGGCCGCAAATGCTCGGATCGACCCGCGATCACGCCCGGCGCCGCTCCCGTTGAACCTGCTTCGCTTCGCCGCCAGAGGCGGTACGCTGTCGACGTCGGCGCTCCGCTCGTACCCGGTCCAGGAGGCCCCATGCTTCGCAACGCGGTCGAGAAGGCGGTCATGAACAACCCGGTGCGCACCGCGGTGCAGCGCCGGTTCGAGGCCCGGCGGCTGCGCCAGCTCGGCGGCCGCATGCAGGGCGGCCGGGCCCTCGAGCTCGGCTGCGGCCACGGCGCCGGCGTCGAGATCATCCTCGACGACTTCGGCGCCGATCAGGTCGACGCCTTCGACGGCGACGCCGCGATGATCGAGCGCGCCCGTTACCGGCTGCTGCGCCGCGGCGCCCGCACCCGGCTGTGGGTCGGCGACACCGAGCGCATCCACGCCGCCGACGACACCTACGACGCGGTCTTCGACTTCGGCAGCCTCCACCACGTCGCGGCGTGGCGCGACGCGGTCCGCGAGATCGCCCGGGTGCTGCGCCCGGGCGGTCGCTTCTACGGCGAGGAGGTCCTGGAGCGGGCCGGGACCTACCCGCTGTGGCGTCGCGTCCTCGAGCACCCGATGGTCGATCGCTTCGACTGCGTCTCGTTCGGCGGCGCGCTCGAGGACCACGGCCTGCGCCTGCTGGCGTCGGCCGAGCTGTGGGGCCAGTTCGGCTGGTTCGTCGCCGAGAAGCCGAACTGACCGCCGGCGCGGCTCACGTCGGGTCGGGCTCGGGCGTCTTGGGCCCCGACGGCGGCAGCGCCGGCGCCGCCACCAGCGCCGCGGGCGGCTCGCCGGTGAGGCTGTCGAGGAACGCGACCATCGACGCGGCCTCGGCGTCGGTGAGATCGCGGCCGAGCTGGATCTTGGCCATCGTCTTGACCGCCTGGTGGAGATCGTCGACGGCGCCGTCGTGGAAGTACGGGCCGGTCTTGGCGACGTTGCGCAGGCTCGGCACCTTGAACATGAAGCGATCGGCCTCGGTCTTGGTGACCTCGAACCGGCCCTGGTCCTTGGTGTCGGGGTACGGCGACATCACGCCGGTCTTCATCATCATCGTGCCGCCGAGCAGCGGGCCGGAGTGGCACGCGGTGCACCCGGTGGACATGAACGCGGCCAGGCCGCGCTTGGCGTCGTCGGACAGCGCGCCCTGATCGCCGGCGAGGTAGCGGTCGAACGGGCCCGGCGTCACGAGCAGGCGCTCGAACGCGCCGATCGCCTTGGCCATGTTGTCGAACGTGACCGGATCCTTCTCACCCGGGAACGCCTTGGCGAACGGTTCGGCGTAGCCGGGGATCGACTTGAGGACCGCGACCACCGCGGCCTCGTCGGGCATCGCCATCTCGACCGGGTTGAGCACCGGGCCCTTGGCCTGGGCCTCGACGTCGGCGGCGCGGCCGTCCCAGAACTGCAGGAAGTGCCCGGCCGCGTTGTAGACGGTGGGCGAGTTGCGGGCGCCGTTCTGGCCCTTGTGGCCGGTCGAGACCGGCTTGTTGTCGACGCCGAACTTGTCGAGCTGGTGGCAGGTGTTGCACGACACGTCCTGGTTCTTCGACAGGCGCGCGTCGTGGTAGAGCATCTGGCCGAGGGCGACCTTGTCGTCGGTGATCGGGTTGGCGTCGGAGTCGAAGCGCGCCGGCAGCGCCTTGAACATCGCCGCGACCTGGGCCTGGTCGGGCCCCGCGACCGCCGGCTTGACCACCTGGGTCGCCGGGGCGTTGCTGGGGGCGGGCGCCGGCGGCGCCGCCTCGTCCTTCTTGCACGCGGCGGCGCCGAGCAGCGCCGCCACGCAGGCGATCGAGATCGTGATGCGGGTCATGGGTACCTCCGGAGGTAGGCCAAGGGTGGGTCCCGAGGCCACGCGTGGCACGGCGGCAAAGCGACGCAGCGCGCGCGTCGATGTCAGGATGACGACGACGCGCCCGACGACGACGCCCCGTCCGCCGACGCCCCGTCCGCCGACGCCCCTGGCGCCGCGCCGTCGCCACGGCCGCGCCGCCGCGACCGCCGCTTCGGCAGCTCGCCGCGCTCGGCCAGCTCGGCCAGCACGCGGGCCCGCGCCAGCGCCTTCTCCAGCCGCAGCGCGCGGACCCGCGGATCGACCGCGCGCGAGAAGAACACCACCACCTCGACCGCGAGGGTCAGCGCGACCCCGACCGCGTAGCAGGCGACCGAGACCTGCACCGCCGGGATCAGCACCAGCAGGCGCGGCCCCGGCACCTCGACGTACGGCCCCGGGAACAGCGTCCACACCAGCGCCACCGGGGTCAGCGCGATCAGCAGGCCGACCAGCGCGATGCCGTTGGCGGTGGCGAGCCGGTCGGGGAGCTCGAGCTTGCGCCGCATCGCCCACCAGCCGGCGGCGATCTGCACCGCGGTGGCCGCGGCGCCGTACTTGACCAGCTCGGTGGCGATGTGGCCGCGCGCCGGCAGCAGCGACGGCGAGAACCGCTGCCCCAGCGTGCCGAGCAGGGTGTAGTAGACGAAGAAGAACGCCGGCACGCCGACCGCGAGCGACTGCCAGTACAGCCGGATGCCGCCGCGGCGCCGCAGCCACGCCGCCACCAGCAGGGTCAGCGCGGTGCCGGCGATCAGCACGCCGAGGCGCAGCGCCCGCTTCTCGAGCCGGGCCTGGCGCGACCGGTGGATCGCGGCCGCGACCACCGCGGCGTTGCGCGCCGACCGCGTGGTGTCGAGCGCGACGAACCGACCACGGGCCTCGTCGTCGAGCGCCATCAGCTCGACCAGGGCCCGGCCCAGGGCGTGCCCCGGCGGCGAGAACCCGAGCAGGCGCGCCACCGTCGGCGAGATGTCCTGCAGCAGCGCGCCCGACGCGGTCGCGCCCGGCACGATGCCCTGCCCGGCCAGGATCAGCGGCACCCGCAGCACCTCGGGCTCGAGGCCGCCGTGGCCGCCGCGGTTGGTGTGGCCGTGATCGGCGGTGATGACCAGCGTGGTGTGGCCGAGGTCGAGCTTGCTCAGCACCGTGCGCAGGACCCGGTCGGTGGTGTCGGCGGCGGCGCGGTACTCGTCGCTGTCGCCGCCGTAGGCGTGGCCGGCGACGTCGACCAGCGCGATGTGCAGGATGACGAGCTGGTCGCCGCCGGCCAGCAGCTCCTCGGCGGCGTCGCGGAAGCCGCCCGGCCACGGCGTGTAGCGGGCGTCGTCGAAGTCGCCGCGCAGCTCGGCGGTGAGGGCCTCGCCGGCGGCCTCGGTGGTGCCCTCCTCGATCGCGTTGACGTCCTCGATCTCGGGCGGACGCTCGGGCTCGCGCGGCCGCAGGAACAGGCGCGGCATCGGGTCGTTGTCGCTGACGAAGCCGGTGCGCATGCCGGCGGCCCGGGCCCGGTCCATCAGGGTGTCGAGGACGACGTAGCCGGGGAAGCGGTTGGTGCGGACGCCGCTGGCCATCGGCGGCACGCCGGTGAGGATGTTGACGTAGTTGGGCTTGGAGTAGGTCGGGTACTGCGACCGCGCCTCGGTGTCGATGCCGCCGGCGCGCAGCTCGGCCAGGTACGGCATCTCGCGCGAGGTGTCGTAGCGGAGGCCGTCGACGATCACGAGCACGACCCGCTGGCTGAGCCGCGGCGGCGGCGGTGTGGTCGGATCGAGCGCGGGCGCCACCCGCGACAGCGCCGGGTGGGTCTGCTCGAGGTCGTACATGAACTCGGAGCCGGACCGGGCCGCGAACACCGCGGCGACGCCGCCGGCCACGAGCAGCAGGACGGCGGCGACCACCGACCAGGAGGTGTGGGGAGGACGGGACCCGGCCACGGATTCACCATGGCACGGAACCCGCCGGTCCACGCGGCCCGGCGCGTCACGCCGCGGCGCCGCCGGCGGCGGGGTCGACGCCGCGTGCGACGGGACGGCTTCGTGCTTGCCAACCCCGGTCGGGGTCCGCTATGGGATCTGTAGATGTGGTTCCTCGGCTCTGTCTGCCATATGCCTGACGTCGCCCGCGGCGGCGTCCGGCCCGGCGTCCCCGACGCCCGCGCCTGACCCGTCCGCGCGACCCCGCGAGCCCGGCTCGCGCGCGGGTCCCGACTTGTCAGCCTGCCTTGGCAACCTGGCGGCGTGCCCACTCCAGCGAGCTCGGCCGTCGCAGCGAGGAAACGACCGATGGATCCCGATCTGAAGACGATCGGCGCCCGCCCCCCCGGCGCCGAGATCACGCACCTCAAGCCGCCGGTCGACCCGGCGTCGCTGACCTACAAGCAGCTCCTCGACGGCCCGTTCTGGCAGCGCGTGCCCGCCTACCAGCGGATCGACGAGGCGACGTTCCTCGACTGGAGCTGGCAGGCCAAGAACTCGATCACCAACCCGGCCAAGCTGCTGGCGGCGATCCAGGACCTGGTGCCGCAGACGTTCTTCGACGACGTCGCCGCCGGCTTCCACCAGGCGCCGATGGCGATCCGGGTGTCGCCGTACATCCTGTCGCTCATCAACTGGGACGACCCGTACGCCGATCCGCTGCGCCGGCAGTTCATCCCGGTGGCGTCGAAGCTGCGCCCCGACCACCCCGAGCTCGAGCTCGACTCGCTGCACGAGCAGGCCGACGCGCCGGTCCCCGGGCTCACCCACCGCTACCCGGACAAGGCGCTGTTCCTGGTCCTCGACACCTGCCCGGTGTACTGCCGGTTCTGCACCCGCAGCTACGCGGTCGGCCTCGACACCGACAACGTCGAGAAGGTATCGCTCAAGGCCACCGAGGCCCGCTGGGAGCAGGCGTTCGCGTACATGGCGCAGCGCCCCGAGCTCGAGGACATCGTCGTGTCGGGCGGCGACAGCTACCAGCTCAAGGCCCGCCAGATCACGCTGATCGGCGAGCGCCTGCTGGCGATGGACAACATCAAGCGCATCCGCTTCGCCACCAAGGGCCCGGCGGTCATGCCGATGAAGCTGATCACCGACACCGAGTGGCTCGACGCCCTGACCGCGATCGTCGAGAAGGGCCGCAGGCTGCACAAGGAAGTGGTCCTGCACACCCACTTCAACCACCCCAACGAGATGACCGCGATCACCAAGCGCGGCCTCGACGGGCTGTTCGAGCGCGGCATCTTGACCCGCAACCAGTCGGTCCTGATCCGCGGCGTCAACGACACCGTCGGCGAGATGCAGACGCTGATCAAGCGGCTCGGCCACTGCCAGGTCCAGCCCTACTACGTCTACCTCCACGACATGGTGAAGGGCGTCGAGGACCTGCGGACCACGGTGCAGACCGCGTGCGACCTCGAGCGCCACGTCCGCGGCATCACCGCGGGCTTCCACACGCCCACGTTCGTGTGCGACGCGCCGGGCGGCGGCGGCAAGCGCAACGTCCACTCGTTCGAGCACTACGATCGCGAGACCGGCATCGCCGTGTACACGGCGCCGCCGGTCAAGCCGGGGTACTTCCTGTACTTCGATCCCATCGACACGCTGGCCCCCGAGGTCCAGGCCCGCTGGGCCGACCCGGCGGAGCAGCGCCGGATGGTCGAGGCGGCGGTCGCGGCGGCGCACGAGGCGCAGCGGTCCAACGCGCGAGCGTCGAGCATCCGGTAGCGGTAGACTGCCGGGCATGTCGCCCCTCATCCGGTCGTCGCCGGTCAGGTCCTCGGCCCTGGCGCTGGCCGCGCTCGCGCTCGCCGCGGGCGCGACCGCAGGCTGTGGGCCCAACCCGTACGAGGCGCGGATCGAGGGCGTCCTGCTCGCCGACGCCGACAACGTCGCCGCGCCGGGCACCGGCCCGCTGGTCAAGCTGACCGCGACCGGCGCCGAGCCGGAGCTGCTGGCCGGCGCCGTGCGCCTCGCGGTCGAGCGCACCGTGCCGTGGTCGCGGGTCGCGGCGGCGCTGCAGCGCGCGGCCGCCGCCGGCGCGACCCCGACGATCCTGGTCGGCAACCGGGATCAGGTCCACGGCTTCGTCCTGTCCGACGACGTCACCGGGCCGGCGATCCAGGTGACCTCGACCCCGGACGGCAAGTTCTGTGTCGGCCCGCCGACGTCCGAGCTCGCCAAGTGCGTCCAGAGCTCCGACAAGCGCCACGTCAACCGGGCGTTCGTCCGCGAGATCATCCGCGACGCGGTCAAGGCGTACGACCTCACCGACGTCGAGGTCCACGTCACGCCGGACCTCGAGTGGGCCGACGTCGTGCGCACGATCGACGGCGCGCGCACCTGCTGCGGCAAGACCGTGCCGCGGGTCAAGCTGGCCGACGGCTAGCCCCGGTCGCGGCGCGCCGCGCGTCGGCTCGGCGCGTCGCCGAGACGTCACGCAGACGGGCCGGTTCCGGTCGCGAAACGCTTGTCTCGCGCGCACGACTTCGGCAGGGTGGCGAAATGGTCCCGCCGGACGATCATGCTGAGGGCGCCCACGACGGCGAGCCCGAGGGCGCGACCCCGGTCGAGGTCCCGACCGAGGTCACCGGCGGCGTGCTGCGCATCGACGCCCACACGATCCGCGAGATCGCGGACCTCGGCGTCGCCCAGGCGGTGGCGGTCAACGCCGCCGAGCCGCTGACGGTCGAGGAGCTGCGCGAGGCGTGGCCGGTGCTCGACGTCGACGAGCGGTCCGACGGCCTCAAGCTGCTCGAGCAGGAGGACGCCGAGGATCTGTTCACCACCCTCAGCGCCCGCGACCACGTCCAGCTGCTGCTGTCGTGGCGGCCCGGCAAGCGCCGGTCGTGGATGCGCCTGCTCGAGCCCGACGACATCGCCGACGTCGTCCAGGAGGCGCCCGACGAGGCGCGCGGCGAGCTGATGGCGCTGCTCGACGAGCGGACCCGCAAGGAGGTCCAGGCGCTCTTGGCCTACGCCGAGGACGACGCCGGCGGCCTGATGAACACGCGCTACGCGCGGCTGCGCCCGGGGATGACCGCCGACGAGGCGATCAGCTACCTGCGCCGCCAGGCCCGCGAGGCGCTCGAGACCATCTACTACGCCTACGTCCTCGACCCCGACCAGAAGCTGCTCGGGGTGGTGTCGTTCCGCGACCTGTTGACCGCGCCGCCCCGCACCACGGTGGCCGAGTTCATGGAGACCGACGTCATCCGCGCCAACGACGAGATGGACCAGGAGACCCTGTCGCGGCTGTTCGCCGAGCAGGACCTGCCGGTCATCCCCGTCGTCGACCAGCACGGCGTGATGAAGGGCATCGTCACCGTCGACGACATCGTCGACGTCGTCGAGGAAGAGGCGACCGAGGACATCCAGAAGATGGGCGGCATGCAGGCCCTCGAGCAGCCGTACCTGGAGTCCAGCCTCGGCACGATGATCAAGAGCCGCGGCGTGTGGCTGACCGTGCTGATGGTCGGCGAGATGCTGACCGCGACCGCGATGGGCTTCTTCCAGGACGAGATCGGCAAGGCCGTGGTCCTGACCGTCTTCATCCCGCTGATCATCTCCAGCGGCGGCAACTCCGGCTCGCAGGCGTCGACCCTGGTCATCCGCGCGATGGCGCTGGGCGAGGTCCGCGGCCGCGACTGGTGGCGGGTCGTGCGCCGCGAGATCCTGACCGGCCTGGCCCTGGGCGGCATCCTCGGCGTGATCGGCCTGATCCGCATCGTCCTGTGGCAGGCCGCCGCCGGGTCGTACGGCGACCACTACCTGCTGATCGGCCTGGTCGTGGGGTTCTCGCTGATCGGCGTCGTGATGTTCGGCACCCTCGCCGGCTCGATGCTCCCGTTCCTCTTGCGCAAGCTGGGCGCCGACCCCGCCAGCGCCTCGGCGCCGTTCGTCGCCACCCTGGTCGACGTCACCGGGCTGGTCATCTACTTCACGGTCGCCCACCTGCTGCTGTCCGGCTCGATGCTGTGACGTTCGGTCGCGGCGGACGACCCCCACGCTCCCGCCGCGGCGGGGGTATCCTGACACCATGGCCGAGGGCGGGGACATGGCGGTCGACGCTGGCCGCTTCGATCTTCGCGACCGCCTGGGGGCGGGCGCGGTGGGCGAGGTCTTTCGCGTCCACGATCGCGAGCGCGAGTGCGACGTCGCGCTCAAGACGGTGCGCGCGCCCAGCGGCCGCGAGCTGTACCGCTTCAAGCGCGAGTTCCGCGCCCTCGCCGACCTCGCCCACCCCAACCTGGTCCAGCTCCACGAGCTCTACGTCGTCGACGATCAGTGGATGTTCACGATGGAGCTGGTCGACGGCACGCCGCTGCTCGACCGGGTCCGGCCCGGCGACGTCCTCGATCTCGACCGCCTGCGCGACGCGCTGTACCAGCTCGCCGACGGGCTGATCGCGCTGCACGGCGCCGGCAAGCTGCACCGCGATCTCAAGCCGGCCAACGTCCTGGTCGAGCCCGGCGGCCGGGTCGTGATCGTCGACTTCGGGCTGGTCGCCAACCTCGACACCGCCGACATCGAGCACACCCACGAGCGCGCCGCGGTGGGGACGCCGACGTACATGTCGCCGGAGCAGGCCGCGGACGCGCCGCTGACGCCGGCCAGCGACTGGTACGCGGTGGGCGCGATGCTCCACGTCGCGCTCACCGGCCGGCCACCGTTCACCGGCGACGTCGGCGAGGTCCTGGCCGCCAAGCAGGCCGGCCCGCCGCCGCCGGTCGCGACGCTCGCGCCCGCCGCGCCGGCCGCGCTCGCGACCCTGTGCGATCGCCTGCTCGCCCCCGACCCGGCGCGCCGCGCCGGCGGCGACGACGTCATGGCCGCCCTCGGCCGGTCGCCGTCGGCCGCGACCCGGCGCGTGATCGAGCAGGCGTCGCGCGGCCCGTTCGTCGGTCGCGCCGCCGAGCTGCAGACCCTGCGCCGGGCCCTCGACGCCAGCCGCGACCGCTGCGTCGCGATCGTCCTCACCGGCGCCGCCGGCGCGGGCAAGAGCGCGCTGGCCCGGGCCTTCCTCGACGAGGTCCGCGCCGACGCCGGCATGGTCGCGCTGATCGGCCGCTGCTACGAGCGCGAGGCGATGCCGTTCAAGGCGCTCGACGCGGTGGTCGACGCCCTCGCGACCTGGCTGGTCGGGCACGGCCGCCGCGACCTCGGCCGCCTGACCCCGCGCCACGTCGCCGAGCTGATCCGCGTGTTCCCGGTGCTGCGCCGGGTGTGGCCGAGCCTGCCCGGCGGCGCCGTCGCCGATCCCGCGACCACCCGACGCCGCGCCGGCGCCGCCCTGCGCGACCTGCTGCTCGGCGTCGCGCTGACCCGGCCGCTGGTGGTCTTCATCGACGATCTGCAGTGGAGCGACGCCGACAGCCTGGCGGTGCTGGCCCGGCTGATCCACGGCGCGCCGGCGCCGCGGCTGCTGCTGCTCGGCACGCTCGGCCCCGGCGGCGACACCGCCGTGCTGGCGACCCTGCGCGACGGCGACACCCCGGTGACCGAGCTGCCGGTGCCGGGCCTGGCCGACGCCGAGGTCCGCGAGCTGTGGCACGCGCTCGGCGCCGGCGCCCCCGATCCCGACGCGCTGCGCGACGTCGGCGGCAACCCGCTCTTGCACGCCGAGCTGGCCCGCGCCCGCGCCGCCGGCGCCGCGGTCGCCACCGTCGACGAGGCGATCGCCGCGCGGCTGGCCCGGGTCGACGACGACGCCCGCGCCCTGGCCCGGGTGGTCGCGCTGGCCGGCTGGCCGATCCCGCTGACCGTCGCGGGGCACGCCGCCGCGGTCGGCGACCTGGGCGCCGCGGTCGGCGCGCTGCGCGTCGACCACCTGGTCCGCGTCACCGGCGGTGACCATCCCCGGCTCGAGCCGCCCAACGATCGGGTCCGCGCCGTGATCGCGGCGCAGCTCGACGAGCCGGCGACCCGGCGCGCCCACGCCGCGATCGCCCGCGCGCTGGCCGCCGAGGACGACGCCGACCAGGAGCTGCTGGTCGGCCACTGGCTCGACGCCGGCGATCCGCGCCGCGCCGCCACCCACGCCGCGGTCGCGGCCCGCGCCGCCGAGGTCCGGCTCGCCTTCCACCGCGCCGCCGAGCTGTACGCGCTGGCGCTGGTCCGCGACGACCTGCCGGCCGACGAGCGCGCGCCGCTGACGATCCGCCTCGCCCACGCCCTCGCCGCCGCCGGCCGCTTCGACGACGCCGCCCACCACTTCCGCGCCGCCGCCGCGCTGGTCCACGGCCGCGATCGCTTCCCGCTCGAGCGGCTCGCCCTCGAGCAGACGCTGCGCGCCGGCCACCTCGACCGCGGCCTCGACGACGCCCAGCGCCTGCTCGGCGCGGTCGGCTGCTCGCTGCCGGCGACGCCGCGGCGGGCCGCGCTGCGCCTACTGCGCGAGCGCGCCCGGCTGCGGGTGCGCGGCCTCGAGGTCGACAGCCACGCCGCCCCGCCCGACGAGCACACGCTGGGCCGGCTCGACGCGCTGTGGTCGGTGTGCAGCGCGGTGCAGTTCCTCGATCCGCTGCGGGTCGCCGGGCTGCAGAGCCTGTACGTGCGCGAGGCGCTCGACGCCGGCGATCCGCGCCACGTCGCGATCGCGCTGGCGCTGCAGGCCATCGGGCTCGGCGCCGAGGGCCTCAAGGCGCGGACCCGGGCCCGCGTCCTGCTCGGCCGCGCCGAGGAGCTGGCCCGCGACGCCGGGCTCGCCGACGTCGCCGGCCTGGTCGAGTTCGCCAACGGCATGTCGCTGATGCTCGCCGGCCGGTTCCGCGACGCCCACGACGCCATGGTCCGCGCCGACCGCGCGCTGTCGCCGGTGGCGGCGACGATGCGGCTGCACCTCGATCTCGCCCGCAACTACCGGGTCGCGGCGCTGTGGTACCTGGGCCGGCTGCGCGAGCTGGGCCGGCTCGCCGAGGAGCTGCGGGCCACCGCCGCCGAGCGCCACGACGCCTTCGCGCTGGTCCTGCACCGCGGCTGGCACGGCAACGCCGCGTGGCTGGTCGCGGATCGCCCCGACGAGGCGCGCCGGCTGGTCCGCCTCGCCGCGCCGGCCGAGCCCGGCGGCGGCGCCTACACGCTGCGCCACTACCTCGACGCCCGCAGCCGCGCGCTGATCGATCTCTACGAGGGCCGCGCCGCCGACGCCCACGCCGGCCTCGAGGCGGCGTGGCCGACGATCGACCGGCTGCGGCTGACCCGGATCACCCACCTCGACGTCGAGGTCAGCTTCCTGCGCGGCTGCGCGGCGCTCGGCGCCGGCGGCCCGCACCACGTCCGGCTCGCCGAGCAGATGGCGCGGCGGATCGAGAAGGCGCCGACCGCGCTGGCGCCGCCGCTGGCCAGCCAGCTGCTCGCGGCGCTGGCGCTGCACCGCGGCGAGCTCGACGACGCCGCCGAGCTGCTCGAGCGAACGATCGCGGTCGCCGACGACGCCGGCCTCGAGGCCCACGCCGCCAGCGCGCGGCTGCGCCTCGGCGAGCTGACCGGCGGCGACGAGGGCGCGGCGCACGTCGCCGAGGCCCTGGCGTGGTTCGCCGCCGAGGGCGTGGTGGCGCCGCGGCGCCTGGCCGCGCTGCTCAGCCCGGCGTGGCGGTGACCGGCAACGACTTGCCGCCGCCGCCGCCGCCGATCGTGTCGGCGAAGAAGTCGTTGCCCTTGTCGTCGACGACGATGAACGCGGGGAAGTCGACGACCTCGATGCGCCAGATCGCCTCCATGCCGAGCTCGGGGTACTCGAGGACCTCGACCTTCTTGATGCAGTCGCGGGCCAGCCGCGCCGCCGGGCCGCCGATCGATCCCAGGTAGAAGCCGCCGTGCTTCTGGCACGCCGCGGTCACCTGCGCCGAGCGGTTGCCCTTGGCCAGCATGACCATGCTGCCGCCGTGCGCCTGCAGCAGATCGACGTAGCCGTCCATGCGGCCGGCGGTGGTGGGCCCGAACGAGCCCGACGCGTAGCCGGCCGGGGTCTTGGCCGGGCCCGCGTAGTAGACCGCGTGGTCCTTGACGTAGTCGGGCAGGCCCTCGCCGCGGTCGAGCCGCTCCTTGAGCTTGGCGTGGGCGATGTCGCGCGCGACGATCATCGGGCCGCTCAGCGACAGCCGGGTCCGGATCGGGTACTTCGACAGCGTCGCGCGGATCTCGCTCATCGGCCGGGTCAGGTCGATGCGCACGACCTCGCCGTCGAGGTGCTCGTCGGTGACGTCGGGCAGGAACCGCGCCGGGTCGTGCTCGAGCTGCTCGAGGAAGACGCCCTCGGGGGTGATCTTGGCCAGCGCCTGGCGATCCGCCGAGCACGACACCGCGATCGCGACCGGGCACGACGCGCCGTGGCGCGGCAGCCGGATGACGCGGACGTCGTGGCAGAAGTACTTGCCGCCGAACTGGGCGCCGATGCCGGAGCGCTGCGCCAGCGCCAGCACCTGGGGCTCGAGCGCGACGTCGCGGATGGCGTGGCCGGCGTCGTTGCCGGCGGTGGGCAGGCCGTCGAGGTAGCGGGTCGACGCCAGCTTGGCCATCTTGAGCGCGTACTCGGCGGAGGTGCCGCCGACGACGACGCCGAGGTGGTACGGCGGGCACGCCGCGGTGCCCAGGGTCTTGAGCTTGTCGCCCAGGAACTTCATCAGGCTGTCGGGGTTGAGCAGCGCCTTGGTCTCCTGGAACAGGTAGCTCTTGTTGGCCGAGCCGCCGCCCTTGGCCATGAACAGGAAGTGGTACTCGTCGTCGTCGGTGGCGTAGAGCTCGATCTGGGCCGGCAGGTTGTTGCCGGTGTTCTTCTCGCGGAACATGTCGAGCGGCGCCAGCTGCGAGTAGCGCAGGCTCGACTGCTGGTAGGTCTCCCAGATGCCGCGCGACAGCGCGGCCTCGTCGCTGGCGTCGGCGCTGTCGTCGCCGGCCTCGGTCAGGACGAACTGGCCCTTCTTGCCCATGACGATCGCGGTGCCGGTGTCCTGGCACCCGGGCAGGACGAAGCCGGCGGCGATGTTGGCGTTCTTGAGCAGCTCGAGCGCGACGAAGCGATCGTTGGCCGAGGCCTCGGGATCGTCGAGGATCGCGCGCAGCTGGCCGAGGTGACCGGGCCGCAGCAGGTGGGCGATGTCGCGCATCGCCTCGCGCGCCAGCAACGTCAACGCGGCGCGATCGACGCGCAGGAAGCGACGCCCCGCGACGTCGAGGGTCGAGACGTACCCGTCGGTGAGCTTGCGATACGGGGTCGCGTCGTCACCGAGCGGCAGCTGCTCCTGGTACTGGAACTGACTCATGGCGGCCGCAGGATACTCCCTGCGGTCACCGGGTCCAGCGCGGTCGCCTGCGGCGCGCGGTCACCCCAGCCCGGCCAGCGCCAGCGCGACGCAGACCGCCGGCGTGCCGTGCTCGACCAGGCGCTGGTAGGCGGCGGGGATGCGGTCGCGGACGTGGTTGCCGACGAGGTTGCCGACCAGCACCGCCGGCGCCAGCACCGCGGCCTGCGCGACGACCTCGGCGGTGACCAGGCCGCCGGCGCCGTAGCCGATCAGCCGGGCGACGTGCATCGCGACCGCGGCGGTGGCGACGGTGGCCAGGTAGCCGCGGCCGGCGAGGCCGGCGGCCAGCACCAGCGGGCCGACCATGAAGCCGGCGCCGCCGGCGGCGCCGGCGAGGACGCCGATGATCGCGCCCGAGCCGGTGAGCGCGCTGGCGGGCAGCCGCCAGGTCCAGCCGGCCCAGGCGCGGGCCAGGCTGAGCGCGACGACCCCGACCATGACGACGTGGACCGCCTGCTCGGGGATCCACGCCGCGGCCAGGGCGCCGACGAACGAGCCCGGCGCCAGGCCGAGTAGCAGCGGCACCGTGACCCGGGCGCCGAGCTCGCGGCGGTACATCCACACCCGGTGCAGGTTGCCGAACAGCAGGGCCAGGGCGGTGGCGGCCAGCGCCTGCTTGGCGCCGCTGATCAGCGTGACCACGAGCAGGAGCAGCAGGCCGCCGCCCATGCCCGAGATCGTCGTCACCGTGCCGGCGACGACGGCGATGGGGATCAGCAGGGACCACATGCTGGCTACGATGCGCCCCGGGCCCCTATCCGTCTAATGGAACGTTTTTATCTCGACCATAGAAATCTGTGATGACACGATCCGGCCGTGCTCGACGAGCTGCGCCACTTCCTGCTGATCGTCGACCACGGCACGTTCACCGAGGCGGCACGCCGGGCCCACCTGTCGCAGCCGGCGCTGACCGCGGCGATCCGCCGGCTCGAGGACCAGCTCGGCGCGCGCCTCCTGCACCGCGGCCCCGGCGGCGCCGCGCTGACCGCGGCGGGCGCGGTGCTGGTGCCGCGCGCCCGCGCCGCGCTGGCCGCGGTCGAGGACGGCCGCCGCGCCGTCGAGGAGATCGCCGGGCTGCGCGCCGGCGAGGTCCGGCTCGGCGCCGGCGCCACCGCGTGCACCTACCTGCTGCCGCCGCTCCTGGCGCGGTTCCGGCGCGCCCACCCCGGCGTGCGCCTGCTGCTGCGCGAGGGCTTCACGGACCAGCTCGAGGCCGGGCTGTTCGAGGGGGACCTCGACCTGGCGCTGACCACGGCGCCGACCCACGGCCCGGCGCCGGGCCCGTTCGACCCGTGGATCGACGACGAGCTGATCGTCGTCGGCGGCCCCGGCCCCGACGCCGAGCGCGCCGGCTGGGTCACGTTCCCGCCGGGGTCGCCGGTGCGCGCGCTGCTGCAGGGCGGCGAGCCCGACGCCGCGCTGGTCATGGAGCTGGGATCGATCGCCGCGGTGAAGGGCAACGTCCGCGCCGGCATCGGCCTGGCGCTGGTCAGCCGGGCCGCGGTGCGCGCCGACCTGACGTCGGGTCAGCTGGTCGAGGTGGCGCGGCCGTGGGCGCCGGTGTGGCGCCGGCTGATCCTGCGTCACCGCGGCCTCGACCGCCTGACCCCGGCGGCGGCGGCGCTGCGCGAGCTGCTGCTGGCGGCGACGCCGACGCTGGCGGCGACGACGCGACGACCGCGGCGAGGGGGCCGGCCGCGACGGACCCGGGCCCGCGCCGACCGCTGACCGGCGGGCCACGCGGCCGCGCGCTGCCACGCAAGCCGCTTCCTTGGCACCCGGCCGGCCTGCTAGGGTGCGCGAACCTCTGATGCTCGCCACCCGCGTCTACCACTACCGCGATCCGGCCGCGGTGATCCTCGGCCTCAAGGAGCTGCGCAAGAAGGGCCTGACCCCGCGCGGCATCCTGTTCGTCGCGCTCGATCCGCGCGGCGAGACCTACATCGCGGTGCCCGGCGACGCCGACGCGGTGTCGAACATCCGGGTCGGCGACAAGCTCAGCCTCGAGCCGCCCTGGGAGGGTCGCTACTTCCACTTCGACTCGGTGCACCGGCTGCCCGGCGACAGCGTCCTGTTCAACGGCGACCGTCGCCTCGGCGACACCGGCAGCGCGGTCGAGGTCGCGTGCGCGATCTCGGAGTGGCTCAAGGGCTCGAGCGCGCGCAACGTCTTCCTCGGCTGCACGCCGCACCAGCCGGGCTCGTGGTGGGCCGAGGACCCGCGGTCGTCCGTCGTCGATCTCCACGCCGCCGGCTTCGTCGACTGCGTCGTCACGACCTCGGGCATCCTGGCCCGCCGCATCGACGAGCCCAAGCTCTATCACATCGACTTCGCGCAGGTCGCGCACAAGGGCCTGCGCGAGGGCTGGCAGGAGGTCTTCACCAGCGAGATGGGCAACATCTTGCTGCTGGAGCGCCGCGTCCTCGGCTACCGCCTGGTGCTGACCTGCGAGACCGGGCTGATCGAGATCGACGTCAGCCACCTGCCCGACCTGGTGATCGAGACCGCGCGCGTGCCCATGAAGAGCGGGTTCGGCGTGGTCGGCCGCATCGACGGCGGCGCCTTCGCGGTGACCGCGGGGCGGGTCGAGCCGTGGGGCCTGTCGGACGTGTCGCCGGCGATGCTGGTCGGCTCGCCGAACTCGTCGATCCTCGACCTGCCGCGGACGCTGCAGGCGATGGCGCTCGACGACGAGTAGCGCGAGGCGACGAGGTCGACGTGGCCAGCCGCGATCTCCCGGCGACGATCACCGACGACCGCCTGCGCGGTCCCGAGACCGAGGTGATCGATCGCGGCGATCACCGGGTCATCCGCACCCCGGGCCGGCCCGGCTACCACAACGGCAACCAGCTGTCGCTCGACGCCGCGCCCGCCGCCGCGGCGCTGCCGGCGTGGTTCGCGCGGTGCCGCGCCGCGCTGGCCGCGCTGCCGGTCGAGCGGCTGCGGCTGAGCTGGGAGGTCGCGGGCGACGCGGCGGTCGGGCCGGCGCAGACGGTCTACCGGGTGCTGACCGCGGCGGCGTGCCGACCGGCGGCGGCGGTGCCGGGGCTGCGGATCGCGCGGCTGGCGCCCGACGACGACGCCGGGTGGGCGGCGGTGGTCGGGCTGCACGCCGACGACGGCGCCGACCTCGGCGCCGGCTACGCCGCGTTCGTGCGCGGCCACGTCGCGGCGTACCGGCGGTGCGCCACGCGCGAGCCCGCGGCGGCGTCGACGTGGACGGCGTGGCTCGACGACACGCTGGTCGCGGCGTGCATGCGCCACGAGGCCGCCGACTGGATCCGGGTCGAGGAGGTCGTGACGGCGGCGCCGTGGCGGCGCCGCGGCATCGCGGCGGCGCTGTGCGCGACCGCGTTCACCGACGCCGCGACGCGCCACCCGGCGGCGACGCTGCTGATCGTCGCCGAGAACGACGACGCGACCCGGCTCTACCAGCGGCTCGGGTTCACGGTGGTCGGGAGGCAGGCGTCGGTCGAGCAGGCGCCGGGGTAGGCGCTGGGTCGCTCACCCCGAGCGCAGGGCGAGCGGCGTACGTCGCTCACCCCGAGCGCAGGGCGAGCGGCGTACGTCGCTCACCCCGAGCGCAGGGCGAGCGGCGTAGCCGCGAGCCCGGAGTCGAGGGGGCGAACCGCGTGGAGGTGCGCCTTCGCCGACGGAGCGCCGGCCGCTGCCCGCCGCCTCGACTCCGCCCTCGCGGCTTCGCCGCTCGGGCTACGCTCGGCGTGAGCGGAGGTGGACCGGGCACGGGCACGGGCACGGGCACGGGCGCGGGCACGGGCACGGGCGCGGGCACGGGCACGGGCACGGGCGCGGGCGCGGGGTCAGTACGCGTGCACGAGCGGCCGGACCTCGCTGCACGGTCGGCACAGCGCCGACGCCAGGCCGGTGTTGCGCCGGGTCCGGCCCGCCACCGCCTTGAACACCGGGCCGCTCTCGACCTCGTCACACCGCAGGCACTCGTTCAGCGTGCCGTCGGGCTCGTGGTAGGTCTGCGACAGCGCCAGGAAGCACGGCGCCGCGCACGCGTCCTTGGTGTGGATCGTGTTGAAGTACCAGATCTGCGCGCACGGATAGGTGAAGCCGAGGTCGAGCAGGCACTGGATGTGATCCGCCGGCGGATCGTTGAGGTGATCGAGCCCGCACTGCCGCACCGGCTGGGTGAGATCCGGGTTGGCCATGTAGACCGCCAGGTCGGTCAGGGTCGAGCACACGCCGCAGCCGCCGAAGTGGGTCGGCACCGCGCCCGCGGCGCGGGCCGCGTCCTCGGTGGCGAAGTCGGCGAGGTGGTAGCGGTGGGCGGCGGCGTCCTCGACGACGACCGCGCACACCGCGTCGGGATCCGGCGGCGGCGGCGCGGCGCCGTCGTAGGGGTTGGCGGTGAGCTCGGCGGGCGGGTCGGTCAGCTCCCAGGCCTGCAGCGCCGCGACGTCGGCGGGGCCGTAGGCGGGCGGCGACCACGCCTCGCCGGCGCAGGTGCAGGTCGGCGCGCACTGCGCCGAGGTCAGGCCGGTGTTGGCGTTGGGCGCGCCGAACAGGACGTCGCCGGTGCACGCCGGACCGTCCTGGTTGTCGCCGCACGCCGCGGCGGCGACGGCGGCGACGGCGAGCGCGGCGACCTGCACGAGCGACCGGGGCATCCTCACGCGGCGAGGGTAGCGGCCGCGACCGCGCCGTGTCGATGGCCGCGGGCTACCGGGTCGCGCCGTCGCCGGTGAGGTAGCGCAGGCCGGCGATCGCGATCCGGTAGTCGGCGCGGGCGCGGGCCAGGGCGGCGGCCGCGGCGGTCAGCTGGTCCTGGCGCGCCATGACGTCGAAGTTGGTGCCGGCGCCGCTCTGCCAGCGGTCGCGCTCGAGGTCGACGTTCTGGGCGGCGAGGTCGCGGGCCTTGGCGGCGGCGGTGATGCGGCGCTCGGCCAGGGTCACCGCGTCGCTAGCGCGGCGCACCGCCGCGACCAGCTCGCCGCGGACCTCGGCCCGGCCGTGGTCGAGGCGGACCTCGCGCAGGCGCGCGGCGTCGCGCTGGCCGCGCGCCGCGTGGTTGCCCAGCGGCACCCGCAGCGTCACCGTCGCCGACGCCTCGAACGAGTCGAAGCGGCCGAGCTGGGCGAACGCGTCGCCGGCCTGATCGCTGTGGCCGGCGGGGCCGCCGCGCACGACCAGATCGAGCCGCGGCAGGAGCGCCTGGTCGGCGACCTCGACGTCGACCCGGGCGGCGTCGACGCGCCGGGCGAGGACGCCGAGATCGGGCGAGAACGCGAGCGCGCGATCGAGCGCGCCGTCGAGCGCGACCGTCGGCGCCGGGCCGTCGAGCGGATCGGCGGCGGCGAAGGCGCGGGGATCGCCGTCCTCGGCGGCCATCAGGACGCGCAGCTCGAGGGCGCGCTCGTCCTCGACCTGGCGGGCGCCGAGCAGCGCGGCCTCGCGGGCGGCGATCGCCTGCTCGACGGCCTGGACCTCGAGCTGGCCGAGCTTGCCGACCTCGGCGCGGGCCCGGGTGATCTCGAGCTGCTCGTGGGCCAGGGCCAGCGCGCTCTGCTGGATCGCGACCGCCTCCGAGGCGTAGGCCAGCTCCCAGTAGGTCGTCGTGACGTCGTGGACCAGCACCGCCTCGGCGCCGCGGCGCTCCTCGGCCTGGGCGTCGCGCTCGGCGGCGGCGCGGCGACGGTCGGCGTGCGCGACCTTGCGGCCGCGGCCCTGCAGCAGCGGCTGCATCACGACCAGCTCGGCGCGCGGCCCGTGGATCGTGGTCTCGATGTCGTACGGCGCGACGCCGGGGCCGGCAGCGATGCGCACGGTCTCGCGCGCCACCTCGTCGCGCAGCTCGAGGCCGACCCGGCCGCCGGTCGACAGCGGCTTCCAGATGCCCGCCGACAGCGCCAGCGCGTCGAGCGAGGTCTCCTGGAAGAACGGGCCGTCGACCGGATCGGTGTCGCGGGTGGTGCCGCCGGCCGAGGCCTCGACGACGACGTCGTCGGCGCCGGCCAGGGCACGCACGGTGGCGTCGGCGGCGGCGACGTCGACGGTCTCGCCGAGCAGCGTGTCGTTCTGGCGGCGCGCGATGTCGATCGCGGTGGCCAGGTCGATCGGCCGCACCGTGGCCGGGTCGCGCGCGCCGGCGTCGCCGCCCGCGTCGTCGGCGATCGCCGCCGACGGCCACGGCATCAGCACGGCGGCCGCGGCCAGCACCGCGGCCGCGCCGCCGCGGACGCGGCGGCGGTCATCGCGCGGCTCCGTCGGCCGGGGCCACCGCGGCGGTCGACGTCGACGCCGGCGCGCCGGCGTGCGGCTCGAGGTGGACGTCCATGCGCAGGCCCAGCGGCAGCGCGCCGGGATCGTCGAGGGTGAAGACGACCTCGAGGACGCGGGTGTCGACCCGGGCGCGTGGATCGTCGAGGCGCTGGGTCTTGCGGCCGAGCTCGCCGACGATCTGGGTGACGTGGCCGGCGAAGCGGCGGTCGCCGAAGGCGTCGGCCTCGGCCCAGCCCGGCTGGCCGAGCGCGACCCGGCCGATGTCGACCTCGTCGATCTCGGCGCGCAGCTCGAGGTGATCGACGTCGGCGAGCACCATCACCGTGGTCGGCGGCATCGTCGACACCTGCTCGCCGACCTCGTGCATCCGCCGCAGCACGACGCCGGCGGCGGGCGCGCGCAGCTCGAGCTGGCTCAGGTACACGCGCGCCTCGTCGAGCTCGGCGGCGGCGGCGGCGACCGCGGCGCGGGCCTCGGTGATCACCTCGCGGCGGCTGCCGCGCTTGAGCAGCGCCAGCCGGGCCTCGGCGGCCTCGGCCTGGCCCTCGGAGGCGCGGGCGGCGCCGCGCGCGCTGTCGACGTCGGCCAGCGGGATCGCGTCGGCGTTGCGCTCGAGCAGGCGCTCGGCGCGATCCTTGGCGACGCCGCGCTCCCAGGCCTGGGCGCGCGCGGCCTCGACCTCGGCGGCGGCGGCCTGGATCTCCTCGCGGCGCGCGCCGCGCTCGGCCAGGGTCAGCCGGGCGTCGGCGGCGGCCAGCGCGGCCTCGGCGCGGGCGACCCGGGCGCGGGCGACGCGATCGTCGAGCCGGGCCAGCACCTGGCCGGCGGCGACGTGGTCGCCCTCGTCGACGAGCAGCTCGGTGATGCGGCCGGCCTGCTCGAAGCCGATCTCGACGCGATCGCCGTGGGCCTCGACCAGGCCGGGGGCGACCAGGACGCGATCGGGATCGCCGGCGGGTCGGGCGAGCGGCGCGGCGGGGGCGGCGCGGAGCGCCCAGGCGCCGCCGCCGGCGAGGGCGACGACGGTGGCGAGGGTGAAGGCGAGCTTGCGGGTGCGGGTCATGACGTCCTCCGGGATCAGGCGGCGTGGGCGAGGGTGTCGATCGCGATGACCCGGCCGTCCTCGACACGGGCGACCCGATCGGCGAAGCGCTCGAGGCGCGGGTCGTGGGTGACGACGACGACGGCGCGGCCCTGCTCGGTGGCCAGGGTGCGCAGCAGGTCCATGACGCCGAGCGCGGTCTTGGTGTCGAGCGCGGCGGTGGGCTCGTCGCCGAGGATGATGGGCGGGTTGCCGCCGAGGGCGCGGGCGATCGCGACGCGCTGCTTCTGGCCGCCCGACAGGTTGGCGGGCAGGTGGTGCATGCGGGTCTCGAGCCCGACCGCGGCGAGCAGGCGGCGGGCCTCGTGCTCGGGGTGGCGGCCGCCCTTCATGCGGATCGCCAGGGCGACGTTCTCGAGCGCGGTCAGCGCCGGGAACAGGTTGAAGCCCTGGAACACGAAGCCGAAGGTCTCGGCGCGGATCTTGGGCAGCGCCCGCTCGGGCAGCGCGGTGACGTCGCGGCCGCCGACGAAGACGCTGCCGCGCGACGGCTTGAGCAAGAGGCCGAGGATCGAGATCAGCGTGGTCTTGCCGGAGCCCGACGGGCCCTCGATCAGCAGGATCTCGCCCGGGTTGATCGACAGGTCGGCGTCGGCGAGGGCGACGACCTCGGTGTCGCCGTCGCCGTAGGTCTTGCCGATGCGGGCCAGGCTGGCGAGCGGGGCGGAGCTGGAGTGGGTCATGGTTAGCCCTTGAAGACCGACGCGGGATCGAGGCGCAGGACCTTGATCACCGACAGCATCGAGGCCGCGCAGCACATCACCAGCGTGAGCACCGCGGTGACCGCGACCAGGTTGGGGGTGAGCAGGACGGTGAGGTTGGCCTTGGTCATGGCCAGGCGCGACAGCACCGCGAGGCCACCGCCGAAGACGAACCCGACGACCGCCGAGATGATCGCCTGGTACAGGATGACGCGGACGATCGCGCTGTTGCGCGCGCCCATCGCCTTGAGCGTGCCGTACTCGCGCAGGTGCTCGAGCGTGCCGTTGTAGAGGATCTGGCCGACGACGACGAGCCCGACGATGATGCCGAGCGCGGCGGTCGTGAAGAAGCCGGCGCCGACGCCGGTGCGCGACGACCAGTAGTGGCGGGCGCGGATCGACAGCTGCGGGGTCGTGTACGCGTCGAGGTGGGGCAGCGCGTCGAGGTCGCGGGCCAGCGCCGCGGGGTCGACGCCGGGCTCGGCCTGGACGAGCACGTACGTGAGCTTGTCGGCGGGGAAGTTGGTGTAGGCGCGGGCGCTGTCGAGGTTGGTGAAGACGAACGGCGAGGTCGTGAACGACCGGATGCCCTTGGTCAGCGCGACGACCTCGGCGCGGGCGCCGCTGATCTCGCGGCGCGCGCCGATCGCGTCGATCTTGAGCTTGCCGAACTCGCTGGTGTCGACGGCGATCTTGCCGGGCTCGTGGATGCGCGCGGGGTCGCCGGCGACGACGTGCCACGGGGTCAAGAGGCGACCGCCGGGCTCGAGGCCGACGACCTGGACGCCCTGCTGTCCGCCGTCGGCGAGGCGGTACTGGCCGAACGCGAGGATCATGCGCTCGGCGCGCGCCACGCCCGGGGTCGACGCCACCTTGTAGTAGGCGCGCTCGTCGATCGGGCCGGCGAAGTCGAAGTTCTCGTTGCCCTCGCCCATCACCCAGACGTCGGCGTGGGAGTGGTCGATCAGGTTCGATGCGTTCTGCATGAACCCGAGGTAGAGGCCGATCTGGACGAGCACCAGCATCACGCTGATGGACACGCCCGCGGCCGCGACCGCGAACTTGATGCGGTCGTGGAGGAGGATCTTGCGGGCCAGGTTCCACACGCCCGCCGGTAAGAGCAGGCGCCGTGCCGGACCGCGCGCGCCGGTGGTTGCGGGCACTTGCGGCGCGGCGCGGCCGGCGCCGGGCCGGCGGGTAACGGATCGTTACTGCGGACGGTAACGAGGCGTGCCTGCCGGATCGGGGGGGCACGGCGCGCCCGGCGGCCGCGGACGTGGCCCGCGCCGCCCCGGCCGCCGGCGGCGGCGGCCCGCTACGCGCCCGACGCCGCGGGCAAGACGACGGTGAAGCGGGAGCCGGCGGCGACCGCGGACTCGACCTGGACCTCGCCGTCGTGGGCGCGGACGACCTTCTGGCACAGCGCCAGGCCGAGGCCGGTGCCGTCGGGCCGGGTCGTGAAGAACGGCTCGAAGATGTGATCGAGGTCGCCGGGCGCGATGCCGCCGCCGGTGTCGACGACGTCGATCGCGACGCGGCCGGCGTCGTCGCGGGTCCGCAGCTCGATCGTCGTGCCGTCGGCGGAGGCCTTGCCGGCGTTGTCGAGCAGGTTCCACAGCACCTGCTCGAGGCGGCGGCGGTCGACCGCGACCGGCGGCACGCCGTCGCCGTGGTGGAGGCGGAGCACCTGGCCGCGCTCGGCCAGGATCGGCTCGATCGTGCGCGCCGCGTCGTCGACCAGGTCGCGCACCGCGACGGTCTCCTTGTGCAGCGCCAGCGGCTTGGCGTAGTCGAGCAGCTCCTTGACGTGGCCCTCGAGCCGGCGCAGCTCGGCCAGCGCGATGTCGAAGTACTCCATGTCGTCGGGCGGCAGCGAGACCTTGCCGCGCAGGATCTGGACGTTCATCTGCACCGAGGTCAGCGGCGTGCGGATGTCGTGGGCGATGCCGGCGGCGAACGCGCCCAAGGCGGCCAGGCGGCGCGACTCGTCGAGCTCGCCGAGCAGGCGCCGGTACTCGAAGGCGATGCAGATCTGCTCGGCGAGGACGCTGGCGGCGTGGGCGGTCTCGCGATCGAGGACGCCGCCGTGGACCACCAGGCTGCCGCACAGCTTGTCGCCGTGGCCGACCGGCGTCACCAGGAAGCCGCCGGCGCGCACCTGGGCGGTGATCGCGGCGTCGGGGTCGCGGACCATCTCGACGTCGCCGCCGCTGATCTCGCGGAGCGCGCGGATCGCCATCGCGATCGTCTTGTCGGGGTCGCCGTGCTCGCTGGCGGGGCGCAGCGCGCGCTCGAGGATCTCGCGGCGCAGCCCGGCCCGCGGGTCGAACCCGGCCTGGAGCAGGCGCGGCCGCAGCCGCTCGGCGGCCATGAACACCAGCAGCGGCACCAGCGCCGCGGTCATCAGCAGCGGCCGCTCGACCCGCGGCCACAGGTCGGCGGCGCGCATCGCGCCGTCGATCGCCGCCGCGGTCAGGAGCAGCCCGGTCAGCATGAAGACGGTGTCGAGCATCAGCGCGCCCATCGCGCTGCGCATCGTGAACAGGTTGGAGCGGATCGTCGCCAGGCCGATCAGCACGAACGCCAGCAGCACGACGATCGTCGACTCCAGCCACAAGAGCAGCGCCCAGGTGTCGTGATCGACGCTGCCGTAGACCCCGTAGACGACGTTGGCCGTGATCCACCGCAGCATCAGCGCCAGCGCCACCAGCCGGACTCCGAAGCGGTCGCCGGGGACGCGCCGCAGGTTGCGGATCAGCAGCACGATCATCACCAGCATCGCCGGCGTGAAGAAGCCGAGGTTGATGATCGCCATGCGATCCCGCTGGTCGATCCACGCCGCCATCGCGAGCATCGCGGCGACCGAGGCCACGACCAGCGGCACCCGCCAGCGCCACGGCAGGCGCCGGCTGAACGGGAACGAGTAGGCGAACTCGATCGACGCCCACGCCAGCAGCGGCGACGCGGTCGCGCACGGCAGCATGACGACGCGGTCGGCGATGTCGGCGCCCGACGACGCGGCGACGCCGCGGTACAGCGCCATCATGGCGTCGAGGTAGCCGAGCAGCGCGAACGCGCGGTTGTCCCACCGCTTGGGATCGGCGCGCAGGATCAGCGTCGCGAAGGCGGCGCCGATCGAGCCGATCAGCAGGTGCATGACGCCGTTCACGGCTCGTCTCCGTCGCCGCCCGCGGCGTCGGGGCGGACCAGCCGGTAGTCGTCGATCTTGCGGTCGAGGGTGGGCCGGCTGATCTCGAGGATCGCGCAGGCCCGGCGCTTGTTCCAGTCGGTGTGGGCGAGCATCGCGGCGATGTGCTCGCGCTCGACCTCGCGCAGCGAGCGCGGCGCGGCGAGCGCGCCGGCCCCGGGCTCGACGTCGGCGCGGCGCGCCGGCGCCGCCGCCGCGGTCGTCCCCATCGGCAGGTGCCGCGCCTCGAGCACCTCGCCCTGCGACAGCACGACCGCGCGGGTCAGCGCGTTCTCGAGCTCGCGGACGTTGCCGGGCCACGGGTAGGCGGCCAGCGCCTCCATCGTCTCGCGCGGGATCAGCCGGACCTGCTTGTGCAGCTCGCGGTTGATCTTGGTGAGCAGGCCGTCGACCAGCAGCGCCAGGTCCTCGCCGCGGTCGCGCAGCGGCGGCAGGTGGATCTCGACGACGCGCAGCCGGTACAGCAGGTCCTCGCGGAAGCTGCCGTCGGCGACCATCGCGTCGAGGTCGCGGTGGGTGGCGGCGATGACGCGGGCGCGCAGCGGCACGGCGCGGGCGTCGCCGACCCGCTCGAACGAGCGCTCCTGCAGGACCCGCAGCAGCTTGGCCTGCAGGTCGACCGGCAGCTCGGCGACCTCGTCGAGGAACAGCGTGCCGGTGCCGGCGAGCTCGAAGCGGCCGACCTTGTCGGCGATCGCGCCGGTGAAGGCGCCGCGGACGTGGCCGAACAGCTCGGACTCGAGCAGGTCGCGGGCGAACGCGGTGCAGTTGATCGCGACGAACGGCTGGTCGCGATCGGCGGAGGCGTAGTGGACGGCCTTGGCGACCAGCTCCTTGCCGGTCCCCGACTCGCCGCGCACCAGCACCGACGCCCGGCTGGTCGAGACCGCGCCGATCTGCTTGTAGACCTCGCGGATCGCGACGCTGCGGCCGATGATGTTGCCGACCTGGTAGCTCTCGGCCTCGCGGGCGACGAACTGGCCGAGCGCGCGCTCGGCCTGGCGCGACTCGGCGGCGCGGCGCACGACCAGGCGCAGGCGGTCGATGTCGAGCGGCTTGACCAGGTACTCGTAGGCGCCGAGCTGGACGGCGCGCACGGTCGACTGCATGTCCTCGCGCGCGGTGATCACGACGACCGGCGGCGGGTGCGGCTCGGCGCGGACCGCGCCGAGGACCTCGAAGCCGTCGGCGCCGGGCAGGCCGAGGTCGAGCAGGATGACGTCGGCGCCGGGCGCGACCGCGCGGGCCTCGACGCCGTCGCCCGCGGTGACCACGTCGTAGCCCTCGCCGGCGAGGAACTTCTCCAGGGTCCTCCGGATGGAACGGTCGTCGTCGACCACGAGCACGCGGGTCACGCAGCCTCCCTGTTCAACCGCCGTGCCGGCCACAACCCCGCGGGATCGTGTCCTCCCCGCGGCGCCCGGGGTAACGGAACGTTACCACCTCCGGGTGTCAGCCACCCGTACGGACCGGCGGGCCGTCACCGTCGTCCGGCGGCCGGCCGGTCAGGGCGACGCGCCGTTGCCGGCGGCCCAGATCATCGCGGCGCTGAACAGCACCACCGCGGTCAGCGGCCAGAACGCGAGCGCGTACAGCACGGCGAGGCGCAGCGGCGCCAGCAGGCGACGCGCGGGGGGACCGAGGCGAGCCAGGCGATGGCGCAGCGGCACCGACGGGGCGACGGGGCCACGGGCCTCGCGTACGAGCCGGGCCGGCGGTAGCGAGGGGGTGGTCATGTGATCAGTATTGGGGGCGCCGCCGCGGTTGACCAGCCGCAACCGCCGCCCGGGCCGCCCGGTGTGGTCCAGCGCAAGCTCCCGGGCGCCGCGCAACTCCGGTCACGCAACGGCGGCGCCGGTGCCGTCTCTTTCCTGCACGGATCCGCGCCGCCCCGGCCATGATGACAGTCAGCGTGCACCCACCGCCCTCGCCGACCGGCCCCGGCGGGCCGGGCCGACCGCCACCGCGTCGTCGCGCGGCGGCGGCGCTCGCGCTTTCCGGAGCGTGCCTGGGCGGCTGCATGCTGGAGACCCCGGTCGGGCGCGACGTGATCGACATGGCCGAGGTCGCGAGCATCCCGTCGGAGGTCCGCCACGACGTCGACCTGCTGTTCGTCGTCGACGACACCCGCGACATGGCCGGGGTCCAGGCCCGCCTGATCGACACCTGGCGGCGGATCCGCGGCCACCTCGCGTTCGCCGACGGCGGCTTCCCCACCGTGCACCTCGCGGTGGTGTCGAGCGATCTCGGCGTCGGCGCCGCCCAGGTCCCCGGCTGCACCGCGACCGGCGACGACGGCCGCCTGGTCACCGGCGCCGGCGGCGCGCCGTGGCTGACCGTCACGCTCGACGATCCGGCGGCCGCCGACGCCGCGTTCGCCGGCCTGGCGCGGCTCGGCGAGGCCGGCTGCGCGTTCGAGCAGCCGCTGGCGGCGATGCGGCGCGCGCTCGACGGCACCCAGCCCGCCAACGACGGCTTCCTGCGCCCCGAGGCCGCGCTCGGCGTCGTCTTCGTCGCCGGCGACGACGACTGCTCGATCGACGATCCGGCGTTCTTCGCCGACGGCGACGCGCCGCTGGGCAAGTTCCGCTGCTTCCGCGAGGGCGTCCACTGCGACGACGACGCCGTGCCCGAGGGCCCGCAGTCGGGGTGCGCGCCGCGCGCCAGCAGCGCGGTGATGGCCGACGTCGACGACGAGGCTGGCTTCCTGCGCGCGCTCAAGGCCGATCCCGCCGCGGTCACGGTGACGACCCTGGCCGGCGAGCCCGACCGGGTCGCGCTGGCGCGCACCGGCGACGGCCTCGAGGTGTCGCCGGCGTGCACCGACGCGGTCAACGACGTCACGCCCCGCCCCGGCATCCGGCTCGGCGCGTTCGCCGGCCGGATGCGCGGCTCGGTCGCGGGTCTGTGCGAGCAGACCCTCGAGGAGGCCGGCACGCCGGCCGGCCTCGACCTGCGCCGCGCCCTCGGCCATCGCTGCCTCGAGGGCCGCATCCTCGACGTCAAGCCGTGGGAGCCGGGCGTCCAGTTCCAGTGCGAGGTCGAGGCGGTGTCGGCGGGCGGCGAGGTCACGGCGCTGGCGGCGTGCCCCAACCCCAACCACGTCTTCGACGAGGACGGGCCGTGCTGGGCGATCAAGCCCGGCCCGGCGCAGTGCGGCGACTTCCCGTCGCAGCTGGCGCTGCAGGTCAACTGGGGCGGCGACGACAAGCTGACGACGCCGCCCGGGGTCACGACCCGCGTGCGCTGCGCGGTCGAGGACGACGACCCGCTCGACTGACGGCGTCGGCGCGCCGGCGCGCGGCGCGGTCAGGCCCGCGCCGCGTCGACCAGGAACGGCGCGATCAGCGCGAACGGCTGCAGCCGCGGCCGGTACCGGACCAGCAGGCCCGCGACCGTGCCGAGCACGCGGCCGAGCAGGACGAACTCCGCCGGCGCGTGGATCGAGCCGCCGGCGCGCCCGGCGGCGGCGATCCGCGCGGTGACCTCCTGCAGCTGGGCGTTGAAGTCGACGGTCGCGAGGTCGGCGCCGGGGCGCATCGCGTCGACGATCGTCGCCGCGACCCCGAGCAGGGCGTCCTCGTCGTCGGCGACGAAGCCGAGCGCGCGCAGCTCGTCGGCGGCGCGGCGCTCGTCGCGACCGACCAGCGCCGCGAACAGGCGGGCCCAGGCGCGGCGGTGGGCCTCGGTCAGGCGCAGGACGCAGCCGAAGTCGAGGACCGCGACGTCGCCGTCGGGGGTGACCAGGAAGTTGCCGGGGTGCGGATCGGCGTGGACGACGCCGTGGACCAGGATCTGCCGCGCCGTCGAGGTGACGATCGTCGCCAGGATCTTGTCGCGCGCGGCCTCGTCGCCGGCGGCGGTGAGGCGATCGAGGGCGTCGGTCAGGCGCTCGCCGGGGATGCGCTCGAGCACCAGCACGCGCTCGGTCGACAGCGCGTCGACGACGGTGGGCACGACGACGGGATCGCCGCTGGCGTGCGCGGCGGCGGCGAACGCGCGCAGGTGCTCGGCCTCGGTGCGGTAGTCGAGCTCCTCGGCGAGGGCGCGGCCGAGCTCGGTGGCGATGGGCGCGAGATCGACGCCGGGGATGACGTCCCTGGCCAGGCGGGCCAGCGCGCGCAGCGCGGTGATGTCGGCCTCGATGACGTCGCCGATGCCGGGGACCTGCACCTTGACGACGACGTCGGCGGGGGCCTCGCCGTCGCGCTGGTGGGCGGCGTGGACCTGGGCCAGCGACGCCGCGGCCAGCGCCTCGCACTCGAAGGTGGCGACGCGGTCGAGCACCGGCGCGCACCACGCGTCCTCGATCGCGGCGATGATGGCGTCGGCGGCGACCGGCGGGACGCGGTCCTGCAGCGCCGACAGCTCCTCGATCCACGCCGGCGGCAGCAGGTCGGGCCGGCACGACGCCAGCTGGCCGATCTTGAGGATGCCGCCGCGCAGCTCGACGCAGGCCTCGCGGGCGGCGATCGCCAGGGCGCGGTGGATGGCCGGGTTGTCGACCGCCTCCTCGCCGCGGGCCAGGGCGCGCAGCCGGTGCCAGCGCCACAGCGCCAGCAGCCGCGCGCCCTCGGTGAGGACGCGGGTGAGGCGCGGCGTGGCGCGGGCGCCGTCGACCAGCGCCAGCCACTGCGCCTGCGCGGCGCGGGCCAGGGCGTCGGCGTCGCGCGCGATCTCGCCGGCGTCGCGGGCGACGTCCTCGGCGATGCGGCCGACGTGGCCGGTGACGTTCTTGACCAGGCCGGCGACGCTGGCCAGCACCGACGCCAGCCGGCGCGCGCGATCAGCTGGCGCGGTCGGGTCCGCGGTCGGGTCGTTCGGTTCGCTGGGGGGCATGGCGGAGCTCCTCGACGCAGGGGATGCAGATGACCGGGCGCGGGCCCGTCCCGCCGTCGACGACGGCGACCGCGGCGTCGCTGCCGCGGGGCAAGATCTCGTTGCAGCGGCCGCACACCGCGTTGCGCTCGAGCACGAGCTGCTGCCAGCCCAGCACCACCGGCGGCGCGGCGGCGGCCGGCGGCGGCGCGGCGGCGGGGTCGTCCGCCACGTCGCGGGCGGCGTGGCCGCGCGCGGCGCGCACGCCGGCGTCGATGCCGTCGCGCGCCGAGCGCACGATCTGCTCGCTGTCGGCGACGATGTCGTTGACCAGGCCGAGCGCGTGCTGCAGCACGTTGCGCACCAGGTTCGAGACCGAGACCCCGAGCTCGGACGCGCGCTCCTTGAGCTCGGTCTCCAGGCTCTCGGGGACCCGCGTGTGGATCACCCGCTCGTGGCGTTCCTTGTCGTTGCCCATCGGTCTCGTTTGTATCACGGCGCGAGTCCACTGGTAGTCACAATGTGACACATTATCAACCAGTCTTCCCGAGCAGATGGACGAACGCCGGTCAGACGGGTGTCAGACACCCGTACGGAATGTGTCACGTAGTGACACGCCTAGCTCAGCGGCGCCGGCCTGATCGAGGCGATGTGCAGGCCGCTCGGCGTGGTCGTGACGATCTGGACGCGCTCGCCGGTGGCGAAGCGAGGCACCAGCTCGGGCGGGCCCTGGAAGTGGAGCCCGGCGAGGTTCTCGACGTCGATGTCGTCGCCGTCCTCGTCGGTGGCGCGCTCGATGTCGAGGGCGAGGCGGGCGACGTGGCGCGGCGGCACGCCCGCGAACTTCGCGGTGATCGCGTGCAGCTCGATGCTGCGGATCGTCCCCACGATCCGCATGCCCTCGTCGCGGCTCATCGCGCTCGATTGTACGGGCAGGGGCGCGCGCCGTTCAATGTGCGCCGGGCGCCGCCACCGCCGCCGTCGTCGACGGTGCGCCTACTCGTCGGGGCGCGTGACGTCGAAGCGGACGCCCCAGACGCGGACCGCGAACAGGTAGGGCTCGTCACCGACCGCCGCGAAGTCGTGCTCGGTGTCACCGTGCAGCACGACCTCCACCCCCGGGGTGAGCTGGGTGCCGTCGGCGTCGACGCCGTGGCCGCCCAGCACCACCGTGATCTCCTCGCCGTCGTGGTGGTGCCACGGGAACGTCGTCCCCGGGTCGACCGCGACGAAGCCGCAGTCGGCGCCGACCGCGGCCGGCCCCGGCGGCAGGTGCAGCAGCCGCACCCCCGGGGCCAGGGTCTCCCACCGCCCGGCGTCGTCGATCCACGCCAGGTAGGTGCGCGCCCGCTCGACCGTGACGTCGAACAGCGCCGCCAGCCGGGCCGCGAAGCGATCGAACCGGCCGGGCTGCGCCGGGACCTCGGCCGCGACCGTGGCCAGCAGCCGCGCCCGCACCGCGGCCGGCGCGGGCGTCGCGGGCAGCGCGCCGGCCAGCGCGCCGGCGACCGCGCGCAGCTCGTCGAGCTCGACGCGCAGCGCCGGGTCGGCGGCCAGCGCGGCCTCGACCCGCGCGGTGTCGTCGGCGTCGAGCGCGTCGAACGCGTAGGCCGCGAGCAGCTCGTGGAGGTCGTCGCGATCGCTCATGACGCCTCCACGGGCGCCGCCGGCGCGGCGAGGCGGGTCCGGAGCTTGGTCATGGCGGCCGCCATGCGCGACTTGACGGTGCCGATCGGCGAGCCGATCTGCGCCGCGATCTCGGAGCACGACAGGCCCTCGAAGTAGGCCAGCTCGATCACCTGGCGCTGCTCGCCCGGCAGGTCGCCGAGCGCCGAGCGCACCCGGGTCCGGTCCGGCCCGGCGTCGGTGGCGTCGTCGGCCGCGACCCGCTCGAGCACCGAGTCGTCGCCCGCGTTGCGGGAGATCCGGGCCGACTTCTGGCGATCGAGGGCTCGCGAGCGCATACGGATGGCAAGCCAGGTACGAACCCGACCGCGCGCCGGATCGTAGTCCTTGGCGCTTCGCCACACCTCCAGGAACACGTCGTGTAGCAAGTCCTCGGCTTCACGTCGATCCCGGACGATGCGGAGCCCCAGCGCCAGCAGCAGGCCTGCGAAGCGATCGTAGAGGGCCGCCAGCGCGTCGCGGTCCCCGCGCGCGATCGCCACCACCAGCTCGGCGTCCGGGTCGGTCACCGCGGACGCCGCGTTCGAGGCCTCGTCGGCCGGCTCCATTCAGCCCCCACCTTACACGAAGGTCGGGCGTCTGTCCGCGGGCCACCGGCGGCCTCCCGGCGCGCCAAGCCCCCGGCGTCCTTGAACCTTCGGCCCCGTCGCGGTAGAGACCGCCGTGCCCTCCCCGTCCGTGACCGCGCTGCGGGACGCCATCCAGAAGGCGGCGTCGTCGCGAGCGTGGTCCCAGGGGGTCCAGCTCGCCCGCGAGGACCGGGTCACCGGCACCGGCACCCGCGTCGGCGCCGACGGCGTCGAGGACGAGATCGTCTGCGAGGTGCGCATCCCGTCGCGACCGGTCGCGGTCGCGTGCGTCCTGTACCCGCGCGATCTCGAGTGGGAGTGCGAGTGCCCGACCAAGGAGGCGGCGTGCTCCCACGTCGCCGCCGCGGCGATCGCGCTGACCCAGGCCCGCGACGCCGGCGACGCCCTGCCCAAGTCGAAGCGGGCCGGCGGCGCGATCCGCCACCTGCTCGAGCCCGAGGCCGGTGGCCTCAGCATGCGCCGCGTCGTCGTCCACGCCGACGGCACCGAGGAGCCGCTGACCGTGCCGCTGTCGTCGCTGGTCTCCGGCCGCGTCGACGGCCCGGCGGTGGCGCCGACCCAGGCCGACCTGATCGTCGACACGCTGCTCGGCACCCGCGGCGGCATGATCACCGCCGACCGGCTCGACCGCATGCTGGCCGCGCTCGCCGAGGCCGTCGACGTCCGGCTCCGCGACGAGCGGGTCACGACCTCGGGCGAGCCGGTGGTGCCGCACGCGGTCATCGAGGACGAGCCCGGCGGCGGCGCCCGCCTGGTCCTCGAGCGCGACCCCGCGGTCACCGCGGTGGTCAGCCTCGGCGTCGTCCGCTGCGGCGACGTCCTGCGCCCGGTCGGCGAGATCGACCTGCAGGGCGGCCGCCTCGATCGCCTGCCCGCGACCCGCGTGTTCGCGCCGCACCAGCTCGGCGAGCTGCTCGGCAAGGTGCTGCCCGCGCTCGACGCCCGCCTGCCGGTCGAGATCCGCGCCAAGAACCTGCCCGCGCTCGGCAAGCACGAGCGGCCGCGCATCGCCCTCGACGTCGCCCAGAAGGGCGAGGTCCTGTCGGTGATGGCGCTGCTGGTCTACGGCGATCCGCCGCGCGCCCGGGTCGACGGCGACCGCCTGGTCCACCTCGAGGGCGCGCTGCCGGTGCGCGACCTCGCCGCCGAGAAGCAGCTCTTGTGGCGGCTGCGCGATCACCTCGACCTCGCGCCCGGCCGCCGCGTCGAGCTCACCGGCAAGGACGCCTACTCGCTGTACACCCGGCTCGGCGCGTGGCTGCGCGCCGACGCCGACGCCGCCCGCGACGCCGGCGCCGATCTCGCCCACGAGCTCGAGGTCGAGCTCGAGCTCGACGGCGATCACTTCGACGTCGCGTTCGGCGTCAACGGCCGCACCGCGTCGGCCGACGCCGTGCTGCGCGCGTGGCAGGCCGGCACCGATCTCGTCCCGCTCGACGGCGGCGGCTGGGGCCGCGTGCCGCTGGGCTGGCTGGCCAAGCACGGCCAGCGGGTCGCCGACCTGCTCGCCGCCCGCCGCGACGACGGCACGGTGCCGCTGTTCGCGATGCCCGACCTGGCGCAGCTGTGCGACGACCTCGACCGGCCGCCGCCCGCCGATGTCGAGCGCCTGCGCCCCGCGCTCGAGGGCTTCGAGCGCATCCCGCACGTCACGCCGCCGGCCGGGCTCGCCGAGATCCTGCGGCCGTACCAGCAGGCCGGCGTCGACTGGCTGTGCTTCTGCCGCGACCTCGGCCTCGGCTGCGTCCTCGCCGACGACATGGGCCTCGGCAAGACGATCCAGGCGCTCGCGGCGCTGCGCGGCCGCACGCTGGTGGTCAGCCCGACCAGCGTGGTCTTCAACTGGGCCGACGAGGCGCGCCGGTTCCGCCCCGACCTGAAGGTCGCGATCTACCACGGCGCCCGCCGCAGCCTCGATCCCGACGCCGACGTCGTCCTCACCACCTACCCGCTCCTGCGCAACGACATCGACGAGCTCGGCGCGGTGAGCTGGGACACCGTCATCCTCGACGAGTCGCAGACGATCAAGAACCCGGACTCGCAGGTGGCGCGCGCCGCCTACCGGCTCCAGGCCGGCTGGCGCATCACGCTGTCGGGCACGCCGGTCGAGAATCGGCTCGAGGAGCTGTGGAGCCAGCTCCACTTCACCAACCCCGGGCTGCTCGGCGGCCGCAGCGACTTCCAGGAGCGCTGGGCGGCGCCGGTCGCGGCCGGCGATCCCGGCGCCGCGGCGCGGCTGCGCGAGCGCATCCGGCCGTTCGTGCTGCGTCGCCTCAAGCGCGAGGTCGCGCCCGAGCTGCCGCCGCGCACCGAGGCCGTGCTGCACGTCGAGCTCGACGACGCCGAGCGGGTCATCTACGACGCGATCCGCGCCGCGACCCAGGCCGACGTCCTGTCGATGCTGGCCGGCGGCGGCCAGGGCTCGATCATGGCCGCGCTCGAGGCCCTGCTGCGGCTGCGCCAGGCGTCGTGCCACAGCGCGCTGATCCCGGGGCAGAGCGCCGCCGGCTCGTCGAAGGTGTCGCGCCTGCTCGGCGCGCTCGAGGACGCCGCCGCCGACGGCCACAAGGCGCTGGTGTTCTCGCAGTGGACGTCGCTGCTCGATCTGGTCGAGCCCCACCTGGAGGCCGCGGGCATCGCGTTCACCCGCCTCGACGGCTCGACCCGCGATCGCGCCGGCGTCGTCGCCACGTTCCAGGACCCCGACGGACCGCCGGTGATGCTGGTGTCGCTCAAGGCCGGCGGCACCGGCCTGAACCTCACCGCCGCCGATCACGTCTTCCTGCTCGATCCGTGGTGGAACCCCGCCGTCGAGGATCAGGCCGCCGACCGCGCCCACCGCATCGGCCAGGACAAGCCGGTCATGGTGTACCGCCTGGTCGCGCGCGACACCGTCGAGGAGCGCATCCTGGCGCTGCAGGAGCGCAAGCGCGCCCTCGCCGACGCCGCGCTCGGCGAGGCCGACCGCGCGGTGTCGCTGACCCGCGACGACCTGCTGGCGCTGCTGAGCTGAGCCGCGGCACGGACGAGGCGCCGCGGCAGGTGGCGCGCGCGGGCACGCGCGCGCGCGTGGCGCCGCCTAGCTGACGCCGTCCATCGCCAGCGCGAGCAGGGCCAGCAGCTTCTTGGCCTCGTCGTTCTCGACGTTGGAGACGATGAAGTCCGACAGCGACGGCTGGCGCCGGGCCAGCGTCGCCAGGGTGTCGCCGACCGACGCGGCGTCGAGGTCCTCGTACGACATCGGCCGCAGCGACCGGCCGCCGGCGCGCTGGAAGCACTGCGCCAGCAGCGCGGCGTGGAAGATCACGTTGACGATCGACTCGGCGCCGCCGAGCTCGCGCTCGTGGGCGCTGATGAACTGCGCGGTCGGCGTCTGGGCCTGGACGAAGCCTCCGACCAGCACCGCCGAGTAGTTGGCGTCGCTCATCTTCTTCGACGCCTCGGCGACGACCTCGGCAACCACGTTGTCGGCGATCTTGGTCACGGCACCTCCGGAACGTCAGGCGAGCTCGCGCCACCCGCGGGCGCGATCGGCGTGATGGGCGGTCGCTGCGACGCCGCGCCGAAGCGGACCAGCGCCTCGGCGGTGAGCGCCGCGACCTCGGCGGCGAGGTCGGTGCAGAAGCGCTTGCGGGCGGCCCCGGCGAAGTCGCCGAGCGGTCGGGTGAGGTTGTTGCACACGTAGTCGGGCGAGGCGCCGCGATCGATCCGGCGCGCCGCCCCCTGGTACCACGTGATCGCGACCCGCAGGGCGTCGGTGACCGCGCCGGTCGGATCGGGGTCGCCGAGCAGCTCGCCGAGGACCTGCTCGCCGGCGCGGATCGCGCCGCACGCGCCCTCGCCGGTGATGCCGCCGCGGCGCAGCGCCTGGTACGCCGGGGTCGCGAGGCCGAAGGTCTCGGCCAGCGCGATGCCGCAGCTGCGATGGGGCGTGGTCCGGCCCTCGTACAGGATGAATGCCTTGCGCCGGGCGGCGTCCACGTAGGACCGCTCGTCGGCGTGCAGCGTCCGGGAGCCCGCGGGCTCACCTTCCGACCTGGACTCGGCCATGCCGGGATGCTACTGCGACGGTCGGGGCTCCGTCGAGTTGACCCGTGGCAGACCACGACGACATCCGAGGCGGGCGCGCGGCGCGGCCCGGACGCGGGCCGGCCGCCGGGCTGGCCGCGTCGCTGGCGGTGCACGCGGTGGCCGCGCTGCTCTTGTGGCTGGTCCTCGATCATCCCGGCGACCCCGCCGCCACCGGCGACCAGCTCGCGATCGACGTCGAGGTCGCGCCGGTGGCGCCGGCCGCCGAGACCCTGCCGGTCGAGGACCACGAGCCCATCGCCGCCGACGTCGTCACGGTGCCGACGCCGGCGCCGCCGCCGACCGAGCCGCCGCCGCCACCGCCGCCACCCGAGCCGACCGAGGTGATCGCGCCGGTCGACGCCGGCGTGCCCGACGCGACGCCGATCGACGCCGCCCCCGAGCCGCGCGACGCCGGCCAGCTGCTGGCCGCGATCGACGCCGGCGTCGCCGCCGACCGTGAAGCCGGGGCGGCGATCGCCACCGGCGACGGCACCGCCGACGGTGGCGTCGGCGACCGCGTCGGCGGCGACGGCGTCGGTCGCGACGGCGGCGTCGCGGTGGCCGCGCGCGACGGCAGCGACGCCGGGGTCAGCGTGCCGTCGGACACCTTCGGCGACGGCGATCCCGACGCCACCGGCGACGGTTCGCACGCGCCGGTCAGCGCCGGCACCGCGGCCAACCTGCTGCCGTACTTCCCCAAGGGCCACGTCGTCAGCGTCCTGGTCCGCTTCGATCGACTGCGCGGCACCGAGTGGGCGGCCAACGTCCAGGAGGTGCTCGGGGTCATGCCCGACTACACGACGCTGGTCGCCGACCCGACCACCGTGCTCGCCGACGAGCTCGACATGATCGTCGTGTCGACGCCGCGGCCGAGCGACGTGCCGTCGACGGTGCTGGTCATGAAGACCGCGCTGCCGGCGGCCGAGCTGCGCGACTTCCTCGACGAGCCGGGCGCGCCCGTGACCTGGAGCCGCGCGGTCGGCGGCGTCCTCGGCACCCGCGGCCGCGGCGACCGCGTCGTCGTCGACGACGACCGGGTGTTCCTGGCGCCGTACGGCCCGTGGCTGGTGCTGGCGCAGCCGCGCGACCTGCCCGGGCTGACCGCCGCGGCCGACGGCCCCCTCGACGGCGCCGCCGCGGATCCGGCGAAGCTGCCGACGTGGCTGCAGCGCCTGCCCGACCTCGAGGCCGAGTCCGGGGTGCCGGACGGCCCGTCGCTGATGATGACGCTGGCGCCGCGCACCAAGGCGTGGGAGCTGCCCGACATCGGCCTCGGCATCACCGAGGTCACCGCGCCGGAGCGGATCACGCTGTCGGTGCTGGTCGACCCGGCCGGGCTGATCATCAAGGGCAACCTGCGGTTCGCGACCGCCGAGCTGGCCGAGGCGTTCGTGACCATGGTCGAGGGCGCGCGCGACCTCGCGGTGAACACGGCGGCGTTCAAGCTGCCACTCAAGCGCGCCCACGCCTACAACGCGGTGGTCGGGCTGACGCTGACCCGGACCGATCGGCGGGTCGCGTACGCGACGTCGCTCAGCGTCGCGGACGCGCGGGTCGTGCTGAAGGGGGGCGCGGCCCTGGTCGCGGACTACTTCGCCGCGAAGCAGGAGGAGCTGGAGGCGAAGGAGCGGGCGAGGGAGGAGGCGAAGGCGCGCAAGAAGGCCGGCACGCGCGGCGAGGCGGCGCCGCCGGGCGGCGCGGGGAAGGCGACGGGGGCGGACACGGGGGCGGGGACCGGGACCGGAACCGGGACCCGATCGGGCACGGGCACGGGCACGGGCACGGGGACCGGAACCGGATCGGGCACGGGCACGAGCACGGGCACGGGCACGGGAACCGGAACCGGAACCGGAACCGGAGCCCGATCGGGCACGGGCACCGGATCCGAAACCGGAACCGGAGCCCGATCGGGCACGGGCACCGGAGCCGGAACCGGAACCGGAGCCCGATCGGGCACGGGCACGGGCGCGGGCACGGGGACCGGAACCGGATCGGGCACGGGCAAGACGCCGTGACCGTCCGGCTTGAAGCCGGGCACCCGCCGCGTCATGCTCGCTGGCGATGCTGACCGCGCGCCATCGCCTCGGCCGGTCCCTGGCCGCCGCGCTCGTCGCCGCCGGGGCCGCCGCGACCCTCGCGGTGGCGTGCAGCAGCCCGGCGACGCGCGGCGCGCGCCTGCCCAAGGCCGGCGAGATCGAGGACGACGGCAGCGGCCTGCTGGCGCGCGCGTCGGTGAAGCTGCTGTCCTCGACCGACGACGGCGGCTTCGAGCCCGAGCCCCAGCGCACCGACACCTACGGCTACGGCTACGGCTACGACTACTCGTACGCCGGCTTCACCTACGGCGGGTTCGGCGGCGACGGCTACGGCGGCGGCGCCTACGGCGGGTCGATGTACGCCAACTACCAGATGCCGTACACCGGCTACGCCGCGCCGTCGGCGCCGGCGTACACGATCAACTACACGACCGCCGCCGAGGGCGGGACGATCGAGGGCACGGTGCGGTGGCCCAAGCCGCCGCGGCACGACGCCACGCTGGCGATCGCCGGCTGCGGCGCGGTCGACAACCAGAGCCTGCGGCTCGGCGCCCGCAACACCGTCGAGGGCGCGGTCGTCTACCTCGAGAACATCAAGAGCGGCCGCCAGTGGGTCCTCGGCTACAAGCAGCTGGCGGTTGGCGGCGTCGTCGAGGAGCGCGACTGCGCGCTGTGGCCGCGGGTCCAGGTCCACGCCCCGGCGCCGGGCCAGCTGCAGCTGGTCAACACCGAGGAGCTGCCGGTGACCCTGGTCGCCGAGCGCCCCGGCGATCCGGCGTTCGCGCGCAGCGAGCAGCGCCTGAACAGCGGCGCGCGCCGCTGGGTGCCGGTGCCGAGCGCCGGCGTCACGCGGATCGCCGACGTCGACGGCCAGCGCGCGCCGGCGTGGGTCGTGACCCAGGACCATCCGTACTACACGCTGACCGACGCCCAGGGCCACTTCCGCCTCGACGAGATCGTGCCCGGCGACTACACGCTGGTCGCGTGGCACCCGCCGGTGGTGACCGGGGTCAAGGACGGCGTCGTCCAGTACGGCGCGCCGGTGGTCGTGAAGAAGAAGGTCACGGTCAAGAAGACCGCGTCGACCCGCGTCACGCTCGATCTCGAGTAGCGCGAGGCGGGACGCGGTCACGCCGGCCGTGGGAAGCGCGCGCGCCGCGCGCGCTGCGCGAGCGTCGGCCGCGGTGAGCCACGCGCCGCCGCGGCGTCCGGCACCCGGCCGGCCTCGCGACGGCCGTCCGGCTCCGGGTCGGCTGTCCGGTCGGCGGACCGTTTTGTCCGGAGTCCGGACTTCGGAGGCGTGATCTCGCGAGGTTACGCGTGGCACCGCGGTTGCTCCTGGGGGCCTCGCTCGCGAGCCCCAACCGACAAGGAGACCGCATGTCCGTGCATGACCGACCGAGGATGTTCAAGGTGCTGTGCCCCATCGAGAAGAAGGATGGCGGCGGCACGTTCTGGATGCGCATCGGCACCGGGTTCCCCAACAAGGACCAGTCGATCAACCTCTACCTCGACGCGCTGCCCATCAACCAGAAGCTGCAGCTGCGCGAGATGGACGAGGAGGACCTGCGCCGCAGCGAGGCGCGCCGCGCCGAGCGGCGCAGCGGCAGCGGCGGTGGCGGCGCCCTCCGGGCCACCGGCACCGACGACCTGCCGTTCTAGCCGGTGACCGCGCGCGCTGGCCCGACGCCTCGGCGGCTGGCCGGCGCGCGGCGCCCTCTTACCCCCAACCCTCACGAACTCAGGAGCGACCCATGAAGAACCTCGATACCACCACGATCCGCGTCCCCACCTTCGACGCCGCCGAGCTCGACGCCACCACGATCCACGTGGCGACGGTGCCCAGCGTCCGCCCCGCCGGCCTGGTCCGGCGCGTCGCGATCGCCGCCACCCTGTGCGCGCTGGTCGCGACGATCGCCGTCACCTGGCTCGCGGCGTCGCCGGTGTCGGCGGGGCCCGGCAAGCCGCGGCCGGCGCCGAGCCACAAGGTGGTCACGCCGCCGCCCGCGCCCGCGCCGGCCGCCACCGACGACGCCCGCCACGCGCCGCCGACCAAGCGCGCGCCGGCCAAGCCGCGCCAGGTCACCGGCAAGCTCAACCTCAACAACGCCACCGTCGCCCAGCTGACCCTGCTGCCCGGCGTCGGCCCGTCCAAGGCCGAGCGGGTGGTGGCGTGGCGGACCAAGAACGGCGGCTTCAAGCGGATCGCCGACCTGCGCAAGGTCCGAGGCTTCGGCTACAAGACCGTGCAGAAGCTGGAGCCGTACCTCGACGTCAAGGGCGAGACCACGCTGGCCGCCAAGTAGCGCGTCGGCGCGCCGCGGACCGGCGCCACGCCCGCTCAGAACCCGACCGTGCCGCCGATGCGCAGGTTCCAGCCGTCGAGGTCGACGTCGCCCAGCGACGCGTACGACGCCGGGATCGTCAGCTCGGCGGGCCCGCGGTCCTCGGGGTAGGCGTGGACGCTGGTCGCGGTGGTGACCTGGTAGCCGAGCTCGACCTCGAAGCCGACCCGGAAGCGCGAGCCGCGCTTGAGCACCGGCAACAGCGACAGGCCGAGGCCGGTCGACGCCACCTGGGTCACCGCGCGATCCGAGATCGCGGTGGTCATGCCCTGGTCGGCGATGCGGACGCTGGTGCGGCCGCCTCCGACCGAGGCGCGCGCGGTCACGTGCAGCCACGACACCACGGGCAGGCGGGCGCGGGCGCCGGCCAGCAGCGACCAGGTGGCGACGTGGTTGTCGAGCTGCTGGAAGGTCGTGCCGTCGGCGGAGCCGCCGTCGAAGCCGAGCTCGGCCGAGACGTGCAGCACCGGGAACGGCCCGGGCAGCGGCAGGCCGAGGATCCGGCGCTCGACGGTGAGGCCGCCGCCGTCGAGGGTGCTGGTGGTCAGCGTCGCGGCGCTGGGATCGGCGAGCCAGCGCTGCGCCGACCAGCCGTGCAGGCTCCACGCGGGCACCGCCGCGGCGGTGGCCGGCCCGGCGGCGGCGGGTGCCACCGGCCCCGCGAGCAGCGCGGCGGCGGCGACGACGGCGGCGGCGGCGGCGACGGCGACGCGGTGGCGGGGGTGACGGTCGGGGCGACGGACGGGGACGGGATGGGCGCGCATGATCACTCCTCGAGCAGGCCGGCCAGCAGGAACCCCGACAGGACGACCGAGTCGTCCCGGGACGCCTCGGGCGACGGGATGATGGTGGCGCGACCCAGCGGGTCGCCGTGATCGACGAACAGCTTGCCGTCGGGCAACGCGAACAGGCGCGCCGGGACGTCGTCGAGCCGCAGGTCGGTGGGGTGGAGGTTGTCGAGGTCGAGGTAGCCGAGGCGGGCCAGGCTGGGCGTCGCCGCCACCAGGTACTTGCCGCTCGACGTGAAGGCGTAGTCGTCGAGGCGACCGACGCCCTGCAGCGGCGACACCGAGCCGTAGGCGACGTCGAGCAGGCCGAGCACGGTGCGCTGGTCGTCGTGGACCAGCATCGCCAGCTCGCGCCCCGGCACCGGCTCGATCGCCATCACCGGCTCGCCGACCTCGATCGTCGTGACCGAGCGCGGGATCAGATCCTCGTCGATGCCCTCGAGATCGAGGACCTGGACCCGCGACAGCCGCGCGCCGATCGACGCCAGCACCGCCTTGCGGGCCGGGACGTCGGGGTCGGCGGGGAACAGGACGATGCGGTCGACCGGATCCGGGGTCGCGACCCGCACGAACTCGGCGGTGTCGGCGTCGATGACGACGACCTCGCGGGTGCCGGGGGTGGCGGCCAGGATGAAGCGGCGGCCGTCGACGTCGTCGTAGACCGCGACGTCGGCGGGGCCGCCGCCGGCGCCGAGCTCGGCGAGCACCGGGCGGAAGTCGTTGGCGTCGGCCTGGTCCGCGGGCGGCGGATCGTTGCCGATCAGGACCTCGAGGACGTCGCGGGCGCCGTCGGAGCGGACGTAGGCGGTCGCGGTGTTGGGCGCGAAGACGACCTCGCGCGGCAGCACCGACGCGCCGGCCTGGTCGAGACGGATCGTGACCTCGTCGTGGGTCGGGTAGGTGGCGTCGACCACCGAGATCCGGTTCTGGGCCAGGACGAACGCGAACACCCGCGGCGTGGCGTCGGCGGCGCCGGGGATGGTCATCGGCGGCGACAGCACGATCGCGGTGGGCGTCGAGCTGAACGAGCGCAGGGTCTTGAGCACCGGGTTGTCGGGCCCCGGCGGCCGGGTCAGGTCGACGAACGCCAGCTCGTTGGGGTTGCGGAAGAAGCCCTGGGCGTCGGGGCCGGCCTCGGAGAAGTGGGCGACCGCGAGCTTGCCGTCGGTCGACACCGCGAGGCGATCGAACGGCGAGCCGATGTCGTAGCCGACCGGCGGCGTGTCGGGGTTGGCGACGTCGATGTTCCACAGCATCGGGTCCTCGTCGACCTGGCCGCGCGCCAGCGCCTCCTCGCCGCGGGTGATCACCAGCAGGCGATCGCGCTTGAAGGTGGGTGACGCCCAGATCGGATCGCGGCCGACGCCGACGGTGTGGACCGCCGGGGTGGCCTCGGCGACGTCGACGAGGACGACGCGATCGAGGGCGCCGTCGACGTAGGCGACCTGGGCCTGCAGCGGGATCGGGCCGGTGATGAGCCGGGGCCGGTCGAGGGCGGGGTCGCGCTCGGCCGCGCAGGCGGCGAGCGCGATCGTGAGGATGGGGACGAGCGTGCGCATGGTGGGTCCTCCGGGGCTGTCCCCTAGTCAATGATCTGGCTGTTGAGATCGAAGCCGGTGAGGGTCCGGACCTGGCCGCTGTCGATGTCGATGAAGCTGACCCGGCCGAGGGGGTGGCGCTGCGACACGAAGACCTTGTCGGTCGCGGGCAGGACGCCGACCGCGGCGGGCGGCGAGCCGAGGAGGATCGTGCGGACGACGCCGGTGTCGAGCTCGATCTCCTGGCACGCCGCGAGCGCGCCCTCGGCGTCGCCGCCGTCGAGCACGACGTAGGCGCGAGGCCGCGATCCGGCGAACGCGAAGTTGCCGGGGTCGACCAGGGTCAGCTGCAGCTTGGCGAAGCCGGTCGCGACGTCGACCACCGAGTAGCCGAACGAGCGATCGACGAACTCCTCGAAGGTGGTGGCGCTGCCGGGATCGCCGGGGGCGCGGGCGTGCAGCACCATCAGCTTGCTGCCGTCGGGCGACAGCCCGACCGCGCGCACCGACTTCTGCAGGGGGAAGGTGCGGTGCGGGTAGCCCGGCTGGTCGAGGTCGATCACGGTCAGGCGCTCGTCGAGGAACGCGTTGGTGTAGAGGACACCGCGGTGACCATCGGCGGTGAGGCTGAGCGAGCCCGAGGTGGCGTCGGAAAGGTCGACGTACTCGACGCCGGCGGGATCGACGACGTCGCCGGGGACGTCGAGCACCGCGAGCTGGTGGGCCTCGCGTAGCACCGCGTAGGCGTGGGCGCCGTCGGGCGACAGCTCGAGGTCGCTGGGCACGCCGGGCAGGTCGATCTCCCAGGCGGTGCCGGCGGCGGGGCCGGTCAGGCGCACCGCGCGCAGCCAGGCCTCGCCGGGCTCGCGGACCAGCGCGAGGTCGCCGCCGGCGACGACGTCGACCTCGAGGCCCGAGGCGTCGGCGAACGGATCGGAGGTCACCGGCACCGGCGGGATGATCACCGGGCCCTGATCGAAGACCTGGCCGAGGTCGATCACCGAGACGCCGTCGTCGGTGATCACGTAGGCGCGCGCGCCGGTGGCGTCGAACTCGACCTCGCGCGGCCGGAACCCGACGGTGAGGTCGACGGTGCGCGGCCCGGCCGGGTCGAGGCCGATCACCGTGACGTCCTGGAAGCTGCCGATGTCCTCGACGGCGTCGAGGCTGCCGGCGTCGGCGATCGCCTTGTTGAGATCGAACCAGGCCACCGCGTGCAGGCCGTCGGGCGACGCCGACAGCCGGTTGAGGTTGGGCAGGGTCGGCTCGAGGTCGACGAGCTGGTTGCCGACCGCGGGCCGCACCACCGCGGCGGCGCCGTTGACGTGGTCGAGGACGACCGCGGTGTCGGTGCCCGGCAGGGTCACCAGCACCTCGGGCGACTCGCCGACCTTGATCGACGCGACCTCGAGGGTCTCGCCGTCGATCTTGGCGACCGCGTCCTTCTCGGTCATCGCGACCCACACGAAGCGGCGCGAGCTGACCGGCGCGCTGAGGTCGTACTCGGTCTCGGGCGGCGGCGGCGGGGTGCCGCCGTCGGGGCCGGGGTCGGGCGGCGGCACGCAGAAGCCGAACTCGCTGCAGGTCCAGCCCACCGGGCACTCGCTCGACGAGAAGCACTCGGGGCTCGAGCCGCTGGCGTCGCCGCCGCCCCAGGCGCCGGCGTCGGGGTAGTCGGCGCCGACGTCGTAGTCGCTGGCGCCGCACGCGGCGATCGCGGCGGCGCCGGCCGCCAGCAGTCCCGCGGCGCCGATGAGGGCGAACGCGGCCTTCCGCCTGCGGCGCCGGGCCGCAGGCACGTCGTGGTGTTGGTTCATGACGCCTCCAGGCGCGTCGTCGTGCGCGCCCTCTCCTGAGCCTCCCCTTCCGCAACGGCCGTGCCGCGGCGCCGCGTGCGATGTCACCGCGTTGCGGACCGCGAGTCGGCGCGCGCGCCGCCGATCGCGACGCCGGTGTCATAGCCGCTGCGGTTTTCCGCCTGCCGCCGGTGTCGCCGCCGCGGCCGCGCTCGTATCCTCGCCGCGATGGCCGCGCCGCTCTGCCTCGACGCCCAGGAGATGCTCGCCGCGCTCCTCCGCATGGACACCACCAACCCGCCCGGCGCCGAGCGCCAGGCGGTCGACTACCTCGACGGCAAGCTGCGCGAGGTCGGGTTGACGCCGACGATCCTCGAGTCCGGGCCGGGCCGCGCCAACCTGGTGGTCCGCATCCCCGGCTCCGGCGCCGCCGGCGGCCCGCTGCTGGTCGCCGCCCACCTCGACGTCGTCGAGGCCGACCCGGCGCGCTGGAAGCACCCGCCGTTCTCCGCCGCCGAGGCCGAGGGCTGCCTGTGGGGCCGCGGCGCGGTCGACATGAAGAACCTCGCCGCGATGGCGGCGGCGATCCTGCGCGCCCTGGCCCGCGACGGCGCCCGGCTCGAGCGCGACCTGATCTTCGCGGCGGTCGCCGACGAGGAGGCCGGCTGCGACTTCGGCTCGCGGTTCCTGGTCGAGGAGCACCCCGAGCTGGTCCGCGCCGACTACGCGATCGGCGAGGTCGGCGGCTTCTCGATGCACCTGGCCGGCACGACGTTCTACCCGGTGCAGGTCGCGGAGAAGGGCCTGTGCTGGGTGCGCGCCCGCTTCACCGGCGAGCCCGGTCACGGCTCGATGCCGCGCCGGGACAGCGCGGTGGTGCGGCTCGGCGAGGGCATCGCGGCGCTGGGCCGCGCCCGCATGCCGGTCCACGCCACCCGCTACGTCAAGGACTTCCTCGATCAGGTCGCGGCGCGCCAGCCGGCGCTGGCCCGGCCGCTGCTCAAGATGGTGGCGCGCCCCGAGCTGATGGCGCGGGTGGTCCGCCTGGTCCCCGATCTCGGCCTGGCCCGCAGCTTCGGCGCGCTGCTCACCAACACGGCGTCGCCGACGGTGGCGCGCGCCGGCAGCAAGACCAACGTCATCCCCGGCGTCGCCGAGCTCGAGATCGACGGCCGCACCCTGCCCGGTCAGACCGAGGCCGACTTCCTCGGCGAGCTCCGCGCCGTGCTCGGCCCCGACGTCGAGCTCGACGTCATCAAGTCGGCGCCGCCGACCGTGACCGAGCCGATCGAGTCGCCGCTGTTCGACGTCATCCGCCGGCAGGTCACCGCCCGCGAGCCCGAGGCGGTGGTCGTGCCCTACATGATCCCCGGCTTCACCGACGCCAAGTACTTCAGCAAGCTCGGCGCCAAGTGGTACGGCTTCGCGCCGATCAAGATCGAGAAGGGCTCGGGCATCCGCTTCGCCGACATGTTCCACGGCAACGACGAGCGCATCCCGATCGCCGGGCTGCACTGGGGCACCGAGGTGCTCGACGCCGTGATCCGCGAGTTCTGCGGCGTCGGCGCCGGCGCCGCGACCTGAGCGGCGCGCCGCGCCGGCTACAGGTCGTCGGGATCGAGCTTCTTGACGCGCGCGGTGTCGACGTCGAGGACCTGGGCGCGCCGCACCGACAGCACGCACAGCCGCGCCAGCGCCGCCGAGCGTCGCTCCTCCGACACGCCCAGCGCGGCGAGGCGCTGGTCGATCACCTCGTGGATCTGATCGAGGTCCGTCATCGACACGTCCATCGGCGACACCCGCAGGGTCTGCAGCGCGCTGAACACGATCAGCCGGGCCATGCCCAGCTCGATCCCCAGCGCCGCCACGGCCTCCTCGAACAACGGGCTGCCGATGACCCGGGGGCCACGGGCGGTATCCTGGTCATGCTCGGACGACGGCACAGGCGGTGATGATACCGCGACGGCGACCGCCGCCTACCGCAGGATCGCCACCGCGACGCCGGTGCCGAGGATCAGCACCGCGACGATCGTGATGACGAGCCACCGCCACGAGCGGCCCCGCCCGAACCCGGCCACCACCGGGGGCAGCGAGGTCGGTCGAACCTCGGGGCGCGCCCCGCCGGCCGGCTCTTGCACCGTCGGCGTCGCGGTGCGCGCCGGCACCCGGGCCTCGATCCGGACCGCGGGCGCGTCGCGCCACGGCGGCGAGCCGGCCTTCTCAGGCGCGGCCACGCCAGGCGCGCGCGCGCAGGCGCCTGCGCCGCGGGCACCGGCGGCGGCGCCGCCTTGGCGCGGACCGGGCCGGTCCCGGGCAGCGGCGGCGGCGCGCTGGGTCGGCGGCCGCCCTTGCCGCGCGGGCCGTCGCGGCGGTCGGGGCCGCGCGCCAGCAGCGCCGGCGACAGCACCTTGGTCGACTCGTCGGCGTCGTCGGTGAACTGCCGCGGGGTGCCGGTGAAGGTCTGCTCGCCGGTCTCGCTGGTGTCGACGGTGCGGTCCTCCAGGTAGATCCCGGTGGGCGAGGTCTCGCGCGGGCCGCCGTCGGTGCCGCCGAGGCCGAAGGTGTCCTGCGGCTCGCGCCAGCGGGCGTCGGCGCCGTCGACCCCGGGCACGCTCGCCAGGCGGGTCTCCTCCTCCTCGAAGCGGTCGAGCAGCTGCCGGGCCTTGATGACGCCGGTGCCGTCGCGATCGTCGCCGAACAGGTCGACCGGCTGCAAGCTGACGTACGTCGGCTCCTTGCCGAACGGCATCGACGACGCCGGGGCGCGCCGGCGCTTGCCGGCGTCGTGGCCGCCGTTGCCGCCGTTGCCGCCGGCGCCGCGAGGCCGCTCGGCCGCGGTCGCCGCCTCGTCGGGGGCCGGCGCCGGCGCGTCGCCGGCGGCCTGGACGCCGGCGAGGATGCGCGCCAGCTCCTGCGACGGATCGCCGGCGGCGGAGTCGAGCGAGTAGCGCAGCCCGCGCAGGCGCGCCCCCAGCTCACCGGCGGTGGCGAGCCGGCGCTCGGGGTCGCGCACCAGCGCGGCCATCAGGATGTCGTCGAGCGCACGCGGCAGCGACGGATCCATCTGCTGCGGCCGGGCGATCGCGCCCTCGCGGATCTGGCGCAGCGCCTCGAGGTCGGACAGCTGCGAGAACAGCCGGCGCCCGAGCGTGAGCTCGTAGACCAGGACCGCCGCCGAGAAGACGTCGCTGCGGGTGTCGATGGGCTGCCCGGCGGCGGCCTCGGGCGACAGGTAGCCGAACTTGGCGCGGACGTTGCCGTGGCCGGTGACCTCGTCGGGGCGGCGGGCCAGGCCGAAGTCGGTGAGCTTGATCTCGCCGTGCCGCGACACCAGGACGTTCGACGGCGCGACGTCGCGGTGGATGACGCGCATCGGCTGGCCGTCGGGGGCGAGCGCGGCGTGGGCGTGCTCGAGCGCCTCGCAGATCTCGGCGCCGACGTGCAGCGCGATGTCCAGCGGCAGGCGCTTGCGGCGGCTCTCCAGGGTCTTCTGGATGCCGGCGAGGTCCATGCCGTCGACGTACTCCATGACCAGGAAGTACTGGCCGTCGTCGCCGAGGCCGACGTCGAAGATCTGGACGATGTTGCGGTGGCGCAGCTGCGAGAGGATCTTGGCCTCGGCGATCAGCGCCTGGACGAACCGGCGGTCCTGCCCCAGGTGCGGCAGCATCCGCTTGATCGCGACCGGCTTCTCGAAGCCACCGGCCGCGACCGCCTTGCCGCGGAAGATCTCCGCCAGCGTGCCGACGGCGATGCGCTCGATGAGCTCGTAGCGGGTCACGAACCGCGCGACGATACCACGCGTCCTCGAAGGCGCCTCGACGCGATCCCGCGCCTTTACGGGCCGCGGGGGCGGTCCGGCGCACGCCGCGCGGCGGCGCCCCGCGGCGCCCAACGGCGGGCCACGGCCGGCGAAACGTGACGGCCGGCGGGTCGTGGTCCGCGCCGGCCCTGCTAGCGTGTCGCGATGGACGGCACCGCCCGCCTCGCCGGGATCCTCGACGCCGCGATCGCGAACCGCTGGTGCTCGGCCGCGGCGCTGCAGGTCGGCGACGCCGGCCGCGAGGTCCTGACCCTGGCCCGCGGCCTGACCCGCACCCTGCCCGCCCCGGGCGTGCCGGTCGACGCCGACGCGATCTTCGACCTGGCGTCGGTGACCAAGCCGATCGTCACCACCGCGCTGGCCATGGTCCTGGCGTCGCGGGGCGCGCTCGACCTCGACGCCGCCGCGGCAACCTTGGTTCCCCAGGTCGACCCGCGGGTCCGCGTGCTGCACCTGCTCGGCCACGTCTCGGGGCTGCCGCCGCACGTGAAGTTCTTCCAGCGCCTGCGCGCCGGCGACCTCGCCGGCCAGACCGACGCGCGCGGCGCCCTGGTCCACCTGGCGGCGTCGACCGCGCTGGCCCGCCCGCCTGCCGAGGCCGCGGCGTACAGCGACCTCGGCTACATCACGCTGGGCGCCGCGCTCGAGCGCGCCGGCGGCGCGCCGCTCGAGGACCTGTTCGCGCGCCTGGTGGCCGGACCGCTCGGGCTGAGCAGGGCGCGGTTCGTCGATCTGCGCGCGCCGGCGGCGACGCGCCCGGCCTGGGACGCGCCGGTGGTCGCGACCGAGATCGAGGCCGACGAGGGCCTGATCGAGGGCGTCGTCCACGACGAGAACTGCCGCGCCGGCGGCGGCGTCGCCGGCCACGCCGGCCTGTTCGCGCCGGTCGCCGACGTCGGCCGCTTCGGCCAGGCCATGCTGACGCTGCTCGGCGGCGCCGACGTCGGCGGCATCCGCGCCGACGTCGCGCGCCGGTTCTTCACGACCCGGCTCGACGCGACGTCGACGTGGCGGCTGGGCTGGGACACGCCGTCGGAGGCGCCCGGCGTGTCGCACGCGGGCGAGCGGTGGCCGCGCGACGGCGGCTTCGGCCACCACGGCTTCACCGGCACCGCGCTGTGGCTCGACGCGACCCGCGGCCGCTGGGTCGCGCTGCTCACCAACCGGGTCCACCCGTCGCGCCACGACGAGCGCGCCCTGCGCATCAAGGACCTGCGGCGCGCCGTGATGGACGCGGTGGTCGATCTGCTGGGCCCGGGCTGACGACGGCGGCTCGGGGGGCGCGACTCGGGGGGCGGCCGCTAGGCCCGGGCGCCGCCGGCGCGCATGGCGCGGAAGTCGCGCAGGTCCTCGGGCTCGACCACGTAGCCGCGGCCGCAGGCGTCGCAGCGGACCTCGAGCGGATCGCCCGCCAGGATCGACGCGATCTCGTCCTCGGGCAGGGTGAGGATGCTGCCCATGACCCGCGCCTCGCTGCAGGTGCAGCCGAAGTGCAGCGGCGAGCGGGCCAGCTCCTGGTGCTCGAGGTCGCCCATGATCGTGGCGATCAGCAGCTCCGGGGTCGGGGCCCGGCCCTCGAGCAGGTGGGCGATGGGCTCCAGCGTGCCGACGTGATCGGTCATGACGTCGATGACCTCGCGGGTCGCCTCCGGCAGCAGCTGGATGACGTAGCCGCCGGCGACCCGGACGCCGTCGGGGCCGGGCAGCGCGGCGACGCCGGTCATCGACAGGATCTGCTCGGACTGGTGCAGGTAGCGCATCAGCGCCGCCGACATGTCCTCGCCGTCGGGGACGCCGATGACGCCCTGGTGCAGGGCGCCGTTGGGCAGCGTGTAGTGGACCTTGAGCAGGTGATCGCCGGCGGCCTCGACCGGCTCGTCGCTGCCGGGGTTGGCGATGCCGCGGTTGGCGCCGTCGGGCAGGGCGTCGGCGACCAGCGTGCCGCCGTGGCGATCGCGCAGCGACACCTGGACCCGGCGCGCCGGCTGGGTGGTCTCGCGCAGCAGCACCGCGCCGGTCATGAGCTCGCCGAGGCGCAGGCCGACGTCGTCGATCAGGCCCTGGGCGGCGAGCGCGCCGCGCACGGTGTCGGTGGTCACCGCGGCGATGACCCGGAACGCGCCGTCCATGGTCATGGCGCGCACGACGCGATCGGATCGATCAGTCGACATGGCCGCGCACCATAGTGCCGGCCGCCGGGCGCGGCAAGCCGACCTGCCGATCTGGCGAGGTCGCGGCGGCGCCTCGCCATCCTGACAGCGCGGCGCCGTCGCGGCGCCGTCGCCGCCGCCGCAAGCCCGCGGATCGACGCCGCCGCGTCCGCCGGCGCCGCTGGCACGCCGCCTGCTGAAGCCGTCGCCATCACCGCCGTACCGACCTTCGCCCCCGACGCCTCCCGAGGAGAACCCATGTCGCTTCGCACGATCCGCATCCTGCTCACCGCCGCCCTCGCCGTCGCCGCGCTGACCTCGGCGCTCGCGGTCGCCGCCGCCGCGCCCGAGCGCCCGGCCGCGACCGCGTCGTCGTCGGCCGCCTCCGCCAGCTCGATCGCCGTCGAGGTCGCGCTGACCGAGACCGTCAAGGGCCAGGATCCCGACGCCTTCCGCGCCACGCTGTCGGTCGCCGGCGACCGCGGCTGCGCCTCGGTGGCCGCCGATCAGGGCGCCGTCGGCTACGAGCTCAAGCTGTGCCGCGAGGGCGGCACCGACGCCGCGCCGGTGCTGTCCTTCGAGGTCACCCGCACGACCCGCGGCAAGGAGCTCCAGACCTCGCGCTTCCGCATGTCGAGCCGGCTCGCGACCGGCAAGCGCGCCGTCGTCGGCGCGCTCGCGATCGGCGGCCGCACCAGCGAGCTCGCCGCCGAGGTCCAGTAGCCGCGCCCCGCGCCTACCGCCAGTGGACGCGGAGCAGGCAGCGCTCGTCGCCCTCGGCGCGGCACTCCAGCTCCTCGAGCCGGACCTGGTTGCCGCCGCTGATCTCGACCGAGCGCTCGCACCAGCCCGCGACCGACAGGCAGTGCACCCGGTGCGGCGTGGCGAAGCCGAGGATCTCGAGCGTGCTCTCGCAGGGCACGTCCGAGATCACGCGCAGCTCGCCGCTGTCGTAGTGGGCGCCCCACAGCCGGGCGGCGCGGCCCAGGATCCACCGCACCGTGCCCACCTTGTAGAACAGGCGGTAGACGGTCCGCAGGTTGGCGTCGGCGCCGTAGCGGCCCAGCTCGCGGACCAGCGCCAGATCGCCGGTGCCGAACAGGCGATCGATCACCTCGTTGAGCTCGATGAACTGCTCGAACGGGTACCAGCGGGCCTTGTGAACGCCGTTGACCAGCACCGGCGCCAGGGCCGGCGACACCGCGCGCTCCAGCGATTCCAGGCCTCGCTCGCCGTGACCCAGCGTCACCCACAGCAAGCGCGAGGCCAGCGCGCTTCCCTTCACGTTGGGCACCGCTCTACATTACGCCCGCACCGCGCCCCTTGCACGCGCGGGCCCGAGAGGACGTAACGTGACCCGCGATCCCAACGACCCCATCGCCCGACTCGAGGAGCTCGAGCGCCAGGCCGCCCTGGGCGGCGGCGCCGCCCGCATCGAGAAGCAGCACCAGGCCGGCAAGCTGACCGCCCGCGAGCGCATCAGCGCCCTCCTGGACGAGGGCAGCTTCGTCGAGATGGACAAGTTCGTGACCCACCGCTGCGCCGACTTCGGCATGCAGGATCAGAAGATCCTGGGTGACGGCGTGGTCACCGGCACCGGCACGATCGACGGCCGCACGGTGTGCGTGTTCGCCCAGGACTTCACGGTCTTCGGCGGCTCGCTGTCCGGCGCCTACGCCGCCAAGATCTGCAAGGTCATGGACCTGGCCGCCAAGATCGGCTGCCCGGTGATCGGCCTCAACGACTCCGGCGGCGCCCGCATCCAGGAGGGCGTCGAGTCGCTCGCCGGCTACGCCGACATCTTCACCCGCAACGTCCTGTGCTCGGGCGTGATCCCGCAGATCAGCGCGATCATGGGGCCGTGCGCGGGCGGCGCGGTGTACTCGCCGGCCATCACGGACTTCATCCTGATGGTCGACGCGACCTCGTACATGTTCATCACCGGCCCCGACGTCATCAAGACGGTGACCCACGAGGAGGTCAGCAAGGAGCAGCTCGGCGGCGCCAAGACCCACGCGTCGCGCTCCGGGGTGTCGCACTTCACCGAGGGCGACGAGCTGGCCTGCCTGGCCCGGATCCGCGAGCTGCTCGCGTTCATGCCGTCGAACAACGCCGAGGACCCGCCGGTCAAGGTCGCCACCGACCCCGCCGATCGCGAGGACGCGGCGCTCGACGACATGGTGCCGCTCGAGTCGAACAAGCCGTACGACATCAAGAAGATCATCAACGCGGTGGTCGACGACGGCCACTTCGTCGAGGTCCACAAGGACTACGCCAAGAACATCGTCTGCGGCCTGGCCCACCTCGACGGCCGCCCGGTCGGCGTCGTCGCCAACCAGCCGATGCACCTGGCCGGCTGCCTCGACATCGACGCCTCGGTGAAGGCGGCGCGGTTCGTCCGCTTCTGCGACTGCTTCAACATCCCGCTGGTGACCTTCGTCGACGTGCCGGGGTTCCTGCCCGGCACCAACCAGGAGTACGGCGGCATCATCAAGCACGGCGCCAAGCTCCTGTACGCGTTCACCGAGGCCACGGTGCCCAAGGTCACGGTGATCACGCGCAAGGCCTACGGCGGCGCCTACGACGTCATGGCGTCGAAGCACATCCGCGCCGACATCAACTTCTCGTACCCGGCGGCGGAGATCGCCGTCATGGGCCCGGCCGGCGCGGTCAACATCGTCTTCCGCAGCGAGCTCGACAAGATCGAGGGCGAGGCCGAGAAGGCGGCGGCGCGCGAGCAGTTCACCCAGGAGTACAAGGACCGGTTCGCCAACCCGTACAAGGCGGCGTCGCTGGGCTACATCGACGAGATCATCCGGCCGCGCGAGACCCGCTGGGCGATCATCCGGTCGCTGCGCACGCTGCGCAACAAGCGGCAGAGCAACCCGCCCAAGAAGCACGGCAACATCCCGCTGTGACCGCCCCGGCGCCGCGCGGCGGCGCCGACGCCGGACCTGCTAGACTCGGGCGGTGCGCTCGATGTCGCGGCTCGGCCTGATCCTCCTGCTCGGGATCGCGACCGCCTGCGGACCGCGCGCGGTCGCGAGGCCGACGGCGCCGCCGCCGCTGGCGCCCGACGCCTACGCCCACTACCTGCGGGGCCGGCTCGCCGTGCTCGAGGGCGCCTACGATCGCGCGGTCGTCGAGCTGCGCCAGGCCGCGGCGGCGGCGCCCGACGAGGCGATGATCGCGCTGGCGCTGATCGACGCCACCTACCGCACCGGCCGCAAGACCGAGGCCCGCGACGCGGTGCTGGCGGCGCAGGCGCGGTGGCCGCGGCAGCCCCAGGTCTGGCTGCTCGCCGGCAAGGTCTTCCGCGGCCTCGGCAACCACGACCGCGCCCGGCTGTCGTTCGAGCGCGCGATCCGGCTCGATCGCGGCAACGAGAAGGCCTGGCTGGGGCTGGCGTCGGCGTGGATCGCGCTGCAGCGGCCGGACGCCGCCGAGCGCGCCTACCGCTCGCTGCTGGTCGAGCTGCCCGACTCGATCGACGGCCGCTTCCTGCTCGCCCGCACGCTGATCGAGCGCGGCCAGGTCGCCGCCGCCGAGCCCGAGCTGCGCAAGGTCCTCGAGCTCGACCCCGACCACATCGACGCCCGCCTGGCCCTGGCCCGGGCCCTGCGCGGCCGCGGCGAGCTGGCCGACGCGGTGCTGCAGACCCGCCAGGCCTTCGATCGCACCGGCGGCGACCTCGGCGTCGCCGAGGAGCTGTTCTGGCTCCTGTGCGAGGCCGACGACCGGCAGGGCGCGCTGGACCTGCTCGGCCTGCTCGACGACAGCGGCGCCGATCTCGGCCAGCGGCTCGGCGTCGCCCACCTCTACCGCGCGATCGGCGCGCTCGACGACGCCATCGCGGTCGCCGACGCCGCGCGCGCGGCGTGGCCCGACAGCGCCGCGGCGGCGATCATCGCGGCCCAGGCCCGGGCCGATCGCGGCGACGGCACCGACCGGGCCGACGCGCTGGCGCTGCTGGCGGCGGTCCCCGACGACGACGACCTGGCGGCGGCGGCGCGCGCGCTCACGATCGACGTGCTGCTGGCCCAGGGCGAGCGGGTGCGCGCCCGCGAGGTCGCCGAGGCCGCGCTGGCCGCGCACCCCGGCGACGTCGACCTGATCGCGGCGCACGCCGAGGTCCAGCGCAGCGACGGCAAGATCGCCGCCGGCCGCAAGGAGCTGGTCCGCGCGGTCCGCCGCGACCAGGGCAGCGTCGGGCTGCGCTACGCCTGGGCCAGCTACGAGGACCGCGCCGGCGCGCCGACCCGCGCCGCGGCGGTCGCCGAGCAGATCCTGGCCGCGCACCCCGATCACGTCGGCGCGCTCAACCTGGCCGGCTACGCCTTGACCCGGGCCGGCGCCGACCTCGACAAGGCGGCCCGGTACCTGGCGCGCGCGCGCGACCTGGCGCCCGGCGATCCGTCGATCCTCGACAGCTGGGGGTGGCTCCTGTACCGGCAGGGCAAGGTCGCGGACGCCGCCGCCGCCCTCGCGCGCGCCGCCCGCTTCGCCCCGCACCAGGCCGAGATCCAGCAGCACCTGCGCGAGGTCCAGACACGCCTGCGGGGCGGGAACGCGCGCGCCGCCGGGCAGAAGTGATAGGATCGACGCCCGATGCGGATCCTGAGAGCCCTGCCCGTTCGCGGCCGTACCCTGGCGGCGCTGTTCGCGACCGTGGTCGCGACCACGCCGATCGCGGCCTGCAGCGACGCGCCCTCGAAGGATCAGTGCGAGCGCCTCCTCGAGCACCTGATCGACATCGAGATCAAGGCCGGCGGCGGCGACGGCGAGATGACCGACGAGATGAAGGACGATCTGGCCAAGCAGAAGAAGGCCGTGATCGACTTCGCGGTCGGCCAGAAGTTCATCGAGACCTGCACGGTCAAGACCCCCAAGAAGGTCGTCGAGTGCGGGCTCGCGGCGAAGTCGCCGGCCGACGTCGCCAAGTGCGACGAGGCCAAGTAGCCACCGCCGCGGCGCCGTGTGATCACGGACGCCGCAGCTGGCAGCACGGAAGCCGCGCCGCGCGGCCACGACACGGGGCATGTCCCGCGTCATCCCCGTGCTCCGGCTGCTGCCGCTGATCGCCCTGCCGCTGGTCGCCGCCTGCGGTGACGTCGACGACGACCCCGGGGCGCCCGGCGCGCGCGGTCCGGTCGCGCTGACGACCTGGTCCGACGGCGAGGTCGCCGGCGATCTGCCGGTCTACGTCGCCGACGCCGACGGCGCGCTGCGCGGCGCCTACCGCTCCGGCGACGACGGCCGCCTGACCGTCGAGGTCGGCGACGGCGGGTTCGTCACCGTCGTCGACGATCGCGGCGGCCTGCGCCTGGTCGACACCCTCGGCGACGTCCACCCCGGCGACGTCCTCGACCTGGGCCGGCGCCGTCGCGGCGACGGCGCGCGGCCGCGCGAGCTCGCGGTCGCGCCGCTGGCCGCGGTGCCCGGCGCCAGCTACGCGATCGAGGTGTGCGGCCCGACGATCACCCGCACCGTCGTGCTCGAGCCCGGCGCCGCGCTCACCGCCTACTACGGCGGCGCCGCCCTCGACGACGACGGCGGCGCGCTGCTGATCGCCCGCGCCGAGGGCGTCGCGCCGGCGCGCTTCGCGGTGATCGACGCCGACGACGTCGCCGCGCTCGCCGCGCCGGTCGAGTTCGGGGCGTGGCGACAGACCGCGGCCGAGGCCCGGTTCTTCGTCGCGACCCCGGCCGGCGCCGACGAGGTCGAGGTCGCGATCCGCGGCCCGCACGGCTGCACGCTCGGCGGCGGCGCCGGCACCGGCGCCGAGGTGGTCGCCCGGTTCCTGCCCGACCAGCGCCCGGCCGCGGTGACCGCGACCGCCTGGTACGCGCCCGCCGACGGCGACGACGTCGGCGCCGACGGCACCGCGCTGGTCCGGCGCCGCTTCGCCGGGGTCGATCTCGACGACGGCGCCCTCGATCTCAGCGATCCGCCGGCGCGGATCGACCGGGTCGCGGTGCAGGTGACGCCGACCGCGATGGAGGTGACGTGGCGCTCGACCGGCGACGATCTCGGCGACGGCGTCCAGCTGTCGATCGGCGTCGGCGCCGACACCCGCTGGACCTTGCTGATCCCGGAGGGCGCGCCGCGGCTGCGCCTGCCCGAGGTCCCCGAGGTGCCGCCGACCACGCCGACCTGGGTCGACGTCACCCGCCTCGACGTCGACGACGTCGACGGTTTCGCCGCGCTGCGCGCCCGCGCCGGCACCGCGCTCGACGCCGCGCCCGGCTGGTCGTCGACCGGCCGGTGGTGACGGCGGCCGCTACCCCAGCCGCGCCGCGATCGCCCGCGCCGCGTCCTGGCCGATCGCGGCGCACGCGGTGGCGCCGTGGCCGCCGAGGCCGGCGACCCAGAACAGCCACGGCACGTCGCGGTCCCAGCCGACGCGCGGCGGGCCCTCGGGTGCGTAGGTGCGCAGGCACGACCACCGCGCGGTGATCGCGCGCTCGGCCAGGCGCGGCGCCAGCGTGGTCAGGCGCGCGGCGAGGCGCTCGTCGGCGTCGGCGTCGACCCGGGCGTCGCCGGGCACGGTCGGCGTGGCGTCGCAGTACGAGGCGATCAGGCCGTCGGCGCCGTTGCGCACGTAGCCCTCGCCGGCGCCGACCCGCCACACGAACGGATCGCCGACCGCCGGGCCGTCGGCGCCCTGGGCCAGGAAGAACAGGTGGCGGCGGACTGGCTGGAAGCCGACGTCGCGGGCGCCGGCGCCGGCGCCGACCTCGCCGGCCCACGCGCCCGCCGCGCACACCACGACCCGGGTCTGCACCGTGCCCCGCGAGGTGACGACGTCGACGCCGTCGCCGCCCGCGACCGGGCGCGCCGCCTCGACCTGGCAGCGGCGCACGACCCGGGCGCCGGCACGCCGGGCGCCGCCGACCAGCCCGTGCAGCAGCGCGGTGGCGTCGATCACGCCGTCGTCGGGCGTGAACACCGCCGCGACCCCGGGCACCCCGGCCAGGGCGGGGACCCGCCGCTCGACCTCGGCGACCTCGACGACGCGGTGCGTGATGCCGTGGCGCCCGGCCTGGTCGACCAGCGCCGCCAGGGTGGCGTCGTCGGCGGCCACCAGGTACGACCCGGTCACGGTCAGGGGCCGGGCGGCAAAGCCGTCCGGGGGCTCGCGCAGCAGGGCGGCGCCGCGCGCGCACAGCGCGGTCCACCGGTCGTCCTCGGCGATCTGCCGGCACATGCCGGCGTTGCGACCGCTGGCGTGGAGCCCGAGCAGGTCCTCGCGCTCGACCACCAGGACGTCCGCGATCCCGCCACGCGCCAGCCACCAGGCCGTCGCGGCGCCGGCGAAGCCGCCACCGACGACGACCGCCGAGGCGTGCTCCGGCAGGCGGTCCATCGCCGCCTTGTAGCCTCCGGGCGGTGAGGCCGCAAGGGACCCGGCAGGTGCGGTACATTCAGGGCGGTGCTCCGGGCCACCGCGTCCATCTCGCTTGCCTGCGCGCTGCTCGCCTCGGCGTGCGCGCGCGATCCCGAGCCCGAGATCTGCCCGGCGGCCGGTCCCGGCGACCTGGTCATCTCCGAGGTCCGCGGCCCGCAGGCCGGGGGCGACACCTGGGGCCAGTGGGTCGAGCTGTACAACGCCAGCGGCGCCACGCTCGATCTCGAGGGCACCGTCGTCGACCTGGTGTCGGTCGACGGCAGCCACCGCTACCGGATCCTGGTCCGGCGCGGCCTCGAGGTCGGCGCCGGCGCCTACGCCGTCATCGGCGACTTCCCCGACGCCACCCGGCCGACCCACGTCGACTACGGCGCCGGCTACGATCTCGACGGCGCGTTCCCCGCCACCGGCGGCCTGACCGTGACCGGCTGCGGCGGCGAGGTCCTCGACCGCCTGGTGTTCGACGGCCTGCCGCCGACGGGCACCTGGTCGCTGGGCGACGATCCGCCCACCGCCGACGGCAACGACGACCCCACCGCCTGGTGCGCCGACACCACCCCCGGCGACACCACCGAGCTCGGCCTGCCCGGCACCCCGGGCGCCGCGAACCACCCATGCCCCGTACCCTGACCCGCTCGCTCGTCGCGGCCGCCGCGGTCGCGTCCCTCGCCGGCCTGTCGCTCGTCGCGTGCGGGCCGCCGGAGGGCGCCGCCCGCTACGGCCGCAAGCAGGCGCAGACCACGCTGAGCAAGCTCGAGGCGCCGGGCGTCGTCATCGGCGAGTTCGGCCTCACCAAGATCATCGACGGCGACACCGTCGGGGTCGACGGCCTCGACAGCTCGCTGCGCCTGCTCGGCATCGACACCGAGGAGACCTACAAGAACCAGGCGGACCGGCTCGCGTCCGACGCCGACTTCGTCAAGTACCTCGCCGACAAGCGGGCCGGGCACAGCCGGCCGGTCAAGGCCGCGACGCCGCTGGGCGAGGACGCCAAGACCTGGGCCAAGCACTTCTTCGCCGGCGTCGACAAGGTCCGGCTCGAGCGCGACAACCCGCGCCAGATCCGCGGCCGCTACAACCGCTACCTCGCCTACGTCTTCGCGTTCAAGCACGGCCAGTGGGTCAACTACAACGTCGAGGCGGTGCGCGCCGGCATGAGCCCGTACTTCACCAAGTACGGCTACTCGCGGCGGTTCCACCAGGAGTTCGTCGACGCCGAGCGCGAGGCCAAGGCCGCCCACCTCGGCATCTGGGATCCCACCAAGCTGCACTACCCCGACTACGCCGAGCGCAAGCCGTGGTGGACCGCGCGCGCCGAGTTCGTCGCCGAGTTCGAGCGCCAGGCCGAGGGCCGCGACGACTACATCGACCTCACCGACTTCGACTCGCTGCGCCGGATCGAGGCCGCGGTCGGCAAGGAGGTCACGGTCATGAGCACGGTCGGCGAGGTCCGGCTCGGCGACCGCGGCCCGACCAAGGTCATGCTCAGCCGCCGCATGTTCGGCGACTTCCCGCTGGTCTTCTTCGACAAGGACGTCTTCGCGTCGACCGGCATCGCCCGCTGGAAGGGCGAGTTCGTGATGGTCCGCGGCGTCGTCGCGGTCTACGAGAACAAGCACAACGGCAAGAAGCAGCTCCAGATCATCGTCGACCGCCCCGGCCAGGTGACGCTGTCGCCGCTGCCGGGGCTGGTCCGGCCCGGCGACGAGCCGGCGCCCGAGTCGACCAGCACCGCGGCGCAGTGACCCCAGTCAACGACCCCGTCGTCGCCGCGTGCGACCAAGGATGGACCATGACGAAGCCTCTCCGTGACACCCTCGTCGCCGCGCTGATCGCGGTCGCGCCCGTGGCGGCCGGGTGCGGCCCGGGAGGCGACGACACCTCGGCCGCGTGCGCCAACATCCTGCCCGGCGACGTCGTCGTGTCCGAGATCTTCGCCGACTACGCGGCGCCCCCGGGCGGCAGCGGCGCCGACGATGGCAAGGAGTGGTTCGAGCTCTACAACGCCAGCGGCGGCGCCCTCGACCTCGAGGGCCTGACGATCATCCACAGCCGCCCCGACGGCTCCAGCGAGAAGACCCACGTCATGGCGCCGGTGACGATCGACGCCGGCGGCTACCTGGTGCTGGGCAACGTCCTGCCCGACTTCGTCACCGGCTACCTCGACTACGGCTACGGCGCCGACCTCGGCGACCTGTTCAACAGCGACGGCGGCCGGATCGCCGTGACCTGCGGCGGCGCGGTCATCGACGAGGCCCTCTACGACGTCGTCGACGCCGGCCTGGCCACCGGCTTCGACGGCGGCGGCGCGCCCGACTACACCGCCAACGACGACCTCGCCAACTGGTGCACGCCGCCCGAGGAGGCCGCCTACGAGTACGTGCCGGCCAACTTCGGCACGCCCGGCACCGCCAACTACGACTGCGCCGGCACCAGCAACGGCATGTGCGACGACGGCGGCACGCCCCGCGCGACCGTGCCGCCCACCGCCGGCCAGCTCGTGATCACCGAGGTCCACCCCAACCCGTCGGGCGACGACAACCTGCAGGAGTGGTTCGAGGCCTACGCCACCGCCGACGTCGACCTCAACGGCATCCAGCTCGACCGCGCCGGCGACACCCGCAGCCCCGACGTCGTCAACGCCGACGCCTGCCTGCACGTCGCCGCCGGCACCTACGTGGTCTTCGGCAAGAACCCCGACCCGCTGATGAACGGCACGCTGCCCCGCGTCGACGGCATCTTCAAGTTCAGCATGGTCGACTCCGGCGACGTCCAGATCCTCGATCCGATGGGCGGCGTCATCGACGCCGTGACCTGGACCAACGCGTCCAACGACAAGAGCCGCCAGCTCGACCCCGACGTCCTCGACGCCACCGCGAACGACACCGAGGGCGCGTGGTGCGACGCCACGGTGGCGTGGGCCGGCGCCGACAAGGGCTCGCCGGGCGCGGTCAACGAGCAGTGCCCGCCGCCCAGCGGCATGTGCATCGATCCCGACGACGGCCAGACCCGCGCCGTGGTCCACCCGACCGCCGGCCAGCTGACGATCGACGAGTGGATGCCCAACCCGGCTCTGGTCGGCGACACCGCCGGCGAGTGGTTCGAGCTGCACGCCAGCGCCGACTTCGATCTCAACGACCTGCAGGCCGGCGCCACGGCGCTGGGCGCGACCCCGATCGTGACCTCGGCGATGTGCCTGCAGGTGACCGCCGGCAGCTACATCGTCTTCGGCCGCAACCCGGACCCCGGCGCCAACGGCATGCTGCCCGCGGTCGCCGGCACGTTCGGCTTCGGGCTGACCAACAGCAACGCCCAGCTGCGGGTCGGCGTCGGCGACGTCGAGCTGTCGGCGGTGAGCTGGGCGTCGTCGGTGTCCGGCGTGTCGATCATGCTCGACAGCGACGGCACGCAGTGCAACGCGCCGGCCGGGGTCGCTTCGTACAACGGCACCGACGTCGGCACGCCCGGCGCCATCAACACGCCGCCCGAGTGTCCGTGAGCCGTGGCCCGCACGGCACGGCCGCCGCGGCGGTGACGACCGCCGCCGCGCTGGCCCTGGCGGCGCCGCTGGCCGGCTGCGGCAGCGAGCCCAGCTGCGGCCCGAGCACCGCGACCGTGACCAACGTCGTCGACGGCGACACCGTCGATCTCGACTCCGGCGAGCGGGTCCGCTACCTGATGATGGACACGCCGGAGTCGACCAACGGCGCCACCGACTGCTTCGGCCAGAACGCCAAGCAGTTCAACACCGACCTGGTGCTGGGCAAGCAGGTCGAGCTGACCTACGACGTCGAGTGCGAGGACCGCTACGGCCGCCTGCTCGCCTACGTCTCGGTCGGCGGCGTCGAGGTCAACTCCCTGCTGGTCGAGCGCGGCTACGCGTGCGTCCTGCACATCCCGCCCAACGGTGCCGACCGGGTCGTCGAGTTCGAGACCCTCGAGGCCGAGGCCAAGGCCGCGGGCCGCGGCATGTGGGGCTCCTGCGAGGTCGTGACATGCGAGTGACCCTGTTCCGCGCCGCGCTGGCGGCGTCGCTGGTGGCCACGGTGGCCGCGCCCGCGGTGGCCAACCCGTACGAGGCGTTCATCGACATCGAGACCGAGGACGATCTGGCCGACCTGCTGGCGACCCAGCAGATCAGCCAGGACACCTACGACACGCTGATCGATCTCTACTACCGCGGCGTCGACCTCGACACCGCCAGCCGCGAGGACCTGTACTCGCTGCCCAACCTCACCTACGACGAGGTCGACCGCATCCTCGCCTACCGCAAGGAGCAGGGCTTCGTCCGCGACCCCGCCGACCTGGTCGCCGCCGGCGTCCTCACCGACGACAAGCTGCTGGCGATCGCGGCGTTCCTGGTGATCCGCGATCCCCTGGCCGGCCGCTCGGCGGTGCACGGCTTCGTCCAGGCCCAGACCGGCTTCACCGCCGGCGACGACCTGGCACCGCCGGCCGGGATCCGCGGCCGCCTGCTGTACGGCCGCCACCTCACCGCCGGCGTCGCCGCGACGCTGACCCGGCTGCGCGCCGGCGACGTCGTCTACGACCCCGACCGCGAGGCGATGCTCGCCGACGCCCCCGGGGTCCAGCTCCACCTGCCCAAGGCCTACGTCGCCTACCAGGACGATCACTACGAGGCGATCGTCGGCAACTACCGGATCGGCTTCGGCCAGCGGCTCACCTTCGACGACTCCAGCGACTACACGCCCAACGGCATCTACCGCGACGACCAGCTCTACCACTCGACCGGGCTCGACCGCGAGTGCACCGAGTCGACCGGCGAGCTGGGCGCGTCGCCGTGCTCGAGCGACTTCCACTACGTCACGCCCGATCTGAGCTGGCGCGAGGCCCTGCTCGGCGCCGCGGTGGGCGCCAAGCACCTCGAGCTCGGCCAGGGCTGGGCCCAGGCCTACGCGTGGGGCTCGTACGCGCCGCGCTCGATCTACCAGTACGAGCTGGTCAACCGCGCCATCTGCGACGACCCGCGGCTCGACGACGACCCCGCGTGCGCCGCGCCGGCGGTGCTGGTGCGGCCCGACGGCGATCGCCTGCAGCCGGCGCCGGCGCTGGCCTACTCGACGCTGCCGGCGATGTACACCGAGGCGCTGGCCGGCGGCAACGCGACCTACTTCGTGACCCAGCGCAACTACCTCGGCGTCACCGCGTACGGCGCCCGGACCTCGTGGCTGGTCGACGACGGCACCTCGGGGGCCGGCGATCCGTTCAGCCTCGACTTCCAGGAGTGGTCGTCGCGCCCGGTCGGCGGCGAGTTCGGCGCGATCGGCGTGTCCGCGGCGGCCGGCCTCGGCTACCTCGACCTCGGCGCCGAGGTCGCGTACAGCTTCGACTCGATGAAGGACGGCGCCGGCCCGACCGCCGGCGGCGGCGGCCCGGGCGCGGTGCTGCGCGCGACCCTCACCAGGCCCAAGGTCAGCGAGCTCGAGGCGTCGCTGCGCTACTACGACACCGACTTCGTCAACCCGTACGGCCGGCCGATCGCCCAGCCCGACGAGCTCGAGGGCCAGCGCGCCCGCGACGAGCTCGGCGCCCGGCTGCGCTACACCGGCAAGCACGGCCGGGTCGCGGTGCGCTCCGGGCTCGACCTGTGGACCAACCCGTCGACCGACATCAAGAAGGGCGAGGTCTACGGCCGCGCCGAGGTCCAGGCCTCGAAGGCGATCCGCTGGGGCGCGTGGCTCGACATCAAGGACAAGGACCTCGCCGAGGGCGGCCGCGGCCAGTGCTACGACGAGACCTTCGAGTTCGACGAGGCCGGCGAGCCGATCGACTGCAAGGGCATGCAGGTGACGTCGACGGCGCGGCTGCGCTGGCAGGTCGACAAGCGCCTGACCCTGTCGACCCAGCTCCAGCACCAGCTGCTCGACTCGCCCGACTACCCGACCGGCTTCCGCCAGGACGTCTCGGCGTGGCTGATCGCGCTGTGGAAGCCGCCGGTCACCGGCGACCGGCTGCGCCTGCGGGCCCGGCTGCGCTACCTGTCCGAGGACGTGGCCGACTCCAAGAGCCTCGAGGAGTCGCTGTGGACCTACGTCGACGCGACCGTGCGGCTGCGGACCAAGGATCGTCTGCGGGTGCGCGCAGATCTGTTCGTGTGGATGGACGACCGGGACCGGACCTTGCAAAGATCCCCCTCGCCCGAGCTGACGTTGTGGGCGCAGTACGAAGCCCGGTACTGATCCGGCGCGAGGCCGCGCAGGATCTGCGCACGACCGAGGAGACGAGACCATGAAGCACCTGCTGGTGGCGACCGACCTGTCGCCCATCGCCGACGCCGCCCTCGACCGCGCGATCGCGTTCGCGCGCCGCGACCGCGCCCGGATCACCCTCGTGTACGCCATCCCCGACTACTCGGGGACCCCCATGATGGCGACGCTGGAGAGCGCGGCCATCGCCGAGTGGAACAACGTCAGCCAGGCCGAGCGCGCCGCCGACGAGGAGGCGCTGCGGAGCCGGGTCGCCAAGGCCACCGCCGCCGGGATCGAGGCCGACCACGTGCTCGAGCTCGGCCACGTCGACGACGTCGTCGCCGAGACCGCCGCCAAGCTGGGGGTCGATCTGGTCGTGATCGGCACCCACGGCCGGACCGGCATCTCGCGGTTCCTGCTGGGCAGCCAGGCCGAGCAGATCGTGCGGCGCTCGCCGGTCAGCGTCCTGGTGGCGCGCGGCCACCAGAGCGGCGCCGCCGACTTCCAGCGCGCGCTGGTCGCCACCGACTTCTCGCCGGCGGGCGACAAGGCGCTGCGCCAGGCCATCAGCATGACCGCGCCCGGCGGCCTGATCGAGGTCGCCCACGTCTGGCAGTACCCGCCGGGCACCTGGGGCCTGGAGGCGCTGGCCGATCGCACCGCGGCGCTCGAGACGCTGCGCTCGGCGGTCACGGCGGGCGCCCTCGAGCGCGGCCAGAAGCTGATCGACCAGCACGCGATGGCGGGGCGGACGATCCGCTTCAACCTGCTGCACGGCCCGACCGCCAGCGTGCTGACCGCGCGCGCCGAGACCGAGCGGTTCGACCTGATCGCCCTGGGCACCCACGGCTACCGGGGATTCCGACGGTTCCTGCTCGGAAGTGTCGCAGAAGCGACACTTCGCCACGCCCCCTGCTCGGTCCTGGTCGCGCACGCCGAGCACGCGAAGTAGACGCTTGAACGGCGGCAGCCGGACCCGTACGTTCCGGCACATGTTGGTACGCCGGTTCATCGTCAGTGCGTTCGGGGTTCTCGTCGTCACCGGGCTGTCGGCGCAGGCGCGCGCCGACGGCACCGCGCAGGCGCTGCCGTTCAGCCAGTCGTGGACCGACGCCGGGCTGATCACGGTGAACGACGACTGGAGCGGCGTGCCGGGGATCATCGGCTACCGCGGCGACAACCTCACGGCCGCGACCGGAGCGGACCCACAGTCGATCGTCGCGGACGGCTCGGCGACGCCGGTGCAGGTGGTCGCCAACGCCACGGTGACCAACACGACCGGTGGCCTGGTCGAGGTCCCGGGAGCGGTCGGCTTCCAGGGCTCGGGCACGGCCGACGCGCCGCACCTGGTGATCGCGGTCGACACCACCGGCGCCGGCGCGGTCCGGGTCCAGTACACCCTGGTCGATCTCGACGCCTCGGCCGACGACTCGACGCAACAGGTCGCGCTGCAGTACCGGATCGGATCGACCGGCGACTACACCAACGTGCCGGCGGCGTACGTCGCCGACGCCTCGTTCGGGCCGTCGCTGTCGGGCGGCACCACCGCCGTCGACGTCCTGTTGCCGGCCGACGCCGGCAACCAGGCCCGGGTCGAGCTCCGCATCATGACCACCAACGCCGCCGGCAACGACGAGCTGGTCGGCGTCGACGACATCGCGGTGACCGGCGTCCTCGCGGCGTCGGGGACCGCCAACCCCGGCACCTTGGCGGCCGGCGACGCCACGCTCTTGACCGTCGACGTCACCCCGGCCTCGGGTCCGACGTCGACGGGGATCACCGTCACCTGCGACCTCACCGACATCGGCGGCGGCGCCGCGGTCGCGCTGCTCGACGACGGCACCGGCGGCGACGTCACCGCCGGCGACGGCACGTTCTCGCTCGACACCACGGTCGCGGCCGGCACCGGCGAGGGCGTCAAGGCGGTGCCGTGCACGGTCGGCGACGACCAGGCGCGGTCCGCGACCGCCTCGATCACGATCACCGTCCAGCCGGTGTGCGGCGACGGCATGATCGAGGGCACCGAGGCCTGCGACGACGGCAACACCGACGACGGCGACGGCTGCGACTTCACGTGCGCGTTCGAGGCCGGGTTCACCTGTAGCGGCGAACCCACGGTGTGCACCGACGACGACGAGTGCACCCTCGGCACCGACGACTGCCTGGCCGCCGCCACCTGCAACAACACCCCGGGCAGCTACACCTGCCTGTGCCCGACCGGCTACGAGGGCGACGGCACCAACGCCGGCACCGGCTGCGTCAACATCGACGAGTGCTCGCTCGGCACCGCCGAGTGCGTCGCCGCCGCCGCCTGCGGCGACACCGACGGCAGCTACACCTGCGCCTGCCCCGTCGGCTACGCCGGCGACGGCCTGGCCAGCGGCACCGGCTGCAGCAACGTCGACGAGTGCACGCTCGGCACCGACGACTGCGTCGCCGCCGCCGCCTGCGGCGACACCGACGGCAGCTACACCTGCACCTGCCCCACCGGCTACGCCGGCGACGGCACCACCGCCGGCACCGGCTGCGCCAACGTCGACGAGTGCACCCTCGGCACCGCCGACTGCGTCGCCGCCGCCACCTGCGGCGACACCGATGGCGGCTTCACCTGCAGCTGCCCCGCCGGCTACGCCGGCGACGGTCGCACCAGCGGCACCGGCTGCGCCAACGTCGACGAGTGCACCGCCGGCACCGACGACTGCGTCACCGGCGCCACCTGCGCCGACACCGACGGCAGCTTCACCTGCAGCTGCCCCACCGGCTACGCCGGCGACGGCCACGCCGGCGGCACCGGCTGCGGCAACGTCGACGAGTGCACCGCCGGCACCGACGACTGCGTCACCGCCGCGACCTGCGCCGACACCGACGGCGCCTACACCTGCACCTGCCCCACCGGCTACGCCGGCGACGGCACCAACGCCGGCACCGGCTGCGGCAACGTCGACGAGTGCACCGCCGGCACCGACGACTGCTCGGCGTTCGCGACCTGCGCCGACACCGACGGCGCCTTCACCTGCACCTGCCTGACCGGCTTCGACGGCGACGGCGTCACCTGCGACCCGATCTGCGGCGACGGCCTGGTCCGCGGCGCCGAGGGCTGCGACGACGGCGGCACCGAGGCCGGCGACGGCTGCGACGACGCCTGCGCGGTCGAGGACGGCTTCGACTGCGCCGGCGAGCCCAGCGCGTGCGACTCGATCTGCGGCGACGGCCTGGTCCGCGGCGCCGAGGAGTGCGACGACGCCGGCACCGATCTCGGCGACGGCTGCGACGACGCCTGCCTGGTCGAGCTCGGCTGGCTGTGCACCGGCGAGCCCTCGACCTGCTCGCCGAGCGCGTACTGCGGCGACGGCGCGCTCGACGCCGGCGAGGCCTGCGACGACGGCAACACCGACAGCGAGGACGGCTGCGACGCCACCTGCGAGATCGAGACCGGCTACGTCTGCGACGGCGCGCCGTCGACCTGCCTGCCCGACGCCGACGCCGACGGCGTCCCCGACGACGTCGACAACTGCCCGCTGGTGGCGAACCCCAACCAGATCGACTACGACGACGACGGCCTGGGCGACGCCTGCGACGACACCAACAACCTCGACAACGGCTGCTGCTCCACCGGCGGCGGCGGGCGCGGCGACCTCGCCGGCCTCGCGCTGATCGGGCTGGCGACGGCCGCGCTGCTCCGCCGGCGCCGGCGTCACCTCGCTCGCCGTCTGTAACGTGTTTCACAGGTTGTTCGACGAAGACCCGCGCCGGCAACCAGCCGGCGCGGCGTAGAACATTCAGCGCGTTCCCCGTCGACGATCTCGCTTGTCGAGGTGAGCCGGCGCACCTAAGGTGGCCTCGGGATGACGCGCTGCTTGCAGGTCGGGTTGGTCATGGCGGGGCTCGGGGTCGCGCTCGCGACCACCGCCGCGCCGGCGCACGCCGACACCACGCCGCAGCCGCTGCCGTTCTTCCAGGACTGGACCGACACCACCCAGTTCACCGTCGACGACGACTGGAGCGGCGTGCCGGGCATCGTCGGCCACACCGGCCTGAACCTGGTCCCCAACCCCGGCGGCGCCGACCCCGCCGGGGTCCTCGCCGACGGCGCCGACACCCCGGTGATGGTGCGCGTGGGGCGCACCTCGCCACCGTCGACGCTGGGCATCGTCCAGCTGGTCGGAGGCCCGGTCGGCACCGATCCGCTGGTCGCGATCGCCGGCAGCAACCAGTTCGACGCCCCGCATCTGGTGATCTTCCTCGACACCCGGGGCTCCGCATCGGTGGAGGTCAGCTACGTGCTCGTCGACGAGGGGGCCATCTCCAACGAGGTCGACGCGCAGCCGGTCGCGCTGCAGTACCGGATCGGGACCAGCGGCCCCTACACCAACGTCCCCGAGGGCTACGCCGCCGATCCGACCGACCGCGGCCGGCTGGGCCGGCGCACGCCGATCCGCGCGATGCTCCCGGCGGACGCTGCGGACCGCGAGGTCGTCCAGGTCCGCATCCTCACCGCCAACACCCAGGGCCTCGACGACTGGGTCGGCATCGACAACATCCTGGTGCGCGCCGGCCACCCTCCGACCGCCACCGGCCGAGCCGAGCCCGTGCCCGTCGCGGCCGGCGCCCCCCTCCAGCTGCTGGCGACCGTGGTCCCCGGCGACGGCCCGCCCTCGACCGAGCTGGACGTCGGCTGCGATCTGACGCCGCTGGGCGGCGGCCCGCACCGGCTGTTCGACGACGGCGCCCATGGCGACGGCGCCGCCGGCGATCTCGTGTTCGGCCTGGCCGGCGACGTGCCGGCGGACCAGCCCGAAGGGCCGGTCGACGTCATGTGTCGCGTTCGGGACGCCCAGGCCCGGGTCCAGCCGTTCGCGATCCACGTCGTGGTCGGGCCCCTGTGCGGCAACGGCGTGGTCGACGCCGGCGAGGCCTGCGACGACGGCGCCTGCGTCGACGGCGACGGCTGCAGCGCGACCTGCCAGGTCGAGGCCGGCTACGAGTGCGACGACGCCGACGGGCCGTCGCACTGCGAGGACGTCGACGAGTGCACCGAGGAGCTGGCCGACTGCGCGAGCGGCGCCGCCTGCGTCAACCTGCCGGGCAGCTTCGCCTGCGCCTGCCCCGACGGCTTCGAGGGCGACGGCCACGGCGGCGGCACCGGCTGCGTCGACGTCGACGAGTGCGCCCTCGGCACCGACGACTGCGCCGATCACGCCCGCTGCGACAACGTCGACGGCGGCTTCGCCTGCGCGTGCGACCCGGGCTTCACCGGCGACGGCCACGCCGGCGGCACCGGCTGCGTCGACATCGACGAGTGCGAGGCGATGCTCGACGACTGCTCGCCGTACGCGACGTGCGCCGACACCGAGGGAGGCTACACCTGCGCCTGCCTCGACGGCTTCTTCGGCGACGGCATGGCGTGCTGGCCGGTGTGCGGCGACGGCCAGCTCGTCGCCGACGAGCAGTGCGACGACGGCGACACCTACGCCGGCGACGGCTGCACCGATACCTGCGAGCAGGAGCCGGGCTGGAGCTGCGACGGCGCGCCGACGGTCTGTGTCCCGATCTGCGGCGACGGCGTGCTCGTCGGCGACGAGGCGTGCGACGACGGCGACACCTTCGACGGCGACGGCTGCACCAGCACCTGCGAGCTCGAGCCGGGCTGGACCTGCGCCGGTGCGCCGACCACGTGCCGGCCGATCTGCGACGACGGCGTCCTGGTCGACGACGAGGTCTGTGACGACGCCGACGCCGACCACGTCGTCAACGGCGCCGACAACTGCCCGCTGATCGCCAACCCGGATCAGGCGGACGCCGACGGCGACGGGGTCGGCGACGCCTGCGAGCCGCCGCCGCCGCCCGACCCGGGCGGCTGCGCGACTGCCGGCGGCGCCCCCAGCCCCGCCGCGCTGGCGGGCGTGCTGCTGCTGGCGGCGTGGCTGCGCCGCCGCCGCGCCTGAGCGCGGCCTCAGGCCGGGCGACCGCCGCCGCCAGCGTCGTCGTCGGCGTCGCCGTGGGGCAGCAGGCGGCTGACGGCGTCGCGCAGCTGCAGGACGCCCTTGGCGGCGAGCTGCAGCAGCTGGTACATCGGGCTCTCGCGGGGCGGCTCGGCGGGCGGGTGGTCGGCGGGCACCCCCGGCAGCCCGAGCTCGATCGTGACCACGCCGGCCTCGACGTGGGCCTTGGCCGCGGTCCCGAGGTGCCGCAGCAGGTCCTGCATGACGTTGTTGGAGCCGAGGACCTCGCAGCGGAACCGCTGGACGCCGCGCTCGGCGGCGGCCGCGCACAGGCGCATGAACAGCAGCCCGCCGAGGCCCTTGCCCTGCATGTCGTCGACCACGGTGATCGCGGCCTCGGCGACCCCGGGCTCGCCGTCGAGCTGGACGTAGCGGGCGACCCCGACGCCGCGCTCCTCGCCGTCGGGATCGCGCCGGACGGCGCCGAGGGCGAAGTGGCGGACGCCGTCGAGCTCGGTGAGGTAGCGGAGCTCGTCGTCGGTCAGGGCGGTCTTGACCCCGTGGAACCGCATGTAGCGGGCGTCGGGGGACAGCCGCGCGAAGCCCTCGAGGAGCTTCGCCTTGTCGTCGGCGCGGATCGGGCGGAGCACGACCTCCGTGCCGTCACGGAGCCGGACGTCCTCGCGGTAGGTGTCGCCGAAGTGCCAGGGTTCCACGGGCATGCTCCGGACGCCGACGGGCGGCCTGAGGCCGCCCGGACGGTCAGCGATTCAGCTCGAGACGATCAGCCGCCCGGCTCGAGCGTGAGATCCTTGAGCTTGTCGCCTTCCTTGGCGGCGTCGTCGGCCCCGGCCATCGCCGGCTTCTGCTCGGTGATGTTGGGCCAGGTCTCGACCGAGCCGAGCTGGGCCTTGAGGTGGTCCGGCCACGCGCTGGTGTCCGCGGCGTCGGCCGACTTGACGCCGGTGACGACCGCGTTGATCTCGGTGTAGACCGACCACTTCGCGGGGAGCTCGCTCTCCTCGAAGATGGCGGTGGTCGGGCACTCCGGCTCGCACGCCCCGCAGTCGATGCACTCATCGGGGTTGATCGCGAGCGAGTTCTTGCCCTCGTAGAAGCAGTCGACCGGGCAGACCGCGACACAGTCGGTGTACTTGCACTTCACGCAGGGGTCGGCGACGACGTAGGTCATGAATGGCTCCTGTGCCGTTGGTACGACAACGTGGCGCGGGATTCCAGATCCAGCAGGGAGATTCGCGACGTGGACGCCAGGCCGCGACCGGGGCAAGCTCGGCGGCATGTCGTATGGCCGCCTCCTCGCGGGTCTCGCCGCGCCGCTCGCCAGCCTGCTGCTCGCCGCCTGCCAGAAGGGAGACAGCTCGCCGCCGGTCGCCGCCGGCTACCGGGACGACGTATCCCACATCTGCGACGTCATGAGCCTGTCGGGCGCCGATCAGCAGGACGAGGGCTCGCGGACGTTCATCGTCGCCAGCTGGCTGGGCGCCAACGTCACCAGCGAGGACGGCCACGCCTTCCTGGTCCGCTTCCAGCAGACCCCGGACCCCGACAAGCCCAAGGTGCTGCGCGACGAGGCCAAGAAGGTCGGCCTGGGTGACTGCGCCCTCGCCACGATGTGGGAGCCCGGGCCGCCGTGACCGCGCCGCCGGGCCAGGCCGCCGGGCTGTCCGCCGCCGAGGCGGCGCGTCGGCTCGCCCGCCACGGCCCCAACACGCTGCGCGACCAGCCGCCGCCGTCGGCGGCCCGGCTGCTGCTGCGCCAGCTCGAGGGGCCGATGCTGTGGCTCCTGCTCGGCGCCTGCGTCGTCGCCGCGGCGCTGGGCGAGACCGCCGACGCGATCGCGATCGCGGCGATCGTGACGCTCAACGCCCTGGTCGGGTTCGCCCAGGAGCTGCGCAGCGAGCGCGCTCTGGCCGCGCTGCGCGCGATGACCGCGCCGCGGGCGCGGGTCCGCCGCGACGGCCGCGCCGCGGTGATCCCGGCCGCCGAGGTGGTGCCCGGCGACCTGCTGCTGCTCGAGGGCGGTGACCTGGTCGCCGCCGACGCCCGGCTGACCCTGGCCCACGCCCTGACCGTCTCGGAGGCGACGCTCACCGGCGAGAGTGTCCCGGTCGACAAGGCCTGCGGCGACGAGCCCGCCGACGCGCCGCTGGCCGAGCGGCGCGGCTCGGTGTTCATGGGCACCGCGGTGGCGGCCGGCACCGGCGAGGCCGAGGTCGTCGCCACCGGCATGGGCACCGAGCTGGGCAAGATCGCCCGCCTGCTCGACACCGTCGAGCGCGAGGAGACGCCGCTGCAGCAGCGCCTGGCCCAGGTCGGCCGCGCGCTGGTGATCATGTGCCTGGTCGTGGTCGCGGTGGTCGCCGCGCTGGGCGCGCTGCGCGGCCAGCCCGCGCTCGACGTCCTGCTGTCGTCGGTGTCGCTGGCGGTGGCGGCGGTGCCCGAGGGCCTGGCCGCGATCGTCACGATCGCGCTGGCGGTGGGGGTGCAGCGGATGGCGAGCCGGCACGTGCTGATCCGGCGCCTGGCGTCGGTCGAGACCCTGGGCTGCGCCACCGTGATCTGCACCGACAAGACCGGCACCCTGACCGCGGGCGTGATGGCGCTACGCGAGACCTGGGGGCCCGATCACCGCCGGGTGGTGGCGACCGCGGCGGCGTGCTGCGACGCCGAGCTGGGCGACGGCGACGGCACGGGCGACGACGGCGGCGCGGGCGGCGTCGGCGATCCGACCGAGCTGGCGATCCTGGCGGCCGCGCGCGAGCGCGGCATCGAGCGGGCGGCGATCGAGGCGGCGACGCCGCGGCGCGAGGTCTTCCCGTTCGACGCCGACCGCAAGCGGATGGCGATCCTGCGCGACGACGGCGTGCTGTACGTCAAGGGCGCGTTCGAGGAGCTCGCGCCGCGCTGCGACCGGGCGCCGCCCGGCGCCCACGAGGCCGCGACCGACCTGGCGAGCCGCGGCCTGCGCGTGCTGGCGGTCGCGGTCGGCGCCGGCCGCGACGAGGCCGACCTCGAGCTGGTGGGGCTGCTCGGGCTCGCCGATCCGCCGCGGCCCGAGGCCGTGGCGGCGGTCGCCGACGCGCGGCGCGCCGGCATCCACGTCGTCATGATCACCGGCGACCACCCGGAGACCGCGGCGGCGATCGCGCGCGAGATGGGCGTGCTGCGGCCGGGCGACGACCCGGCCGAGATCGTCCACGCCCGGGCCACGCCCGAGGACAAGCTGCGCATCGTGCGCCGCTGGAAGGAGCGCGGCGACGTCGTCGCGATGACCGGCGACGGCGTCAACGACGCGCCGGCGCTGCGCGAGGCCCACATCGGGATCGCGATGGGCAAGTCCGGCACCGAGGTCACGCGCGAGGCGTCGGACATGGTCCTGACCGACGACGACTTCGCGAGCATCGTCGCGGCGGTCCGCGAGGGCCGCGGCATCTACGACAACATCCGCAAGACGCTGGTCTACCTGCTGACCGGCAACGTCGGCGAGCTGCTGGTGATGCTGGTCGCGATCAGCCTGGGCTGGCCGGTGCCGCTGTTGCCCATGCACCTGCTGTGGATCAACCTGGTGACCGACGGCCTGCCGGCGCTCGCGCTGGTGATGGACCCGCCGGAGGCCGACACGCTGGCGCGGCCGCCGCGGCCGCCGAAAGAGGCGATGCTGGGCCGCCCCGAGTGGCGCCGGATCGTGCTGACCGCCGTGGTCGAGGCCGCGGTCGTGCTCGCGGTCTACCGGTGGGCGCTGGGCCGCGCCGACGGCGGCGTCGACGAGGCCCGCAGCGTCGTGTTCTCGACGATCGTCTTCTGCGAGGTGCTGCGCGCGTTCGGCGCCCGCAGCCTGACCCGGATCTTCTGGGAGACCGGCGTGCTGTCGAACCTGCTCCTGCTCGGCGTCGTGGCGGTGACGCTGGGGATCCAGCTGGCGCTGCACGCGGTGCCGGCGACCCAGGCGTTCCTCCGCATCGACGAGCTGCCGCTCGCGGACTGGGCCCTGGCGATCGGCGCCGGCCTGGTGCCGGTCACCGCGGTGGAGGTGAGCAAGCTGCTGGGCCGGCTGCGTCGCCGGCCGGCGTGAGCGGGGGGTCGCGGGGCGGCGACGGCAGCCGCGCTGCCTACGCCGGCCGGCCGGCGAGCTCGCGCTCGAGCGACTCCAGCGCGTCGAGCTGATCGCGCAGCTCGTCGATCGTCGAGCCCGCGCCGGCGGCGCCGCCGGCGACGTCCGCGCGGGCCGCGGCCCAGCGGGCGCGCAGGGCGTCGAGGCGCGCGGTGACCTCGAGCAGGCGCGCGGCCCAGGTGCGCTCGCGCAGCCGCGCCCGCACCGCGGCGTCGCCGGCGTGCAGGCTGGCGGCGTCGACGCCGCGCTCGAGCTCGTCCAGCTTGGACGCCGCCACGGTGGCGACGTCGATCACCCGCGCCAGGTCGGGCGCGATCCGCGCGGCCTCGTCGGCGGGCACCGCGGCGCGCAGCGCCAGCGCGCGCTCGACCACGCCGCGCAGGGCGTCGCGGTGGCGCGCCTCCTCCAGCGTCCGCACCACCGGCGCGACCCGGCCCAGCGCCTCGGCCAGCGCCGGCGGCAGCCCCGCCGCGGCCAGCGGCCGGGCCTCGCACGCCGGCTTCGACGCGCTGGTGTAGCCGCGGACCAGCGCGAAGCCGCCGACCGCCGCCATCAGCGGCACCATCACCACCGACAGCGCGTGCCACATGCCCGCCGTCGACACCAGGGCGATCGTGCCGTAGCGCCCGGCCATCGTCTTGCCCTTCTGCTTGATGCCGGGCAGCGCGTAGCGCCCGCCGCGCCGGGCCTCGGCCTGCAGGCCGAGCCGGCCCAGGCCCTCGACCAGGCCGCGCGCCGAGTCCGGGTGCACGCCGGCGACGAGCACGAACGGGACCCGCGGCACCTCCTTCTCGAGCCGCCCCGGCGACAGCCCCAGCGCCGGGCTCGCCCGCAGCCAGTCGAGGATGCGCGCGCGCAGCGTGGCGTCGAGCTTGTGCGTGATCTGCCCCGGCCCGGTGACGAACACGGTGTGATCGCCGGGCTCGACCGCGACCTGCTCGGCGCGACACGCGAAGCACACCGGGACCTCGCGGATCACCCGGGCGCCGCACCGCGTGCACGCGTTGCCGGGGGCCGCCGGGTCGTGGGCGACCAGCGCGGTGCGATCGGCGAGCGCGCGCTCGACCGCGGCCGCCGACTGCGGCCGATCGGCGGGCGACTTGGCGAGCAGCCAGCGCACCAGCCGCGCCAGGTCGGCGGGCGCGTCGGGCAGCTCCGGGATCGGCGCCTCGCGGTGCTGCTCGAGCACCGCCACCGAGGTCGCGCCGTCGTACGGCGGCCGCCCGGTGAGCAGCTCGAACAGGATGCAGCCCAGGGCGTACAGGTCGCTGCGGCTGTCGACCGCCATCGGATCGAGCGACTCCGGCGCCATGTACGCCGGGGTCCCGACCACCATCAGGTCGCCGGCGTCGACGCCGGTCAGCGCGGTGGCCCGGGCCAGGCCGAAGTCGACGATGCGCGGCACGTCGCCGTCGCGGGTGACCAGGACGTTGGCCGGCTTGAGGTCGCGGTGGACCAGCCCGGCGCGGTGGGCCTCGACCAGGCCGGCGGCGATGCCGCGGGTCAGCGCGACCGCGCGCTCGACCGGCAGCGGCGCGTCGCGGGCGATCACGTCGGCCAGGCTGGGACCGTCGACCAGGTCCATCAGCAGGACCCGCTCGCCGTCGATCTCGACCAGGCCGTGGACCCCGACCAGATCCGGGTGGTGGACCTCGGCGAGCAGGCGGGCCTCGGCCTCGAGCCGCGCCACCGCGCGCGGATCGGCGCGGTGCGAGCGGTGCAGGATCTTGCCGGCCAGGACCTCGCCGCCGCCGTCGCCGTCGTCGGCGCCGGCCGCGTCGTCGTCGACGCGGCGGACCCGGACCACCCGGCCCAGCGCCCCGCGACCGATCTCGTCGCCCAGGATCCAGCGCGCGCTCATGCTCCTCGATACCAGGCCGGCACCCGGCGTCAACCCTCGTCCCGGCGCCGCCGGCGCCGCACCACCATCGCCCGCGGCAGCTCGCCGTCGGCCTCGAGCCGGCGCAGCTCCTCGCCGAGCCGCTGCAGCGCGGCCAGCCGGTCGGGCTCGCCCTGGTGCTCGTCGAGCAGCTCGCTGTAGACCTCGCGCGGCCAGTCGCCCTCGTCGCCCTGATCGGCGGCCGAGTCGATCAGCGCGCGCAAGAGGTGCAGCTGCCAGCGGAACAGCAGATCACCGCCGGCCTCGCGCGCCGGGTCCTCGAGGTCCCAGCCCATCTCGAAGAACAGCTCGGGCTGGCGATCGAAGGCGGCGAGGAACAGGTGCATGGCCTCGCCGGCGTCGCCGAGGGTCAGCTCGACGTCGGCGTGGTGGGCGGCGACCGCCGCGTCGCCGGGGTGGCGGGCGGCGAGGCGCGCCCAGAACGCGCGGTGCGCGGCGACCTCCTCGTCGGCGAGATCGCCGTAGTAGCCGGGCGCGCGCAGCGTCACCACCAGGTGCTCGAGCGAGCGCGGATCGACCGGGGCGTCGCCCAGGGTCGCCGCGACGGCGTCGAGCCACGCCGGCTCGGAGGCGTGGACGACGCGCTCGCCGAGCACGGCGGCCACCGCCCGCGACTGCTCGGTGTCGGGCGCGCGATCGTGCTGGCGCACCATCCCCCGCAGGCGATCGAGCCAGTCGGACACGGCGCACAGCCTAGCACGGCCCTCCGATCGGTCTCGGCGCGACCGCGCGCCGGCGCGGCCCGCGCCGAGCCGCCGGTCACCGGCGCGTCACGGCGCGGCGTCGCGGGCGCCGCGCGCCCCATCGGCCAGCAGCGCGCGGACCTGCCGCGCCAGCTCGTCGGGGCGAAACGGCTTCTGCAGGAACGCCACCGTGCGGGCCTCGGCGGCGCGGCGCAGCGCCTCGTCGGGCGCGTAGCCGGACAGGTACAGCACCGGCAGCCCGGGGTGCCGGACGCCCACCTGCGCGGCCAGCTCCGGCCCGCCCATGCCCGGCATGACCACGTCGGTGACCAGCAGCGCGACCTCGGCGGCGTGGGCGTCGAGCAGGGCCAGCGCCTCGTCGGCGCCGGCCGCCGCCAGCACGGTGTAGCCGCACGCGCGCAGCACCTCGACCAGCGTGCCCCGCAGATCGTCGCGGTCCTCGACCAGCAGGATGGTCTCGTCGCCGCCCGGCAGGTCGCCGTCGACCACCGGCACCACCGGCGCCGCCGCCGCGCCGCTCGCCGGCAGGTACAGCACGAAGCGGGTGCCCGCGCCCGACGTCGACGCGACGTCGATCTCGCCGCCGAGCCCCTGGACCACGCCGCACACCGTCGCCAGGCCGAGCCCGGTGCCCTTGCCGTTCGGCTTGGTCGTGAAGAACGGGTCGAAGATGTTGGCGACGGTCGCGGCGTCCATGCCGGTGCCGTCGTCGGTGACCGCGATCGTCACGTAGGCGCCCGGCGCCAGCACGCCGGTGGTCGTGACCTGCGACGCGGCGACGTCGACCCGGCCGGTCGCGATCGCGAGGTGGCCGCCGCGCGGCATCGCGTCGCGCGCGTTGACCACCAGGTTGACCAGCACCTGCTCGATCTCGCCGCGATCGGCCTCGACGACCGCGGCGCCGTCGCCGCGCGCGACGGTCACCTCGATGTGGGCGCCGACCAGCGGCAGCAGCGACTGCGCCAGCGCCGCGGTCACCGCGGCGACGTCGACCGGCTCGCGGCGCAGGACCCGGGCCCGGCTGAACGTGAGCAGCTGCTGGGTCAGCGTCGAGGCCCGGTCGGTGGCCTCGAGGATCTCGTCGAGCTCGCGGCGCACCGGATCGTCGGCGTCGAGCCGCCGCGCCAGCAGCCCGCAGCGCACCATGATCACGCTCATCAGGTTGTTGAAGTCGTGGGCGATGCCGCCGGCCAGCCGGCCCACCGCCTCGAGCTTCTGGGCCTGGCGCAGCTGCTGCTCTGACGCGCGCAGCTCGGCGGTGCGCTCCTCGACCCGGCGCTCGAGCTCGGCGTGGCTGCGCCGCAGCTCCTCCTCGGCGCGCTTGCGGGAGAAGAAGTCGGGGACCTCGTGGGCGCCGATCCGGGCGGCGAGCTCGGGGCGGCGCGCGACGTAGCGGGCGACGAACGCCTCGATGCGGCCCGGGTGCGCCATGACGAACCGACAGCAGTCGTCACCGCGGGCCCGGCACAGGATCTCGCTGGCCACCAGCTCGACGCCGAAGCTCTCCTCGCACCAGCCCGACGAGTAGCCGGCGTTCATGATGCAGGCCGGGAACGCGCGCGGCCGCCCCGCCCGCTGCCACGCGTCCGACTCGAACGAGTACGGGTGATCGTAGACCAGGCAGAACTCCTGGTCGGGGGTCGGCGACGACTCGGGCAGGATGTCGACGAACGCCCAGCCGGCGTAGGCGAAGTGGATCGGCCCCGCCGACAGCCGCGCGATCGGATCCACGAGGCCCATCCGGCTGTGGAAGTTCTGGGCGTCGGCGCGGCCGATCGCGTGCGCGAGATCGAACAGCAGGTTGCGCGCGAACGCGTCGGCCTCGGCCTCGCGGCCCGGACCGTGGAGGTCGTAGACCATCGAGAAGAACTCGACCGACAGCGACGCGGCGCGGACCAGGATGTAGCGCTCGCCGAAGATCTCGATCGTGCCGTGGCCGGGGTCGTCCTTGCGATCCCGGAAGAACCGCGACACCAGCTCCTCGGCGGTCTGGAACAACGGCTCCATCCCCGCCGGGACCTTCACGCTGCCGAGAGCCACGCCCGCAGCTTACCCCCAGTCCCGGGCGGGCGGCGCGACGCCGGTGAGGCCCCGCGGCCGGCGCGCCCGGAGGGGGGGCTCCGGCCCGGCCGCGGGGGGCGACGCGGCGCGGCTCAGAACGCGTAGCCGAACCGCAGGTAGCCGGTGGCGTAGATGTCGTCGTAGCCGTCGTAGCTGGGGTCGTCGCTCTTGCTGTTCCAGTTGCGGCCGGCGCCCAGCGCGACCGCGACGTTGAGGCCGCTGTCCCAGTACCAGTGGTAGCCGACCTGGATGTTGGGGCCGGCCACGGTGGCGGCGTCGGTGCAGCTGCCGCAGTCGACGCGGCTCATCTGGAAGCCGGGCTCGAGGAAGACGCCCGAGTAGACCTTGCGGAAGTAGATCGGCGCGCCGATGCCGACGCTGAAGCCGCTGATGTCGAGGTCGCCGGGGGGCGCGTAGTAGTTGACGTCGGCGCGCACCGCGACGTTCTCGTGGACCGCGTAGCTGCCCGACACGCCGTAGCTGCCGAACACCCAGCCGAGCGGGTTGGTCGAGACGTTGTACTTCTTGTAGCCGTGCTGGTAGCGGTTGTTGTCGCCGACCGGCACCAGCTGATCGTTGAGGGTGTTGACGGCGCCGCCACCGTCGGCGGCGGCGGGCGCGCTGCCGTCGATCGCGGCGGCGGTGGTGGCGGGCTGGGCGACGGCGGGCGCCGCGACGGCGGCGAGGGCGAGCGAGGCGAGGACAGTGCGGGTGGCGAGGTGGGTCATGCCGGTCGGTAGAGCAACGACGGGGCCAGGCCCGCCGGCGCGCCCGGTTGCCACGCCTTGCCGGCCCCGGTGTGCGGCGGCGCGCAGCGCCCGGCACGATCGCCAGCGCGCGTTCACACCACGCCGCCGCGCGCCGGTTCACGACGGTCCGGACGCCGTGATCGCGGTCGCGCGCGACGGCGCGCGGCGGCGGCTAGCGCTCGTGGCGCAGGCCGAACGTGAACGCGACGTCGGTGCGCTCGGCGCCGACCAGCGGCGCCGCGGCGGCGGCGTCGAGCTGCCACGGCCCGCGCAGCCGCCAGTGGGCGCCGAGCCGCAGCGCGACGTGATCGAGGCCGCCGCCGTACCAGCCGCCCTGGACCTCCAGGCCGCCGAACGCGCGCAGCCAGCTCCAGGTCCGGACCGCGGCGTCGGCGGAGGCGGCGATGGCGCCGCGCGTGCTGGTGCCGCCGGCCGAGGCGCCGTACCAGCCGAGGACGCCGAGGCGGCCGTGGATCACGACCCGGTCGGACGCCTCCCACGTGGCGAGCCCGGCGAGCTGGCCGCCGGCGCTGCTGGCGTCGAGCGCGGACCGGGTGAACGGCAGCTCGAACCCGACCACGCCGCCGAGCCGCAGGTCGCGCCCGGCCAGCGAGGTCGCGCGCGACACCGCGGCGTGGAGGCCGACCGGGCCGTAGCCGGCCTCGGTCACCGCCAGCACCGCGGTCTGGGCGAAGGTGACGTCGGCGACCTGCAGCGTCGCGCCCCACTCGAAGCCGACGCGCTCGACGAAGCGGACGCCGAGCCGCAGGCCGCCGCCGAGGGTGCCGTAGAAGCCGGGCGTGTCGATCAGCGCGTGGGCGTCGAGGCGCAGGTCGAGATCGGAGCGCAGGCAGGCGCTGCGACCGCCGTCGAAGCCGCCGGCGCGCAGCGCCACCGGCGCCGGGTCGATCACGGCGTCGTCGCAGACGTCGGCGCGGGCGGGCGCGGCGAGCGCCGCCACCGCGACCGCGGCGAGGCCGGCCGCGGCGCGCGCGGCGGACCCGGCGCGCGATCACGGCGACACCCCCGGCGGCGCCCAGCCGCCGCCGTCGCCGTCGATCAGGATCGGCGAGGTGAAGCCGATCGGGAACGCGCCCGGCACGACGCGGGTCATCAGGTAGCGCGGATCGTCGGTGGCGTCGCGCGCCGGGTCGGGCGGGTTGCGCAGCGGCCCCGAGTCGTCGTCGGGATCCTCGATGTCGTCGACGGTGACGACGCCGTCGCCGTCGTTGTCGCCGGTGTCGGGGACGCCGTCGTCGTCGAGGTCGAGGTAGGTCGGCAGCGGCAGGCCGGCCTCGACGACGAACCAGTCATCGCCGCCGCCGACCAGGTCGGCGAGCGGCACCTGGGCCTGCCAGCGCACGACGTCGGCGGCGCCGAACGGATCGGCGGGGTGGAGCAGGTCGTTGCCCGAGGCGATGACGCGGACGCCGGTCGAGGTCACGACCCGGACCTCGTCGACCGGGATCCACGGCGCGGCGCGGACCTCGATCGCGACGACGTCGCCGGCCGACGGCCGGTACGGGGTCAGCCCCGGCCCGCGCCGCGGCCCCGCCGCCGGCCCGACCTCGATCAGCACGACGACGCCGCTGCCGCCGGTGGTCTTGCCGTCGCGGACCGCGCGATCGAAGCCGTCGACGTCGAAGCCGGCGAGGTCGCCGCCGGTCTCGACCAGGGTCCGGCCCCAGCCCAGGCTGGCGTCGGTGAGGCCGTGCGAGTCGCTGTTGGCGACGCCGGCGGTGACGAAGCCCTGCGAGATCAGCGACCACCACAGCGGCCGGGTCTTGACCAGCTCGTCGACGCCGGCGCCGTTCTGGACCTCGATGACGTTCCAGTCGATGTTGCGGTGGCCGCCGCCCGGCACCCGCAACAGCGCGCCGTTGCGGCTGCCGTCGACGGTGTCGGGGATGGGCCGGCGCGGATCGAACTCGATCGCGCGCAGGTAGCCGAGGTCGCGGCCGCTCTGCGGCTCGTCCCACGGGTGGTTGAGCATCATCAGGCCGTCGGGGCCGACCAGCGGCGCCATCCGGTCGAACAGGCTGCCGGGCTCGACCAGCTCGTCCCACGGCGCGCCGCCGCGCGGCTGCCCGGGCACCGGCACGATCGGCCAGAAGTTGAAGTGGCCGATGACGCGCGGCAGATCCTCGTCGGGGATGTCGAGCCACGGGATCAGCTGGGTGGTCTCGACGCCGCCCATGACCCGGACCCGGTCGCCGACGCCGAGATCGGCGACGGTCTCGGCGTAGTCGCGCACGAAGTCGTGGTCGGTGGCGGCGATGACCTGGACCCCGGCGGCGACGAACGAGCGCACGCGATCGGGATCCGGGATCGACGAGTCGAAGCTGGCGCGGCCGTGGACGTGGAGATCCGCGGTCAGCCAGCCGGCGGGGACGACGTCGAGGGCGCTCAGCGTGAACGCGAGGGTCGTGGTCTCGCCGCCGGTGATCGTGACGCCGGCCTGGCGCGCCAGCGTGTGGTCGGGGCCGGCGGTGGCGTAGACGTCGTACGTCCCGGCGGGGACCTCGACGGTGGCGCCGGCGGGATCGACGAGGACGCGGTTGCACGCGGGCGAGCCGCCGTGCGGCGGCCCCAGCCACGGCGCGCACTCGTCCCAGCGGCCGTGGAAGGTGCCGCGCACCGCCGCGAAGGTGGCGTCGTCGGCGGGCTCGAGCACGACCGCGGCGTACAGGGGCGCGCCGCCGTCGTCGGCGACCGCGAGCTCGAGGGTGCCGGGCGCCGGCACGTCGATGTCGCCGAGCGCGCCGTCGTCGGGGACCGTGCCCGAGGCGACGACCCGGCCGAAGCTCCACAGCTCCCAGGTCAGCCTCGGGTGCACGGGGACGCCGGCGGTGAAGCGGCCGTCGGCGCCGGGCACGACCGCGTTGAGCGGGGTGGCCGCGGCGCCGCCGGTGCCGGCGGCGCTGATGATCACCGAGGCGCGCCGAGCGTCGCCGCCGAAGTCGAGGCCGTCGGCGACGACGTGGCCGGTGACGCCGAGCGGGGTGGCGTCGCCGAGCAGCTGCTCGCGGACGGCGAGCGCGCCGTCGATCGCGGGGCCCGGGCCCTGGCCGGCACCGGCGGCGAGCCAGACCCGCTCGAGCACGACGGTCTCGCCGGGGCGGACCAGCTGGCGCGCGGTGCCCAGCGCCGACAGCTCGAGGTCGTTGATGCCCTCGAGCTCCTTGGCGTCGCACGCGGCGACGCCGTAGCCGGGGCTGTCGACGGCGGTCGCGGCGCCGGCGCCGTAGGCGAAGACTTCGTACAGGTTGCCGAGCTCGAGCAGGTCGAGCTCCGGCGCGACGTAGCCCTCGCCGGGCGCGGCGGCGAACGGCAGGACCGAGCGCTTGCCCCAGTGCGGGACGTCGGCGACGACCCAGGCCTGGACGTCGGGCGAGCCGTTGAACAGCTCGGAGCGGACCCGGACGCCGGGATCGCACGGCCGCAGCTCGTAGCGGGTCAGGACCTCGACCTCGGGGCGGCCGTCGAGGTGGCCGCGCGCGATCACCGCGACGTAGTCGGGGGCGTGGTCGACGACGTCGAGCCGGTCGTAGGCGAAGGCGTCGTCGGGGAGGATCCCGGCGATCTGGTAGACGAGGTTGAGGTCGTCGGCGCCGCCGGCCTGGCCGAGATCGATGATGTTGCCGCCGGTGGGCGCGAGGTCGTGGGGCGCGTCGATCGCGTCGATGACGACGGTGGTGACGCCGTTGCTGAGCACGAGGTCGGCGTCGGCGCCGTCGCCGCGGCGCAGCCGGACCTCCGCGGGCGCGCCGGCCAGCGGCCCGACGTACAGCGTGCCGGGATCGGCGCACTCGTAGGCGAGGTCGTCGCAGGCGCGCAGCTCCTCGCAGTCGCCCCGCAGGCAGCTCTTGCGGCTGCACCCGCTGATCGCCACCGTCGCCGCGATCAGGGCCGCCGCCGCCACGGCCAGGTGCGCGCGGGGTCGGCCCGAGGTCTGCCTCGTCATCGCGGCGAGAGTATCATCTGCGCCCATGCGAGCCTGGCGTGCCCACGACTACGGTCCCTACCGCGACGTCCTCCGCTACGAGGAGGTCGACCGACCCGAGCTCCCCGAGGCCGGCGTCATCCTGAAGGTGGAGGCCGCGGCCCTCAACTTCCCCGACCTGCTCGCGATCGCGGGCAAGTACCAGGTCAAGGCGCCGCTGCCGTTCATCCCCGGCATGGAGTGCGCGGGCACCGTCGTCGAGGCCGGCGCCCGCAGCCGCCACCAGCCCGGCGACCGGGTCATCGCGTCGACGCTGTGGGGCGCGTTCGCCGAGGAGCTCGCGGTCGCCGACCCGCACCTGCTGCCGGTGCCGTCCGGCATGACCGCGGCGCAGGCGGCGTCGTTCCTGATCACCTACCAGACCGCCTACTTCGCGCTGGTCCACCGCACCACGCTGCGCGCCGGCGAGACCCTGCTGGTCCACGGCGGCGCCGGCGGCGTCGGGGTCTCGGCGATCCAGCTCGGCCGCGCGCTCGGCGCGACCGTGATCGCGACCGCCGGCAGCGACGCCAAGTGCGAGGTCTGCACCCGCGCCGGCGCCCACCACGTCATCAACTATCACGACGACGACTTCGTGGCGGCGGTCAACAAGCTGACCGGCGGCAAGGGCGCCGACGTCATCTACGATCCGGTCGGCGGCGACGTCTTCGACAAGAGCCTCAAGTGCATCGCCTGGGAGGGCCGGCTGCTGGTGATCGGCTTCGCGTCGGGGCGGATCCCCGAGCTCAAGGTCAACCGCGTGCTGCTCAAGAACGTCTCGGTGGTCGGCCTGTTCTGGGGCGCGTACGCGCCGCGCGATCCGGCCAAGATCGTCGCCACCCACGAGGCGCTGTCGGCGCACTTCGCGCGCGGCGAGGTGACGCCGATGATCTGGAAGGAGCTGCCGCTGGCCGAGCTGCCGGCCGGGCTCGCCGCGCTGGAGAGCCGGGCCAGCTGGGGCAAGGTCGTGGTGACGCCGTAGTCAGCGACGGGGCGCCGGCGGCGCGCACCGCGACGAGATCGTGGTGAGACGGCCGCGACCCGGCCTCATTCACGTGCGACCACGCGCGTCACGCCGGGTGAGCAGCTGCCAGGAACGGGCGTTGCTCCGGCGACGGCCGTCCTTTACGTTCCCCTCATGCAGAGTTCTCGCAAGCCTCGTCGTTCGTTCGCCGCGCCCCTGGTGATGACCATCGCGGCCGTGCCCGCGTGCATCTTCACGTCCTCCAGTGGCTCGAAGCCGGCGACCGGCACGGGCCCCGCGGTCACCGATCATCGCGGCGACGCCCCCGAGACCCGCGATCACCGTGGCGACGACACCGGCACCGCCGGCACGCCGACGCCGGACGGCGGCGACACCGGCACCCCGGTGGTCATGACCAACCCGCCGCCGCCGGATCGCGGCGGCACCGCGACGACCACCACCGGCGGCACCGGATCGCCCAAGGGCGACAAGGTCGCCGACGGGCCGACCACCAACAAGCTGCCCGACAAGACCGGCACGACCACCACCGGCTCGCCCAAGGGCGACAAGGTCGCCGGCGGCCCGTCGCAGAACGCCGAGCCCGCCGACGCCAGCAAGAACCCGTACCGGTCGTGGACGATCCACATGGCCAAGGACGGCACCTGCAAGGCGGCCTTCGACTCGAGCTGCCCGGCCAACGCGACCTGCAACCCGCCGCCGCCGACCAAGATCGCGTGCCCCGACGGCATCTCGGTCGACCGGCCGCTGTCGATCTACTCGCCGGCCGGCAGCGACCTCTGCTACGTGACGCCGCCGTCGGCCCAGTGCCCGAAGAACGCGACCTGCAACCCGCCGCCGCCGCGCAAGACCGCCTGCCCGTGACCGGCCGCGCGCGGGCGCGACGCCGGGTCGCGGCCGGCCGACGTGCCGCCGCGCTCTGCGCGCCCGAGGGCGCGCGGAGCCGTGACCACCTCTGGTAAGGTGGGCGCGATGACCAAGAAGGCCGCACGCTCCGCGCGGGCGCCGAAGACGGCGTCGGGGCGCAAGCCCGCCGCCCGCGCGCCCGCCTCGGCGCGAGTCCGCGACGAGTGGCGCGCCCGGATCGCCGCCGAGTACGGCTCGGCGGCGATCACCCAGCACCTGGTGCTGTGGCTGATCCAGATCGGCGCGTCACCGGACGTCATCGACGCCGGCCTGGTGATCGTCGGCGACGAGCTGGTGCACTCGCGGCTCAGCCACGAGGTCTACCTCGACGCCGGCGGGGTCGAGCCGCCCAACATCGACCGCGACTCGCTGCAGCTCGGTCGCCGCCTGCACGTCCCGCTCGAGCACGACGTGCTGCGCGCGGTGGTCCGGTTCTTCTGCCTCGGCGAGACCGTCGCGGTGCCGCTGTTCTCGCACCTGCGCGAGCGCTGCACCGTGAAGTCGGCGCGCACCGCGCTCGACCGGATCCTGCGCGACGAGGTCCGCCACCGCGACTTCGGCTGGATGGCGCTCGACTGGCTGGCGACCACGCCGATGGCCGAGGCGATCCCGACGCTGCTCGAGGCCGAGCTGCCCGGCATGTTCGGCGACCTCGAGCGCAGCTACGGCACCGGCAACCCGGCCGCGATGGACGAGCCGTCGGCGATCATGGCCGACACCGATCGCGAGTGGGGCCTGGCGCCGCCGCCGGAGTACGCCGAGATCCTGCACCGGACGTTCACGCGCGACTACCAGCCGCGGTTCGCGGCCCGCGGCGTCGACGCGACCCCGGCCTGGGGCGCGCGGCTGGCGACGACGCCGTAGCGCGGCGCGAGCGGCGGGCGGAGAGCGAGCGGCGGGGCGGCCGGCGCGGGTGGCGAAGCGTCGCGAGGCTGCCCACGCGCGGCTCCCGGAGCCTCTGGAGAGCGGGACCGGGACGAGACCGACGCGCGCGAACGGCGGCGGAGGACGGAGAGCGGAGGACGGAGAGCGGAGGACGGAGGGCGGAGGATGGAGGCCGGACGATGGAGGCCGGACGATGGAGGCCGGACGATGGAGGCCGGAGGACAGAGGGCGGAGGGCGGAGGATGGAGGCCGGAGGACGGAGGGCGGAGGACGACGCGCCCCGTCTCCCCGATGACCGCCGGTGCTCGCGCCGGCGTGGTGCCGACCGCCACCACCGGCGCCGGGCCCGAAGACGGGGGCCCGGCGCCTCGGCGCGGGGCGCGGGCGTTGCCGGCGGCGGCGGAGATGCGCCCGTGACGCGCGGTCGGGTGCGCCGATCCGACTTGGCCGAAGACCGGACAAAGGCCCGGTAGCCAATCGCGAAGATCGTGTCGATTCGTGTTGACACGTTCCGGGAGCAACGTCGGCGAGACGGCGACAATCCGACGGCGATCGTCCACCAGAGACGCGCAGGTCGCCGTGGTGACGTGGTGCCAGCCGCGAGGGCGAATCCGCGCCGCGAGGCCGTCTTCTCGGCGCCACGGGACCGAGAGAGCGCTCGAAAATCCCGTGGTACAGGAGGGATGCGCGCGTGCGCAGGGAGGTGTGGAGATGTTCGATCGCGATGACGAGCGTGTGGCCGTGGAGACCGGGTTCGCCGGTGCCGGGGGTGGACATGACGTGGTGGAGTCCTCCAGCTGGCGCCAGCTCGATCGTCAGCTGCGCGGCGTCGCTCGACGCCGCGCGGCGCTCGACGCCGAGGAGGCGCGCTGTCTCGTGCTCGCCCAGCAGCTGGAGCTGCACCGGCGCTTCGGCTACGCGACGCTGCTCGAGTACCTGGAGCGCACGCTCGGCTACGGGCCGCGCGCGGCGCGCGAGCGGCTGCGAGTGGCGACCGCCTTGCAGGTCCTGCCGGTGACCGCGGCGGCTCTGACGCGTGGCGACCACGCCTACTCCGCCGTGCGCGAGCTGACCCGGGTGTGCCGGCGCGACACCGAAAGGGCCTGGCTCGACGCCGCCGCGGGCAAGACCGTGCACGAGATCGAGGCCATGGTCGCCGGGCGCAAGCCGGGCGACCTGCCCGGCACCCCGGTGGATCCTCAGGACGTCCGCCGCACGCTGTCGCTCGACGTCTCGGCGGAGACCTTCGCGATCTGGCGCGACACCCGGCTCGCGCTGGAGCTCGAGCACGGCGCGCCGGTGTCCGACGACGAGGTACTGCGCACGCTCTGCCTCGACCGGCTGGCCGGCGGAGCCGGCCGCGATCGCGCGCCGGGGCGCGCCGCGTACCAGCTCGCGCTGACGATCTGCCCGAGCTGCGAGCGCGCGACCCAGACCGGCGGCGGCCGCGCCATCGAGGTCCCGGCCCACACCGCAGCGCGGGCCCGATGCGACGCCAAGGTAGTCGGAAACGTCGACGCACCAGCGGTCGCGAAGGCCACACCGACGATCCCGCCCCGGATCCGCGCCGCCGTGATCGCGCGCGACCACCACCGCTGCCGCGTACCGGGCTGCCGGTCATCGCGCTGGATCGAGGTGCACCACGTCCAGCCACGGGCGCAAGGCGGGCGGCACACGCTCGACAACCTGATCTGCCTGTGCGGTGGCCACCACGACGCGGTCCACGCGGGCCGCCTGCAGATCACGCGCGCACCGTCGGGCGACCTCGCGTTCACCCACGCCGACGGGCGACGCTACGGCGCGCCGCCCACGACGACGCGAGCACGAGCCGAGGTCGCGACCCACGCGGACCGGGCGACCCACGCGGACCTCTCGCGCGAACAGCTCGTCCAGCGCGCGATCCACGAGGAGCCACCGCCATGAGCTCCGCGCTCCTGCCTCGAGCCGCGGCTCGTCCGCCGCGGCGCTCGCTCGACGTCACGCCGGCACGGGTGACGCGCGCGTGCGGGGGTCCTCCGCCGGCGAGTTCCGCAGCGGGTCCGCGCGAGCACGTGACCACGTCACCGCCCGCGCCAGCACCCCCGCCCGCGCTCTCGTCACCGCGAGGATGTTTGAGCCGGCGGAGGATCCCCCCACGCGCGCGGCAGGACCCGGGCCGGCGCGCTCGCGCTCTCCCCACCGCCACGCCCCCGGGCTCTCTCCCAGACCGGGCCGGCGCGCTCGCGCTCTCCCCACCGCCACACCCCCGGGATCTCCCCCCGACCGGTCCAGCCACCTCTCCACCTCTCGCGGCCACCCGCCGCGGCCACCCGCCGCCGCCGCCGCCGCCGCCACCGCCCGCCGCTCCGATCCCCTCGCGCCGCCCTTCCCTCCGCCTGCATCGATCGGCATGATGCGCCGCGACCGATGCGAATCCTCCTCACCGGCGCCGGCGGCCAGATCGGCCGCGACCTGATCGCCGAGCTCGTCCGCCGCGCCCCCGCCGCCGACCCGCCGACGATCGTCGCCACGGATCTCCGCCCTCCCCCCGCGGCCGTCACCGCCGACGATCCCCCCGGCGTCTCCTGGCGCGGCCTCGACGTGGTCGACGAGGCCGCCACCCGCGCCCTGATCGCCGACGTCCGCCCCGACCTCGTCTTCCACCTCGCGGCGATCCTCAGCGCCAAGGGCGAGACCGAGCCGCAGCTGGCCTACGCCGTCAACCAGACCGGCACCTGGAACGTCCTCGAGGCCTGCCGCGCCACCGGCGTCCCGCGCCTCGTCTTCACGTCCTCGATCGCCGTCTACGGCCCCGGCCTGCCCGACCCCACGCCCGACGACGTCCCGCTGCACCCCACGACCATGTACGGCGCCACCAAGGCCGCCGGCGAGCTGCTGTGCGAGTACTACACCCGCCGCGGCTGGGTCGACTGCCGCGGCGTCCGCTTCCCGGGCCTGATCAGCGCCGGCCTGCCCGGCGGCGGCTCGTCCGACTACGCCCTGTTCATGTACGTCGACGGCGTCCGCCGCGGCGCCTACGAGGCGTTCTGCCGGGCCGACACCCGCATCCCGCTGATGTACATGCCCGACGGCGTCCGCGCCCTCGCCGAGATCGCCGAGGCGCCCCGCGATCGCCTGCGCCGCTGCATCTACAACCTCGCCGGGTTCAGCCCGCGCGCCGACGAGATCGCCGCCAGCGTCGGCCGCGCCGTGCCCGGCGTCGCCATCACCTACGCCCCCGAGCCGCTGCGCCAGGCCATCCTCGACTCGTGGCCCAGCGCCCTCGACGACCGCGCCGCCGCCACCGACTGGGGCTGGCGCGCCCGCTTCGATCTCGACGCCATGACCGACGACCTGGTGCCGCGCATCCGGGCCCTGCTCGCCCGCACCGGCGCCGCCGGGGCCTGAGCCACCGACGACGGCGGCCCCGGCCCAAGCCCCCGAGGAGGACACGACATGTACGAGCGAGCCCGCGAGCACTTCGCCACCGCCCTGGCCGAGATCCGCGACGCCGGCCTGTGGAAGCACGAGCGCGTCCTCGAGTCGGCGCAGCGCGCCCACATCCAGGTCGGCGGCAAGGAGGTCGTCAACTTCTGCGCCAACAACTACCTGGGCCTGTCGAGCCACCCGCGCGTCATCGCCGCGGCGCACGCCGCCCTCGACGAGCGCGGCTACGGCCTGTCGAGCGTCCGCTTCATCTGCGGCACCCAGGATCGCCACAAGGAGCTCGAGGCCGCGATCAGCCGCTTCCTCGGCACCGACGACACGATCCTGTACTCGTCGTGCTTCGACGCCAACGGCGGCCTGTTCGAGACCCTGCTCGGCGAGGACGACGCGATCATCTCCGACGCCCTCAACCACGCGTCGATCATCGACGGCGTCCGCCTGTGCAAGGCGCAGCGCCACCGCTACGCCCACGACGACCTCGTCGACCTCGAGGCCAAGCTCGAGGCGACCCGCGGCCAGCGCCTGCGCATGATCGCCACCGACGGCGTCTTCTCGATGGACGGCGACATCGCCCGCCTCGACGCCATCTGCGATCTCGCCGATCGCCACGACGCCCTGGTCATGGTCGACGACAGCCACGCCACCGGCTTCGTCGGCCGCACCGGCCGCGGCACCGCCGAGCTGCGCGGCTGCGGCGACCGCGTCGACGTCTACACCTCGACGCTGGGCAAGGCGCTGGGCGGCGCCTCGGGCGGCTTCACCTCGGGCCGCCAGGAGATCATCGACCTCTTGCGCAACCGGTCGCGGCCGTACCTGTTCTCGAACACGCTGGCGCCGCCGATCGTCGCCGGCAGCCTGGCCGCGCTCGAGCTGCTCACCGAGAGCACGGCGCTGCGCGATCGCCTCGAGGCCAACACGACCCGCTTCCGCGCCGGCATGACCGCGGTCGGCCTGCCCATCCGCCCCGGCGAGCACCCGATCGTCCCGGTGATGCTGGGCGACGCGCGCCTCGCCGGCGAGTTCGCGGCGCGGCTGCTCGACGAGGGCATCTACGTCATCGGCTTCAGCTACCCCGTGGTGCCCAAGGGCCAGGCCCGGATCCGCGTCCAGCTGTCGGCCGGGCACTCCGACGACGACGTCGATCGCGCGATCGCCGCCTTCGCCCGGGTCGGCAAGGCGCTCGGCGCGATCGCCTGACCGCGAGGCCGGCGCGATCCCGATCGGCTAGGATGGTCCGATGCGAGCCGAGGACATCACCGCCAGGATCCGCGAGGCGCTGCCCGACGCCGTCGTGCAGCTCGAGGACCTCACCGGCACCGCCGACCACTGGAAGGCGACGATCGTGTCGGCGGGGTTCGCCGGCAAGACCTTGATCCAGCGCCACCGCCTGGTGATGGCGGCGCTGGCGCGCGAGCTCGAGGGCCCCAGCGCGCCGATCCACGCCCTGACGATGGACACCCGGACGCCCGAGGAGGCCGCGAAACGCGGCTGAAACCCCGCGGCCCCGCGGCCGACGCCTGCGGGGGTCCACTTCCCCACATCGCCCGCCACCCACCGGCACCGACGCCGATGTGGTTGTCGCCACGGCTGTCACGATTTGCCAGGCTTGCGTGTGAGCGGTTGACGACAGCCATGCAACGATGACATGCCTTCCCCAGCGCGAGCGCGCCCGCCGGCGACGTCGGTGTCTCGAGCATGACCCTCCCTCCTGATCGCCCAGCGCCTGATGTGGATACGGCCCCGGCCGTCGGACAGGAGATCTTCGGCCCGTACGCGGTGTACGAACGTCTCGGGGTCGGCGGCATGGCCACGGTGCACCGTGCGCGCGAGCACGGCATCGAGGGCTTCGAGCGCATCGTCGCGCTGAAGCGTCTGCTCCCGCACCTCGCCGAGGACGCCAGCTTCGTCCGCTCGTTCGTCCGCGAGGCCAAGCTGGCGTCGCTGCTGCGCCACGCCCACATCGTCCAGCTCTACGAGCTCGGCCGCGTCGGCACGACCTACTTCATCTCGATGGAGTACATCGACGGTCGCGACGTGCGCCGGATCCTGCGCCAGGCGCGCAAGGTCACCGGGCCGCCCACGATCAACGTCACGATCGCCCTGCTCATCCAGCTGTGCGACGCGCTCGACTACGCGCACACCCGCTGCGACGAGGAGACCGGCGAGCCGCTGCACATCGTCCACCGCGACGTGTCGCCGTCGAACCTGCTGGTGACCCGCTCGGGCCACCTCAAGATCATCGACTTCGGCATCGCCAAGGCGCAGTCGCAGCAGCTCCGCACCGCGACCGGCCGGGTCAAGGGCAAGCTCGCGTACATGGCGCCCGAGGCGATCGCCGGGCGCGAGCTCGACGCCCGCTCCGACGTGTTCTCGGCCGGCGTCATCGCCCACGAGCTGCTCACCGCGCGCCCGCTGTTCGCGAGCAAGAACGAGTACCAGACCCTGCTCAAGGTGCAGAAGGGCGAGATCCTGCCGCCCTCGAGCTTCAACCAGGCGTGCCCGCCGGAGCTCGACGCGATCGTCTTCCGGGCCCTGACCCGCGAGCCCGACCAGCGCTGGTCGTCGGCCGCGGAGATGCGCGACGCCCTGCACGAGGTCCGGATCCGCTACCACCTGTCGGCGACCAACCGCGAGATCACGAGCTGGTGCGACTGGGCGTTCTCGATGGAGGCGCCGGGCAACAACTTCAGCGGCCCGGTCAACACCGACTCGCTGGCCGGCATGAGCCAGTCGAGGTCGCCGGTGTCGATGCCGTTGGCGCCGCCCGAGGACTCGCAGCAGATCTCGCTGGGGGCGCCGATCGCGCCGCTGGGCGCGCCGGTCGCGCCGCTGCACCGCGACGAGGACGAGGCCGCCGACGTCGCGTGGGGCGGCGCTCAGGAGGCCGACAGCGGCGCCCCGGTGGTCCTCGACGAGGTCCCCGATCACTCGGGCCGGGCCCGCGCGCCGTCGATGGCGGGCGCGCTGGCCGCGGCCGCCGACACCGGGATGGTCGAGCACCGCCGGACGCTGGTTTCGGCGGTGGCGCCGCCGCCCACGACGACGCCGACCCGCAGCCGCAGCGCGACCCAGCCGGCGCGCTTCCCCGACGGCTCCAGCAACGACGCGCTGTCGGGCCGCGCCCGGCGCCGTAGCAGCTCGCCGCCCGGCGTCGGCGCCACCGAGGCGCCGCGCGACACCGAGCCGACGCCGATGGTCGAGGCGTCGTCGTTCGGCGCGTCGATCGTCGCGCAGCGCAAGCACGGCGCGCGCAACGCCGCGATCGGCGTGCTGGTCGTGGGCGCCATCGGTGGCGGCCTGTACCTCACGCTCGGCGCCAGCTCCGGTGCGTCGGCCAAGAAGGCGGCCTCCACCGCGCAGGCCGTGGCGCCGGCGCCGACCCCGGCCAAGCTCAAGTTCATCGTCGAGCCCGAGGACGCGACCGTGCACCTCGCCGGCATCCCGCCGCACACCGGCTCCGGCTGGTCCGTCGAGGTCGAGCCCGGCGTCTTCCAGGTCGAGATCTCCAAGGACGGCTTCAAGACCTGGGTGACCCAGATCGAGCTGTCCGACGGCGAGAACCAGACCGTGCGCGTCGTCCTCGAGGCCGGCGGCAACGCCGCGCTCGCGACCCTGGTGGTCGACTCGACGCCGCAGAACATGACCGTGCTGGTCGACGGCCACGAGGTCGGCAAGACCCCGTACACCGACGAGATCCCGCCGGGTAATCACTGGGTCGCGCTGCGCGAGTCGGGCGTCATCATGTGGCGCGAGTCGTTCGCCGCCTCCGCCAACACCAAGTACGAGTTCCGGCCGTCGATGTCGGAGGTCAAGCAGCGCGAGCGCGCCGAGCGCGAGCGCATCGATCGCGAGCGCGCCGCCGATCGCACGGCGCGCGTCACCGTGCCGCCGTCGCCGGGCAGCGGCGCGGCCAGCGCGGGCGCGGCCGACAAGGCCGAGCCGGTGCGCTCGGTGACCGGCGGCGTCGCCGGCGGCGCCACGGCGTCCCCGGTGCGGCCGCCGCCGCCGGTGCCCGTGCCGGTGGCGACCGCCGACGCGCCGCCCGCGACCGAGGGCAGGCCGGCCGAGTCCAAGGCCGTGATCCCGGCACCGCTGCCGCCGGCGCCGGCGCCGGCGCCGAAGAAGGCCAGGGGCCCGGGGGCCGTGGCGCCCAACGCGGTCACCAAGGTGTCAGGCGAGGTCCCGCCGCTCCGCGCGGGGGTCCGCAACAACGAGACCGTGCCGTCGGTGGTCGCCGCCAAGATGTGCATCGACACCACCGGCCGGGTGACCTCGGTCGACGTCATGAAGGTCACCGGCGACATCGCCACCAAGCTGGCGGCGGCGCTGCGCGGCTGGCGCTACGCGCCGTACAAGCAGGGCGGCATCGCGACGCCGGCCTGCTTCGCGACCACGTTCAAGCTGAAGTGACGGCGCCGCGCGCCGTCGTGCCCGCGCCCGCGCCGCTCAGTTGACCGCGACGACGCCGGTCTGCATGTCCATGCCGCAGGCGAACCGCAGGTCGCCGCTGGCCGGCGCGGTCACCGGGATCTCGACCGGCGTGTTCATCGGCAGCGGGGTCAGGGCGCCGTCGGCGACCTTGACCTGGCTGAGGCACTCGCCGTCGACGGTGCGGGTGAACACCAGGATCAGCTTCTCGCCGGGCTTGGCGGGGATGCGGTCCGGCTTGTAGCCGGTGCGACCGGCCTCGATCGCGACGCGGCGGATGCCGTCGGGGCCGACCGTGCCGACCGGATCCGCCGGCTTGCTGGTGGCCTCGTCCTTCTTGCAGGCGCCGAGGGCGAGGACCGACCCGACGACGATCGTCAACAGCGTGGAGGTGAGCCGCATCGTGCGCGGACTCTACTTCACGTCCTCCTCGATGCCAAACAGCGCCCGGTGGATCAGCGACGACAGCGCCGCCTTGCTGCGGGCGGTGTCGATGGGCAGCGGCCCACGGATGCCGGCGATGACGCTGGCGCACTCGCCGGCGGCGACCAGGACCACCAGCGCGGTGGCCTCGGGATCGGCGACCGCCGGACAGATCGCCGCGATCAGCCGGGTCAGCTGCTCGTGGCTGATCGCGTCGAAGGCGCGGCGCAGGGCCATGACGTCGTCGTCGCGCAGCGACATCTCGAGGAAGACCCGGTGCATCGTCGGGTGCCGGTTGACCTGATCGAACAGGATGTTGACGGTCTCGGTGATCGTCGCGCGCGCTTCCTTGCCGGCGAAGCGCTCGGGGGTCAGCCGATCCATGACCTGGTGGTAGAGCGCGGCCATGTGGCGCCGCGTGACCTCCAGGTAGATCTGCTTCTTGTCGTCGAAGTAGCGGTAGAACGTGCCGACCGAGACCCCGGCGCGCGCCGCGATGTCCGGCGTGCCGGTGGCGTCGTAGCCGTGCTCGAGGAACGCGTCACTCGCCGCCGCGACCAGGGCCTCGTAGGTCCGGCGGGCGCGCTCCTGCGTGAACCGGCGCGCGGTGGCGTCGATCAGCAAGAGCTCCTGCGGACTTGGCTCGTCGGTCTTCACGGCGTGGCTGGCGGGAGCGGCCCCCGAGGACTGTTCATACCCCATGTGTCCTCGAAGTTTCGCTTGACGCGGCTTCGGTTGCACGCTCAAAATGAAGAAGTATTCACTTTCACACCCGGCGCCAGCCCGGGATCGAGGGACCTTCATGAGCGCAGCTCCGTCCGCCGCCGATGCGAACGCCCGCCCGTCGATCGAGACCCTCGAGGCCATCCTCGACGTCACGTACACGTGGGGCTACCAGGAGACCCGCCAGCAGCTGCGGAACCTGTACGACAAGGCGACCCACGCCCAGTGGGACGCCACCGCGGCGCTGCCGTGGCACCGGGAGGTCGACATCACCAAGCCGATGGGCCCGGAGAACCTGCTGCCGCTGTTCGGCTCCGACATCTGGAACCGGATGACGCCGGCGGAGCGCGTCGCGTGTAACGGCGAGACCAGCGCGTGGACGCTGTCGCAGTTCCTCCACGGCGAGCAGGGCGCGCTGCTCGCCGCCGCGCAGCTGGTCGACTGCGTCCCGGATCTCGACTCCAAGCTGTACGGCGCCAGCCAGGTCTACGACGAGGCCCGGCACGTCGACGTCTACAACCGGTACCTGCACGAGAAGATCGGCTTCTCGTACCCGGTCAACACCCACCTCAAGACCTTGCTGGACATGATCCTCAAGGACTCGCGCTGGGACATGAAGTTCCTCGGCATGCAGATCATGGTCGAGGGCCTGGCGATGGCCGCCTTCGGGATGATCCGCAACAACACCGAGGAGCCGCTGCTGCGCGATCTCACCGCCTACGTCATGGGCGACGAGGCCCGCCACGTCGCGTTCGGCGTGCTCAGCCTCAAGGACTACTACCGCGACCAGCCCGAGTCGGTCCGCGCCGAGCGCGAGGACTTCGTCTACGAGGCGGCGCGGCTGATGCGCGACCGGTTCCTGTTCCAGGAGGTCTGGGAGAAGATGGGGCTGCCGGTCCAGGAGTGCATGGACATCGCGCTCCACAACCAGGGCCAGATCATGTTCCGGCAGATGCTGTTCGCGAAGATCGTCCCGGCGATCAAGAAGATGGACCTGCTGAGCGACCGCCAGCGCAAGCGGTTCCAGGAGCTCGGCATCCTGCAGTTCGAGAACTGGGAGGATCCGTTCGCCGATCTCGAGCGCGAGGAGCAGCTGCGACGCCAGCGGATGGAGCCGGCGGCGGTCGCGTAGCGGGCCCGACGGCCAGGCTCAGAGCCCGGATTTCGGATCGGGCACGGGCACGGGCACGGGCACGGGCACGGGCCCTACGGCCGGCTACGGCCGGCTAGATCTCGACGTAGCTGCCCTCGGCGGCGGCGAACAGCGGGATGCTGGTCTGCGCCTGGGCGCTCGCCACCAGGGCGTCGATCTGGTCGTCGGTGGCGTCGGGGCTGTGGTGGAACAGCGCCAGCCGCTTGCACAGCGCCGCGGTCGCGACGGCGATCCCCGCGCACACCGGCGAGTGGCCCCAGCCGCGGCGCAGGTCGTACTCGTCGTCGGGGTGCATCGCGTCGTGGATCAGCAGGTCGGCGCCCATCGCCAGCGCCACCGCCTGCGGATCCGGCGCCTCCGGGTCGGGGTACTCGACGTCGGACAGGAACGTCACGACCTTGCCGTCGGCCTCGATGCGGAACGCGGTGGTGCGCATCGTCGCGTGCGGCATCGCCGCGGTCCGGATCTTGAACGGGCCCAGGGCCAGGCGATCGCCGGGCTGGAACGCCTCGATGGACACGTGCGCCGACAGGTTCTCGAGCCCGCCCAGCGGGCTGTAGTGCGGCGCGAGCTGGTTCTGCAGCGTGGCCTCGAGCGACGTGCCGTCGGGGTCGACGCCGTGGATGCTGATGTGGTTGCCCTCGAGGAAGAACGGCGTGAAGAACGGCAGGCCCTGGATGTGATCGAGGTGGGTGTGGGTCAGGAGGATCGGCAGCTCGCCGGTGCCCTTGCCCAGCGCGGTGCCCATCAGCGACTTGGCCAGCTCGGTGGCGCCGGTGCCGAGGTCGATCACCAGGCGCTGGCCGTCGTCGGTCTGCAGCTCGACGCACGGCGTGTTGCCGCCGTAGCGCAGGAACTCGCGCCCACTCATCGCGAACGAGCCGCGCACGCCCCAGAACCGGACCTTCACGGCGCCCCCTCGATGTCGAGCTCCATGCCCTCGAACGAGGTGATCACCTCGACGCCGACCGCCTCGCCCTGGGCCGCGTAGTCCTTGGCGACCTGATCCATCAGGTCGTCGCTGTGGCCGGGAGCGTGGTGGTAGAGGACGAGGCGGCGGACCTTGGCCTCGACGCACAGCGCGAGCGCGTGCTCGGGCGTCGAGTGGCCGTAGTGCGGGAACCGCTTGTACTCGTCGGGCAGGAAGTGGGTGTCGTAGATGACCGTGTCGCAGCGGGTGATCGCCTTGACCAGGTCGGCGCGGATCTGCGCCAGGGTCTCGCGATCGGCGTCGGACAGCGGCTCGAGCCCGCGCAGGAAGTGCTGCTTGTGCAGGACGTCGGTGAACGGCGCGGTGTCGGCGACGTAGGCGACGCTGGCGCCGTCGCAGTCGATGCGGTAGCCGACCGCGCCGAACGGGTGGTTGAGCGCGATCGGCAGCACCAGGAACTCGCCCAGGGTCATGCGCACGCCGGGCTCGACCTCGTGGTACTGGAAGTGCGCCGGCACCGAGTCGAGCGGGACCGGGAAGAACTCGTGGCGGGTGATGCCGCCGATCACCTGCTGCAGCTCGTCGGCGGCGGTCAGCAGGGCGTAGACGGCGATCGTCGTGCCGGGGATGTACGCCGGCTCGAAGAACGGCAGGCCCTGGATGTGATCCCAGTGCACGTGCGACAGCAGCACGTGGTAGCGGCCGGCGGCGCCGCCGCTCTCGCGCGCCAGCTTCTGGCCGAGCGCGCGCAGGCCGGTGCCGGCGTCGAGGATCAGGCAGCCACCGCCGGACGACCGCACCTCCACGCACGACGTCTGGCCGCCGTAGCGCACGGTCTGCGGTCCGGGCACGGGGTAGCTGCCCCGCACGCCCCAGAAGGTGATCTGCATCCGGGGGAAATTGTAGCCCGGCGCCCCGCTCGACACGAAATCGCGGCCGAGGGTTTCGGCGGGTCACTTCAATAAGGGTCGTGCGGTCGCGCCGCGGCCTGGATCTCGGCCAGCACCCCGAAATGGTCGGACGGCCAGACGCCGTCGATGGCCTCGTCGACGACGACCCGGCAGGCCAGGGGCTCGCCGCGGAGGGCGCGATCCGGGCCGCGGACGTAGACGTAGTCGATCCGCCGGGACGGCTCCCGGGATCGCAGCGCGTAGACGTTGCGCCGGTCGTAGGTGAAGCCGGGATCGGCGCCGGTGCGACCGGTGGTCGCGTCCCAGCAGTCCGCGAAGTAGACGCTCTTGCCCCCCAGCGGGGTGAGCCCGCGCAGGAAGCGCATCTCGTCGGAGTCGGGCTCGGCGTTGAAGTCGCCGAGCAGGATCGGCGGGAAGCCGTCGAGCGGGGCGCGGGTGGCGACGTGGTCGGCCAGGGCCCGGACCTGGGCGCAGCGGGCGTGGCCCATGAACGGCTGGAACGTGAGGTGGGTGCAGAACACGGGGACCCGGCCGCACGGCGCGTCGAGCACGGCGAACGCGGCGCTGCGCGGGTCGAAGCCGTCGGGCGCCGGCAGCGGCAGGACGTCGGTCTCGACCAGGGGGTGCGGCGACAGGATCGCGTTGCCCATCGACAGGCCGCCGCCCATGGGCCAGGCGACGCCGTAGTGGGCGTGCAGGCCGAGGCCGTCGGCCAGCTCGTCGGCCTGGGAGCGGCCGCCGAAGGCCATGACCTCCTGCAGGCCGATGACGTCCGGGGCGAGGCGGGTGAAGGCGTCTCGCAGGAGCGGCAGCCGGCGCTCCCACGGGCCCTGGCGGTTCCAGATGTTGAGGGTCAGGGCGCGCAGGCGTTCCACGGCGGGCAGTATGCACCGGCGGGGTGGTAAGAACGCCCGCATGACATCGGACACTCCCCGCGTCCTGGTGGTCGGCGCCGGCGGCATCGGCGGCCTGGTCGCCGGCTCGCTCGCCGAGATCGGCGCCGACGTCACCGCGGTGACCACCAACCCCGGGATCCTGGCGGCCGTGCGCGACCGCGGCTTCCGGCTCCGCGAGGAGGGCGAGGACCGCGCGGTCCCCGGGCGCATCGAGGCGGCGCCGCCCGAGGGCGAGCGCTTCGACGTCGTCGTGCTGGCGACCCAGCCGCCCAGCGTCGAGGACGCGGCGCGCACCGCGCTGCCGACCCTGGCCGACGACGGCGCGATGGTCGTGCTGCAGAACGGGCTGTGCGAGGCGCGGGTCGCGCGCATCGTCGGCCCCGAGCGGGTGGTGGGCGGCATCGTGGCGTGGGGGGCGTCGATGCCCGAGCCCGGGCTGTACGAGCGCACCGCCGCCGGCGGTTTCACCCTGGGCCGGATCGGCGGCGATCCCGACGACACCGTGCGGCGCATCGGCGCGCTGCTCGAGGCGGTCGGACCGGTGACGACCACGGCCAACCTGATGGGCGCGCGGTGGAGCAAGCTGGCGATCAACTGCGCGATCTCGTCGCTGGCGACGATCGCCGGCGAGCGCCTGGGCCCGCTGGTGCGGGTGCGCCGGTACCGGCGGCTGGCCCTCGAGGTCATGTCCGAGGCCGTCGAGGTGGCGCGCCGCGAGGACGTCCGGCTCGAGAAGGTCGCGGGCACGCTGGACCTCGACTGGGTGGCGCTGACCGACGCCGAGCGCGCCGCCAAGGTCGGCTCGGCCGGGCTGACCGCCAAGCACGCGCTGCTGATCGCGGTCGGGCTGCGCTACCGGCGCATGCGGTCGTCGATGCTGGCGGCGATCGAGCGGGGGCGCACCCCGGCGATCGACTTCTTGAACGGCGAGGTGGTCGCGCACGCCGCGACGCACGGCGTCGAGGTGCCGGTCAACACGCTCGTGGTCGAACGGGTGTGGCAGCTGGCGCGCGGCGAGCGCACCCCGGGGCGCGCGGTGCTCGACGAGCTGTACGAGGCGACGCGGTGAGTCACGCGGCGGCGGCGGCGCCGGCGACAGGTTGCCGGCGCCGGCCCTTTGGGCGGCGCCGGCCGACCTGCTAGCGTGCGCGCATGCAGTCCCAGTCCCCCAAGGACGTCTACTCGCTGGTCCTGCTCCCCGGTGACGGCATCGGCGTCGAGGTGATCGACGAGGCCCGCGCCCTGCTCGCGCTGGTCGAGCCCCGGCTCGGCGTCCGGTTCGCGCTCGACGACATCGCCTGCGGCGGCAAGTTCTACCTCGAGCACGGCAGCCGCGACTGGCCCGACGACGCCGAGGCCCGGTGCCGCGCCGCCGACGCGATCCTGCTGGGCGCGGTCGGCTGGGCCGGCGCCGACGGCCAGCCGGTGATGATGAAGGACGGCAAGATGGCCGGCTGGTCGCCGGTGATCGGCAACCGCATCAAGCTCGACCTCTACGCCAACGTGCGCCCGGTGAAGGTGCTGCCGGGGCTGCGCCACGGGCTGGCCGGCCGCTACGCCGAGGTGTGGCGCGCCGAGGACGTCGACATGGTGGTCGTGCGCGAGAACACCGAGGGCCTGTACAGCGGCATGGGCGGCATCCTCGACACCGGCGGCGTCCGCTCGGTCGCGACCGACACCCGCGTCATCACCCGTGCCGCGTCGGCCAAGGTCATCCGGCGCGCGTTCGAGATCTCGCGCGAGCGCGGCCGCGGCGCCCCCGGCGACGGCAAGCGCCGCGTCACCTGCGTGGTCAAGAACAACGTCCTGTACGGCTGCAAGCTGTTCCTCGAGGTCTACCGCGAGATCGCCGCCGAGTTCCCCGACGTCGAGCAGGACGTCGCGATCGTCGACGCCTTCGCGATGTTCGTGCTGACCCAGCCGCAGCGCTACGACGTGGTCGTGACGACCAACATGTTCGGCGACATCCTGACCGACCTGGCGTCGGTGCTCCAGGGCGGCATGGGCATGGCCGTCGGCTGCAACGTCGGCGACGACCACGCCATGTTCGAGCCCATCCACGGCAGCGCGCCGCCGCTGGCCGGCAAGGACCGCGCGAACCCCATGGCCATGCTGCTCGCCACCGGCGAGTGCCTCGGCTGGCTCGGCCGCCGCTTCGGCGACGAGCGCCTGATCCGCGGCCACCGCGCCATCGAGGCCGCGGTCGCCGCCGTGGTCGCCGCCGGCGCGCCGCTGACCGTCGACCTGGTCGGCGCCGAGCGCGGCGCACCCCGCTCGGCAGTCGCGCAGGCGGTGCGCGACCAGGTCGCCGCGCAGCTGGCGTAAGGCGGGGCGGTGGCGCGGGCGCGGGCGCGGGGGCGGTCGTTCGTCGTCGCGTCAGCGGTCTCGCGCCGGGAAGGGTCGAACCGGAAGCGTCAGCCGGTGGTGACGGCGCGGGCGGTCGGCCACTGGATCCCGCTCTGGAGGAGCGAATGGCCCGCAAGAAGCGCAAGAGCCCGACCTTCAAGCGTGTGTTCGACGACGACATGCGCGATCCGTCGCTCTCGGCGCACGTGCGGTTCGCGGCCACGCCCGACGACGACGCCCTCGAGCGCTGCGGGCGGCGATGGGCGACGTTCGTCGCGACCGGCGGCGAGGAGCACGCGTGGCGACAGGGGGCCGCTCGCCGCCATCTCCTACATCCCCGACAGTCGCGATGGTGACGCGCCGGACGAGCTCGCGGCGCTGCTGTTGGAGATCCACGCGATCGCGGCGATCGAGTCGGCGACGATCTTCGTGGGGTCCGCGCCGACCTGGACGGGCGAGGACGGACGTCCGCCGGCCTTCGAGCGGGGCATGCGGAGCCCAGCGCCGCCGTCCGACTCCGCGGCTCCGGCGACCGGACCGATCGTGGAGACCGCGCTCGGACTGCTCCGCAAACACGCGAAGCAGTACGGAGACGCGGTAGAGGGGCTCCGTGCGCAGCTCACGCGGCTCGGTGCGCCCGACGAGGCCACGCGTGCCGACGCGCTCGAGGCGATGTTCTCGGTGCGCGTGCCGGAGCTGCTCGAGACGGATCGACACGGGGTGCTCGAGCTCGTCTCGACCAGCGATCCGAGCGACCGCGTCCGTGCGCTCGCGATCCTGCTGCTGGGCGACATGGACTGGACCAGCGAGAAGGGGGTGCCGGTCGGCGTCCTCGTCCGCGTGGTCGAGGCCGGCCTCGCCGACCCGTCGCCTCGCGTGCGTGAGTCCGCGGCGCTCGTCCTCTACGAGAAGTACCTCTCGTCGCCGAGCGCTCGCGACAAGCTGCCGGCCGTGCCCTGGGCGAAGAACCCCAAGGAGGTCCGTCGCTGGCCGCTGGCGTACCTGTCCGGAGAGCTCTTCTTCGGCGTCGACCCACCGAAGCGTCTCCCGACGTACTTCGCCGAGGAGATCATCCGGAGACTCTCGCTCCCGGCCCATCGCAAGCCGGCGGCGGGCGTGCACTACCTGCGCCGGATCGGCAAGCCCCTGCCCGCGCCGATCGAGGAGCTGATCCGCGAGCGGACCCGGAGGGAGTCGCCACCTCCCGACGCCATCCGCCTGCGCATCCACGTGCTCGGGAGCGACGACGAGGTGCGGTCGATCGTGTCGCGACACCTCCAGGCGGACGAGCTGTGGCGCCGGCGAGCCGCCTTCGACGAGTTCACGGGGCCGCTCGATCCGACCACGCGGCTCGCGGCGTTTCGCGATCACGCCGACGTCCCGGGGCTCGCCGAGCACATCGAGCGTGCGCTGCGCGCGTGGCCGGTGCGCCCCGAGGAGGCCGACGCGCACCGCCCGCTGCTCACCGAGCTGGCGGCGAGCCCGGTGCCACGGATCGCCAAGGCCGCTGCCGCCGCGCTCGCGAAGCTTCCCGACTAGGACGCGGTCGCGCTCGCGGCGGGAGCGCCCGCGGCACCGGGCGCGATCTCCCCGGCGCGCCCCGGCCCTCCCCTGCCCGGCTACTTCGCCGGGACGAAGGTGTAGACCTGCTGGCCGACGTCGAGGACCAGGACCTGCTTGCCGTCCTGCTGGCGTGGCACGAGCTCGAGGCCGGCGACGCTGGGGCCGGTCGTGATCAGCTTGACCGTGCCGTCGCGGTCGGTCTTCTTGGCGACCTCGGTCTGCCACTCGCCGGCGTCGAGCACGATCCGCGCGCCGTCGCGACGGAGCTCGATGCGGCCGAGGCCGGGCTCGGTGTAGGCGCCGAGCAGCGGCGCGATCCACGCGTCGTCGGGCACCTGCTCCATCGCCACCTCCGCCTCGGCGTGCGCCTTGGCGCGCGCGACGCCCTCGGTGAGCTGGGTCGCGGCCCGCTCCTCGGCGCCGAACACCAGCTCGTAGAACCGCTGATGGACCACGCTCTGGAGGAGTCCGGCGCCGCCGGCGTTGGTCAGCACGATCACGCCGATGTCCTGGTCGGGCAGGATGAACATGTTGGAGGTGAAGCCGAAGGTGCCGCCGTCGTGGGTCACCTCGGCGATGCCGCGCTCGTCGTGGACGACGAGGCCGAGGCCGTAGGCGTCGTGCGCGCTGATCTTGACCTGCGGGGTGCGGCGGAGCAGCAGGTTGGCCTCGGAGACCAGCTGCTTGCCGTCCGGCGTCTTGCCGCGCGCCAGCTCGAACAGCATGATCTTCGACATGTCGCGGACGCTCGCCCACAGCGCGCCGGCGGGCGCGACCGCCTCGGCGAACGCCTCCCACGCCAGCGGGATCGGCTGGTAGCCGGGGGCGATGCCCTCGCCGTGCGGGCGCGCCGCGTCGCCCTTGCCCGCCTTGACGCGATCGAGGGTCGCGGTCTTCATCCCCAGCGGGGTGAGCACCAGCTTCTGCAGCGCCTCGGCGTAGGCGGCGCCGAGCTTCTTCTTGGGCGCGTAGGCGTGGCCGGCGGCCCAGCCGCCGACGGCGACCATCAGGTTCGAGTACTGGAAGGTCTCGCCGAAGCCGGTGGTCGGCGCCATCGCCGCCATCGACGCCACGCGCTGCTCGGCGGTCCAGCCGCCGAACTCGAAGATGAGCTCGAAGTCCTGGCGGGGCAGCCCGGTGCACGCGCACCCGGTGTGCTGCATCGTGACCTCGCGGGTCAGCTCGGCGTCGGCGAGCGCGAACTGGGGCAGCGCCTCGACCACCGGCTCGTCCCAGCGGACGACGCCCCGATCGACGAGCCGCGCGATCAGCAGCGTCGTGAACGACTTGGTGATCGAACCGATCGCGAACAGCGTCGTGGGCGCGACCGCGTTCTTCTTGGTGCCGCCGCGCAGCTTGTCGCCGAAGCCCCGCTCGAACACGATCTTGCCGCCGTGCACGACGGCGACCGCGACGCCGGGGACGTCGGTGGCGACGCGCGCCTGCTCGACGAACTCGCCCCAGGTCGCCAGGCGATCGGCGTCGAGCTGGGCGGCGCGGCCGGCCAGCGACTCGGCCTCGACGCCCGGGACCTTCATGTCGCGGACGATCGAGCCGAGCTGGGCGCCGCGCCGGTTGAGGGCGGCGGCGGTGCCGTCGACCAGCGCGACGTACCACACCGCGCCGGTGCGACGCGCGAGCGCGAGAACCACCCGTGCCTCGTCGGTGGACGTGACGTAGACGACCTGGCTGGACGCGTCCCAGCCGCCGTCGGGCGGCAGGTCGTCGGCCTGCGCGACCGCGAGGTCGAAGGACGGGTCGACCGCCGCCCAGGCGGCGGCGACCGCGGCGTCGCGATCCTTGGCCTCGACGGCGAGCATCGCGATCGACAGGTCCTGCTCCGGCGTCTGGAGGCGCACGACGTCCGGCGCCTCGGCGACGAACCATCCGCTGGGGACCGGGATCGACGCGCCGGACGCGGTCTCGACGGTCGCCGCCGCGTCGAGCTGGCGGTACGTCACCTCGGGCGTCTCGACCGGCGCCGGCGGCGCGGCGGCGGACGTGCCGCCGCCGGTGCCCGCGCCCGCGTTCGTGACCGGAGGCGACGCCGGGCCGCCACAGGCGACGAGCGCGACGGCGAGGACGAGCGCGTGCGCGCGGGTCGAGCGTCTTGTCATGCCGCAGTGTCCCGGCAGGTGCCCTCCGCGATCAAGCGCGGCCGGGGACATCCGGGCGCGCACGGCCCGACGCGGCGCGCCTGCTGCGCGCCCGCGCCGGGGTTGACGTCTGGCGCACCTCGGCCGCGCCGGGTTCCCCCGGGAGCGTCCCGCGCCCGCACCGGGGTTGCCCCTGCAACCGGATGTCCGCACCGGGGTTGACCTCTGGAGAACCACCGCTCGGCACCAGGGGCAGCGCCGGGGTTGCTCTGGGCCGAGGCCGATGATCGCGGCCTGTCCGGTTTCCGTGCCGGGGTTGCTCCCAAGGACGGCCACCGGACAGCGTGTCCGGTCCGCGGACGTTTGCGACCGGACATCGGACGCGGTGCGCGAGGTTTCGCAGTGTTGCCGCCGGCACGCGTCGTGCTGATGCGACGGTGCGATGTCGTTGCCTCGCGAAGTGCTCCCAGGCCGGACGTACATGCTCACGCGCCGCTGTACCCAGCGACAGCTGCTGCTGCGGCCCGACAAGGTGACCAACGAAACGTTCCTCTACTGCCTGGCCGAGGCGGCGAACCGGTACGACGTGCGCATCGTGCTGCCCGTGGTGATGTCGAACCACCACCACACGGTCGTGTACGACCGCGACGGACACGCCATCGAGTTCATGGAGCACTTCCACAAGATGCTGGCGAAGGCGCAGAACGCGCACCGCGGGCGACGCGAGAACCTGTGGTCCAGCGAACCGCCGTGCCTGGTGCAGCTCGTCGAGATCGACGACGTGCTCGACAAGCTGGTGTACGTGGCGACCAACCCGGTGAAGGCGGGGCTGGTGGACCGGGCGCATCACTGGCCCGGCGTGCACGGGCTCGCCGCGCTGCTGAACCGGCAGTCGATCGTGGTGCGGCGGCCCAAGCAGTTCTTCCGCGCCGGCGGCTCGATGCCGGAGGAGGTCACGCTCGAGCTCGGCCTGCCGCCGGATATCGAGGACGTCGAGGCTTTCCTCGGCGTGCTGCGCGAGCGCGTGGCGGCCGAGGAGGAGCGGCTGGCGACTGAGCGCCGCCGCGCCGGGCGCGGCGTGCTCGGTCGTCGCGGCGTGCTGCAGCAGGATTGGCGGAGCTGTCCGACGAGCCGGGAAGCGCGACGCGGCCTGCGACCGCGTGTGGCCGCGCGCAGCGTGTGGGCGCGCATCGAGGCGCTGCAGCGCAACCGCGCGTTCATCGACGCGTACCGCGCGGCACGGGCGGCATGGCTGGCGGGCCTGTCCGTGGTGTTTCCGCCCGGGACCTACTGGCTACGCCGCTTCGCCAGCGTCGTCGTCGCCGAACCTCCGCGCGCGTGACGAGGAAGATGGCTCGGCACTCGCGTGCGCCCGATGGGCGCGCGCCGTCGCGGCGTGGTCAGAGCTGACGCGGGGCGCGACCCACGTAGCGCGCACCCTGGCCTCGATGTGCCGGACCAGGGTGACGCGGCCGGTCCGGTGCGAAGTCGGTCGTCGGCAACCCCGGTCCGTTGCGAAGGCAGTCGGCCGCAACCCCGGTCCGGCGGTGCCGGGTCGGCGGCAACCCCGGTCCGGCGACGCGGTCCGCCGGTCCGTTGCGAAGGCAGTCGGCCGCAACCCCGGTCCGGCGCCGCCCCCGAAGGCAGTCGGCGGCAACCCCGGTCCGGCGGCGCCCCGGCGGCGCGGGCGCGGCGCTACTGCTGGGTCTGGACCGCGTGGATCATCGCGTCGACGCCGATGCCCGGGTCCTCGGTGACCTCGAAGCGGATCGGGTAGTCACCGACCGGCAGGCGCACGTAGAGGTAGCCGTTGGGACGGTCGGACGAGCTCTCCTCGGTGCCGGTGAGCCAGTCGTTGCCGGCGTCGAGGACGGTCTCGATCGAGAACCGGCCCATCGTCGGCGCGTCGCCGGCGATGCGCGGCCGCACGTACCAGGACACCAGCTGGTCGGCGTTGACCGTCCAGCCCTCGTCGTAGCCGGCCTCGTCGGAGGGCCCGACGGCGTCGCCGACGAACGACTCCAGCGTCAGGTACTGGACGTCCTGGACGCCGACCTCGACGAAGTCGACCTCCTCGGCGCCCGGGGTTAGTGCGGCGAGGCGGGCGACGCCGGCGCCGGTCGCGGTCAGGACCCACGACGGCTGGCCGCCGATGTCCTCGCCGGGCTCGACGGTCAGGACGCTGGTGTCGTCCGACGCCAGGTCGAGGCCGGCGGTCGACGTGCCGTTGAGGCCGTCGATCGTGACGTTGATCTGGCCGTAGACGCCGATCGAGTCGTTGAAGTCGCAGCTCATGAAGCCGCCGCACAGCTGCGGCGTGAACTGCAGGTTGCCGTTGGCGCCCTCGGTGGGGGTGTTGCAGGCGGCGGCGCCGGCGGCGATCGCGGCGGCGACGAGCAGGGTGGCGGTTCGCATCGAGTGTCCTCCGTAGTCCAGGGTAAGCGTGGTCGTTGGACCGAGGTCCGACCACGCCTATTCTCGGGACGACGAGGCGCCGGCGCAAGCGGGCGTCCCGACGCAGGTGGCCGCGCGCACGTCGTGCCCACGGTCACGCGACATCGCTGTCGCGACCGTCGCCAGCGCCGCTCGCCGTGGCTACTCGAGGACCTCGAGGATCAGCCGGCCGTTGCGCTGCCGGATCACCACCCGGCGCGGCGGCGCGCCCGCCGAGGCGTGGGTCGCGGGCGGCGGCACGTCGGCCCACCACGGCCGCAGCGGCCGCCCCTGCCAGCCGCCGCCGTCGCCACCGCCACCGCCGAACCCGAACGGGTCGCGGCCCAGCACCTCGACCTCGCCGTGGCGACGCTCGGTGTAGCCGGTGCCGTCGTAGGCGTAGCGGTGCGCCATCGCGCGCGCCAGCATGCGCTCCTGCGTGCCCATCACCCACAGCAGCGGCGCCAGCAGCAGCAGCTGGAACGAGCCCCACGCCACCGCCGCGACCACGAACAGGACGGCGAACACCCGCGCCACCGTCACCGAGACGTCGGTGGCGCGCACGTAGTCGAGCTTGCGGGTCAACAGCGCGCGCAGGATGCGGCCGCCGTCCATCGGCAGCGCCGGGATCAGGTTGAAGATCGCGATGACGACGTTGATCCAGCCGACCAGCGTGAGCACGCCCGCGCCGGTCATGGCGCCCAGGCCGAAGCCGGCGCCGGCCAGCGCCAGCGACACGATCGGCCCGGCGGCGGCGATCGCGATCTCGTGGTTGGCGCTCTTGGGCAGCTCGACCATCTTGGCGGCGCCGCCGAAGAACGACAGCTCGATCCCCGAGACCCGCACGCCCAGGGCGCGCGCGACCACCGCGTGACCGAGCTCGTGCAGCAGCACCGACGCGAACGCCAGCAGCACCAGCATCACGCCGATGAGCCCGCCGAACCAGATGAACATGACGGCGAGCAGCATCAGGAAGGTCGCGTTGACCTCCACCGGAAAGCCGAGCAGTGAGCCGAGACGCCAGCTACGAAACATGGAGACAACGTGGGGCTGGCACCCCCCCTTGTCAAATCAGCGATATTGCCCAGTTGGGCGCGGCTGCGGGCCACGCGCCACGTACTCGGTGAATCGCCGGGCCAGCTCCTGGCGCTCCTCGGGCTCGAGCCAGGGCAGCGGGACCCGTCCCAGGTCGTCGCCGCCGGGCCCGATGAAGCGGATGCTGTCGCCCAGCACCGTGACGCCGAACCGCGGCGCGACCTTGAACCGATCGACCGAGCGCCAGCCCGGCAGCACGACGGTGCCGTCCTCGTGGACCTCGACGACCAGCCGGGCCAGGTCCCGGAACATCCGCCGCGCGTACAGCGCCAGCCGGCCGTCGTAGTCGACGATCAGCACCTTGTCGGTGCCGCGGCCGATCTCGAAGGCGCGGCGGGCGCCGGCGGCGTGCGGGGTCAGGACCTGGCGCAGCCGGCCGTAGAGCGCGTCGAGCGCGCGCAGCGCGGTCAGGCCGTCGCTGGCGATGAGGTCGTGCGGCGCGGCGCCGAACACCCGCTCGACCCGGCCCGGCGCCAGCTCCAGCCACAGCCCGAGATCCTCGCGCGGCACGTCGCGCGCCGCCACCAGCCAGCCGCCGAGGCGCTCGGAGCGGCGCTTGACCCGCCGCCGCAGCTGCTCGGTGATCGTGATGAACTCGTCGGTGACCGCGATCTGGACGGCGCGCAGCGCCAGCGCGACGTGGCGCGGCGCGACCTCCAGCCGGAGCGTGCCGTCCCGGGTCGGCGCCTCCAGCACCTCGGTGCCGTCGATGCTGCGGAACGCGCCCATCGCATCGAGGGTAGCGCCCGGGCGACGACCCGGGAAGGGTGTATGCTGCCGGCCGCATGGCGCAACAGTACGTCTTCGTGATGAAGGACCTCCGCAAGGTGGTCCCGCCCAAGCGCGAGATCCTCAAGGGCATCTGGCTGTCGTTCCTGCCGGGCGCCAAGATCGGTGTCATCGGCAGCAACGGCGCCGGCAAGAGCACGCTGCTGCGCATCATGGCCGGCGTCGACAAGGAGTTCGTCGGCGAGGCGTGGCCGGCGCCCGGGCTCAAGATCGGCTACCTGGCCCAGGAGCCGCAGCTCGACCCCACCAAGGACGTCCGCGGCAACGTCGAGGACGGCGTCGCCGAGACCCGCGCCCTCTTGCACCGCTTCGAGGAGATCTCGATGCGCATGGGCGAGGGCATCGACGACGACGAGATGACCAAGCTGCTCGACGAGCAGGCGACGCTGCAGGACCACATCGAGGCCGCCGGCGCCTGGGAGCTCGACCACACCGTCGAGGTCGCGATGGACGCGCTGCGGCTGCCGCCGCCCGACGCCGACGTCACCAAGATCTCCGGCGGCGAGCGGCGCCGGGTCGCGCTGTGCCGGCTGCTCTTGTCGAAGCCCGACATGCTGCTGCTCGACGAGCCGACCAACCACCTCGACGCCGAGTCGGTCGAGTGGCTCGAGCACACCCTCGAGAACTTCCCCGGCACGGTGGTCGCGATCACCCACGACCGCTACTTCCTCGACAACGTCGCCCAGTGGATCCTCGAGCTCGATCGCGGCGAGGGCTACCCGTTCGAGGGCAACTACACGTCGTGGCTCGAGTACAAGGCCAAGCGGCTCGCCACCGAGGAGAAGCAGGAGAGCGCCCGCCAGCGCATGCTCAACCGCGAGCTCGAGTGGGTGCGGGCGTCGCCCAAGGCGCGCCACGCCAAGAGCAAGGCCCGCCTATCGCGGTACGACGAGATGGTCGCCGAGTCGCAGCGCGAGCAGCGCGATCCGGCGCTCGAGATCTACATCCCGCCCGGGCCGCGGCTCGGCGCCGAGGTCATCGTCGCCCAGGGCCTGACCAAGGGCTTCGGCGGCAACCTGCTGATCGAGGACCTCGACTTCAAGCTGCCGCGCGGCGGCATCGTCGGCGTCATCGGCCCCAACGGCGCCGGCAAGACCACGCTGTTCCGCATGATCATGGGCAACGAGACGCCCGACGGCGGCAGCCTCAAGGTCGGCGACACCGTCCAGCTCGCCTACGTCGACCAGAGCCGCGACTCGCTGGGCGACGACAAGACGGTGTGGGAGGAGATCGCGGAGGGCGCCGAGGAGCTGCTGCTCGGCGACCGCAAGATCAACTCGCGGGCCTACGTGTCGAGCTTCAACTTCCGCGGCGGCGACCAGCAGAAGCGGGTCGGCCAGCTGTCGGGCGGCGAGCGCAACCGCGTCCACCTGGCCAAGATGATCAAGCGCGGCGGCAACGTGCTGCTGCTCGACGAGCCGTCCAACGACCTCGACGTCGACACGCTGCGCGCGCTCGAGGACGCGCTGCTGCAGTTCCCGGGCTGCGCGGTGGTCATCAGCCACGATCGCTGGTTCCTCGATCGCGTCGCGACCCACATCATGGCGTTCGAGGGCGACAGCCACGTCGAGTGGTTCGAGGGCAACTACCAGGACTACGAGGAAGACCGCAAGCGCCGCTTCGGCGCCGACGCCGAGACGCCTCACCGGATCAAGTACAAGAAGATCGGGTGAGCGGGGCGCGGGCGGGATGAGCGTGTATCGGACCCAGGCAGCGGCGCGGTGTCCGCGGTGCGGCGACGCGCTGCTCGACCTCGGTCCGTACCGTCGGTGCGGCTGCGGCGGGATGTGGATCCGCGACGAGGTGCTGGGCGCGGCGCTGGGGCGCAAGGGCAAGCCGGTGCCGGCGCACTGGCACTGGTGGCGACGCCCGGAGCTGGCGTGCCCGGAGTGCGGCCACGCGATGCGATCGCTGCGGACGCCGAGCCTGGTGTTCGATCGGTGCCCGGCGCACGGCCTGTGGTTCGACGCCGGCGAGCTGGCGACGTTCCTGCGCCTGGCCGGGGCGACCGGGGGACCGGCGCTCGACGACGAGGCGGTGCTGGCGGTGGTGACGAAGCACCTGGGCGCGGCGCGGCGGCGGGCGAGCCAGCCGCGGGCGCGGCGCAAGCGGAAGCCGGCGGAGTAGCCGGCGACGGTGACAGCCGCGGACCGCGGACCGCGGGCCCGCCCGCTCGGGCGCCGCTCAGGCGCCGTCGTCGTGGTGCGGCGCGTGCGGCTGGATCGCGACGTCGGCGATCAGCGGCCGGTGATCCGAGGCGGTGCGGGCCAGCTGGGTCTCGCCGCGATCGAGCTTCTCGAGCTCGACGTCGCCGCGCACGTAGATGGCGTCGAGCGAGCGCATCGGCGCCCACGCCGGGAAGGTGCGCGGCTTGCGGTCGACGCCGCGGAAGCCGGCCGGGCGGAGGAAGCCGCCGAGGCTGCCCCAGACGTCGTTGAGGTCGCCGCCGACCACGACCGGGGTGTGGGGATCGATGTGGCGGAACGGGTGGCTGTCGAGGAACATCTGCAGCTGGATCCGGCGCTCGTACTGGGCCAGGCCGAGGTGCATGTTGTAGAGGTGCACGGTGCGGTCGACGTCGCCGTGGCGGACCCGGCAGATCGCGTGCAGCACGCTGCGCTTCTTCTTCCAGCGCACGCTGACGTCGACGTTGCGGGTCTCGACGATCGGGTAGCGCGACAGGATCGCGTTACCGTACTGGCCGCCGCCGCGGACGTCGACGTTGGGGAACCACGACCGGTGCTCGAGGCCGAGCAGATCGCCGAGCACGTCGACCTGGCGATCGCCGTTGCTGCGGCGCACGCCCTCGTCGACCTCCTGCAGCAGCAGGACGTCGGGCAGATAGTGGGCCAGGGTGTCGGCGGTGCGCTTCGGATCGTAGCGGCGATCGACGCCCCCGATGCACTTGTGGATGTTCCAGGTGAGCAGGCGGAGCTTCATGCGGCGGCGATCGTCGCGACCAGGAGGGTCATGTCGTCATCGTGCTTGCGCCCGGCGCGGTGGGCGGCGGTCGCGGCCGCCACCGCGTCGTGGACGCTGGCTGGATCGAGGTGTCCGGGGTCGAGCTTGCGGAGCAGGCGCTGCATGCGGCGGTCGCCGAACTGCTTGCCGTCGGCGTCGAGGCATTCGATCAGGCCATCGGTGTACCAGACCAGGACGTCGCCGGGGCGCAGCGGCTTGTGGGCGGTGCGGGTCACCGAGCCGTGGCCAGCGCCCAGCGGGTTGCCGCGGGCGACCAGCGCCTGCAGCTCGAGCTCGGCGGCGTCGCCGGGGCGCAGCAGGTACGGCACGGTGTGGCCGGCGCTGGCGAACCGGACGTCGCCGCCGGCGGGATCGAGCAGGGCCAGGAAGCAGGTCAGGTGGAAGCGGCCGGCGCCGGCGCGCCGGACCGCGACGTCGAGCTGGGTCATCAGGACCGCGAGGTCGAGGTCGGCGCCGGCGAGCGCGACCGTGGCGTCGCACGCGCCCTTGACCGCCGCGGTGATCATCGCCGCGGCGACGCCGTGGCCGGTGACGTCGCCGATCGCGACCAGCACCTTGTCGCCGGGGACCGGGTAGACCGCCCACCAGTCGCCGCCGCACTGGGTCGCGGGCACCCAGCTGCCGAACAGCGCGACCGGGCCCAGGCGCCGGACCTCGGAGGTCGGCACGAAGCCGGCCTGGACCACCGCCGCCAGCTCGACCTCGCGCTCGATCGCGACCTGGGCCCGCGCCTGCCGCGCCATGCGCACGAACACCAGCGCGGCGGCCAGGCGATCGTCGAGCCGGGTCAGGAACTCGAGCGCCTCGCGGCGGAGCGCGCGGCCGCGCTCGCGCGCCGGCAGCACCAGCAGGCCGACGACCTCGTCGCGGTTGGCCAGCGGCACCAGCGCGGCGGCGCCGTGGCCGTCGAGCAGGCGCTCGAGCGCGGGGCGCAGGTCGTCGAGGCGCAGGCTCTCGAGCTCGTCGCGCAGGATCGGCCGGCCGTAGTCGAGCATCCAGCCCAGCAGCAGCGGATCGGGGGTCGCGTCCTCGGCCAGCAGCTCGCCGTCGGGGCGGCGCCAGCTCCAGTCGTCGGTCGACGCCAGCAGCAGCTCGGGGCGGACGCCGCACGCCAGCTCGACGACCTCGGCGGTGAGCTCGGCGATGTCGGGCTCGTGGCGCAGGCGGTGGACCCGGGTCGCGAACTGGGCGAGCAGCCGCTGCAGCGTGGTGTCGGCCTGGTCGGCGCCGCGGCGCAGCGTGCCGAGGGTGGCGAGCACGACGCGGACGCCGCCGAACGCCAGCACCACCGCGGGCGGCACCAGCCACCACGGCAGCGACGGCGTCACCCAGCTCACCATCGCCCAGGTGGCGCCGCCGGCGCACACCGCGTAGCCGATGGCGTTGGGCACCAGATCGTCGAGGGCGCGCGCCCGCAGCAGGTCGTCGATCACGACCGCGCGCAGGGACAGCAGCGCGCCACCGGTCAGGAACGCCCAGCCGACCGGGAACGGGCCGTCGAGGTAGGCGATGACGACGTCGACGGTGCCGAACCACGCGGTGCACATCGCGATCATCGCGCGCGCCATCATCGTGCGGCGCGACCTCGAGGCCTCGCGGCGGCGCGCCAGCGCCAGCGCGAAGAAGCCGAAGCACGACCAGCCGATCATCGCGAGCAGGCCGATGCCGAACAGCGGGCCGGGCACGAAGAAGTACATGCCGGCCGGGGTCATCCGCACGCCGGAGACCATCTGGTCGGTCGCGACCGTCGCGATCGCGATGACGACGCTCGAGCCGAGCGCGAGCTGGACCCAGCGCCGGTTGGCCTGGTAGCGCTCGATCAGCGTCAGCTGGAACACCATCGCGCACGACGACGCGAACGGGACGAACGCCACGCCGATCCGGTAGGCGGCGGTGGCCGCGGCCGGCGACACGATCGACGCCGCCAGCGCCTGGCTCAGCACGTAGGCCGCCAGGCCGGCGGCGAACCCGACCATCGACCAGCGGGTCAGGGCCAGGCCACGGACCAGCAGCGCGTAGGCGCCGACGATGCTCAGGACCCCCAGCGCGACCAGGAAGGGCGCGCTGAGGAGCCGGGGCTCGTAGCTGGTCGCGTACAGCAGCTCCTGCATGCCAGGTCGGTCCAGTCTACCGCCGTCGCCTCGGGATCCGCCCGAGGACCGACCGCTGGCACGCCGGTCGCGGGCCGGCGGTGACGGTCATTGTGCGGGCGCCACAGCCCGGCTACCATCCTGCCGTTGCCCGACGCGCGCGACAGAGCAGGAGGGAGCCGGCGCGGGCTGCCGCTGCCGCCACCGGAGCGCGACGGTGACGGCGACGTCGGGGTCGCCGACGATCAGGTCAGCCGGGTCCGCATGAGCGGCATCCTGGTCGAGTCGCGGCGCGACCTGCCGCGGCTGCCGCCGCCGACCTGGCAGCTCGACGACGACGACGACGACGATCCGCTGGCGCCGCTGCGCGCCGACGATCCGATCGCCGAGTCGACGCGCACCGTCGCCGGCGGGCCCACCGCGATCGAGGCCACCCGCACCGCGGTCACGACCCACGCGGTCGAGCCGACCAGCCTGCCGCCGGCGCCGTCGCGGCCGCCGTCCCGGGCGCCGCGCCCCGTGGTGCCCGCGCCGGCGATGCCGCCGCCGCCCAAGGTGCCGACGCGGGCCACCGTGCCGGCGATGCGCAAGGCGCCCAGCCAGGCCCCGGTCGCGACGCCGCCGCCGGGCCGCAGTCGCGGCAACGCGGCCAGCGAGGCCCGGACGCTGCCGCCGCCGCTGCGCCACGCCGACTCCGGCGCGCTGGTCGCCGGCCGCTACAAGATCGCCGAGCGCATCGGCCAGGGCGGCATGGGCAAGGTCTTCAAGGTGACCCACGCCCAGCTCGGCAAGGTCTTCGCGCTCAAGCTGATCGGCGAGGAGCTGGCCGCCACCACCGAGGCCCGCGAGCTGTTCTATCGCGAGGCCCGCCTGGCCAGCTCGCTGTCGCACCAGAACATCGCCTCGGTGGTCGACTTCGGCGACGACGAGCACCTCGGCCTGTTCATGGTCATGGAGCTGGTCGAGGGCGAGCCCCTGGCCAAGCTGCTGCACCGCGAGCGCCAGCTGTCGGTGCGCCTGGCCTGCGACATCATCCTGCAGTGCGCCGAGGCGCTCCACTACATCCACTCCAACGACATCGTCCACTGCGACATCAAGACCGAGAACATCCTGATCACCGAGGTCCAGAGCACCAAGCGGCGCCAGCTGCAGGTCCGGCTGCTCGACTTCGGGCTGGCGCGCTCGCTGCGCACCTCGCGGATGACGGCGTCGCTGTCAGGCACGCCCCACTACGTCGCGCCCGAGCGCATCCGCGGCGAGCCGCCGTCACCGTCGTCGGACATCTACGGCCTCGGCATCCTGTTCTACGAGCTGCTCACCGGCAAGGTCCCGTGGGACGGCCACGTCGCGCAGATCCTGGCCGGCCACCTCGAGCAGCCGCCGACCCCGCCGTCGCAGCTGATCGCCGACGGCCTCGATCCCGCGCTCGAGAAGCTGGTCCTGCGCGCGCTGGCCAAGACCCCGGCGCAGCGCCACAAGGACATGGCCGCGTTCATCTACGAGCTGCGCACGGTCATGGACATGCTCGGCTACGGCCGCCGCGCCCGCCGCGGCGGGCCGCGCCGCGTCGTCATCGAGCGCACCAAGGACGAGCGCGCCGAGATGATCCGGATCGCCTTCGAGGGCTGCCGGCTGCCGATCGCGCTGGTGTCGCCGACCGGGCTGATCACCGTCGCCAACCCGTCGTTCGCGCGCTTCGTCATGGGCGTCGACGTCGAGGTCGAGGGCCTGACCGTGCAGTCCACGCCGCTGGCTAGCGCCTGGGACGCGTTCGAGACCGATCTGGCCCGGGCCATCGGCGGCAACGGCGTGCGCCGGATCCTCGAGGTCGAGGTCGCCCACGGCGAGGTCCGGCGGCTGCTGATGTGGCTCGACCCCGCCAGCAACGATCACGCGATCCTGGGCGTCCAGCCCATCGACGTCTGACGGCGGCCGCGCCGGCGTCCGAGCGACCCCGGGCCGAGGTGTCGCGCCGCCGCACCACCTCGCGCGGCCCGTGGGAATCCTTTGTCACCCCCCTCGGGTTGCGGGTGAGGCGGGGCGTAGTACGTTCTGCGCCCACACCCGGAGGAGAACATGTCCCACGCGAACTTGACCCGTCGGCGTGAGCCCGCGTCGACGTCGGCGTCACGCGCGCGGCGTGCCGCGCGCGTCGTGGCCCCGCTCGCCCTGGCCGCTGGCCTGGTGGCCGCCGGCCGCGTCGCGACCACCCGACCGGCCTGGGCCGGCGAGGCGGTCACCGCCACCACGACCGCCGCCTCGCAAGACCCCAAGATCCCGTTCGAGAAGTACACGCTCGACAACGGCCTCGAGGTCATCCTGATCAAGGACCAGAGCGTGCCGCTGGTCGCGGTCGACGTCTGGTACCACGTCGGCAGCGGCCTCGAGACCCCGGGCAAGACCGGGTTCGCGCACCTGTTCGAGCACATGCTGTTCCAGGGCTCGAAGCACGTCGGCGAGGATCGCCACTTCGACGTCCTCAAGCAGGTCGGCGCCAGCGCGGTCAACGGGTCGACCAACTCGAACCGCACCAACTACTTCGAGGTGGTGCCGTCGAACCAGCTCGAGACCGCGCTGTGGCTCGAGAGCGATCGCATGGGCTTCCTCTTGCCGATGCTGACCCAGAAGAGCCTCGACAACCAGATCGACGTCGTCCGCAACGAGCGCCGGCAGCGCATCGACAACGTGCCCTACGGCAAGAGCATGATGACGCTCGCCGAGATGATGTACCCGGAGGGCCACCCCTACCGGTACTCGGTGATCGGCAAGCACGAGGACCTCCAGAACGCCACGCTCGACGACGTCGTCGGGTTCTACAAGACCTGGTACGTGCCGGCCAACGCGACCCTGACCGTCGCCGGGGACTTCGACGACGCCACGATCAAGCAGCTGGTCACCAAGTGGTTCGGCGACTTCCCGGTCAGCAAGAAGCCGGACGTCGTCGACATCCAGACCCCGCTGCCGGACGCGAAGCGCCAGGTCGTCACCGACGACTTCGCGCAGCTGCGCCAGGTCACCTGGTCGTGGGTCACGCCGCGGACGATGGCACCCGGCGACGCCGAGCTCGACATCATCGCCGACGTCCTGGCCGGCAGCGAGGCCAGCCGGCTGTACCGCAGCCTGGTCATCGACAAGCGCCTGGCCCAGGGCGTCAGCGCCCACCAGACCAGCTTGCAGTTCTCGAGCACCTTCGAGGTGACGGTGACGCTGCAGAGCGACGCCGACCTCGCCGCGGTCGAGAAGATCATGGGCGACGCCATCGAGCGGCTCCGCAAGGAGGCGATCTCGGACCGCGAGCTGTCGCGCGCGGTCACGACCTTCGAGGCCCAGTCGATCCGCGGCCTGCAGTCCCTGCTCGGCCGCGCCGAGCGGTTGCAGAACTACAACCAGGTCCTCGGCAACCCCGACTCGATCACCACCGACCTCGATCGCTACCGCAACGCCACCGTCGACGGGGTCAAGGCGACCGCCGCCGAGTGGCTCGCCCCCACCCATCGCGTCGAGCTGGTCACGATGCCGGCCGGAGGTGCCAAGTGAAGTCCGCCACCACGCTCACCGCCGGCCTCGCCGCGGTCCTGGCCCTGGCCGCCTGCGGCCCGGCCACCAAGCCCGTGCCGGCGGCGCCGCCGGCGCCCCGCGACGTGGTCGCCGACCAGGTCGGCGGCACCACGACCGGCCAGATGGCCCCGCCGCCCAAGGAGATCAAGGTGGCGACCCAGACCGCAGCGCCCCAGGCCCTGACCTTCCCCGACGACGCCTTCCGCGCCGCCCAGCCCGAGGCCACCAAGCCCCGGCCGTTCAACCTGCCCAAGATCAAGCCGTTCAAGCTCAAGAGCGGCGTCCTGGTCTACCTGGTCGAGCAGCACACGCTGCCGCTGGTCTCGCTCGACCTCAACTTCGACGGCGGCTCGATCGCGGATCCCGCCGGCAAGGAGGGCCTGTCGTCGGTCTGCATGTCGATGATGGCGGAGGGCACCGAGCAGCTCGACAAGGTCGCGTTTGCCGAGGCCCTCGCCGACGTCGCCGGCAGCGTCGACGCCTACGCCGGCGCCGACAGCCAGGGCGTGTCGATGGCCAGCCTGACCAAGCACCTCGACGCGGTCTTCCCGCTGTTCGCCGACACGATCCTGCACCCCGGCTTCCGCAGCGACGATCTCGAGCGCATGGTCAAGCGCCGGCTCGAGTCGCTGCGCCAGGCCAAGGGCTCGGCGCCGTCGATCGTCGGCCGCGTCAACGGCCCGGTGCTGTACGGCCCGCAGCACGCCTACGGCCGGCTGATCACCGAGGCGTCGCTCAAGGCGATCACCCTCGACGACTGCAAGGCCTACCACGCCAGGTGGGTCAAGCCGGGCGGCGCCCGCCTGTTCGTCGTCGGTGACCTCACCGAGGCCCAGGTCCGCCAGCTGTTCGACGGCGACGCCCTCGCGGCGTGGAAGGGCAAGGTGCCGACCGCGCCCAAGCCGACCAAGCCGGCCGGCATGAAGGGCCGCATCTTCTTCGTCGACGTCCCCGGCGCCAAGCAGTCGCAGATCCTGGCGATGGAGTTCGGCCCGCAGCGCAACGCCAAGGACTACTTCGAGACCGCGATCATGTCGTCGGTGCTCGGCGGCGGCTTCTCGAGCCGCATCAACATGAACCTGCGCGAGGACAAGGGCTACTCGTACGGCGCCCGCGCCGGCTTCCAGTACTCGAAGTACTACGGCGTCTTCGGTGGCGGCAGCTCGGTGGTGTCGGAGTCGACCTACCAGTCGCTGCTCGAGCTGGCCAACGAGATCACCGCGATGCAGTCGGGCAAGGTCCCGGCGACCGCCGAGGAGCTGAGCCGCGAGAAGGCCGGCGCGATCCAGTCGATGCCGGCGCGGTTCGCGACCGCCAACGACGCGCTCGGCACCTTCCGCAGCCTGGTCTACTACGGCCTGCCGCTCGACTACTACCGGACCTACGTCGGCAAGGTCGACAAGGTCACCGCCAAGCAGGTCGCGGCGGCCGCCAAGAAGCACCTCAAGCCGGATCAGCTGGTCTACGTCGTCGTCGGCGACGCCAAGGCACCGATGATCTACCGCGACGGCAAGGAGGACAAGCCGCTGATGAAGGACGGCAAGCAGCTGACGCTGCTCGATGCCCTCCACGAGCTCGCGGACACCGGCAAGCTCGGCAAGGGCGGCCTCGTCGTCCTCGACGCCGACGCCAAGGTCCTGCCGTAGCGCCGCGCTGGCCGTGCGGCGGATCACCACGGCGCGGGCGGCCGCGAGCCGGCCCGCGCCACGTGGTATCGTCGCGGCGATGAGGAGTCGCCTCCCCGCGCGCCGCGCGCTGCTGCTCGGCTGCGTCCTCGCCACCGCCGCCGCCGGCTGCTCGTTCGACGGCGGCGGCGTCGCGGGTGACGCCGCCACCTCCGACGACGCCCCGGACGGGCCGCCGGGCGACCGCGACGGCGACGGCGTCGCCGACGGCGCCGACAACTGCCCCGACGTCGCCAACCGGCGCCAGGAGGACGAGGACGGCGACGGCGTCGGCAACGCCTGCGACAACTGCCCGCACGTCGCCAACGCGGACCAGGCCAACGACGGCGAGACCGTGGCCGGGGTCACCCCCGACAACGCCGGCGACGCCTGCGACCCGTCGCCGTCGGGGCCCGGCAACGACATCATCTTCTTCGACGGCTTCGACGACGCGGCGTCGCTGAGCAGCTGGACCACGGTCGGCGGCAACTGGACGATCTCGGGCGGCGCGCTGCGGGTGTCGCCGGCGCCCGGCGTCGCGTGGGCGTACCTGCGGACCGCGCAGTTCACGGGCACGGCGCTCGCCACCGCGGCGACCCTGACCGACGTCCCGCCGTCGAGCTCGGCCGCCGACACCAACCGCGCCATCGGGTCGCTGGTCGGGTTCTCGCCCGGCGCCGGCACCGGCGCCGGCTACCTGTGCCTGGCCTACTCCAACCCGGCGTCGGCGACGCCGCCGAGCGGCACGCTCAACCTGATCACGCTGCGCGGCGCCCAGCCGCTGCAGGTCGAGGACGTCGACTTCCTCGACGACGACCTCCAGGAGGGCGAGACCTACGCCCTCACCGAGTCGCTCGACCCCGCGACCCGCGACCTGACCTGCCGGGTGGCGTCGACCGCGCTGCCGATGCCGGTGTCGCTGGCAGGCAGCGACAACGCCTTCGACACCGGGTTCATCGGGCTGCGGGTCCAGTACGTCGCGGCCTCGTTCCCCTACGTCGTGGTGTTCGCGATCCCCCAGGGCTGACCGCCCGGCGGCGCGACGAACCAGCGGTTTGCCTTGCGGCCGGCTTTGTCGGACACTGCCAGCGACATGCAGAGACGGTGTCTTCGGCGTCGGATCCCTGGTGTTGCGTCCCTGTCGTTCGTGCTCGGCCTCGCGCTGGCCGTGGCGCTGGCGGCCTGCGGCCCCAAGCCGCCGGTCTACGACTACAGCCAGGAGCCGGACCCTCGTAACGCCGAGTACGTGCTCGGCATCGGCGACGATCTGTCGATCAACGTCTGGCAGAACGACGGCCTCAACACCCGGGCCACGATCCGCCCCGACGGCACCATCACGATGCCCCTGGTCGGCGACCTCAAGGCCGCGGGCGAGACGCCGTCGAGCCTCAAGCAGATGATCAAGGATCGGCTGGCCGACTTCGTGAAGCTGCAGGGCTCCGAGATCACCGTCGCGGTGTCGTCGGCCAACAGCTACCGCTTCACGGTCTCCGGCGAGGTCGTCCGTCCCGGCGTGTTCCCGTCGAACTACTACGTCACCGTCGCCGAGGCCATCGCCCTGGCCGGTGGCTTCACCCGGTTCGCGCGCCGCAACGAGATGGTGCTGATGCGCCGCGACCCCAAGACCGGCGAGGTCCGCCGGATCCCGCTCGCCTACGATCTGTTGGCCAGCGGCCAGCGGCCCGAGATGAACCTGGTCTTGCTCGCCGGCGACAGCCTCTACGTCCCGTAGCCGGCCGCCGCCCGGATCACCGGCCGCGCCGTCAGCGGCCCTGGGCCATCTTCAGCATCACGAGCGGCGTCTTGACGATGATGCCCAGCTCGGTGCTCAGGTACGTCGACAGCTTCTCCAGCGACGCGGTGTACGCCAGGTCGTAGAGCAGCTTGATCCGCATGTCGTCGGCGAGGTTGCCGCGGGTCTCTTCGAGGTCGTAGGGGTTCTGCAGCGTCTCGGCCAGCTTGGCGATCTCGCTGCCCGGCGGGATCTCGCCGGTGTAGCCCAGCGACACCTGGGCCAGCCCGGTGATGCCGGGCTTGACGTCGCGCATGCGCTCCTCGAAGAACGGGATCGCGTAGGCCAGGTTCTCGATCAACTCGGGGCGCTCGGGCCGTGGTCCGACCAGGCTCATCTCGCCGCGCAGCACGTCCCAGAACTGGGGGACCTCGTCGAGCCGCGACTTGCGGAGGAACCGGCCGACCCGGGTGATCCGGGGGTCGTCCTTGCCCGCGATCACCGCGCCGGTCAGCTTCTCGGCGTCCGGACGCATGGTCCGGAACTTGTGCATGTGGAACTCGTGGAACCGGAACCGGCGCCGGCCGTTCTCGTACCGGGCGTCCTCGAGCCGGCCGGCGCGGCGCTGGCGGTAGAAGATCGGGCCCGGCGAGTCGACGTAGATGGCCGCCGCGATCACCGGGATCAGCGGCGCGGTGACGGCGAGGCCGACCAGCGCGCCGGCGACGTCGATCGCCCGCTTGGCAAACCGGACGCTGCGAAGCATGAGGGCGCCCACGCTACCACGGGCGGTGCACCGCCTGCTATGCTCGGCCACCCATGGCGGCCCGTCCGACCATCCGGCTCACCATCCCCGGCACCCTCGAGTACCGCGCCGTCGCGGTGCGCGTGGTCGCCGAGGCGTGTCGCATGGTCAGCGCCCCGGGCGTCGAGCGCACCGCCGACGGCAACGCCTACGACCTGCGGCACCCGTTCGACGCCGAGTTCGTGTCGGCGTTCGCCGAGATCTTCAACAACATCGCGATCCACGCCTACCAGCGCCGCGCCGCGGTCGACGGCGGCGAGGTCGACATCGCGATCGCGGTCGGCGCCGGCGAGCTCGACGTCGAGATCCGCGATCACGGCAAGCCCTTCGACATCGACGCGGTGTCGACGCCCGACCTCGACTCGCTGCCGGAGGGCGGCATGGGCATCCACATCGCCCGCGCCCTCCTCGACGAGGTCATCTACGAGCCCGGACCGCCCAACCTGTGGCGGCTCCACAAGCAGCTGTCCCCCTCCCCCACCACCGCCGCCACCACCTCCGCGGGCACCTCCGCGTAGTCCGTTCTCGAGGGAAACGTGCCGATCCAGTTTCAGCGAACCGATCAGGGTGACGAGTCGACGCTCCGCATCGCCGGCTCCCTCGACGTCTTGACCGCGCCCGAGCTCATGCCGACGATCGACCAGCTCGTCGAGGAGAAGCGGCCCCGCGTCACGGTCGACCTGTCGGGCCTCGACATCATCGACAGCTCCGGCGTCGCCGTGCTGGTCGCGCTGTACAAGCGCGTGCGCGCGGTCGGCGGCCACGTCACCGTCGCCGGCGCGCGCGATCAGCCGCTGGCGATCTTCAAGCTGCTGCGCATGGACAAGGTCTTCTCGATCTGAGCGCCCGCCGGGCTCGCCACGCCCCCGTGCGCGTCCTCGCCGTCACCAAGATCTTCCCGAGCGCCGTCGAGCCCCTGTCGGCGCCGTTCAACCGGCAGCAGTTCGCCGCGCTCGGCCGACGCTGCCAGGTCCAGGTCCTGGCCACGATCCCGTGGTACCCGGGCGCGCGCCTGCTCGGCCGGTGGTCGAGCGCCGGCCGGATCGCCGGCGCGCCCCGTCGCGAGGTCATCGAGGGCCTCGACGTCCGCCACCCGCGCACGCTGTTCCTGCCGCGCGTCGGCCACGGCCTGTGGGGCCCCATGTACGCGGCGTCGCTCCTGCCCGAGGTGCCGCGCTGGCGCGGCCAGGTCGACGTCGTCCTCGGCTCGTGGGCGTACCCGGACGGCTTCGCCGCGGTGGTGCTGGCGCGCGCCCTCGGCGTGCCGGCGGTCATCAAGCTGCACGGCTCCGACGTCAACGCGATCGCCCGGCTGCCCGGGCCGCGCCGGCTGCTCGCCTGGGCGCTGCCGCGCGCCAACCGCATCGTCGCGGTCAGCCGCGCGCTCGGCGACGAGATCGTCGCCCTCGGCGCGCCGCGCGACCGCGTCGCGCTGGTCATGAACGGTGTCGACGGCGCGCTGTTCCAGCCCCGCGACCGCGCCGCGGCGCGCGCCGCCCTCGGCCTGCCCGACGGGCCGCTGCTGCTGTACGTCGGCCACCTCAAGGAGACCAAGGGCGTCCTCGACCTCGCGACGGCGTTCGTGCGGGCGGCGGCGCGGCACCCGACGCTGCGCCTCGCGGTGGTGGGCGGCGGCGACGCCCGCGCCGGCGTCGAGGCCATCCTCGGCGCCGCACCCGCCGAGGTGCGCGAGCGCGCCGTGCTCGCCGGGCCGCGGCCGCTCGAGGACGTGCCGACCTGGATGGCCGCGGCCGACGCGCTGGTCCTGGCCAGCTGGGCCGAGGGCACGCCGAACGTCGTCCTCGAGGCGCTGGCGTCGGGCCGTCGCGTCGTCGCCAGCGCGGTCGGCGGCGTCCCGGATCTGATCACGTCGCCGCTGCTCGGCGAGCTGGTGCCGCCGCGCGAGCCGGGCGCGCTCGCCGAGGCCCTGCTGCGCGCCGCCGCCACCCCCTACGACCCCGCCGCGGTCGCCGCCGCGGGCGCGCGCGGCGGCTGGGACGCCAGCGCGGCCGCGCTCGAGGCCGTGCTCGCCGAGGCGGTCGCCGAGGGGCCGCGGTAGCCGCGAGCGGGCGGGACGGAGACGGGCTCCAGCACACGCGGCCACGGTTCGCGCGTTGGCAAGACGGGCCTCGCCGCGCGCCGCCCGAGAGCTACTCCGTCCCGCCGTCGGACTTCACGGCGCCGCCATCGTCCGGTGCCGGCACTGGCCGTGCTCGGGTCGTGTGGTCGACGTAGATCAACGCGTCGAACAGATCGGTCACGGTGGCCAGTTCGGACATCGCCTCCTCCGTGACGAAGACGGCGCCCGTGTCGCGCATCGGGTGGGGCGCCGCGAACCAGTCCCGGACCACCCCGGCCTTCAACGTGCGCAGGTCGACCACGGCCAGGTCGAGACCGGCGCGCGTGAACGGGGCGCTGAGGTCCCATTCCGGCGCTGGCCCGAGCGTGATCTCGCCGAGCTCGCCGCCGTGCTCGCCGCTCTGGTCGCGCGCCTGGAACGATCCGTCGCCGAAGCCGAACCCGAAGATGCGGTAGTCCTTGGCGCCCAGCTCCTTGCGCAGGTGGCCGCCCATGTTGTGGACCCCGCCGAGCTCCATGCCGACGTGGCCGTTGTGGGCCCACACCACCATGCGCTCGCCCGGATGCTGTGCCAGCAGCCACTCGATGTTGTCCGCCATCGCGCGATCGCGGGCGTCGAAGCCACCGGACTTCACACCGTACATGCCGAACGCCTGGCGCAGGATGGTCAGATCATGTCGCGCGTCCGCCAGCGCCTGCTTGCTGGTGGCCTTGCGCCACCGCTTCGCGCGCGTCGCGAAACGTGCCTCGAGCGCCTTCAGGCCTGCGTCGATCGCGACGCGAGCCTCGGGCGTGGCGCCGGCGACCTGCTGCGACGCGTCCTGCCCGGCGAGCGCGACGATCGGCGCGAGCAGCGCGTCCGCCTCCGTGGGCGCGACCTCGCGCAGATACGCGGCGACGCTGGCGTACGCCACCGTGGTGGTCTGCATGTCGAACCCGACGAACTGGACCTTCTGCTGGTGAGACGGATCGTCGTTCCACGTCCGCATCCACTCGATCATCGCCAGGACCTCCTCGGTGTTCCAGGTCCAGAAGTAGATGCCCCGCAGCGCCGCGCGGGCATCCCCGACCCCGTGCAGGACGTAGTCGTTGATGGCGCGACACTCGGGCTGGTTCGCCTCGATCCCGAACAGCGTGAACCCCTTCGTCGCGACCAGGTACTCCAGGATCCGGTGCTTGAGCTGGAAGAACTCGCGCGTCCCGTGGGTGGCTTCGCCGAGCGCGACCACCCGAGCCTTGCCGACGATCTTGCCGACGCCCCCGAGGTCGTCGAACCCGTGCCCCGCCTCGGCGCTGGTCAGACGGATGGCATGATCGCGCAGCCAACCGACGACCTCGTCCGGCGGTGGCGCCAGCGCCGTGACGGACAGCTCGACCTCGGCGTCGTCGCCCTGTCGCTCCGCCCACGCCTCGCCACGCAGCCGCTCCTGCTTCGCCACGACCAGGTAACGCTTGCCGGCGGGGAGCCTGGCGCTGAACGTGCCGTCGGCGCCGACCGGGACCGCGAACAGGTCGCTGTCATGAGGGGACGTGGGAGAGATCTGGACGTAGACGTCCGGCGGCAGGCTCGCGCCCGAGAGCTTGCCGTGCACGGTCACCTCACCAGGCGCGAGCGCGAGCGCGAGGTCGCGAGCGTCGTCGTCGAACCGGGCGCTGTCGACGCTGGCGGCACCGACGGCTGCGTGAGCCGCGAACCCCCAGCGCCCACTCGTGGCGTCGAAGTGGAACCGGCCACCGGCGTCAGTCCGCGCGACCGCGGTCGTCACGCCGGCCAGCGGATCGTTGAGGGAGACCACGGCGCCCGCGACGGGTGTGCCACCGTCCGTGACCGTGCCTTCCAGGACGATCGGATGCGGCGGCACGGTCTCGACGACCTCCAGCTGGAGGTCGTCGAACCAGGCGGTGCCCGAACCCACCACGAGCGCGCCGATCGTGATGATCCCGGCATTCTCGGGGACCTCGACGTCGGCGACGCCCTCGCGCCAGCCCTCGGTGCCGACCAGACCGTCCCGCTGCATGTTGTCGAAGCCGCGAGCGCCGTCGTCGATCCGGATCCACAGCCCGGCCCATCCCGGCGCGGTCACCCCTTCGGTCTGGATCCAGCCGTGGAGGCGAAGCCGCTTGCCGCGCACCGCGTCGGCGTCGAGCGACCTGGCCACCGAACCGAAGCCACCGCCGCGGTCCCCGTGCATCCGCAACGCGTGGCTGCCGCTGTGCGACTGGTCGACGACGCCGATCTCGTAGCCCGCGCTCCCCTGCGTCCCCACGCCGATGCCGTGGCTCCAGCCGCGCCCCTGGTCGCCGTCGACGTCCTCGAACCCCAGGTTCAGCGCCGCCCCCACCGTGACACCCAGCTCCGGCGTCGGCGTGGGGTCCGGCGCCGCCGCGACCACGTGCGGTGAGGTCGCGGGGACGACGGCGGCCGGGGTTGCGGCGGGGTGGCCACAGGCCGCGGCGGCCACGGCGGCGGCGACCAGGATCTCGAGCGTGCGCATGCCGGCAGCGTGCCCCGTGCGCCCGCGGTCGAGGCCCAGCAACGCTGGAAAAGGGCGGCAACCTCGCCGGTGAGGCGCCCTGCGGCGACTCGCCGGCCCACGGCCCCGGAGCGCACCAGAGGGCCGTGCTACCCTCGCATCCGTGGCGCCGCAGCCCGACGACGGGTGGTACGAAGCCGAGGGTGCGACGCGGTACGTGCTCGTCGCCGAGCTGCAGCGGCTCAAGCGCCGGGCCCGGGCCCGCTGGCTGCCCATCCTGGTGACGGTGTGCGCGCTGACCGGGCTCGCGATGTACAAGCGGCTCAAGAAGGTCAAGCTCCACGAGGCCACCGTGACGATCGCCCTCACCGAGGGCACGATGGCGGACGGCAAGGACCCGATGCCGGCCCAGGAGCTGCGCGACTACGTCGCGACCGTGTTGCTCAACAACGGCGTCCTGCTGAAGGTCATCGAGGAGGAGCAGCTGTTCCCGCTGCGCCGCAAGCTCGGCGACGAGTACGCGCTCAACGAGCTCCGCGATCAGTTCCAGATCACCGTCTATCGCAACTACTTCCTCTACCAGTACTCGCCCGACGAGCCGCGCTCGGCGCGGATCGCGGTCGAGTTCACCGACCCCGACCCCGACCAGGCGTGGCGCATGGCGCACCGGCTCGCCGAGCTGATCGTCAGCGGCGAGCAGGCCCGCCGTCAGGAGCTCGCCGAGCAGCTCGGCCACGACGCCGCCGAGGTCCTGGCCGAGGCCCGGGCCCGCCTCGAGGACCGCGAGCAGCAGGTCAGCGACCGCCGCCTGGCCCTCAGCGCCGCCCAGCGCGACGGCGACCGCGCCCGCGCCAACGCGCTCACCGTCGAGCTGCGCGCGCTCGACGTCCAGCTGCGCCGCGAGCGCGAGGCGATGGTCCAGATGACGATCGCCAGCAGCGGCGACGCCCTCGCCGCCGCCGTCGACCGCGCCGGCCTCGGCATCACGTTCGACATCCACGAGCAGGGCCGGCCGCGCGAGGAGCCGGGCGCCCGCACCTACCTCAACGTGATCGTCGGCGTCGTGCTGTTCGTGATCCTCCTGCCGGTGGTGGCGATCTTCTACGGCGCCTTCGACTCCCGGGTCCACGACCCCGAGGACGTCGATCGCATCGGCCTGCCGGTGCTCGGCCACGTGCCCACGTTCCCCGGGGACAAGGTCGGGTCGCTGCGCGGCCGTGGCGTGCGCGGCCGTCGTGTACCATCCTGAGAGTCGCCCATGCCCCTCCACGTCCAGCCCACCCCGCGCGACCGCCTCGACCGCCTCGTCGACTACGCGGTCAAGGTCCGCCGCTACTGGTGGCTGGTCGCCGCCTTCGTCGTGATCGGCGGCGGCCTGTCGGTCGCGTTCGCGATGACCCGGCCACAGACCTACCAGTCGTCGGCGGTGCTGTTCTACCAGGAGCGCATCCAGACCAGCCTGCTGCAGGGCCGCGACGCCGCGGCGCTGCAGCGCAACATCGGCGACCGCTATCGCGAGCTGCTGCTGGCGCGCAGCCAGCTCGCCAAGATCATCGAGGATCCGGAGCTCAACCCGTTCCCCGACGTCCTCGCCCAGGACGGCCTCGAGGCCGCGGTCGAAGAGCTGCGGCTGGCCATCGAGTTCCAGGTCCGCGGCTCGAACACGTTCCGCATCACCTACAAGGACGCCGATCGCCACCGCGCGCAGGCCGTGACCAAGCGCCTGACCGAGCTGCTGATCGAGAAGGAGCAGGACCTGCGGCTCGAGCAGGCCGAGGCCACCGTCAACTTCGCCCAGGACCAGCTCAAGCAGGCCAGCGACGAGCTGCGCGAGCGCGAGAAGGCCAAGAACACCTTCCTCGTCGATCACCCGGAGTTCGCCGAGGACGAGGCCACCGGCCAGAGCGAGGGCGCCGCGATCCGGCGCAAGGACAAGGACAAGGACACCCCGGTGTCGAGCAGCAACCCGCGCCTCAACGCGCTCGAGCGGCAGCGCGCCCGCATCAAGGCCCGGCTCGCCGCCGCCGACAACCCGCAGCCGCCGCCGCCCCCGACGCCGCGCGCGCCCACCGCCGCCGAGCAGGCCGCCAAGCAGAAGGTCGACTCCGCCGAGAGCGAGGTCCGCGGCGCCCAGCGCTCGGTCGAGGAGCTGCGCTCCCGCGGCCTCACCGATCGCCACCCCGACATGCTCAAGGCCAAGGACAACCTGGCCGCCGCCCAGCAGCGCCTGCGCCGCGCCGAGGCCGAGCTGGCCGCGGTGACGCCGCCCGACCTCGAGCCCGTCAAGCCGGCGACCGCCGCCGACCGCCCCGGGCTCGAGAAGGAGCTGCGCGAGGTCGAGCAGCAGATCGCCAACGAGCGGGCACGCCAGTCCGGCAAGCCGGCGCCGGCGCCGCAGCCCGCGACCACCAGCATCGCCGACCAGGTGGTCGCCCTCGAGACCGACTGGGCCCGGCTGCGCCGCGACGTCGCCGAGCAGAGCGAGCGGGTCGAGACCCTCAGCGACAGCATGTTCCGCGCCCAGCTCGACGCCCAGACCCGCATCGCCGAGCAGGGCTCGTCGCTGCAGCCGGTCGACGAGGCGTACCTGCCGATGCGGCCGATGGGCAAGGGCAAGAAGGTGCTGGTCCTGGCCGGCCTGGTGGTGTTCACCGGTCTGGGCATGGCCCTTGCGGTCGGCCTGGCCATCGTCGATGATCGCCTGTACCGGCGCGTGGACCTGGAACAGCTCGAGATCGCACCCGTGCTGGCGGTGATTCCCCAGCCCAAGCGCGCCAAGCGCAGCAAGCGCAGCAAGCGCGCCGACTGACCCGCGATGCCCCCCGCGACGATCATGCTCGACCAGCCGGCCGGAGCCTCCGCGTGAGCAAGCGCCATCGTTTCGGCGACGCGCCGCGCGGCGGCGGAGGTGGCGACGACAACGACGCCGCGACCCGGGTCGGCGCGCCGCTGCCCCTGGTCACCCAGCCGATGGTCGCGCTCAGCCCCGACGGCCAGCCGCTGACCGCCGGCAGCGCCCCGGCCGGGGCGCCGGTGTCGCCACGGCAGCTCGCGCACACGGTGTCGCAGGACCGGGTCGCGCTGCGCGAGCGACCGCCGACCCCGCCGGTGGTCGGCGACCGCGCCATGGTCGCCGCCAGCCGCGAGGTGGCGCCCCACGTCGCCGCCGGCCAGGCCCCCGAGATCGGCCTGACCCAGCACCACCTGCCCGACGACGCGCCGCCCGATCCGCGCCTGATCCTGGTCACCGATCCCGACTCCGAGCAGGCCGCGGCGTTCCGGGTCCTGCGCCACCACATGCTCGAGGCCGGGCGGCCGCAGGTCGTCGTGGTGTCGAGCCCGCGCCCCGGCGAGGGCAAGACCACGACCGCGCTCAACCTGGCGCTGGCGCTCGCCGAGTGCGGCCGGGCCCGCGTCCTGCTGGTCGAGACCCACGTGCGGCGGCCGCAGCTGTCGAGCGTGTTCCGGTTCGTGCCGCCGTGGTGCTTCGCCGAGCAGCTGGCCGCCCACCGCCACCAGCCGATGCTGCCGTGGGGCTTCGTCGACATCCCGCAGCTGTGGCTGCACGTCGCGGCGATCAACCCGCGCATCGAGCAGAACCAGCTGCTCGACGCGCCGGCGTTCGCGATCGCGATGGAGCGGCTGCGCCTCGGTGGCTACGACCACATCGTCATCGACTCGCCGCCGGTGCTGGGCTCCGCCGACGTCAACCTGATCCAGGACGCCGCCGACGGCACGCTGCTGGTGGTGCGCGGCAAGCGGACCACGGCGCGCGACCTCCGCCGCTCGATCGACCAGCTGAGCCCGGCGCGGGTCATCGGCACGGTCATGGTCGAGTAGCGCGCACGCGCGCAGGTGACGCGTGCGCGCCGTGACGTGTCGACGCGCGCGCGACGCGCCCTCACGCGCGTGTGACGCGCCCTCACGCGCGCCGGATCCGTGGCCCGCGCTTGGCCCTCGCGCCTGACGTGGTAGGCCCATCTATCGGCTCGCACTTGGCGCGAGGTGATGGAAAGGAATGACTCATGACGATGGGAGCCAAGATCGAGAGGAACGTGGCGAAGCTGGAGACGCAGCTGGGCCTGTGGAACGCCAAGCTGGACCAGGCCGTGGCGCGCATCGACGTCGCCGGCCAGCAGGCCAAGGTGGAGGCGCGCAAGCAGCTCGACGAGCTGCGGGACAAGCTGCAGGCCGCCCGCAAGCGCGTCGACGAGGCGAAGGCCGCGGGCGGCGAACGGTGGCAGGCGCTGGAGCGCGGCGTCGACCAGATCTGGAAGGACATCGAGCGCACGTTCGATCGCGTGGTCCACTGACCGCGCGGCGGGCGCGCCGCGCCCGCACGCCCCGCGGCTAGCCGGCGCCGCAGCAGCGCTTGTACTTCTTGCCGCTGCCGCACGGACACGGCGCGTTGCGCGCCGGAGCGGCGGCGGCGCCCGCGGCCAGGCCGAGCCGGCGCGCCACCGCGTCGCACACCGCCTCCGGGCCGGCGTCGGGGCGGAGCGCGCGGTGCAGGCCGAACTCGAGGGCGCGCTGCCGCTTGAGGTAGGCCTCGAGCGGCGCCCACCGGAACACCCGCGGGGTCTCGACGTGGTCGCCGCCGCAGTGGGCGCTGGTGTCGAGCGCGTGGGCGCTGCGGCACACCGACGGCCGCACCGCGTAGATCGTGCAGCGGCCGTCGCGCAGGAACGCGCACGGCACCCGCCGCCGGTGCGCGGCGTCGAGCGCGACGCCGACCGCGCCAGGCGCGCCGCGGCCGTGGACCTCGTCGTCGACGGCGCGCCGCAGGGCGGCGCGCGCGTCGCCGAGGCCGGCGACCCAGGCCGGGTACGCGGCGGCGAAGTGGGCGCGCGCCGCGGCGCCGACGTCGGCGCGAAGGTGCGCGGCGATCCGCGCCGCCTCGGCCTCGAAGACGACGACGACGTTGTCGCAGCAGGCGTGGCAGCCGTCGCACGCGATCCGGTGGCCGGCGGCGGCGGCCGCGGCGGCGTGGCCGGTCATCGCGCGATCGACCTCGACGTGGAGCTCGCCGACGATGGCCGCGGCGTCGGCGGCGGAGACCACGGGCAGCCGGCGCCGGGCGCCCCGCGGCGTCGGTGGCGCCAGGATCCCCGGCCGCGACGACGTCGGCGGCGAGCGCGGCCAGGCGCGCGGCCTCGGTCACCGCGGGCTCCGCGCGTCGCAGGCGAGCAGGGCGTCGAGCAGGCGACCTCGCGCGGCCTCCCAGGCCTGCTCGTCGGTGGGCCAGGCGCCGGGCCGGGCCTGCCCCGGCGGGCCGGCGTCGGCGAGCGCGCGCGGCACCAGCGGCGCGGCGATCGCGTCGGCGACCGCGCGCCCGGCGCAGGCCTCGACCTGCTCGAGCAGCGCGCGATCCTGCTGGCCGCGGCGCAGCGCCTTGAGCCGCCACGACGCGCGCGGCCCCGGGTACAGCAGCACGCCGTCGAGGTCGCCGTGGTCCTCGCCGTCGTCGAAGGTGACGGCGTCGTCGTCGAGGCGGTCGGGCACGGTCGGCGGCGCCAGCCCGGTGCCGCCGCGGCGGCGGTGGTTGTGGCGATCGCTCCAGTACATGACGTCCCACGCGTACCAGAGCCCGACCCGCCACCGCCACGCGATCCAGCCCCAGGTCCGCAGCGCGGCGCCGTCGGTGTCGAGGATCATCGCGCCCGCGTACGGCGGCGTGCCGTTGTAGGTCCAGCGCGCCGGGGTGACGCCGGCGACCTCGCGGGCGCCGTCGAGGTGGACCGCGAACGGCGACAGGTAGACGTCGACCAGGTCGCCGTAGACGAACGACGGCTCGTCGGTGACGGCGAAGAGCAGCCGGCCCGGGCCGCCGCCCGCGGCCCGGACCTCGGCGGCCAGGACGCGGACCGCGAGCTTCTGCCACAGCCGCCGCGGCTCGTCGATCGGGATCGCGAACGCGACCTGGCCGGTGCCGGCGAGCGCGGCCGGCCACGCCCGGACCGCGGCGTCGCGCGCCGCCGGCTCGTCGGGCAGGAGCACCGGCACCCACGGCAGGCCGCGGACCAGGTCGCGGCGCGCCGCGACGCTGTCGAGCGTGAGCTCCGGCGACGCCACCATGCCGTGGGCCCGCGCCAGCGCCGCGTAGCCGCGCTCGGCGTCGAGCGCGGCGGCGCTGCCGGCGGCGACGCCGGCGGCGCGCGCGACCTCGCGGGCGTCGTAGTAGCCCCACACCCGCGGCGCGTCGGCGACCGCGGCCAGGGTCACCGGCTCGATCTGCAGCTCGACCGGGATCGCGACGTCGCCGACGGTGAGCGTGCCGCGCCGCGCGCCGGGTACCGCGTCGGCGGCGACCGCGACGTCGAAGAACGCGACCCGGTCGACGCGCGGCGCCGCCGCGGCGTCGAGGCGATCGGGCCACCAGCCGGCGCCGCCGCTGGGCCCGTACATCCGGGTCGACGGCCGCCGCACCCGGTCGTGCCCGACCGCGAAGCCCTGGACCGCGACGTCGGCGGCGCCGCCGCCGGTGCCGTCGGCGTCGAACACCAGCGTCACCGTGACCTCGCCGGCGCCGCGCCGCCACGCCGCGATCCCGAGCGTCTCGCCGCGCGCGGCGCGCAGGTGGACCCGCTCGCCGTCGAAGATCGCCGAGGTCGCGGGCAGCGGATCGCCGCGGCGCAGCCGCACCGTCTCGGTCGTGATCTGCAGCGCCGGCCCGGACGCGGGCGCACCGCCGCCGCAGCCGGCGGCCGCGGCCGCGGCGAGCGCGATCGCCGCGGCGACCACCGCTACGACGCGATCAGGTCGGCCATGGTCACGCACTCGTACCCCGCGCGGTGCAGGCCGTCGACGATCCGCGGCAGCGCGGCCAGCGTGTGGGCGTGGCCCTCGTGGAACAAGAGCACCTCGCCGGGGCCGATCGCCTCGGGCGCGCACCGCGCCACCACCTGGTCGGCGTCGGTGGCGTCGTAGTCGTACGAGTCGAACGACCACATCGCGATGGTCAGGCCCTCGGCCAGGATCTGCGCCAGCGATCGCGCCGACAGCGCCCCGTACGGCGGCCGGACCCAGGGCCGCCCGGTCGGCTGCGGCCCGATCACCGCCTCGGTCCGGCGCAGCTGGTCACGCAGGCCGCCGATGCCGAGCGTGGGGAACGGGTGGTGGTTCCAGCCGTGGGCGCCGAGCTGGTGGCCGCGGCGGGTGTACTCGCGCAGCATCTCGGGGCGCTCGCTGGACAGATCGCCCATCAGGAAGAACGTGCCGGGCACGCCGAGGCGATCCATCGCCTCGAGGTAGGCCTCGGTCTCGGGCTGGGGGCCGTCGTCGAAGGTGAGCGCCACGCGCTTCACGGTGGCGGGGCCGCGGCGGATGACCCGGGACGGCGGCAGCGCGCCCCAGAAGGCGTCGCGCGCGCGGCGGCGGAGGGCGGCGAGTGCGGCCATGCCCTCTGGTAGCGGCTTTCCGCCGCGTCGACAAGCCCGGGCCGGGCGCGGCGGCGCACTCCCGGGGCCGGGCGCCGCCCGGGCCGCTTCCGGCGCCCCGGGGCCGTGGCCGGGGCCCCGGGCCTGATAAGGTGCCTCGCCTTGTCCCCGACCGGCATCATCTGCTTCGCCAAGGACTGGAGCGAAGACCCCACCAGCAACCACCACGTCCTGCGCGAGCTGGCCAGGACCCGCCGCGTGCTGTGGTTGAACTCCGTCGGCACCCGCACGCCCAAGCTGTCGTCGGGCCGCGACCTCGGCAAGATCCGCCGCAAGCTCGGCGAGTTCGTCCGCGGCCCGGTCAACGTCGAGAACGATCTGTGGGTGTTCAGCCCGCTGGTCTTGCCGCTGCCGCACAGCGCGGTGGCCCGGCGCATCAACCAGCAGATCCTCCGCGCCACGATCGCCGGGCTGCGCCTGCGCCTCGGCCTGCGCAAGTTCCAGCTGTGGACGTTCCTGCCCAACGTCGCCGACTACGTCGGCACCCTCGGCGAGGACCTCAGCGTCTACTACTGCGTCGACGAGTGGTCGATGTTCACCTACCTCGACGGCACCGCGACGGTCGACGCCGAGCGCGCGCTGCTCGACCGGGTCGACTGCGTCTTCGCGATCAACCACGCGCTCACCGAGGCCAAGCGCCAGCGCAACCCCGAGGCCCACGTGTCGCCGCACGGCGTCGACCACGCCGCGTTCGCGCGCGCGCTCGACCCGGCGACCGCGATCCCCGCCGACCTCGCCGCGATCCCGGGGCCGCGTGTCGGCTTCTACGGCACGATCCAGGACTGGGTCGACCAGGACCTGATCGCGCAGGTGGCGGCGCGCCGCCCCGACTGGAGCTTCGTCCTGCTCGGCCAGGAGCTGGTCGACGCGTCGCGGCTGCGCGCGCTGCCCAACGTCCACCTGCTCGGCCGCCGCCCCCACGACGAGCTGCCCGCGTACTGCAAGGGCTTCGACGTCGGCATCATCCCGTACGCGGCGATCGAGCGCATGGCGTTCGTCAACCCGATCAAGCTGCGCGAGTACCTGTCGGCCGGGCTGCCGGTGGTGTCGACCGCGGTCCCCGAGGTCATGCGCTACCCCGACTGGTGCGCGATCGCCCGCACCGCCGACGAGTTCGAGGCCGCGATCGCCCGCGAGCTCGCCGGCGACTCCGCCGAGCGGCGCCGCGCCCGCTCCGCCGCGATGATCACCGAGACCTGGGCGGCGCGGGTCGCCCAGGTGTCCGACACCGTCGACGAGGTCGCCCGTCGCAAGCGCCCCGCCGGGACCTGAGCCATGCCTCGCACGCCCCCTCGCGCCGGCCTGCTCGGCGCCGGCCCCCTCGCCGACGCCCACGTCCGCGCCCTGCGCGCCCTGCCGGACGTCGACCTGGTCGGCGTCGCCGACGCGGACGACGTCGCCCGCGACGCGGTCGCGGCCCGCCTCGGGGTCGCGACGTTCGCGTCGCTCGACGCGCTGATCGACGCCGGCGCCTCGGTCGTCCACGTCCTGTCGGCGCCCGCCGACCGGGTCGCCGACGCCGCCGCCGCGCTGGCCCGGGGCTGCGACGTCGTGATCGCGGCGCCGATCGTCGGCGACGCCGCCGCGGTGCGCGCGCTGGGCCGGCCGACCGCCGCCGCCGGCGCCGCCGTGACGCCGTCGGTGACGCCGTCGGTGACGCCGTCGGTGACGCCGTCGGTGACGCCGTCGGTGACGATCGATCACCCGCTGCGCTTCGCGCCCGCGGTGGCGCGCGCGATCGCGCAGGTCGAGGCCGGCGCGATCGGCGCGGTGACGTCGGTCGAGCTGGTGCGCGGCGCCGCCTACCCGCCGTACCCGGGCGGGCCGCTGCCACCGTGGTACCGCGACGCCGGCTACCCGTTCCGCGACCTCGGTGGCCCCGCCCTGGCGGTGCTGCAGGCGCTGCTCGGGCCGCTCGACGAGGTCGACGCCACCTGGCACGGCGGCGGCGATCCGCTGCTCGCCTACGACCGCTGGCAAGCCCACGTCCGCGGCCCGCGCGGCCGCGGCGAGCTCGAGGTCCGCTGCGACGCCGCGGCCGCCGGCGACCGCCTCACGATCCACGGCGCCACCGGCGAGCTGCGGGTCGCGCTGCCGGCGACGACGCGGGGCCGGCGCGGCGCGATCCGCTCGCTGGTCGGCGCGCCCGCGCGAGCTGTGGCGCCGGGTCCGCGAGGGCGACGGCGACCCCGGCCTGCGCGCCCTGCTCGCCGACGTCTACCGCCGCCGCGCCGCCGGCGACCCGCCGGCGCGCTCGCTCGACGACGCCGCCGCGCTGGTCGCCCGGGTCGAGGCGGTGGCGCGCGCCGCCGAGGCCGCGCACGCCGCGGCGCGCGCGCCGTTCACGGTGGCGCTGACCTGCGACGTCGCGCTGACCGGCGCGTCGGGCGCGCTCGGCGGCGCGACCCTGCGGCGGCTGGTCGCCGACGGCACCCGGGTCCGCGCGCTGGTGCGCCGGATCCCCGCCGCTCCGGTCGCCGGCGTCGACTACGTCTTCGGCGACCTCGGCGATCCCGACGCCGTCGATCGCCTGGTCGCGGGCGCGCGCCGGGTCATCCACGTCGGCGCCGCGACCCGCGGCGGCTGGCGCGACCACCAGGTCGGCACGATCGTCGGCACCCAGAACGTGATCGACAGCTGCCGGCGTCACGGCGTCGCCCAGCTGGTCCACATCAGCTCGATGTCGGTGATCGACTGGGCCGGCTCGTCGGCCGGCGAGCCGGTGTCGGAGACCACCGCGCTCGAGCCCCGCGCCGAGGAGCGCGGCGCCTACACCCGGGCCAAGCTCGAGGCCGAGCAGCGGGTCACCGACGCGGTCGCCCGGGGCCTGCCGGCGGTGATCCTGCGCCCCGGCCAGATCTTCGGCGGCGGCATCCCGCTGATCAACGGCGCGGTCGCGCGCGCCGCCCGCGGCCGCTGGCTGGTGCTCGGCGACGGCACCCTGACCCTGCCGCTGGTCTACATCGACGACGTCGTCGACGCGATCGTCGCCGCGGTCGACCGCGGCCTGACCGGCGGCGAGGTCATCCAGCTCGTCGATCGCGACCTCTTGACCCAGCGCGAGGTCCTCGACCGCGCCGGCGGCGGCCGCCGGGTGGTGCGGGTGCCGCGCCCCTTGCTGTTCGCGCTCGGCAAGCTGTCGGAGCTGCCGCTCGCGCTGGTCGGTCGGTCGTCGCCGGTGGCGCTGTACCGGCTGCGCTCGGCGCTGGCCCGGCTGCGCTTCGAGAGCGACCGCGCGGCCCGGCTGCTCGACTGGACGCCGCGGGTCGGGGTCCGCGAGGGCATCCGGCGCGAGACCGCCGGGGCGTAGCGGCCTCGGCGTGACCGCTCGGCGCCGGTCGCCGCCGGTCGCCGCCGCCGCGGGGTGGCGCCGGGCCCGACCCGCGATATCGTCCCTGCATGCGCCGCCCCACGATCGCTGCCGTCGCCAGTGCCGTCGTCGTCGTCGCCGCGCTGGTCACGCTGACCCGCCCGGCGGCGGCGCAGCAGGAGCCGACGGGCGCGCACCCGCGGCTGTTCCTCGACGACGCCCTGCGCGCGACCTGGAAGCGCCAGGCCGGCCAGAAAGGCACCGCGGTGGCGCGCGCGGTCCGCGGCTGCGACGAGCTGCGCAAGCACCCCAAGGACCACGCCCGCGACCTGTACATGGGCCTCGACTGGGCCCACCACCTGCAGACCTGCCTGGTCGCGTGGGCCGCCACCGGCGCCGACGATCACGCCAAGACCGCGATGGTCTACTTCCGCGCCATGCTCGACGACCTCGAGGTCGTCGGCGACGGCAAGGGCGGCGACGAGGCCGCGCGCCGCGACTCGGGCTTCGCGATCCGCGCGATGGGCCCGTACACCGCGCTCGCCTACGACTGGCTGCACGACCGCCCCGAGATGACCGAGGACCTGCGCGCCACCGCGCGCCAGCGGTTCGCGGCGTGGACCACGTGGTACGCCGCCAACGGCTACCGCGCCCGCAGCCCGGGCACCAACTACCACGCCGGCTACCTGGTCGCGATCACGCTGATCGCGATCGCCCAGGGCGGCGAGGCCGGGCGCGCCGGCGCCCGCATGTGGGGCACCGTCGTCGACGAGCTGTGGGGCAAGGACATGGCCAAGGCGCTGGCGCCGGGCGGCCTGCTCGACGGCGGCGACTGGGGCGAGGGCTGGCAGTACGGCCCGCTGTCGGTCGCGGAGTACGCGCTCGCGGCGCGCGCGCTCGCCGAGCAGGGCGCCAAGATCGACGCGGTCGGCACCTGGCTGGCGGCGCTCTTGCGCCACAACGTCCACGCGCTGTCGCCGGGCGACGGCATGTTCGTCGCCGGCGACACCCAGAACGAGCAGCCCAACCAGGCGCCCGGCTACCTCGCGTTCGCGGCGCCGCTGGTCGGCGACGCCGACGCCGACACCTGGGCGTGGTCACGCGACGAGCTCGCGCAGCTCGGCCTGACCTCCAGCGAGTTCCCGCTGTTCGAGGCGCTGGCCGAGGCCCGCGCCGTCGCGGCCGCGCCGGTGCCGCGGGCGAGCTGGCCGACCAGCTACCTGGCGCGCGGCGTCGGCAACTTCTACAGCCGCAGCAAGTGGGGCCAGGACGGCGTCTGGATGGTCGCGCAGTGCAGCTCGACGATCGACGTCGATCACCGCCCCGCCAACGCCGGCAACTTCGTCCTGTCGCGCGGCCGCGACGACGTCATCGTCGATCCGTCGCCCTACGGCTCGCTGTCGTCGCTGACCAGCAACGCGCCTACCGTCGAGTCCGCGCAGCTCCCCGACGACTACAAGCCGAGCCAGGCCTACTGGAGCGAGCGCACCGGGTTCCCGTGGGCGCGGCAGAGCGCGTCGGGCATCGTCGCGGCGCGCTGCGACTACGCCGACCAGTACAAGTTCCAGGACCGGCCCAGCGACGTGCCGGCCGCGGTCCGCGACCTGGTGCTGGTGCCGTACCACGACGGCGCCGACGCCGCGCTGGTCGTGATCGATCGAGCGCAGTCCGGCGACGCCGCGCGCGCGCTGTACCTGCGCTTCAAGGTGCCGGGCACCCTCGCGCTCGCCGGCGACGTCGCCCAGGGCAAGGTCGGCCACACCCAGGTCGCGATCACCCGGGTCGCGGCGTCGGGCGGCACCGCCGAGGTCCGGGCCCGCAAGAAGGGCGACTGCTTCGGCGAGGGCACGACCCGCGGCGGCTGCGACATCCCGCGCTTCGAGGTCGACGAGTACCGGTTGATCCCGCCGGGCCCGCAGATGTCGGCGATCCACGTCATCGACGTGTCGGCGGCGACCAAGGCGGCGCCGGTGGTGACGCCGATCGCCGGCGTCGACGGCGTCCTGCTCGAGCGCGACGGTCGCCGCGCCGTCGTGATCGCCGCCGCGCCCGGCGCCACCGAGGTCCGCTACCAGGCGCCGCGCGGCGCCGCGGTCTCCCACGTCGTCGCCGGCGCGCCGGCGGCGCACGGCCAGTCCGTGGTCAGCGCGACCGCCAGCGGCGACGGCTGCGCGGTGACGGTCGCGGCGCGCGGCGCCGGCACCACCGTCGACGCCGCGCCGGTGATGATCGTGCTCGACGACGCCTGCGCGATCACCGAGGACCCGACTCAGACCGGCGGCACCGCCGGCGCGACGATCCGCATGGGCGACCGCGGCTTCGACGGCGGCACCGGCGCCGGCCCCGGCGACGACGACGGCGGCGACGACGACGGCCCGTTCGGCCCGCCGACGCCCAAGAGCGCGCGCAGCGGCTGCTGCGGCGCCCAGGCGGCGCCGGGCTCGGCCCTGGCGATGTCGGCGGTGGTCCTGCTCGGGCTGCTCGCGATGCGACGCCGGCGATGATCGGTCGCGGGCCCCGGAGCGCGCGCGCCGTCGCCGTGGTCGCCGCGGTCGCCACCGCCGCGATCGCGACCGCCGCGTGCCGCCGCCACCGCCGCCACGACGACGACGGCGGCGGCGGCGCCGCCGCCGAGGCCGACGGTCCCAGCGTCCGGATCGCCGCGATCCTGCGCGCGCTGCGCGGCGACGACGGCCACGCCCGCGACCGCGCGCTGCGCGACTTCGCCCACCTGGTCCGCCGCAAGGTCCTCACCGACGCCGAGGGCCTGGCGTTCGTGCGCGCGATCCCCGAGCTGCCGGCGCTGCCCGACGAGGACCGCGACCTGCAGCGCGAGGCGTTCCACACCCTCGACCCCGAGATCCGGTTCGTCTACCTGCCGGCGTTCGACGACATCGCCGCCGCCCTGCGCGACGACGGCCGCCTGGCGCTGATGGAGCTGCTCGGCACCACCGACCACGAGAAGATGGCCACCGCGTTCGTCGCCATGCTCGACCGGTTCCCCGCGCTGGCGCCGTCGGGGACGCTGGCGTGGCTGACCGAGCACCCGCAGCAGGGCCCGGTGCTGGTGCCGGCGCTGCTGCAGCGGCTCGACCGCCCGGCGCTGCAGTACCCGATCCTCGCGCTGACCCTGGCGTACCTCGAGCACGACGCCATCACGGTCGACGTCCTCACCGACGCGTTCCCCGCGGTCGCCGAGGTCTTCGACGCCCAGGTCGCCCGGGCCGCCGCGGCCCGGGGCGATCGCGACGGCGCGTGGCTGTTCACCGGCGACTACCCGGCGACCCGGGACCTCGTGATCGTCAGCTGCAAGCTGCTGGCGTGGCTCCCCGACGGCCTGGTCGACGGCCGGCTGCGCCAGGCCGTCGCGCTGCACGACCCGCTGCTGGCGACCTGGGGGATCGCCGTGCGCCGGCAGCTCGGCCACCGCCCCGACGCCGCCGCGGTGGCGCGGGCCGCGCTCAGCCTCGACGCCCGCAGCAACCTGTACGCGTCGCTGGGCGGCGACGACGACGGCGGCCGCGACGATCGCGCGCTGATGCCGGCCGCGACCCGGACCCAGGAGGCGCTCGCGGCGTCGCTGCTGGCGCGCTACGTCGCCTACCGCACCGACGCCGGTCGCCTGCCCGACGCGATCGAGCCGCTCGCGCGGGTCGAGGTCGACGTCGGGCCGCCCGACGGCGTGCTCGACACCTTCGTGTTCCGGTTCCGCTTCGCCGACGGGCCCTGGCTCGGCGGCGCCGCCGGCCCGTTCCTGCGGTCGGCCGAGCCGACGGTCCAGGACTTCGGCGGCACGTTCAGCGACCTCGAGCCGGTGGGCGCCCGCACCGCCGCCGAGATCGGCGCGACCGCGGACCTCGCCGAGCGCTGGCGCGCGTACCGGGCCGACGACGACAACGACGACGGCGACGGCGACGGCGACGGCGACGGTGACGCCGGCGCGGCCGACGACGCGCCGTGACGCCGGGCCCGGCGTCGCTGCGCTAGACTCGCGGCGCCATGGACGAGAAGTTCGAGATCGACGCGACCGACGTGGAGCAGGAGTCGTCGACGTTCAAGGAGGCGGCGCGGCGCAGCGACGCCCTGTGGGCCGACCTGCCCCGCGATCCCGCGCGGTATCGCGTCCTCACCGGCGAGCGGCCCACCGGGCCGCTGCACGTCGGCCACCTGTTCGGCACCGTCGCCAACCGCGTCCGCATCCAGGAGCTGGGCGCCACCACGTTCATCGTGATCGCCGACTACCAGGTGCTGACCGACCGCGACACCGCCGACGCCGTCGGCGCCAACGTCCACGAGGCGATCCTCGACTACCTGGCGGCGGGACTCGATCCCGAGAACGGGCGCACGTTCTTCTTCAGCCACAGCCACGTCCCCGAGCTGAACCAGCTGCTCTTGCCGTTCATGTCGCTCGTGACCACCGCCGAGCTCGACCGCAACCCGACGGTCAAGGAGGAGATCCGGGCCGCCGGCCTGCGCCAGGTCAACGCGCTGATGTACACGTACCCGATCCACCAGGCCGCCGACATCCTGTTCTGCCAGGGCAACGTCGTGCCGGTCGGCCGCGATCAGCTGCCGCACCTCGAGCTCACCCGCAAGATCGCGCGCCGCTTCAACGAGCGCTTCGCCCCGGACGCGCCGGTGTTCCCGGTGCCCGACGCCCTGCTCAGCGTCCTGCCCGTCGTGCTGGGCACCGACGGCCAGAAGATGAGCAAGAGCCGCGGCAACACGATCATGCTCAAGATGACCGCGGACGAGACCGCCCGCGCCATCAAGGGCGCGCGCACCGACGGCGACCGGCAGATCACGTACGACCCGCAGCGCCGCCCCGAGGTCGCCAACCTGCTGCGCCTGGTCGCGATCTGCACCGGCGAGACCCCCGAGGCGGTCGCCGAGCGCATCGGCGACGGCGGCGGCGGCAAGCTCAAGGCCGCGGTCACCGAGGCGCTCAACGCGTACCTCGCGCCGATCCGCGACCGGCGCGCCCGCTACGCCGGCGACCCCGCCTACGTCCGCGACGTGCTGCGCCGGGGCGTCGCGCGCGCCCGCGAGGAGGCGGTCACCACGCTCGACCGGGTGCGCGCGGCGATGAACATGGACCACGGCCTGCAGTAGCGCCAGCGCCCGCGCCACGGGCGCAGCGCAGCGCTCACCCGCCGCCCCGTCACCCCGCTCCCCGTCACCCCGCTCCCCCCGCTCACCCCGAGCGCTCGACCGACGGCCGTCGGAGATTTGCGGCAAGACGAACCGGGTCAGGTCGCCTGGTCGACATGGTTCGCTCACCTCGAGCGGAGCCCGAGCGGCGAAGCCGCGAGGGCGCAGTCGAGAGGGCGTGGATCGGTGCGGTCTCGGCGGCGCACCGCGGCCCGCCCCCTCGACTGCGGGGTCGGTGCTGCGCACCTCCCCCTCCGCTCGGGGTGAGCGCTGTCGGGCCCAAGCCCGCGGTCAGCCGATCGCTGCGCCACGCAAGATCAGCGGCCCAGCTGTTCGTTAGGAGCGAAGGGCGAGCGGCGGAGCCGCGAGCCCGCAGTCGAGGGGGCGGGCACCGTGACGACACCCCTTCCTCGACCGGCGCCGCACCGCGGCCCGCCGCCTCGACTCCGCCCTCGCGGCTACGCCGCTCGGGCTCCGCTCGGCGTGAGCGGGCGCGGGCGCGGGCGCGGGCGCGGGCTCCGCCCTAGGTGTCCTCGTCGGCGTCGGTCAGGTACCACGCCCCGACGTCGGTCAGCACGGCGCGGGTCGCGGCGTCGGCGGCGTCGCCGACGCCGACCGCGACCGTCCGGCCGCCCGGACGCCGCGAGAAGCCGCGCGCCTCCAGGGCCTCGACCAGCCACGGCGCACCGAGGTAGCGCATCGACACCGCGACCGCGCCGCTGGGGTAGAGCGCCGCCGGCAGCAGATCGAGCAGCGTGCCGATCGCGTCGCGCTCGCCGAACAGGTCGCGAATGTGGGCGGCGTCGCCGACGTGCTCGATGATCGCGTACGCCCGGGGCACGTTGCCGTCGCGGTCCTCCGCGACCGCGACCCGCAGGCCGTCGCGGGCGGGGAAGCGCCAGCGCAGGAACCGCGACGAGCGGACGCCGACCACCGGGTAGGCGCCGCGGGCACGGGCCCAGATCTGGTCGATGCGCTCGTCGGGGGCGTCGAGCCAGCGCAGCCGGACCCGCCGGGCCGCGGCGATCGCCTGGGGCGCCCCCTGGATCAGCCGGACCACGTCGATCGTGCCGCCCGCCAGGCTCGCCACCGCCGGCACCGCGACCGCGCGCTCGACCGCGCGCTTCATCGACGCCGGCATCCGCGGCAGCGGCGTCTCCTGCAGGCGCGCCGCGTAGGCGCCGTGGCGCAGCACGCGGACCCAGCGGCCGGTGACCCCGAGCGCCGCGTAGCCGGCGCGCTTGAAGACGCCGACCGCCTGGAAGTTGGGGAAGCCCCACGCCACCTCGAACTCGCTGGCCACCCAGGCCTTGACGGTGCGGACCAGGGTCAGCGCGGGCCCGACGCTGCGGTGGGCGCGATCGACCGCGAGATCGGCGAGCAGGCCGGCGAGGCCCTCGCGGCCCTCGATCCAGATCCGGCGCACGCCGACCCCGGCGGTGCCGACCCAGGCGTGGGCGCCGTCGGTCTCGGCGTCGAGCAGGAACACCGCCGTCGGCAGCTCGGGCGCGTCGCGATACAGCCACTCGTACTTGTGCGCCACCCCCTCGCGCACGGTCAGGTTGCTGTCCCACAGCCGCTCGAGCTCGGCGCGCACGTCCTGGGGGCGGACCCGCGACACCTTGTACACAGACCGCTGCATCACACCCCACGATAACGGATCACGGGAACGCAGCAGGAGGCCCCGCGGCCGAGAACACCGGCGGATCGTCGCCCTTGCGGCGGACCCGGCCGAGCCGCACCCAGTAGGTGCCCCCCTTCCTCAGCGCCCAGCCCTCGTCGGCGCCGCGCAGATCGTGACCGCCGTAGCTGCCACGCTCCCCGGGCAGCACCAGGTAGCCCATGAGCGTGCCCCAGCGACGATCGGACACACCCCAGCCGTCGCCGACCCGCGCCGGGGTCCGCACCACCGTGAACTCGAGCAGGTCGCCGTCCTTGGCCTGCGGCGGCGCCACGGTCTTGCCCGGCGGCGCCAGCTTGACCACGACCAGGCCCGGCGCCGCCGGCGGATCCTTGGCGGGCCGGGCGTCGGGATCGTCGGGGAGCACGGTGGTCGCCGCCGCGCGCCAGAACCAGTGGCGGGCCTCGTCGAGCTCCCAGGCGCCGCGCACCGCGAGCCGGGTCCCGGGCGCCGGCGCCGGATCGTCGAGCCGCACCTTGATCGCCAGGGCGCCGTTGCCCTCGGTCTCGTCGACCAGCCAGGTCAGCCCGGTCGGCGGTGGCACCCCGGCGTCGCCGTCGGCGCCCCTGGGCAGGGGCGGCGGCGGCACCGGCCCACCGACACGTCCGAACACCACGCCGACGTCGCCGCGCCGGGCCAGGTACTGATCGCGATCGACGACCGCGCGCCACGCCGGGATCGCGCCCAGGTCGGCGACCGCCTGGTCGGGGTCCACCGAGTCCGGGGGCTCGCCCGACTCGGTGGGCAGCGACGGGTCGCTGTCGCCGGGATCCGCCGCCGCGCCGTCGCCGCCGTCGCCGTCGCCGGTCACCGCCGCGGGCGTGGCGTCGGCCGGCGCCGGCGCGTCGTGGCGGCGGCCGCCGCCGCCGCCCTGGCACCTGAGCAGCCCCGCCGCCGCCGCGGCCACCGCCACGGCACGCCACCACCGCGCGCGCCTCGCTCGACCGATGCTCATCACGACCCGTGCGGCAGATCGGCGGGCACGCCGCCGGTGAGCTCGAGCAGCCGCCGGTTGTGCCGGACGTTGACGCAGAAGGCGTGGGGATCCTCGCGGCGCGCCGCGGTGCGCAGGATGCGGACCCGCGCCGCGCCCAGGATGACCGAGCGCGCGGTGTCGCTGGCGGCCAGGACCTCCGCGGCGGCCAGGGCCAGCAGCGAGTGGGCGCTGGGCTCGACGCGGTCGGAGCCGCGCCGGGCGTGCTCGAGCTGCTCGCGGGCGGCGACGTCGTCGGCCTCGCGGGCGTGGGCCCGGGCCAGGCTGGCGTGCAGCGCGGTCAGCCGGTGCGCGGTGCCGGTGCGCTCGGCCAGGGCCAGGCCGGCGGCGGCGCGCTCGCGGGCCCGCGCGGCGTCGCCGGCGGCGCCGCGCTCGAGCAGCCAGTAGGCGTGGGCGCACGCGGTGTCGATCACGACCAGCGGGTACTGCTCGAGCTCGGGCACCGCGGCGAGCTGCTCGAGCGCGCCGTCGATGTCGCCGGCCTCGGCGGTGGCCATCGCCGAGAACACCCGCGCGGTGGCCTCGTTGGCGACGTGGCCGACCTCGCGCGACAGCTTGGCCGCGGTCTCGGCGCACGCGCGCGCCTCGTATGGCTGGCCGAGCTCGAGGTAGGTCTCGGCCAGGTTGTTCGACTCGTTGGCGATGTCGCTGGTGCGACCGAGGCCGCGCGCCAGCGCCCGCGCCTTCATGCTGTGGGCCAGCGTCGCCTCCAGCTCGCCGGCCGCGGTGGCGGCGAACAGCTGGGCCCGGACCGCCTGGTAGTGCGCGGCGTGGCTGGTGGTCGCGAGCGCCGAGGCGCGCTCCGCCAGGCTCTTGCAGCGGCGGACGTCGCCGCGCCGGTACGCCGCGAACGCCGCGGTCGCCAGCACGCTGGCGAGGGTCTCGTCGTCGCCCACCGCCTCGGCGGCGGCGCGCGCCTCGGGCTCGAGGTCGAGGACGCGCTGGGTGTCGAGCCGCGACCACAGCCAGATCCGCGCCCGCAACAGCGTCGCGATCAGCCGCGGCTCGACGGCGGCGGGCAGGATCTGCTCGATCCAGGCGATCACGCGATCGTGATCGCCGACGTGACGGGCCGCGGTGGCGTACGCGGTGGCGAGGCGGCCGAGCCCGTCGTCGGTGACGATCGCCGCGATCGCGGCGCCAGCGCCACCGGCGGCCCCGGCGGCGGCCGCGGCGGCAAGGACCCGATCGCCGGCGCGCCCGAGATCGACGAACGCGGCCGCTGGATCGCCACGCCCGAGCGCGGCCTCCGCGTCCGTCACCAGGTCGACGACCGAGGGGTCGCGAGGGGTGGCGTCACCGGGTTCCATGCAACCTGGTCTTGATACCACGACGCCCGGCCGCCGTGCCGGCCGCGTCGCTCACCAGGCCAGCCGCGCCAGCCGCGCCGCCACCGCCTCGAGCCCGGCGGCGTCGTCGTCGTCGAACGCCCCGACCTGGTAGCTGTCGACGTCGAGCACCGCCACGACATGGCCGCGGTCACCGTCACCGGGCGCGATGATCGGCACGACGATCTCGCTGCGCGACCCGGCGTCGCACGCGATATGCCCGGGGAACTCCTCGACATCCGCGACCACCAGGGTGCGACGCTCGGCCGCGGCGGTGCCGCAGACCCCGCGTCCCATCGCGATGCGGACGCACGCGATCTTGCCCTGGAACGGGCCCAGCACCAGCTGGTCGCCGCGCCGCAGGTAGAACCCCACCCACGACGCCGCCGGCACGCACTCGCGGATGGCCGCGGTCGCGTTGGCCAGGTTGGCGATCAGCTCGGGCTCGCCCTCGAACAGGGCGTCGAGCTGCGGCAGCAGCTCCTGGTAGCGGGCCGCCTTGTCGGCGGAGAACGACAGCGTTTCCATGGTTGGCGGTCGCGAATCCTAGCCTACGATCCGGGCATGCGCTCGCCCGTGCCCCGCCGCCGCGGCCCCGCGGCCGTCCGTCCCGTCGCCGCCACGCTCGTGACCGCCACGCTCGTGACCGCCGCGCTCGCCGTGGCCGGCGCTGCCGGCTGCGGCGGCGGCGACGACCAGCCCGCGACCATCGACGCCGCCCGGTACGACGCCCGGCCGCCGATCGACGCCACGGGCAGCGACGCTTCGACCTCGATGGTGCCCGACGACCTGCCGTCACCGCTGCCGTCGGGGCCCGTGACCGCGAAGACGATGACGTTCAACCTGGGCCTGATCCAGACCGTGCGGGGCGCGCCGCAGCGGCTGCCGCACATCGTCGACGCCGTGAAGGGCTCGGGCGTCGACATCGTCTGCTTCGAGGAGGTCTACACCCAGTACACCAGCCCGCCGGCGCTGGCGGCGATGCTCGCCGACACCTATCCGTACGCGGCGTGGGACTGGACCACGGTCAACACCGTGTCCAACGGCCTGCTGGTGGTCTCGAAGGTGCCGCTGTACCGGCAGCGCTTCCACCGCTTCACCCAGAACGACAACGCCGGCATCGTCGATCGCGCGGTCCTCGGCGTCATCGCGGTCGACGACGCCTGGCACCTGTCGGTGCTGTGCACCCACCTGCAGGCCGGCCTCGACCCGTCCAACACCGCGATCCGCCGCAGCCAGCTCGCCGAGCTCGACGCCTTCGCCGAGGACGAGGGCTTCAACGACGACGCCGCCGTGCTGCTCGGCGACTTCAACTGCGGCCCCGACCCCGATCCCACCGACGACGAGTGCCCGGGCCAGGCCGCGTGCCCGGCGACCTGCACCCCGGTCGACACCGAGACGATCGACGCGGTCAGCCAGACCTACGGCTGGACCGAGTGGGCGACGGCGCTCGGCTTCGACGAGTGCACCTACTGCAAGGCCGAGGCGGACGCGCTCGCGCTGCTGCCGCTGTTCGTGTGCGAGGGCAGCCAGCGCATCGACCACTGCTTCACCCGCAACCTCGGCGCCGCCGCGGTGACCGCGGTCGATCGCGTCCTCGACGCCCCGGTCGCGATCGACATCGGCAACGGCATGACCTCGACGACCCTGTCCGATCACTACCCGGTCGAGTGCGACCTCGGCGTGCCGTGACCGCCGCGCCCGGCGGCGGTGGTAACGTCGCCGCCGCATGGCGCCCACGATCGACTCCCTGCACCGCGGCTTCCGCGGCGCCTACCTCGACTACGCCGCGCTGACCGCGCAGGTCCACGCCTGGGCCGAGAGCTTCCCCGACGTGTGCCGGGTCGAGAGCCTCGGCGAGACGCCCGAGGGGCGCCAGCTGTGGCTCTTGACGATCGGCCGCGACCCCGACCGGGTCCGCCCGACCGCGTGGGTCGACGGCAACATGCACGCCAGCGAGCTCGCCGGCTCGAGCGTCGCGCTGACCGTCGCCGAGGACCTGCTGCGGCTCCACGTCGAGGACGCCGCGCTCTACGACCTGCCCGCCGCGGTGCTGCAGCGGCTGCGCGAGCTGCGCTGCTTCGTCCTGCCGCGGATGTCACCCGACGGCGCCGAGGCGGTCCTGACCACCGGTCGCTACGTCCGCTCGGTGCCGCGCGACGAGCGCCCCGATCGCAGCCCGGCGCGCTGGGTCAGCGGCGACGTCGACGGCGACGGCCTCGCGCTGGTCATGCGCGTCGTCGATCCCACCGGCGAGTTCGTCGAGGCGCCCGACTTCCCCGGCCTGATGGTGGCGCGCGAGCTCGGCGACGAGGGGCCGTTCTACAAGATCTACCCCGAGGGCACGATCGACCACTGGGACGGCCACACCGTGCCGACGCCGTCGTTCGTCGGCGACAACCCGATCGATCTCAACCGCAACTTCCCGTGGTCGTGGGCGCCCGCCCACGAGCAGGTCGGCGCCGGCGCGTTCCCGCTGTCGGAGCCGGAGTCGCGCGCGGTCGTGCAGTTCACCTCGCGCCACCCCGAGATCTTCGCCTGGCTCAACCTCCACACCTTCGGCGGCGTCTTCATCCGACCGCTGGGCCACGGCCCCGACAGCAAGATGAACCAGGAGGACCTGGAGATCTTCAAGCAGGTCGGCGCCTGGGCCGAGGCCCTCACCGGCTACCCGATGGTGTCGGGCCACGACGAGTTCCTCTACGAGCCCGACAAGCCGCTGCACGGCGACCTCACCGACTACGCCTACCACCAGCGCGGCGCCCTCGCCTACGTCGTCGAGCTGTGGGACCTGTTCCACAAGCTCGGCCTGCCGCGACCCAAGAAGTTCGTCGAGTACTACCAGCGGCTGCGCCGCGGCGACCTGGTCCGGCTGGCCTGGTGGGATCGCGAGGACAACGAGGGCCGGATCATGCGGCCGTGGACCCGCTTCGAGCACCCGCAGCTCGGCGAGGTCGAGATCGGCGGCATCGATCCGCGCATCGGCCTGTCCAACCCGCCGCTCGACATCCTCGGCATGGTCTGCGGCGAACACGCCCACTGCTTCCTGCACGTCGCCGCGATGGCGCCGCAGCTGGCGATCGGCAAGGTCGAGCGGGTGCCGCTCGGCGACGGCCTGACCCGGGTCGACGTCGTCGTCGAGAACCGCGGCTACCTGGGCAGCTACGTGCTGCCGTCGGCCAAGGGCCTCGACTGGAACGAGCCGGTCCACGCCGACGCCACGCCCGAGGCCGGCGGCCGGGTCGAGCTGGTCGATCGCCACAGCGGCCACGTCGTGCTCGGCCACCTCGACGGCTGGGGCCGCGGCCTCGAGGGCGCCAACAACCTGCTGCACCTGCGCAGCCGCGGCACCACGTCGAGCGCGCGCGCCCGCTGGATCGTGCGCGGCGCCGGGCGCCTGGTGGTGCGGGTCGGGTCGTGCCGGGTCGGCTGGCTCGAGCACGTCGTCGACGTGTGAGCGGCGCGCCGCGGCCGATCGACGCGGCCGCCGGGCCGGCCGCGCGCCGCTACCGGCAGGTGACGCTGGCCGGGCCGCCGCCGTCGACGCGGCACGCCTTGGCGCCCTTGCGGCCGTTCTTGCACTTCGCCGCCTTGCAGGCGTCGTCGAGATCCTTGAAGCAGCTGCGCCCGACCACGTAGAAGCACTCGTCGCGGCTGCCGCGGTAGCGCCAGCCGCCCCACTTCTTGCCCTGGTCGCTGGGATCGTCCTCGCCGCTGGCGGCGTGCTCGGTGCGCGCCCGCTCGGCCGCGGTCTTGCCCGAGCCGCCGGGGCCGGCCGGGGTGCCGCACGCGAGCGCGAAGAGCAGGGAGAGGACGACGGGCCGGTGCATGTCGTGCGCGGCCGATCATGCCATAGTCTGGCCCGTGTCCGCCGACGATGACGACGTCCGTGCCCGCCTCGCGGCGCTCGAGGCCGAGGTCCGGGCGGACACCGCGGCCCAGCAGGCCCGCAAGGAGGCGGCGCTGGCCAAGGTCCGCGAGCAGCGGGCGCGCCAGGAAGCCGAGCGCCAGGCCCTGCGCGAGCGCCAGGCCGAGGTCCACGGCCGCGGCAAGCGCCGCGCCGCCCACGACGACGACGAGCCCGACACCGACGATCTGGTCGGCGGCGCCCTGACCGTCGCCAAGGGCGCGCGGCTGGCCCGCACCGCCAAGGCCGAGCTGCAGCGCCCGCGCGAGAAGGGCGAGAAGTCGTGGCTGGCGTCGACGCTGCTGTCGACGTTCTTCGGCCCGGTCGGCTGGCTCTACGCCGGGTCGCTGCGCGAGGCCATCCCGGCGTCGGTCGGCTACATCCTGGCGGCGTCGATCCTGACCCGGCTGCCGCTGTTCCTGCTGATGCCGGTGATGATGGTGGCGATGCCGGTGTCGGGCATCGCAGGGCTGGTCTACGCGATCCAGCACAACCGCCACGGCAAGCGGATGCGCCTGTTCGACAAGGACGACGACGCCAAGGCCAAGGCCAAGCGCCTGGGCCCGGGTACCTGACCGCGCCTCGGTGGCGCGCACCGCCACGTCGTCCCGTCGCCGCGGCGGCGCGGCGATCGGCGGTATGCTCGGCGCCATGGCCGATGCGACCGCACCCGATCGCCCGTCCGACGCCTCGCCCGCGACCGGTGATCCCGGCGCCGCCGGTGCCGCCGACGCCGCGACGCGATCGCCGGGGACCGCCGCGCGCCGCCGCCGCGGCTCCGCCACCGCGCGCCGCCGCCGCCAGGTCCGCTGGAGCAAGCGCCTGCGCCGCTTCGGCATGGCGTGGCAGAACGCGCTCGAGATCATCCGCGCCGGCCGCCTGACCGCGCCCTACGGCCACCCGTTCGAGGTCGTCCACGAGGAGCGGGTCTACCGCCTGCGCCACTACGCCGCGCCGACCGGCGCCGCCACCGCGCTGCCGTCGGCGGTGCTGCTGGTGCCGCCGCTGATGGTCGCCTCCGAGATCTACGACGTCGCCCCCGACATCAGCGCCGTGGTCGCGCTCGGCCGCGCCGGCGTCGACGTCTGGCTGGTCGACTTCGGCGCCCCCGAGCGCGAGGAGGGTGGCATGTCGCGCACCCTCGACGATCACGTCCGCGCGGTGTCCGAGGCCGTCGACCGGGTCCGCGACGCCACCGGCCACGACGTCCACCTCGCCGGCTACTCGCAGGGCGGCATGTTCGCCTACCAGGTCGCCGCGTTCCGCAAGGCCGCCGGCCTGGCCTCGGTCATCACCTTCGGCAGCCCGGTCGATCTGCACCGCAGCCTGCGCGGCGTCCGCCAGGACATCACCGAGCGCGTCGTCGGCGCGCTGCGCGCGACGATCGAGCCGGCGCTGCAGCGCACCCGCGGCCTGCCCGGCTTCCTGACCTCGACCGGGTTCCGCGTGCTGTCGGCGCGCAAGGAGATCGGCCAGCTCGTCGACTTCGTGTCCAAGCTCCACGATCGCCAGGCGCTGGAGAAGCGCGAGGCCAAGCGGCTGTTCCTGCGCGGCGAGGGCTTCGTCGCCTGGCCCGGGCCGGCGCTGCGCAAGTTCATCGACGAGGTCATCGTCTCCAACCGGATGAGCTCGGGCGGCTTCGTCATCGACGGCCACACCGTCACGCTCGCCGACATCACCTGCCCGATCCTCTACTTCGTCGGCGAGCGCGACGACATGGCCCGGCCCGCCGCGGTCCGCGGCATCCGCCGCGCCACGCCCGCGTGCACCGAGCTGTACGAGGTGCCGGTCAAGGCCGGCCACTTCGGCCTGGTGGTGGGCTCGTCGGCGCTGCGCGTGACCTGGCCGACCGTCGTCGACTGGGTGCGCTGGCTCGACCACCTGGGCGATCGCCCGGCCGCGCTGATCCCGGTGGGCGACGACGGCCCGGTGCCGCCCGCCGCGACCACCGCCGGCGACCTCGACACCGGCGACCACCCGCTCGACGACGACGACCACGAGGACGACGACTACGACGGCGCGTTCGGCGAGCTGCAGTTCGACCTCGAGCTGGCCCAGGACATCGTCGGCAAGGCCGCGCGCGCGGTGTGGGACCGGGTCGGCGACGCCAGCGACGACCTCGGCGACTACCTCGACAACCTGCGCTGGCAGCTGCCGCGGCTGTCGCGGCTGCGCCGGCTGCGCGACGACACCCGGATCTCGGTCGGCGCCACCCTCGCCGAGCAGGCCGCCGAGATCCCCGACCGCACGTTCTTCCTGTGGCGCGGCCGCGCCTTCACCTACGCCGACGCCAACCGCCGCGTCGAGGCGGTCGTCCGCGGCCTGATCTCGTGCGGCGTCCGGCCCGGCCAGCGCATCGGCGTCATGATGGGCTCGCGGCCCAGCCACCTCACCGCGGTCACCGCGCTGTCGCGGCTCGGCGCGGTCGCGGTGCTGCTGTCACCGATCACCCCGGACCGCGTCCTGCCGCGCGCGATCGAGCTCGGCGAGCTCGACGCGCTGATCGTCGATCCCGAGGAGGTCGAGCGGTCGCGGCGCGCCTTCGCCGGCCCGGTGCTGGTGCTGGGCGGCGCCAACGACGCCCGCGCCCTGCCCGCCGGCGTCGTCGACATGGAGCGGATCGACGCCGACGCGGTCGCGCTGCCCGGCTGGTACCGCCCGGATCCCGGCCGCGCCCGCGACCTCGCGATGGTCTTCGTCACCGCCGGCCGCTACGGCGCGCCGCGCGCCAGCCGCGTCACCAACCGGCGGTGGGCGTTCTCGGCGCTGGGCGCCGCCGCGACCTGCACGCTGTCGTCGCGCGACACCGTCTACTGCTGCCTGCCGCTGCACCACCCCGCCGGCCAGCTGGTCGCCGCCGGCAGCGCGCTGGTCGGCGGCGCCCGCCTGGCGCTGGCCTCGAAGTTCGAGCCGGCGACGTTCTGGCAGGAGGTCCGCAGCTACGGCGTCACCGTCGTCTTCTACGCCGGCGAGATGTGCCGCGCCCTGGTCGACGCGCCCCACGAGCAGGGCGAGAAGAACCACCCGGTGCGGCTGTTCGCGGGCAGCGGCATGCGCGTCGACCTGTGGCGCCGCCTGGTCGATCGCTTCGGCCCGGTCGGCGTCCTCGAGTTCTACGCTTCGACCGAGGCCAGCGCGGTGCTGGCCAACGCCTCCGGCGAGAAGCTGGGCGCGCTGGGCCGGCCGCTGCCGGGCAGCCCCGACCTGGTCGTCGCCGGCTACGACTTCGACGCCGACGACCTGATCCGCGATCGCAACGGCCGGCTCGTCCACGCCCGCATCGACGAGCCCGGCATGCTGGTGGCGCGCCTCGACGGCGGCCGCGGCGTCGCCGACATCGCCCACATCGATCCGCGCCGCATCCTGCGCGACGCCTTCGGGCCCGGCGACACCTGGTTCGTCACCGGCGACCTGCTGCGGGTCGACGGCGGCGGCGACTTCTGGTTCGTCGATCGCCACGGCGAGATGATCCGCACCGCCGACGGCTGGGTGGCCAGCCAGCGGCTCGAGGACACGCTCTACGTCTCGGGCGCGGTCGCGCTGTGCATCGCGGTCGGCGTCGCCGGCCCCGGCGGCGACGGCCACGAGGTGCCGGCGGCCGCGCTGGTCGCCGCCGACGGCCGCTTCGACCTCGACGCCATCGCGCGCGCGGTGGTGTCGCTGCCCGAGCACGCGATCCCGCAGCGCCTGCGCCGCGTCGACGAGCTGCCGATGACCGAGGGCTACCGGCCGCTCAAGAAGCCGGTGAAGGACCTCGGCTTCGCCGACGGCCCCGACGTCTTCGCCTGGGACCCGCACGGCCGGCGCTACCGCCCGACCGCGTGACCGCGCGCCCGACCGACCGCGTGTCCGCGCGCCCGCCCGACCGCGTGTCCGGCGGCCGCAGGTGAGGCCTGCAGCCCGCGACCCGGGCGGCGCCGGGCCCGGCGCTGTCGGGGCGGGGGATCGATCCCCACCACGCCCTCGGTAATCGACACGATCCGGCTCACGATCCGGACCGCGGACCGAAAGCCCGACCCCGCGGCCGCGGCGGCGGCGCCGCCGGGTGCCGGTCGGCGACCGGCCCGGGCGGCCGGCTCGAGCGCCGGGCGTGGGCGTCGCGTTCAGGCCAAAAAAAACGGGCTTGCGAGGAGATGATCCTCGCAAGCCCGGTCGACCGTGGGGGCAGTAGGACTCGAACCTACAACCAGCGGATTAAGAGTCCGATGCTCTACCATTGAGCTATGCCCCCGCAATCACACAACGAACGCAGACGGCCGTCAGTCACAAGCTAGTTTTCAGTGGGCCCGGGGCGACTCGAACGCCCGACCTACGGATTCGAAGTCCGGCGCTCTATCCAACTGAGCTACGAGCCCAGGCCATCGAGGGCCGGATACATAGCGGCGGCGCCATCCGCTGTCAAGACCGCGCCGCGGCAGTTGCGCGCCACGCCGTCGCGGTGTGGTCGACGTCCCCCACCGTGAGGGCCGCCGCACGCTCGGGATGTGGCCTGACCACCCCAATTCCCTTGCAGAATTCAACGTCTAGCGGAGAAAAGGTCTTCATTCTGAAACTCGGTCCACCTAATATGTTTCCAGTTCGCGGCACGAGGAATGAGTCTCTGCCGTCGAGCGGCTGCGCCATCTAGGGGAGGGCACACCGCCGTGTTCACGAAGTCCACTCGACTGAACTTGATCTTTTCCACCGCGCTGTTCCTCGTGATGTCCGGCTGTGGAGGCGGTGGCGGCTGCGGCTGCGCCGGCTACCAGCCGGTCCAGCAATGGAACTACGTGCCGCTCGATCAGACGATCGAAGGCGGCGGCCAGATCCGCGTCACCCAGGCCGGCTTCCAGAAGCTGACCTCGATCGTGCCGGGCTTCATCAACGGCCAGCTCGGCGGCTTCTGCCTGCCCAAGGGCTCGGTGCTGAGCCCGAGCTTCACCGGCGCCAACTACTGCGACGCCTACCAGGGTGGCGCGTGCGGCAGCGGCAAGGGCTGCGCGTTCACGTTCCACACCGACTACGTGACGCTGGCGGTCGACAGCGCCAACGACGTCCTCAACATCAAGCTGCAGCTCGACGCCAACGGCAGCATCCCCCTCGACGGCGCGGTCGTCTTCGTCCCGTTCTCGTGCACCCTCGGCGTCGCCGCCAACGACAACAAGGTCGACATCGACATCGCGTTCGACATCGACCCGACCACCGGCGAGCTCAACCTCCACCTCGCCCAGATCAACGACACGACGTTCGCCAACAGCCCGTTCAGCGGCTGCAGCATCGTCAGCGACATCGCCAACGCGCTGGTCGACGTCCTCGACTCGTTCATCGGTGACTTCCTGATCCAGCTGCTGACCCCGACGATCGACAACCTGATCCAGGGCTTCCTCCCCGACCCCCTCGGCATCAACGGCATCATCGACAGCGGCGCGCTGGTCGGCGGCGTGTCGCCGGGCACCGAGGCCACCATGGAGGTGCGCATGGTCCCGGGCGGCTACGTCGACCTGCGAGGCGGCGGCATGTCGCTGGGCCTCATCACCGGCATGAACGCCGACGAGGATCCGTCGACCCGGACCCCGGATCTCGACAGCGAGCCCAACTACTGCGTGCCGCCGCTGGTGGCGCCCAACTTCGCGTCGCCGCCGGCGTCGCTGCCGGCGACCAGCCGCGGCACGTTCGCGCTGCAGCCGGCCAACGAGTTCCTCGGCATGCCCGAGCCCGCCGACGACCTCGCGATCGGCCTGTCGGAGACCACCCTCGACCTCGCCGGCCACCACGCCGTCACCTCGGGCACGATGTGCCTGGGCGTCGGCACCAGCCTGATCCCGCAGCTCAACCTCGGCACCTTCGGCCTGCTGGTGTCGTCGCTGGGCGAGCTCGGCGACAGCAAGAACCCGGTGCTGCTGGTGACCCGGCCGCAGCAGGCGCTCGACTTCGACATCGGCGACGGCACCGAGACCTCGCCGGCGCTGACCATCCACATCAAGAACTTCGAGGCCGACCTCTACGCGTTCATCTACGAGCGCTACGTCCGGGCCTTCACCCTCAAGCTCGACATGGACGTCGGCGTCAACCTGACCTTCGACCAGCAGCCCGGCGAGCCGGCGACGGTGACCCCGGAGCTGGTCGGCCTCGACGCCGACAACATCTCGGTCCGCGTCCTCAACAGCGAGTTCGTCCGCGAGAGCCAGGCCGACCTCGAGGCCGTGCTGCCGACGATCTTCGACCTCGCGGTCGGCCTGCTCGGTGACGGCCTCGGCCAGATCCAGGTGCCCGACTTCGCCGGCTTCACGCTCAACAACCTGCGCATCCAGCACGTCACCACCAGCGAGGACGACTTCCTCGCGATCTACGCGTCGCTGGGCGCGTCGGCCGCGATGCGCCAGCTCGGCGACCGGATCCCCGGCCTGGTGCCGGTGCTCGACGAGCTGACTCCCGAGGTGGCGCCGCCGCGCGCCGACCTGCCCACGGTCCGGCTGGTCGACGTCGACACGCCGCCGCCGGCCGCGGTGCTGCGCGCCCTCAAGGGCGAGGTCGACGGCGCCGACGCCGCGCGCCTGCCGTCGATCACCCTCGAGACCCCGACCCACGACGACGCCGGCCGCGAGCTCGAGTACGCGTGGCGCCTCGAGGGCGGCATGTGGCGGCCGTTCCGGCCCGGCGGCACGATCGTCATCAACGATCGCGCGCTGGCCTGGCAGGGCAAGTACACCGTCGAGGTGCGCTCGCGGGTGGTCGGCGACTACCGCACCACCTCGGACGTCGCCCAGGTCCCGGTCATCATCGACTCGGTCGGCCCCCGCGTCCTGCTCGATCAGGTGACGCTCGACGGCGACACCTTCACCGCCCCCGCCGAGGACCTGGTGTCGCCGGCGTCGGCGCTGCGGTGGGCGTTCGGCCGCCCCGGCGACGACACGCCGTGGACCGACTGGCAGGGCAGCCCGAGCATCAGCCGCGACACCCTCCAGGACCTGGTCGCCGACGGCAACGTCGCGGTCTGGGTCAAGGACGAGGTCGGCAACCAGAGCGTCGCGTTCGCCCCGGTGCCGTTCCACGGCCAGGCCAGCTCGAGCGGCTGCGGCTGCGACGCCAACCAGGGCACGCCCAGCGGCGGCCTGGTGGCGCTGGCCCTGATGACGGTCGGCCTGCTGTTCCGGCGCGGCCTCGGCGGCGTCGCCCGCCGCGCGGTCACGGCGACCACGTCGCGGCGCGGCCGCCGCGTCGTCGGCGTCGCCGCGGTGTGGCTGGGCGTCGGCGCGGCGTCGGCGCTGATGCCGGCGTGCAGCTGCGACGGCGACCCCGGCGTCCAGGCCTGCGAGGTCACCGAGGACTGCACCACCGAGTGCCCGCCCGGCCAGATCCCGTTCTGCATCGACCACCACTGCGAGTGCATCTCCGACGTCCCCTACGGCCGCATCGGCCCGTTCTCCGACGTCGCGGTGGCGCCCAACGGCGACGCCTGGGTGTCGGCCTACGCCGAGACCCACGGTGACCTGGTGGTCGCGATGTGGGAGACCGACGGCCCCATCCCCGACGACCGCTGGGAGTTCGTCGACGGCGTGCCCGACGGGCCGGTCGCGATCCCCGACAGCAACATCCGCGGCGGCATCCTCGAGGCCGGCCCCAACGTCGGCAAGTACACCAGCATCGCGGTGACCCCCGACGGCACCCCGATGGTCAGCTACTTCGACCTCGACACCGGCTCGCTCAAGTTCGCCGCCAAGTACGGCGGCACCTGGCAGATCCACACCGTCGACGACGGCACCGGCGACATCGACCCCGAGCTGGGCGGCGAGGTCGCCGGCCTGTACAGCTCGATGACGCTGCGCACCGACGACGGCCGCCCCGGCATCGCCTACATGGCCGAGGTGTCGTCGGGCGCGGGCATCGTGACGACCGAGGTCCGGTTCGTCGCCGCCCAGACCGCGACCCCGCAGTCGGCCGCCGACTGGGTGTCGTGGACGCTCGACAGCGTGGTGCTGCCGCCCGACGACGGCACCAGCACCGACCCGACGCCGCTGTCCAACGGCGCCGGCCTGTTCATCGACGCCACCCGCGACGCCAGCCAGGCCCCCGTGGTCGCCTACTACGACCGCCTGGCCGGCGCCCTCAAGCTGTGCCGCTTCGACGCCACCGCCGGCACGTTCCTGCCCCCCGAGATCCTCGACGGCGACGGTCCCCTCGACGTCGGCTGGTACCCGTCGGTCCAGGTCGACGACGCCGGCGTCGCCCACGTCAGCTACGTCAGCGCCACCCGCGACGACCTGATGTACGTCTCGACCGACACGATGACCCCGGAGATCGTCGACGACGGCTACCGGATCGTCGGCACCACCGAGGACGGCCTGCCCAAGCCCGAGTTCCACTTCGTGGGCGACGACTCGAACATGATCCTGGGCGGCAACGGCCCGGTGATCATCTACCAGGACGCCACCACCCACGAGCTCCTGTACTCGGCCTGGAACCCGACCCAGAGCCTGTGGCAGCGCCGCGCCATCGCCGGCGACGAGGTCGACTTCGTGGGCGCCTACGGCTTCTTCGCCTCGGCGGTGACCAGCGGTGACGAGGTGGTCATCTCGAACTGGGTCATCGACCAGCCCCACAACGACAACTGGGTCGAGATCCACCGCGAGCGGATCGTCGTCGAGTAGTCCGGCGGCCGCGAGCCGCGCGAAAACGAGACCGGCGCCGCGGGGCGAGCTATGATCGCCCCATGGCGCCGAAGGTCCACACTGACCGCGAGTACGAAGCGGAGCTGCGCGAGCTCAAGGACAAGCTCCTGCGCATGGCGGGGATGGTCGAGGAGATGATCGCGCACGCGTCGCGGGCCTTCATCGACGGCGACACCGAGCTGGCCCGCAGCACCATCCAGGGCGACGGCCAGGTCAACGCGCTCGAGGTCGAGACCGACGAGCTGTGCCTGCTGATCCTGGCCAAGCGCCAGCCGGTGGCCGGGGACCTGCGCATGATCACCCTGGCCATGAAGATGGTCACCGATCTCGAGCGCATCGGCGACCTGGCGGTCAACATCTGCGAGCGCGTCCTGGCCCTGGGCAGCGCGCCGTCGCCGTCGGTGGCGCAGCGCATCCAGGAGATGTCGCACGTCGGCGAGAGCATGGTCCGCGACGCCATCG
>JACKDR010000069.1 GCA_020633495.1 Kofleriaceae bacterium | reverse complement strand
GCGCCGCGTCGTCGAGGCCGGCGCCCTGCGCGACGCCGCTCGAGGGCTGGCGACCGCAGCCGACGGCGACCAGCAAGGCCAGCACGGGGCCCCAGGTGCGAGACCGCCGGGCCGCGATGTGATCGCGAGATCGACCCGCGGGCCGGGGACCGGATCGGCTCCAATCGGCCACGAGACGCATCCTACGAGGGATCCGGGACGACGCCGCGACGTAGGATGGAGACCATGTACGTCGTCATCGTGATCGGAGTGGTCGCCTTCATGGGCTTCTACTACTGGCGGTACTTCGCCAACATCAAGAACGCGGGCGGCCGCGAGGCGGCGGGACGGATCTACTGGCGCGAGCAGTTCGGCTTACCACCTGACGAGGATGTCGTCTCGCTCGCGATCGGCCAGTGGTACCTGGGCCCCCTGGTGCCCGAGACGATGCGGTCGCTGGGCGAGCGGGTCATGGACGTGCTGTCGCGGACCACGTACCGCGGCGCGATGATGTGGATCGCGTTCACGTCGAAGGGTCGGCTGGCGCTGGCGGTCGAGCCGACCGACGAGGGTCCGCGACCGGCGAAGAGCTCGATCGGCATGCCCAAGGGCTACGCGCCGCTCGCGGTCCTCGGCGATCCGCAGCCGCGGCCGTGGATCGAGACCGCCGCCGAGGCGTGGCCGGGCAGCGATCAGCTGCCCCGCGACAGCCAGAAGCCGAGCCGCGCCAACACCTGGGGCGAGGTCGTGCGCCAGGAGCTGGTCCGGGTGCGGACCCACGACGGCGGGTCGATGACGTTCTTCGTCGAGGGCAGCTGGGTGCCGGTGCTGCACGCGTGGTCGCGCGGCGGCCCGGTGCACGTCGACCCGCGCTGGAAGATGCCGGCGCAGCCCGGCGTCGGCACCGACCAGCCGGTGCCGCCCGGCGGCGCCCCGGGCCAGCCCGGCGCCGGCATGCCGGGCTGAAGGGGCGCGGCGGCCCCCTGTCGGGCGACCGCGGCCCGCCCCTTCGACTCCGGCCGGCGCTGCGCGCCGGCCTTCGCTCAGGGTGAGCGATCGGACGCGCCGCCGCCGCCGCGCCGGGCGTCGTGTGCGCGGCCGTGGTCGTCGCGCTCCGCGCGCTCCTTGTCGGCGCGCTGCCGTCGTTCGCGCTCCTCGGCCTGCTTGCGCTCCTCCGCCTGCTTGCGCTCCTCGGCCTGCTTGCGCTCCTCGGCCTGCTTGCGCTCCTCGGCCTGCTTGCGTTCCTGCTCTGCCCGCTGCTGGCGCTCGCGGTCCTCCGCCTGCTTGCGCTCCTGCTCGGCGCGCTGCTGGCGCTCGCGCTCCTCCGCCTGCTTGCGCTCCTCGGCCTGCTTGCGCTCCTGCTCGGCGCGCTGCTGACGCTCGCGCTCCTCGGCCTGCTTGCGCTCCTGCTCGGCACGCTG
>JACKDR010000068.1 GCA_020633495.1 Kofleriaceae bacterium | reverse complement strand
GCACTCGCACCGGGCGCGCCCCCGAGGGGCCCGCGCCGGCGCTGCCCGCCGACACCGCCGCGGAGGCGCCGCTCGACACCTGGCTGGGCGACGCCGACGTCATGCCCGACGTCCGGGCCGCCCGCGCCGCACACCGCGCCAGCGAGGTCGCCGCCGACGCCGCCGAGCTGAGCTGGATCCCGACGGTGACCGCGTTCGCGGCCGAGCGGCTGACCAACGCCAGCGGCTTCGGCGAGCGCGCGACCTGGTCGGTGGGCGTCACCGCGACGTGGCGGCTCGAGCTGGAGACGCTGCGGTCGGCCCGGGTCGCCGACGCCGGCGAGCGGGTCGGCGCGGTCCGGCTCGGCCGCGCCGCCCAGGCCGCGCGCGATCGCATCACCGACGCCTGGGATCTGATCGACGCCCGGCGCGCCGCCGCCGACGCCGCGGCGGCCCAGGTCGCCGCCGCCCACGAGGCCCTCGACGTCGCGCGGGTTAGGATCCGCGGCGGCCTCGCGACCCCGCTCGACCTGCTCGGCGCCCAGCGCGACGCCTTCGCCGCCGACGTCGAGCTGGTCCAGGCCCGCGCCGAGCTGGCCGCGGCGCGCGCGCTCTTGCGGCTCGCCGCCGGGCGCGAGGTGACGCCGTGACCGCCGCGGCGACGCCGGCGATCCGGGCCCGCGGCGTGACCAAGGTCTACGGCGACGGCGCGCTCGCGTTCCACGCGCTGCGTGGCGTCGATCTCGACGTCGCCGAGGGCGAGCTGGTCATGCTGGTCGGGCCGTCGGGGTCGGGCAAGACCACGCTGCTGTCGATCCTGGGCTGCGTCATGGCCGCCACCGCCGGCGAGGTCGCGCTGTTCGGGCTGCCGATCAGCGGCCGCGCCGAGCGCGAGCTGCCGCAGCTGCGCCGGGCCCTCATCGGCTTCGTCTTCCAGGGCCACAACCTGATCGCGGCGCTGTCGGCGCGCGACAACGTCCGCGCCGTGCTCGAGCTGCGCGGCGTGCCGCACCGGCGCGCCGGCCGCGACGCCGCGGCGCTGCTCGAGCAGGTCGGCCTCGGCGACAAGCTCGGCAGCCGCCCCGCCGAGCTGTCGGGCGGGCAGCGCCAGCGGGTCGCGATCGCCCGGGCCCTCGCCGGCGCGCCGCCGCTGGTGCTCGCCGACGAGCCGACCGCGGCGCTCGACGCGGCGACCGGGCACCAGGTGACCCAGCTGCTGGTCGAGCTGTGCCGCGAGCGCGGCACGACGATCGTCGTCGTCACCCACGACAACCGGATCTTCGATCTCGCCGACCGGATCGTGCGGCTGGAGGACGGTCGCCTGGTCGCGGCCGGGCAGGAAGCGGCGTGAAGGTGCGCTGGTACTGGCTGCCGATCGCGGCGTTCCTGGGCCTGATGGCGTTCAACGTCCAGGCCATGCTGCGCGCCGCGCCGCCGACCGCGCCGCGCGCG
>JACKDR010000067.1 GCA_020633495.1 Kofleriaceae bacterium | reverse complement strand
GCCGCGCCGGCGCCGGCCCGGCCGGCGACGGCGCCACGTCGCGATACGGGGTCCGCGCCGCGGTGCGCACCATCTCGGCCAGCGTCGTCGGATCGGGACGGCGCGCCGGATCGGGGCTCATCGCGCCGACCAGCAGCGCGGCGAGCTGGGGATGGCGCTGGGCCACCGCGCGCGTCGGATCGCCACCGGTGGCGAAGCCGGCGATCAGCTCGAGGCCGATGGCCGCCGCGGCCCACACGTCGCACGCCTCGGTGGCGGCGGCGCCGCGTCGCACCTCGGGCGGGACGTAGCGGGCCCGGTCGCGCCAGGCCCGGGTGATCGCGTGCGGCTCGGCGTCGCGCCACAGCCCGGCGCCGCCGAGCTTGAGGCTGTCGCCGACCCGGACCACCGCGCCGGGCCACAGGCCGCCGTGGACCAGGCCGTGGCCGTGGAGCGCGGCGAGCGCGGCGCCGACGGCGTCGAACCACGCCGCGACCTGCGCCAGCGGCACCGGCTGTCCGGGGCCGGCCGGCTGCGGCGCCGGCGCGGTCGCCAGCTGCCACGTCGTCCACAGCCCGCCGGCGCCGACGCCGGCGCCGAAGCACTTGCGCACCGCGGGGTGCTGGATCGCGCGCAGCTCGACGCCGAGGCCGAGCACGGCGTCGACGCGATCGCGGTCGGGGAACAGCTCGGGTCGCAGCCACCACAGCGCGACCTCGACCTCGACCTCGCGGTCGAGCGCGCGGACCTCGACGTGGCCGGGCGCCTCGGCCACCGGCGCGAGCACCACGTAGCGATCGCCCAGGACCGAACCGACGGCGGGAGGCGTGGTGGTCATGGCGACGGCTAGCGCCCGGTCGAGCCGAAGCCACCATCGCCGCGCTCGGTGACGTCGAGCGCCTCGACCTCGACGATCTCGGCCTGGGCGACCGGCGCGATCACCAGCTGGGCGACGCGCTCGCCGGGCTCGAGCGCGACCGGCTCGCGGCCGAGGTTGATCAGCAGGACGACGATCTCGCCGCGGTAGTCGCTGTCGATCGTGCCCGGCGCGTTGACCACGGTGACGCCGAGCTTGCGGGCCAGGCCGGAGCGCGGCCGGACCTGGCCCTCGAAGCCGGCGGGGATCGCGACCGCGAGGCCGGTGCCGACCGCGCGGCGGTCGCCGGGCGCGAAGATGACCGGCGCGTCGACGGCGGCGACCAGATCGAGACCGGCGGCGCCCGCGGTCATGTAGCGAGGCACGACCGCGTCGGGGCGGAGTCGCTGGAACTGGACGCGCGGGGCGGACACGGCGGCATGATACGCCGGTTCGCCGGCCGATCTGCCGCCGACCGCGCGCCCACGCGACGCCCGCCGCCCGGCCCGCGCGGCCGACGACCGGCGGCGCGGCGCCCGCCCCGTCGACTCCAGGGTCGCGGCTTCGCCGCGCCCCTTGCGCTCCTAACGAACAGCTGGGCCAGGCCGC
>JACKDR010000066.1 GCA_020633495.1 Kofleriaceae bacterium | reverse complement strand
CGTTCCGCGCGCTGGCGTGAGCGCGCGCTGGCGTGAGCGCGCGCTGCCGGCCGGGCGGCGCCGGCGTGCGCGAGAGGCTCAGCCGGCGGCGAGCTGACGCGCGGCGTTGAGGGCGCGCGGGAAGCCGAGCGGCGTCGCGCGCAGGCCGATGACCAGCATGTCGCCCTCGGTCGAGATGCTGGCGACGTTGACCACCGGGGTCAGCGTGTCGAGGACCCGGCGGACCTTGTCGTTCTGCCGGATCTTGGGGTTCTTCATCAGGTCGAGCACGACGTAGTCGTCGTTGGCCTCGACCAGGACGTCCGGCCGCTTGGGCATGAACTTGGCCAGGTTGCCCGGCTTGGACAGGTCGAGCGCGCCGCTCTTGATCAGCGCGGCGACCGGCGTGAACGACTCGCCGAGCACCTTGAGATCGACGCTGTTGAGCCGGACCTTGACCTTGAGCTGGTCGGAGCCCAGGTGCAGCTCGTCGATGCGGATCGACGCCGACGCGCGCACCGTCGTGCCCATCAGGTCGACGGTGGCGCCGACGGAGATCGCCGGCGGCCGCGCCATGACGGTGACGTCCTGGGGCGCCTTCTTGCCCGGCGGGGTGTTCGAGATGAACCAGCGCATCGCATCGAGCGGGACCGCGATCTTGAGGCCAAGGGCGTGGCGCGCGATGTTGAACATCGTCGCCGGGTTCTTGACCATGAAGCGGCCTGCGGAGCGAAGCGCCGCGCGGAGGGGAAGCGCCATGGCTCATCCTACCCCACCGCGAGGTGCAGGGATCGAGCGCCCCGAGGTCAAAACAGCACGACGCCCAGCGGCTGACGCAGCACAGCACCGGCGACGGGCGCGCCGTCGACCATCGTGGCGAAGACCGCGCCCGGGACCGTCCGATCGGGCAGGGTGACCCGGGCCCGGACCGCCCCGGTGTCGGGATCGAGCACCGCCGCGGCGCGGCCCGCCGGGCCGTAGGCGGCGACCACCGGCGCGCCCGGCGCGCCGCCGCGCGGCCCCAGCAGCCACGGCGGCTCCAGCGCGAGGGCGACCGCGAACCGCGGGACGCCGTCGACGCCCCAGGTCGCGATCCGCCACCGGTCGGGAGCGTCGGCGCCGCCGGGCAGCACGTCCTCGACCGCGACGCGGTCGCCGGCGCCGAGCAGCCGCCAGCGGCGCGCCCAGCCGGCGGCCGCCACCGCGTCGCCGGTGGCGACGTCGACGAAGTACAGCTCGCCGCCGGCGAGCTCGACGGTGATGCGGTCGCCGGCGACGGCGATCGCGACGATGGCGTCGTCGACCGCGACCGCCCACAGCGGCAGCATCGCGGCCCGCGGCAGCCGCGCGACCACGGCGCCGCGCTCGACGTCGACGACGACGTCGGTGCCGCGCAGCGAGGTCAGCGCCAGCTGTGGCACGAAGCCCTGATCGGCGGCGACCTCGCCGAGCGGCGCGCCGGTGGCGGCGTCGACGAGCTGGGCGCGGCGGCCGACCAC
>JACKDR010000065.1 GCA_020633495.1 Kofleriaceae bacterium | reverse complement strand
TGAGCGGGTGGCGCTGCCGACGGTCGCCTGGCAGCACGTCTCCTACTGGCCCGACATGCCGATGGGCGGCGCGGCCGGCACCCCGACCGGGCACGTCCTGCTCGGTAGCAAGGTGTCGGTGGCCGGCTCGGCCGGGACCTGGGAGGCCCTGTGGTCGCGGCGCGCCGTGCCGTGGCTGTGCGACCACCAGGTCCAGGGCCGGGTGGTGGTGCCGGGTGCTGCGCTGGCCGAGGTGCTGCGCGCGGCGGGTCAGGACCTGCTGGGTGCGGCCGCCGAGGTGCGCGGGCTCGTGCTCCAGGTGCCGGTGCTCCTGCCCGAGGCGGGTGCCGTGCGCGTCCAGATCGTGCTCGACGAGCGCGGCGCGGCGCGGCTGTTCAGCCAGCCCATGGGCGGCGACCCCGACGAGTGGACGCTGCACGCGACCGCCGAGGTGGGCGCGTCGACCGAGCGGCCCGCCCACGTCGACGTGGCCAAGCTGCGCGCCGAGGCCGGTACCGCGCTCGACGTGGCCGACACCTACGCGGCCTACGCCGACAACGGGCTCGGCTACGGCCCGGCCTTCCAGGGCATGACCGCCCTGTTCCGGGGCGAGGACCGCGCGTTCGCCGAGGTCGACCTGCCGCTCGTGGCTCCGACCGAGGGCCTGGGCCTGTCGCCCGCGCTGCTCGACGCCGCGCTGCAGGCGATCGCCGCCTCGTCGCCCCCGAACGAGCCGGCCGGCCTGCCGTTCGAGATCGGCAAGTTCGCCATCTTCCGGTCCGGCGCGCGCAAGGCGCTGGTCCACGTGACCCGCACCGGCCCTGGCGCCGCCAACGTCGTGCTGTTCGAGCCCGGCGGGGCCGTGATCGCCGAGCTGGGCGACGTGCGCCTGCGGCCGCTGGTCGCGGTCGGCGCCTCCCAGGTCGCCGAGGCGCTCTACCGCGTGGACTGGACCGAGCTCGCGCCCGCCGAGGCCGCCGCCGTCGAGGGCCGCTGGCTGTCGGTGGGCGTGGACACGGGTGTGGGCGAGGCGGTGACCGATCTGGCCGCCGCGCTGCCCGCCGACCACGTGCTGCTCGCCGCCAGCGCCATCGAGCCGACCGCGGCGATGGCCGACGCGAACCTGCTGGTCGCGACCGTGCAGACGCTCGGTACCGCCAGCGTCCCGGCGCGCCTGTGGGTGGTGGCCGAGGCCGGGCTGTGCGCCGCGGGCCTGCGCGGGTTCGTCCGCGCGGTCCAGGCCGAGCACCCCGAGCTGCGCGCCACGCTGATCGAGGTCCCGTCGCTGTCCGAGACCGAGGCCGCGCTGGCGACCGAGCTCGGCGCCACCGACGACGAGGACATCGTCCGCCACACCGGCGGCAAGCGGCTCGCCCCGCGCCTGGTGCGCGCCGGTGCGCTCATCCCGCCGACCGAGAACTGGGGCCTGGAGAAGAGCCCCACCGGCCAGCTCGACGCGATGATGCTGCTGCCGCGGCCGCGTCCCGAGCCCGCGCCGGGCGAGGTCGAGATCG
>JACKDR010000064.1 GCA_020633495.1 Kofleriaceae bacterium | reverse complement strand
TCGGCGCCGCGACGATCGAGCTCGAGCCCGGGCTCGCCGGCGCCGCGGACGCGTTCGCCCAGGCGTCGCGCGACGGCAACCGCGCGCTGGTCGCCGAGGTCGTCGCCGCGGTGGCGCCGGCGCCGGGGCTGCGCGTCCTCGAGCTGTTCGCCGGCGGCGGCAACTTCACGCGCCACCTGACCGCGGCCGGCGCCACGGTGGTCGCCAACGACGTCGTCGCGCCCGCGGTGACGCCGCCGGGCGCCCGCTTCGAGGTCGGCCCGGCCGCCGAGACCGTGGCCCGGCTGGCGGCCACCGGCGCCCGGTTCGACGTCGTGCTGCTGGATCCGCCGCGCACCGGCGCCCGCGAGGTGGTCGCCGCGCTGGCGGCGCTGGGCGCGCCGCGGATCGTCTACGTGTCGTGCGACGCGGCCACGCTGGGCCGCGACCTCGAGCTGCTCGCGGCCGCGGGCTGGGCGCCGCGGCGCGCCGCGGTGCTCGACGTCATGCCGCAGACCCCGCACCTCGAGATCGTCGCCGTCGCCGAGCGCGGCGGCGCCGCCGCGCCGGCTACTCCTCCGGCTCCGGCGGCGCGAAGCTGATCGACATCTCGGCGCGACCGTCGTCGTCGACCGGATCGCACGACGCCTGGACGGCCGCGGTCGCGGTGGTCCAGTACGCCGCCAGGTTGTCCTCCTGGCTGCGGCCCAGGACGCCGTCCATCGCGGCCCGCAGCGACGCGAAGTCGTCGCCGCACGCCTGCATCGAGGCGTAGCCGTCGCCGACCGCGGCCTGGACCGACCGCAGGCCGCCGCCCTCGAGGTACGCGGTGACCACGACCGGGTGGCCCTGGTACGTGGTGACGATCGTGACCGCCTCGCCGTCGGTCTCGCCGGTGGGGAAGTCGGCGAGGATCTGGTCGGCGGTGTCGCCCCAGGACAGGGTCTCGAAGCCGCTGGTGCCGGGGCCACGCGCCGGCGTCGCGGTCGTGCCGCCCTCGTTGGCGGGGGCGGCGGGGGTGGTGGCCTTGGGGCCGCAGGCGGCGACGGCGAGCAGGGCGCCGGCGAGGGTCAGCGTGGATCTCATCGCCGCCGATGCTACCGCGACGGGTCGGCGGCGTGCTTGGGCGCCAGGCCGGTGGCGGCGGCGGTCAGCACCTTGCGCAGCGCGCGGCCCGGGGCCACCGCGGCGGCCGCGGCGGCGATCGTGCGGGTGCGGAACAGCAAGAGGCGCACCGCGACGGTCTCGCGGCCGCCGTCGACCTTGCGGGTCAGGCGCAGGTCGAGCGTCGGGACGCCGGCGACGGTGCGCTCGTGGTGCTCGTCGACGGTGACCCCGGGCTGCGCCGCGAAGCCGGCGACGACGTCGGCGAGGTAGGCCTTGCGCTTCTTCTTGCGCCAGGCGTCGGCGTTGGCCGCCATCGCGATCGTGACGGTGAGACGGGCGCCGTCGGCGCGGCGCAGCACCAGCACCGGCGCGTCGTCGCCGGCGGGCGGGGCGTCGTCCTGCCAGGCGTCGTCGACGGTGAGCCGGGCCGGCTGGTCGGCGAGCTCGATCGTGCGCGGTCCGGCGCCAGCGCCGGCGGCGCGCGGCGCCGCGACCA
>JACKDR010000063.1 GCA_020633495.1 Kofleriaceae bacterium | reverse complement strand
GGCGCGCCGCTCGAACGACGCCGCGCCGGCGCCGAGCCCCAGGTACTCGGCGCCCGACCAGTACAGGCTGTTGTGGACGGCGCGGTGGCCGGGGCGCGCGTACGACGAGATCTCGTAGTGCTCGAGGCCGGCGGCCTCGAGGGCGCGGTGGTTGGCCTCGTAGAGCGCGGCGAGCTCGTCGTCGGGGCGCGGCACCAGCGCGCCGCGGCGCGCCAGCTTGCCGAACCGGGTGCGCGGCTCGATCGTCAGCTCGTAGACCGAGGCGTGCGGCACCCCGGTCGCGATCAGCGCCGCGATCGACGCCGCCGGGGCGCCGCGCGCCGCGGCCACCGACGACGACGGCGGCGACGACGACGGCGCGGCGACCAGCCCCGCCGGGGTGCCCGCGATCAGGTCGGCCGACACCGAGCGCAGCCCGGCGGCCAGCGCCAGCTCGACGGCGCGCGGCCCGTCGCCGGCCCAGTGGTCGCGGCCGAGCGCGGCCAGCTCGGCGGCATCGAACGACTGCACGCCGATCGACACCCGGTTGACGCCGGCGTCGCGCCAGGCGGCGAGCCGCGCCGCGGTGACGTCGGTGGGGTTGACCTCGATCGTGATCTCGAGCGCGTCGGGCCCGGGCGCCGCGGCGGCGGCGAGCACCGCGGCGACGACGTCGCCGACGCAGTCGGGCCGCCACAGCCCCGGCGTGCCGCCGCCCAGGTAGATCGATCGCAGGCGGCGGCCCTCGACCGCGGCGGCGCGGGCCGCGAGCTCGGCGACCACGGCGTCGCGATAGGCCTCGTGCGGCGGCTCGTGGTGGGCGACCATCACCGCGAAGTCGCAGTACGGGCACAGCTTGCGACACCACGGGAAGTGGATGTACACGCCCAGGTCAGAGGCCATGACGACGATCTACCTCGACAACGCCGCCAGCACGCGTCCCTCGGACGCCGTCATCGAGCTGATGGCCCGGGTCATGCGCGAGGCCTGGGGCAACCCGGCGTCGGCACACCCTGCCGGCGCGGCGGCGCGGGCCCACCTGGCGACCGCCCGCGACCGGGTCCTGGCCGCGATCGGCGATCCCGCGGGCGCCGCCGGCGAGCTGATCTGGACCTCGGGCGGCAGCGAGGCCGACGCCCTGGCGATCCTGGGCGCGGCCCGGGCCCGCGGCCGCGGCGTCGTCGTGCTGTCGGCGCTCGAGCACCACGCGGTGGCGCGCTCGGCGGCGCTGCTCGGCGACGGCTTCGAGGTCCGGGTCGTGCCCGCCACCGCCGCCGGCACCGTCGACGTCGCCGCGATGACCGACGCCATCACCGCCGACACCGCGGTGGTCGCGCTGATGCGGGTCCACAACGAGCTGGGCACGCTGCAGCCGGTCGCCGAGATCGCGGCGGCGGCCCGGCGCCGGGCCCCGGGCGCCCACGTCCACTGCGACGCGGTCCAGGCGCTGGGCAAGATCGCGGTCGACGTCGCGGCGCTGGGCGTCGACTCGGCGGCGTTCGCCGGTCACAAGCTGCACGGCCCCAAGGGCGTCGGCGCGCTGTGGCTGCGCCGCGACGCCCGGATCGAGCCGCTGTGGGGCGGCGGCGGCCAGCAGGGCGGCCTGCGCTCGGGCACCCAGGACGCGCCGTCGGCCGCCGGCATGGGCCAGGCGGTCGC
>JACKDR010000062.1 GCA_020633495.1 Kofleriaceae bacterium | reverse complement strand
CCGCGACCCCGCCGCGACCGCGGTCGACGCCGGCGGCGCCGCCGTCGCCACCCCGCCCGCCGACGCCGCGACCACCGCGGTGCTCGAGATCGACTCGCTGCCGCCCGGCGCCCACGGCACCGTCGGCGACGTCGAGGTGACGTCGACGCCGGCCACGGTCACGATCCCGGCCGGGGTCAAGCAGGCGGTGCGGCTCGAGCTCGCCGGCTACCGGCCGTGGATCGACGACGGCGTCGTCGCCCAGCCCGGCGAGACCGTGCGCGTCCGCGCCACGATGGTCGCGGCGCGCGCCGCGCTCCGGGTCCAGAGCGACCCGCCCGGCGCCACCGTGTCGCTGGGCGGCAAGCTGATCGGCGAGACCCCGCTGGTCCGCGACGACCTCGAGCCGGCGCGCGGCGTCGAGCTGGTGATCTCGCGCGCCGGCTACGTCCCGGCCCGGGTCGCCGTCGACCTGTCGCTCGAGCACCCGACCGAGGTCGCGCGCACGCTGGTCGCGGTGCAGCGCTTCGGCAAGATCGATCTCTTCATCGACAACGGCTGGGGCGAGATCTACGTCGACGGCAAGAAGATCAAGCAGCGGGCGCCGGCCAAGGGCATCCAGCTGCCGGTCGGCAAGCACACGCTGCGCATCGTCAACCCGCCGACCCGCAAGGAGGTCACGATCACCGTCGAGGTCAAGGACGGCGAGGTGACGTACTACCGGGCGAGCCTGCCGGGCTGAGCGCGGTCAGGTCCGGCCACGCTTCTGCCTGCGCCCGGCCAGCGCGACGACGACGTCGCCGCCGCGCACGGTCAGCCGGCACGACAGCCGGACCCGCGTGATGTGGTAGACGTTGCCGAGGTGCTTGAGCTCCTCGTCGGTGTACGGCGGCAGGGCGTCGGCGCCGTCGAGCACCTTGACCCGGCACAGGCCGCAGGTGCCCTTGCCGACGCACGAGGTGTCGATGCCGACGCCGAGGCGCGCGCCGGCGTCGAAGACGGTCTGGCCGTCGGCGATCTCGGTCGCGCGCTCGGCGCCGTCGGCGTCGCGGAACGTCACCCGGGGCATCGCGGTCACGCGCCCCGCGGCCGGGTCACCGCCGGCTCGCCGGCGATCGTGAAGCGCAGCGGCGTCGCCGCCCACGCGCCGGCGTAGGCGACGCCGATCCGCGGGCCGCGCCGCACCGCGGTCGCCGCGATCCGCCGCCACCGCGCCACGAACAGGTCGTCGCCGTCGAGCGGGCGGCGATCGTGGCGGCGCGACAGCCCGAGCGCGCGGGTCAGCTTGCCGGGCCCGCGCGCCGCGGCGGCGTCGTCGGGCAGGCCGCGCAGCGGCGCCAGCGCCCGGATCAGCACCGCGCCGGCGTCGCCGTCGTCGCCGGCGACGATGTTGAACATCTCGTGCACGCCGTAGCAAAGGTACACGTAGCTCACGCCGCCGGGGCCGAACATGACCGCGGTGCGCGCGGTCGGCCCGAACCGCGCGTGCGACGCCGCGTCCTCGGGGCCCAGGTAGGCCTCGGTCTCGACGATGACGCCGGCGCGATCGCCGTGGACCAGGGCGCAGCCGAGCAGGGCGCGGGCCAGCGTCGCCGGGTCGCGCCGGTAGAACGACAGCGGCAGGCGACGCGCCCGCAGCGCGTCGAGCGACGGCGGGGCGGCGGCGGCGGCGGGCTTGCGGCGGGCGGCGGCGGGCATCACGAGCCGGGGACGGGCAAGCCTGGATCGCCGTCGGGATCGGGGCCAGCCCCGAGGTCGAGGTCGTCGGGCCCGGGCGGCTCGCCGTCGTCTCCGTCGCG
>JACKDR010000061.1 GCA_020633495.1 Kofleriaceae bacterium | reverse complement strand
CCGCCGCCCCGTGGGCGCGCTGGCCCTGCTGCTGGGCGGCTGCAGCCCCGCGCCGCCGCCCGGCGCGCCGTCCGACGCGGCGCCCACGCCGCCGGACGCCCAGCGGACCGACGCGGCCCCCGTGGACGCCGAGGTCCCGCCGCCGCTGGACGGCAGCGCCTACGATCGCGTCAACGCCTACGTCGCCGAGCGCGATCGCCTCGACCGCCAGGTGTGGGGTGACGAGCTCGAGGCCCAGCGCCACGCGACCGCGTTCGTCGAGCTGTGGGACGCGCTGCGGGGCGCCACCGACGCCGCCGCGGTGCTGGCCGCCTTCCCGGTGGGCGCGCTCGTGGTGGGCCACCCCGGCGAGCCCTCGGCGTCCGCCGACGGGGTGACGCTGCTGCCCCTGTCCGCGGCGCCCCGCGCCCTCGACCAGGCCGCCTGGGCGGCCCTGGTGCGCGGGCTGGCCGACGACGGCCTCCGCCTGCGCCACAGCGTCTGGCACCACGTCGCGTTTCGGCCGGCGCCGCCGCGGTCGACCTTCGACGCCGAGCTGCACCTGATCCGCTCGGGGACGGACGAGCGGCTGTCGCTGCGGGCCCGGCTGATCGTCGACTGGCAGCCCTCGACCGCGCCCGCCACGCCGCGCCCGGCGCGCATCGACGCGACCGAGGCCTGGCTGACCCGGCGCGCCGGCCCGCCGGCCTTCGTGCCCAGCCTGCAGCTGCCGATCGGCCGCCGCCCGCCCACCCCGGTGCTCGCCGCCGATCTCGGCGGCGACGGGCGCGTCGAGCTGGTGGTGCCCCGCACCAACGCCGCCTACCGCCCGACGGCCGACGGCACGTGGCTGCGCCTGACCCTGGCCAACCACCCCCTCAAGCAGCCCGACGCCGCCCTCCTGGCCGACCTCGACGGCGACGGCCACCTCGACCTGCTCGTGGCCGGCCGCGACGCCGGGGGCGCGTACCGGCTGGGCCTGTACCGGGGCCACGAGGGCGGCCTCTTCCCCGACCCCCCGCGCGTCGCCTTCGCGCCGGCCGAGCCGCTGCGTCGGGTGCGCGTGCTGACCGCCGGCGACATCGACGGCGACGGTGATCTCGATCTCTTCGTCGGCCAGCACCGCGGGCCCTTCGACGGCGGCGCCACGCCCACCCCCTTGCACGACGCCGACGACGGCCCGCCCAGCTATCTGCTGCGCAACGACGGCCGGGGCGGCTTCACCGACGTCACCGCCGACGCGGGGCTGACGGTGAAGCGCCACCGCCGCGCGCAGAGCGGCTCGTTGGTCGACCTCGACGACGATGGCGATCTCGACCTCGTGACGGTCAGCGACTTCTCGGGGGTGGATCTGTTCGCCAACGACGGCCGGGGCCGGTTCACCGACGTCACCCAGGCGCGCGTCGACGACCGCGCGCTGCTCGGCGCGGCCCACGCCCTGGCCGACTTCGACGGCGACGGCCGGCTCGATCTCGTCGCGACCGGCGTGCGCTCACCGACCGTCCACCGGCTGAACGGGCTCGGGCTGCAGCGCCCCGGCCTCGACGCGTTCACGCGCGCGCGTACCGCGCTGAGCGGCGGCGATCGGCTGTACCTCGGTCGGCGCGACGGCCGCCTGCAGCGCGCCGACCTCGCCGCCGCGGGCTCGGCCTGGGGCCGGTCGTGGGGCGTCGCGGCCTTCGACCGCGAGAACGACGGCGACCTCGACCTGTTCGTCGCGCGGGGCGACCACAGCGGCCGGACGGCGCGCGACTACGACACGCAGTTCTGGCGCCACGACGTCTACTTCGACGCGCGCCCGCTGGGGCAGGCGGCCGCCGAGATCGCGCTCATCGGGCGGCAGGCCCACATCGGCAGCGGCCTGTCGTGGCACGGCTTCCAGCCCGACCGCCTGTACGTCCGGCGGCCCGACGGCTATCGCGACGAGGCGCACCTGTGGGGCCTGGGCAGCGCGGCCGACGGTCGCACCGCGCTGGCGTTCGATTACGACGAGGACGGGCGGG
>JACKDR010000060.1 GCA_020633495.1 Kofleriaceae bacterium | reverse complement strand
GCTACGTGCTCTTCCTCGGCCGGCTGCACCCCGGCAAGGGCCTCGACCTGCTCGGCGACGCCTTCGGCCGCCTCGCCGCGCGCTTCCCCGCGGTGCAGCTCGTCGCCTGCGGCCCCGACCAGGGCGCCGCCGCCCCGCTCCGCGCCGCCGCCGCCCGCCACGGCTACGCCGATCGGCTGCACCTGCCCGGCGCCCGCTTCGGCGCCGAGAAGCACGCGCTCTTGCGCCACGCCGCGGTCTTCTGCCTGCCGAGCCGCCACGAGGGCCACTCGATCGCGACCCTCGAGGCGCTCGCGCACGGCCGCCCGGTCGTCGTCAGCGCCGCCTGCCACTGCCCCGAGGTCGCGACCATCGGCTGCGGCGTCGTCACCCCGCTCGACCCGGTCGCGATCGCCGACGCGCTCGCCGGGCTGCTCGCCGATCCCGCCGCCGCCGACGCGATGGGGACCCGCGGCCGCGCCTGGGTGCTCGCCCGGCACACCTGGCCCGCGATCGCCGCGCGCACCGTCGCGCTCTACCGGGAGCTGGTCAGCGCCCGCTGAAGCACGCGCGCGCCGGGTGCCAGACCTCGATGACCCCGCCGCCCCGCCGCGGCGCCTCGGCGACCTCGTCGAAGCCGTCGCCGTCGACGTCGACGAGCGCGAAGGCGTCCCCGCGCGGCACCTCGCCGGTGTCGGGGCCGAGCGGGCCGAGCCCGGCGAGCACGAAGCCACCGCCGACGTTGGCGAAGAGGTAGGGCTGGGGCCGCGCGGCCGCGTCGATGCGGAGGAGCGCGACGATGTCGGCGTCGCCGTCCTCGTCGGCGTCGTAGACGAGCACCGGGCCGAGCGACTGCGCGGCGGGGTCGCAGGTCTCGAAGCCGTCGGTGCCGTCGCGCATCGTCGCGCAGAGGGTCGCGGGGGTGTAGAGCGGGCGGGCGGCTTCGAAGACGGCGGCGCCGAGGCCGCGGTGCCAGGCGAGCGCGTCGGTGAACGCGACGAGGTCCTGGAGGCCGTCGCCGTCGAAGTCGCCGACGCCGACCGGGACGGCGGGCGCGGGCAGCAGCACCCGCGCGGCCGCGAAGGCGCCGCCGCCGAGGTTCTCGCGGTAGCCGTTGCTGCCGAGCACGTCGAGGTCGCCGTCGCCGTCGAGGTCGACCGCGGTGAGCAGCGGCCAGCGCACGGCGGCGCCGGGGGCGACGAAGAGCGCGCCGAGCGCGACGGCGCGGCCGGTCGCGGCGGGGACCCAGCCGGTCGAGCCGGCGGTGTCGGCGTAGAGGATGTCGTCGCGGCCGTCGCCGTCGAGCTCGGCGACGCGGAGCACGGTGGCGCCGGGCGGCGGGAGCGCGGCGTAGAACTCGCGGCGGCCGAAGGGCACGGGGAGCGCGTTGCGGAGAAGGGCGAGCTCGACGCGGAAGGGCACGTCGGCGCCGGTGGAGAGCACGTCGAGGTCGCCGTCGCCGTCGATGTCGGCGAGGGTGAGCGCCCCCCGCGACGGCTCGCCGAGGCTGACCGGCATCGACGGCGAGAAGCCGCCGGCGCCGTCGTTGGCGTACCAGAAGATGAAGCGGTCGCTGCGGGCGACGAGGTCGAGGTCGCCGTCGCCGTCGAGGTCGCCGGCGGCGACGCCCGCGTTGGGGGCGAGCTCGCCCGCGCGGCCGACGGTGATCCGGTCGTGGGCGCGGCAGTCGCAGAGGTAGCCGTTCGGCTGGTCGACGCAGGGCACGGCCGGGTCGCAGCGGTCGAGGCCGAGCGCGCACTCGTCGAGGGCGCCGGCGCAGCGGGGGCCGTCGAAGCCTTCGGGGCAGTCGCAGCGGAAGCCGCCGGGTTCGTTGACGCAGGCGCCGTCGTTCAGGCAGGGCGCGGCGAGGCACTCGTCGACGTCGCGCTCGCAGCGCGGGCCCTCGTAGCCGGTGGCCGCGCAGTCGCAGGTGAAGGCGCCGGGCTGGTTCTGGCAGCGGCCGCCGTGCTGGCAGGGGGCGGCGAGGCACTCGTCGAGGTCGCGGGCGCAGGTGGGGCCGTCGTAGCCGGTGCCCTGGCAGTCGCAGGTGAAGCCGCCGGGCTGGTTCTGGCAGCGGCCGCCGTTCTGGCAGGGGGCGGCGAGGCACTCGTCGACGTCACGGGCGCAG
>JACKDR010000006.1 GCA_020633495.1 Kofleriaceae bacterium | reverse complement strand
CGACGCCACGTCCTACGCGTGCGTCGTCACGCTCAACGTCGGGCCGTTCGTGACCGGCGGCGACGGCGGCGGCGATGGCGGCGACGCGGCGGCCGCGGCGCCGTAGCGTGAGCGCGGCGCGGCGCCCTCGTCGCGCCTACCGCTTGAGCGCCCGGGCGAGCGCGTGGCCGCCGACCCGCAGCAGCGTCGCCGCGACCACGAACAGCGCGGCCAGCGCGGTCTGGGTGGCGCCGACCGGCAGCTCGTAGAAGAAGGCGACGATGTAGCCGAGGCCGCCGGCGGCGGCGCCGAGGACGGCGGCGCCGACGAAGGGGACGACGAGGGGGCCGCGGGCGAGCTGGACGGCGGCGACCCCGGGCAGGGTCGACAGGGCGAACGCGGGCAGCGCACCGAGCGCGCGGGCCGCCTCGCCGACCATGACGCCGATGCAGAGCAGGAGCAGGACGTCGAGCAGGCGGACCGGGAGGCCCTGGACGCGGGCCGCCAGCGGGTCGAAGCTGGCGAAGCTGAAGCCGCGGAACCACCACAGCTGCAGCGCCAGGACCAGGCCGCCGGACAGCGCGAGCCGGTGCATGTCGTCGCGGCTGACCACGACCGCGGTGCCGAACAGGATCGCCTGCACGTCGTGGGCTTCCTGCGGGATCTTCGAGGACGTCAGCACCGCGCCGCCGGCGAACAGCGCGAAGCACAGGCCCAGGACCGCCTCGCGCGACAGGCCGAGCCGCTTCGGATCCGGCGCGACCAGGGCGGCGGTGAGCAGCGACATCGCGGTCGCGCCCCACACCGGGTCGAACGAGACCCCGAACTTCGCGGCGGCGTAGAACGAGCCGGCGACGCCGAAGCCTGCGGCCTGGGTCACCGCGGCGCTGACGAAGACCATCCGGCGCAGGACGACGTAGACAGACAGGAAGCCGAGGACCAGGCCGGCCAGCATGCCGGCGAACACCGGGTCGCGGAACAGCTGCCAGTTGTCGACGAACTGCTTCCACGTCGGCGCCTCGTCGGGCCGATCGATGTCGAGGCGCTTGCCGGTGTGGTGCGCGGCGTGGTCGTGGTCGAAGTCGGCGGCGGCGCCGTCGGCGGTGGCGTCGTCGGCGGTGGCGTCGTCGGCCGCGGCGGCCTTGGCGTCCTCGGTGGCCTTGGCGTCCTCGGCGAGCGCGGCCTCGATGTCGGCGAGGTCGTCGTCGTCGTCGGCCGGCGCCGCGGCGGCGGGCGCGCCGATCGGGGCGGCGGCAGGGGGCGCCGGGTCAGGGGCGGCGTGCGCCGCGGCGTGCGGCAGCAGCACCAGGCTGGCGACGATCGCGAGGAGGAGCGCGAGCGTCGCGGCGCGACCTGGCGATGGCGCCGCGGCGTGGCGCCCGCCCCCTCGACTCCGCCCTCGCGGCTGCGCCGCTCGGGCGGCGCTCGGGGTGAGCGGAGATGGCGGCGCGGCGCTCGGGGTGCGCTCGGGGGTGAGCGGCGACGGCGGCGCGGCGCTCGCGCGACGGCGGCGGGGCGGTGCGCGGCGACGGCGGCTCGACTCCGCCCTCGCGGCTGCGCCGCTCGGGCGGCGCTCGGGGTGAGCGGCGACGGCGCGGCGGCGCTCGGGGTGAGCGGAGATGGCGCGGCGTCACGCGACATCGGCGGCCTCGAGCTTCTCGAACCCGGCGGTGACGCCGAACAGGCTGCGGAAGGTCTCGTCGTGCATGACCTGCTCCGGCGGGCCCAGCAGGATGCGCCCCGGCGAGTGGCCGGCCGCGACCGCGGCGGCGTCGTCGCGCGCGTCGCCGCCGCCGGCGCTGGTGTCGGGATCCAGCAGCAGCACCTGATCGGCGGTACGCAGCGCGGCGCTGACCGCGTGGGTGACCACGACCACCGCGATGCCGCGGTCGCGGGCCAGCGCGCGCAGGGTCTTGTACACCGCGCGCTCGCCGGCGCCGTCCATCGCCGCGGTCGGCTCGTCGAGCACGGCGACGTCGGTGTCGCCGGCGAGCATCCGCGCGAACAGCACCCGCTGGACCTGGCCACCCGACAGGTCGCGCAGCGGCTGGTGGCGCAGGCGCTCGACCTCGAGGGCGCGCAGCGACGCGATCGTCGCGGCGCGGTCACCGCGGCGCGGCAGCGGCCACAGGAAGCTCCAGCCGCGCATGCGCCCCCACGACGCGACGTCGCCGGCGCGCACCGGCACGCCAGCGTCGATCGCGCCCGACTGCGGCACGAAGGCGCGGCGCAGCCCGGCCTGCCAGTCGAGGGCGCCCGCGATCGGCGGCAAGAGGCCCAGCAGCGTCCGCATCAGCGTGGTCTTGCCGGAGCCGTTGCGGCCCAGCACCAGCAACATGCGGCCGCGCCGGATCTCGAGGTCGATGGGCGGCAGGATCGCCCGCCGGTAGCCGACCTGCAGGCCGCGGGCGGTCATCAGGGGCTCGCCGGGGCCGAGGCTGTCTCGTCGTGGCCGTGCGTCGGTCATTCGCCTCCGGGTGGCGTCGCTGGTTCGATCACCGCGGTCACCTCGGTGGCGGCCGACGACAGATCGAGGAAGTAGGTGCCGAGCTCCATCGGCACGGTCAGGCGGCGGCGGACCTCGCCGCACGCCGCCGAGCTGGTCGCGGTCGCCGACGGCGCCACCGTCGCGCCTGCGCTGTCGGTGACCTCGACGTCGACGTCGCCGTCGAGGAACAGCACGTAGTCGCCGGCCACGGCGGCGCCGAAGAAGACGAACCCGCCCTGGCCGCCGCCGCGCGCCGGCAGCGTGACCTGGTAGGCGACGTGGTCGTCGTCGATGCCGGGCGCCGACGAGTCGCGGACCGCGCCGGCGGTCAGGGCCTGGAACGGGCCGCCCTGCAGGTGCTGGCAGGCCTCGACGTCCACCGCCGGGACGTCGTCGCCGCCGCCGCAGGCCGCCACCAGGACCGCGCTCGCACCACCGAGGATCATCGTCGTGAGCTTCATGGCCGCATCATCGCCCGGGTCGCCGGGCCGATCACTTCAGCGCGTCGGCCAGCTTGTCGACCAGCTGGTCCATGTGGTCGACGTAGCTCTCGCCCTGGCCGACGTCGGCGCCGCCGGGCAGGCTGACCACCGCGCCGCCGAGCTTCTTGGCGACCAGCTTGCCGGTCTTGTCCGGGTAGTAGGCCTCCTGCAGCACGACCTTGGCGCCCTTGGCCTTGCCGGTCTTGATCACCTGCGCGACGTGGCTGGGCGTCGGCGGGATGCCGGGCTTGGGCTCGAGGGTCGCGACCTGGTCGAGGCCGAGCCAGTCGGACAGGTAGATCCACGACGCGTGGTAGGTGATCACCGGCGCGCCCTTGTAGGCGGCGAGCCGGGCCTCCCAGTCGGCGCGGGCGCCGTCGAGGCGCTTGGCGAACGCGGCGTAGCCGGCGGCGTAGGTCTTGGCGTTGTCGGGATCGATCGCGGCCAGCTTGTCGGCGATCGCCTTGGCGCACTTGCCGGCGCGGCGCGGGTCGTAGAGGTAGTGCGGGTTGCCCGACGGGTGGACGTCGCCCTTGGCGCGATCGGTGTTGCCGGCCTCCTTGACCGAGATCGAGGTCGAGCAGTCGAGGAAGCCCGCCCCGCCCGCCTGGATCTTGCTGTTGCGGGCCTGGGTCTGCAGGCTGGGCAGCCAGCCGACCTCGAGCTCGAGGCCGACCGCGATCAGCAGGTCGGCCTTGGCCAGCTTGAGCACCAGCGACGGCTTGGCGTCGACGAAGTGGGGATCCTGGCTGGGCAAGGACAGCGCCGTGACCGAGACCTTCTTGCCGCCGATCTCCTTGGCGATCGACGCCAGGTCGGGGACGGTGGCGACGATCTTGACGTCGGCGTGGGCCGGCCGCGGGTGGGCGACGCCGATCAGACCGACGACGGCGAGCGAGGCGACGAGGACGAGGGGGGTACGCATGAGGGCTCCTAGAACTTGTGGGCGCCGTGGGCGCCGACCGCGAACTCCATGGACAGGAAGGTGGCCCACACCGGATCGCGCCAGGCGGGCCGGTCGACCGACGCCTGGGCGCGCAGCCGCGAGAACTCGGTGGGCCAGAACGTGAGCTGGGCGGTGGCGCGCTGCCGCGCCTCGGTCCAGTCGGGATCGAGATCGTCGACGACGGTGGCGCCGGTGAACGCCGGCGCGCCGCCGTACTCCCAGCGGCCGCCGACGCCCCAGCGCTGGGCGAACCGCCAGGTCAGCTGGGCGTAGGTGTCGAGGTCGGTGATCGTGCCGGCCGGCTGCTGGCGCCGGCGCAGCAGCCACTCGGTCTGCAGCGCGACCTGCTGGAAGCTGGCGCGCGTGATCGGCCGCCACTTGACGTAGAGGTCGGCGCCGACGACGTGGGTGCGGGTGGCGTCGCCGGACGGGTTGGGCGCGGTCGCCCACGACAGCCCCCACAGCAGCGACCAGTCGTCGTTCAGATCGAAGAACTGGTGGGCGGCGGCGGTGGTCTGGACGTCGAGCGGGGTGTCGAGCGCCCGGTCCGACGCGCCGAGGAAGCTGCGGGCGGTGCCCTCGCCGTGCGGGTCGGTGACCGACACCAGCACCTCGGTGTACCAGGGCAGCGGCGTCAGCCACGACAGCTCGGCGCCGGCGCCGCGGTTGCCCTCGCCGCCGAAGACGCGCCCGAACGCGAGCGGCTGGTCGACGAAGTCCCAGGTGTGCGGGTGGGTGGCGTTGAGGCGGCCGAAGCGGGTGAGGAACTTGCCGGCCCTCACCTGCAGCGCGTGCGGCATCGCCAGCGTGGTCGCGTAGGCCTCCTCGACCTCGGCGCCGTCGTCCTTGAAGACGATGTTGGCGTCGAACCGGAAGTACGGGTCGACCGACTTGGCGATCGACATCTCGACCTGCTGCAGGGTGAAGCCGTTCACCTGCGGGTCGTGATCGCCGGTCTGCATGGGGTCGTCGCCCCAGAACCAGGCGGCGGCGACGTCGGCGATGAACGAGAGATCGGGGTTGAGCGCGGCGGCGGCGCCGGCCAGGCCGCCCTGGGGCGGCGCCGGGCGCGCGTCCTCGGCCGCGGCGGCGTCGTCGGCCAGCGCGGCCTCGATGTCGGACAGGTCCTCGTCGTCGTCGGCGGCGTCACCGTCGGGCGCGGCTGCGTCCTCGGGCGCGTCGCCGGGCGGCGGCGCGGCGTCGTCGGCCGGGGCGGTGGCGTCGTCGGCCGGGGCGGCGGCGGCGGCCGGCGCGGGCGGCGGCGCCGGCGCCGGCGTGGGCTGCGCGTGCGCCGTGAGCGGCGCCGCGACGGCGACCAGCGCCATCGGGATCAGGGGACGGAACACGGCTCGAGACTCCTCGCGATCGGGGGGACGATCCGGCCGCGCGCGCGCGGCCACGACGGGATCACGCCCTCGGTCGGCGACGCTCGCGCGTCACCGCGGGGCGGCGATCACGCCGGCGGCGAGGTCTTGGGCGCGAGCCGGAACAGGCTCGCGGACGCCGGTGCCACCGCGCGCGGCGCGGGCGGCGCGGGCGGCGCCTCGAGGTGCGCGGCGTCGAGCCGCGGCGTGTCGATCGAGGCCACCCCGTGCGGGGCGGTCAGGAGGTCGCAGTGGTGATCGCCGTCGCGGGCGGCCCAGTCGCTGGCGCCCAGGTGATCCTGGCCGTCCCCGTCGTCGACGCCGTCGGCGACCCACGCGGTGACGCCGCCGACGCGATCGAGGTGGATCTCGTCGCCGTGCTCGACGCAGCGGCCGTGCGCCACGGTGGCGCGGTGCCACCCGATCAGCATCGTGCAGCCCAGCAGGCCGACCATCGCCAGGACGGCGACGGCGGCGCGGGCGCGCGACCTGGACGCGGGACTCACGTCCCCTGGGTGCCACGACGCCACGGACGTGTCAAGCCGCGCGCAGCGCGCGGGTCTCGACCTCGACCCGCGCGTCGGGCGCCAGCCACCGCCGCGCCGCCGCGATGACGCCGTCGAGCGTGACCGCCCGGTAGCGCGCCAGATCGACCGCCAGTCCGCCGGGATCTTCGAGGTACAAGAGGTAGCGCTGCAGCGCCGCGGTGCGCCGGCCCAGGCCATCGAGCCGCCACAGGAACGCGGCGTCGCGCCGGGTGCACACCCGCGCCACCGCGCGCGCGTCGACGGTCGCCGGGTCGCCGGCCCGCGCCGCCGCGACGACCTCGTCGACGACGTCGCGGACGGCGTCGACCTCGGCCTCGGCGCGCAGGTCGACGACGACGTGGAGCTCGCCGCCGAGCCGGGTCGCGCTGTGCCACGCCGACACCCGCTGCGCCCACGGCCGCTCGTAGACCAGCGCGCGCCACAGCCGGCCGGTGCCCGGCGCGCCCAGCACCGAGGCCAGGACGTCGAGCTCGGCGTCGCCGCCGCCGAACGCGGCGACGCCGTGCCAGGCCAGGTGCAGCCGGCGGATCGACGCGAACGGATCGTCGACGGTGGTGCGCGACGACGCCCCGATCGACGCCGGCACCGGGACCGGCCGCGGCGGCCGCGTCGACGCCGGGAAGCCGCCGAACCAGCGCTCGACGCGCGCCCACGCGTCGTCGGCGTCGACGTTGCCGGCGACCACGAGGGTCGCGTTGGCGGGGACGAACCAGGTCCGGTACCAGGTCGCGAGGTCGTCGCGGGTCGCCGCCGCGATGGTCTCGGGGCGACCGATGGTCAGGTGGCGGTGCGGGTGGCCCTCGGGGTACAGCGCCCGCGCCACCGCGAAGCGATCGGCGCCGTACGGGACGTTCTCGTAGCGCTGGCGGCGCTCGGCCAGCACGACCGCCTGCTGCTGCGCGACCCGCGCGTCGTCGAGGCCGGGCAAGAGGTAGCCCATGCGATCGCTCTCGATCCACAGCGCGAGGTCGAGCTGCTCGGCGGGCAGGATCTGGTGGAACGCGGTGCGGTCGGCGCCGGTCGAGGCGTTGCTGTCGACCGCGCCGGCGCGGCGCAGGATCTCGTAGTGCTTCTTGCCGGCGAGGTGCTGCGAGTTCTTGAACAGGTGCTCGAACAGGTGGGCGTGGCCGCTCTGCTCGGGCCGCTCGTCGGACGAGCCGACCCGGTACCAGACGTTGACCGCGCACAGCGGCGTCGTCGGATCCGGGTGCACGACGACGTCGAGGCCCGAGGCCAGGCGCCGGCGCTCGCAGCTCACGACCGGATCGCCGTCGACGACCCGCACCGCGGGCGCCGCGGTCACGCGTCGTCCTCGGCCGCGCCCGCGCCGTCACCGTCGACGTCGACCTCGCCCTCGGGCTCGCGGCCGCGCGCCGCCTCGCGACCCAGCGCCAGCGCCAGCTGGTAGAGCTGGCGCCGCGGCTTGCCGGTGACCACCACCAGCCGGGCCGCGACCTCGCGCGGCGACAGGCCGTCGGCGAGCAGGCGGCGGACCTCGGCGTCGACGTCGACCGCGGCGGCCGCCTCCGCCGCGCCCTCGACCACCAGCGTGCACTCGCCACGCGGCGCGGCCTCGGCGAACCGCACCGCGAGCTCGGCGAGGGTGCCGCGGACGTGCTCCTCGTAGACCTTGGTCAGCTCGCGCGACAGGCAGGCCCGGCGATCGTCGCCGAGGCCGTCGCGCAGGGCCGCCAGCGTCGCCGCGACCCGGTCGGGCGCCTCGTAGAAGATCATCGTCGCGCGCTCGCCGCGCAGCTCGCCGACCAGCTGACGACGGGCGCCGTCCTCGCGCGGCGGGAAGCCCAGGAACGTGAAGCGCGCCGCCGGCAGCCCCGACGCCACCAGCGCGGTCACCGCGGCCACCGGGCCCGGCACCGGCTCGACCCGGGCGCCCAGCGCGATCGCGGCGCGGACCAGGCGCTCGCCGGGATCCGACACCGCCGGGGTGCCGGCGTCGCTGATCAGCGCGACCGTGCGGCCGGCCGCGAGCTCGCCCGCCATCGCCTCGCTGCGCGCCGCCTCGTTGCCCTCGAACAGCGACACCAGCCGCCGCGCCGGGTTGACCGCGCCGCCGGCGTCGGCGTGGCCGAGCAGGTGCTGGGCGCGGCGGGTGTCCTCGGCGGCGACGACGTCGGCCTCGCGCAGGACGCGGGCGGCGCGCGGCGACAGGTCCTCGAGGTTGCCGATCGGGGTCGCGACCACGAACAGCGTGCCGGGCGCGGCGACCATCGCTACTCGCGACCGAGCGCGTCGATGTCGACCGCGGAGCCGAGCTCGGTCTCGAGGTACTTGCGCAGGCGACCGAGCAGGCGCTTCTCGAGCTGACGGGCGCGCTCGCGGCTGACCCCGTACTCGTCGCCGATCTCCTGCAGCGTCCGCGGCGACTCGGTCAGCCAGCGCTCGCGGAAGATGGTCTGCTCGCGGCCCTCGAGGGTCTGGGCGAAGACCTCGAGCTTGTCCTTGAGCAGCTGGGCGAACTCGCCCTGCTCGACCGCGTGGTCGGGGCGGACGCCGTCCGACGGCAGGTAGTCGAGGCGGCTGCGCGAGCCGTCGTCGTCGCTGCCGACCGGCGCGTCGAGCGAGGCCTCGGGCGCGGCCAGCCGCTTCTCCATCTCCTCGACCTCCTTCTCGGTGACCTGGAGGTTCTCGGCGAGCAGCGCGGCGGTGGGCTGGAAGCCGAGCTGCTCGAGGCGCTCGCGCTCCTTGCGCAGGTTGAAGAACAGCTTGCGCTGGGCCTGGGTGGTGCCGATCTTGACCAGCCGCCAGTTGTTGAGGATGAACTTGAGGATGTAGGCCCGGATCCAGAACGCCGCGTAGCTCGACAGCTTGACGCCGCGGTAGGGATCGAACTTCCGCACCGCCTGGATCAGCCCGATGTTGCCCTCCTGCACCAGGTCGAGCAGGTTGCGGTGGGCGCGCCGGTACTCGTAGGCGATCTTGACCACCAGGCGCAGGTTGGCCTCGACCAGCTTGCGCGCCGCGACCGTGTCGCCGTGCTCGAACAGCTTGACCGCCAGGTCGTGCTCCTCGTCGGGCGTCAGCAGCGGGTAGCGGCGGGTCTCCTGCATGTACGCCTGCAGGGGGTCGCGCTTGATCAGCGACACCCGGTCGCCGGCGGCGGCGCGCCGCTTGCGGTCGGCGGTGCGCGCGGCCGGGCCGTCGGCGGGCCCGTCGCCGTCGTCGTCGTCACCGGGGCCGGCGCCGCGCGCCGCGACCTCGTCGTCGTCGCCGACGTCGATGACCTGCGCGGCGTCGCCGATCACGACCTCGTCGACGCCGTCGCCGTCGCCGTCGCCGTCCTCGTCGCCGTCCTCGTCGGGCTCGGCCGCGGCGTCGGCGAGGTGGACCTCGCCGGTGGCGTCGACGTCGATGACCGCGCCGTCACCCCGCTTGCTGCTGCTGCGCTTGCTGCCGCGCTTGGCACTTCGGCGCTCGGTCATCGGAGGACCACACCATACTACAGGCCGGCGGCGCGCCCATGCCGCGGCGCTCGGAACCGTCCGCGGCGCCTCGGTATTCCCGCCGCGCCCCCGACGGATCGGCCGCGGGTTCTGGCTGGCGCCGGCCCACCGCCGACCTCATACTCGACGGATATGCGATCGAGGCTGTCCCTCAACGCGCTCGTCGTCGGCGTGGCGCTGGTAACCGCGGTGACGCTGACCTTCGTGCACCGGACCCCGTCCGGGGTCGTCAGCTTCTCGGTCAAGCCCCAGGAGGTCCGCGCCGAGCCGGGCGCGCCGCCGGTGGTCAAGCACGACCTGTCGGCGCTGAAGATCTTCAACCTGACGCTGGTGCGCCTCAAGGAGAACTACGTCGATCCGACCCGGATCGATCCCAAGCAGATGCTCTACAAGGCGCTCGACTCGGTGCAGTTCAACGTGCCCGAGGTCCTGGTCGAGGCCTTCCCGGATCGCGACGAGCTGGTCGTCGTCGTCAACGACCAGCGCCAGACCTTCTCGACCGAGGACGTCGACTCGCCGTGGCGGCTGGCCCGCAAGCTGACCAAGGTGTTCCGCTTCGTCGAGGCCAACATGAACAGCGGCGCCGACCTCGCCGCCGTCGAGTACGCGGCGATCAACGGCATGCTGTCGACGCTCGACCCGCACTCGGTGCTGATGGACCCCGAGGCGGCGCGCGAGATGGACGTCTCGACCTCCGGCAAGTTCGGCGGCCTCGGCATCGTCATCCGCATGATCGACAAGAAGCTCACGGTGGTGCGGCCGATGAAGAACACCCCGGCGTGGAAGAAGGGCGTCCAGGCCGGCGATCACATCGTCAAGATCGACAGCGAGCCGACCGAGAACCTGACCCTCAACGAGGCGGTCGATCGCATGCGCGGCGACCCCGGCACCCCGGTGACGCTGACGATCGACCGCAAGGGCGCGTCGGCGCCGGTCCGGGTCGACCTGGTCCGCGACGTCATCCGCGTCGAGTCGGTGGTGTCCAAGCTGCTCGACAAGCACGTCGGCTACGTCAAGCTCAAGCAGTTCTCGTCGTCGACCGGCGCCGAGACCGAGCGCGCCCTCGACGATCTGCGCGCCCAGGGCGCCACCGCCTGGGTCCTCGACCTGCGCGGCAACCCCGGCGGCCTGCTCGAGCAGGCGATCGCGGTCGCCGACCTGTTCGTCGACGCCGGCACGATCGTCACCACCGTGTCGGGCCGCGAGCGCGAGCCGCGCCGCGCCGGCCGCGGCAACGGCGACACCGCCTCGCCGCTGGTGGTGCTGGTCAACAGCGGCTCGGCGTCGGCCTCGGAGATCGTCGCGGGCGCGCTCAAGAACCTCGACCGCGGCCTGATCGTCGGCACCCGCACGTTCGGCAAGGGCTCGGTCCAGGTCCTCTACGACAACGAGGACGGCTCCAAGCTCAAGCTGACCGTCGCCGAGTACCTGACCCCGGGCGACCGCTCGATCCAGTCGCTGGGCATCGTCCCCGACGTCGCGCTGCAGCGGATGTACGTCCCGGCCAAGAACGACGCGGTCGGCGACTGGTTCCGGCTGCTGCCGCCGAGCCGGACCTGGGGCGAGAAGGACCTCGACGCCCACCTGACCTCGGCCTACGCCCGCGACACCGACAAGCCGTCGTACGACGTGCCGTTCCTGTACGAGCGGCCGGCCGCCAAGGCCAAGGCCGCGGCCGGCGGCGACGACGACGAGGCGGCGCCCCCCGAGGACGAGGACGCCGACCAGGTCGACGACGACGAGGTCGTCGAGGACTTCGAGATCCGCTTCGCCCGCGACCTGGTCGCGTCGGCGTCGGCGGCGACCCGCACCGGCCTGGTCAAGCAGGTCAAGGCGATGGTCGGCAAGGAGCGCGGCGAGCAGGACAAGAAGCTCGGCGCCGCGCTCGGCCAGCTCGGCATCGACTGGTCGGCGCCGCCGGCCAACCAGAACGAGGCGCCGACCCTGGTCGCCACCGTCACCACCCCCAAGGCCGAGGTCGCCGCCGGCGACGAGATCGTCCTCACCGGCACGGTCCGTAACGACGGCGCCGGGCCGGCGTGGCGGGTGCTGGCGCGGGTCGACAGCGACGATCCGGTCTTCGAGGACACCGAGCTGGTGTTCGGCAAGATCGCGCCGGGCGAGACCCGCACCTTCACGGCCCGGGTCAAGCTGCCCAAGGACGCCTCGGACCGGGTCGAGCGCCTCGGCTTCGTCTACAGCGAGGGCCGCGGCCAGGCGGTCGAGGCCGCGCCGCTCGAGCTCCGCGTCGACGCCGCGCCCCGCCCCACCTTCGCCTACGGCTACCAGCTGCTCGACGACGGCAACGGCGACGGCCTGGTCCAGCCCAAGGAGCGCCACCGCCTGCGCGTCACCGTCAAGAACGCCGGCGCCGGCGTCTCCGAGGAGACCACCGCGGTGCTGCGCAACGCCTCCGGCGACGGCGTCGTCCTCGACCGGTCGCGGTTCGAGCTCGGCACGCTGGCGCCCGGCGCCACCAAGACCGTCGAGTTCGACTTCGACGTCACCAAGGCCCTGCAGGGCAACGAGGTCGTCGTCGAGCTGATGATCTGGGACAACGTCCTGGGCGCGACCGCCTCGGAGAAGCTGCGCTTCCCGATCGACAAGGCGGTCACGGTCAAGGACGCCAAGGGCGTGGTCGAGACCCGGGCCCAGGCGCCGATCCGCGAGGGCGCCGGCGACGCCACCAACCTGGTCGGATGGGCCAAGAAGGGCACCCGGTTCAAGGTGCTCGCGATCGCCGGGACCTGGACCAAGGTCGAGCTCGAGCCCGGTCGCGCCGGCTTCATCGCCACCGGCAAGGTGGCACGGTCGAGCGGCAGCGCCGGCCCGGCGACGATCGACCCGTACTGGCAGGTCACGCCGCCGGCGATCACGATCACGGCGCCGACCCTGGCCACCGCCGCCGCCACCTACGACCTCGCCGGCAAGGTCAAGGACGAGACCCACGTCGAGGACGTCTACGTCTACGTCTCGAACAGCACCGCCAAGATCGACGGCCGCAAGATCTACTACCGCTCGAACCGCGGCGCCAAGACCAAGGACCAGCTCGCCTTCGACGTCGAGGTGCCGCTGTGGCCGGGCTCGAACCAGATCACCGTGGTCGCGCGCGAGAGCTCCGAGGTGCGGTCGGTCGAGACGTTCTACGTCTACCGCGAGGACGCCAAGACCGCGGCCAAGTAGCCGCGGCCGGCCGCGTCACCCACATCGGGGCACACGGATCCGGGCCCCGATCGGGGCCGGTTCCGGCTGCCGCCGGTCGTGATCCGCTCCACGATCTCGCGGAGATCGGGATCACCCGGGTCGTTCTGAGGCCATCCCTGAATGGACCCGGTGCGACCTGGGTCAAACTGACCGACATGCGCACGAACCTCTCCCCGGTGATCTTGGCCGTCTTCACGACGGTCGCGGTGCTGGCGGGTGCCTCCGAGGCGCGCGCCGACAAGGGCGACGACGTGATCGGCTCGTACGAGGTCCGGTACGAAGAGGTGTCGTCGAACTGCTCGACGACCTCGATCGCGATGGCGCGTGGCCAGCTCGACATCAGCAAGAAGAAGTCCCAGCTGGTGGTCGACATCCAGCGCTTCCCGCTGATGTACGGCTCGTTCGGCAAGAGCGGCAAGGTCCGCGCGTCGTCGAAGATCGCGCCGTCCTCGATCCAGGGCGTCGACGGCAAGTTCTCGGTCGCCGGCCGCGTCGACGAGGGCCTGATCCAGCTGGTCTTCGTCGCCGAGTACTACGTCAAGGGCAAGCCGATGTGCTCGCAGACCTGGAACGTGACCGGCAAGCGCCAGGAGGGGGCGGCGCGCAAGAGCGCCGCCCTCGAGCCGGCGCCCGCGCCCGCGCCCGGGCTGTTCGCCGACGCGATCGCCAGCCTGTGGCTGCGCGAGCCGTAGCCCGGTCCGCTCGGCTCGCTCGCTACGGCGCCACGACGTCGCGGTGGTAGACGCGCACCAGCGGGCCGCCCAGGGCCTCGACGGTGTGCACCAGGGTGGCGTCGCGCGGCACCGGACAGGCGCGCAGCGCCGGCTGGACGACGATCCACGCGGCCTGGTCGGGGCGGCGCGCCAGGTGCGCCCACAGGTCGCCGCGCCACCACGCCAGGTGCACGGCCTCGATGCAGTCGCGGAACACCGCGTCGCCGGGCGCGGCGTGGGCGTCGACGTAGGCGACCGCGGCGTCGACGCCTTCGCCCCACCAGCCCAGCTCGAAGGCGTGGCGGCGGGCGACGCCGGCGGGGCCGCCGACCTGCTCGCCGTAGTAGTCCAGGTAGTACGGGTGGACGCGCGCCGCGGTGATCGCCAGGTACAGCGCGAGCGCGCCGCCGATCGCGCCGAGCGCGACGCGGGGCCGGCGCGCCAGGGGCCCCCGGGTCGCGGCGCCGATCAGGGCGTCGACGCCGGCGCCACCCATCAGGGCCAGCGCCACCACCGACGGCATGACGTAGCGGACGCCGTCCTGGCGCACCGGCGAGAACGCGACGCCCAGCGGGATCACGAACAGCGCCAGCGCGATCGCGGTGGCCCGCCACTCGCGGCCGCGCCGCCACGCCGCGCGCGCCACGAACGCCGCGACGGTCACGAGGACGCCGAGCGGCGCGGTCGCGCCCAGGTAGGCCAGGAAGTACCAGCGTGGCGGGCTGGTCGTGACCTTCCCGAGGAACGGCTCGGCGGAGTGCGCCTTGGATAGCCGCGCCCACGCCTCGCTCATGTGGCCGGCGGGATCGACCCACAGCCGGGGCCACAAGAGGAAGCCGGTGGCGAGCGCGACCACCGGCAGGATGGTCAGGCCGAGGACGATCGTGCGCACGCGCAGCCGCGCCGGCGCCAGGATCAGCAGCGTGACGCCGATCAGCGGCGCCAGCAGCGCGCTGACGAACCGCGAGAACACCGCCAGGCCGAGGACGACGCCGATGCCGACCAGGCGGCGGGCCAGGACGCGGGTGTCGGCGCGCAGATCGCGGGCCGCGGGCGCGGCGTCGCGGTCGGGCGCCGCGTCGCCGTCGGGCGCGGCGTCGCCGTCGGGCCAGGCGTCGCCGTCGGGCGCGGCGTCACCGTCGGGCGCGGCGTCGGCCCGCGCCCGCGCCCGCGCCGGGCCGCCGAGGCCGTCGAACGCGCCCAGGCACAGCCACAGGGCCAGCGTCCACCACAGCACGGTCGGCGCCTCGTGACCGACGACCTTGCCGTGCGCGATCAGGTGCGGGGTCAGCGCCGCGATCACGCCGGCGATCACGCCGGCGCGCAGGCACCACAGGCGCCGGCCGATCGGCACCAGCAGCGCGCAGCCCAGGCTCATGCACAGCGCCGAGATCGCGCGCGCCGGCCCGTAGCCGTCGGCGAACTGGGCGCCGACGCCGGCGAGGTACTTCATGACCGGCGGGTGCTCGTAGTTCCACACCCACGACGCCTGGCGGAAGTCGAGGCCGACCACGTTCTCGACGTAGTTGCGGCCGCCGCTCCAGTTGACGTCCTCGTCCCAGGTCTGCCCCGCGCCGCCGAGATCGACGAGCCGCACCGCCAGCGCGACCGCGGCCACCGCCGCGGCCGCGACGATCACGCGGCGGTGGGCGCGCCACGCCGCGCGCAGCCGCGGCCACCACCACCACGCCGCCAGCGCCAGGGCGATCAGGCCCAGGCCGATCGCGACCAGGCCGTCGAGCGGCGCCGCGCCCGGCCACGTGAAGCCGGCGCGCGCCGGCGGCGCCGGCGACAGCGACGACGCCGGCAGGTACTCGAGATCGCCGCGCCGCCCGGGCGGGTGCCACAGAAGGCGCGCGCCCGCCGGCGCCTCGACGGTCAGCGCCGCGACCCCGGCGTCGAGATCGATCGACGTGCCGACCGACGCGGTCGGGCCCTGGCGCAGGGTCAGCGCGTGGTCGCCGACGGTGAGCTTGACCGGCCGCGCGCACTGGCAGCCGAAGACGTAGCGCCCGGCGCGCGGCAGGTAGATCGAGCCGGTGTAGCGGCCGCCGCCCTCGGCGTGCAGCCGCTGCCACGGGGTCTCGTGCAGCGCGGCGCGCAGCCCGAGCAGGCCCGCCGCCGCCGCGATCGCCACCGCCAGCGCGATCGCCCGGCGCCGCCAGCTCACGGGACCAGCCCGGGGCACGCGAAGGCGCGGTCGCGCTTGACCAGGAACGTGTAGTACTTGGCCGGCCCGGGGCCGCCGTCGTCGTCGCGGCCCTCGCGCTCGCCGACCAGACCGGGGACCTCGATCGTGCGCTGCTCGAAGCCGCGCGCCGGGGCCCGCCAGAACGCGCCGCAGCCCAGCGGCGCGATCGTCGGCTTCGAGTGGATCGCGTAGCAGTGGAAGACGAAGTCGGGGTCGTGCTCGGCGAGCAGCGGATCCGGTCCCCACTTGTTGTGGCCAGGGCGCGGCCGGCCGGGCGCGACCTCGTGGGCGATGCGCTCGGACACCAGGCCGAAGACGTCGATGCCGCGCATGTGGCCCAGGTACGGCTGGGCCCCGGCGCCGCCGACGATCGAGAAGTCGTCGTCGGTGAAGCAGCCGGCCATGGCGCGCCCGATCGCGGCGCGGTTCTCGGTGTACGCGATCAGGTACGCCGGGGTGTCGATGCCGTGATCGGCGAACTTGCCGGGCGCCGGGTGCAGGCTGGCGTGGGTCAGCCGCGCCTGGGTCCAGGCGAACAGGCCCAGGACGATCGCCGCCACGGTCGCGGCGGCGAACGGCCGCAGCTGCGCCGGGTGCAGCAGCGACGCCAGGCGCTCGAGGCCGAGCACCACCGCGATCGCGGCGAGCACGAACAGCGGCATGATGAAGCGGTGCAGGCCCATGAAGTCGCCGCCGACGGAGACGACGTAGGCCAGGTAGACCGGCAGGATCAGCGCGGCGAGGCTGGTGAACGCGAACCGGGGCTGCCGGGGCCGCGCCCACAGCAACCCCAGCACCGCCACCGGGGACGCCCACAGGAGGCGCGTCTGCCGCAGCCACTGCTCGACGTAGTAGAGGCCGGCCTGGTGCAGCTCGTGGTCGTACCTGGCCGTGGTGTGGCCCGCGGCCTTGACGTAGTAGGTGTTGGGGAACGGCCAGCCGTAGTAGGCCCAGCGCCACGCGAACCACGGCGCCCACAGGGTCAGGAAGCTGCCGAGGGTCAGCCAGTCGACCGCGCGCGGCAGCCAGCGCCGGTCGCGCGCCATGTTCAGCCCCAGGCGGTGCGCGACGATCAGCGCGGTGATCAGCAGGCCCTCGGGGCGGGTCATCGCGGCCAGCGCCAGGGCGACGCCGACCCGGGGCAGCCGGCGCTCGCCGCCGGGCTGGTCGGCGGCGACGTAGCCGTCGATCGCGAACGCGACCAGGAACGTGAACAGCTGGGTCTCGAGGCCGCCCGACGACCAGCACGCGAACCCCGACGAGCACGCCAGCAGCGCCGGCGGCAGGTACGCCCAGCCGCACGCGGGGCACCGGGGCTCGGCGCCGGGGCGGCTGGCCGCGGGATCGACCAGGCGCTCGGTCAGGCGGAAGACGACCACCAGGGTCGCGACCCCGAACCCGGTGCCCAGGACCCGGGACGCGATCTCGGGCGGGACGCCCAGGACCATGCCGCCGGCCAGGATCACGGTCCACAGGAAGTTGGTGTAGCCCTCGACGGGGTGGCCGAGGTTGAAGGCCAGCTGGCCGTGCTCGGCGAGGTTCCGCGAGTAGACGAACGAGATGTAGGCGTCGTCGGTGACGAAGTCGAACTGCAGCGAGTGCCACACCAGCACCGCCGCGATCGGGACCAGGGGGGCCCAGCGCCAAAGCAGCCGTCGGGCGGTGGGAGACATCGCGCCGAAGATATGCCATAGGCTTGGCATTCCATGGCTGATCTGGCCCCGTCACGGACGCCCGCGAGGACCGTCCTGACCGCCGGCGCGGTGACCTCGCTGGTCGCCGGCGCCGCGGCGGGCCTCGTCGACGGCGTCTGGGCGTGGCCGCGCATCGATCAGTTCCTGCCCGATCTGGCCGGCAAGCTGCGGCTGCTGGTCTATCTGGCCACCGCGTACGGGCTGGCGGCCCTGGCCGCGGGGACCGCCGCGACCGCGGTGGGGCTGTTCTACGTCCGCTACACCCGCCTGGGGGATCTGCTCCGCCACGCGATCGCGGAGCACCGGCGGATCCGCGCCGCCGAGCCCCGGGACGCCCTGGCCGGCCTGGCGATGGTCCTGGTCGGGCTGCCGGTGCTGGGCGCGACCCTGGCCGGCGGCTACCTGGTCGGGTTGAAGGTGCTGACCGGCCGCAAGCACACCGGGCTGGTCATCGTCTCGGCGATGGCGCTCGCGCTGGCCGCGCTGGCGGTGACGGCGGCGGTGACCCTGGCCGTGGCCCGCGGCGTCGAGCTCGGCCTGCGCGCGGTGACCCGGGGCCGGCCGCGGCTGGCCCGGATCCTGTCGTGCGAGCACACGCTGCGCCGCACCGCGCTGGCGCTGCTCGCGATCGGCGGCGTGGTGGTGATCGCGGCGGCGTGGCCGGTGATCAGCGTGCTGCCGTGGCGCGGCCCGGCGGCGGTGCTGGCGGCGGCGATCCTGGCCGGCGGCTACTGGCCGGCGGGGCTGCGCACGGCGCGGCGGATCGAGGCCTGGCGGCTGCGGGCGCGGCTGGGCGCGGCGGTCGCGACCGTGCTGGCGCTGGCGCTGCTGATGGTGGTGGGCGGCGCGCGACCGGCGGTGGTCAAGGCCGCGGTGGCGTACTCGGGGCTGGGCGGGCCGATCGCGCAGAGCGTGCGCCGCGGCATCGACTTCGACCACGACGGCTTCTCGCCGGTGCTCGGCGGCGGCGACTGCGACGACCTCGACGCCAGCGTCCACCCGGGCGCCCGCGAGATCCCCGACGACGGCATCGACCAGAACTGCGTCGGCGGCGACGCCACGACCGCGGCGCGGCCGGTCGACGACGTCGGCTTCGTGGCGCCGCCGGCCAGCCTGCCGCCCGACTTCGACGTCGTGCTGATCACGATCGACACGCTGCGCGCCGATCACCTGGGCACCTACGGCTACGGCCGCGACACCTCGCCCCGGCTCGACGCCCTCGCCGCCGAGGGCGCGCTGTTCGTCAACGGCTGGGCCCACGCGCCGTCGACGCGGTACTCGATGCCGGCGATCCTGACCGGGCGGCTGCCGCTCGACGTCTACTACGACTACGGGGTGTCGGGCTGGCCGGGCATCCTGCCCAAGGCCACGACGATCGCCGAGATCCTGCGCGACCGCGGCCTGCACACCGGCGCGGTCGTCAACTACCACTACTTCGATCCGTACCGGCACATGGACCAGGGCATCGACCCCGGCGACTACGACAACAGCAACGCGCGCCTGCACCAGGGCTCGGACCCGGCGCACACCAAGGGCAGCTCGTCGCGCGAGCAGACCGATCACGCGATCAAGTGGCTCGACACGCTCGGCGGCCAGCGGTTCTTCCTCTGGGTGCACTACTACGACCCGCACCACGAGTACGAGCGCCACCGCGAGGTGCCGCAGTTCGGCGACGCGCCGATGGATCTCTACGACAACGAGATCCGCTGGACCGACAGCCAGATCGGCCGGCTGTTCGACGACCTGAAGCGGCGCGGCGTGTGGGACAAGACGATCGTCGTGGTCACCGGCGACCACGGCGAGGGCTTCGGCGAGCACGACGTGACCCACCACGGCTACCACCTGTACGCGGCGCAGACCAAGGTGCCGTTCATCATCAAGGTGCCGGGCCAGCCGCCGCGCCGGATCACGACGCCGGTCGGCCACGTCGACATCCTGCCGACGCTGGCCGACCTCGCCGGCGCGGCGCCGTCGACGGAGATGATGGGGCGGTCGCTGGTCGATCTGCTCGACGGCTCGGCGCCGCCGGATCGCGACCGGGTGATCTTCCAGCAGCTGTCGTACGAGAACCACCACGAGATGCGGGCCGCGGTCGATCAGCGCTGCCACCTCATCTACAACGTGTCGCCGCACACCAGCTGGGAGGCCTACCGGATCGACGTCGATCCCGCCGAGGTCCACGACGTCAGCGATCAGCCGGGCCCGTGCGACACGGTCAAGGCGGCGTTCGCGCGGTGGTACGACGGCGACCAGATCCCGCCGGGGGCCGCCGAGGCGCTGTTGCCGGCGCGCCCGACGGTGGCGCGCGAGCTCGACGTCGATCTCGGGCGCGAGGTCCGGCTGCTCGGGGTCGCCCTGCCCGCCGAGATCCAGGCCGGCGCGACGTTCGACGTGACCTGGACGTTCGAGGCCCGCGGCAAGCTCGACGACGGCTGGAAGGTGTTCGCCCACTTCGAGCAGGTCGGCGGCCGCGGCCGCTTCACCGGCGATCACGAGCCGGCGCGGCCGTTCGCGTGGTGGCGGCGCGGCCAGTACATCCAGTACACGCGCCAGGTCAGCGTGCCGCGCGGCACGCCGCCCGGCGACTACGCGCTGTGGGCCGGGCTGTGGAAGGGCAACGCGCGGCGCCCGGCGCGCGCCGGGGGCGACGCGCCGGTCGAGATCGTCGACGATCGGGCGCGGGTCGCCACGATCCGGGTGACGCGGTGATCGACGAGCCGTCCCGGCTGCGGCGGTGGGCGCCGTGGATCGCGTGGGCGGTGCTGGCGGCGCCGGCGATCGCGCAGCTGATCCTGCTGGCGGCGACGGTCGGCCAGCGCTTCGGCTACCCGTACGACCTCGAGTGGATGGAGGGCGGCATGCTGCAGCACGCCCAGCGCATCGCCGACGGTCAGGGCATCTACGGGCCGCCGTCGGTCGACTTCATCCCGTACCTGTACACGCCGCTGTACCCGGGCGCGCTGGCGATCCTGGGCTCGATCTTCGGGCTGTCGTACCAGCTCGGCCGCGCGGTCTCGATCGTGTCGATGTTCGGCATCGCGGTCGTGGTCTTCTCGGTGATGACGCGGGCGTCGCGCGACAGCGGCCGCGCGGTGCGGGCGGCGGCGCTGACCGGCGGGCTGATCGCGCTCGGCACGTTCGCGGCGACCTACCCGTGGACCAAGGGCTGGTTCGATCTGGTCCGCTGCGACACGCTGTTCCTGTGGATGGTCACCGCGGGGCTGACGATGGCGCACCACAAGGCGCGGCTCGGCACCGGCTGGCGCGGCCAGGCCCGCACCGCGGCGGCCGCGGCGGTGCTGGGGCTGGCGTTCTTCTGCAAGCAGACCGGCATCCTGTTCGTCGGCGCCGGCGGGGTGATCGTGCTGGTCACCAACTGGCGCCGGGCGCCGATCTACGTCGCGGTCACCGGGGCGATCGGCCTGGGCGGCACGGCGCTGCTGCAGGTGGCGACCGGGCGGTGGTTCTGGACCTACGTGTTCGAGGTCCACCAGGCCCACGACTTCAACCGGGACCGCTTCTGGATGGCGCTGTGGGAGATCCTCGGCAAGTTCCCGGCGATGACCGCGGCGATCGCGGTCGGCCTGGTGGCGGTCGCGGCCACCGCGGCGGTGCGACGCGAGCTGCCGGCGGCGGCGCGGACGTTCCTGATCTGGGTGTTCGTGTTCGCGGTCTCGACCGTGGTCGGCATGCTCGGCTTCGCCACCGAGTTCGCCGAGCGCAACGCGTACATGCCGGCGATGCTGCACGGCGGGATCGCCGCCGGGGTTGCCGTGCCGACCGTGATCGCGTGCCTGCAGCTGCTCTTGCCCGACCGCCAGCGGCGCGCGCTGCTCGCCGAGCTGGCGGGCGCGACCCTGACCGTGCTGATGGGGCTCCAGCTGCTCGGCGCCTGGTGGTCGCCGCGGCCGTGGGTGCCGACCGAGGCCGACAAGCTCGCCGGCGACGCCCTGATCGCGCACATCGCAGCAACCCCGGGGGAGGTCTGGGTGCCCGCGCACCCGTGGTACGCCCACCTCGCGGGCAAGCGGATGTACGTCCACCAGATGGGCATCAAGGACGTGACCTGGCGCCAGCACCGGACGATCCTCGGGCTCGACCAGGCGCTTCGTGAACGCCGGTTCACGGCGGTGTTCGTCGACGCCGCCCAGACCACACCGGGGTTGCCGGGATACCGCCGCGACGACCGGCTCGCCGGCGAGGCGCCGCGCACGGTCAGCGGCGCGCGGATCCGCCCCGACGCGGTCTGGGTCCCCGTCGGGCCCGTGGTGCCGCCGCCGGGCGCGCGGGTGCTGTTCGACTTCGAGGACGGCACCTTCGACGGCTGGACCACCGAGGGCACCGCGTGGGGCAAGGCGCCGGTGGAGCGCGAGCTGCCGCGCCAGGGCCCGATCCCGGCGCAGGGCGCGATCTACCGGATCGGCGGGCGATTCTGCGCCGACAGCTACCACGGCGGCGACGCCGCCACCGGGACGCTGACGTCGCCGGCCTGGACGATCCAGGCGCCGCAGCTCCGGCTGCGCCTCGGCGGCGGCGGCAACCAGCAGACCCTGCGCGTCGAGCTCGTCGTCGACGGCGCCGCCGTGCGGTGGGTCAACGCACCAACCCCGTCCGCCGAGCGCCTGCGCGACGTGACGATCGACACCCACGATCTCGTCGGCAAGGTGGCGCGGATCCGGGTGATCGACGCCGCGATCGGCGGCTTCGGACACCTGCTGATCGACGAGATCTGGGAGGAGACCCCGGCGACCGCGGCGAGGACGGCGGCGCCGTAAGGACCGGACCGAGGTCGTAGAGACCGGTCCGGGGTTGCGTCGCAGCGGATGGGTCATTGCGGCTGGCTCGGGGCGCGACTGCAGGCTGAGCTCACGCCGAGTTGCACCGCTTCGCGCCAGGCTTCGCCACGCCGCGACGGCGCGCGCCCATCGGGCGCGCGCGAGTGCCGAGCCGACCGAGGCTAGGGTCGCGGAGGCTCGGCGACGACGACGCTGGCGAAGCGGCGTAGCCAGTACGTCCCGGGCGGGAACACCGCGTCCAGGCCCGCCAGCCACGCCGCCCTCGCCGCGCGGTACGCGTCGATGAACGCGCGGTTGCGCTGCAGCGCCTCGATGCGCGCCCACACGCTGCGCGCGGCCACACGCGGCTGCAACCCGCGCCGCGGCTCGCGGCTCGTCGGACAGCTCCGCCAGTCCTGCTGCAGCACGCCGCGACGCCCGAGCACGCCGCGCCCCGCGCGCCGGCGCTCCGCGGCCAGCTGCTCCTCCTCGGCCGCCACCCGCTCGCGCAACGCGTTCAGAAACGCGTCGACGTCCTCGATGCCCGGCGGCAGGCCGAGCTCGAGCGTGACCTCCTCCGGCATCGACCCGCCGGCGCGGAAGAACTGCTTCGGGCGCCGCACCACGATCGTCCGCCGGTTGAGCAGCGCGTCGAGCCCCTGCACCCCCGGCCAGTGATGCGCCCGGTCCACCAGCCCGGCCTTCACCGGATTGGTCGCGACGTACACCAGCTTCTCGAGCAGGTCGTCGACGCCGACGAGCTGCACCAGGCTCGGCGGTTCGCTGGACCACAGGTTCTCCCCGCGGCCGCGGTGCGCGTTCTGCGCCTTCGCCAGCATCTTGTGGAAGTGCTCCATGAACTCGATGACGCGCCCCTCGCCGTCGTACACGACCGTGTGGTGGTGGTTCGACATCGCCACCGGCAGCACGACACGCACGTCGTACCGATTCGCCGCCTCGGCCAGGCAGTAGAGGAACGTCTCGTTGGTCACCTTGTCAGGCCGCAGCAGGAACTGCCGCTGCGTGCAGCGGCGCGAGAGCATGTGGACGCGGCCAGGAAGGACTTCGCGGGGCAACGACATCGCCAAACGCATCAGCACGACGCGTGCCGCCACAAGGCTGCGAAACCTCGAGCCCTCTGTCCGGAATCAGGTCGCGGACGTCCGCGGACCGGACACGCTGTCCGGCCACCGTCCCCATCGGATCAGCCCGTCCGAGATTCGACCGTCGTCTCCGACGGCCTCGGTCGGGTTCTTTGGAAACCCAACCCCGGTGCGGTCTCGGCCCCGCGAAACCAACCCCGGTGTGGTCTCTTCCGCGCGGTCCAGTGCGGCCCCGCGAAACCAACCCCGGTGTGGTCTCTTCCGCGCGGTCCAGTGCGGCCCTGGAAACTAACCCCGGGGCGGTCGCTCCGGGGCCGCTGGAAAACTAAGCCCGGTGCGGTCGCTGTGCGGTCGCTGTGCGGTCGCTCCGGTGCGGTCGCTCCGGGGGGCCGCTGGAAACTAACCCCGGTGCGGTCGCTCCGGGGCCGCGAACCCCGGTGCAGCCGCCGGAGCAACCCCGCGGAGAACCAACCCCGGTGCGGTCGCGGCGGTGCGGTCGCGGCGGAGTCGCGCCGAGGCTACGGGCCGGGCGCCGCGGTCGCTGGAGTCCGAGGCTTCGGCTTCGCGGCCGGGGCCTTCGCCCGCGCGTAGACGCTGACGATGGGCACGCCGTCGGCACGCAGCACGAACGCCGGCTGGACGGTGCCGTAGTCCTGCCAGACCAGGTAGTCGTGGCGGTTGAAGTGCTTCTCGTGGATGACCAGCGCGTAGTCCGACGCGTGGATGCCCGGCGCTTCGAGCTTGTGAACCTCCGGGTAGCCGGACGACAGCTCCCCGTACTTGATGTACAGGTCCCACGCTGGCGACGCGTCGTGGCTGTAGACCTTGCCGCGCGGCTGCGTCTGCAGCCACGGGATGACGCCCTTGGCCGCCACGCCCCAGAACTGCCGGTTCATGCCCAGATCGGCGCCGCCCGGCGCGCCGCCGGCGAGCGCGTTGTACGACGACAGCCCGTACGGGTGGCTCTCCTCGGTCTCGACCGCCGCCGCCGTCACCATCAGGCCGCCGACCGCCACGATCGCTGCGACCTCGAGCGCCCGGCGCCGCGGCCGCGTCCACACCGCCCGGTCCGACAGCCAGGCGCCGAGCCGGCGCGCCGCCCACACCGCGCCAACCCCGGCGGCGATGCAGATCGACGGGATCGCCGGCGCCCAGTGCTTCTCGGCGCCGAAGATCGGCGTGGCCCCCAGGAAAAACGGGCCCATCGACGCGCCCATCGACAGCAGCAGCAGCAACCCCGGTGCGCGCTCGGGGTCGGCGGCCTCGCGGCGGCGGGCCCGGGCCGCCAGGACGCCGGCGCCGATCGCGCCGCCGAGCAGCGTCACCACCGGCACGGTGACCAGCGTCGTGACCACCGCGACGTGCCACGGGAACGGGGGAGCGTTCCAGTTGTCGCCGAGGTACTCGAAGTTGTAGTGGACGTGGTGGAGGTGGAAGCCGATCCACTTCCAGACGTGGCCGGGGTGGATCCACAGCCGCGGCCACAGCGCGAACAGCGTCGCCGGACCGACCACGACCATCGCGATCAGCGCCAGCGGTCGGCGCGTCCGGAATCCGATCGCCGCCTCGCGGATCGTCGGCCACACCATCCGCAGCACGACCGCCAGCCGGGCCCCGGCGCCGCCCCTGCGCCCGCGGCCCCCGCGCCCGCCCCCCGCGCCCGCGCCCGCGCCCGCACCACCACCGCCCGCGCGCGCCGCGTCTCGCGCCGCGCCCCACTCCAGGCGCCGCGACCACAGCGCGACCCACGCGTAGTGCGCCAGCACCACCGACGGCAGGATGATCGCGTTGTGCTTGGTCGCCAGCGCCAGCCCGAACACCACGCCCAGCCCCAGGCACCACCACCGCGACGACAGCGCCTTCCAGTACGCCACCACCGTCGCGAACCACAGGGTCGCGATCGGCGCGTCGAAGCACGCCAGCCCGGCGTGGAAGAACAGCCGCGGCAGCAGCAGCGTCAACAGCGCCGCGATCGTCGCCTCCGGCACGCCCCACACCTCGCGCGTGAAGCCGAAGACCAGCAGCACCAGCAGCGCGCCCAGCAGCGCGGTCGGCGCCCGGAACCCGGTCAGCTCCGAGGTCCAGCCCAGCTCCTCGTGCAAGAGCTTCTCCGACAGCCCGAACAGCGTCTTCATCAGCGGCGGGTGCTCGCCGTTGCCGCTCTCGACCTTGTCGGCGCCGAACGCGGCGTCGATCTTCTTGGCGTTGGCCACGCCCTTGCGCTCGACCAGATCCATCCACCACCGGGCGTAGACCCGCCCGTGGTTGATGTAGACCACCTCGTCGCGCGCGATGCCGACGTCGCGCTGCGCCGCCAGCAGCAGCGCGAACGACAGCACCGTCAACCCGAGCGCGATCGTCCGCGCCCACGACCACCGGGGCAGCGGCAGCCTCATCGCCGCGCCTCCGCCGCGAAGCAGATCCGCCGGTCGCGCGCCTTCGGCCCCACCGCCTCGGCGATGACCTCGACGTCGTGCTCGCCCGGCGTCGTCGCCGCCTCCATGCGCACCCAGCCGTCGTCGACGCCGAGCCGGGCGTCGGCGACCACCTCGCCGTCGATCCGGATCTCCAGGCGCCCCGGATCGCGGACGTCGCGCCGGGTGAAGACGTCGGCCAGGCCGGCGTACGCGACCAGCCGCGTGCCCAGCGGGATCCGCCCGAAGTCGAGCGTCACCGCCTGGCCCGGCGCCGGGATCACCTGCGCGCACCGGTGCGGCGCGAACCCGACCTCGGCCAGCTGCACCGCCGGCCGCGACCCGGCGCCGCGCAGCTCGGCGCCGCCGGCGAGCGCGACCAGATCGCTGACCACGTGGGCCGGCTCGCGCTCGAACCGCCGCACCGTGACCCCGCCGAAGCCGCCCTGCCACGCCGGGGCCAGCCCCGCGGTCTCCGGCGCCCGGGCGCCGCGGATCGACAGCTCCCAGATCGTGCCGTAGTCGTCGCCGTCCATCCGGCCCGCCATCTCCAGCGGGATCAGATCGCCGAGGTGCAGCCGCCCCACCGGGTCGATCCAGCCCGGCGCGAAGACGATCAGATCGCCGGGGTGGTGCTGGGACCGCACCGCGGCCGCCGCCCGGTCCCAGGCGCGGTCGTCCGGAACCTCCGCCGGCGCGCGCACCGTGGCCACGATCTCCCAGATCGCGATCGCGACGAGGAGCACGGCCGGGCCGATCGTGGTGGCCAGCGTACCGAGGGTGGCTGCCGCAGACTTCCGCAAGCGCGCGGGATGGTAGCATCGCGCCCGCCTTGCGCTGGCTCCGCGCGTACCGCGTCCACCTGTTGCTGTTCGCCGCCGGCCTGCTGGTCTACGGCGCGGTCGCCGGCGACCGCCTGGCCCGGCAGTCCAGCGACCCGCACTTCGTCCTGCAGGCCGACGCCTGGCGCCACGGCCGCATCGCGATCGACCGGCCGCGCGGCGACGACTGGGCCAAGGTCGAGACCGTCCGCCTCGACGACGGCCGCGTCGTCCGCGGCCGCCGCCTGACCACCCGCAAGACCTTCCGGGTCGCCGGCGGCGGCGAGCTGCCGCAGAGCCGCATCGTCGCGTCGCAGGGCACGACCACGTACATGTCCTTCCCGCCGGTGCCGGCGCTGCTGATGCTGCCGCAGGTGATGGTCGCCGGCCCGCGCGCCAACGACGTCGCCTTCACGATCGCGTTCGCCGCCGCGTGCCTGCCGCTCTTGTTCTCGGTGCTGCGCCGCCTGCACGCGGCTGGGGCGTCGCGCCGCACCGTCGCCGACGACCTGTGGCTGGTGGCGCTGTTCGGCGTCGGCACCGTGTTCTTCTTCTCGGCGGTCCAGGGCAAGGTCTGGTTCACCGCCCACGTCGTCGGCGTCTGCTTCGCGCTGGCCTACGCGTGGGCGTCGATCGACGCCCGCCACCCGGTGCTCGCCGGCGTCGCGCTGGGCCTGGCCACCATGACCCGGACGCCGATGGCGTTCATGTTCCCGCTGTTCGCCTTCGAGGCCTGGCGAGTCGCCGGCGGGCTGCCCGCGCTGCGCGCCGGCGGCGACGACCGCCGCGCCGCGATCCGCGCCATGCTGCGGCGCGGCCTCGCCTTCGCCGCGCCGATCCTGGTCATCGCCGGCGCCGCGGTCGCCTACAACCTGCACCGCTTCGGCGAGCCCACCGAGTTCGGCCACTCGTACCTCGCGGTCCGCCAGCAGGCCCAGATCGAGGCCCACGGCCTGTTCAGCTACACCTACCTGGCCCGCAACCTCGCGGTGGCCTTCACGCTGCTGCCCGAGCTGCCCGGCAAGGCGCCGTGGCTGCAGATCTCCGGCCACGGCCTGGCGATGTGGGTGACCACGCCGGCGCTGCTGCTGCTGCTGTGGCCGGCCGAGCGGCCGCCGCTGCACCGCGCGCTGTGGCTGACCGTCGCCGCGGTGGCGGTGCCGACGTTCTTCTACCAGAACTCGGGCTGGGTCCAGTTCGGCTACCGCTTCAGCCTCGACTACCTGCCGTTCCTGATCCTGCTGCTGGCGATCGGCGGCCGCCGCTTCGGCTGGGGCACCCGGGCGCTGATCGTCGTCGGCATCGTCGTCAACCTGTTCGGGGCGACGACGTTCGGCCGCCACCCCGAGTACTACCGGACCCAGGGCGCGGCCTACGGCACCGTGGTCGCCGACTGAGCACGGCGTGCCCGCGACGGGCCGCCTCAGCTTTGCCAGGCGGTTCGGGGGGCCGGCGGCTTGAGGGTGGCCAGGACCCCGGATAGATTCGGAGTCCCCGGGGGATCGGCTGCGTCGGCTGCTGGAGCCCTCCACGATCGGGGCACAGAACCTCGCGGGACACGGAGGCAGAGATGATCTTCAAGAAGTTCTTCGGTGCGATGCGCGCCCAGCTCAACAAGCTGGCGAACTTCTTCTGGGAAGCCGATCCGATCGCCCAGATGCAGTACGAGTACGACACGGCCGTCGAGCAGCTCAAGGAGGGCCGCGGCGGCCTCGAGCAGTACCGCGGCCTGGTCGAGCGCGTGAACCGGCAGGTCAAGGAGGGCGAGACCCACGTCGCCAAGCTGACCGCGCAGGCCAAGGCCTACCTCAAGGTGGGCGACCGCGAGACCGCCGCCAAGTTCGCGCTCGAGATCCAGAAGGCCAAGGCCCAGCTCGAGCAGAACAAGGAACAGCAGGCCATGCACGAGGCGGCCTACCAGAACAACCTCAAGAAGATCCAGCACGCCAACAAGAAGCTGGCCGAGGTCCGCGAGCGCATCCAGAAGTACGACGCCGAGCTCAAGATGAGCGAAGCCGAGGCCGAGATCGCCAAGCTGTCGACGACGTTCAACATGGACGTCACCACCGACTTCGGCCAGCTCGAGCAGATCATCCAGGGGAAGATCGACGCCAACCGCGGCAAGGCCCGGGTGGCCTCGGACATGTCCAGCGAGGGCATCGCCGAGATCAAGGCCGAGGAGCGGATGGAGCAGGCGATGGCCGAGGACGCCCTCAAGGACCTCGAGGTCGAGCTCGGCATGCGGGCGCCCGAGGTGGTCCCGGTGGTCGACACCGCCAAGGACCTGGGCCCGGCCGAGCACGCGGTCGAGGAGCCCTCCAAGGTGACGGAGTAAGGAGCAGACGATGAGTCAAGGCAGCAAGCCGAAGCCGGCATTCTACGCGGCGGTGTTGGTCGTCATCGTGGGCCTCGTCGGCCTCGCGATGTGGCGGTGCTCGGGCAAGAAGACCGAGACCGCCAAGAAGGCCGACAAGATCGACATCAACGACATCAAGTCGCAGAGCGGCAACGGCACCGCCGAGTCGCCCGACTCGTCGACCGTCACCACCGTCAAGGAGTACGAGTTCGAGCCGGCCGCGCGGCTGCCCGAGGTCCCGGGCACCAGCGACTACAAGGCGCTGGGCGCCAAGCGCGTCGTCAAGTTCGCGATCAACGTCTGGGCCGGCTGGGCCCCGATCATCTACGCCAACGGCGGCAAGGGCCCGGGCAAGATCTGGAAGGACAGCAAGGGCAACGACTTCCAGGTCGAGCTGGTGCTGATCGACAACCCCGTCAACATGGGCGACACGTTCGCCGCCGGCGGCGTCCACATCGGCTGGGCCACCGTCGACATGCTGCCGCTCATCGTCCAGCGCCTCAACCGCGACGCCCGGACCATGCCGCGCGTCTTCCAGCAGATCGACTGGTCCAACGGCGGCGACGGCATCGTCGTCCGCGACAACATCAAGAACATCGCCGACCTCCGCGGCAAGAAGGTCGTGCTGGCGCAGAACTCGCCGTCGCACTTCTTCCTGCTCAACGCCCTGCTCAACGGCGGCGTCCAGCCGTCCGAGGTGAAGATGGACTTCACCCAGGACGCGTTCCAGGCCGCCGCCGCGTTCAACGCCAACAAGGACTACGCCGCGGTCGTCACCTGGGCGCCGGACATCTACAACCTCGAGAAGGTGAAGGGCAACCGGATCCTGGTCTCGACCGGCACCGCCAACAAGCTGATCGCCGACGTCTGGTTCGCGCGCGCCGACTTCGCCCGCGACAACCCCGAGATCATCGAGGGCCTGGTCCGCGGCATCCTCGACTCCGTCACCGAGCTCAAGGACGACAACAAGAAGCAGGAGGCGGCCAAGCTGATGGCCGACGTCTACGGCCTGCCGCCCGCCGACACGATGGGCATGCTCGGGGACGCGCACTGGACCAACTACGCCGAGAACCGCGACTTCTTCCTCAACCAGAACAACCCGGCCAACTTCGAGCGCACGTACAACACCGCGTACCTGCTCTACAAGGCGATCCGGGTCGTCGACGAGAAGGTCCCGTTCGACAAGATCATGGACTTCTCGGTCATCAAGAAGCTCGGCAGCGAGGCCAAGTACGCCGACCAGAAGAACGAGTACGACTACAAGTTCACGCCGGTCGCCGCCGACGCGATCCAGCAATCGGTCGAGAGCGAGATCCTCACCAAGACCGTCGTCATCAGCTTCTTCCCCAACTCGTTCGACCTCTACAAGAAGGTCAAGAAGCCGGTCGGTGACGGCAAGGAGGTCGACGCCCCCTACGATCCCAACGTCGACTTCACGATCGAGGAGATCGCCAAGCTGGCCGCGCAGTACGGCGCCGCGCGCATCGTCATCGAGGGCCACACCGACGCGTCGATGCGCGGCATCGCCGACGAGCGCCTGGTCAAGGATCTGTCGCTCAACCGCGCCAACGCGGTGAAGGAGGCGCTGGTCAAGAAGTTCAACCTCGACCCCAACCAGTTCTCGGTGGCGGGCTGGGGCTGGGACCGGCCGGCGGATCCGTCCGATCCCAACAACCACGCCAAGAACCGGCGCGTCGAGGTCAAGGTCTACCCGGCGGAGGCGCAATGAGCGAACCGGGGCCGGGCGCCGGCGACAAGCCGGCGCCGGGCCCCACGCCGGCCACGCCGGCATCCGGCGATGCGCCGGCGGAGACGCCGGCGTCCGCCGCCGGCGACGGCGCCGCGCCGGCGGTGACCGCCGACCCCCGTGGCGACGGCGTCGGTCGACGCCGCGGCGCGGGTGGCGAACGCGGCCGCGGCCGCGACCACCGCGGCGTCGGCGCCGCCGACGGCATCGGGCGCCGAGCCCGCGGCGACGGCCAAGCCGGCCGCCGCGACCGCCAAGCCCGCGGCGACGACCAAGCCCGCCGCCGCGACGACCAAGCCCGCGGCGACGGCCAGGCCCGCCGCCGCGACGGCCCGGCCCGCCGCCACCGCGGCGGCCAAGCCCGGCGAGCACCCGGTGCTCGAGCCGCCGCCGTGGTGGAAGACCCTGCGCGCCGAGCCGCCAACCTACATCCGCCTGCTGCTGGCGCTCGGCTTCATCGCCGCGCTGCTGCTGCTGTGGTGGTACTTCACGCACGGCGATCAGCCCGAGGATCGCATCGTCTCGCCCAGCAAGCTGCCCAGCCCCAAGGAGGTCTTCTTCTCCTACGGCAAGGTCGGCCAGCAGAAGGTCCACCACACCTTCAGCGAGCTGCTCGATCGCGACCTCACCGGCAGCATCGCGGCCACGCTGCTGCGCGTGGTCAAGGGCATGGCCTGGGCCGCGCTGGTCGGCGTCACCCTCGGCATCGTCGCCGGCTCGTTCCGCGCGATCGCCGCGGCGCTGGCGCCGCTCTTGATCTTCCTGCGCTCGGTGCCGATGGGCGCGCTGCTGCCGCTGACGCTGGTGTGGTTCACCCAGCCCGAGCAGCAGAAGGCCATGTTCATCTTCATCGCGGTGGTGCCGTTCGTCTTCAGCGACACGCTCAAGGCGGTGTCGCTGGTGCCGCAGCGCTACGTCGAGACCGCGGAGACCCTGGGCGCCAGCCGGCGCCAGATCATCTTCAAGGTCCTGTTCCCGCTGGCGCTGCCCGACATCATGACCAGCCTGCGGTTCCAGTTCGGCCTCGCGCTGGGCTACATCACGCTCGCCGAGGCGGTCAACGCGTCGTCGGGCCTGGGCTTCATGATCAACAACGGCCAGCGCATCGGCCTCAACGAGCAGACCTACCTGCTGCTGTTCGTGATCGCGATGATCGCGTTCGCGATCGACTACACGCTGCGCATCCTGCAGCGCGGCCTGTTCCCGTACCGGAAGGACCTCTAGGGATGGCCGACGGTCCCGACAAGCCCGCCGCCGACGCCAAGCCTGCCGCCGCGGCCCCGGGTACGCCCGCCAGCGGCGCGCCCGCCGCCGGCGCGCCCGCGCCGGCCAAGCCGGCGGAGCCGGTCGATCCGGTCGCCGCCGCCGCCGCGCTCGCGGCCTTCGAGGCCGAGCTCGCCGGCGAGGAGGCCGCGGCGGCCGCGCCCGTGCCCGCGCCGAAGCCCGCCGCCGCCAAGCCCGCCGCCGCCAAGCCCGCCGCCGCCAAGCCCGCCGCCGCCAAGCCCGAGATCACCGGCGGCACGTCCGCCAAGCCCGCCGCCGAGGCCGCGCCGCACCCCTACGTCGTCGAGTTCCAGGGCGTCACCAAGAGCTACGGCGACTTCACCGCGATCAAGAACGTCAACTTCAAGATCTTCGACTACCCCAAGCGGGGCGAGATGATCTCGATCCTCGGCCCGTCGGGCTGCGGCAAGTCGACGGTGATCCGGCTGATCGCCGGCCTGACCCCGCAGTTCCCCGCCACCGAGGGCACCGTCCTGGTCGACGGCAAGCCGGTGACCGGCCCCGGCCCCGACCGCGGCATGGTGTTCCAGGACTACACCTCGTTCGACCACCGCACCGTCCTCGACAACGTCGCCTTCGGGCTCGAGTGCCGCGGCGTCGGCAAGAGCGAGCGCCACGACCGCGCGCGCCACTGGATCTCCAAGGTCGGGCTGTCGGTGACCAAGGACGCCGGCAAGTACCCGCACGAGCTGTCGGGCGGCATGCGCCAGCGCGTCGCGATCGCGCGCACGCTGATCCTCGAGCCTCGCATCATCCTGATGGACGAGCCGTTCGGCGCGCTCGATCCGCCCACCCGGTCGCGGATGCAGGACAACCTGATCGAGCTGTGGCGCGAGCAGTCGCCGACGGTCTTCTTCATCACCCACTCGATCGAGGAGGCGGTGTTCCTGGGCGACCACATCTTCATCTTCTCGTCGTCGCCGGGGACCATCCTCAAGGAGATCCGCTCGGACCCGCCGAGCAAGCCGTCGATCGAGATGCAGAAGGAGCCCGGCTTCCAGGAGATGGTCTTCGAGATCCGCGAGCTGATCGAGAAGCTCGAGTCCTCCAACCGGGCGGGAGACTGACGTGGCCCCGGGCAAGAAGGGCGCCGGCATCTGGCGCTACGTCAAGGAGGCGTTCCTGTTCCGCTGGAACGTCCTGCTGTTCGGCGGCGCCATGGCCGCGGCGGCGATCTCCGGCCAGCCCGACGTCGCGATCCCGCTGGTCGCCGCCGGCGAGATCGCCTACCTCGCCGGGCTCACCACCCTGCCCCGCTTCCAGGCCGCGATCGACGCCAAGGCCCGCGCCGAGGACAAGGGCGGCCTGGCCGCCGGGCGGGTCGGCGGCGGCGACACCCAGAGCGCGCGCAAGCGCCTCACCGACGTCCTGACCAGCCTCGAGCCCGACCGCCGCAGCCGGTTCCTCAAGCTGCGGGCCCGGTGCGTCGAGATGCAGCGCATCGGCAACGCCGTGCGCGGCCAGACCTCGGATCCCAGCGGCGCCAGCGACGAGCTGCGCGCGCCCGCGCTCGACCGGCTGCTGTGGGTGTTCCTGCGGCTGCTGCTGTCGCAGCAGGCGATCGAGCGCTTCCTGCGCGCCACCGACGGCGCGGTCCTCGACAAGAACCTCGCCGCGCTGGTCGCCAAGCGCGGCGACGCCGAGCAGAAGGGCGACGAGCGCATGCTGCGATCGCTGGCCGACGCGATCGCCACCGCGGAGCTCCGCAAGGAGAACCACGACAAGGCCCGCGGCAACGCCGACTTCATCGCGCTCGAGCTCGACCGCATCGAGCAGAAGATCCAGGCGCTGACCGAGATGGCGATCAGCCACCAGGATCCCGACGAGCTCAGCCTCCAGGTCGACGCCGTCGCCGACGGCATGACCCAGACCGAGGCGACGATCCGCGAGCTGCAGGCGATCACCGGGCTGGGCGCCGAAGAGGAAACCCCGTCGATCCTGGGTGGCGACATGACCGAGGTCATCAAGCAGTGAGCAACGGCGACACCCCGACCCCGCCCGCCGCCGCCGCGGCCGCCGAGCCCGGCGAGACCAAGATCCTGGCCGGCTCCGACGGCGCGTCGCGGGTGACCCAGCTGCCGGCGCACTTCCCGCCGTGGGCCACCAAGCTGGCCGAGCTGTACTTCTCGGGCACGACGTCGATGTTCCTCTTGCACGGCAACGTCTTCGACGTCGTGCGCACGCCGATGCCGGGCGCCGCCGACCGCTGGATCGGCCTGGCCGAGTTCCTCGCCGAGCAGGTCTTCGGCCGCTGGGATCTGGTGCTGCACTACGACCTGGCGCGCGGCCTGCGCTGCCTGGCCGGCGGCAGCGCCAAGCGGCTGCAGCAGATGGTCGAGACCGTCAACCGGTGGATCGGCGACGTCCGCCAGATCCCGCGCGACCCGACCCGGTGCCTGGCCGCGATCGACCTGCTGGTCCAGAAGAACGTCATGGCGGATCCCGACGACCGGGTCCGCGCCGCGGTGATCATCGACCACGCCTCGTACGTGGCGGCGCGCGGCGACCGGCTCAGCCTGGCCGACCAGACCCACCTGGTGACGCTGCTCAACTGGGCGGCGAGCCCCTACGTCAAGCGCCTCAACATGGCGTTCGCGATGATCGATCCGCGGCTGTCCGAGGTCTCGGAGCGGATCAGCGGCAACCCCCACATCGCGACGATCGAGGTCGCGCTGCCGGCCGAGCCCGACCGCACCGCGTTCCTGACCGCGTCGACCCGCGGCAAGGACCTGGCGACGTTCTCCGACTACGGCCTCGCCGAGCTGGGCAAGCTGACCGCCGGCATCTCGCTGACCGACCTCGAGGTCCTGGTCCGGTCGTCGATCGAGGGCGGCCGCCGCCTCGACCAGCTCTACTTCCGCGAGCTCAAGAAGCGGCTGATCGAGCGCCAGGCCCAGGGCATGCTCGAGTTCATCGAGCCCAAGTGGGGCCTCGACACCGTCGTCGGCCACGAGGCCGCCAAGCGCCGGCTCGCCGAGGACGCCGAGCTGTTGCGCCGCGGCGAGCTCGACTCGGTGCCCATGGGCTACCTGTTCTGCGGCCCGGTCGGCACCGGCAAGTCGTTCCTGGCGATGTGCGTCGCCGGCTCGATCGGCATCCCGTGCGTCGTGCTCAAGAACTTCCGCAGCAAGTACGTCGGCGAGACCGAGGGCAACCTCGAGCGCGTCCTCGGCGTGCTGCGCTCGATGGGCCCGGTGGTCGTGATCATCGACGAGGCCGACGCGATGCTCGGCGATCGCGACGGCGGCGGCGACTCCGGCGTGTCGGGCCGCATCTTCGGCATGCTCGCGGCGCAGATGGGCGACACCCAGTACCGCGGCAAGATCCTGTGGATGCTCCTGACCGCGCGCCCCGACCAGCTGCCCATCGACCTCAAGCGGCAGGGCCGCGCCGAGGTCCACGTGCCGCTGTTCTACCCGCACGACGACGCCGAGATCCACGCGATGTTCAAGGTCCTGGCCCGCAAGGCCGGCGCGACCCTCGCCGACGACGACATCCCCGCCGACGTCCGCAACAAGGGCAACCTGTCGGGCGCCGACATCGAGGGCATCATCGGCCGCGCCTGGCGCGCGTCGCTGCTCGCGGGGTCGCGGACGATCACCCGCGACGCCCTGACCGCGGCGATCGAGGGCTTCATGCCGTCGACCCAGACGCTCGAGCGCGAGGCCCAGGAGCTGGCCGCGATCATCGAGTGCACCGATCTCGAGTTCCTCCCCGACGCCAAGCGCGACAAGATGGACAAGCTCGGCGGACGGGAGAAGCTGCAGGAGCGCCTGACCGCGATCAAGCAGATCCTGGACGGTAGGTAGACAAAGGAGAGCCCATGGCCCGCGCCAGCTGGATCGACGACGACAACAACCCGCACATCGACGCCCACGTCGAGAAGCTCGAGCACTTCACGAACTCGCTGGCCGACGGCGTGATCGACGCCGCCGAGCTCGAGACCCAGGAGCAGAACCTGATCGCGGCGATGCGCGCGGTCGAGCCGCTGCTCGACGACGACGCCCACGCCAAGGTCACCCAGCTGCTCGCCGAGCTGGCCGCCTACACGGTCATGCAGATGCTCCACGACATGGCCGAGGCCAAGGTCCGCGGCGCGGTGTCGTGAGCGCGTACCCGTCGGACGACCGGTTCCGCGAGGCCTTCGACCTGCTCGAGCGGCGGGTCGAGGACCGCTGGGAGATCCCGGTGCGGATCCGCGACGTGCCCAGCCCGTTCACCGGCGATCTCGACGGCGCCGAGATCCACATCGACCACGACCTCACCGCCGAGGACGGCCTGTTCATCCTGGTCCACCTGTTCGGCCACACCGTGCAGTGGAACATCGACCCGCGGCTGCGCGAGCTGGGCCGGGTCCGCGGCCCGGACCTGGCGCCCGAGGTCCTCGCCGACCTCGTCGCCTACGAGCGCGAGGCCTGCCGCTACTCGCTCAAGCTGTTCCACGACGCCGGCATCCACGACTTCGATCAGTGGCTGGCCGACTTCTCGGCGTGCGACCTCGCCTACCTGATCCACTTCTACACCACCGGCGACAAGGCCCCGTTCCGCTCGTTCTGGAAGGAGGGCCAGCCGCTGATGCAGCCGCTCGACATCCCCGACTTCCAGCCGACCCGCTGGGTATCGCGCTGGGACGGCGTCGTCATCTGATCCCGAGGGGCTCGCCGCCCCTCCCCATCGGCGGAGCCGACGGGGTCCCCTCCCCGCCGAGATCCCCCAAGGGGCTCGCCGCCCCTCCCCATCGGCGGAGCCGACGGGGTCCCCTCCCCGCCGAGATCCCCCGACGGGCTCGCCGCCCCTCCCCATCGGCGGAGCCGACGGGGTCCCCTCCCCGCCGAGATCCCCCGACGGGCTCGCCGCCCCGCCCCATCGGCGGAGCCGACGGGGTCCCCTCCCCGCCGAGATCCCCCGACGGGCTCGCCGCCCCGCCGCGATCCGCGACGGGCGCCCGCGCGGTCAGGCGCCGCCGAGCCAGGCCCGCCACGCGTCCCACAGCGGCAGCGCCCGGTCCCGGCTGAACACGCCGAAGTGGCCGAGCGCGCGCGCGCCCACCGACGCCGGCGCGACCTCGATCAGCTCGCCGCGGGTGGCGCGGAACGCCTCGATCAGCGGGCGCACCGTCGTCGCCGGCGCGTAGCGGTCGTCGCTGATCGCGTAGGCGCGCAGCGGCCCGGCGTAGGTGTCGAACGCGCAGGCGCCGCCGCGGCGGTGGGCGAAGCCGACGACGTAGTCGCGATCGCGGCCCCACCGCGCCCACTCGCGCGCGACCTCGGGCGGGACGTCCTCGCCGCGGCCGACCGCGCCCATCGGCAGGCGCCCGGCGACCGCGACCATCCCGGGGATGACGACGTGCCACAGCGCCGCCATCAGGTACCGCGACGGCCCCGGCCAGTGGCGCCAGTGGCCGTGCTGGGCGCCGACCAGCAGGACCCGATCGACCGCCGGCTCGCGCAGCAGCCCGAACAGCTGGCCGCCCATCGAGTGCCCGAACCAGGCCACCGGCAACCCCGGGTAGGCGCCGCGGACGTGGGCCAGCGCCGCGGTCAGGTCGAGGTCGGCCCAGTCGTGCAGCGCCGCCGGGAAGCCGCGCAGCCGCGACGGCCGGGACTCGCCGACGCCGCGGTAGTCGATCGACAGCACCGCCAGGCCGCCGGCCGCGAGGTGGATCGCGAGCGCGCGGTAGTACGCGCGCGGCACCGCCAGCGCCGGCGCCAGCACCACCGCGGCCCGCGGCGCGACGTCGGCCGGCGCCAGCAGGTCGGCGGCGAGCGCCCAGCCGTCGGTGGCGCGAACCACCAGCTCGCGATGAACGACCTCGACCTCGTCGACGGGGCTGGCCACGACGGCGCCCATTCTACGCTCGGCTTCGCGGTCCACTTCCATAAGCGTCCGGCGAATTTGGGGCCGCGCTCACGCATCCTGTACGATGATCGTTGTCGATGCTGGCGCGCCGGGTCATCTCGCTCTCTCCGGACAAGGCGTTCGCCAAGCAGATGGGCACCGCCCTGAAGGCGGCCGGCGGGGCGGTCGAGATCCACACCAGCCTCGACGGCATCGGCCGCGGCGAGATCCAGGCCGCGCTGATCGCGGTCCACATCGAGGGCGAGCTGTCCGACGCCATCGCGCAGCTGGCGCCGCGGCTCGCCGGCGACGGCCGCATCGTCGCGGTGGTGCCCCGCGCCGACCTGGCCCGCGTCGTCACGCTGATGCAGCAGTCCGACCGGGTCGCCGGGGTGCTGACCGCCGAGCACTGGCGGTCGCAGGATCTGTCGTCGGTCGCGACCCGGATCCTGGCCGGCGACATCTTCGGGCTCGAGAAGCTGGTGCCGTGGGGCACCAAGATCTACTCGTCGCTCGTCGGCGACTACCAGGAGAAGTCGCTGTGCATCGCCCAGGTCTCGGAGTTCGCCGAGCTGATGAGCGTGCGCCGCAAGTACCGCGAGGCGATCGAGCAGGTCGTCGACGAGATGCTGATGAACGCCCTGTACGACGCCCCGGTCGACGAGGCGGGCAAGCAGGTCTTCGCGGAGATCCCGACCAAGACCCGGATCTCGCTGCGCATGGAGCAGAAGGTGGTCGTCCAGTTCGCCTGCGACGACAAGACCTTCTCGGTGTCGGTGCGTGACAGCTTCGGCACGCTCGATCGCAACACCGTGCTGCGCTACCTCGACAAGTGCCTGCACTCGTCGGAGCAGATCGATCGCAAGACCGGCGGCGCCGGCCTCGGCCTGTACCTGATGGCCAACTCGTCGACCCGGATGTTCTTCAACGTCCTGCCCGGGATCGCGACCGAGGCGGTCTGCACGTTCGATCTCGACTCGCCCAAGGTCGCGCTGACCAAGTTCGGCTTCTTCCAGGAGCGCATCGACGCCGCCGGCCGGCTCGCCGCCGGGCCGTCGCGCCTTCTGCCGGCGGGGATCAGCCACCCGGTCGAGCGCCGCGCCCGCGAGGCGCCGCCGCCGCCGCGCGCCCCGGCGACCGTGATCGCCGCGCTGTCGGCGGCGATCGTCCTGCTGCTGGTGCTGATCGGCCTGGTCGCCTACCCGCGGCTCAAGAGCCACCCGACCGCGCGCCTCACGGTGGTCACCGAGCCCGGCTCGACGATCGAGATCGAGGGCCGGGTCCGCGGCGTCGCCGACGACGGCACGCTGGTGGTCGACGGCCTCGAGGCCGGGCGCCCGTACCGGGTCAAGGCGCTGCACGGCGGCTTCCGCGCCGCCGAGACCGTGGCCCAGGTCGAGAGCGACCGGGTCGCGCGGGTCGAGCTGCCGCTGACCCCCGAGACTGCGTCGGTGACCTTTCGCAGCGATCCCGACGGCGCGACCGTCATCGTCGACGGCAAGGAGCTGGGCAAGACGCCGCTGACGGTGACCTCGCTGGCGCCGCGCGCCCAGATCACCGCGGTGCTGCGGCGCCCGGGCTACGTCGACGACGCGCTGACCCTGACCGTGCCCGGCCCCGGCGGCGAGGCCACGGTCGATCACGACCTGCAGTTCTCGCCCGACGTCGCGTCGCTGGTCATCACGTCGGACCCGCCGGGCGCCGCGGTCTTCGTCGACGACCAGCGCCTGGTCGGCGTCGTCACGCCCAGCGACGAGTTGCTGGTCGAGGCCGGCGCCGCCCACACGGTCGCCATGAAGCTGCCCGGCTACCTGCCGGCGCGGGTCAAGGTGACGCCGGGCCGCGGCGCCCGCGCCGTGCCGGTGACCGCGACCCTGGTCGCCGGCGTCGGCGTCACGGTCTCGGCCAACCTCGACGCCCGGGTCACGATCGACGGCGTCCCCGGCTGCAAGCGCCGCACGGCGCCGGTGACCTGCCCCGCGCCCAAGGGGCGCTACCAGATCAAGCTCGAGGGCACCACCAAGATGCCGTTCCGGGTCACCCGCGACATCGAGGTCGACGGCGACGAGGTCGAGGCCGCGTTCGAGCTCGGCGTGGTCGAGGCGCCGGCGGGCTGGAAGCTGGTGCTGCCCGGCGAGATCCACAGCCGGATCGCGATCGAGACCGGCCGGCGCAAGGTCACGCTGAAGCAGCCCGAGGGCGGCGCGTCGGTGACCATCGAGGTCCGGGCGGTGGCGGGCAAGGTGACCCGGATCGCCACCGACGACCTGGTCGCGCCGTAGCGAGAGGTCGGGGGCGGGGGCGAGCCAGCGCCCGAGATTCGGATCGGGCACGGGCACGGGCACGGGCACGGGCACGGGCACGGGCACGGGCACGGGCACGGGCCGGATCGGGCACGGGCACGGGCACGGGCACGGGCACGGGCCAGATCGGGCGCGGGCACGGGGTCGAGATCCAGGGCGTTGCGGAAGACACAGCGGGCCGGCGGCCGGCGGGGTTATCCTGCGGTCATGTCGTCGTCGTCGCCCCGCCGGCACGTCGCGGCCGCGGTGGCGGCCGCCGGCCTGCTGTGCGCGGTCGCCGGGGCCGCCGCGGCGGCGCCGGCGCTCGACAGCGCGACCGATCCGTACCCCGGGATCCACCACGAGGTGTGGATCGACGCGGCGGTGCCGGCCCGGATCCACCTGGTCCGGGTCGACCTGTCGTCGTCCGAGCTGACCCTGTTCGCCACCGCCGAGGACGATCGCGGCCAGCGCACGTCGGCGTGGGCGGGCGCGGTCGGCGCCCAGGTCGCGATCAACGGCGACGCCTTCGCGATCGCCGGCTACGTGCCCGCCGGCCTCGCGGTCGGCGGCGGCGCCGCGTGGTCGACCACGGCCGACGACGCGGTGAGCGGCTTCGTCCGGTTCGCCCGGGTCGGCGAGCGCACCGAGGCGGCGATCGTCGCGCCCGAGCAGGTGATCGCCACGTCCGCCCTGCCGGCCGGCACCCAGGGCGTGGTGTCGGGCCGCCCGCTGCTGGTCCGCGCCGGCCAGCCGGTCAGCAGCTTCGACTGCGCCGACGCCATCGCGATGCCGTGCCAGCGGGCGCCGCGCAGCGCGGTCGCGGTGTCGGCCGACGGCAACACGCTGTGGCTCGCGGTCGTCGACGGCTGGCAGCAGCCGTCGCTGGGCCTGACCTGCGCCGAGCTGGCCAGCTTCCTCGACGCCCGCGGCGCCTACGACGCGCTCGCGCTCGACGGCGGCGGCGCCGCGACGCTGGTGGTCACGGCCGAGGGCGGCGTGGTCAGCGCGCCGTCCGACGGCGCCGAGCGCACGGTGGCCAACCACCTCGGCGTCCACTACGGCATGCTGCCGCAGGGCCAGCTGGTCGGCTTCGTGCGCGAGCGCGACGTCTTCGATCCCAACGCCAACCTCGACGGCGTGACGGTGACGCTCGACGACGGCCGGGTCGACGTCACCGGGACCGACGGGTTCTACAACTTCCCGGGCGTGACCCCGCGGCTGGCCTGCGTCACCGCGGTCAAGGCCGGCTACCGCACCGAGCACAAGTGCAAACAAGTGGTGGCAGGTCAGGTCAACTACAACTCGATCGCGATGTACCCCGGCGACGAGGTCCCCGACGCCGGCGTGCCCGACGCCGCGGTGCCCGACGCCGCGGCCGGCCCCGACGCCGCGCGCGGCGACGCCGGCGTCGCCGATCCCGACGCCGGCGACGGTGGTGGCGGCGGCGGTGGCTGCGCGGTCACGGCCGCCGGTGGCGACGCGGGCGCCGGCGGTCTGGCCACCTGGCTGCTGGCCACGATCGCCGTCCTGGGCTTGCGCCGGCCACGGCGTCCGCGCGATGGTCGTGGCGGCCCGCCGGGCGCGGGCCGCGCATGACCGTCCGTACCCAGGTCCACACCGCGCTCTACACCGGCGCCGACGGCGGCCTCCTCGAACGCAGCTTCCGCCTGCGCGTGGTGGCCGGGCCCGACGCCGGCGTCGAGCACACCCTCGACGAGGGCACGACGATGGTCGGCACCCACGCCGACAACGACGTCGTCCTCACCGACAACACGGTGTCGCGCTACCACCTCGAGCTGCGGGTCCGCTCCGACGGCATCTGGGTCAAGGATCTCGAGACCACCAACGGCACCCGCCACGCCGGCACCAAGGTGGTGCAGGTCGTGCTCACCGGGCCGTCGCGGCTGCGCCTCGGCAAGCACACCGAGATCGACGTGGTCCCCGAGGAGCACACGATCCCGCTGACCGCGTACGGCGAGGACCGCTTCGGCAACGTCCTGGGCGCGACGCCGGCGATGCAGAAGCTGTTCGCGCTGCTGGCGCGGGTGGCGCCGACCGAGGCGACGGTGCTGCTGACCGGCGAGACCGGCACCGGCAAGGAGGCCATCGCCGAGGCCATCCACCAGGCGTCCGGGCGCGCCGGCGGCGCCTTCGTGGTCGTCGACTGCGGCTCGATCCCGCACGAGCTGATCGCGTCGGAGCTGTTCGGCCACGCCCGCGGCTCGTACACCGGTGCGACCTCCGACAAGCGCGGGCTGATCGAGGTGGCGTCGGGTGGCACGCTGTTCCTCGACGAGATCGGTGAGCTCGCGCTCGACCTGCAGCCGCAGCTGCTACGGGTGATCGACAAGCGCCAGGTCCGCCGGGTCGGCGAGACCGCGCCGATCGACGTCGACATCCGGGTGGTCGCGGCGACCCACCGCGACCTGCGCGCGATGGTCAAGGCCGGCCAGTTCCGCGAGGACCTGTACTACCGGCTCGCGGTGGTGCGCGCCGAGCTGCCGCCGCTGCGCGAGCGGCTGCCGGACCTGCCGGCGCTGGCCCGCCACTTCGCCGACGAGATGGGCCGCTCGGGCTTCGATCTGTCGGCGGCGCTGCTCGATCAGCTGGCCCGTCACGACTGGCCCGGCAACGTGCGCGAGCTGCGCAACGTGGTCGAGCGCGCGCTGTCGCTGGGGACGTCGCAGCTCGAGCTGTCCGACGACACGCCGCGCGGCGGCGGCCCGACCGGCGCGCCGGGCTCGACGCGGCTGGCGACGGGCGGCGATCCGGCGAGCGTGCTGGAGCTGCCGTTCAAGGAGGCCAAGGCCGCGCTGATCGAGGACTTCGAGCGCGAGTACCTGGTGCACCTGCTGGCGCGGCACAAGGGCAACATCTCGCGGGCGGCGTCGGAGGCGGGGATCGACCGCAACTACATCCACCGCCTGGTGAAGAAGTACGGCATCGACGTCGACCGCGGCTAGGAGCGTGTCGCGGATCCCCGCCTGCGCGAGCGGTGGGGAGACCGCGAGCCGCCGGCCCGGGTCCTGCCGCGAGCGCGGGGGGGGCGACCTCCGGCTCGGACCGTCCTCGCGGTGACGAGAGCGCGGGCGGTGAGGCGGGCGCGGGCGGTGACGCCGTCGCGTGGTGGCGCGGGCCGCTACAGGTAGCGCGCCAGGAACATCACCACCGCGCCCCAGTACGCCGCGCGGTTCTCGCGCCGCGTGAAGCCGTGGCCCTCGTTGTCCGCCAGCAGGTACCAGACGTCGCCGCCGCCGGCGCGGACGCCCTCGACGATCTGCTCGGCCTCGGCGACCGGCACCCGCGGATCGTTGGCGCCGTGCCCGACGAACAGCGGGTCGCCGATCTCGCCGGCGTGCCGCAGCGGCGACAGCTCGTCGAGGAACGCCCGCACCTCCGGATCGCGCTCGTCGCCGTACTCGGCGCGGCGCAGATCGCGCCGGTACGCGCTGGTCTGCTCCAGGAACGTCACGAAGCTCGAGATCCCGACGACCTCGATCCCGGCGCGCAGCCGGTCGCCGTGCGCGATCAGCGACGCCATCGACAGGAAGCCGCCGTAGCTGCCGCCGGCCACCGCGACGCGCGCGGCGTCGAGGTCGTCGCGCCCGGCGATCCAGTCGAGCACGACGCCGACGTCGGCGATCGCGTCGCGCCGGCGCAGCCCGTCGTCGAGCATCGCGAACGCGCGCCCGTAGCCGGTCGAGCCCCGCACGTCGGGCTCGACGACCGCGTAGCCGCGCGCGCACAGCAGCTGCACGAACGGATCGAAGCGCGGGCGCCACTGCTGCTCGGGCCCGCCGTGCAGGTAGACGACCACCGGCGCGGCGGCGCCGCCCGCCGCCGAAGCCGGCGCGTAGGTCCACATCGGGATCACGACGCCGTCCGCCGCCGTCGCCGTCGCCCGCGTCGGGGTCACCAGCGCCGCCGGATCCAGCCCGGCCAGCTCGCTCGTGGTCCAGCGGGTGAGCGTCGCCGACGCGATCGCGTAGGTGTAGACGTCGCTGGGCTCGGTCGGGCTCGACCACGACAGCGCCAGCGTCGCGCCCGGCCCCGCGAACCGCAGCGCGCCGATCACGCCGCCCCGCGGCGCCCCGCGCGCCGCCTGGTGCTTGCGGGTCCGGGCGTCGAGCAGCCGCAGCTCCGACGCGCCGTCGACGTCGACCACGAAGGCCACGGTCCGGCCGTCCCGCGACACCTCGACCGCCTCGACCTCGTGGTCGAGATCACCGGTCAGCAGGCGCCAGCGATCGCCGTCGACCTCCCACAGCCGGCGCAGCCCGCCGTCGCGATCGCTGATCACGTAGAGCCGGCCGCCGGCGCCGAACCGCCCGACCGGGGTCGCGACGTCGCCGATCGTCGCCGCCGCGGCGACCGCGCCGTCGCCCTCGCCCTCGCCCTCGCCCTCGGGCGCGCCGACCGGCGCGATCGTCCCGCCGGCGACGTCGTAGACGTACAGCGCCGAGCGCGTCGACGACACCGTGTGGGCCAGCAGCAGGCGCGCGCCGTCGGCGTCGAACGTCAGCGCACTCCACGCGCCCTCGCGATCGAGGACCCGGCGCGCCGTCGCCTCGGACCTGCCGTCCGAGATCCACAGATCGTAGTCGACCCCGTCCCGCGCCGTCGACGTCCACGCCAGCTGGCGACCGTCCGGGCTCCACACCGGCGACACGTTGCGGCTCGTCCCGTCGGTCAGCCGGACCTTGCCGTCGGGCTCGACCCGCCACAGCTGGAAGCGCTCGTCGCCGCCGTGATCGGCGATCATCAGGAAGGCGTCGTCGTCGCCGGGCACCCACCGCCCCTGCGAGATCGGCTCGACCGCGAACGTCAGCTGGACGCGCTCGCCGCCGGCCGCGTCGACCCGGTGCAGCTGGCGGGTGTCGGCGAACCGCGTCGTGATCAGCATGCGCGACCCGGTGGCGTCGACGTCGAGCAGCTCGGCGGCGCGGGCGTCGAGGTACGGGCGCAGCTGGTCGCGGACCGCGCCGTCGACCTCGGGGACGCCGTCGAACCGCAGCGCGCCCTCGACGCGCACCACCGGCGCGTCCCGCGCGCCGGCGTCGCCGCCGGCCCTGGACCCCGCGCCGACGCCGGCGTCGCCGCAGCCGGCGCAGGTCGCGGCCCCGGCGCCGCCACCGACGTCCCACCGGCGCCGGCGCGGTCGCGCGACACCCGGCGCCCGCGCCGACCAGCGCCGCCGCCGTCGCCACGGTCACCACCGCCACCGCCACCGCCACCGCCACCGCCGTCGCCGCCCCCGCCGCCCCCAGCCTCCGGACCGCGGCCGGCGCCGCGGCCCGCCGCATCAGTCGCCCTCGACGAACGCGGTCAGCTTCCAGCCGGCACCACGCGGCTCCAGCGTCACCCGCCAGCCGACGTAGCCCGGGGTCTCGCTGACCGCGGGCGGGCAGGTCACGCGGGCGTCGCCGTCGGCGCGGCAGCCGGCCCGCAGCGTCTTGGCCAGCGTCGCCAGCGACGCCGGGTCGGCGTTCCACATCGCCATCGCGGTGTCGGCGTCGCCGGCCGCGCCCAGGCTCCACACCACCTGATCGTCGACCAGCGCCCGCAGCGCGTCGTTGTCGCGGGTCTCGATGGCGTCGACGATGCCCGCGGCGGCGCGCGCCGCCGGCTCCGGGATCGGCCCGTACGGCGCCAGATCCGGCGGCGCCTCGACGACCTCCTCGACGATCGGCCCCTCGACGTGCTTGGCGTAGCGCTTGAGCCGGCGGTAGATCGCCACCACCAGGGCGTCGGTGCGCCCCGGCAGCCAGTGCGGGATCGCGGCGCCCTTGAGCTCCGACGGCACCGCGTTGCCGGGCTCCCACTCCGACGCCTTGCCGACGACCCGGACCCGCCACGGCCGGCCGCCGCTGACGTAGACGTCGAAGCGGATGAACGTGCGCTTGTTGAGGCTCGACTGGCGCTGGTTGAAGACGTTGCCGCCCGACGTCGAGTCGTAGCCCATCGCCTTGTCGCGCTGCTGCACCGTGCGCGGATCGTCGGCGTCGTTCGAGTACTGGACCTGGTGCCACGCCGTGGCGATCACGCCGCGCACCGGATCGTCGTCGAGGTTGGGGTAGAGCTCGCGCACCGCCGCCAGCGCCTCGCTGTAGACCACCGCGAAGTCGGCGTCGTAGACCGACTGCTGCGCGGTCTTGATCTCCTTCTTGCTGGTGCAGCCCGTGGCCGCCGTGGCGGCGGCCACGACCAGCGCGAGGGCGGCGATCGCCGCGGCGCGACGGCGACGCGCCGGCGCCGGGACGGCGGGAACAGACGTGATAGCGTGCGACCGGTTCACCATGGGAAAGCTGCCCCGGAATACCACACGCCGCCAGGGGGAGGCTGCCGCCGCGGCCCCGCCCCGCGACCCGGCCCGCATCGCCCGGCTCGCCGAGCTCCTGGCCGCGACCTGGCCCGACGCCACCTGCGAGCTCGATCACCGCAACGCCTTCGAGCTGCTGGTCGCGACGATCCTGGCCGCGCAGTCGACCGACAAGCTGGTCAACACCGTGACCCCGGCGCTGTTCGCGCGCTGGCCCGACGCCACCGCGCTCGCCGCCGTCGACCAGGCCGAGCTCGAGCCCATGGTCCACGCCACCGGCTTCTTCCGCATGAAGGCCAAGCACGTCCTGGCCATGGCCCGCGCGCTGGTCGAGCGCCACGGCGGCGAGGTGCCGGCGCGCATGGAGGACCTGGTCGCGCTGCCCGGGGTCGCGCGCAAGACCGCCAACGTCGTCCTCGGCACCTGCTTCGGCATCGCCGACGGCGTCGTCGTCGACACCCACGTCACCCGGCTGTCGCAGCGCCTCGGCCTCACCGTCCACACCGATCCGGTCAAGATCGAGCAGGACCTGATGGCGCAGCTGCCGCGCGATCAGTGGATCTCGTTCGCCAACCGGCTCATCTGGCACGGCCGACGCACGTGCTTCGCGCGCGCCCCCGCCTGCGATCGCTGCCCGCTGGCGCCGCTGTGCCCGGCGGCGCAGGTGCCGGGCCACGACGCCGCGGCCGCGCCCGCAACGCCCGCCCGCGCGGCCCGGGCGGCGAAGCCCGCGAAGCCGCCGAAGCCCGCGAAGCCCGCGAAGCCCGCGAAGACGCCGAAGCCCGCGAAGCCCGCGAAGCCCGCGAAGCCCACCGTGAAGCCCGCCGGCGGCGCCAAGAAGCGAGGCAAGTCGTGACCGGCGGCGCCGACCCCGGCGACCCGCCGCGGGTCGCGGTCGGCGCGATCGTCCTGCGCGACGACCACGTCCTGCTGGTCCGGCGCGGCCGCCCGCCCGGCGTCGGCCTGTGGACGGTGCCCGGCGGCAAGGTCGAGCCCGGCGAGCGCCTCGCCGACGCCGTCGTCCGCGAGGTCCGCGAGGAGACCGGGCTCGCCGTGCGCTGCGGCGCGCTGGTCGAGGTCGTCGAGCGCATCGTGCCCCGCGACGGCGGCGGCCGCTGGCACTACGTCATCCTCGACTACCTCGCCGCCGTCGCCGCCGTCCCCGCGGATGCCGCCGCCGCGCCCCGCCCCGGCGACGACGTCGACGACGCCCGCTGGGTGCCGTGGTCGGCCCTGGCCACGCTGCCCCTGACCGACGGCCTGGTCCCGGTCCTCGAGCGCGCGCGCGCCCTGGCCGCCGCCGCCGGCTGACCGCGACCACCGCTTGCGTTTGGCGGCGACGAGCGGCAGGGTAGCGCCCCGTGCCCCTCCCCCTCGCCGCTCGCTCGCTGCGCCGAGCCGACGTCGCCGAGCGCGACTGGCTCGACTGGCGCTGGCAGCTGCGCAACATGCTGACCTCGGCCGACGAGCTGGGCGCCGTGCTCGAGCTCGCGCCCGAGGAGCGCGCCGGCCTGGCGGCGTCGGCGCACCTGTTCCGGGTCGGCATCACGCCGTACTACGCCAGCCTCATGGACCCGGCGCACCCCAGCTGCCCGGTCCGCATGCAGGCCATCCCGGCGGCGCGCGAGGGCGCGATCCGCGACGAGGAGCTGCGCGATCCGCTCGGCGAGGACAGCCACAACCCGGCGCCGTGCGTGGTCCACAAGTACCCCGACCGGTGCCTGTTCCTGGTCGTCGACCGGTGCGCGATCTACTGCCGCCACTGCAACCGGCGCCGCCTGGTCGGCGGCGACGATCCGCCGACGACGCCCGAGATCGAGGCCGGCCTGGCCTACATCGCGCGGACCCCGCGCATCCGCGACGTGCTGATCTCCGGCGGCGACCCGCTGCTCTTGTCGACCGCCAAGCTCGATCACCTGCTGGGCCGGCTGCGCGCGATCCCGCACGTCGAGATCATCCGCATCGGCACCCGCATCCCGGTGGTGTGCCCGATGCGCGTCGACGACGAGCTGTGCGCGGCGCTGCGCAAGCACCACCCGCTCTACGTCAACACCCACTTCAACCACCCCAAGGAGCTGACCCCGGAGAGCCGCGCCGCGTGCGCCCGCCTGGTCGACGCCGGCATCCCGGTCGGCAACCAGGCGGTGCTGCTGCGCGGGGTCAACTCGTCGGTGCGGACCCTGCGCGCGCTGATGCGCGAGCTGCTCAAGGCCCGGGTCAAGCCGTACTACCTGTTCCAGGGCGACACCGTGATCGGCACCGACCACCTGCGCACCCCGGTCGACGCCGCGATCGAGCTGTACGGCAAGCTGCGGGGCTGGATGACCGGCATGGGCGTGCCGCACCTGGTGATCGACGCGCCCGGCGGCGGCGGCAAGCTGCCGATCGTGCCCAGCTACATCGAGGAGCTCGGCGACGAGGTCGTCAAGGTCCGCACCTACCGCGGCGCGATCGTCGACTACCCGCAGCCGCGCGAGCGCGACTGCACGGTGCCGTACGACGACGTCTACTTCGCCGGCGTCCCCGAGGACGACGACCGCGAGGGCTCGGCCGAGGCGCTCGAGCCGGCGGATGCCTGACCTCGCCGAGGTCGTGCGCCGGGCCGCCGCCCGCGCCGGCCTGGCCCGCATCGCCGCGTTCCCGCTCGAGCCGCCGCGCCGCCTCGACCTGTACCGCCGCTGGCTCGCCGACGGCCACCACGGCGAGATGGGCTACCTGGCGACGCCCGCGCACCTGGCCGGGCGCGCCGACCTGCGCACCGTGCTCGCCGAGGCGCGCACCGTCGTGGTCGCCGCGATGGCCCACGATCCCGGCGTCGCCGTCGCGGACGACGCGGCCCGCGCCGCTGGCGACGACGCCGACGACGACGCCGGTGCCGGTGCCGACGGTGCCGACGCGCGCCCACGCGGCGCGATCGCCCGCTACGCCCGCGGCGACGACTACCACGCGGTCCTGCGCGACCGCCTGATCGAGGTCGCCGACGCCGTCGCCGCGGCGGTGGGCCGCCCGGTCGCGGCCCGGCCGTGCGTCGACGCCGCGCCGCTGCTCGAGCGCGAGCTCGCCGAGCGCGGCGGCCTCGGCTTCATCGGCAAGAACACGCTGCTGATCGTCCCGGGCCTCGGCTCGTACGTCCTGCTCGGCGAGCTGCTGCTCGACGTCGACCTCGCGCTCGCCCCCGACGGCGGCGACGCCGCGCCCATGCGCAGCCGCTGTGGCACCTGCACCGCGTGCCTCGACGCCTGCCCGACCGGCGCCTTCGCCGCGCCGTTCGTCCTCGACGCCCGGCGCTGCCTGTCGTACCTGACCATCGAGCACGAGGGCGCCACGCCGATCGCGCTGCGCGCCGCCGCCGGGCCGTGGGTGTTCGGCTGCGACGTCTGCCAGGAGGTGTGCCCCTACAACGCCGCGGCCCCGGCCCGCGCGATCCCGCCAGCGCCGCTGCGGGCCCGCGACCGCGACCACGCCGCGCCGGATCTGCTGGCGATGGTGGCCGCGCCGAGCAACCAGCTGCGCCGGTTCGTGCGGCGCACCGCGCTGCGCCGGATCACCCGCGCCCAGCTGCTGCGCAACGTCTGCGTCGCGCTCGGCAACCTCGGCGACGCCCGCGCGATCGCGCCGCTGGCGGCGCGGCTCGCCGACGCCTCGCCGCTGGTCCGCCGCCACGCCGCGTGGGCGCTGGGCGCGATCGCGGCGCGCCGGCCCGAGGCGGCGGCGGCGGCGGCGCGGGCCGCGCTGCCGCGGCGCCGCCCGAGCTGGATCCCGAGGTCGCGGCCGAGCGCGCCGCCGCGCTCGGCGCCTGACGCGGGTCAGGGGGTGGTCGCGGCGGCGTCGGACAGGGTCAGCACGTAGGCGGCGACCGCGTCGATCTGGGCGTCGTTCAGGGCGCCGACGAACGCCGGCATGATCTTGTTGGCCGAGCCCTGGCGGACCTGGTTGCGGACCAGATCGATCGACGCCCGGGCCCGGAACTCGGCGGCGGTGAGGTCGCGGACGCCGAGCTGGGCGCGCATCGACTCCTCGGGCTTGCCGCCGGGGCCGTGGCAGCGGGCGCACGCCTCGGCGAACACCGCGGCGCCATCGGCGCGACCGCCGGCCACGGTGTGGTCACACCCGGCGGCGGCGGTGACCAGGACGATCGCGACGCCCAGGGTCCGCAGGGCGGCGAGGGGACGGCTCGGCATGCGCGGCTTCTACCATGGTGTTATGTTCTCCGCATGCTGCGCCTGTGTCTGATGTCCGGGGTGATCGCGCTGCTCGCGGCATGCGGCCCGAAGATCCCCACGCACAACGGCTACAAGACCAAGAGTCCCTGGAAGGACCCGAAGGTGATCGTCCTCGACGATCAGAACTCCGGCCACGTCGAGTCGTCGCTGAACTACGCGGCGTACAAGCGCGCCAAGTGGATGGCCGTCGACCTGCCCGAGGACGGCGATCTCGAGGTCAAGCTCGACATCACCGACATCACCGGCGTCGCCCCGCCCAGCGAGGGCGACGACGAGGACGACTTCGAGGATCCGGCCATCGACCTGGCGCTCGAGATCCTCGACTCCAACTGGAACGTCATCACCAAGTCCGACGCCAGCGACGACGACGCCGGCGCCGAGAAGAAGACCCGCTCGCTGCTGGCGCTGTCGCCGGGCCGCTACTACATCCACGTCTACCTCGAGGGCCGGCAGGACACCGCCGAGTTCGAGGTCAGCGTGAAGTTCACGCCGGTGCCCAAGGACCCGACGAGCACGTTCCCGTCGGAGGTGGCGTTCCTGCCCAACCTGCCGATCGTGCCGCTGCACGACGACACCCCGGTGGTGGCCAAGGTCGAGAAGAAGCCGCCGCGGCACGGCGGCGGCCACAAGACCACCAACACCAAGAAGCCGCCCCCCGATCCCGAGCCGCCCAGCGGCACCGGCCCGGTGTCCGCCAACATCATCAACGTCTCGGTCTCCGGTGGCGGCACCCAGATCACGATCAACCGCGGCACCGACGCCGGGCTCGCCGACGGCCGCCGGGGCGCCGTCGTCGGCATCAAGAACGGCGGCTTCACCCTCAAGAACTGCACCGCGCGCACCTGCAAGGCCGAGGTCAAGGCGACCGTCGACGAGGTCAACCGCTCGGGCAAGGTCTCGGTCAAGTAGCCGATCACATGACGACGCGACCGGCCGGCCGGTCGCCCGCGTCGGGCCACCGCGTCGCCGGCCCGGCGCGTGTCACGAACGGGGCGGCGCGACTCGACCTCGGGTGGGGGGACACATGCGTACGACTCCGTGGCTCGCGATCGCGGCCGTCGCGCTGGGGCTGACGCTCGGCGCCTGCGCCGCCAACGTCGATCAGGCGGCGCACTCCGGCAAGGACGGCCGCTACAACGGCGCCCGCGCCATCGCGCTCGAGCCGGTCCACACCTCGGCGATCGGCGAGGTCAGCTACGAGGCCGTCGATCGCGGCGTCGTCACCTACCCCGGCGGCGACCGCGTCGACTGGAAGCGCGTCGACCTGCCGGCCGACAAGCACGGCAACCTCGAGATCGAGCTGAGCTGGAGCGCGCCGCGCGACGGCCTCGATCTGTCCTTCGACGTCTACAACCAGTGGGGCCGCAAGCTCGACGGCGCCCGGCCCCGCCACCAGCGCCGCGATCGCGGCAAGAAGTCGATCTCGCTGACCCCGGTCAAGGGCACCGTCTTCGTCGAGGTCTACGCGTCCAGCCGCGGCGACGCCGGCACCTACAAGCTCGCGGTCCGCTTCGACGAGATCCTCGAGGAGACCACCGGCCCCTTCGATCCGACCCAGCTGGAGGTGCCGGACCCGCCGCCGCTCGCCGCGGTGCCGCCGCCGTGCGAGGCCGGCCACTTCGACCCGGCCGAGCTGGAGTGCCTGCGCCAGCCGCCGGCGTGCACCACCGCCACCTACGACGCCCGCAACCCCAACTGCGCCAGCGTCTGCAACCCGCAGCAGCCGGATCCCGCCAACCCGGCGTGCGGCATCGAGGCGCCGCCGCCGCCGCCGCCGCCGACCCCGTGCGACCTGACGCGGCTGCCCGCGCTCGACCGCAAGAACGCCAGCTGCGACGCCTACGAGTTCGGCAAGGTCACGAACGCCCAGGTGGTCGCCGGCCAGACCGAGATCACGATCGGCGTCCCGACCGGCCACAAGGTCGCCCACGGTTGGATCGGCCACGTCCTCGACAGCCGCGGCAAGCCGATCGTCGGCGGCGACTTCGAGGTCCGCACCACCCGGTCCCGCAGCGTCACCGCCCGGGTCAAGCTCAAGACCGACACCGTCCAGGGCCAGCAGGTGCTGCTGGAGGACCCCACCGCGGTGGTCGCGCCGGCGCCCTGAGCCGCCAGGCGACCTGCCGTCACGGCTCCGCGGGCGGGATCCCGGCGAATCCCCCATCGCGGCCTTGCAGCCCCCGGGCATGCTCATTAACATCGCGACATGCTGGGGAATTCGCTGGAGGTTCGCCGCGCGCGGCCCTCGCTCTCCATGATGGCCGCGCTCGTCGCGATGGCGAGCATGGTCGCGTGCGCCAAGACCGTCCCTCAGGACGCCCACTCCGGGAAGGACGCCAAGTACAAGGGCGCCAAGTCGGTGATCCTCGAGACCACCGGCACCGGCCCGGCGGGCGAGATCACCGCCGAGGGGAGCGACAAGGGCATCGTCACCTATCCCGGCGGCGACCGCGTCGACTGGAAGCTGGTCGAGCTGCCCGCGGACAAGACCGGCAAGCTGCACATCGAGCTGCGCTGGGTCGCGCCGCGCCCCGGCCTCGACCTGTCGTTCGACGTCTACAACGAGTGGGGGCGCAAGGTCGACAGCGCCAAGCCCAAGCGCCAGAAGCGCGACAAGGGCAAGAAGAAGCTCGATCTCGAGCCGGTCAAGGGCAAGTACTACATCGAGGTCTACGCGTCGAACCGCGGCGACGCCGGCAAGTACAAGCTGTCGGTCCGCTTCGACGAGACCCCGGTCGAGGTCGTCGAGGTCTTCGACCCGAGCAAGCTCGACGTCGCCGAGCCGCCCAAGCTCGCCGCGGTGCCGCCGCCGTGCGACCCCAACGCGATCGACAAGAACAACCCCGAGTGCAAGGGCGTCAACCCGCCCTGCGATCCCAACGCGCCCGACAAGACCAACCCCAACTGCACCGGCGTCTTCCCGCCGTGCGGCAACCCGCCCGACCCCAACAACCCCAACTGCCTGGCGATGTTCCCGGACTGCGATCCGATGGCGATCGATCCGAAGAACCCCAAGTGCAAGGACGTCCGGCCGCCGCCGCCCAAGCCCACCGACGGCATGATCGTCAACGTCCAGGTCGAGGGCAACACGACGACGATCGTCATCGACAAGGGCAAGAAGGACGGCATCGACCGCGGCTGGACCGGCAACGTCCTCGACTCCGCGGGGCGGCCGCTGACCAACGGCTCGTTCACGGTGCTGACCGTGCGTGAGCGCGTCTGCTCCGCCAAGGTCAAGCTCACCCGCGACAGCGTCGCCGGCAAGAAGGTCCAGCTGCTGCCGCCCTGAGCGGCCCCGCGCGTCCCGCTCCCTCACCGCATCGCTCAACGCTCATCGAGGCCCGAGTGCAACCGCAGATCCAGGATCCCTTCCTCGGCAAGGTCATCGACGGCCGCTACGAGATCCTTGCGCGCATCGGCGAAGGCGGGATGGGCGTCGTCTACAAGGCGAAGCAGACCTCGATCGATCGCGTCATCGCGATCAAGATGCTGAACCCGCAGATGGCCTCGGACGAGACCTGGGTCAACCGGTTCTACAACGAGGCCAAGGCCTGCTCGCGGCTGCAGCACCCCAACACCATCCGCATGTTCGACTTCGGCCGCACCCAGGACGGCCGGCTGTACATGACGATGGAGTTCCTCGACGGCCTGACCCTGCGGCAGGCTCAGCAGCAGCAGTCGCCGATGCAGGCGCACCGCGTGCTGAAGATCCTCATCCAGTGCTGCGCCTCGCTCGCCGAGGCCCACTCGATCGGGATCATCCACCGCGACATCAAGCCCGACAACGTCTTCCTGCTGAACATGGCGGGCTCGCCCGACTTCGTGAAGCTGCTCGACTTCTCCGTGGCCAAGCTGCTGCAGGAGAACGATCGCATGCGCACGCAGGCGGGCGTGGTCTTCGGGACGCCGCAGTACATGTCGCCCGAGCAGGGGCGCGGCCTGCCCCTCGACGCGCGCTCCGACATCTACGCCCTCGGTATCCTCGCGTACGAGATGCTGGCCGGCCGGGTCCCGTTCCACGACGAGAACCCGATGAACGTGCTGCAGATGCACCTGCGCGGCGAGGTGCCGCCGCTGCCGCCGACCACGCCGATGGAGGTGCAGGCGATCGTCCGCAAGGCCCTCGAGAAGGACCCCGGCCGTCGCTACCAGTCGGCGGGCGAGATGATGCAGCACTGCCAGCAGGTGTTCGCCCAGCTGCAGGGCGGCGCCAGCATCGGCGCCGCCGGCGTGCCGCGCACGATGATCGCCGGCGCGCCGCCGCAGCTGCCCGGCATGCCCGGTCCGCCGGGCCAGCCCGGCTACGGCCCGCCGCCCGGCATGGGCGGGCCGCCGCCCGCCATGGGCGGCCAGCCGGCTACGGCCCACCGCCCGGCATGGGCGGTCCGCCGCCCGGCATGGGCGGCCAGCCTGGCTACGGCGCGCCGCCCGGCCAGCCTGGCTACGGCGGTCTGCCGCCGGCGGCGCAGGGCTACCAGGCCGCGTCGGCGTCGCAGAAGACGATGATCGCCGGCATGCAGGCCCCCGTGCTGCCCCAGGGCATGCCCGGCGGCCCGCCCCCCGGCGGCCCGCCCCCCGGCGGCGGCTACCAGCCGGCGTCGGCCGCACAGAAGACGATGATCGCCGGCATGCAGGCCCCCGTGCTGCCCCAGGGCATGCCCGGCGGTCCGCCGCCCGGCATGGGCGGTCCGCCGCCCGGCATGGGCGGTCCGCCGCCCGGGGCCCCGCCGCCCGCCCAGGGCGGCGCGGTCCAGAAGACCGTCATGCTCCAGGCCAGCGAGGGCATCGTGTCGGTGGCCTCGTCGGGCGGCGCCGTGCCCGCCGCCGCGATCGACGCCGACGGCCCCGCCGGCGCGTCGACGGCGTTCTGGATCGTCTCGATGCTCATCGGCATCGGCGTCGGCGTCCTCGCCTACGTCGTCATGCTCCAGCTGTAGCCCGCGCCGACCATGTGCCCGGCCGATCCGCCCGACGATACCGAACCCAAGGTTCGCGACCTGCTCCGCCGTGACGACGCGGCCCAGCCGGACGCCATCGATCCGCTGACGATGGCGCGGCTGGCCGACTGGTTCGAGGTGCCGAGCTTCGCGCAGCTCGCGGAGCAGGGCCTGGCCGCGATGGCGCCGCCGCCCGACGCCGAGCGCCGAGGCCAGCGCCGCCAGCGAGATCCAGGCCCGCCGTCGCGAGGCCCTGCGCCACGTCGACCCGGCGATGGTCGCGCGCCTGACCCGCCACGAGGATCTCGCCGACGCGGTGCGGCCGGCGCCGCCGCCGACCAGCGCGGCGGAGCGGCCGATCCTGTGCTTCGACGAGACCCGGGTGCCGCCGGCGCTCGACCTCGACGATCTGCCCGAGGTCCAGCGCTCGGTCGAGCTCGAGCGCGACCTCGAGGCGTGCACCCCGCAGGCGTTCCTGCGCGACCTGCACCGGCCCGAGAAGGACTTCTACATCCACTACGAGTCGCCGTTCGAGATCGACCCCGACGACGTCACCTGGCTCGCGGATCCAGTCGCCGACATCCGCCGCACCATCCGCACCGACTACCGCAGCCGCGGCGTCGCGCCCGCGGGCGCGACGATGAGCTCCGACCTCGCGGCGCTGCAGCAGCTGCTGGCGCGGCCGTGGTCCGAGGGCAAGCGGGAGCGGGCGCGGCAGCGCGAGGCCGAGCTGCTCGCCGCCGAGGCCGCCGCCGCAGGGAAGGACGCGGCGGCCGCCGCCGTACCACGTGGGCCGGAGGAAGCCTCGTGACCCTGATCGAGCCCCGATACGTCCCCGTCGAGCGCTTCTCGCTCCGGGCGGTGGGTCGGACCGATGTAGGCGTGCAGCGCACCCAGAACGAGGATGCGATGTACTACGACGACTTCCTCGGCGTGTACGTCGTGTGCGACGGCATGGGCGGCCACGCCAGCGGCCAGGTCGCCTCCGACCTGGCGATCCGTACGATCACGCACTCGCTCAAGACCGGCGACCCGGCGCCCGCGCCCGGCCAGGATCCGATGGTCGCGGCGATGAAGGCCGCCAACGCCGCGGTGTTCCAGCGCGCGCAGATGGACCCGGCGTGCCACGGCATGGGCACCACCGCGGTGGGGCTGCGGGCCGAGGAGGGCCTGTTCCACATCTGCCACTGCGGCGACTCGCGGGCGTACCTGCTGCGCGGCGGCCAGTTCCACCAGCTGACCCGCGACCACTCGCTCAAGAACCTCTACCAGGACCGCCCGGACCTGGTCGGTCAGCTCGGCCCGGCGACCTCGAACGTCATCATCCGCGCGGTCGGCCTCGACGCCGCCGTCGAGATCGAGCACAACACGATCGCGCTCGAGCACGGCGACCTGTACTTGCTGTGCTGCGACGGCCTGTCGGATCTGGTCGACGACTGGATGATCCACCAGATGATGTCGAGCGGCGACTCGCTCGAGACCATGGCCGACAACATGATCCGCGCCGCCAACAACAACGGCGGCACCGACAACATCACCGTGATCCTGGTGCAGGCGTTCGCCGAGACCATGTGGCAGGCGCAGACGCCCTACCACCAGGGCTACGCGATGTACTGAGCCAGGGCGCGCCGCGCCGCGGCGATCGTCCTGGCCGCGCCCGGCGCGCGCGACGCGCGGACCGCGCTCAGCCGCGGCCGGCGCGCTCGGCGTCGCCGCTGATCTTGGCGGCGAGGCGCAGCTGCGTCGACATCTCGGGGAACCGCTGCAGGCGCGCGTAGACCCGCGCCAGGCCGGCGGCGGCGCGCGCCTCGTAGCCGGGCACCCTGCCGGCCTCGCGGAACGCCTCCTCGGCGGCGAAGAAGTCGCCGCCGACGGTCAGGACGTCGCCGAGCGTCGCCCACATCGCCGCGGCCGCGACCGGCGACGACGCGCGCGGGATGCCGCCGCGCAGCAGCGTGGCGGCGCGCGGCGCGTCGCCGTAGCGGGCCAGCGCGATCGCGTAGGCGATGCGGGCGCTGCCGAACGCCGGCGCCAGCTCGACCGCGCTGCGCAGCGCCTCGAGGGCGCCCTCGAGGTCACCGGTGGCCAGCGCCTTGAGGCCACGCTCGTGGTAGCGCCGCGCGACCTGCGACATCAGTCGAGCTCCAGCAGGCTGAACCGGGCCGCGGCGTCGTCGCCACCGCCGGCTCCTCGGCAGGCGCGCCGCCCTGCCTGCTCGACGACGGCGCCGGCGCGGCGGGCGCGGGCGCTGCGGCGCGGGCGCGGCGCCGCCGGGCGGCCGGGGCGTCGCCGCCACCACCGCCGCCCGAGGGCCGACCGCGCACCGACAGGTCCGCGGCTCGGCGGCGGCGCCGCCGGGGCCGGTGCGGGCGCCGGCGCGGGACGCGGCGCGGCCGGCGCCGCGACTGCCGGGGCCGCCGGCCGCTGCGCCACGGTGGTCTCGACGACGCGGACGCCCGCGGACGGCCGCGGCAGCTCGGCCGCCGGGGTCCGCCCCGGCTGCAGCGGCTGCATGACGCCGCCGACCCGCACCGAGACCTGGTCGCCGTCGACCGCGAACAGCGCCAGCTCCGGCAGGTCGAGGCGGGTCTGCAGCGCCGCGATCAGCTGCGCGAACGACAGGTTGGCCAGCTCGGCGATCGTCTCCGCCTGGTGCATCAGCATCGGCGGCGGCCCGTCGACGACGTACTCCTTGACCACGAAGGTGAGGATGTCGAGCAGGGCGTCACGGTCGGCGTCGGCGAACGCCTCGCGGACGTTGCTGGCGAGGTCGCGGATGTCGGGGCGGCTGGGCATGGCTAACTCACAGTGGCGCCGTCGAGATCGACGCCGGCGGTGGCGCAGCCGACCAGGCGGGCGCCCCGCAGGTCGGCGCTGCACAGGCTGACGCCGCGCAGATCGCAGCGGACCAGCATGGTGTCGCGGAGGATCGCGCCGTACAGGTTGGCGCGCTTGAAGTCGACGTCGAACAGCGCGGCGCCGGTGAAGTCGCAGCGCTGCAGCGACCACGGCGTCTCCTGGTAGCCCTCGAAGACGACCCGCAGCAGCACCGCCTCGGTGAAGTCGGCCGAGTACAGCTCGGTCTCGCGGAACGTCGTGCCCTGGATGCGCGCCTTGCGGAACGAGGCGCGGCCCATGCGCACCGGGCCGAGGTCGCAGCGCAGCACCTGGGCGCCGGTGAGGTCGATCTCGGTGAGCTCGCAGTCGCGGGCCTGGACCCGGTGCCACAGCGCGCCGTGCCAGCGCGACTTGCGGCCATCGATCTGGCGGAGCTCGGCGTGCTCGAGCCGGCTGTCGTCGGCGTCGGCCTCGCGCAGGTCGACGCGCTCGACGACGACGCCGTCGAGGTCGACGCCGCGCAGCCCCACCGACGGGGCGGCGAAGCCCTGGATCGTGCGGCCGGTGAGCTCGTCCTCGGCGACCAGCCGCTCGAGCTGGACGCGCGAAAGCACCGGTCCCGCGTCGGCGCTCGTGTCGGTCATGGCGCCACTATACCCCGAGCGCGCCGCGCCGTGCCCACGCCACGGCGTCGCTAGGGACGGCGGAACGGCGAGCCGCCGCGCTCGAGGCTGTCTCGCGCCGCGTCGGCGAACATCTCGAGGACGCGCCGGCGAACCTCGTCGGCGTGCTTGCCGGCGTCGTCGCCACCGCCGCCGCCGCCGTGGGACGCGACGCCGCCCTCGTGCTCGGCGATCTCCTCGTGCTCGGCCTCCTCGGCCTCCGCCTCGTGCTCCTCGGTCGCCAGATCCATCGTGTCGCCGAAGCGGGCGTCGCGGAAGACGCCGCGCTGGGCCTGGGCGACGTGGGTCAGCTCGTGGGCGAGCAGGCCGCGGCCGGCGGCGCTGATCAGGCCCTTCTCGGGCGAGCCGCCCATGATGATCATGCCGGTGTTGCCGATCGTGACGGCCTCGGCGTTGTAGGACTTGTTGACCTCGGCGGCGAGCTCGCCGGTGTAGATGCGGACGTGCGACAGGTCGACGCCGAGCTTGCGCTCGTAGCGGTGGCGCAACGACGCGTCGAGGGCCTCGCCGCGGCCGGCGCGGTTGGCGACCAGCTTGAGCAGCCGGTCCGGATCCCAGCGCTGCGCGATCTCGGCGGCGAGCTCGGTCGACAGCGGCCCGGCGGGCGCCTCGGCGGCGCCGCCGTCGCCGCCGGAACCGGCGGGATCGTTGTCGTCGTGCTCGGCCATGGGTCGGGTCGGGGCCTCCCTAGTACGGGGCTACTCGTCGCCGCCTTCCCCGGTGTAGACCGAGGCGTAACCCTCCGATTGTTCGTAGTATTCGGAGGTCTTCTCCTGCTCGAGCACGCCGCCGCCGAGGGCCTGCTCCAGGAACTGGGTCTCGTCCATGCAGCTGGCGCCCTTGACGCCCTTGATCGTGAACTCGACCTTGCCGTCCTTGCCGATCTTGATCTCGATATCCTGCTTGCGCATCGCGGCTCCTTACTCCGAGACCCACTTGCGGACGACGAGCCGGATCGACCCGTCCTCCTCGTTGGTCTCCTCCTCGACGGCGTAGCCCTTCTCTTCACAGGCCATCTTGACGTTGTGGTACTGGTAGCGCTGGTAGAGCTGCTCCTTGACCTCGGCCTCGCTCAGGCCCTTCGTGGTCTCGACGCCCCACCAGTCCGCGGTCAGGTCGTAGGTGCCCTCGGCGTTGGCGATCACGCCGATGTCGTACTTGCCCATGTCGACCGAGATCGCGGCGCGCAGGCTGTCACCGCGGTAGCCCCGGACGACCACGTCCTGGCCCTCCTCGGCCTCCTGGAACGCCCACGCCAGATCCTCGAGCGCCTTCTTGATGGCGGCGAGGTTGGTCATCTTGAGCTCGCACTTGGTGAAGTGGCTCATCGGGTCCTCCGCTACAGCTCGAGCTTGCGCTCGCCGTCGTCGCTGGTGGTCTCGCCCGGCTTGTCGCCGAGGCCGGACCGCTGGGCGCCGTACTTGGCCATCCAGCCGTCCTTGGTCTTGCCGCCGCTGCCGCGCCGGGCCGACGCCATGCGGGCGCGGGTCCGCGCCCACTCGCGCATGGCCTCGATCTGCTCGCGCATCGTCACGGCGAGCGGGACGATGTCCTTGAGCGTGCGCAGCAGGCCCTCGGTGGTGAGGTCCTCGCCGGTGTCGAAGGCGTCGTACAGCGCGGCGATCACCGCCTGCTCGATCTCGGCGCCCGAGTAGTCGACGGTGGCGTCGACCAGCTTGTCGAGGTCGAACTGGCCGGGGTCGCGGTTCTTGCGCCGGATGTGGATCTCGCAGATCTGGTGGCGGTCGTCGCGATCCGGCAGATCGCAGAAGAAGATCTCGTCGAAGCGGCCCTTGCGCAGCAGCTCCGGCGGCAGCTGCTGGACGTTGTTCGCGGTCGCGATCACGAACACCGGCGAGGTCTTCTCCTGCAGCCAGGTGATGAACGACCCGAAGACGCGCGACGTCGTGCCGCCGTCGGTCATGCCCGACGAGCCGGTGCCCGAGAAGCCCTTCTCGAGCTCGTCGATCCACAGGATCGCCGGGGCGATCGCCTCGGCGGTCTTGATGACGTTGCGGATGTTCTCCTCCGACGAGCCGACCAGGCCGGCGAAGACCTTGCCGACGTCGAGGCGGAGCAGCGGCATCTGCCACAGCGCGCCCACCGCCTTGGCGGTGAGCGACTTGCCGGTGCCGGGCACGCCGATCAGCAGCATGCCCTTGGGCAGCGGCAGGCCGAAGTCGCGGGCCCGCGAGCCGAAGGCGTGGCGGCGCTTGACCAGCCAGTCCTTGAGCACGTCCATGCCGCCGACGTCGCTGAACTCCTCGCGGTGCTCGTAGTACTCGAGCAGGCCGCTCTTGCGGATGATCTGCTTCTTCTCCTCGAGGATGGTCTCGAGGTCGAAGGTGTGGGTCCGCACCATCGACTTGGCGTAGACGTTCTCGACCTCGACCAGCGTGAGGCCGAGCGCGCCCTCGACGACCCGCTCCATGAAGGTCGGGTCCTGCTCGACCATCTGCTGGGTCGCGGGCGGCGCCTGGGCCAAGAGCTTGCGCGCCGACTCCTCGATCTCGATCCGGTTGGGCAGCTCCCAGTCGAGCACCGCGGCGACCGACTTCTCGAGCTCCGGCGGGATCTTGGTCACCGGCGACAGCATGATCAGCGACTTCTTGGTCTTGCGCAGCGCGCTGGCCGCGTCGCGCAGCTTGCGCACCACCGCCGGCTCCTTGAGGAACGGGTGGTAGTCGCGAAGGATGTACAGGCCGCGGCCCTCGCCCCGCAGGACGTGGTCGAGGGCCTTCATCGGGTCCTTGACGTCGCGGGTGCCGGTGCCGTTGGCGATGACCTTGAAGCCCTCGGTGATGGACCACACCTCGAGGCGCATCTCGCGTTCCATGCACAGGCGCCGCAGCGCCTCCTCGACGCGGTCCTCCTCGTGCGAGCTCACGTAGACCAGCGAGTAGCGGGCCTTGATGAGGTCCTCGAGCTCCTGCTTCGAACTGCGACGTGCGGTATCGGCCAGCATGTTCCCCGGTCAGCTTTCGGCGAGCTCGCGCAGCCCGCGCAACGCGCCCTTGGCGTCCTCGGCGTTGCCGACGACGGAATCCACGGCGTCCGTGATGATACGGAGCGACTCCTCGTTCCCTCCCCCGGCGTTGCCCAGCTCCCCCTGTACCAGCAGGATGTTGTTGCGCAGCTCCGAGAGGATGTCGTTGATGGACTCGTAGACCTGCTGGGCCATGTCGCGCAGCTCGCCGGGCACCTTGGCCACGACGGTGGCGTCGTCCCCCGGCGGGGCCTCGGCGGCGGGCGCGGCCTTGGCCCGCTCGGCCTCGGCCTTGGCCTGACGGGCCTCGGTGCGGGCCAGCTCGAGCTCGGCCTCCAGGCTCTTCATGCTGCGCTCGGCGGCGCCGGCCTTCTCGGTGGCCTCGGTCACCTTGCGCTTGAGGGCCTCGAGCTCGGCGGTGAGGACGTTGACCTCGGGCGCGGGGCCGGCCTGGGACTTGGCCTCCTCGAGCTCGGCGACGCGGCGGCGCAGCCGGTCGAGCTCGCGGCGGGCGTCGTCGCCGCCGGTGGCGGCCTGGTCGCGGGCCCGCGACGCGTGCAGCGCCTCCTCGGCGGCCTTGTGGCGGGCGACCTCGGCCTTGGCCAGGGCGTCCTCGGCCACCGAGCGCGCGCTCTCCGCGGTGAGCTTGGCGTGGGTGGTCTCCTGCAGCTCGACCTCGAGCTGGGCGACCCGGCCCTCGAGCCGCGACATGTCCTTCTCGGCGCGGTCGTACTGCTCCTGCAGCCGCTCGCGGTCGGCCTCGAGCTTGCGCTGCTCGATCCGCAGGTCCTTGAGCTCGCCGGTCAGGCGCAGGACGTGATCGCCGCCGCCGGCGCCGACCCCGCCCGACGCGCTCTGGGCCTCGGCGAACATGCGGCCGAGCCGCTTGTTCTCCTCCTCGACGGCCGACAGCTGGGCGTTGGCGCGCGAGGTGTTGGTGTTGGCCTCGTCGCGCTCGGCGCGCAGCGACGCCAGCAGCTTGAGGTTCTTCTCCTTCTCGGCGCGCAGCTCCTTGATGACCTCCTCCTGGGAGATCAACCCGACGCGGCGCTCCTCGAGCATCCGCTCCTGCTCGTTGATGACCTCGCGCAGGTGCTCGATCTCGGACAGCTGCTCGTTGAGCTTCTTCCAGCCCTCGTCCTTGGTGCGCGACACCTCGGCGAGCTGGCGGTTGGCGTCCTCGACGTCGTCCTTGAGCCGCGCGACGTCTTCCTGGGCGCGGTTGAGCTCGCGCTCGCGCGCGACCATCTTCTCGGCGATCTCGGCGACCTCGCTGCGCGCGCGCGACGTCTCGTCCTTGGTCTGCTGCAGCTCGTCGCGCAGCTCCTCGGCGACCCGCGAGTGGGCCGCGGCCTGCTCCTCGCGATCCTTGACGGTGGCGCGTAGCTCCTCGATGCGATCGCGCAGGGTCGCGGCCTCGGCGCGGATGCGCTTGCCGTCGGCGACCTCGCGATCGTGGCTGGCCTGCAGGGTCTCGAGCTCGGCGCGGGCCTTCTTGACCTCGACCGCGAGCTTGGTCATGTCCTCGTTGCCGCCGAGGTCGACGACCACGGAGGGCTCGCCGGGCCGGCCCTGGCCGGGCATCCCGGGCATGCCGGGCGCGCCGCCGCCGAAGACGCCGCCGGCGCCGGGCATCCCGGGCGGGCCGCCCATCCCCGGCATCCCGGGAGGACCACCCATGCCCGGCATCCCGGGAGGACCACCCATCCCCGGCATCCCGGGAGGGCCACCCATGCCGCCGGGCATCCCCGGCGCGCCGCCCATGCCGCCACCGGGCATTCCCGGCGCACCGCCGGGCATCCCCGGCGCGCCGCCCATGCCGCCAGGCATCCCCGGCGCCACCCATGCCGCCAGGCATCCCCGGCGCGCCGTACAACGCGCCGCCGGGGCCGCCGGCGCCAGGCATCCTGGCGCGTGGCCCGCGGCCATCGTGCTGGCGTGGCCGAGGCTGCCGCCGCCGGGCATCCCGGGCGCACCGCCGGGCATCCCGGCGCGCCGCCGCCGCCGGCGCGTGCTGGCTGAACAGGCTGCCGCCGCTGGGGCCGCCACGGTGCATGCCGGGCGCACCACCAGGCATCCCCGGCGCGCCACCGGGCATCCTGGCGCGCCGCCGGGCATCCCCGGCGCGCCACCAGGCATCCCAGGCGCGCCGCCGGGCATCCTGGCGCGCCGCCGTAGCCACCACCAGGCATCCCGGGCGGGCCACCGCCGGGCATTCCAGGCGGGCCACCGCCAGGCATCCCAGCGCGCCGCCCATGCCGGGCATCCTGGGGCCGCACCGTAGGGCGAGCCGCCGGGCATCCCGGGCGCGCCGCCAGGCATCCCGGCGCGCGCGCCAGGCATCCCGGGCGCGCCGCCGGGCATCCCCGGGCCGCCTCCAGGGCCGCCACCGCCCGCAGCCGGGCCGCCCGGCCCGACGTCGAGCCGCATCGTGCCGCCCTTCTTGGGCGGCGGCGATCCACCGACGTCCGCCACCGGCGGCCGCGCCATGTGCGGCGGCACCAGCGGGCCGTCCTCGACGTAGCGCAGCCACAGCGAGCCGCACTGGATCACGTCGTTGTGGTTGAGGATCTGCTTCTGGATCCGCGCGCTGTTGACCACCGTGCCGTTGGCGCTGCCCAGGTCCTCGACGACGTAGCGGCCGTTCTCGAGGCGGAGCTGCGAGTGCTTCCGCGACACCATCGCGTCGTCGGTACGGATCGCGCAGTCGAGGCCGCGCCCGACGTACACGATCCCGTTGGGATCCAGGTCGACCTGGCCGTCCCGGCCCTGACTATCGCGAAAGAGGACGCGTCCGCCCATGAGTGAGTCCGATGGTATCCGAGCCAGACACGGGCCCGCCAGTGTGGCGACCCCCTGCTGGCCTCGGGGTCAGCATTCGCCGCCACATTCGCCGCCACATTGGCCACCTCATCCGCCGCCTCATTCGCGGCGGAAGACCAGCTCGGTGTTACCGACCCGGACGATGTCGCCGGGCTGCAGGCTCTTCTTGGGCACCTTGTGGCCGTTGACGTAGATGCCGTTGGTCGAGCCGAGATCGGCGATCTCGAACTCGCCCTCGGCGCGACGGATCGCGACGTGGCGCTTGGACACCGCGGGGTCCGCCAGCACGATCGTGTTGCCGGCGACCGAGCCCAGGGTCGTCATGTCCTCGGTGAGGCGCACGTTCTGGCCGGCCAGCGGGCCGAGGATGAACTCGAGCCGGGCCCCGGGCGTCCAGCCGCAGAACATGCACTTCGACCACGTCGGCAGCATGTTGCGCTTGCACTGCAGGCACGCCCGCGCCGGCTGCTTGCTCTTGCCACCCTTGAGCAGCAGGGCCACCAGGAGCACCAGCAGCAGCACGCCGCCGGCGATGATCGCGATGAGGACGGGGGTGGACACGAGCGAGACTTCCGGGCGCTGCGACCAGCGAGCTGCCGATCCGTGGTCGCGTCGTTACTGCGGCGAGCCCCGGCGAGCCGCCAGCCGACACCCGTGCCGACCGCGCGCCACCGCTGGGGGGTGTGGGGGGAGGGACCTCCCCCCACAGGTCAGTTGATACTCTTGAACTTGAACGACGTCTTGCCCATCAGGATGACGTCGTTGTCGACGAGCTCGTGGGTGTCGACCTTGCGGTCGTTCACGTAGGTGCCGTTGGTCGAGCCGCCGTCCTTGAGCACGAAGCCGGCGGGCGACGCGATGATCTGACAGTGCTCGGTGCTCATGAAGCCATCATTGATGATGATGTGCGCCGGGGCGTTGGTGCCGATCTTGGTGGCGCCACCGAGGAGCTTGAAGGTCTGGAACTGGTTGGGCCCGTTCATCGGGACGATCCAGCCGACCACCGGGAAGCCACCGTCGTCGCCGCCGATGCCGATCATGACGGTCTTCATCGGCCCCGCGGGCGCGGCCGCGGGCGCCGGCGCGGCGACCGGCGGCGGCGCCTCGATCACCGGCATGGGGGCTTCCTTCTTGCCGCCCAGCACCTTGATGCCGACGACCGCGAGGATGCCAGCGCCGAGGACGCCGAGGATCACCCACAGCCACGGGAAGCCGCCCTTGGGCCGCTTCCACGGCGGCACCCACTTGGGCGTCATCAGGATCTCGTCGGGAACGTCCCACTCGTCCTTGTCGAACTTGACCGTGAACGTGTGGCCCTTGCCGTCCCAGGTGAACGACTTCTTGAGCTTGATGTCGGCGCCCGGGAACCGGACGTAGTAGCGATCGTTGATCGCGTCGACGACCTTGCTGATCGCCGGCGGCAGGCCGTCGACGCCGTTGAGCTGCTGGGTGTTGCTGGTGAGCTTCTTGAAGCCGTTGGGATCGTCCTGGATGCCCTGGCTGATGCCCTCCGACGACACGTAGATGGCATAGACGTCGACGCGGTCGTTCTGGAACTTCTTCTTGAGGTCCTGGATCTGGGCGCCGGCGGTCTCGTTGTTGGTGTCCATGCCGTCGCCGATCACGACCAGCGCCTTGCGCGAGGTCCCGATCTTGTTCAGCACCGCCTGCGCCTCGGTGAGGCCGGCGACCAGGTCACGGGTGAACTTGCCGGCCAGCTCCTTCTGGGTGCCCAGCTTGTCGCCGGTGAGCTGCGACAGGTCGCTGAGCGCCAGGCGGGTCTGCACGCCCTGGCTGTAGGTCAGGAGCGCGCCCTTGGACCCGGGCGGGCCGGCGTGCGACAGCGGATCGATCGCCTCGACCAGCTTCTGGAAGGTGCCCTTGTAGGCGTTGGACGGATCCTCCTGCCAGGTGTCGTTGCCGATCCACAGCTCGTGGGCCTCGACGAGCACGACGATCGCGATCTCGTCCGGGCCCTCGACGTAGGTCTTGAGCGCGGACGCCTTGATGTCGATCGGGCCGCGCTTGTCGTCGTTCTGCACCAGATCGAACTTGTCGGCGGTGACCCCGGACGGGCCGCCGACGATCGTGATCTCGATGTCCGACGGGATGTCCTTGGCGGGATCCGACTTCGGGATCACCTCGGCCCGGAGCTCCTGCGCCGAGGCGCTCGGCGTGGCGATCGCGAACACGGCCAGCGCCGCGGCCAGCGCCGCGGCCACAGCGATCCTGGGGGCTGGGCTCTTCATAGGCTCTTGAACTTCACTAGCGAGCCGCCGAACTTGATGAAGTCGTTGTCCACCAGCTCGTGCTTGTCGACGCGCTTGTCGTTGACGTAGGTGCCGTTGGTCGAGCCCAGGTCCTTGAGGACCCAGATCCCGCCCTCGGCCTTGATCTCGGCGTGCTTGCTCGACATGAACTTGTCGTGCAGGACGACGGTGCAGCCCGGGTCGGTGCCGATCGAGGACTGCGGCGCGAGCGTGAACAGCTCGCCGCGCTGCGACCCCTGCAGCGGCACGATCCAGCCCAGCAGCTGCATCTCGCTGGCGCCGCCGCCGGCGTTGATCATGAACGCCTGGGTCTTCATCGGCTTGTTGGACGCGGCCGCGGCGGCGGCGTCAGCGGCGGCCTGCGCGCAGTACGGACAGGCGTCCCAGGTCTTGTCGAGCTGGTTCTGGCACTGGCTGCAGATCTTCTTCTTCCAGAACAGCATGCCGGTCGTCATGATCGGCGGGTTCGGGTTGACGCCGCCGGCGGCGGCGCCCCCCCCTCCGCCACCCTGGTTCTGCTGCATGTGCTGCTGCGCTCCTGCCACGGCCCCCTGGGCCTGGCCGCCTGCGGCCTGTGCCTGACCCTGGAGGGCCTGGCCCTGCTTCTTCATCTCCGCGGCCTTGTTCTTGCCAACCTTCCCGAGGGACTTGGCGCGGTTGACGTCGACCTGGAAGTTGCCCTTGACGTTCTTGGCCTGGACCATCTTGGTCTTGGCCGAACGGAAGGGCTTGAAGATCGGGTCGAGGTATTTCCAGAACATGGGCGGCTCGGACGATCGCGGGGCTCTATCTTACCCCCGAGGGCCCCGGGGGCCCAACCCCCGGGTCATCGGACGTCACTTGGGCTGGTAGACCCAGATGTGGAAGAGGTTGACGTCGCGGCCGGCGGTGACCGCCGACTGCTTGATCGTCAACGTCGAGTCGGTGATGTGCTCGGCCGCGATCAGGAACGGCCAGTTGCGCCAGCGGTGGACGCGGTCGGTGCCGTTGCAGGCGACCACGCCGACCGACTTGCCGTTGACGAAGTACTCGAGCTCGTAGTCGCCGTAGACGTAGTCCATGCGGCGCAGGATCACCACCGGGCGGCCGGCGGTGAGGTTCATGATCTTGTACTCGGTGTAGCCGCCGACGTGGGCGCGCCCGGTCGCCTCGATCGTCGTGCCGTCGGGGTACTTGAGCTTCTGGCGCGACCGGTAGCTGTCCTTGGCCTCCTTGATCTGGAGGGCGTGCTTCTCCTCGGAGTCCTTGTTGAGGATGTCGATCTCGTCGACCATCAGCCAGGTCAGGCCCTCGAGGTCCATCGTGTCCTTGGGGTTGGGCAACGTCTTGACGCCCTCCCAGTCCTTGATGTCCGCGGCCTTGGGCGCCTCTTCCTTCTTCTCGACCGGCGCCTCGATCACGGCCTTCTCGCCGGCGACCGCGGCGGTGGCGATGTCGTTGGCCTTGTTCTGGTAGGCCAGCAGGTTGCCAAACGCCTCGAGGTTGTTCTTCCCCTCGGCCAGCAGGCCCCGGAGGATCTCGACGTGGCGCCGGAACTCCGAGAACTCCTTCTTCTGGGCGATGATCGGGTGGTGGACGTCGACGTCGAGGGCCATCTCGCCCTCGCACTCCACGATCAGGTGGAAGATGTCGAAGACGTTCCGCATGTCGATCTGGTAGGTGGCGTTGAGCATCAGCGCGGTGTTGACCGCCTGCACCACGTCGTGGGCGCCGATGACGCCGCGGCGGGTGTACTCCAGCGCCGCCTTGCGGATCTGCCACATCAGGTTTTCCATGCGCAGCCGCAGCGACGGCGCCAGGAACGAGCCGGCGACGCCGGCGTGCGGCACGAAGCGCAGGTCGATCTCGTTGGCCCGCGGGTCGGCCGGATCGCGCGCGTCGCGGACCCGGTTGGCGCCCTTCTCGAGGTAGATGCGCGCCAGCTCGATCTCGCGGTTGATGTCCGGCTCGGTCTGCGACAGCTCGATCTTGCAGCCCTCCATCACCCGGCGATGCCCCTTGTACTCGAGGTTCTCCTTGTAGGCGATGAAGTCGGTGAGCTCCTCGTAGTAGCGCGCGACGACGTAGATCGTCTGCGGCAGCCGGAACTCCTCGGGGTTGATGTTCTTGATCGCGGCGTCGAAGAGGACGAGGTCGTGGCCCTCGCCGTCGATGGCGCAGCCGTTCTGGATCTCGACGGAGAGATCACCGCGGGCCCGCGCGCCGACCCGGAGCTCGCCGCCGTAGCCGAAGACCACGCCCGGCGCGTGCAGCACGCGGTTGTGCAGCATGCGCTTGTCGATGTGGTACTTCTCGGCGTCGTTCCAGTCCTTCTCGGTGGTGAGGAACCCCTTGAAGAAGTTGATGCGCTTGTATCCTTGCTCGCTCATGGTCCTCTCCGCAGGCGTTGCCTAGGCTCCCTCGGGCTCGCCTTCGATGGCCGCAGTGACCTCGGCGCCGATGCCGATGCCGGAGCGCAGGCCGATCGCGAAGAACTCGCGGAGCTCGACCTCGCCCTCCTCCTCGTGGAACCTCAGGTAGTAGTGCGTGTGCGCGGGCCGCTCCATCTGGATGATCTGGTGGATCCGGATCACCAGCTCGGGCGTCACGTCCTTGAACTTGATCGGCATCGTGACGACGAAGCAGTGCGCCAGGTTGACCGGGGGCAGGATCACCGAGTCGAGGCCGATGCGCGCCTCGCTCTCCACCCGGAAGCCCTTGAACGGCCAGGTGTTCTCCTCGATGTCCGGCTCGTAGCCGGTGAACAGCTTGAGGAACAGCGCCAGCGCCCGCTTGGTGCCACGGATCCGGTAGAGGTCGACGGCGCGCTTGATCAGCGCCCGCTTCTTGCTCTCCGGCCAGTCGAGATCGACGACGAACGCGGTCCACCCGGCCAGCCAGGTGATGAACTCGGGCGGGCACTCGTGCGGATCGTAGAACCGCGCGCCGTGCTCGAGCGTGCGCTCCACCGAGCCGAACATGTGCTCGAACAGGAAGCACATGTCGCGGACGATGTTGCGGCCGACCGCGTCGGAGCGGCGGTAGATCGCCGGCAGGTGCTCGAGGTAGCCGCGCCGCGCGATCCACAGCGTGACCTCGGCGCCCTCGTAGACCATCTGGCCGCGTGACGGCTTCTGCTCGAGGACGGTGTCGTGGTCCTCGTAGCTCTCGCGGAACAGGACGACGACGTTGCCCAGGCTGGCGTCCTCGAGGAGGATCTTGGCCTTGTCGAGCGGCCGCCCCGCGACGTCGGGGACCTTGACCACGCGGCGGCTGTGGAGCTCGGCCACCATCACATGATCTCGTCGCGGACCTTCTCCGCGATGTGGACGTGGACCAGGAACGGCAGCTCGTCCTCGTCCAGGCGGATGTGCTCGACGCCGACCCCGCGGCCCTCGTCGCGGATCTCGAGGGCGTCGACGCCCTCGACGCCGGGCACCTCCTCGACGAGGTGGACGAGGTCGCTCTTGAGCACCGGCCGGCCGAACTCCCAGCCCTTGGCGTCGCGGCCGCCGACCAGCGAGTGCAGGAAGCGGCGCAGCTTGAGCTCGATGTCGCGGCGCAGGCGATCCGAGGTGCCGACGGTGCGGCGGATCAGCACGACCCGCAGCGACAGGTCGCGGTAGCGGGGCTTGATGACGTTGAGGACGGTGCCGACCAGCTTGCGCTCGTCGAGGTAGCGCTTGGTGTAGCGGAGGATCTCGTTCGACGGCAGCAGGCGCCGCATCAGGTCGCCGTCGCGGGTCTCGGCCTTGGGCACCAGCACCAGGGTCACCGCGCCGCGGTTGGAGCGGTCGGGGACGCACTTGGCGCGGGCCAGGATCGTCGAGGCCCGCAGCGCGAGCATCTCGAAGTCCTCGGAGGTCACCGCGCGGTCGCGGCTCTTGATCGTGTACGGGGCCCGCTGCTTGGCCTCCTCGACGGTCTCGCGATCGGCGCCGCCGGCCGCGGCCAGCGGGTTGGTCACCGAGTCGATGTACGACAGCGCCCGGGTCAGCGACGACAGCGTGCCCGGGTTGACGTTGCCGGCCGCGCCGCCGCCGATGCGGTAGCTGCGGGCGACGATGTTGTTCTTGCCCTCGGGCGGCACCATGCCCTTGCGGCCGTCGCCGAACTTGATCTCGCCGGTGACGTAGTCGACCGCGTAGTGACGGCTGCGCGGCCCGGAGTCGAAGAAGCTGTCGACCCGCCGCCACCGCACCCAGCACTCCTGGCTGGTCGCGCTGTCGACGTCGATCGGCCGCACCGCGTCGGAGGCGAGGTCCTCGATGTCCTCGGGCTGCGGGCGCTGTCGCTCGCGGATCTCGATGACCTCGTCCTCGAGCACCGGCCCGCGCAGCAGCTTGACCACCTGCAGCGGCGAGCCGTCCGAGCTGCCCAGGGTCTCGTCGCGGAAGGTCTCGTGGTGGTAGGCGTCGATGACGTTGGTGAGGATGCGGCGGACCCGCGGCTGCTTGACGTAGCCGCCCATCTCGAGGCGGGCCCGGATCCAGTGCCGCTCCTCGGTGAACTTCATCGACTTCTCCCAGTCGTCGGGGCCGACGAAGCTGGTGAAGCCCGACGCCGTGAAGCCGCGGGTCTCGTCGTCGGTGGCGAGCGGCTCCCAGGCCTTGCCGTCCCAGTACTCCCAGATGACCCGCTGCTCCGACTCCCAGCGCAGCTTGCGCATCGCCTCGAACTTGGCCAGCTCCGGGGTCCCGACCTCGGAGTGGTCGACCGGGAGGCTGCCCAGGCCCAGCTCCTCGTCGAGCTGGAAGTAGACGCCGCACAGATCGTTGGGCAGGCGGTCGGCGAAGCCCAGGTACAGCGCCGGCGACTCGTCGGACGCCGGCGTGAACGGCTGGAAGATCGTGAACTCGGTGCGCGCGACCTCGGTGATGTCGGTGTACGTGAAGTCGTTGAACGACAGGACGTGGCGGACGTCGCGGTAGTCCTCACGGTACCGGAAGTTGATCGCGCGCACCGCGGGTGGCCGCAGCGGCCGATCGTCCTTGAGCGTCCACTTGTCGTTGTCGAGGGTGTAGGTGCCCTGCTCGCCGAAGTCACCCTTCTCGATGCGGACCCGGATCCACTTCTTGACGTCGCCGTTGACGTCGACCTCGGCCATGTCCTTGGGCCGGCGGAAGCTGGTCGTGCCCGACTGGCTGAACGCGCGGGTCTCGTCGTGGAAGCCGAACTCGTCGCCGGCGCCGGGCAGGATGCCGCGCGGGCCGGTGCGGCCGAGGTGCCGCCACCGCTTGCCGTCGAAGTACTCCCAGCCGAGGACGAGCTGGTCGCTCGGGTTGGGCCGCGGGATCGCGGCGGCGTCGGCCAGCTGCATCTCGATGCCGATGTAGGCGTCGGCGGTCTGCAGCAGCTCGTCGCAGGCCAGGTACAGGACGCAGTCGACCTTGGGGTCCTTGCCGAACGGGTAGGCGTTCTTGCCGAGGTCGAGCTGGATGTACGCGCTGGTGTCGAGGTTGGAGTAGGCCTTCTCGGGCAGCAGGCCCTCGCCGACCACCTCGACGCGGGCGCGCAGGGTGTCGACCTCGGTGTCCTCGGACGACTCCGGGACCTCGGCGAGCCGGGCCCGGACCCACAGGCCCTCGACGTGGTGGACCGTGGTCGGCGCGAACGCCAGCGGCCCGAAGAACGCGACCTCGCCGCGATCGACCTCGATGGGCGCCAGCCGCATCTCGGCCCAGCGATCGCCGTTCCAGTACTCCCACTCGAGCAGGCGCGCCAGGTCGCGGCCGCCGCGCTCGGGGCAGCCGAGGTAGAGGCGCAGCACCGACGCCTCGCCGACGCCGGCGAAGCGCGGGTCGGCCATGTAGATGAACCGCTCGACGCGCTGGGCGCCGCCGAAGACCTCGAAGCCGCCCTCGGGGGCGCCGCCGGCGAGGAACCGGCTGTTGTCGGAGTAGCTGTCGTCGAAGTAGCTGAAGCAGCGGTCGAGCGCGACCTCGTGGACGACGACGTCGCGGGCGGTCTCGAAGGTGACGGTCTCGTCGTCGCCGGCCTGCGGCGTCGACACCTGGGTGCCGAACGGCACCTTCTGCTTGCCGGCGTTCTCGACCACCTTGAACTGCAGCAGCGCCTTGGCGGCGCGCGGCGGCCGCAGCTTGATGCCGAGCAGGTTGAGGAACGCGATGTAGTTCTTCTCGGGGACCTGGTTGAGGCGGAACAGCAGCAGGTCGGTCATCCAGGCGGCGAGCTCGATCAGCGTGATCCCCGGGTCGGAGGGATTGTGGTTGGTCCACTCCGGCGCGTAGCGCGGGATCATGCTGATGGCTTCCTCGACGATGTCCTGGAAGCTGCGGTCGTCGAGCTTGGGCGGTGGAATCATGGTGACGCTCTGGCCCCCGGGTGAAGCGGGCGGAGGCGCGCGCCGAGGCGCGCGCGAGGGCTACTGACCCTCTTCCTCCTTGAGGAGGTAGAAGGGGAAGACGAGGTTCTTCTTGTCGGACTTGCCGGCGATCTTGTAGACGATGCGGATGTCGAGCCGGTTGGGCTCGTCGGCGTTGGGCTCGGCCTTGACCTTGACCTCTTCGATGCGGCGCTCGAACAGGTAGATCGCCTCTTCGCAGTAGTGCGCGGCGCGCGCCGCGGTGACGTCGTTGTTGGGCGCGAAGATCAGATCGTGGATGCGGCAGCCGAAGTCGGGGCGGTTGACCCGCTCGCCCGGCGCGGTGCCGAGGATGACGAAGATCGATTCGCGAACGTTCTCCTCGAAGGCCGAGGTCGACACGCCACCGGTGAGGTTCACCGCGACGGGGAAGCGCCAGCCCTTGCCGAGGAAGTCTCGATCGGTTGCCATGGATCCTTGAAGGAGCGTTGCGGGTCAGAGGTGGTCCGCGATCACTGCGGCGCGAAGCGCCCCTGGATGAACTTGCCGCACTTGACGCACGAGATCTTCGTCGTGCCCTCGGTCTCTTCGATCGCGAGCGGACGATGACGACAGAAGGGACACGCCAGATCAGCGGGTCGCCCTGCTGCGATCTGGTCGAGCACGTCCTGCCAGGCGATGAGCTCTTCCTCGTCCACCGTCGAGTCCTTTCGATCGTGGTCTTGCCCCGAAGCCCGCGTAATCCTAGGTGGGGGGTCGAGGCAGCGTCAACGCGTGGGGCCGGCAATCCTCCGAGCATCTTGCAGGGCTCGTCGCGATCACTCCGGACGGTTGGCGGGAGACACTCCGGACCCGTTCGTGACACCCGATCGCCGCGCCGAAGCGGCGCGGATCGCGCACGCGCGACGCGGTGCGACGCCGCCGCGACGCCGTCGCCCGGCCGCTACTCGACGTCGCCGTCGATGCCGTCGTCGTCGACGGACAGGGTCGCGCGGTGCTCCTCGAGCGACTCGTGCGCGGCCCGGTCGATGGCCTCGCCACTGGCGCGGCTGGCGGCGCCCGCCGGATCGCTGGCGACCTTGGTCGCCGCGGCGGCCTCGCGCTCGACCCGATCCGCGGCCTCCTGGGGCGCGGCGGCGGTGGACTCGGCCTGACGCTCGGTGGCGTCGAGGGTGGCGCGGGTCTCCTCGTACTCGGCGGGGCGATCGAGGGTCGGGTTCTGGACGTCCCGGACCTTCGACTCGGCGTCCATCTGCGCGCTCGCCGCCTGGTTCCGGGCCCCCTGGGTGGCCTTGTCGACGTCGGTGGCGTCGCGAGCCTGCGACTCGGCCGCGAACTGGGCGTTGTCGGCCTGGCCCTTGGCCTGGCTCTCGGCCTGGCGGGCGTCGTTGAGCCCGGAGTCGCGGCGCGCCTGCGACTCGACGTCCATCTGCGCCTTGCGCGCGTCGCCCTCGTCGGGGAGCGCGTTCGAGGCCGACGTCGGGACCTCGCCGTCCGCGACCTGGCCCGCGGCGCCGCCGCCGACCGCGCCGCCCGCGTCGCCACGCACCACCGCCGAGGCCTGCGGGCCGCCGGCGTCGCGGGCCAGGCTCTCGGTGTCGCCGGAGACCTGGACGCCCCCGACCTTGCCGGTCGCCGCGCGCGCTCGCCTGGGCGCTGCCGACCGCGGCGCCGGCGCCGGTGCCGCCGGCCGCGGTGGTCGCCGCGGCGCCGACCTGTCCGTCGGCCGCCATGCTGGCCGCCTGGCCGGCCTGGCTGCCGCCGACCGCCTGCGCCGCCGCGCTGCTGGTGTCACCGTGGACGGCCGCGCCCGCGGCGCCGCCGCCGACGCCCGCCGTGACCGCCGCGCCAGCCGCGCCCTCGGCGCCACCGCTGGCCGCGCCGCCTGCGACCGCACCCGCGGTGCCGCCGCCGACCGCGCCGCCGGACACCGCCGCCGACGCCGCGCCGCCCGCGTCGCCCTTGACCGCCGCGCCCGCGACCTCCCCGCTCGCGCCGCCGCCCGCCGCCGCGGCCGCCGCGCCACCAGCGTTGCCCTGCGCCGCCGCGCTCGCCGCGCCGCCCGCGGCGCCGCCACCGGTTGCCGCCGCGCTCGCCGCGCCGCCTGCGTCACCGCTGACCGCCGCGCCGGCCGCACCACCGCCCGCCGCCGCGCTCGCCGCGCCGCCCGCGTCACCGGACGCGACCGCGCCTGCAGCGCCACCCGCGGCCGCCGCCAGCCGCCGCCGCGCTCGCCGCGCCGCCCGCGTCACCGCTCACCGCCGCGCCCGCCGCCGCGCCACCGGCGCCACCGCCGGCCGCCGCGCTCGCGGCACCGCTGGCGTTCCCCGACGCCGCGGCGCCGACCGCGCCACCACCGGCCGCCGCCGACACGTCACCGCTGGCGGCGCCCGCCGCCTGCGCACCGCCAGCCGCGCCGGCCGCGCCTCGACGTTGCCCGACGCCGCGGCGCCGACCGCGCCGCCGCCGGCCGCGGCCGAGACGTCACCGCTCACCGCGCCCGCGGCCTGGGCGCCACCGGCCGCGCTGGCCGCGCCGGCGGCGTCCCCGACGCCGCGGCGCCGACCGCGCCACCACCGACCGCGCCCGAGACGTCGCCCTGCGCCGCCGAGGTCGCCTCGGCGCCGGCGCTGGCGCTGGCCGCCGAGGTCGCCTTGCCGGTGGCGCTGGCGGTGACGCCGTCGACGCCGGCGTCGAGCGTGGCCTTGCCGCTGATCGACGCCATCGCCTCGGCGGTGGCCGTGCCGGTCACCGTGCCGGCGACCTTGCCCGCGGCCTTGCCGGTGGCGGCGTCGCCGGTCTTGGCGGTGACCGCGCCCTCGACGCTGCCGCTGACCTTGCCCTTGGCCGCGGCGCTGGCCTTGCCGGAGGCGCTCCCCGACGCCTCGGCGTGCACGCCCTTGGGACCGAGCTTGACGTCGACCATGCCGTCGGTCGCCGCCGACGCGCTGGCGCTCGCCGAGCCCGAGGCGTCGCCGGTGGCCTTGCCGTGCGAGTCGACGTTGGTCGGCATCGGCCCGTCGGGATCGGTGAGCTGGGTCGACGGCGACGCCTCGGCCGACGCCGACGCCTCGCCCTCGGCCGACGCCTGGGCCTGGACCTCGGCGGCGCCCTCGGCGCGTGCCTCGGCGCTCTGGTTCTCGGCGGCCGACTGCCGCTGCGCCGGCGAGCCACCACCGGCGCCGCCGCCGCCGCCGCCGCCGCCACCACCACCACCACCACCACCACCGCCACCACCGCCGGACTCGGCGATCTGCTCCGCGGCCGCGTTGCCCGCCGCGGCCACGGCCTTCGCCACCACCGCCATCATCGCGGGCGGCAGGGGCCCGGCCGGGCAGTTGATCATCGCGGTGGCGCCCTTGATCGTCAGGTTGCCGCCGGCCTTGATGTTGATCGCCGACTGGCCGCCGATGTTGAACTTGGCGGAGCCCTCGCCCTTGATGTCGCCGTCGGCGGCGATCTTGACCGCGTTGCCGTGGATGCGGACCGCGCCCGACGACGCCTTGATCTCGAGATCGCCCTCGGTCTCGATCCGCACGTGGTCGTTCGCGGTGTCGAGGACGATCTTGTTCTTCTTGGTCTTGTCGACGATCGCGAGCTGCTCGGAGCCGTCCTTGTCGGAGAACACCATCCGGTGCCCCGACTTGGTCTTGAGCACGCGGACGTCGTTCTTGCCGTCGCTGTTGGCCTCGGGCGGCTTCTGCTTCGAGTTCCAGACCGCGCCGATGACGATCGGGCGCGACACCTCGCCGTGCTCGAAGACCACCAGGACCTGATCGTCGACCTCGGGCAGCACGTAGGTGCCGCGCGAGCCGCCCGCCATCGGCACCGCGATGCGCGCCCAGAACGTGTTCTCGTCGCCGGGCAGCCAGGGCAGCTTGACCTTGACCCGGTACATCTTGTCGTCGTCCTTGTTATCGGTGACGACGGCCAGGTGGACGCCGCGCACCTTGTCGGCACGCGTCGCGCTGGGTCCCGGTCGATCGAGGTCGAGGAGGGTCACGGTCAGTTGATCTTGGTCTGCGAGCCCTCGGCCTTGATGCCGGAGCCGGCGTTGACGTTGCCGAGGCCACCCTTGAGGTTGGCGTTGCCGCCCGCGTTGACGTCGACGTCCGTCTTCGAGGTGATCTCGATGTTCTGGGCCTCGACGTTGAGCTTGCCCTTGGCGGTGATGTCGAGCTTGCCGCTGTCGGCGCACAGCGAGACGCCGCCGCTCGGCGAGCCGCTGATCGGCGCCGGCGTCGAGGCGCCCTTGGCGTTGCCGCCCGAGCCACCCGAGCTGAAGTCGCCGATCACGAGGACGTTCTTGTCGCTCTTGTCGGCAAAGTAGACCTTGCCCTTGGACGAGTCGTCCATGACGAAGCGGGCGCCGGCGCGGCTCTTGAAGCCGTGGAAGTCGTTCTTGCCGTCCTCGTTGGGCTCGGGCGGCGTGTCGGTCTTGCTCCACACGCCGCCGAGCACGACCGGGTGCGCGATGTCGCCCGACAGGAACATCACCGCGACGATGTCACCGACCTCGGGGAGCGTGTACCAGCCGAACTTGTCGCCGCCCATCGGCGCCGCGATCAGCGCCCACGCGGTCTGATCGGCGGTGCCGTTGTCGAGCCACGGCAGCTGGATCTTGACCCGGCCGAGGCCCTCGTCGTCCTTGTTCTGGGTGACCTTGGCGTAGTGCACCCCGGCCAGGGCCATGTCGCCCGACGGCACCCGTGGTCCACCCGCGCGCACCGGCTCAGCTGCCCTTCTCGGCGTCGCGGCGCAGCCGCAGCGTGCTGGTGTAGCCGCCGCCGCCGCCGCCGCCCGCGCCGCTGCCGGGCGCGTACCGGTGGGTCACGCCCGCGACCAGGTACTTGCCGTTGAAGCGGTCGGTGGCGGTGTCGAGGTTGACCGTCACCTTGACGACGATGCCGATCTTGTAGGCGTGGTGGCCGCGGCACTCGGCGTCGGCGGTGATGTAGCCCATCGACGCGTCGGCGACCTTGGCCTTGGCGATCGCCTGGGCCTCCTCGACCGAGTAGACCGGGTGATCGACGGTGAAGGTCGAGATGTCGCCGAAGTCGCTCAGCGACGACGCCGCGTTGCTCGAGCCCAGCGGCGAGCTCTGGGCCGACGCCTCGCCGACGATCTCTTCCTTCTTCTCGGGGTTCCAGGCCCGGACCGTGACCTTCTTGACGACGCCGGCGTTGGACAGCCGCCCCGAGAAGGCCTTGAGCTGGTGCTCGGCGTCGGTCGCGTTCTCGAGCTTGAGCTCGATGCCCGAGTCCTGATCGATCTTGGGCGCGTCGAAGTACAGCTTGGCGTCGTCGACCCACACCGAGAAGCCGAGCCGAGCGGCGCGGACCCGCAGGAAGTCGAGATCGCTCTGGTTGTGCTGGTAGACGTGCTTGTGCGTGATCTTGGGGCTGTTGCCCGACTGCGCCGACAGGCCGTTGGCGCCGGCGATCGAGCTGACGATGTCCTGGTCGGACTGGTCCTGGTAGGTCTTCGACTTCTTGCCGCGGGTCAGGCGGTGCAGCTTGTTGAACCCGCGCACCGTCAGCTTGGACTTGCCGCCGGCGCTGTAGGACACGTCGAGGCCGACGACCTCACCCTTGAAGATCGTCTGCTTGGAGCCCGCGCCGTCCTCCGCTGCGGACGCGCCCGAGGCGCCGACCAGGATCTCGAGCGTGTGCCCCGGCTTGTACTTGTCGTTGTAGCCGCTGACGTCGTTGCGCAGCACCACCGACGCGGTGTCCGGCTGGTCGAAGTCGCTCTCGGTGGTGAACGAGATGACGTCTGCGTCCGGCACCTCGGTGCCGTTGATCTTGACGTCGAAGTCGACTGCGGCTGCGCGCTCGTTGGTTGCCACGGATCACCTGACCTTCGGGGTCACTTCTTCTTGAAGGACAGCTCGCTGGCCTGCTTGCACTTCACCGTCGCGATCGCGCGGAGCGGCTTCCCGGTCTTCGAGAACATCTGGTACTTGGTCGACACCGACTCGATCACGCCCTTGAACTCGGGCAGGTTGGCGGCGTCGCCCCAGATGATCTGGATGTGGTGGGGGCGCTTCTTGTCCTCGATGATCCGCGCCAGCTTGAGCAGGTTGTCGATCTGCTTCTGGATGTCGCCGTTGGCGGCCTCCGAGGCGTCGAACAGCAGCTCGAAGGACATCGCCATCGGCTCGCCGCCCGTGAACTCCAGGTGCGGGCTGTCCGACTTGGAGTCCTTGTGCTTCTGCCACGGCACGGTCTTGTCGATCTGCAGCTCCTTGGGGTTGAACTGCGCGACCACGACCTCGGCGTTGCCTTCATCGAGGCTGAGGATCTTGAGCTTGGCGGTGGGGTCGGTCGAGAAGCTCATGTCCAGGGATCTCCACTGCGCTGCCGCGCGTCTTCGAACATCCGCAGGATCTCGGCGTAGAGCTTCTGCGCCTCCTGCTCGACGTCCTTCTTGTCACCACCGCCACCGCCGCCGCCGCCACCACCGCCACCGCCCGGCGCCGACGGCGCCGGGGTCGCGGAGTGGCCGCGAGTCGCCGCCGCCACCGACGTGGCCGGCGCGCTGGCGATCAGGGTCAGCTCGGCCATCGAGATGCCCTCGGCGGCGCCACCGCGCTGCGACAGCATCTGCCGGGCCGCCGACTCGAACCACGACGGGATCTCGACCTCGCCGCCGCCGACGCGGCTGAAGCTGCGGCCGGTGCGGACCAGCTCCTGTGCGGTGGGCGCCGCCGCCTGGGCGGCGCGGGCCGACGGCGCGCGGGCCGCGCCCGACGAGGTCGCGCGCAGCTCGGGGCCGGTGGGCCGGACGAAGGAGCTCAGGGCCTCGCCGGCGCGCGCCGACAGCGCGGCCAGGCCGGGGCGCATCTCGGCGGTGATCGCGGTCTCGCCGCCCATCTCGTCGGCGATGGCGCGGTGCACGGGCAGCGTGCCGGGATCGGCCGTGAACGCCGGGTGGGCCGCGCCGGGCGCGCTGGGCGCGGTGTACGTCGGCGACGGCGCCAGGCGGGCCAGGCTCGACGGCGCCGCCAGCGTGGCGGGGCTGCCGGCCGCCGCGCGGCGCCGTCCGTCGCACCCGGGCCGCCGGTCTCGGTGGCGCCGCCGGGAAAGATCACGGGCAGCGCCGACCACGCGGTGAGGGCGCGCTCGCGCGCGGTCGCCGGCGCCGCGTCGCGGCCTCCGTCGGCCCGCGACGCCACGGCCAGGGCCCGCGCCGCGCGCACCGACGGCGACAGCGACGCGCCCTCGGAGCTGCGCGACAGGGTGAGGTAGACCGACTCGAACCGCGCCCGCTGCGACGGCGGCAGGCCGTACGACGCGGCGAGCTCGGCGGCCTCGCGCGGCGCGGCCGCGGTCGAGACCCGGCCGCGACGCCGGTCGGGGCGGTCGCGGGGGCGTCGGCGCGCGCGCGGCGGCGATGTCCGGCGCGCCGAGGTCGGCGGCGGCGAGCTCGTCGGCGGCGGCGGCGCCGGTGCCGGCGATCGGGGTCGGAGCGGCGGCGCCCGCGACGACCTCGAGCGCGGGGGCCTGTGCGCCGAGGCGCGCACCGGGGCGGGATGCGGGCGCGACGCCAGGTGCACCGACCGCGGCGCCGTCGTCACCGTCGCGGCGCCGCGGCGCCACCAGGGTGGACATGTCGGCGACCGCGCCGGCGGCGAGGATCTCGAGCGCGGCGAGCGGCAGGGTGGCGGCGCCCTCGGGCAGCTGGGCGCGCATGCCGAGCGCGGCGACGGCACCGGCCGGCCACAGGAACGCGCCGCGCGGCATGCGGCGACCGACGCCGAACGAGGTCGCGGGCGCCTCGGCCTGCGACGGCGACGGCGGCGCGTCGAGCGGGGCGCGAGCGCCCGGTCAGCGCGGCGGCGGCCGGCGACGCCGCCGCGGGCGCCGCGACGTTCGGCGCGATCGCGTCGGACGTGGGCGCGGTGCCCGGCACCACCGCCGACGGCAGCGCACCTGACGACAGCGCGGCCGACGGCAGCGACGCCGGCGCGTCCGACGGGCGCACGCCCGACGGCGACGTCCGGGCCGCGGTCGCGCGCACGTCGTCGGCGACGTCCATGCCACGCAGCAGGGTCAGGTCGACGGCGCTGGCCATCGCCGACAGGCTGCTCGGTCCCTCGACCGCCAGCCGGGCCGCCTGCGCGGCCTCGACGGCGCCGAAGCCGTAGACCTGGGCGGCCAGGACCATCTCGGGGGTCACGAAGTCGAACGACAGATCGGCGGCGGCGCGCTCGCGCGACACCGCGAGATCGTGCGCGCGGCCCGCGGTCTGACCGGGGCGCGCCGACCAGCCGGTGACGTCGCGCAGGGGCGCGTGCAAAGCCAGCGGCCCGACGCCGGGCAGCGCGAGCTCGGGAGACGCCACCACCGGCGACGCGCCGGCGGCCATCGACGGGGTCGCGGTCGGCGCGCCGGGCGAGGGCGCGACCGCCGCCGCCTCGAGCGACGGCGTGCCCGTCGGTGCGCCCGACGGTGCGCCCGACGATGCGATCGACGGCGCGCCGGAAGGAGACGGCGCGCCTGACGCCGGCGCCGCGGCGTCGGCCGAGGCCCAGCGACGCGCCAGCAGCGACGACCGCACCGACGCGATGCCCGGCGACGTGGTCGCGGGGGGTCGCCGCGGCGCCACCGGCGGGCACGGCCGCGCGATCCGGGCTGACCAGCGCCCGCGCCAGGCGCGCGCGCGGCCAGGGCGCTGTCGACGGTGACGTCGCCGGCGAGCGCGGCCGTGGTCGGCGGCGTGACCAGCGACTGCGACGGCGCGCGCGCCGCGCCGATGGCCGGCGCCGCGCCGGCCGCGAAGGCCTCGCCGGGGGTCGCGTCGAGCGCGCGCGGAGACGAACGCCGACAACAGCGACGTCGGGTGCAACGCGCGCGGGTCGAAGGTGGGCGCCGACGGCAGCGACAGCATGCCGGCGAGCGCGGGCGCGATCGGCGACGACGCCAGGCCGGCGTGCAGCCCGGCGGCCGGCGCCGACGGCGTCGAGCGGACCAGGCGATCGGCGAGCGTCAGGGTCGGCGCGGCGGCGGCGACCGGCGACGGCGCGACGGCCGGCGCGGCGACGTCCGCGGTGGCGCGGCCCGGCGACGCGGCCGGGGTCAGGGGCACCAGGGCGGGACGCCTGCCGCTGCCGCGCGGCGCGCGCGATGGCCTGGAAGACGGCGTCCGGGGTGGCCTCGTCGTCGGCGAAGCGCAGGACCTCGCCGGGGCCGGCGCGACCAGCGGTCGGGCTCGACGGCTGGGCGGCGGGCGACGACGCGGCGGCCAGCGACGGCGCGACGAAGATCGGCCGCGCGCGGCGGCGCCGAGCTGCGGCGCGCGCTCCGGAGACCTCGTCGTGGGTCTGCAGCGACGCCGGCGAGGCGCCGGCGAAGCGCGCAGCCAGCGATCGGCCCAGCCGAGGTGATCGATGGCGGCAGGGCGCGTCGCGGCCACCGCGGCCAGCGACGGCGTGTCGAGCTGGGTCGCGGCGCGCGGCCCGGCGGCCGGCGCGGTCCACACCGGCGCGAAGCGCGGCACGGCGCGGGTGGCCGGTCCGGTCGCGGCGCCCGGCGACGCCGTCGGCGCGGCGCCCGCACCCGGCGCGACCAGCGAGCGCGCGAGGTCGCGAGCCCCGACGAGCCTGGTCGGCGCCGACGGGACGCCGAACGCGGCGCCTGCGGCCTCGATCCCGGTCAGCGCACCGCCGAGACCGGCGGCAACGCGACCCGCGGCCCCGAGACCGGCGCGAGCCCGCCGCCGAGCGCGCAGCACGGGTGACCAGCTCGAGCGACCGCAGCGAGCCGGCGAGCGCAGGCGAGCCCGCGGCGGCCTGGGCCACCGCGGCGAGCGAGCAGCCAGCCGACGTCGGCGCGGCGACCGCGCTCGGCGCGGCCCCGGCGGGAGACGACGGCGTGGCCACGCCCCTCGGCGGGCGTCGGCGCGCTGGTCGCGGCGGCTGCGGCGACCTCGCTCGACGGCGCGGCCGGAGCCGGCGACGCCTCGCGCACCTGCGCGGCGGCGCGGGCCTGCTCGGCCTGGTACAGCGCGGCCAGCTGCGGCAGCTGCGGCGCGTTCGGGGCCGACGTCGGCGCGACCTCGCGGCCGCGCGGCGCCCTGGACCGCGGCGAGCTGGGCGCGGCGCGCCAGCGGCGCGACGGTCTCGGGCGGTGCGCGAGCTGCGGCCCCGGCTGCGACGCCGCGGCGATCTCCGACGGAGCGACGTAGGCCAGGCCTTCGAGCAGCGGCGACTGCGCGGCGAGCCCGGCGCGCTCGGCCGACGCGACGGTGCCGGCGACGAGCTCGGCCGCCTGGGCCGCGGCGAACGGGACCTCGGCGCTCCACGCGCGCAGCGCGCGCAGCGCCTGCGGCGCGGCGCGCATCGCGGCGGCGAGCCCGGCGCCGCCGATGGCGGCCCCTGCCCCGGTCGACGCCGGCGACGGCCCCAGGCCACGCGCGGCGCGCGCGCCGACGGTGGTCGGCCACGCCGCGCTCGGCGCCATCGAGGGCGCGACGTAGGCGAGATCGGGCGTCGCGACGCGACGCTCGCCACGCTCCGTGCCCTCGTCACCGGCCGCGGCGGCCGCGGCGCCCGGCGGGCGGACCACCGCGTGCTGGACGCTGCGCGGCGCCATGCCGGCGGGCTGCGCCAGGTACGTGCCGCGGGTCGTGAGGACGCCGGCCTGCGACTGGCCCTCGGCCTCGCGCTCGGCGGCCGCCCAGTCGAGCTCGTCCTGATACCAGGGACGCGGGAACAGCCACGACACCGACGGCGTCGTGCGGTCGATCGTCCGGCCGCGCGGCCGCGACGACTGCGCCGCGGCGAGCCACGGCTTGAGCAGCCGGTCGGCGAACGCCAGCGTGCCGAGGCCGCGCGACCGCGACGTCGCGTCGCGCTCGGGCGCCCAGCGATCGACGTGACGCTCGGACGCGTGCAGCGCCGCGGACGCGGCGCGACCGGCGAACGGCGTGGACGCCGACAGCGCGGAGGCCAGCGCGCGGGGCTCGCTGGCGGCAGCGCCGGTGTTCCCGACGGTGGTCATCGCTTCAGCCCACCAGCTCCTGGATGCCGTGGTGCGCGATCTCGAGGGTCTCGATCGACACCTCGCTCTTCGAGGCGTCGAGGTCCGCCAGCTCCCACTTGACCGGCCACGCCTCGATGATCGTCCAGGTCTTCACCGGGTCCAGCTTGGTGTTGAGCTGGGTGACCGTGACCGTGGCGCGGGTCCGCGCCCGGCTGTTGTCGGCCAGGGTCCAGGCCTTGCGCCAGTTGGTCAGGGCGTCGCCGCCGGCGGCGTCGGTGAAGCCGCGCTTGAGGACGATGTTGGACCACTTGGTCCCGCCCTGCAGCTTGTACGTCGCGTGGTTGACGCCCGCCGACTTGTACTCGACGACCTCGCTCTCGATCTTGATCCCGCCGACGCTCTTGAAGAACGCCTCGTTCTCGCCGGCACCGGCGATCGTGATCGTGACCTTGAAGCAGAAAGCGGGAAGCGGATCCTTGCGGTCGGCCATGTCGTCCTCCGAGGTCGAGTCTCCAGCGGCAGCGCGCGGATCAGCTCACCCCACCTGATCCGTGCCCATGTCCTGCACCATCGAGATCATCACGAACTCGGACGGGACCGTGGGCGCGACTCCGATGTTGCAGGTGAGGATGCCTTTGTCGATGTTATCCGCCGGGTTGGTCTCGGCGTCGCATTGTACGAAGAAGGCTTCTTCCGGCTTCCCCCCGATCAACATCCCCTTTTTCCAAAGGCTTTCCAGGAACGTGGCGGTCGCGAGCTGGACCGCCGCCCAGGTGCCGTGGCTGTTGGGCTCGAAGGTCACCCAGGAGAAGCCGACGTCGAGGGTCCGGCGCAGCATGATGAACAGCCGCCGGACGTTGATGTAGCGCCAGTCCGGGTCCGTCGAGGCGGTCCGGGCGCCCCAGGGGCGGACCCCGCGCTGGATGCGGAAGGTGTTGACACTGCTGGCGTTCAGGATGCCGAGGTGGTCCTCGGTGACGCGCAGCGACAGGTCCTCGGCGCCGATGATCGACACGTTGGCCGGGGCCGAGTGGACGCCGTCCGTGGTGTCACGCTGGGCGTAGATCCCGGCCATCACTCCGGACGGGGGCACGGCGCGCCCCTTGCCACCCTCCGGTCCGACCATCGTCAGCCACGGCCAGTAGTAGGCGCAGTAGCTCGAGTCGAGGTGGCGCCGCCACCGCTGCACCCACTCGATGTCCTTGGACGGCGGGATGTCGAGGATCGCGAACCGATCCTTCTGGTTCTCACACAGCGAGACCATCGCCTCCTGGATGCGCTGGGCGCGCATCTCGCCGGCGGGGCCGCGCTCGCGCTCGCAGAACAGCATCGCGTCGGGGGCCGCCAGCAGCGCGACCTCCTCCATGGCGCCGAGCGCGAGCAGGCCGGCGCGCTCGCCGGGCCCGTTGTCGATGCCGATGAAGTCCTCGGGCGTCACCGCGTCGGCGCCGTCGCGGCCGCCGGCCAGGCGCACCATCGGCTGCGGCTCGGGCAGGTTGTGCGGCACCGGCGAGCGGGTGCCGAGATCCTCGACGCGGATCAGCCGCGACCGCGACGCCACCACCCGCGGCGCGTAGTTGCGCGACAGCGGGTGCATCTGGAGGTTCTTGAAGACCTCGCGGCGGTCGCGCAGCGCGACGTGGATCTCGAACTCCATGACCTCGAGGTGGGTCGGCGCGGCGGCGCGGTGACGGCGGTTGACCGGCGTCTCCTTGCTCCACTTGATCAGCTTGTCGCCGACCTCGGTGACCACGACGTAGTCGGAGTTCTCGCGATCGTAGAGCCGCACGAGCGCGCCGACCTCGAAGCCGCGCACGGTGTTGACGTGGGCCTCGCCGGAGCCGACGTCGAGGTCGCGGGTCAGCAGCGCGGTCGCGCCGGTCGAGTGCAGGCACTTGACCCAGATCGAGTTGCCCCAGCGGCCCTCGTTGAGGGCGCGGATCCGCAGCGACGGCTTGTTCCAGTCGTCGGCCTGGACGTGCTCGGCGCACGACGCGTCGTCGACGCTGGGCTGCTCGCCGGGCGCGGTGGTGTGGGCGACCCGGACGACGTAGCAGGCGCTGCCGCCGTTGCGGAAGAACGCGAAGACGGCGTCGGACAGGTACTGGTCGGTCGAGTACCCGTAGGTCTCGACGAACTCGTCCCAGTTGGCGATCCGGGTCGGCTCGTGCAGCGGGCCCTTGAGGGTCAGGCCGACGAACCCGGTGACCCGGGTGTCGGCGATCTCGAGGGTGGGCCGCGCCGGGTCGACGAACGCGGCGTATACCCCGGGGGGTCTCATCTCGGCGGTCGGTCGCATGGGCTATCCCGTCGGTTCCTGATCAGCGCTGGCGCGCTTCGTTGATCTCTCGGTTGATCCTGGCGATCTCGCGCAGCCACACGTGCCGCTCCTCGTGCTCCATGTCGAGGATGTCGTCGAGGCGCCAGTGGAAGTGGTACGCGACGTACGCGATCTCCTGGAACAGTTGCTCACGCGGGTAGGTAGCGACCGCCGCCCAGTTCACCCCGGGCCGGAAGGGCCACTACCTCCTTCCTCGGCGATCAGCGCGCCGGTGACCATGTCGACGTCGAACTCACGCCCACAGCCCGGACACGCCACGTGGTGCTTCGGCGCCCCGCCCTCCTCGTTGATCTTCCGGTAGAACTCCTGCAGGAACGCCAGGTCGGTCGAGAACAGGTTCTCGATCACGTCGACGGTGATGTGCGTGACATCGCCGATGCGTGTGACCACGCGCGACAGCAGGATGATCACCAGGTAGGCGCGGTTGGCCTGCACGCGGTAGTCCTGCAGCGGCAGGATCTCGTCGCGCGCGGTGGCGAGGCGCATGGTGCCGTCCTTGTGCACCTTGCCTTCGCCATCGACGTACCCCCGGGGCAGCGTGAACTTGTACTCGGTCTTGAACGCCATGCCTCGAAGCTCTCCCCTCGAATCGGAGCGGAAAAGGAAACAGCCTGCTCGGTCTCCCGAGCAGGCTGCATCCTAACAGGATCGCCCTGGTGACAGGGCGAGCCCATCACACGTAATCGAGCCGCAGCTTCATCGTCTCGCAGTAGAGGTCGACGGTGAAGCGCTTGATCGCGTCCTTGTTGGACTCGGTGGTCTGCTCGGTCAGCTTGAAGATGCCGACGTTGAAGAGCTCGACCGCGCCCAGGACCTCGCCGGTGTTCGGCGACAGGTACTCGATCGTGCCGCTGAGCTCGGCCTCCTGGCCGTTGTTGCCCTTGATGACGAACTCGGTGAACCAGTCCGACCAGGGCTTGAGGTCCTTGGCGCCGATGGTCAGGTTGATGTTCGGGACCTCGACCTTGCTCGGCTCCTTGGCGTTGACGCGGAACTCACCGACCGCGTCCTCGACCGTGCCCTGCTTCCAGCTGAAGGCCGCGACCTCGGAGACCGAGGCGCAGGGCAGATCGCCGATCTTCACGCGGAAGTTCGACGCCAGCCACTTCTTCTGCTTGGTGTTGACGACGCCCTTGAGGGCCGCGTCGTCGCCGGGGGCGTAGGTGATCTCCTCCGGGTCGAACTTCACGGTGAAGTACGCCGGGTCCTTGCTGGCGCCGCTGAGGGCCGGGAAGCCGACCTCGGTGATCAGGGCGTCGCGGAAGTGGCGGTACGACTTCGCCTTGTAGTTGAAGTCGGCGGCCGCCATGTAGCCGTTCTTGCGGATGTGGGCCATGTCGAACGAGGCCTGGATCCACTCGTACAGCGACTTGCCCATCGACATGCCGATCTCGAGCGTGAACGGCTCGAACTTCAGCGTGGAGATGTGCTTCATCTGCACGTTGGTCGGGCCCATGTTGTGGACCACGACCTCGGCGGAGATGTTGCCACCGTCGAACTTGCGGACGATGGAGGGCTCGCCGTCGAGGCTGAGCATGTAGTGGCCAGCAGAATGATTGCGCGCGTCGGCCATGACTTGATTCTCCTGAATTCGTTGCGGTCAGGGAGAGGGTCGGGGCCTTCCAGGGAGCGCCTCGTCGACCCCCCCGTCCCCGCGTCGGCTGGCTTGCGCCCGGCCGGCGAGGGTTGTAGACGGAGGGGCCCGCGAAGATCCCCGTGGCTGGTCTCGACTATGCGTGCCTGGACAGCTCGTCCAGGACCGCACCTTCTACGACGGTCCCCCAGGAGATCCTTCCTTCCTTCCGGTGGAAGGCGCTCGGAATCTCCTGGGGAGTCGACGGATTCTCGTTGGGATCAACTAGCGGCGAGGATCACTCCTCGACGCCACCACCGGAGGCCATCTGGCCGATGCGGAAGATGACGAATTCCGCGGGCTTCACCGGGGCGAGGCCGATCTCGACGACCAGCTGGCCGGCGTCGACCACCTCGGGCGGGTTGGTCTCGGAGTCGCACTTCACGTAGAAGGCCTGCTCGGGCGAGGTGCCCATCAGCGCGCCGTTGCGCCACAGCAGGGTGAGGAACGACGTGATGGTGCGGCCGACGCGCTTCCAGAGCCGATGATCGTTAGGCTCGAAGACGACCCACTGGGTCGCGCGCTCGATCGACGACTCCACCATGATGAACAGGCGGCGGACGTTGATGTAGCGCCACGACGGGTCGCTCGACAGGGTGCGGGCGCCCCAGATGCGGATCGCGCCGCTCATGAAGCGGATGCAGTTGACGCCCTTGGGGTTGAGCAGGTCCTGCTCGCCCTTCGAGACGTTGTAGCGCAGGCCGAGGGCGCCGCGGACGATCTCGTTGGCGGGCGCCTTGTGGACGCCGCGCTCGCTGTCGACGCGCGAGTAGACGCCGGCGATGTGGCCCGAGGGCGGCACGTGGATGTGGCCCTTGTCCGGATCGTAGACCTGGATCCACGGGAAGTAGTATGCGCCGTACTTGGAGTCGCGCGGACGCGGCAGCTTGTCGACGCCGCCGTTGATGGTCTCGGGCGAGTCGAGGATCGCGAAGCGGTCCTTGCGGGTCTCGCAGTGCGACAGGATGGCGTCGGCGACGGCCGGCGAGGTCTGGCCCGGGGCCGCGACGATCGCGATCTCGTCGACCTCGTCGAAGCACTTGAGGCCGGTGCGGGCGCCGGGGCCACCGTCACGGCCGATGTACAGGCCGTCACGACCGCCACCGCCGGTCGCGGCCGGGGCCTTGTCGTCCTTCTTGTCGTCCTTGCCACCGGCGGCGGCCTTGTGACCACCACCCTCGGGGGCGCCGACGTTGACGACGAAGCAGCGCGAGCCGCCGTTGTTGAAGAAGCCGTAGACGCCGTGGGCGAAGTGCTCCGAGCACTCCTTGAAGTCGCCGAAGGTCTTCACGAACTGCGACCAGTTGGTGACGAGCACGGCCTCGTTCTGCGGGCCCTTGGATGACTCACCGAGGAAGCCGACGGTGTTGGTACCGACGGCCTCGATCGGCTTGGAGCCGCGATCGACTTCTTCGACGTAAACGCCTGGTGAGAGATAGCTGGTCGCCATTCGAGAATCCTCCTGAAGTTTTCAAACGGGAATCTATCGCCGGCCGCCACCACCGAGGTCGAGGCGCCGGGCGAACGGGTTGGGGCTGGGACCCTGCTCGCGCACGCGAGGGTCGTGGATGTTGCGGTACTCGAGCTGCCGCTGCTGGACGCGGGTGAACTCCTCGAGCTTCGCGGGCGTGATGGGCACCAGGGTCCAGCACTGGATCGCGGGCCGCACCGGCTGCTGCAGGCTGCCCCAGAACCGGGCCAGCGTGCCCTCGTCGAGGCGCGCCGACAGCACCAGCGGCAGCGCGAAGTCGGCCTCGAAGCTGTCGCCGCGCAGGCGCTCGCGCGTGAGCTCGCGGTTGTCGATGATGGTGCGGACGATCAGGCCGATCAGCAGCTGCTCGTCCTCGGGCGTCTGGGCCCAGCACGAGATCAGGTAGTCGAGGCGGAGCCACAGCGCGCGGCGCCGCATGAACTCCTTGATGGTGCCGTCGGGCTGCGCGACCTCGACGATCTCCTCGACCGCGTTGCCGTCCTCGCCGTGGGGATCGACGGCGATCTGGTAGAGGTACAGCGAGACCGCGGGCAGCTTGCCCTCGATGGTCTCGGGCTTGGGCGCCTCGTCGACGATGTGGACGCGCTTGTAGCCGTTCCGCTTGAACTCGTCCTGGAGCAAGCGCGACAAGGAGTCCGACGTCTCCTTGATGATGTGGTGCTGCGGCGTGGACATGCGCGACGTGGGGGCAGGTCAGGAGCAGGTCTGGGCCGGCGCCGACGATGCTCCCCCTGAGCGTCGTCGGTGAACCGCGTGTTCGTCAGTCGCGAAGAAGAGTTCCGCCCATCGAGACCGTGGCGAATCGTGTCCAAACCTCGACGTGCGCTCAAGACCTTGCGCCATGTTTTCGGTGGCCTTCGTACGAGAGTTGCGGTCGCGGTGCGCACGATGGGCGCAACGCGACGCGGCGTCCGGAGTGGGACGCGCGTCGAGGCGACGACGCCGTGGCAGAGACCGGCAAACCTGGATGTGACGTCGCGCTAGAGTCGCGCCCGTGCGGTACCAGCGACACGTCTTCGTGTGCACGCAGGAGCGCCCCGCGGGCGGCAAGCCGTCGTGCGGCGGACGCGGCGGCGTCGCGCTGTGCGGCGCGCTGCAGCGCGAGGTCGCGCGCCGCGACGATCTGGTCGGCGTGGTCGCGGTCACCCCGTGCGGGTGCCTGGGGCCCTGCTTCGACGGACCCAACCTGGTGGTCTACCCGGAGGGCGTCTGGCTCGCCGGCGCGACCGAGGCCGACGTCGCCGAGATCGTCGGGTACCTCGCGGGCGGGCCGGTGCCGGCGCGGCTGCGCTGGGACGGCGCCGATGGCGACGACGACGACGACGACGACGATGACGACGACGGCGCTGGCGGCGGCGAGCGCTAGCTAGTAGGTGAGCAGCTCGTCGAGGTGGCGGCGCTCCCAGGCGCGCGCCTCGTGGTAGTGCTCGAAGCGCGCCTCGTCGGCGAGGAACGCGCGCGAGTGGAACTCGCGGCGGCCGTTCTTGACCTTGATGTCGTGCACCTGGTGCAGCATCTCGTGGAAGACGATCCACTCGACGAAGAACGCCGGCACGAAGGCGCGGTCGAGCGCGCGGTGGATGCGGATCAGGCGCTCCTCGACCGAGTAGCTGCCCATCTTGATGCTGTTGCGGCGGCGCGGCCGGCCGGTCCGCGGCCCCCACGTGATCGCCGCCTCGATCTTGTTGTCGAAGTAGCGGGCGTTGAGATCGTCGTACATCGCGCGCAGGTCGTGGAACTGCCCGGCGGTGACGATGACCTGCATCGGCGTGCGACGCGCCTGGCCGCGCACGCGCTCGGTGTTGTCGTCGATGAAGGTGCCGAGCACGCGCGACGCGTCGCGATCGTTGTCGGCGATGTAGCGGGCCAGCGACCGCGTGATCACCGGATCGGCGTCGGTGAACATGTGGTGGAGGCGGACGTCGTAGTGGCGATCGCGCCCGGCCGCCCGCCCCTGTCGCCGCACCGAGATCATCGTGTAGCGGTTGTCGGTGAGCGTGACCCGCACGGTGCCGCGGGCGAGGTGGGCGCGGATGCGGCGCTCGAGCGAGGCCTGGGCCTCGGCGAGCTCCGGGCCCGGCGTCGCCGCCGGGTCTCGGCGCCGCTTGCGCAGGCTCTCGGTGATCGCCAGGGCCCGCGCGGCGCGCTCGTCCGCGGCCTCTCCCGACCGCTGGGGCGGGGATCCGGGCTCGGCACAGGGTGAAGCGCTACGCATGGGGACGAGGTAGGGAGTCGCGGTGCCGGTGGTCGCGGTGGAGACCACCGTCGACTCGGACAAGGGCGCCAGGCTCAACTCGCTCTCCTTATATAAGCAGACCAATAGACCGGGGGCGAAAGAAGGCGCAGGGAGCCCCTCGGGCGCCCGCGGCGGCGGCGATCGCTCGATCCGCAACATCGCGAAACGGATCGGGTTTTCGGGCAAGGCCCGGTTTGGGGACGGGGCCGGCTCGCCACTGCGACCGACGAAGAAAATGCTAACAGCCGCGCCGAGAGGGGATCAAATTATCCACAGGCCCGGGATCGGATCATCGTCGCAACATCTTGGGATCATGGAAGAAAGAGATGTACGCGGAGATCGCACCCGGCGGCCACGCGGCTGCCACGATCGGGCGACGCCGGCCCCGCCGCGGCTCCGGGTGTCCGGGCTCCGGACGCGCGGCGCCCGGCCCGGCGCCGTCCCCGCCCCTTCATCATGTAGGCGGCGGAGGTGGCCGGCGGCTGCGCCGCGCCGCGCCGGAGACCGATCCGCGAGCGCCGCGCGACCGGCGCGAAACGCGCTCGCGCGCTCGCCGCGTCCCGCACGCGTGAGCCGCGTGACCAACGTCGCTGCACGAGTGGCAAGGTGGTGATCGATCACGGATCTCCGACGACGACGCGCGCCCCGAGATGTGACCCGTTTCCTTGCGCGCACGAGATCGATGAGGCTACCGTGGCAGCGATCATGCGTCGCCTCACGTCGGGTGGGGACCCGGGATGACCGTGATCGTGCGACAGCCACGGGCGCGGGACGCGCACCCCTAAGGAGGATCTCGAATGCGAACCTGGAAGAGCCTAGCGGTCACCCTGGTCACCTTCGGCAGCGGCGCGATGCTCGTCGCCTGCGGTGACGACTCGAGCTCCGGCTCGCCTGACGCCCGGAGGATCGACGCCTCCGACACGCCGGACGCCGAGATGATCGACGCCATGCCGAGCGCGACGCGCGCAATGACGATTGCCGTCACGGACGTCGCGATCACGTCCCCGCAGGCCGCAGCGGCCGGTCTCAAGGGTGGCGTGATCACCATCGACTTCGAAGATCTGACGCAGGGTGGCGGCGAGGTGCTCTACGGGACCACTCCGATCGGCGGCTGCCTCGTGACCAAGTACACGGCGGCCAACGGCGCGAACCCGACCGTCGGCGCCGGTGCCGTGACCATCGGCGCGCCCGAGACCGGAACGTCGGGCTTGCTCAAGCCCGTCGGGCCCTGTGGCTACACCGCCGGCGTGGGCTACAACTGCGTGTCCGACGCCGGGGCCACCGCCGCGGTGACGGCGACAGCGCTCGGCGTCCAGAACCTGGTCACCTACAGCTTCACCGACACGCTCACGGCGAACCTGGTCGGCTCGTACCTGAACATCAACGGCCTCACCGCCGCCGGGTTCAACAGCGGCGCCTCGGCCTTCCCCATCGTCGGCCAGACCGGCAACGTCCTGACCGTGATCGATCCGGCCGGGACCGGTACCGAGACCGGCACCGCGGCCTTCGCCGTGCTCAACGGCGCCGGCCCGATCCCCACCGCGGGTGGCGCCAACGCCGACTTCCTGGGTGACGAAACCACCGCCGTCCGCGTCCAGAAGGATGCCGACGCCAACTGGCCGGCGATCGACTTCACCGTGTTCCCGCGCGGCGAGGGCTTCACGCTCGCCGACGAGAGCGCCCAGCCGCATCAGTTCCCCGACACCGCGCAAGCGGTCACCTTCGCGTGCGCCGGCACGGGCTTCAACAACGGCGACTGCGGCGCCGACAACGACACCCCGCCGTCGGGCACGCTCCGCGCGATGATCGTCTCGGGTCGCACGACGGACGTCGACGTCACCGGGACCCCCGACTACTACATGCCGCCGGCGTCGGCCGCGACCGAGTACACCGCCTTCCAGTGCGCGTACTTCGCGCTCGGCCAGACCGACGCGACGTCGGTGAGCCTGCCGATGGAAGCCGTTGCGGCGATCGAGTCGGTCGACGTGACCCGCATCGAGACCCGCGTCCTGCGCGTCGCCGGAACGACGCTGGACGGCCCGACCGTGCAGGACTCCGGCCTGGGCAAGGTGCTGGTGGGTCACGGACTCGTCGGCCACACGACGGTCAACATCACGCACTGACCCCGCAGTCCTTCTGACACCGACCGCGACGGGCGGCCCACGCGGGCCGCCCGTCGCCGTTTTCGGGGCAGGTTCGACTACACGCAGGCCACCGAAACTGCCGGGCTTCCTTGCTCCCGCCAGGGTGATGGCGCTACCGTGACAGGGAATCGTTCCTGTCGCCGCCAGCCCGGGGGCTGCCTAGCGGCGGGTGGTCGCCATCCACTCGCGGACTGCCGGCACGAACGCAGAGGGAGGCAACCGAACATGCTCAGCTGGAAGAGACTAGCCACGACCGTCCTGTTCATCGGCGCCGGAGCTGGCGCCACCGCGTGCGGTGACAACATCACCCCCGGTGGGCCCATCGACGCCAACCCGAGCGACATCGATGCCAACACCGACATCATCGATGCGAGCGTCCCGCCGGACGCCATGCTCGACACCTTCGAGGGCACGATCACGGTGCTCGAGGCGTCGGTGCTCGGCGTGCCGCAGCTCGGCCAGGGCATCCAGGTCGCGGCCTCGTTCTACCAGACCGGCACCCTGCCCGCGCCGATCTTCGACACCAACCCGGGCTTCCCCATCGGCTGCAAGGTCACCGAGTACACGCCGACCCAGGCCGCCGACGTCGGCCTGAACGAGGGCGCCATCTCGATCGTCGTCGACAACAACGGCGAGATGGCCAACGTCCAGGGCCCGGCGATCCCGACCTGCATCTTCGTCCCCACCAAGGGCTACCTGTGCCCGGACGACCCGACCTGCCTGTCGGCGCCGGGCGCGACCTGCCTGGGCGGCACGATCGCTGGCGTCAGCGACGGCTCCGGCAACGGCACCTGCGTGCCTGGCGCGCTCGCGCTGATCGACGCCGACGCCCCGTTCACGTTCTCCGTCACCGACGGCCGCTACGTGTCGTTCGCCGGCTCCGGTTCCGCGCTGCTGCCGGACGGCGCGGCGCTCCCGGTCGTCAACAAGGTCGACGACACGACGATCGTGCTGGCCAACCCCGGGGTCACCTCGACCACGTGCATCCCGCCGACCGCGATCTCCGCCACGGCGCTGCACCTCAGCCTCGGCGGCGTCGGCCCGATCCCGGGCGTCCCCGACCCGGGCTTCCTCGCCGATAGCGGCGACGTGAGTATCACCCTGACCTCGGGCGGCGACGGCGACATCCCGACCTTCACCGCGGACTTCCCGTACGACGCCACCGCCGGCTCGAGCAGCGGCGCGGGCGACGACTTCACCCTCGACGGCGCCAACACCGCGGTCCTCGGCGACATCCCGCTCGACGGCTCGTCGTTCACGATCAGCTGCACCGGCCAGACCGGCTGCGGCGCCGGCACCGGCGACGGCCTCATCCTCAGCATCACCACCACCGACGGTGACATCACCGGCCTGGGTGGCACCACGATGCCACCGCCGACCACCAAGCGGGTCTCGCTGCGCTGCGCCCAGTTCGCGACCAGCCTGACCGTCCCGGCCGAGGCCTCGGCGTACCTGATGAACTCGGGCGCGACCCGCCTGCAGGCGACGCTGATCCGCGGCGAGCTCGGCGGCGGCGGCGACGGCGTGACGTCGAACGTCAACGTGGTCACCGGCCACGCCATCACGACGTTCAAGACGCCCGTGGCGAACTGAGCCAGCGACTCACGGCTGAACGACGAGAGGGGCGACCATCGGTCGCCCCTCTGCCCGTTTCGGCTGCCGGCTCGACCGCAGCGACCGCCCACGGCTAGCTGCTCAAGGCACCAGCCTCGATCCGATGGCGCCAGCGGTGGAGTACGCGCGAATCGCCGCACCATTCTGCGGGTTGATGCCGCCGCCCTGGGACTTGAACCGGGCGTACCCGACGGATCCACCCCCGCCACCTCCGTCGTCCGTGGCACCAGATCCGTTCCCGCCCGCCGTCGGCAGTACCGTCTCGGTGCCGCCAGCCCCGCCAGACGCAAGCCCCGCGTTGCTACCGCCCGTCACGGCGCCCGCCGCGGTTCCACCGTCCTTCCCCTGATGTCCCGCGCTGCCAGTACCAGCTGCGGCGCCACTGCCGCCCTTCGCCGAGATCACGACGCCCGCGCCGTCGAGTGAGAGCTGTGGCGCTTCGAGCAACACCCCACCGCCACCGCCGCCACCGCCGCCACCGATCGCCGCCGTCGTCGACGTGCCGAAGGACCGAGACTCGCCGCCACCGCCGCTCGCGTCGATCTTTCCGGATCCCGTCACGGCGATCTGGGTGCGGCTGACAATCTGGACGGCACCACCGCCGCCACCGCCGTAGGAGATCCGGAGCGGAGGATCCTCGATCGTCGCCCCTCCCGCGCATCCGGCTTGGAGCGGGATCAGGCCGCCACCCATGGCACCACCGCCAGACGTCGTCGTGCCGTCCCCGGCGGTGCCGCCGGCCGCGCCGAGGTTGCGCCCACCACCGCCACCACCACCAGGGGAAGGATTGGAGGAGCCGGAGGTTCTCCCGGAGCCGTGACAGCCCCCGTCACCCGACTGCGACTCTTGACCACCAGGGCCAGGAATCGAGGCATCGGCGGAGACATCGAGCGTCCCGGTGATCGAGACGTCGCCATTCACGACCAGCGCCAGGGGGTAGGTACCCGTCACCTTGAGCGTCCCGGCGACCGACAGCGAGTTGAACATGAGCACCCGGATCGACGGCCCGCCGGTCTGCGCGACGAGCGCGGTCGGCACCGTGACGCTCTGCGCCCCGTTGAAGACCGTCCCGGTCGTCGTGTTGATCGTCGAGCTGCCCGCGAACGCCACGTCCGGGCCGCTCGGCGCCATGTCGAGGTAGGTCGCCAGGCCGTTGCTGGGGTCGACGTCGAGGCACTGCTCGGACGTGGGCGAGCAGCCCAGCGGGCACTGCATCTCGAAGTCGATCGTGCCGGTGCCCGAGCAGTCGACGTAGTGGCCGGTGGTGTCGTCGCAGACCACCGTGTTGGGGACGCAGTCGAGCTGGCGGAACGTCGCGCCCGCGGTGGTGAGCGCCTGGTCCAGGGTCAGCGAGCACACGCTCGACACGGTGCCCGCGCAGTCGCCGGTCCAGGCGTCGAGCTCGTAGCCGGTGTCGGCGGTGGCGGTCAGGGTGATCGGGGTCTGGGTGAAGCTGACCGGGCCGCACGTGGCGCCGCAGTCGAGGCCAGCGGGCATCGACGTGATCTTGCCGTGCGTGACGGCCGTGACCTGGACCCGCGCCGAGCCGGTGCCGCTGATGGCCCCGGACACGCCGACCGTCGGGCTCTCGCGCACCGACACCGAGGTGGGCGCGGCGCCGACCGCGGACGGGTTGAAGCGGACGGTGACGACGCACTGGCTGCCGCCGCCGAGGGGCTGGCCGTCGCAGGTGTCGCTGGTCTTGGTGTAGCTGGTGGCGTCGCCGAGGGTCACGGTCAGCGCTGCGGTGGTGCTGCCGCCGGTGTTCTCGACGGTGAGGCTCTGGGTCGCCGACTGCGCGCCGATCTCGACGGTGCCGAAGGCGAGGCTGGTGTCACCGACGAAGGCGAGCGCGCCGGCGGTCAGGCCGTTGCCCGACAGCGCGACCGACACGGTGCCGCCCGGATCGCCCGAGACGTCGAGGCTGGCGGCGCGGGCGCCCGCCTGTGACGGCACGAACCGGACCTGGGCCAGGCAGGTCTCCTCGGGATCGAGCACCGCGCCGAAGCAGTCATCGGCGCCACCGGTCGGGACCAGCTCGAAGTCGCCGGGCTGGTCGCCGGTGAGGGCGACGCCGAGGGCGCCGGAGCGCTCGCCGCCGACGTTGCGGACGACGACCGACAACAGCGCCGACGCGGCATCGACGGTGACGTCGCCGAAGTCGTGCGGCTGCTGCGCGGTGCTCAGCATCGCGGGCGCGATCATCGCGTCGGGGCCGGCGTCGATCGTCGGGCCGACGGTGGCGTCGATGTCCTTGACGTCCTTCGGCGGGTCGAAGCAGGCCGGGGTCAGCAGGGTCGCCGCCGCCAGCGCGACCACCGAACAGGCTCTCGTCACGTTGCCACTCACGCTCATGGGGCCGGCACCGTACCACCGGGCCTGTCGGCGACCGCGTTGAAAGGTCGGTGGTCGCCGCGACAGATCGAGGCGTGGACGACAGGAGGGCGCGGGGTCGGCGAGTGGCTGCATCGTGCGGCGTCTATCGACGGGCCGCGCCGGCGGTTGCGCCCGTCGCGCTCACCCCACCGGGGTGACCCAGCCGCCGTCGCGGGAACACCGGCCGGCGCCGCCGCGTTGAACGCGCAGCCCGCCGTGCACCGCCCCGCCCTCCTCGCCCTCCTCGCCGCGCTGGTCGGCGCCGCGTCGTGGTGGTGGGGGCACCTGGGCTGGCCCGGGCGCGGCCTGGTGCGCGGCCACGTCGGCGACGGCGCCGCGACCCTGTTCCTGTACGCGCTGCTGTGGCGCACCGGCCGCGGCCCCGCCGCGGCGCGCGCGGCGATCGTCGCGGCGATCGCGCTGCTCGTCGAGGTCGCGCAGGCGATCCACCACGGCGGCGGAGGCGCCGCCGGCGAGCTGGTCGTGGGCGCCACGGCCGACGGCTGGGACCTGGTCGCGTACGCGGCGGGGATCGGGTTCGGCTGGGCCGTCGAGGCGATCTCGCGCGCGGCCGACGACGGCGCGCGGCGGCGCCGGCGTTGATCGCCAGCCCCGCTGGGCCGGGTCGCCGACCGCCGGTACTCGTTCGTGTACTTGTGCGTGACGGCGCATTCACTAGGGTAGTCGCGTGGCGCACAGGATGCTGACGCGGAGCGACTCGACCGCACGCCGGGGCCCGCGCGTGTCGACGCGGTGTCGGATCCTTCACGCCGACTGGCACCCTGGCGTGTCGAGAGTCCAACACGCCCGCGAGCGGTGAGCTCCACGTTCCGGGCCAGTTGGCTCGATCACACCCTGCGGCACCGCGCCGTGATCGGATGGCCCGTCCATTGCTGTGCTCGTGGCCACAGCCGCAGACAGTCTCGGACGTGGGGAGAGCGAGGTGTACGCGCATGTTTGCTGAACCAACCAACCGTCCGCTCCACGAGGCCGAGACCTTCGTCGAGGTCGCGCAGGCGGCGGTCGCGCGCGCGGTCGCCGAGCTCGACGCGGTCGCCGGCGCCCTCGACATCGAGACCGTCGACGGCCAGCCCCGCGTCACCGTGGCGTCGACCTACTTCGACGCCGCCGCGCTGCGCCGCTACATGACCCACGGCTTCCGCGACGACCGCGTCCGCGAGCGCGCCAAGCAGACCCTCGCCCCCGCCCACGCCGCCGAGCTCCTCGACCGTCGCCAGGCCCGCCTGCTCGCCGCCGCGCTCGGCTGCCTCGACGGCGCCTGCCGCTTCATCCTCGTCGGGCCCCTCACCGGCATCGGCCCGTCGCTCGGCACCCTGCGCGTCGCCGGCCAGCGCGAGCTGCCGCGCGCCGCCGTCGACAGCCTCAACGCCATCTGCGCCCAGGCCTCGGTCCGCCTCGCCCACCTCGGCTTCACCACCGACGACGCCGGCCGCGGCCTCGGCGGCCTCACCCCGCGCCAGCGCGACGTCGCCCGCCTCGTCGCCCGCGGCTACACCAACGCCGAGATCGCCCAGGCCCTCCGCGTCACCGAGAACGCCGTCAAGAAGCACCTCAAGCTCATCCTGGCCACCCTCGATCTCTGCAACCGCGCCGAGCTCGCCGCCGTCACCAGCCGCGCCCTCGCCACCCTCGACCACCTCGACGCCACCCGCCTCGCCCCCGGCTTCCAGCTGATCGAGCTGCCTCCCCTTTCGGGTACTTCCCCGCGTCGTCGGGAGGGCCGACCGTGAGGCCAGCCCATGCTCCACCTCGCGCTCCGCGGCCTCGTCGTCGTCGCGATCGTCGCCGTCGTCGCCACGCTGCTGTGGTTCGCCGCCGGTCGCCTGCTCGCCCGCGTCCTCCGCCGCACCACCTCGGGCTGACCGCCGCCGCCGCGCCCGCCCGCTCCGCTCAGCCCGTCTGCACCGGCAGCTGCGTGCTCGATCCGGCCGCGACCGGGTGCTCGGGGTCCGACAGATCCGGCACCTCGATCTCCTCGGCGTCGGGCTCGTCCTCGATGGTGGCGGCGACCGGCCGACCGCCCAGCCAGAACACCGCGATCATCACCACCGTGAGCACGAGGATCAGCCACGTCGGCACCATCACGGCCTTGCCGAACCACGCCAGCAGGTAGAACCGCGGCAGACGCCCGACGATCTGCGCCGCGATGTAGCGCCGCAGCGGATACCGCGACGCCGGCGCCAGGACCCGCACCACCGCGATCGGGAACACCGGGATCAGCGAGAACAGGACGATGATCGCGAACGGCCAGCGCGTCATCCAGCGCACCGCCCACCGGAACAGCCGGGCCTCGCTGGCGTTCTTGACCCGGGGATGCCCCATCGCGGCCTCGACCAGGGCGTAATCGGAGAACGACACCACGACGCTGCCGACCGTGCCGGCGACGGCGATCCACGCCGGGTCGTAGTACTTGGCGAAGTACAGCACCGCCGGCTCGTGCGGGATGGGCACCACCGAGTTGGCCGGGATGCAGTAGGCCGCCAGCAGGAAGACGCCCGACAGCGCCGGCCAGATCAGCATCGTCGCGCCACCGACCACCGCGAACGCGGTGAGCGCGTAGAAGAACGCGCGCCAGCGGTGGGTCAGCTTGAGCGCGCGGAGGCGACGAAGGCTAGGAAGGCGCCACACGGGTGAAGGGCGCACCGTAGGCAGAGCGGGGCCGCCTGTAAAGGACCCGAACGGGTCCAGGTCCGTTGCCCGGCGGGGCCGGCGGCGCGGGAGGCCCCGGGCCCGGCCGCGCGGGCGCTGGCCGCGGCCCGCGACCGTGGCCGCGGCCGCGGCCGGTCGACGGGGGGCACGCGCGCTTCGGGCGATCGGCACGGCGCGCCACCGGCGCTGCGATCGGTCGACAGCAGCGGCATGCGCGCTTCAGGCGATCGGCACGGCACGCAACCGGCGCAGCGATCGGTCGACAGGAGGGGCATGCCGCGGCTTGCCGTCGTTCGCGTTCGCCACGACCACCTCGGCGCGTCGACGGTGTCGGCGTCGTCGATGACATGCGCCACGCGTCGTCGCGGCGGCGCGGCGGCGCCGTCCGGTCACCTCTACCGGGTGATCACGGCACGGCCGGCGCGCGAATCGCGTCGTCGGGCTCACGTTGGTTGCGGCGCGCTTGGCGAGCTCCGTCTGTGGCGTCGATCGACGTGGGCAGTACCGAGTGAGCGCGACTGACGTGAGGTAGCCGCGTGGCGATGGAGTTCAATACCGCCCCGGCGGAGCCGCACGACGGGCCCGTGAGCGCGTGGGGCGGGCTCGCCGTCGCCGAGGAGCCGGGCAGCGACGGCTGGGGTGCGGACCTCGAGCCCGAGGCCGCCCCCGAGGCCCCGCCCGAGGAGCCCCCGGATCCCGCGGAGCTCGTGGCGGCGGTGGAGGCCGACGTCCGGACGCTCCACGGCGAGCTGGTGCCGGCGCTGCACGACGCCGTCGATGGCGCCCGGGGGCCGCTCGCCCGGCAACTCGGCGCGCGCGTGCGCGAGCTGACGACCGGGCTCGACCATCGCTTGACGATGGCGCGCTACGCCGTGGCCGCGGCCGCAGAAGCTGCAGTGGACGGTGCGGCGACGGGCGACGCGGCGCACGCGGCGCACGCGGCCAGGCTTCGCTCTGTCGAAGCGGAAGTCGCGCGACGACGGACCGACGTCGCGGCGGCGATCGCCCGGGCGCCGGCGCCGAAGCCGTCGGACATGTCGACGGTGCACGCCGCCGAGTCGGTCGAAGCGATCGACGACGACGGCACGCTCGACGCCGCCACGCGGCCCGGGCGCGCCCACGCGCCGGCCATCGAAGACGACGTGAACGGGGCGACGCCGGCGACATCGCTGGACCGGCCCGCCGCCTACGACGAGTCCCGCGCCACCCTCGACGCCAGCGACGCCGCCGCCGAGGAACACCACGCGCGGCGCGCCGCGACCGCGCCGACGACGGCGACGGTCGCCCGCGCCGATGGCCCCGCGCCGTCCCTGGACCGCCCCGCCGCCTACGACGAGTCCCGCGCCACCCTCGCCATCGACGGGCCGTCGCCCGGTTCGGACGTCCAGGCCGCAGCGTCGTCGTCGCCCGCCGCGGGCACCCCGTCGCGCTCGCCGTCCGCCGCCGGACCAGCGGGCGAGCCCGCGTCGGGGTCCGGGTCCGAGCGCGCCCGGAGCGAGGAGCCAGCCGAGGCGGCTGACGCGCCTGAAGCCACACCGTCGGCGCCGACGCCGGATCAGCGCGCGTCGGGGCCGGCGACGCCCGACGCCGACCCGACCGCCGCCGGAACGGCGGAGGCGTCGGCTTCCCCGACGACGGCGGCGGCAACGACGGCCGTCGCGACGCTGCTCGCGCCAGCGACGCCCGTGACGGACCCGAGCGCCGCGGCCTCGCTGCTCGCCCCCGTGCTCGCCGCCTACGACGAGTCCCGCGCCACCCTCGCCATCGACGGGCCGTCGCCCGGTTCGGACGTCCAGGCCGCAGCGTCGTCGTCGCCCGCCGCGGGCACCCGTCGCGCTCGCCGTCCGCCGCCGGACCAGCGGGCGAGCCCGCGTCAGGGTCCGGGTCCGAGCGCGCCCGGAGCGAGGAGCCAGCCGAGGCGGCTGACGCGCCTGAAGCCACACCGTCGGCGCCGACGCCGGATCAGCGCGCGTCGGGGCCGGCGACGCCCGACGCCGACCCGACCGCCGCCGGAACGGCGGAGGCGTCGGCTTCCCCGACGACGGCGGCGGCAACGACGGCCGTCGCGACGCTGCTCGCGCCAGCGACGCCCGTGACGGACCCGAGCGCCGCGGCCTCGCTGCTCGCCCCCGTGCTCGCCGCCGCACAAGAGCCCGTCCCCGCCGGCGCCAGCGCGGCCGGAGCTGGGACCGGCGCGCCCGACGCTCGGCCACCGGGCGCGGTCGCGCCGCCGGGCCAGCAGGACGACGCCGGCGAGGACCGCACCGCCGGCGCGCACCACGGCGCCACCACCGGGCGCCCGGTCGGAGACGACCACCGCCGCCGACGACGCGGCCGCCGGGACCACCGGATCGGCCGGCGACGGTGCCGCGACCGCCGAGCCCGGACCAGGCGCCACGGACCGCGGCGCCGACCCCGACGCCGACGTCAACGCCGCGCCGGCGGACTCCGCGCCGCCGGCCCCACGGGCCCGGCCACGTGCCTCGGCGCAGGCCGTCGCCGCCGCCCAGGGCGAGCTCGAGGCCAGCGTCGCCGCCGAGCGCGCGACGATCGCGTCGCACTTCGCGGCCCGGCGCGGCGAGGTCGAGGCCACGATCGTGGGCCAGACCGCGCTCGCGATCGCGGCCGCGGCGCGCAACCACGCCGCGTTCGTCGCCGACGTCGAGCAGCGCGAGCAGGCGGGCCGCGCCGCGTTCGCCGCCACCCGCGCCAGCCTCACCGCGATCGCCACCAGCCAGAGCGCGCTCGTGCTCGGCGACGCCGCTCAGGCCGTGCAGCGACTCCGCGACGACGGTGCGCGCCAGCGCCAGGCGATCGAGCAGGCGGCCCGCGACGAGGGCCAGCGCATGATCGACAGCGGCCGCGCCGCGGGCCGGCGCATCGTCAGCAGCGCGCGCGCCACCATCGGCCAGGTCCGGGCCCAGGCCGACGCCGCGATCGCGACCGCCGGACAGCTCCCGGACGCCGGCGACCGCGAGGCCGCGCAGCACGCGATCCGCCAGGCCCGCAACACCATCAAGGACCAGCTCCTCGATCGATGTCTCGCCGACCACGACCGCCTGGTCGAGGCCGGGACCCAGAACCGCGACCGCCTGGTCGCCGCCGCCGCCGAGGCGACCGCCGGCCACACCCAGGAGGCCGCCGAGCTCGAGCAGACGATCACCAGCACCGCCGCTCGCCTCGCCGAACAGTTCGCCTCCAAGCTGCGGACGCGGCTCGGCGCGATCGACCAGCTCGAGCGCGACTACCTCGGCGAGCTGCGCGAGATCAAGCGCAGCGCCGCCGAGCTCCTCGGTGTCGGCGAGCGCGTCGCGCAGAAGGTCCGCGGCGAGGGCCAGCGCCAGCTCGCCGACCTGCGCGCGCGCGAGGCCGCCGCGACCGCGCAGCTGGAGCGCACCGCCGACGCCGCCCACGCCCGGCTCGGCGCGCACGAGTCGTTGCCCGCCGCGCAGGCCGACGGCTTCGCCCGCGAGGCGGCGGAGCAGCTGCGCGAGGCCACCGCGAACGACCTCGCGCAGGCCGACGCCGCGCACGCCCAGGCCCACGACGCCCTCGCCAGCACCGCGACCCGCGTCGGCGACGCCCTCGACGGCCACCGCGCCGACGTGCTCGGCCGGCTCGACGGCGCGGCCGGCGGGCTCACCGCCGCGCTCGGCGACGCCTCCGGCGGCCTGCAGACCGAGCTCGCGGCCGATCGCGCGACCGCGCTCACGCTCTACAACGGCGCGATCGTCCAGGCCACCGGCAGCGGCTGGGGCGCGCTCGCCCAGCAGCAGGCCGAGTGGCGCGCCCAGGCCGACCAGTTCGCCGCCACCGCCAGCGCGCGCGCCGACGACCAGGTCGCGCGCCACGGCCGCCTCACCGACGCCCTGCCCGAGCGCCTGCAAGCGGTCTCGAACGACACCGTCCACGAGCGCCACCGTTCCTGGCTCGGTCGCCGCCTGTCCGGCCTGTGGAGCGCCTTCACCCACTTCGCCCAGGGCTTGCTCGTCGCGGTCGTCCTGATCGGCCTCCTCGTCGTCATCGGCGTCGCGATCGGCGCGACCTTCACCGCGGCGTTGACCGCCGCCGTCATCTCGCTCGCGGCCTCGGCGTTCGTCGTGGCGCTGCTGCATCGCGGCGCTTCGCTCGTCGACGCCTGGGGCGACTGGCCCTGGTACCAGAAGGTCGCCGGCGTCTTCGTCGCGATCGGCGCCGCCGCGGGGACGTCGTCGGCATCACCGGCTTCGTCGAGGGCATCTTCGAGGAGGACATCGTCACCGGCCGCGACCTGTCGCCCGAGGAGGCCAGCGAGCGCCTCTGGACCGGCGTCTTCAGCCTCGCCACCGCCGGCCTCATCCACTGGTTCATGCGCCCCGCCGCCGCGCCCACCGGCGAGGCGCCACCCGGCGAGCTCGGCCCCGGCGAGCCCGCCCCGCTGGAGCTGGGGCCCGGCGAGCCGGTGCCGCTGGAGCTCGGCCCCGGCGAGCCGGCGCCGCTGCAGCTCGGCCCGGGCGAGCCGGCACCGCTGCAGCTAGGCTCGGGCGAGACACCGGCGGAGGTGGCCCCGGGCGAGGCACCGCCACCGGAGCTCGCGCCGACCGAATCGGCTCCCAGCGATCTCGGTCCGGTCCAGACGGCTCCCGCCGAGGTCAGCTCGACTGGGGCTCCTCCCACCGAGACCACGACGGCGCAACCGCCCGTACCAGACCGAACCAGCGATCCCCAGCAGGTCGGGGACCAAACGGTGGCCAAGCAGCGGGTCGCGGAGCGCCCGCCCGTCCAGTCGCCGTCCGAGTTCGCGGTCGAGGCGGAGACCCGCGCGGGCCAGCTCGCTCACAACGACGTTTCCAAGGCGATCGGCCAGCACGACTTCACCGGCGACACCGGTGCGCGGTCCGCCGCGACTGATGCCTACACCGAGGCCTTCACCAAGGAGTACGTCCAGCAGCGCGAGGCCGGACAGCCCGCGCAGGCGGCCAGCAAGGCCGCGCGCAAGCTAGCCTCGGCCGAGGCCAGGCGCGTCGGCCTCGAGCGCGCCATCGAGGTCGCGCGGCAGCGAGGTCGCGCCGACGCGGAGAGCGGGCGTGCCTTCAAGGACGATGCGGATCTGGATCCAGCAACCAGGGCGGCCAAGCAGAACTACGAGAACGGCACCCAGGGACAGACCGGGAAGACGCTCGCGCCGCAACTCGCCGGCAAGTCGTTGGCCGAGATCACGTCGATCCTCGACGCCGAGGCTGCCGCCGGCCACTGCGTCAAGTCGTCGCCGCCCCTTGCCAATGGCAAGCCCCAGCTCGCGTACGACTTCCCCGACGGAACCTCGGTACGCGTGAAGCCGCGTGGCGACACCAAGACGACCGACCCGATGTACAGCATCGAGGTGCTGCAGCACCCCGGTCAGCGCGCGATGAATCAGGACGGCGTCGCCGTCAAGCTCGGGCGCGACGGCACCGCCGTGCCAAAGGGCCCGCGCGACGTGAAGAATCCGTACAAGCAGAAGACCCGACCGAAGCAGTTCGAAGCATATCTTGGCGAGGTGATGCGGCAGGGCCACCTGCGGACCACCGAACCCCCAACCGAATCCCCGTGATCGAGGCAACCATGGATTTCGAAGATCTCGCGCTCCGCCCCGTGTCGGGCACGGTGGACGTCGCCGCCGTCGCCCGGTGGCTCGACGCACAGCCATTCGTGTTCAAAGATCCGATCGAAGACGAGAAATGGCACCTCAGCGCCACCCACGAAATGATGAAGATGCACCGCGAGCAGCGCATCGCAGCCCCCCGTCAGTTCCCACTCGGCCTCGTGGTGACGGTCTCGCCGGAGGTCGTCTGCATCGGCGGCCTCGCCCACGCGGGCGTCCTCGCCCGCGCCTACCAGTTCCTGGCGTGGCTGGTTGACGATCGCGAGTGGACGGTAGTGATTGACTGGGGCCCGGCCGAGCCGCTCGGCGATCCTCGACGACTGTTCCCTGCGGTCCTGCCCGACCTCGCTACGCTTGACGACGCAGGCATCTTCGTCGAGCCGCTCGCCGACGGTTCACGGGGCACGTGGAAGGATGAGCGAGCCGGGATCACGTTCATGATTCACTCCTCTGGAAGCTGGCTGCTCGAGAGAGAGTTGCACGCGAAGGGGCCGCAGGTGATGGCGGGACGCCTGACCTCGACGGCGCTCGACGCGTGGCTCCACGCCATCACCGAGGTCGACACGCTCGATCCGGCACTTGAACCTGCCTGGCGAACGCCACGCATCACGCTGGAGTTCCCCGAGGACACCGAGCCCGACTACCTCGAGATCGACCCCGCGGCGCCGCCGCCCCATTGCCAGGCGCTCGTTGCCATGGTCACCCGCTGGCTCGCGGCCCTCGACGCCTGGACGCCCCCGACGGTGCTCGACGAACTCGGCCCCGTCGGCGTCGGCTAGCGCGAAGAACAGCTCGCTGGTGCGCTCCGACATGAAGGAAGACCCAACCACCAACTACGTGGTCAAGATCTTGGATCTACGCGGCCAACATCTGACCCAACCGGACCTGTGTCGCTGGCTTCCCGACGGCTGGGAGGTAGTCGCGAATCACTGCGTATCGATGGTCTTCCTCCCTCGCCTACCGACGACTCCGTGGCCGCCCGGCCCCGTCCTCGATTTCGATCACGCGGTCGATGAGGATGGCGCCGCGCGCATCATGTTCGCGAAGAACAATGTCATCATCGCCCCGACTGACGGCGCCGCACGCGTCGAAGAGATCGTCGGAACAGCGGAGGCCGGCTGGGCGCGGCAGACCGTGTTCTGGCTGGAGCCGGCACGGTATGGACGTATCGACCGCGAGCTCCGCGCGCTTCAATCTCGAGCGCCGCAGAGATTGCTCGTAGAGGACCTTCCACACGGCGAACTCAAGGCCTTCCTCGAGCACGCTCTTCCACATGCGGCCGCGCTCGATGACTACGATCGCCGCATGCTGTGCATGCCACGGCGGCATGCAGATGGAGCAACGACCGAACACGATCGCGGCACCGTCGCACGAGACGTCCCGCTCGCGACGCCAAAGGGCAACATCGAGAGGCTCGACGAAGCCGCCGGGAACATCGTGACACGGATCGAGCAGACGCAAGATGACTTCGAGCACTGGCTGTTCGAGATGGACGACGCGCTCGAGCGATTCCACCTGAGCGTTCCTGTCGAAGTGCGAACTCGGCTCGATTACTCGAGCGCTTCGCTGGATGTGCTCGAGCGGTGGCTGCTCAGTCAGTATGCCGACCACAGGACGCTGCTCGAGCCGAGTGAGGGCGCGGCACTCGACGGAGCGGCGCGGTACATCGGCGAGACATTTCGGAAGACAATCGGCGGCAAGTGGCAAGTCCGGCTCGAAACTCCGAAGTACGCCCACTACCGTCTTCCTGAGTTGACTGGCTTCGAGGAGAAGCCAACGCCTATCTCGCCTTTCACGCTGACGACCGCGTGCGTGGATCGAAGGAAGGGCAACCACCTTCGCATGATCCTAGAAAACATGGCGAGGCGCCTGAGACCTCGGTCGTGAGGATGCCGTTCGCTGTCGTTCTGGATCTCGATCGAGATCGAGTCCCGTCACCCCCGAGACCATGCCGCGCCTCGACCTGCGGCTGCGACTCGACCCCAACATGGGCGGCGTGCGCAGGGTCAAGTGCAGCGCCGCCAAGCGCCTCGGATCACAGCGGGAAGTGAGGCCGCAGATGTCCAACCTGCAGCACATCAAGTGGGTCAAGGCATATGCCAGCATGCTCGACAGCGAACGCATGCGTGATGATGTCCCCTGCCCGCTGTGCGGCGCCCCGGGTATCCGTCACCAGTTCGTCGGTGATCCTGGCACTCGTGTCGGGTACGTCGCCGTCTGGTGTGAGGCCTGCCGGACAGGCTGCACCCTGTCGCGCGTCAAGATCCCGCTAACGCAGGACATGCTCGAGTTCACCTCGCCCGTCGACGCCATCAACGACGCGATTCCGCCGTACGCGCTGTGTCCCGAGCATTGAGGACGAGCCTGGCGGCGGCCGCACCGATCACGCGCAACTTCTCAATCACCTCGTCTTCGCGGGACGTACGCGAGTCCCAGCCCCGCCGCCTCACTGCCAGCCGCTCGTCGCCGTGGTCACCCACTGTCGCGGCCCTCGACGCATGGAAGCTCTCGACGGTGCTCGACGACCGCTGCCCCGTCGGGTCTTCCACGGCCATCCGCGCGACTTCAGCAAGGGCAACCGATGAACATGACGCCCCAACCCCGACTTCCTCTCCGAATTCCCGGCGGCTGGCGAGTGCGCCACAACGAGCTACGGACGTTCGAGCCCGACGCGACGCCACCAGGCAACCCAGCCTGGACGCTCTTCACGCAGGACCTCGCGCTGTTCGAGAACGAGTCACACGGCCTGCTAATTGACGTGGGATGGGGGCCAGAGGAAAGCCCGGCCGGCACGTTCCGGGTCAGCGTGATCCTCGACGAAGACTGGCAGCGTCCACTCGCAACCTTCAAGACGCGCAAACTAGACGAGCTGACGGCTACGCTCGAAGCATGGCTGGAGCGACCTCCGGAGATCCCGTCCGAGCGGCTCGTCGAGCGCCTCGCGGATCCACGGCCGGGAATCCGCAGCCGTGCAGCGAGGGCGCTGAAGCGACGGAACGTGATCGAGGCGATCGAACCGCTGCGCGATGCAGCCGCGCGGGAGAAGGATCAGAAAGTCGTCGATCAGCTGGCCGATGCGATGCGCGCGCTTATCCACGAGCGCAAGCGCCGGGAATCGTAGGCGCAGACATCTCGGGCGCTGCGCCCGCATGAGGCGGGAACGCCCCACGCACAGCCACCGCGGGAAGCTCGATCGCAACGAGCTCTACGCTTGGCGATGGCGGGCCCCAGATCCGCTATCAGTATCCAGACGGCACGTTGGTCCGGGTGAAGCCCTTGGGCGACAGCGTTCGATAACGCCCCCATGTACAGTATCGAGGTGCTCGAGCAACCCGGCGGGCCGGCGCTGTCCCAAGACGACAATGAGGACCGTACCGTGCAGTTCGAAGAGTTGATCCTGCGCCCAGCAGAGGGCCCCGTCGACGTCGCCGATCTCACGACGTGGCTCGACACTCGCCCGTTCGCCTTTCGGGCTCCCACGGGCGCTGAAGGATGGCATCTGGGCGCGACAGCGAGCTGGGCCGAGCGCCGCCGACTGCAGCGTGTCGCTGAACCGCGCCGGTGGCCTTCCGGGATCCGGGTGGGCGTCGAGCGTGACCATGTGTGGCTGGCCGCGAGAGCAACAAGCGACGAACTCTCCCGTGCACTGGAGTTCGTGCTGCATGCAACCAGGCGAGGACATTGGAGCGTCAGCGTCGACGGCCGTGCTCCAGAACCCCTGGGTGATCCACGGCGGCTGTTTCCCGCCAACCTCCCCGCCCCCGAGACGCTTGACGAAGACCCAACGGTCGGACCGCTTACCGAAGGCAGCAGAGTGGTCTTCCTCGACACTCGCGCGATGGAGCCCCGCACTCTCACGATCCACTCGAGCGGCACGCTACGCTACGAGACGGTCACGCGCGTTCTGACCGCGCAGCTGACCTTCGACGCGCGGACCCACTGGAACGATGCCGTCGCCGAGATCGTCTTCGATGCATTCGACTCGGAGGACCTTCACGGCGAAGCCGTCGTCGAGATCGACGACGGCTCAGGCCCAGAGTTCATCCGGCTCGATCCCGAATCACCGCCGAAGCCTTGCAGGAGTCTCGTCAACCTGGCTAGGACGTGGATGGCCGCACTCGACCGATGGCAGCCAGGCGTCGCGGTGGCCGGCCTCGCGGCGATGTCACTCCGCCAGACGACGTCAGGCTCCCAGACGCCGTGGCCCCCTGCATGAGCCCGCCGCTGCTGTTCGACGTGCTTTCGAGCCGGTGGTCCACGACGCTGGAGTCGATCTCGACCCCCGAACAGCTCGCAGGTGAGCCGCGATGAAGGAACGCCCAGATTCAAACTACATGGTCGACATCCGCGACTTGGTCACGGAACACTACGATCAACCGGAGCTGGCGCGCTGGCTCTCCGGGGGATGGGATGTGACGGCGAACCACTGCGTGTCGGTGGCGTTCATCCCCCACCTGCCAACGACGCCCTGGCCCCCACCTCAGGACATCGACCTCGACCATGCCGCAGATGCCGACGATGCGGCGCGCGTCATCGTCGCGACGCACACGCTGATCGTTGCCCCCACGGATGGGCAAGAGCGTCTCGAGGAACTGGTCGGGACCGCGAACGATGTCATAGACCGACAGTCGATCTTCTGGGTGAGTCGATCTCGCTACGCAGCACTGGATTCGGAGCTTCGTTCGCTCCATGGGCGTCCATCCCCTGCCCCGTTTTCTGGCCTCCGACTGGAGGACCTGCCACCAGGGGAGCTGAGGCAGTTTCTGAAGTTCGAGCTTCGAAGGGCTGCGGCACTCGACGAATCACATCGACGGCTGCTCTGCCTCCCGCCTGCTGCATCGTGAGCCAGGGAGCCGATCAGGTGCCCCCCGGTCTGGTCGTCCTGGCGTCGCCCGAGGTCATCTACGTCGCGCAGACCACGCGGCGCGACGCCACCGAGTTCGGCGTCGTCCCGAGCTTCTCCGCGAGCGCGCCCCGGCCCGGCGTCGATTGCCGGGGCGACACCGACCGCCTCGACGTAGGACAAGCGACCGCACCGGCGCTAGCTTCTCTGAACCCACCGTCGCAACCGCACCCGGAGTGCTTCGCTGATCCACAGACCGCGACTCAACCGGCTTCTCGAGGAACTCTCCCAGGCGGTGCTCGACGCGGGGGGACACTGGTCGCTCGACGTCTCCGCGACGTGGCGCCCTACATGCCGTCGGTCGGGCTTCACGGTATCCTCCTCGACGGCGCGATGCCGGAGCTCATGCCCAGTGGTGCCGAACTCGTCGAATGGAAGCCGCTGTGACGACCTCGCCGCCCGACGGCAACCACCGCTCCGGTCATTGCCTGCCGTCCGGCGAGAGCCCTGCCCGGGTCGCAGAGCAAGCATTCGAGCAAGCGGGGGCTCGCCGCCGCTGGCAAGTACGTCGAGATGCGCTTCGATCCCACGACCGGCCGCAAGATGACCGACACCGGCACCGCCTTCGCAACGGACTTCCGAGCTCGCATCGCCGAGATCGACGCTGCGATCGCTGCCGACGACGGGTACGAGCCCCTGCTCGTCGATCTGCTGAGGCACATCGAGGCTCATCCCGAGGGAAGAACGGAGTTCGTCGACGTCTTCCTGTCCATCCTGGGAACACCTGGGCATGAACCCATCGATGCCCCCTGGGAAGTGCTGTCATTCTGCATGCACGCACTACGCTGGCCGGAGGTAAAGGAAGCTGCCGAGGCCGCCCTTCGAGAGCGCGTTCGCGCGAATGACTGGCGTGCAGTCAACATCTTCCAGGACTACGTGAATGCGTTCGAGGACGACTGGACCACGGCAATCGTCTTCGCGCACTTGCGGAAGGCTAGTGCGCCACTGGGGACGCGCCGATTGGATCACGATCACGCTCTCGAACGTTCGGCGAACCGCGGTCACGGCGCCCCCACGCCGGGAACCGACGAGACCGGCGACGACCATTGACGCCGCTGTCGAGTCGAGCACCGGAAGCTCGATGTCCCCCTGCCGGCGACGCGACACAAGGACGCGCACATGCCAGGTGGCTACCGGCGCAATCCGGGAGGACCCGGCATGACCGGATCGCTGGAGTCAGAAGATGACGGAACACGTTTCACGTGAGCACCCTACGGTCAACCTCCTGTTCGCGATCGAAGGTGAAGCGACGCAGCAGGAACGCGATGCGATGCGCGACGCGATCGGGCACCTCGCGACCACGAGGCACTGGACGATCACACCGCCAGCGTTCGTCGACGAAGAGGAGGAGGCGACAGCCCCTGGGGACACTCCCATCGTGACCGTGGGCGGTGTTCTCGAAGTCTACTCGTCGTTTCCACCCTGGGACGAGGATCTACCACTCGACATCGACCGCGCCCACTATAACGAGGTGCGCGCAGTGCTCGATGCCATGTGCGATCTTTCGCGGACCCATGGCCTCTGCATCGGTGTCGAGTACAACGGCGAACGAATTGGGTCCGTAGAGGCCGGCAGCGTCTCCCGTTCGCTCGCCACTGGACTACTTCAGGCGTGGGAACGGTCGCTACTCGAGCGAGCTTGACGCCTCGTCAGCCCGCTGCGGTCGCAGGCACTCACCGAAAGGTCCGGGCCGGACGACGAGGAGACCGGCGCGGTGGACGACAACGATTCCAATACGAGAACTTGGACGATGGTCAGCGGCCGCGCCTCGTGAAACTCCAGCTACGGACCTTCTTGGGCTTCGCGTCGGCACCGACCACGTAGCCTCTCGCGTCGCCAGGGCAGAGACCAGCGGGGCGCGGCCCACGCACGCCCCGAGGGCGTCCATGCTCCACGCTCCGCGACGCTGGAGTCGACCTCGGTGCTCCAAACAACTTGCGGGTGAGCAATCGCGATGAAGGAACGCCCTGAATCGAACTACATGGTCGACATCCGCAACCTCGCTACCGACCACCACGACCAACCGGGGCTGGCCCGATGGCTGGCCGGCGGATGGGATGTGACCTTGAACCACTACGTGTCGATGGCGTTCATCCCCCACCTACCCACGGCGCCCTGGCCGCCGCCGCAGGACATCGATCTCGATCACGCCGAAGACGTCGACGATGCGGCGCGCATCATCGTCGCGACGAACAACCTGATCGTTGCACCCACGGACGGACGGGAGGAGATCGAGGAGCTTGCCGGGCAGCCCACCGACCGCGTGGAGCGGCAGAGCATCTTCTGGGTGAACCGATCGCGCTATGCCGCGCTCGATGCCGAGCTACGGTCGCTGTACGGATACCCGCAACCAGCACCGTTCTCCGGGCTGCGGCTGCACGACCTGCCAGACGGCGAGTTGCGGCACCTCCTCGTCTTCGATCTCCAGCGAGCGGCCGCGCTTGACGAGCGCAGCAGGCGAATGCTCTGCATGCCGCCGAGGGGGCCCCGGTGACGCAACGGCCAGGCGGCCCCGCCAGAGGCGGTGACGGTCCCGCAGCTCGCCGGCGCGGAGGGCTGAGGACCGGGCCACTCGCGGTGCGAATGCGGGCAACCGCGGCCGCGGGCGGTCGACACGGTGGACATGACCGAAGCCGCCGATCCGAGCAGGGTGGGCCCGCCCCGGGGCCCGCCCTCGGCGACCCGCGGCGGCAGGTGTGGACGACGATGAACGCGGCGACTGACGGCACCACGGCTCGACAGAGCGAGGCCGACGCCGGCGGCCTCGACCGGGCCCGCGCCACGGGCCTGGGTGCGACCGGCGCACGATGACGCCGCGCCCCCCACGTGCGCTCGGCGCCGCCGTGCTGGCGGCCGCGGTGCTGCTGGCGCTGATGATCGCGCGCGCGTGCTCGCCGCTGGCGGGCCGGCCGCCGCTGTACGAGCGCGACGACGCGCCGCCGCTGCGGGAGCTCGAGGCGCTGGCGCGGATGGCGCCGCCGCTGCTGGTCGACGCCGGCTGGGAGGCGGCCACGACGTACGTCCACTACGTCCGCTTCCTGCTCGATCCGCTGCCGGGGGCCCGCCGCGCCGCGGTCTCGGTCGAGGTCCGCCGGGCGCTGCTGATGCTGTGGCTGACCCCGCCGGCGCAGCGGCTGCCGGTGCTGCGCCGACTCGCCCGTCGCACCGCGCTCCGCGTGCTCGACGATCTCACGCGGCGGCTCGCGGTCGAGCGCGCGACCCACGACTTCCCGATGGCGGGCTGGCGCTACTGGGGCGACGTCGACTGGCTCGTCGAGGCCTACGCGTCGACGCCGGCGATCGCGCCGCGCGACCTCGAGGCGCTGGCCGCCGACCTCGGCGCCGAGCTCCGCCGCCTGGAGGCGACGCTCGGGACCGCGGCGTGGCACGACCCGTGTGGCTTCGGCGACGACAGCCGGCGCCGCATGGTGGCCACGCAGCTCGCCAACCTGCGCGGCAACTGGGTCGGCGCCTGGTACCCGCTCGCGATCGTGCTGCTCCAGCACGGGGTCGAGGTCCAGCCGCTCGCGTACGACGAGCGCGACGTCTACGCCCCGCCGCCTTGTGGGGGCACGATCGCGCCCCCGGCGGGGTGGTGACCGCGGCCCCGACGTCGACTCCGCTGGATCGCCGCGCGCGGCCGGGCGATGATCGCCGGCATGGGGAACCACACCGGCGCCGGCCGCGGCGCGACGCGCGCGCGCGCGATCCTGTCCACCGCGGCCGTCACGCTCGGCGTCGCTGCGCTCGCGATGCTCGGGGACGGCGACCGCCCGGCCCGGGCCGACGAGGTCGCGCTGCCGGCGTATCCGGAGGTGGTCTACGTCGCGCAGACGGTGCGACGCGACGCCACGGAGCTCGGGGTGGTGCCGCGGTTCTCGGCCAGCGCGCGACGGGTCGTCGTCGATCACCAGGGCGAGGCCGATCGGCTCGAGGTCGCGTTCGGGCCCGGCGGGCGGTGGGCGGCGCTGGTCGCCGCCGATGGGCTCGCCGGCCAGACCGCGAAGCACGCCGCAGACACCGCGACGCTGGTGTTCGGCGATCTCGACGCCGGCATCACCAAGGTCGTCGCCGGCGACCAGAAGTGCATCGCGGTGAAGTGCTTCGAGGGCCGGCCGCGGTTCTCGGCCGACGGCAAGTCCGTCTACACCGAGGTCATGCGGGTCGGCGGCTCGGTGCTCGATCGCTACGGGTTCGGCAAGGCCGGCGCCAAGGTCGCCTACGACAAGCACCGCCAGGTCAAGACGCTCGAGGGCCCGCAGGTCAGCCGCGACGGCAAGTCCATCGCCTACGTCGTCGTCAACGCCGCGCTCTACGTCGAGCCGCTGGTCACCAAGCGCAAGCCCCGCCCCATCGCCGCCGCGTACGTGGTCGACTTCCTCTACGCCGGCGACAGGGTGTTCTTCACCCGCCGCGAGCCGACGACGCAGGAGACCTACCGGGTCGACGTCCTCGACGTGAAGACCCGGACCAGCCAGCCGCTGTACACGATGAGCCACGGCGCGGCGTGGCCGCCGGCCGGGCTGCTCCACGATGCCGCCACCGATCGGCTGTACGTCGTCGACAACGACGGCGACAGCCTGATCGCGATCGACGTCGCGACCGCGACCGGCACGACGCTCGCCACCCACGTCCGCCGCCTGCTCGATCTCTCCGACGACGGCAGCTGGCTGCTCGCGGTCGGCTACACCGCGCCGATCGACAAGGACCACGCGCCCGACACCGACCGCAACCCGGCCCGCCTGGCCCTGATCGACACCCGCGACGGCGCGATCCAGTGGCTCGCGGTGCCCGATCACCCGTACCTGGTCACCGGCGCGTTCCGCCGCTGACGCGCCGCGCTCGCCGGCGCTCGCCGGCGCTCGCCGGCGCGCCGCCCGCTGCGCCTGCCGCGAAAGGCGTCGAAGACGAGATCCACTGGTTCATGCACTCCGCCGCCGCGCCGCCGGAGAAGCGCCATCGGCGAGCTCGGCCCAGGCGAGCCGGCACCCGCGGAGCTGGGCCCGGCGAGCCGGCACTCGCGGAACTCGGGCAGGGCGCGGTCGCTCCGCTGCGGGTATCATCGAGCGGCGAAACCAGCAGTGCGGACATGGGCGCCAGGCCCACGACGCAGCCGCTCACGGATGCTGATGCTGCGAATGTCGGCATCTTTGCCGAAGCACCGCCTGCGGAACGACCGACATTTGTGGATGGAGAGATCAAGAGCATCAACAACAGCTCCGGTCACTACCTGCCGTCTGGCGAGAGCCCTGCCCAAGTCGCAGAGCAAGCCTTCGAAGAAGCCGGGTTCGCCGCCGCTGGCAAGTACGTCGAGATGCGCTTCGATCCGACGATCGGCAAAGCGGGAAGTGGGTTCCAGCAAGATGACCGATGCCGCTAGCGCCTTCGCAACTGACTTCCGTGCTCGCATCGCCGAGATCGACGCTGCGATCGCTGCCGACGACGCGTACGAGCCCATGCTCGTCGATCTGCTGCGGCACATCGAGGCTCATCCCGAGGGAAGGATGGAGTTCGTTGACGGCTTCCTGTGCATCCTCGGAACACCTGGGCACGCCCCCCTCGATGCGCCCTGGGAAGTGCTGTCATTCTGCATGCACGCACTACGCTGGCCGGAGGTGAAGGATGCTGCGGAAGCCGCCCTTCGAGAGCGCGTTCGCGCGAATGACTGGCGTGCAGTCAACATCTTCCAGGACTACGTGAATGCGTTCGAGGACGACTGGACTACGGCAGTCGTCTTCCAGCACTTCCGAAAGGCTGGCGCGCCACCGGAGACGAGCCGGGTAAGCCCGACGTGACCGATCAGCGACGCCGGGATGACGCGTGGGCCGAGCTGTGCGGCGTCCGGGGCGGCCGGCCGCGCGCTCAGCGTCGGGCGCGCTTGAACGCGGCGGGCGTGAGCTGCTCGACGGGGAGCGCGAAGGCGTCGCGATGGGTGCCAAGGCGCTCGAAGGCCCAGGTCAGGTAGGCCTGGATCGGCACGCCGACGGCGCGGCAGGTGGCGACGATGCCGAGCAGGACGCACGCGCGGTGCGCGCCCTCGGTGCTGCCGGCGAACAGCACGTTGAGGCGGAGCTTGGCGACGTGCTGGAACTCGCGCTCGGTCGGCGAGTTGTCGATCGGGACGTCGGGATCGTCGAGGAACCGGAACAGCGCGTCGCCGTGGCGCTGGTAGTAGCCGACGGCGGTCGCGAGCGGCTCCGACGGCAACAGCGTCGGCTCGACGGCGGCGCGCCAGCGCCGGAAGTCGGCGGCGATCGGGCGGATCTTCTTGCGGCGATGCGCGAGGAGCTTGGCGCCGAGGAGGCCGCGGGCCTGGGCGTCCTGCTCGGCGACGTACATCGCGGCGATGAAAGCGCCGCCCTCGGCGGCGAGGTCGGGGCGCGTGGCCTCGGCGTCGCGGAACTTGCGGCGCCCGTGGGCATTGCACCCGGCCTCGACGACGCGGCCGGTGGCGTAGACGGCGTTGAACCGATGCTCGGCGTCGGCGGTGAGCGTGCCGCGGAACGGCTGGAGCTTGGCGACGACGCCCTCGGCCGCCTTGTCGGGCTCGTACTGGAACACGGCGACGTCGCGGTTCCGGTAGAGCTCGACGTAGCCGTTGTGCGCGGCCGGCAGCTTGGGCACGAGCACCTTGAGGCCGGTGCCGTCGGTGGCCATCCAGCGCCCGGCGAGCAGCGTGCGCCAGTGGTGGCCGTCGACGGGCGCGAGCAGATCCGCGGCGCGCTCGATGAACGCGACGAGCGAGCCCATCGCGAGCGGGATGCCGCGCGACGCGAGGTCGCGGCGGATCCGGTCGAGCGGCGTGAGCAGCCCGAACTTCTGGTCGACGAACCACGCGAGCCAGTCGCACGTGACCTTGGAGCGCTCGTACGGCGCGGGTAGCGAGCGCGGCGTCGTGCGCTGGCCGCAGTCGCGGCAGCGGCAAGTCGTGCGGCGGACGACGCGTCGGCGTTGGTGCTCCTTGACGACGTGGAGCTTCTCCTCGACGACGACGTCCGCCGCGTCGAGGGCGTGGCTGCCGCAGTGGGCGCAGGCGTCGGCGCGCAGCTCGTGGGTCTCGGCCTCGAGATGCGCCGGCAGCGGCTTGCGCCCCGTGGGCCGGCGCGGCTTCGCCGCCCGCTTGGGCTTGTCAGGCAGCGGCGGCGGCGCGGGGCGATCGGCGAACGCGCGCGCGGTGGGAGCGTCGACGCTCGGCGACGGCGTCGGCGCGGGCGGTGGCGCCGGTGGTCGCTGGCGTCGGCGCGCGACCGCGACCAACTCGCTCACGCGGTCGTTGAGCCGGGCGACCTCCGCGATGAGCTGACTCAGCTGCGCGCGCAGCTGCTCGTTCTCGCGCCGCAGCTCCGCGACGGTGGCCACGTCGCCACCAGATCACAACGCGCGCGTGCTGTCGATCCCCGCGCGCGCTTCCGTGCGTGGTCGTCGGTACCAGCCGCGTCGAGCGGCCGTGAAGTCGATCCCGGCGAGTAGCGCGGCGAAGGTCGTGCCGTCGATCTGGACCTGCGCGACCTCGCCGGTGATGGGCGGCAGCTGGAAGCTGCCGTTCTCGAGTCGCTTGGCCAGCAGGCACCAGCCCGACCCGTCGAACCACAGCGCCTTCGCCAGCCGGCGCCGCCGGTTCAAGAACAGGTAGAGGTGCCCGTCGACCGGATCGAGCCCGAGCCGGCGAACCGCGCCGGCCAGCGCGTCGAACGAGCCGCGCATGTCGACCGGATCGACCGCCACGAACACCCGCACCGTCGGCGGCAGGCTCAGCATGCGCGCAGCACCTCGACGATCCGCCGCAACGCCTCCGGCGCGAAGTCGTCGCCGACCTCGACGCGGAGCTCGCCCACGTGCACGACGTACCGCGCCATGACGCCGGGCCGCGACACGGGGACCAACTCGACCAGCGCCGCGCGCGGACGCACGACCAGCGCGGTCGGCGATCGTGACGTCGTCCGTGGTCGCGTCGCGTTCCCGCTCGCGCTGCGACGCGCGAGGTTCACCCGCCACGCGTTCAGCGACCGGCCGTCGATCCCGTTCGCCCTGGCCCAAGCTCCTGCGCTCTCGCCCGTTCGGCGGGCCGCCGCCAGGCAGCGCCGCGCTTCCTGCTCATCCGTGATCTTCCGCTGCTCTCTCATCGATTCCTCCTCGGAATCGACGAGGCTCTCGGCCGCCCGCCGCGGTGTCACCCCGGCGTCGCTGATGGCTCACAGCCCGACGACTGCGAGTCGGCCGCGCCGCTTGGATCTCGACCCCGCATCTCCCGAACGTTCGGCGAACCACGCTGGCGACGCACCCACGCCGGGAACCGACGAGACTGGCGACCACCATCCCGGCTCAGGAGTGGAGCCGGAACACCGCCAACCCAGCGCTCCGTTCCGCCCGCCTCGGTCGTGAGGATGCAGTTCGCTCACCAGCACCGCCGCGCGCCTCGCCGAGCAGTTCGCCTCCAAGCTGCGGACGCGGCTCGGCGCGATCGACCAGCTCGAGCGCGACCACCTCGGCGAGCTGCGCGAGGTCAAGCGCAGCGCCGCCGAGCTCCTCGGTGTCGGCGAGCGCGTCGCGCAGAAGGTCCGCGGCGAGGGCCAGCGCCAGCTCGCCGACCTGCGCGCGCGCGAGGCCGCCGCGACCGCGCAGCTGGAGCGCACCGCCGACGCCGCCCACGCCCGGCTCGGCGCGCACGAGTCGTTGCCCGCCGCGCAGGCCGACGGCTTCGCCCGCGAGGCGGCGGAGCAGCTGCGCGAGGCCACCGCGAACGACCTCGCGCAGGCCGACGCCGCGCACGCCCAGGCCCACGACGCCCTCGCCAGCACCGCGACCCGCGTCGGCGACGCCCTCGACGGCCACCGCGCCGACGTGCTCGGCCGGCTCGACCGCGCGGCCGGCGGGCTCACCGCCGCGCTCGGCGACGCCTCCGGCGGCCTGCAGACCGAGCTCGCGGCCGATCGCGCGACCGCGCTCACGCTCTACAACGGCGCGATCGTCCAGGCCACCGGCAGCGGCTGGGGCGCGCTCGCCCAGCAGCAGGCCGAGTGGCGCGCCCAGGCCGACCAGTTCGCCGCCACCGCCAGCGCGCGCGCCGACGACCAGGTCGCGCGCCACGGCCGCCTCACCGACGCCCTGCCCGAGCGCCTGCAAGCGGTCTCGAACGACACCGTCCACGAGCGCCACCGTTCCTGGCTCGGTCGCCGCCTGTCCGGCCTGTGGAGCGCCTTCACCCACTTCGCCCAGGGCTTGCTCGTCGCGGTCGTCCTGATCGGCCTCCTCGTCGTCATCGGCGTCGCGATCGGCGCGACCTTCACCGCGGCGTTGACCGCCGCCGTCATCTCGCTCGCGGCCTCGGCGTTCGTCGTGGCGCTGCTGCATCGCGGCGCTTCGCTCGTCGACGCCTGGGGCGACTGGCCCTGGTACCAGAAGGTCGCCGGCGTCTTCGTCGCGATCGGCGCCGCCGCGGGGGACGTCGTCGGCATCACCGGCTTCGTCGAGGGCATCTTCGAGGAGGACCTCGTCACCGGCCGCGACCTGTCGCCCGAGGAGGCCAGCGAGCGCCTCTGGACCGGCGTCTTCAGCCTCGCCACCGCCGGCCTCATCCACTGGTTCATGCGCCCCGCCGCCGCGCCCACCGGCGAGGCGCCACCCGGCGAGCTCGGCCCCGGCGAGCCCGCCCCGCTGGAGCTGGGGCCCGGCGAGCCGGTGCCGCTGGAGCTCGGCCCGGGCGAGCCGGCACCGCTGCAGCTCGGCCCGGGCGAGCCGGCACCGCTGCAGCTCGGCCCGGGCGAGACACCGGCGGAGGTGGCCCCGGGCGAGGCACCGCCACCGGAGCTCGCGCCGACCGAATCGGCTCCCAGCGATCTCGGTCCGGTCCAGACGGCTCCCGCCGAGGTCAGCTCGACTGGGGCTGCCGATCGCCTTGGAAACGTCGTTGTGAGCGAGCTGGCTCGCACGCGTCTCCGCCTCGACCGCGAACTCGGACGGCGGCTGGACGGGCGGGCGCTCCGCGACCGGCTGCTCGGCCACCGCTTGATCCCCGACCTTCTGTGGATCGACGTCCAGCAGCGCGAGGCCGGACAGCCCGAACAGGCGGCCAGCAAGGCCGCGCGCAAGCTGGCCCTTGCCGAGGCAAAGCGCGTCGGCCTCGAGCGAGCCATCGAGGTCGCGCGGCAGCGAGGTCGCGCCGACGCGGATAGAGAGGAGCTCATCGACCGAGTGCCGGTGAACTGGGGCACGAACCTCACCTTGCTCGGTGCGATCCGTCTCTCCGGGTGGGTGGTCCTGACCAGCATGTTTGCAACAGCGAACAAGGACCGCTTCGTGGCCTGATTGAAGGCCAAGATGCTGCCGAAGCTCCGCCGCGGCGACGTCTTGGTTATGGACAACCTGCGTGCGCATCACGACCCACGTGTGGCGCTCGCCTGTGCAGCTCGCGGAGTTCGAGTCATCTACCTGCCCCCGTACTCGCCGGACTTCAACCCGATCGAATCAGGCTGGGCACTCCAGAAGCAGTACGTTCGTCGCGTGGCGCCGCGCCAGCCCGAAGCTCTTCGACGCGTCGCGCGACGCGCACGCCATCGCGTCACAGAACGGCATTGCCGGAACTGGTTCACTCACTGCGGCTACCCGGCTCAACCCAACTGATCTCTGGGGTTAGTCCCCGTGGAATCGAGGCAACCATGGATTTCGAGGTCATCGCGGTACGCCCCGTATCGGGCACGGTGGACGTCGCCGCTGTCGCGCGGTGGCTCGACGCGCAGCCGTTCGTGTTCAAGGATCCGATCGAGGACCAGACCTGGCACCTCAGCGCCACGCGGGGAGAGATGAAGATGCACCGAGAGCAGCGCATCGCCGACCCCGGTCGGTTCCCGCTCGGCCTGGTGGTGACCGTCTCACCGCAAGTCGTCGGGCTCGGCGGCCCCGTCGACTCTGGAGTCCTCGCCCGCGCTTACCAGTTCCTCGCATGGCTGGCCGGCGATCGCGAGTGGACCGTGATGATCGATTGGGGGCCGGTCGAGCCTCTCGGCGATCCCCGGCGGCTGTTCCCAGCCGTCCTGCCCGACCTCGTGACGCTCGACGACGCAGGTTTGGTCGACTCACTCGCCGACGGATCACGGGTGAGGTGGGACGATCAGCGAGTCACGGACGCTCGTGTCGTGCTCATCGTCCACTCCTCGGGACGCTGGAGGCTCGCGAGGGGAGTGCTCGCGAAGGGGCCCCGGGTGATGGCGGGCCGCCTGACCCCGGCCGCGCTCGACGCATGGCTCCACGCCATCGCCGAGGTCGACACCCAGGATCCCGCGCTCGCATTCGCCCATCGCAACCCGAACCTCACGGTGGAGTTCCCCGAGGACTCCGAGCCCGACTACCTCGAGATCGACCCCGCGGCGCCGCCGCCCCATTGCGAGGCGCTCGTCGCCATGGTCACCCGCTGGCTCGCGGCCCTCGACGCCTGGACGCCCCCTGCCGTGCTCGACGAGCTTGGCCCCGTTGGCGTCGGCTAGTGGCCAAGCAGACGTCATCGACCACACCGGTCGGCAGGCGATCCAGGTCAAGAACGTCACCGGGAAGGGCGTCGATGCAGTGGTCGAAAACATCCGAGAAGGTGTGCAGCAGGTCAAGGGAGAGCACGGCGAGGTGCCACCGTTGGGTACGAACGCGTCGTCGACGTCCGACTGCGGAACTCGAACAAGCTGTACAGCGCCAGCCGTGCAGAGCTCATTGAAGATCTGAGGAGTAACATCGACAGCCTAAGGTTAGATGCAGCGGATCCGACTGACGGAGACATCGTCATCCGGATCGAGAACGGCCACCCGGATGGCCCGTTCGAGATTCTTGGCAGGGAGTTGCTGTGATGATGAAGAACTACTGGGTGCAGAAGGACGAGCCGTGCGCGACTTGGTGCGCTGAGCTTGGCGAGGTGTTGGAATCACCCGAGGCCGTACTCACCCTCGCGGAGGAGATCCGAGAGGCGGGGCGAATGAACGAGGTGGTCCTTCCCTTGCCGGGCGCGCGATCTTCTGACGGGCGCTGGGACGATCGCGGCGCGCGCAGTCGCTGGCAGCGCGACCACGTCCTCGAGGTATTCTGGGGGAAGACCGCCTGGGGTAGGAGCTCATACAACTCCGCCGCACGAATGGCCTGGGCCGATCGCAACGGCCGGACAATCGAGGGAGAGACAACGGACCTCGGGGCGTTGCTGCGGCAGCTCGCGCCCGTTCCTGAGGCGATCCCGGACAGCTTCATGGAACTCGGCGAACCTCCCGTAGGCGTTGGCGGGTTTCGGATCGTCTACGAAGGCACTCCTCCCACGCCGACGCGGAAGCCCCCGATCTCGTCGATCTCTATCGTCCTGCACTCGGACATCTGGTGCCCGTTCGTGATCGGCAGCGCGAATCCGTGGGCAGACCACGTCCGATGGTTCGACAACCGGGCTCTCGCCGCTCGCCACACACCTCGTCTGAACCGGTTCCTCGCCGAAACCAAGGCTGCCGTGATTGCGGCCGGTGGCTCGTGGCAACGGGTTGACTCGGAGACCTCGTGGTGGTGTGCCCCATGGGTCGGCCCGCACGGCATCATGCTCGATGGCCCCGTGCCCGAGGTGATGCCCGACGGCGCCGGGGACGTCGAGTGGCCGATCGACTGATCCGGATCTCGACGAGGGGACGACCGCACCGGGGGTGCTTCCGCTGAGAGCGCAGCATCGAGATGGTGAAACGACGACCCGGTCAGCATGCCACGAGGCAGGACGACGTCGCCGTGAAGTTCGGGCGTGACGGGACAGCCGCACCGAAGGGCCCGGACAACACGAAGAACGTGTACGACCCCGATGCTCCGAATGAGCAGTTCCGGGCGTATCGTGACGAGGTGATGCAGCGCGACCACCTGCAGACCGCCGCCCCCGCCCCTTCCCCGTGATCGAGGAGCCCATGGTTTTCGAAGGACTCGCGCTCCGCCCCGTGTCTGGAATGATCGACGTTGTCGCCGTCGCCCAGTGGCTCGACGCGCAGCCGTTCGTGTTCAAAGACCAACTCGAGGACGAGACATGGCACCTCAGCGCGACACGCGGGATGATGGAGCTGCACCGCGCGCAGCGGATTGCCGACCCGACAAAGTTGCCTCTGGGCCTGATTGTAACCGTCTCGCCGGAGCGCATCTGCATCAGCGGCCTTGCCGATGCCAATGAGTTTGCCCGTGCCTACCAATTCCTTGCGTGGCTGGTTGACGATCGCGAGTGGAAGGTAGTGATTGACTGGGGCCCCGCCGAGCCGCTTGGCGATCCTCGACGGCTCTTCCCGCCCGTCCTTCCCGACCTCGTGACGCTCGAGGATGGGGGCATCTTCTTCGAACCGCTCACCGACGGAGCTCGCGTGACGTGGGACGATCGGCGGGTCACGGACGCCAGCGTCACGCTCAGCGTCCACTCCTCAGGGCGTTGGAGGCTCGGGCGGGGAAGGCGCGCCAAAGGACCGCGGGTGATGGCAGGAAGCCTCACGCCAGCCGCGCTCGAGGCATGGCTCCACGCCATCGCCGAGATCGACACCCAGGATCCGGCGCTCGCATTCGCCCAGCGCAACCCGAACCTCACGGTGGAGTTCCCCGAGGACGCCGAGCCCGATTATCTCGAGATCGACCCCGCGGCGCCGCCGCCCCATTGCCAGGCGCTCGTTGCCATGGTCATTCGCTGGCTCGCGGCCCTCGACGCCTGGACGCCCCCGACGGTGCTCGACGAGCTCGGCCCCGTCGGCGTCGGCTAGCGCCAAGCACGGCTCGCTGGTGCGCTCCGACATGAAGGAAGACCCAACCGCCAACTACGTGGTCAAGATCTTGGATCTGCGCGGCCAGCATCTGAGCCAACCGGACCTGTGTCGCTGGCTTCCGGACGGCTGGGAGGTTGTCGCGAATCACTGCGTATCGATGGTCTTCCTCCCTCGCCTACCGACGACGCCGTGGCCGCCCGGCCCCGTACTCGATTTCGATCACGCGGTCGATGAGGATGGCGCCGCGCGCATCATGTTCGCGAAGAACAATGTCATCATCGCCCCGACCGACGGCGCCGCACGCGTCGAAGAGATCGTCGGAACAGCGGAGGACAGCTGGGCGCGGCAGACCGTGTTCTGGCTGGAGCCGGCACGGTATGGACGGATCGACCGCGAGCTCCGCGCGCTTCAATCTCGAGCGCCGCAGAGATTGCGCGTAGAGGACCTCCCACATGGCGAACTCAAGGCCTTCCTCAAGCACGATCTTCAAGATGCTGGCGCGCTCGATGACTACGACCGCCGCATGCTGTGCATGCCACGGCGGTAGGTGGAGCAACGCAGGACACGATCGTCGAGGTCATGGTGCGCCCATGGCTCCTGGCTGAGAGTCCGCGCCGGCGGCCGCGGCGGCGCCGGCGCGACGATGCGTGGGGCAACCGGCGCGCGATGACGCCGCGCCCCCCACAGTCCTTGACGATCTCATGCGGCGGCTCGCGGTCGAGCGCGCGACCCACGACTTCCCGATGGCGGGCTGGCGCTACTGGGGCGACGTCGACTGGCTCGTCGAGGCCTACGCGTCGACGCCGGCGATCGCGCCGCGCGACCTCGAGGCGCTGGCGGCCGACCTCGGGGCCGAGCTCCGCCGCCTGGAGGCGACGCTCGGGACCGCGGCGTGGCACGACCCGTGTGGATTCGCCGACGACAGCCGGCGCCGCACGGTGGCCACGCAGCTCGCCAGCCTGCGCGGCAACTGGGTCGGCGCCTGGTACCCGCTCGCGATCGTGCTGCTCCAGCACGGGGTCGAGGTGCAGCCGCTCGCGTACGACGGGCGCGCCAGCTACGCCCCGCCGCCCTGCGCGGGCGCCGTCGCGCCCCCGGCGGGCTGGTGACGCCCGCTACGCCTGCCGCGGAAAGCCGTCGAAGACGTAGCCGCAGTCGTGGCCGTTCTCGATGACCCGGATGGCGCAGTTGTGCGGGTTGGGCTCGTCCTCGAGCCACTCCGGCGACAGGTGGCACCACATCATGACGAACGCGCGCAGCGTGACGCCGTGGCAGATCACGACCAGGTCGCGGATGCCGTGCTCGGCGGCGTCGCGGTGGAACGTGCCGAACGCCTGGTGGACCCGCTGGGCGACGTCGAAGCGGCTCTCGCCCAGCGGCATGCGGGCCCAGAACCGGCCCTCGAACCGGCTGCACTTGTCGTAGTGCGCCCACTCGTCGGGGAACCGCGACGGCAGCTCGTCGTCGGGGATGCCGTCGAACAGGCCGAACTGCTGCTCGCACAGGAGGACGTGCTCGCGGACGTCGCGGATCCACGCGCCGGCGCCGGCGATCAGCTCGGTCGCGGTCTCGCGGGTCCGGCGGTACGGGCTGACCCACAGGCGCAGGTGCGGGGCCCGGTCGGGGTCGCCGTAGACCGAGCGCAGGTGGTCGTCGAGCCGCTGCCCGGCCTCGCGCGCCTGGTCGCGGCCGCGCGCCGACAGCGGGATGGCGTGGTCGGCCATCTCGGCGTGGATGCGGGGATCGACGTTGCCCTGGCTCTCGCCGTGCCGCACCAGGACGATCCGCATGGCACGACGATGCCACGCGCCGCCCGGCGGCGGGGCGGTCGAGCGCGGCGCGGCGCGCGGCGGGCCCCACGGGGCCCCCGGGACCGCCCGGGGGGCCTGAACCGGCTTCCGGCGCGCCGCCGCGCGTGGACGCCGCACCGCGTCGGGATTACAGTCGGCCCCCCATGACGTCGACCAGCTTCCTGGAGCAGTACGAGCGGACCCACGGTTGCGGCGAGCTGCGCGCCACCGATGACGGCAAGGACGTGGTCCTGACCGGCTGGGTGCAGAATTACCGCGACCACGGTGGCTGCGTCTTCATCGACCTGCGCGACAAGGGCGGCCTGACCCAGGTCGTCTTCGATCCGCAGATCGCCGCCGCCGCCCACGGCCTCGCCGGCGATCTCCGCAACGAGTGGTGCATCGGCGTGGTCGGCAAGGTCCGCTCGCGCGGCGCCAACGTCAACGATCGCATCGCCACCGGCGCCATCGAGGTCGCGGCCCACACCCTCGAGGTGTTCTCGCGCGCCGAGACCCCGCCGTTCGCGATCGAGGACGACCTCGACACCAACGAGGCGCTGCGGCTCAAGTACCGCTACCTCGACCTGCGCCGGCCGCGGCTGCAGAAGACGCTGATCACGCGCAGCCAGATCTCGCGGGTCGTGCGCGAGTACCTGCACGGCAGCGGCTTCCTCGAGATCGAGACGCCGTACATGGTCAAGTACACGCCCGGCGGCGCCCGCAACTTCCTGGTGCCGTCGCGGCTCAACCCGGGCAGCTTCTACGCGCTGGCCGAGTCGCCGCAGATCTTCAAGCAGCTGCTGATGGTCGCCGGCTACGACCGCTACTTCCAGATCGCGCGCTGCTTCCGCGACGAGGACCTGCGCCTCGACCGCCAGCCCGAGTTCACCCAGATCGACATCGAGATGTCGTTCGTCAACGAGGCCATCCTGCAGCGGGTGATCGAGGGCATGATCGCCGCGGTCTGGAAGCAGGTGCTCGGCGTCGAGCTGACGCTGCCGCTGCGCCGGATGACCTACGCCGAGGCGATGGACAAGTACGGCGTCGACAAGCCGGACCTGCGCCTCGACCTGACCCTGTGCGAGGTCACGGCGCCGTGCGGCCGCTCCGGGTTCCGCGTCTTCGAGGCGGTGGTCGGCGGCGGCGGCATCGTCAAGTGCCTGCGCGTGCCCGCCGAGCACGCGGCCAAGCTGTCGCGCTCGACGCTCGACGGCCTCACCGACTTCGCCAAGCCGTACGGGGTCAAGGGCGTCGCGTTCGCGCGCGTCCAGGAGGGCGGCGCCTGGCAGGCGCCGTTCGCCAAGGCGTTCAGCGACGAGGCCCGCGACGAGGTCAACCGGATCGCCGGCGCCGGCGTCGGCGACGCGCTCCTGTTCGTGGCCGAGAAGGCCAAGGCGGCCAACACCTGCCTGGGCGCGATCCGCCTGCACATCGGCGACAAGCTCGGCCTCATCCGCAAGGGCGAGTGGCAGTTCATGTGGCTGACCGATCCGCCGCTGTTCGAGATCGACGACGAGACCGGCGCGGTCGCCGCGTCGCACCACCCGTTCACGTCGCCGCGCACCGCCGACGAGGGCAAGCTCGAGAGCGCGCCCGGCGAGGTCCTGGCCCGCGCCTACGACCTCGTGCTCAACGGCGTCGAGGTCGGCGGCGGGTCGATCCGTATCCACCGCCCGGATCTGCAGGCGCGGATCTTCAAGGCGCTGGGCATCTCCGACGACGAGGCCCGCCAGAAGTTCGGCTTCCTGCTCGACGCCTTCCAGTACGGGCCGCCGCCGCACGGCGGCATCGCGTTCGGCCTCGATCGCCTGGCGATGCTGGTCGCCAACGTCGACTCGCTGCGCGACGTCATCACCTTCCCCAAGACCCAGAAGGGCACCGATCTGATGACCGAGTGCCCGACGCCGGTGGCGCCCAAGCAACTCGACGAGCTGTACATCCAGGTCAAGCCCGAGCTGCCGACCAAGGGCTGACCGGCCGACACCGCGGCCCCGCACCGGCGTCACTCGATGACACGCTCAGCCCAGTGTCGCCACCTGGCGTGGCTCGTCACCTCGGTCTTCGTCCTGGCCGGGTGCAACCACACGCCCCTCACCGGTGGGCCGAGGCTGGACCGCGCCCGTTGCGACCACTGGGCCGACGTGCAGGCAGCCTCCGTGGCCGACCCGGCCGACCCGGCTGACGACGCGGCGCGCGCCGAGCTGCGCGAAGGGATCGCCGTCGGCTGCCGGCGCGGTGAGGTCGAGCCCGGCGATCTGCGATGCCTGCGCCACGCCAACACCGAGGACGAGGCCCTGCGCTGCTTCGCCCCCACGGCGCCTGCGCCGAGCCGCGCGGAGTGCGAGGCCTACGCCGACGCCTGGCTCCGTCTCGAGGATCCGGTCGCGCCGACCACCGAGCCTGCCGCCGACATCGAGGCTGCCCCCGGCGTCGACCGCTCCGCCCCTGGCGTCGGCGACTCCACCCCGTCGCGCGAAGCCCGAGGCGAGCGGGCGTCCGCGGGCGACGCGCCGGACGACGCGGACGATCGCCCGCGACGTAGGGTCATCCTCGACGACACGCCTGCGCCGTCGTCGGCGCGGCGTGACGAGCTCGTCGCCGACTGCGTGCGCGGCGAGATCACGCGTCGGCGCTACGAGTGCGCCGTGCAAGCCTCGACGCTGGCCGAGGCGCGGGCGTGCGCGGCGTGGTACGAGCGCGGCGCCCACTCCCAGCCCTGAAGCTCGGCCCCACGGGGGTCGCACGACGACGGCTTCCGGTCCTGGAGCTCCCGCCCCTGCGTGCCTGGCTTCGCCAGTGCGAGTCGCGCCGGCGCCGCGCGCGAGCCGCCGGCGGTCAGTAGCCGCCGGGAGCCTTCTCGACCGAGTCGATCTCGGCCGGCCGGAACGGGATGGGGTAGCTGATCGACGTCGGCGCGCCCGGCGCGGGGAAGCGCAGCTTGCGGAACACCGAGGCGACGCAGCTGGAGGCCTCGCTGCTGACGCCGCTGCCGCTGGCGCTGGTGACCTTGCCGTCGGCGCCGACCGTGAACTTCACCGTGACGATCCCGCCGGTGTACGGGTCCTTCATCAGCTGGCGCTGATGACACTGCTCGATCGCGCCCCGGGCGCGCTCGATGATGCGCTTGACGATCGCCTTGTCGAGCTTGACCGGCTCGGGCTCGGGCGGCTTGACGATCGGCACGTCGCCGGTCGACGACGGCGCCTTGCAGCGCGCGGCCTTGGCCGTGAGCGTCGCGCCGTCGTCGGGCCACAGCGCCGCGACCTCGGCGGCGGTCGCCTTGGCGTCCTTGCACTTGCCGGCCTTGACCGCGCTGGCGACCGCCTTGGTCGCCTTGTCGACGAACGTGGTCCGCAGCTCGGTCATCGCCGGCGCGACCTTGGCGCGGTACGCCGAGGCCTCGGGGATGGCGGCGAACGCGGCCACCGCGGCCTCGGCGTCGCCGCCGGCGATCGACCGGGTGACCAGCTCGGCCTGGGCGGCCGCCGGTCCCTCGAGATCGGCGCGATCGGCGAGGGCCTGGGCCTCGGCGTCGTCGGCGTCGAGGGCGAGCGCGGCCCGGGCCAGACGCGCGGCCTCCGCCCACCGCTCGGCCGCGACCGCGGCCCGGGCGTCGGCGAGGAGCGTCGCGCGATCGGCGCCGGCCGGGGCGCCAGCGTCGGCGCCGGTCACCGTGGCGACCGCGGCGTCGCCCGCCGCCCCGCGCGCCGGCGTCGAGGCCGAGCCGCCACCGCCGCGGGTCAGCGCGATCGCGGCGACGCTGGCCGCGGCGGCGACGCCGACACCGAGCCCGAGCCACAGGCCGCGACGACCGGGCGCGGGCGCGGGCGCGCCGGTGGAGCTGCCGGCGGCGCGCGCCCAGCGTGGTCGGCGCGGTCGCCAGCGACGCCGACGGCGACGCGCCGCTCGCCGTCGGCGCCGGGGTCAGGCCGCCGTGCGACGGGTGGGTCGCGGCCAGCCCGAGCGCGCCCGCGCCGGCGGCGACGCCGGCCACCGGCGCGCCGGTGATCGCGCCGCCGATCGCCTGCGCGGTGGCCGCCAGCTCGGCGGCGGCCTCGTCGGCGGTGGCCGGGCGATCGTCGGGCGCCTTGGCCAGCAGGTGCAGGAGCACCGCCTCCACCGCCGGCGGCAGCCCGGGCGCCAGGCTGCTCGGCGCCGGCGGCGGCACGTGGATGTGCGCGGCGATGATCTCGCCGGCGCCCTCGCCGACGAACGGCACCCGCCCGCACACCATCTCGAACAGCATGCAGCCCAGCGCGTAGACGTCGCTGCGCGCGTCGACCTGGCCGGCGCCCTTGCACTGCTCCGGTGACATGTACCAGGGCGTGCCCATGATCGCGCCGGTGTGGGTGCGCGCCAGCCCGACGCCCTGGTCCGCGACCAGCTTGGCGATGCCGAAGTCGAGCAGCTTGACCCGGACGCCGAGCGCGATCTCGGGATCCGGAACCAGGTAGACGTTGTCGGGCTTGAGGTCGCGGTGGACGATGCCGGCGCGGTGGGCGGCGCCCAGCGCGGCCGCGGCCTGGCGGGCCACGCCCAGCGCGAACAGCAGGTCGAGGCGGCCGTCGCGGCGCATCCGCGCCGACAGCGACTCGCCGTCGAGGTACTCCATGACGATGAAGGCGCTGCCGTCGGCGGAGAAGCCGAAGTCGTAGATCTCGACGATGCCGGCGTGGCGGATCGCGGTGGCGGCGCGGGCCTCGTTGAAGAAGCGCTGGACGATGTCCTGGTTGCGCGACAGCTCGGGCAACAAGACCTTGACCGCGGCGCGCCGGCCCAGCAGCGTGTGGACGCCGACGTAGACGGCGCCCATGCCGCCGCGGCCGAGCTCGCGCTCGATCGTGTAGCTCCCGAGGCTGGTCCCGATCACGCGACGAGCATAGCCCGGACCGCGCCTACGCGGTGGCCTCGGGCAGCGTGACCGGGGCCTCGGTGGTGTCGTGGAACCGGCGGTAGTCGATGAAGCGCGCGCCGGTCGCCGGGTCGTCGCCGAGGATGTCGACGAAGCGGCGACCGAAGACGATCTGCGACGCCGCGTAGAGGTGCCGGGTGTGGACCGTCGACGCCAGCTTGTCGTCGATGCCCGTGAACGTGACGATCAGGTTGGCCGACTCGCGCGCGAGGTCGGCGGCGGTCAGGCCGTACAGCGGGCTGGTCGCGTCGATGGGGTGGAAGACCGTCCACGACAGCACGAACAGCGGCGAGGTCGTGCGCCGCAGCGTCAGATCGTAGATGCGGCGGGCCCGCTCGCCGTGCGGCAAGACCTCGTTGCGGGTCAGCGCGACCCGGACGTTGGCCTCGACGATCGCGGTGGCGCGGGCGTTGGCGCACCGGAACATCAGCGTCGGCACGCCGTCCTCGTCGGCGACGACGCAGCGGTCGCTGAACATGACCTTGGGCGTCGGGGTCGCGAACTTGCCGAAGACGATGCCGGTGACCAGCGCGGCGTAGAGGACGCCGACGAAGCTCTCGACCGTCACGACGACGTGGGACAGCGTGTCGCCCGGCGCCATGTTGCCGAAGCCGATCGTCGCCATGGTCTCGACGCTGAAGTAGAAGCGATCCCAGAACGAGTGCGGCCGGGCGTTGAGGATCGTGGCGTCGCCGGCCCACAAGAGCGCGCCGACCAGCAGGTTGATGACCAGGTAGGCCGCGAACAGCAGCGCCACCAGCCGGGTCCACGTCGTGGTCCGCAGCAGGTGGTAGCCGTCCTTGGCCAGGGTCGCGAGGTCGGCGCGCGGCAGGCCGCGGCGCTCGATCAGGAACGCCGGCCGCGTCGACGGCGCCGGCGACGGCGCGGCCGCGGGCGGCGGCGCGGGAGCGATCGGGTCAGACACGGCGGCAGGATACGCCGGCGCCCCGACGTGCCCGCGTCGGCGGCGCGCCGGCGGCGATCCCGGTCACGGCATGAGCTCGGGGACGATCGTCACGGCGATGCGGGCGCCACGGCGCAGGACGTCGAGGGCGACCGCGACCCCGGGCTCGGCGTCGCGCAGGCGACGGTGCAGGTCGTCGACCGAGGTCACCGGCGCGCCGGCGTAGCCGACGACGAGGTCGCCGTCGACCAGGCCGGCGCGCGCCGCCGGGCTCTTGGGCTCGACCGACATGACCTCGACCGCGGTGTCGGCGACGCCGTGGCTGCGCGCGAGCTTGCGATCGACCGGCCGACGCGCGCCGCCGAGGCCGAGCCAGGCCCGGCGGACCCGGCCGGTGGCGAGGATCTGCGACAGCACCCAGGCGGCGGTGTCGGCGCCGACCGCGAAGCCCAGGCCCTGGCTCATCGCGATGATCGCGGTGTTGATGCCGACGACGCGGCCGCGGCCGTCGAGCAGCGGGCCGCCCGAGTTGCCGGGGTTGAGCGGCGCGGTGTGCTGGACGACGCCGTCGATCAGGCGGCCGCCGCGGCCGCGCAGGGTCCGGCCCAGCGCGCTGACCACGCCGGTGGTGACGGTCGAGTCGAAGCCGAGCGGGTTGCCGATCGCGACGACCAGCTGGCCCGGGCGCAGCCGGGCGCCGCTGAGCGCGGCGTAGGCGGGGGCGCCGGCGGCGGCGGGCACCGCGCCGCGATCGATCTTGACCACCGCCAGGTCGGTCGCGGGGTCGTCGCCGACGAGGTGGCCGGGGACGACCTCCCCGGCGGTGGTGCGGACCCGCAGCTCGGCGGCGTCGCCGGCGCCGTTGACGACGTGGCTGTTGGTCAAGAGGTAGCCGTCCGGCGTCACGACGACGCCCGAGCCGGCGCCCTGGCGCTTGAGGAAGCGGCGCCCCGGGGCCCGGACCTCGAGGCTGACCACCGCCGGGCCGACCGCGTCGACGACGCCGGTGACCGCGCGCGAGAAGGCGTCGAGCAGCGCCGCGTCGTCGTCGGCGTCGTCGTCAGCGGGCGCCAGCGCGGCCGCGGCGGTGGCGGTGGTGGCGGTGGGCGGCGGTGGATCGGCGCGATCGGGCATGGCCAGCGCCGGCGCGGTCACGACCGGCTCCCGATGGTGACACGATCCGTGCGCACCACGCCGGCACGGACCAGCTCGACGTCGACCTCGCGGCCGCCGCGGTCGAGGAGCGCCGCGCGCAGCTCGACCGGCCCGGCCAGGCGCTCGCCGTCGAGGCGGGTGAGGATGTCGCCGACCAGCACGCCCGCGGTCGCCGCCGGGCCGCCGTCCTCGACCGACGCCACCAGCGCGCCGGCGTCCTGGCCGAGCTGCGCCGCCAGCGCCGCCGGCAGCGCCACCGGGTAGGCGCCGACGCCGAGGTAGCCGCGACGGACGCCGCCGTGGGCGAGCAGCTCGGCGACGACCCGGCGCAGCGTCGCGGTCGGCACCGCGAGGTCGGCGTCGCGGACCAGCGTGCGGGTGTCGAGGCCGATGACCTCGCCCGCGGCGTCGATCAGCGGGCCGCCGGCGAACCCGCGCGGCAGCTGGCGATCGGTCTCGACCCACCGGTCGAGGCGCCCGCCCGCCGCGGTCCGGACCTCGGGCCCCAGGACGCCGACGATGCGCAGCGACGCCCGGATGGTCTTGCCCGGGCGCCCCAGGGCCAGGGTCAGCGCGCCGACGCCGAGGCCGTCCAGCTCCCGGAACGGCGCCGGGGTCAGGCCGCCGCCGTCGATGCGCAGCACCGCGACGTCGGTGCCCGGATCGCGGCCGACGCGGGTCGCGTCGCGCTCGTCGAGGGTGCCGTCGGCGCGGGCGACGCCGACCGTGGTCCGCTCCGGTGCGTGGAACGCCGAGGTGACGACGAGGTCGTCGCTCCAGACGATGCCGGAGCCGCCGCCGCCGCGGCGGCGCGCGACCCGGACGACGCTGGGCGCGACGCGGTCGACGGCGCCGGCGAGCGAGGACGAGAGCTGGGCGAACGGCGAGTCAGGTGCAAGCTGGGACATGATGGTGAGCCTCCGTGGTGGATCCACCGTGCCCATGCCGGGCGCGCCCGGACATCCGACGTTCGGGCGGGGCCCACGATGGCGATCGGGGAGGCACCGCACCGCGGGAGCGGCGGCGGCGACGATCCCCCTGCCCGTCCGGCTAGGTGGCGCGCCGCCCGGGCCCCCGGATGGCGAGCCCGGCCGGCTTGCCCCGCGCTTTCTGTCAGTTACGGTGGTCGACGCCGGCCGCGCGCCGGCCGCGACCGGGCGCCCGCACCGGCCCCGGGCTTTCGCGGGGTTGACGAGGGCACCGGGGCGCCCCACGTTGACGCGGTTCCCTTGCGTCCCGGAGGACCTCATGACCCGTAATCCCAACCTCCCGGTTCGCGAGGCCGACGGCCCGATCCGCGTGGCGGTGGTGACCGACGACCCGCTGCTGAGGACCGGACTGAACTCGATCCTGGCCCAGGCCGGCGAGGACGACGTCGACGTCGTCGACCTCGACCGCGCCCAGGTCGCCCTGTGGGACGCCGGCGTCGACGCCGGCCGCGCCCTGGCCCGGCTGCAGGAGATCACCGGCTTCACCGTGCCGGTGGTCGCCGTGGTCGGTGACGCCAGCCACCTCGGCCCGGCCCTGGCCGCCGGCGCCCGCGGCGTCGTGCTGCGCGATCAGGTCGGCCCCGGCATCGCCGCGGCCCTGGCCGCGGTGCGCAGCGGCCTGACCGTGATCGACACCGCGCTGGCCGCCAACCTGGCGCCGACCGCGCGCCACCGCCCCGACGCCCCCGCCCGCAAGGGCGTCGGCACCCTCACCGAGCGCGAGCGCCAGGTCGTCGAGCTGCTCGCCGAGGGTCTGTCGAACAAGCTGATCGCCGATCGCCTCGGCATCAGCGACCACACCGCCAAGTTCCACGTCAACGGCGTCATGGCCAAGCTGGGCGCCGGCACCCGCACCGAGGCGGTCGTCGAGGCGGTGCGGCGCGGCCTCGTGACCCTGTAGCGCCCCGCGCCCGCGCCCGGCGCCCGCGCCCGGCTCCGCGGCGGCGGCGCCTCCGGGCGCGGCCGGTCGCGGCGTGCGGCTTGAGTCGTGGCGGCGGCTGCGATACTTTGAGCACCAACGTGTTTCACAGCATCACAGCTCGTCGGGCCGCGACCGCGCCGGTGCGCGACGTCGGTCGCGCGGGGAAGGGGTAAGCCAGCCGTGTCCACCGCGCCGCCGCAGGACCAGTTCGGCGCCGTCAAGGCGTTCGTGCAGCGTCACTTCCGTCACTTCAACGCCGCCACGGTCGTCGACGCCGCCGAGGGCTGGAACCGGCTGCTGGCCGACGGCGGCAAGATGTTCCTGTCGATGGCCGGCGCGATGAGCACCGCCGAGCTCGGCTGCTCGCTGGCCGAGATGATCCGCCAGGACAAGGTCCACGCGATCTGCTGCACCGGCGCCAACCTCGAGGAGGATCTGTTCAACCTCCTCGCCCACGACCACTACGTGCGGGTGCCGGGCTACCGGACGCTGCGGCTCGAGGACGAGCAGGCGCTGCTGGCCCGCGGCCTCAACCGCGTCACCGACACCTGCATCCCCGAGGTCCTGGCCATGAACCGGGTCGAGGAGCTGGTGATCGCGCGCTGGCGCGACGCCCAGCAGCGCGGCGTGCGCCGCCTGCCCCACGAGTTCCTCTACGACATCGTCCGCGACCCGGCGCTGGCCAGCCGCTACCAGATCGACCCGCGCGACTCGTGGCTGATCGCCGCCGCCGCCAAGGACCTGCCGATCTTCGTCCCCGGCTGGGAGGACTCGACGCTGGGCAACGTCCTGGTGGCGCGGACGCTGCGCGGCGACCTCGACGGCGCCAAGATCGTCAAGTCCGGGCTCGAGACCATGCAGGAGCTGGTCGGCTGGTACCGGCGCGCCGCCGCCGGCACGCCGATCGGCTTCTTCCAGATCGGCGGCGGCATCGCCGGCGACTTCCCGATCTGCGTCGTGCCGCTGATCAACCAGGATCTCAAGAAGGACAGCGTCCCGCTGTGGGCCTACTTCTGCCAGATCAGCGACAGCACGACGTCGTACGGCTCGTACTCGGGCGCCGAGCCCGGCGAGAAGATCACCTGGGGCAAGCTCGGCATCGACACGCCGATGTACGTCATCGAGAGCGACGCGACGATCGTGGCGCCGCTGATGTTCGCCTACGTCCTGGCGTCGTGACCGCGGCGGCGGCGCGGCGGCGGCGCCCCGGCCGGGGCCGGTCGTCGCCGGGCAGCCAGCCGAACCGGCGCAGGTCGATCGTCCCGGCGTCGGAGACCTCGACGCCCTCGCGCTCGAGCAGCTGCCGCTGCACCGCGGCGCCCACCGGATCGTGGATCGCGATCCGCGCGCTGGTCGGGCCCCGCTTGCCGACGATGCGCTGCCACGGCAGCCGGGCCGCGCTGCTGCCGCGCATCGCGGCGCCGGCGGCCCGGGCGCCGCCGGGGAAGCCGGCCAGCTCGGCGACCTGGCCGTAGGTCGCGACCCGGCCGCGCGGGACCCGGCGCACGACCGCGTAGATCGCCTGGAACACGCGCGCCAGGTGGCCGCCGTCGTCGTCGCGTGGCATCGCCGCCGAGCGTGCCCGGCCGTGGCCGTCCCGACAAGGTGCTACGGTCGGCGCATGCGGGTCACGGTCCTGTACTTCGCGGTCTTCCGCGAGCGGCTGCGGCGCGGCGACGAGGAGGTCGAGCTGGCCGACGGCGCCACGGTCGCCGACCTGGTCGCCGCGCTCGAGGCGAGGCACGACGCAGTGCGCGCGCTGCGCGGCCGCTACCGGATCGCGGTCGACCAGGAGATGACCGACGACGCCGGCGCGCCACTCGTCGACGGCGCCGAGGTCGCGCTGATCCCGCCGGTGGCGGGCGGCGCCGCCGACGACGCCGCCCCCGCGGCCCCGGCGCCGCGCCACGTCCGCCTGCTCGCCGAGCCGCTGTCGCTCGATCGCTGCGTCGCCGCGGTCGCCGCCGCCGAGGCCGGCGGCCTGGTGACGTTCACCGGCATGGTGCGCCGGCACAGCCACGGCGCCCGCATCGAGCGCCTCGAGTACGAGGCCTACCCCGGCATGGCCGAGAAGGTCATGACCGCGCTGTGCGAGGAGATCGAGGCCGAGGTCCCGGGGACCCGGCTCGCGGTCGAGCACCGGGTCGGGGTCCTGGCGGTCGGCGACGTCGCGGTCGTGATCGCCGCCGCCGCGCCGCACCGCGCCGAGGCGTTCACCGCGTGCCGCGCGATGATCGACCGGCTCAAGGACCGGGTGCCGATCTGGAAGAAGGAGGTCGGCGAGTCCGGCGAGGAGTGGGTCGGCCTCGGGCCGTGACCCGAGGCCGCGGCGGGCCATCAGCCGCCCCAGGGCGCGTGGGCCTCGTGCTCCGGGTCGGGCGGCAGGTTGATGAAGTGCGCCGGGAACCGGCTCGCCAGGTACGACAGGATGTCGCGGATCGAGATCATCCCGACCGCGGTCGAGCGGTCCCGGATGATGGGCAGGTGGCGGCGCTTGCCGACGTTCATCCGCCGCAGCGCCTCCGCGACCGTGTCGTCCTCGCGGATGATCATCGGCATCGCGGTCATGACCTCGGCCACCGGCAGGTCCTGCCACGCCGGGTCGGCGTGATCGACGCGGTGGATCAGGTCGCGCTCGCTGAAGATGCCGATCAGCTCGCCGCGCTCGACGACCATCGCGGCGCCGTGCCGCTTGGCGTGCATGGCGTCGACCACGGCGCCCAGCGTCGCGGTCGACGGCACCTGGACCGAGTCGCGCAGCGGCAGCTCGGAGATCGGCATCGTGGCGATGTTCTCGAGCATGGCTAGCCCCCTCCCAGATCGAGCCACAGGTCCGCGGTCGGCGGGTCCGGCGGATCGCCGAGGAGATCGTCGAAGACGTCGTCGAGGTGCGCGATGACGTCCCACATCATCAGCAGCCCGACCGGCCGGCGCTCGTCGTCGACCACCGGCAGCCGGCGGATCGCGCGCACCGCCATGCGGTTGATCGCGTAGCAGACGTCGTAGTGACGCTTGAGCACCTCGGGCTCGGGCGTCATCACGTCGGCGAGGCGCACGTCACCGGGCGGGCGCCGCTCCGCCGCGATCCGGTGCAGGAAGTCGCGCCCGGTGAAGATGCCGGTGAGCCGTTCGTCCTCGACGATCAGCACGCAGTCGAGCCCGGTCCGGTTCATGGCCTCGAGCGCGTCCGCCACGGACGCGGTCGGGGCCAGCTCCGGCCAGGAGCGCTCCTTGAGGAACTCCGAGATCGGTCGCTGGATCTGTTCCATGGCCGCCACCTCCGCGTACCAGCCTAGCAGACGCTGGCGACCGTGGCTGTCGCGGCGTGGTGCCAGGACCGCGGCGAGGGGTCGCGGAGGAGGTGGCCGGGCTTACTCGTTCTCGGGCGGGGGATCACCCTCGGGCGGATGGGTCCCGGCGCCGGCGGCCTCGCCCTCGCTGCCCTCGTCGCCCGGCTTGTCGTGCGACGCGGTGCCCTTGGCGTCGGCGCCCGGCTCGTCGGCCTCGCCGGTTGGGCCCGGGCCGGTGACGCCGGTGGAGCCCAGCGGCGGCCGATCGTCGCGGCCGGGTTCGACCTTGCCCTCGGGCGGCTCGACGCCGTCGTCCTCGCTGCCCGGCTTGACGTCGTCGGGCTTGGGGCTGTCGGTGCCGTCGTGCTCGCCGGCCGGCGCGCCCTCGGGCGGCACCGGGCGGATCGAGCCGGTCGCCGGCGCGGTCGGGGTCCCGCCGCTGGAGTCGGGCACGTTGGACAGGCTGGGCCGGCTCCGCGGCCCCGCGGTGGTGCCGGCCTCGACGTCGTCGTCGGCGCCGGCAGCGCCCTCGCAGGCGCGCGGCAGGTACTTCATCTTGCCGAGCTTGCCGGCGACCTTGAGGTGGCGCATGCCGTCGCCCATCAGGACGCCGCCGATGAGATCCAGCGAGCCGTCGAACTTGGGCTCGCGCTTGGCGAGGGCGTCGGAGCCGCGGAACTGGATGCACCCGGTCTCGATCGGCGAGTCCTTGAGGTTGCGGGTCACGGTGCCCTCGAGCGCGATCACCAGATCGCCGTCGGGCGACTGCATGTTCCACTTCGCCATCCGGTACTTGCCGTGCTCGATCACGAACTCGGCCTGCAGCCGGTCGACGAACAGCCGCGGCACCTCGATGCCGTCGCCGACCCACGCCGCCTTGGCCGCGGTGGTGTTGCGCGGCTTGATCTTGGCGCCGTCGCCGCCGATCGTGCACGACGGGCAGTCGATGCTGATCTTGGTGGTCGCGAGCTGCCAGTTGCCGCGCGGCAGGTCGAGCGCGACGTTGACCGTGCCCTTGCCGCCCATCGGCAGGCCGACGACGTCGGCGAGCCCCGGGATGTCGGACAGCGGCAGGTTCTTGCTGGTCAGGCCGAGCTTGAACCGATCCTTGCCGGCCTCGACGCCGCCACGGATGTGGCCCGGCCCGATCTTGGCGTCGAGCTCGACCACCGCCGCCATCGAGAACAGCGAGCTCATCAGGCGGATGTCGACCGCGAGGCTGTCGATGACCATGATCGTCGGCTGGTCGCCGGGCTTCTCGGGGCGGGTCCGCAGCGTCACCCGCTTGAGCGAGAACGTCCCGGGCAGCCAGCCACGCTCGACCCCGCCGACGGTGACGTCGTAGCGGCTCGACAGCCAGGCGACGCCCTTGTCCTTGACCCGGTCGTACGGGAACGTCAGGTGCAGCGCGTAGATGAACGTGACCAGGCCGAGGACGACGTAGCCGAGGGCCTTGAGGGCGCGGGTCGCGCGCGGGCCCAGCGGGATCCGGGGCAGCTCGAACGCCATGATCAGCCTCCTCCCGGCGTGCCGGAGCCGGTTCCCGACGCGCCGCCCGGCGCGCCCGAGCCCCCGCCGGCGGCGGGGGCGGCGGCCAGCTTCGAGTAGGTGTTGACCTCGAGCTTGAGGTCGAGCTTCTCCTTGTCCGAGAAGCTGTGCTTGAGGACGATGTGGCTGGTCACGACCAGCTTGTTGTCGGCCTCGATGGCCTCGAGGAAGTCGCGCACCTGCTCGATGGTCAGGCCGTTGACCTGGATCTCGACGGTGTGGACCTGGAAGCCGTTGCGGGTGCCGCCGAGCCGCGGCTTGTACGCCGGCACCGAGATGCCGACCTTCTGCGCCGCCTTGTCGAGGTAGCTCTCGAGCTTGACCGGCTCGGTGCCGATGTTGACCGCGACGTTGTCGCTGGCGTCGGGCCGGCCCCGGACCCGGTAGTCCTGCAGCACCGCGAGGGCGCGCCGGGTCTTGGCGTTGCGGGCCTCCATGGCGTCGAGCCGGTCGGAGACGTCGAGGCCGATGAACAGGAGGATCGTGATCACCCCGGTGATGCCGAGCAGCACCACGAGCTTGCGCTCGCGAGGGGTGATCGCGTCCCAGCGGTCACGAAGGTTGTCGAGGGCGGCCATGGGTCACATGCACGCGGGCTTGATGGTGAACTCGAACTGCCGCTTGTCGCCGACCTGCTGGGTGGCGCCGCGGTTGACCTCGACGTAGCAAGGCTGTTCGTTGGGGACCTGCGCCTTGAGCGCGGCCTCGATGGCGTCGACCTCGTCGGGCGTCATCGCGGTGCCCTTGAAGAGGATCTTCGACGGGTCGATGTCGATCGTGTCGACGTCGAGCGTGATCTTGTCGTGGGCGGGCATGCGGTTGCTGATGTCGAGCAGCGTGTCCCACGCGGTCATCTTGGGCAGCGGCGACGCCGCGCCCGCGACCTCCCCCGACGCCGAGCTGAGGATCTCGTCGGCGGTCTTGGGGTCGCCGAACTCCTCGGTGCTCTCGATCGCGAGGCGCTCGTCGAGGACGCGCTGGGCCTTGCGCAGCGCGGCGTGGTGGACCCACGCGCTGATCGTCGCCGCCGCGGTGATCGCGACGACCGCGGCCGACAGCGCCACCGCCTTGGTGCGCAGGAACGTGAGATCGACCTCGTGGGCCAGCGGGCCCTGGCGCAGATCGAGCAGCGGCCGCGCCGCCTCGGCGTCGATCACCATGCCCAGCGCCAGCGCCCCGCCCTCGACGCCGACCTGGCCGGCCAGCTTGGGCCCGGTCAAGAGCGCGGCGTCGCCGTCGGCGATCGTGACGATCGGCAGGCCGAGCTGCTCGCCGAGCCAGGTCGGCAGGCCGCGCAGCCGGCTGCCGCCGCCGACCAGCAGCGCGCCGGCCGGCACCGCGCCGGTCTTGGCCCGGCACGCGGCCAGGGTCTGGCGCAGCTCGCGGGCCAGCGGGTTCAGCTCGGCGGTCATGACCTCGCTGACCCGAGCCCACGCCTCGCTGGTCGCCGGCATCGCGGTCGACGCCACGAAGCCGTCGGTGTGCTTGGCCTGCTCGGCCTCGGGCCAGCCCAGGCGCCACTGCCGCGCCACCGCCTCGGTGAGGTGCTTGCCGGCGCGGGCCAGCGCGCGGGCGTAGATGGCGCGGCCGCCGTGGACGACGACGACGTCGGTGCGGGCGTGGCCGAGATCGATCACGACGATCGGGCCCTGGGCCCGGACCGCCGCGAGCGACGGCAGCCGCTCGACCAGGCGCGCCATCGGGCCGGCCTCGGGGATCAGGCTGTGGGCCTCGGCGCCGGCCTCGTCGGCGATCTCGAGCCAGGCCCGCGCCTTGTCGAGCGCCATCGCGTAGGTCAACACCCGCATGCCCTCGGCGGGCGCGGCGACGCGCCCGCGGGTCGGGGCCTCGAACGCGGCGGCGCCGGGCGGGGCGGCGGCGGGCGCGGCGGCGTCGGTGGGCAGGGTCTCGAACGCGTAGACCATGTCCTCGAGATCGACCGGGACGACGTTCTCGAGCTCGGCGCCGACCGCGCGCTCGAGGTCGGCGCGGCGCAGGCTCTTGAACGGGAACTCGAGGACGTGGGTGAAGACGTGGTCGCCGGGGACGCCGAGGTAGACGTTGTCGTGATCGATCTTGAGGTCGTGGATCAGCTGCGACAGGACCCGGCCGGCCCGGGCCTCGTAGCGATCGTCGTCGCTGCCGTCGCCGGTGGCGGGCGGGATGCGGCGCTCGACGTAGCCGGTGAGCGTGGCGTGGCGCAGGCCGGGCTGCGCGATCGCGACCTTGAGGCTCCAGGCGCCCAGATCGACGGCGATGATGCGGTTGGCCATGATGCGTGACGTCCGTTCGCGGCTACTTGCTCCGCAGGTAGACCCAGGCGCCGTTGCGGGCCTTGGCGTCGGTGCTGCGCTGGTTGACGTTGACCGTGCCCATGTCCCAGACCGCGGTCATCTCGCGATGCAGCGGGGTGAACGGTGGCTGGCGGGTGATCTCGCCCCAGACCTCGAGGCGGTAGGTGCGCTGGGGCCCGGCGCGCAGGATCTTGTCGACCTCGGTGGGGTCGAGCTCGACGCCGAGATCGACGCCGGGCGGCACGCCCGGGATCTGGATCGTCGGCGCCTGGGTCGAGCCGCCGCTGCCGCCCTGTCCGCTGGGGTCGGTCAGGCCGGCGCCGAGCTGGCCCTCGGGATCCTTGACGAAGTCGACGAAGTCCTGGGTGCTGTTGAAGAAGAACCCGTTCTGGCGCGCCCACGCCACCGCCTGGGCGTGCATCCACAGCAGGTTGCCGTCGCGCACCGCCGGGTCCTCCTTGTTCTTGGCGGTCAGGAAGATGATCGCCGCGATGATGCGCGGGTCCTCGAGGGCTCGGACGTTGAGCTTGCAGCCGCCGTAGACCGTGAACGCGGGCCCGAACAGGGTCCAGAACCGATCGTCGACGCCGCGCACCAGCTTGAGCTCGTCGAGGGTGTCGAGGTAGTTGTTCTTGGCCCGGTACTTGTCGCGCAGGCCCTCGTAGCCGTAGTCCTCGGCGACGTTGGCGGGCGGCTCGCCGGGCGGGCTGACCTTGGTCGAGTCCTCGTCGATGTAGTCGATGATCGCCTGGGTCTGGGTCGCGCGATCGCGGCGCCACCCCGACGGCGAGCCGTCGACCGCGGGATCCTGGAACACCGGATCGAACGCCGGGAAGTAGTACAGCGCCTCGACCAGCGTGTAGACCAGCTGCGAGTACTCGCGCTTGCCGTTGGCGCAGTTGACGTTGATCTTGCCGTCGTCGGAGACGATCCGGACCCCGAACGCGCCGATGTCGGCGCCCAGGCCCTTGGGCTTCTCGCCGGTCGAGCCGACGGTGCCGGCGACCTCCTCGGCGGTGCCGCCGAACGCCGACATCAGCAGGTCGGCGTAGTCGGTGATCTGGACCGCGCCGATGGCCTGCTGGACCTGCGGGTTGTCGAGCACCTGCTGCAGCCGCAGGATCAGCTCGGACAGGTCGAGCGATGACCGGGCCAGGAACTCGGCGCGCATCTGGTCGCGCGCGTTGTCGGCGCCGAAGGCGTCGACCTGGGTGTTGGTGGCGAACTCCTTCGACAGCACCGCGAGGATCGTCAGCGCGGTGGCCACCGCGATCAGCGCGACGCCGCGCTGGGTGAACGCGGGGCCGCGGCGGCGGCGGCGATCGCGCCGGGCGGCGCGGCGGCCGCGGAGGCGGGCGAGCAGCGACGGACGGCTCATTGGGCCCTCTCGTACTCGGTGCCGAAGCGGCTCTCGAGCGGCTCCTGCAGCAGCAGCCGGGCCTGGGTCGACATCTCGACCACCTGCCCGGCCTCGCGCCACTTGACCGTGATCTTGACCCGGGTCGGCAGGCGGTCCTTCTGGGCGTCCTGCTTGGTCGAGTCCCAGTCGGACTTCCACTCGTTGTCCTTCCAGTCCCAGTAGGCGAAGTCGACCTGCTCGATGTCGCGCAGCACGACGTCGGTCTCGGCCGACATGCTCTTGTAGCTCTCGCCGGCGTCGGTGAGCCGGCGCTGCTCGCGGCGCAGCCAGTCGACCTTGTTGCGATCGTCGCGGTCGGGCCCCGCGAAGTAGCTGATCATCGTCTGGTCGGACTCGTTGGCCTCGCTCCACAGGACCTGGTGGCACAGGCTGGTGAAGCGCAGCTCGTCGACGTTGCCGCCGTCCTTGCCGGTGAACATCGTGCGGCGATCGAACGCGCCGGTGTCCTCGTTCTTCGACAGGTAGGCGTGCTCGAGATCGTCGACGACCCGGGCCAGGCCGACGCGCATCTCCTGGGCGCGCTCCTCGACCGCCTCGTAGGTGCGCTTGACGTCGCTGGTCCGCGACGTCGTCGTCCACGCCAGCGACAGCATGACCGCGAGGATCGCGCTGGCGACCAGCACCTCGATCAGCGTCATGCCGGCCTGGCCGCGGCCGGCGGCGCGCCGGGCGTCGGCGGCGGCGGTGGCGGCGACGCGGCTCACTTGCCCCCCCGGGTGCCGCGGGTGGTCGTGCTGCCGCGGCCGGTGACGCCGCTCGACGGCGTGCCCGTGCCCGAGCCCGAGCTGGTCGACGTCGGCGACACGCCGTCGGTGCCGTAGTCGCCGGCGCCGGCGCCGCCGAAGCCGCCGATGGCCTGGTTCATCGCGCCGGGATCGGTGAAGTACGCGACGACGTCCATCGTCTCGACGCGGCCGAGCACCTTCCAGCTCACGGTCAGGATGACCTTGCGCACCGAGACCTCGAGCACCTGCTGGATCAGCTGGTACTGGCTGGCCAGGAACGAGCCGCCGGCGACGTCCTCGGCCGACACCCCGCCGCCCATGAACGCGAGCATGCCGAGCAGGCCGCCGCCGCTGTCGGCGGACGCGAACGGATCGTCGCTGCCCGCGCCGGTGCCCGAGCCCGAGCCGGCGCCGGCCGCGGTCGCCTGGCTGGTCGCCGCCGCGGTCAGCTGATCCAGCGACGGCAGCTCGACCTTCTCGACCACCGCCTTCCAGGTCACCTGCGGCCAGCCCTCCTCCTCGAAGTCGCCCTCGCTGGACTGCTCGGTCTCCTGGAAGCCGTCCTTGGCCAGGGCCTCCTCGACGTCGTACATCTTGCCGCGCGCCAGGTCGATCACGACCGACGCCATGCGCGAGTCCTCGGCCTTGCGCACGCTGTTGGCGGTCGACCGCAGCATCCAGGTCAGGCCGATCGACAGGATGGCCAGCGCGGCCATGACCTCGATCAGCGTGAACCCGGCGGCGCGGCCGCGCCGCGCCGTCGCCGCCCGCGGGCGGGCCGCGGCGCTCACCGCTCCTCCGTGCGCTCGCCGGTGGCGTCGCGCATCAGGAACTCGTCCGGGTTCCGGACCGGCTCGTCGCGGACCTCGACGCGGCCGGTCAGGCCGTGGACCAGGATCGAGAAGGTCTTGTCGCCGTCGCCGACCTCGACGATCGCCTTCTCCGCCGAGCCCAGCGGGAAGAAGTGGATCGCGACCAGGCCCTTGGTCACCGGGTCCTCGAGGTGCTGGACCAGCACCTGGGTGACCTTGGCGCTGCGGTTGGGGTCGAGCGCGCGGACCAGCTCGCGCCCCTCGGTGTCGCCCGACAGCGCGGTCGACAGCGCGCAGGTGCGGAGGGCGCCGAGCTCGCCGGCCAGCGCCAGCGCCATGACCTCGCTCTGCTCCGGATCGCTGCCCGCCGGCAGCGAGCCCTGGGGCAGGCTGGCCAGCCGGTTCTTGGCGTCCTCGACCGCGCGCTTGCGCTCCTCGTCGGACGACGCCCCCGCGACCAGCGGCTTCGACGAGATCGCGCCGGGCCCCCCCTCGCACACCTCGACCCGGTAGGTCTGGGCGTCGAGATCGATGACGACCCGGTGCATCAGCCCGGTCTCGGCGGCGAGCTGCTCGGTGCGGCGCATCACCGAGGCCAGCTCGGTGGTGGCCTCGACGACGTTGGCGCCGCGCAGCCAGCGCACCGCGCCGTAGCCGAGGTAGCTCAGCATCCCGATGATCGCGATGACCACCAGGAGCTCGAGGATCGTCATGCCGCGCTGGCGGCGATGGGGGCGAAGGGTCGACATGGCGGGCCGATCAGGTCACTCCCAGCTCTTGATGTCGTCCTTGGTGCCCTGCTGGCCGTCGGGGCCCAGCGACATCACCGCGAAGCCGTCGCGCGCGGCGCCCGGCGGCAGGTTGTCGCCGCAGAACCAGATCAGCTCGCGGCCCCAGGTGTCCTTGGAGTCGGCGCGGCCCATCTGCTCCGAGACCTCCTGGATGTTGCTCGGGCAGCCCTTGGTCGGGTTGCGCCGGGCCCAGTCGACGAAGCCCTCGTAGACGTACTTCTTGACGATCGCGCGCTGGGTGTCTTCCTTCGACTCCTGGAACGCGCGGTAGATCCGCGGGCCGACCAGGAAGCCCATCACCAGGGCGAGGATGGCCAGCACGATCATGATCTCGAGCAGGGTCATGCCGGCCTGGCGGCGGGCGGCGCGGCGCAGGCGCTTCTCGAGGGTGGGGGTCACGGGGGCGTCGGTGGTCGCGGTCATGGGGGATTCCTCCAGGTCTCGGTCTCGGTCTCGGGTCGGTGGGGTGCGGCGGGTCGCGGGCTAGTGCCGACCGCCGAAGGTGCTCATGTCCATGATGGGCTCGAGGATGGCGAAGACGACGAAGCCGACGCCGACCGCCATCAGGATCAGCATGAGCGGCTCGAGCAGCGACGTCATGCGCTGAAGTTGCCGGTCGACCTCGGCCTCGTTGTCGTCGGCGATGCGGTTGAGCATCTGCTCGAGCTGGCCCGACTTCTCGCCGGTCGCGATCATGTGGATCGTCGTGGGCGGGAAGTGGCCGGATCGCTTGAGGGTCAGCGCCAGCGAGTCGCCCTCGGTGACCGCCTTCTTGGCGTCCTCGACGGCGCGGCGCATGATCACGTTGCTGACGATCTCCTTGGCGGTGTCGAGGGCGCGCAGCATCGGCACGCCCGACTGCAGCATCGTGCCCAGGGTCCGGGCGAAGCGGCCGACGTTGATCATCTTGGCCAGCTTGCCGACCACCGGCATGCGCAGGATGAACGCGTGCCACACCGGCTGGCCGGCCTTCGACTTGGCCCAGGCCCGGAAGCCGATGATACCGCCGATGATCGCGGGGACCAGCAGCAGGATGTAGTCGCGGATGAAGTCGGAGACGCCGATCAGCGCGCGGGTCTTGAGCGGCAGGACCTTGCCGCTCTGCTTGAACATGCCGGTGATCTCGGGGATGACCGCGACCATCAGGATCGCCATCAGCACGGTGCCGACCCCGAGCATGAGGATCGGGTAGACCATCGCGGCCTGGACCTTGCCGCGGATCTTCTGGCTCGAGTCGAGGAAGTCGGCGAGCCGGGCCAGGACGGTGTCGAGGTTGCCGGCCAGCTCGCCGGCGCGGATCATCGAGATGTAGAGGTCGTCGAACAGCTTCTTGTGCTTGCCCAGCGCGTCGGCCAGCGACGAGCCCTCGTTGACCGCGGTGCGGACCTCGCCGATCGGCACCTTGAGGCGGACGTTCTCGATCTGCTCGAACAGCGCGCCCAGGGCCTCGGCCAGCGGGATGCCGGCGCGCAGCAGCGTCGCGAGCTGGCGGGTGAAGTTGGCGATCTCGGGCTTGCTGACGCCGCCGAAGAGGCCGCCGAGGTCGACGTCGCGCGACAGGCCCTTGCCGCCCTTGGTGGTCTTGGCGGTGCCGCCCTTGGACAGCTCGCACGAGGTCACGACGACGCCGTCGCGGCGCATCAGCTGGCGCAACGCCTTGGGCGAGTCGGCGTCGCGGGCGCCGTTGACCGGCTTGCCGCTGGGGCCGATGCCCTTGAAGGCGTACAGCGGCATGTCAGCCGGCCTCCGCCGTCACCATCATGACCTCCTCGGGCGTCGTCATCCCGAGGACCACCTTGCGGGCGCCGTCCATGCGCAGCGTCACCATCTGGTTCTCGATCGCGGCGCTGCGGATCGAGCCGGCGTCGGCCTTGTCGAGGGTGAGGCGACGGACCTTGTCGTCGAGCATCAGCAGCTCGTAGATGCCGGTCCGGCCCCGGTAGCCGACGTCGAGGCAGCTCGGGCAGCCGACCGCCTGCAGCACGGTGCCGGGCGGCAGCATCCGCGCGCCCTTGGTCTCGGGGAACTGGTAGGCGCCGGCGTAGAAGCGCTCGGGATCGAGGCCGAGCTGGCGCACCGCCTGCTCCGACGGCCGCACCGGGCGCGCGCACTCGGGGCACGGCCGGCGCACCAGGCGCTGGGCCAGCAGGCCCACCAGCGACGACGCCACCAGGAACGGCTCGATGCCCATCTCGACCAGGCGGGTGATGCCGCCGGCGGCGTCGTTGGTGTGGACCGTCGAGAACACGAAGTGGCCGGTCAGCGACGCCTGGATCGCGATCTCGGCGGTCTCGCGATCGCGGATCTCGCCGACCATGATGACGTCGGGGTCGTGGCGCAGGAACGAGCGCAGCCCGGTCGAGAAGGTCAGATCGATCTTGGGGTTGATCTGGGTCTGCGAGATGCCCTCGAGCTGGTACTCGACCGGATCCTCGACGGTGAGGATGTTGAGCTCCGGCGAGTTGATCTCGGACAGGCAGGCGTAGAGCGTCGTCGTCTTGCCGGAGCCGGTGGGGCCGGTGACCAGCAGGATGCCGTGCGGCCGCTCGATGATCGCGCGCATCGACACCAGGTGATCGGCGCCCATGCCGATGTCGGCGAGGCCGAGCAGCACCGAGCTGCGATCGAGCAGGCGGATCGTGACCCGCTCGCCGTTGGCGGTCGGCGCGGTGGCGACGCGCATGTCGACCTCCTTGCCGGCGATCTTGCGGCGGATGCGGCCGTCCTGGGGCAGCCGCTTCTCGGCGATGTTGAGGCCGGCCATGATCTTGACGCGGGCCAGGATCGACGACGTGAACTGCTTGGGCGCGTGCTTGGCCTCGCGCAGGACGCCGTCGATCCGGTAGCGGACCATGACGTCCTTCTCGCCGGGCTCGATGTGGATGTCCGAGGCCCGCTCCTTGACCGCCTGGAACAGCAGCGAGTTGACCCACCGGATGATCGGCGCCTCGTCGGTGAGGTCGAGGATGTCGACCAGCTCCTCGGACTCGCCGAACTCGTCGTCGCCCTCCTCCTTCTCCTTGTGCTGCAGCTCGGCGCCGCCGCGCAGGCGGGCGTACGCCTTGTTGATGGTCTCGAGGACGCGGGTCGGCGCGCACACCACCGGCTCGACGCCGGCGCCGAGCAGGACCGCGATGTCGTCGAGGACGTCGAGGTCGGTGGGATCGGTGATCGCGACCTGGACCCGGCCGTCGGCGAGCCGGGCCAGGGGCATGACCCGGTGCTGCTTGGCGAAGTTGATCGGCAGGTCGTCGACCAGGTCGGCGGGGATGTCCTCGGCCCTGGGCAGGTCGCGCAGCGCCGGCATCTCGGCCTGCTCGGCCAGGCACAGCGCCAGCTGATCCTCGTCGACGTGCTTGAGCCGCAGCAGGATCTCGCCGAGCAGGCCGCCCTCCTCGCGCTGCTTGGCCAGCGCGCGATCGACGTCGTCGGGGCGCACGCCGCAGCGGGCGATCAGGAGCTCGCCGAGCAACTGCGGCGCGCCGGTGTGAGGATGGGGCTGCATGGTCGTGGTGGCGTCGTCGGAGGGGGCGGTCACTGGGGCTGGGTGGTCGGCGCGGGCGCGGGCGCGGGGGCCGGCGCCGGGGCGTCGCCGGTGGGCGCGTCGGCGCCCGACGGCACGTCCTCGTACTGGACCGGGCCGTCGGCGTAGTCGATGCCCTTCTGCTCGTAGCTGCGCAACAGCGCGATGTCCTGCTCGACCTTCTCCTCGGTGGAGTTGATGTCCTCGATCAGGCCGTGCTTCTTGCGGTAGTCGATCTGCGGCAGGTACGGGGCGCGGTCGAGGTTCTGGAACGAGCGCAGGAACTCGCTGCGCTCGCGGACCTTGCGCTCGACGATCGCCTCGATGTCGAGCTGGTCCTCGATGATGTACGGGGTCAGGAGCACCAGCAGGTTGGTCTTCTGCTTGCTGCGCTGGGTGTACTTGAACAGGTAGCCGAGCAGCGGGATGTCGCCGAGCACCGGGATCTTCGACTCGCTGTAGGTGACGCGGTCCGACATCAGGCCGCCGATGACGATGCTCTGCTGGTCGCGGACGACGACCGTGGTCTTGATCTTGCGCTTGGTCCAGGTCGGGCCCAGCTGCGGGTCGCGCTCGCCGACGTCCTGGATCTCCTGCTCGATGTCGAGCCGGACCATGTCGCTGGCGTTGACGTGCGGCGTGATCTTCATGGTCAACGCGATGTCCTGGCGCTGGATCGACTGGTTGAGGCCGGGGATGCTGGTGCTGCCGCCGGTGCCGCCGGCGCCGGGCAGGCCGAAGCCGCCGAAGCTGATGCCGCCCAGGTACGGGATGTTCTGGCCGACCGAGATCTCGGCCTCGACGTTGTCGGTGGTCAGGATGTGCGGCGACGACAGCACGTTGGCGTTGCGGTTCTTGGCCAGGGCCTGGAACAGGACCCCGTACGACGGGATCGACTTGCCGAACAGCTCCTGCGAGTTGGGCAGCTCGTGGCCGACCAGGCCGCCGAGCAGGCCGGTCGCGGCGGCCAGCGACGACAGGTCGAGCGACTTGAGGTTGGAGTGCTGGAGGCCGCCGACGACGATGTCGCCGGAGTCGTTGCCGTAGCCGCCGTGGAAGCTGGTGCCGACGTCGAGGTCGTTGGTGGCCTGGAGCTCGAGGATGACGGCCTCGATGAAGACCTGGCGGCGCGGCGCGTCGAGCCGCTTGATGACGTCGCGCAGCGCGATGAAGTCGCGGCCGCTCGAGATCACGACCAGCGAGTTGGTCGGGGCGTCGTGGGTGATCCGGACCTGGCCCTCGAACGCGGCGCCCTCGGCGGCGGCGCCGATCGTGCCCTGGTCGGCGCCGGCGACCCGGCGCTGGGGCCGGCCGCCCTGCGGGGTGCCGCCCGCCGACGGCTGGGTGATGCCCTGCAGCGCGTTGTTGAGGGTCTGCGACAGCTCCTCGGCCTTGGCGTTCTCGAGCGGGTAGACGTGGATCGAGCCGGCGCCCTCGGTCTCCATCGGGACGTCGAGGCGCTTGACCAGGGCGCGGACCCGCAGGTACGCGGCCTCGTTCGACACGACGATCAGCGAGTTGGTGCGGTCGTCGGCGAGGATCTTCGACGGCACCGCGGCCTCGATGTCGGCGGCGGTGGCCGGGGCGCGGCCCTTGACGTTGCCCTTGGCGGGCTCGGGCTGGCCGGCGGTCGCGCTGGTGCCGAGGATGTTGCCGAGCATGTCGGACAGCTGCTTGGCGTCGGCGTAGACGACCTTGATCGTGTAGATGCCCGCGCCCTCGGACGGCTTGTCGAGCTCCTTGGTCAGCGTGATCATGTCGCGGACGTGGGTCGCGTAGTCGGTGATGATCAGCGCGCCCGACTTCTGGACCAGCTTGATGTCACCCTGGGCCGACTTGACCACGGCGAGGGCGTCGGCGAGGTCCTGGGCCGAGACGTGGTTGGGCCGCAGGATCAGCCGGACGAACTCCTCGTTGTTGCCGACCCCGCCGCGCTTGATCGCGACGGTCTCGCCCTTGGCCTGCGACTCCTCGATGACCTTGAGGACGTTGCCCTTGGGCACGACGGTCAGGCCCATCGTCGACAGGCCGACCAGGAACAGCCGGTAGGCGTCCTGTGCCGACATCTTGTTGGGCGCGATGATCGTCAGCTTCTTGCTGCGGCTGAGGACGCCCTGCTCGTAGATGAAGTTCTTGCAGGTGAAGCCCATGGCCCAGGTCAGCAGGTCCTTGAGCTCGATGTCGGGCTTGAACGACACCGAGACCGGCCCCTTGGCCTTGCCGCAGCTGTAGAGCTGGGCGTCGTCGCCGGGCGCGTCGTCGCCGCCGTCCTTGTCGGCGGGCTGGGCCCGGGCCGGCAGCGGCGCGACGACGACCGCGGCGATCAGGAGCGACGCGACGGCGACGATCCGCGCGAACGAAGGAGATCGATGGGTGGTGGACATAGACGTCTTCGGAGCTTCTGGGCGAGGCGAGTGCGTGCGTGCGTGCGGATCGAGCAGGTCGGCGGGCCGGCTACTTGATCGAGTAGTTGATCGTCATCGGCTTGCCGCGGCGGGTGACCGAGACCTGCAGGCCGGAGGCGTCCCGGACCTTCTGGTAGACCTCGAGGCCCTTGTCGAGGGAGTCGAGCTCGAAGCCGTTGATCGAGTGGATCGTGTCGCCGTTGGACAGGCCGAGCTTGGCGTAGATCGACGACGGCCGGATCGCGTAGAGCTTGATGCCGTTGGGCTTGCCGTTCTTGATCGACGGCGTGACCCGGGCGCCCTTGGACACCGCCAGCGGGTTGGCCAGCAGCTTGTCGACCAGCGACCGGTCGACCTCGAAGTTGGAGTCGTCGAGCTTGCGGATGCCCGACTCCAGGGCCGCCGACATCTCGTCCTGGGGCCCGGTCGGCGGCCTGACCGTCACCGTCGGGGTCGGCGCCGGCGCCGCGCTGGGCTCGTCGAGCAGCGAGATGCGCTCGAGCCGGTGGGTCGCCGTGTTGGTGAAGTCGACGAACTTGTAGCCGATGTCCTCGATCTTGCCGGCGCCGGGGATCTCGCTGCCGATGACGTAGCCGCCCTGGGCCTGGGTCTGGCTGTTGAGCACGGTCGCCATCGACCACTCGGCGCGCGGGTGGACGCTGGTCGCGATCAGCACCAGCGGCAGCGACGTCCGCGGCACGGTCTTGCCGTCGCCGGGGTCGGTGACCGGCACCTCGGCGACGACCGGCTGGCAGTCCGAGCAGAAGATGTTGCGGTCCGACAGCGGCCGGCCCGCCTTGCTGCGGGTCTGGGTCGGCTTGGCGGCGCGCGCCACCGGATCGATCTTGGGCGCGGTCGCGGCGTCGGTGAGGAACTTGCCCTCGACGTAGTGGCCCGCGGCCTTGCCGCCGAAGAAGGCGCAGGTCGCGACGGTGAGGGCGCCGACCACCCAGAAGTGGCGCTTGACCAGGTCCTGCAGGTTCACGGGGTCCCTCCGCCGTCGTCAGGGCCGTCGTCGCGGCCGTCGTGATCGGGGTGGTCGGCGGGATCGGCGGCGTCGCCGCCGTCGCCGTCCCCGCCGTCGCCGGCCTCGAGCCGGCGGTAGATCGTGCGGGTCGCGATGCCCAGCAGCTTGGCGGCCAGGCGCTTGTCGCCGCGGGTGTGGCGCAGGGTCTCGTGGATCACCCGCATCTCGATCTCGGCCAGCGGCGTGCCGATCGGGAAGGTCAGGCCGCCGGCGGACACGCCGCGCGCCGCGGCGTCGCGGATCTCGCGGGGCAGCGCGTCCTCGTCGATCACCGGCGACCGGGTCAGCACGACCGCGCGCTCGATCGCGTTCTCGAGCTCGCGGACGTTGCCGGGCCAGGCGTAGTCGGCCAGCTTGGCCAGCGCTGCCGGCGAGCAGCCGCTGATCGGCTTGGCGTTCTTCTCGCTGTAGAGCTGCAGGAAGTGCTGGACCAGCAGCGGCACGTCGTCGCGGCGGTCGCGCAGCGGCGGCACGCTGACCGGGATGACGTTGAGCCGGTAGAACAGGTCCTCGCGGAAGCGGCCGGCGCGGACCTCCTCGGCGAGGTCGACGTTGGTCGCGCACACCAGGCGGATGTCGATGCGGCGCGGCTTGCCGCCGGCGCCGAGGCGCTCGATCTCGCCCTCCTGCAGGACGCGCAGCAGCTTGACCTGGACGTGGCGCGAGATCTCGCCGATCTCGTCGAGGAACAGCGTGCCGCCGTCGGCGGCCTCGAAGCGGCCGTCGCGGCTCTGGGTGGCGCCGGTGAACGCGCCCTTCTCGTAGCCGAACAGCTCGGCCTCGAGGATCGACTCCGGGATCGCCGCGCAGTTGATCGCGACGAAGGCGCCGCGGGCCCGGGTGCTGTTCTCGTGCAGCGCGCGCGCCAGCAGCTCCTTGCCGGTGCCGCTCTCGCCGAGCAGCAGCACGGTGGCCTCGCTGGGCGCGGCCTGCATGACGATGTCCATCGTGCGGCGCCACGCCAGCGAGGTGCCGATGATGGCGCGGCGGCGGCGCTCGGCGAGCTGGGCCTTGAGGGCGCGGTTCTCGACCAGCAGCGACTGCTTCTCGAGCGCGTTCTTGACGATCCGCACCACGTGCGCCCGCTTGAGCGGCTTGGTGACGAAGTCGTACGCGCCCTCCTTCATGGCGTCGACCGCGGTCTCGACCGTGCCGTAGGCGGTCATCAGCACGACCTCGGTCTCGGGCGCCACGGTCTTGGCGGCCTTGAGCAGGTCCATGCCGGTGGTGCGCGGCATCATCAGGTCGGTGAGCAGGACCCCGACCCGGTGCTTGCGGAGCAGCTCCAGCCCGGCCGAGCCGTCGGTGGCGCTGAGGACGGTGAGGCCCTCGCGCTTGAAGATCTTGGCCAGCGACTCGACGATCGAGGCCTCGTCGTCGACCACCAGCACCACCCGGGACGGATCCCAGGCGTCCTCGCCCACGGGATCCGAGGCCGGGGCGTCGGCGTCCGCGGAGCCCGGCGCGCCGGGCGCGCCGGAGGCCGAGTCGGGGGCTGACATCCACCGCGGCCGAGGCCGGCCGCGGCCGTCGAGAGTCCTGAAGGGGCGGTCGAGGATCATGGTGGGGCCCACCGGCGTAATACAAGCCAGATGCCAGGTCCGATTCCAGCTAACCGCTGGAATCCCATGGGTTTCGGATCCCGGCGCTGCGCGATCCGTTTGCCAGAGTGGCAAGCGTGGCGATCGCCACTGTCAGGCTGGCAAACCCCGCGTCAGGCTTTGCCACGCTGGGCGTCGCTGCGGGTGGTCGCCCGCTCGCGCTTGACCTCGGCGACGTGGCGCGGGAGCTGGACCGTGAAGGTGGTCCCGACCCCGAGATCGCTGTGGACGTCGATCGTGCCGCCGTGGCGCTCGACCAGCTCGTGGACGATCGACAGGCCCAGGCCGGTGCCCTCGCCGACCTCCTTGGTCGTGAAGAACGGGTCGAAGATCCGGGGCAGGACGTCGGGCGGGATGCCGGCGCCATTGTCGCCGATCGTGACGACGACGTGGTCGCCCTCGCCGGCGGTGTCGATCGTGATGACGGCGTCGTCGCGGCTGGCCACGGCCTGGGCGGCGTTGGTCAGCAGGTTCATGAAGACCTGGTTGATCTGGCCGGCGTGGCCGCGGATGCGCCCGACCTCGCCGTAGCGGCGCTGCACCGTGACGTGCTGCTTGAGCAGGTGGCGCAAGAGCTCGAGCGAGTCGTCGAGGCTGCGGTTGAGATCGAAGTCGACCAGGTTCTCGTCGTCGGTGCGCGAGTAGTTGTGCAGGGCCTGGACGATGGCCTTGGTGCGCTGGGCGCCGCGCTGGACGACCCGCACCATCTCGCGGATGTCGCCGGCGGCCTCCTGGCGGCGGGCGTCGTCGTCGCTGTCGATGTCGCCGATCGCCTCCTCGAGCGGGCCGACCGTGTTGACGATCGCGTTGACCGGGTTGTTGATCTCGTGGGCGATGCCGGCGACGAGCTGGCCGATCGACGCCATCTTCTCGGACCGCACCAGCTGGTTCTGGGTCCGGGTCAGCTTGTCGAGGGTCTCGGCCAGCTCGCGGTTCTTGCGGGCGAGGTCGGCGGTGCGCATCTGGACCGCGCGCTCGAGGTCGAGGTTGACCTCCTCGGTGGAGCGCAGCTTCTCGCGCAGGGCCCGCCGCATCTCCTCGAGCGCGAAGGTCAGCCGGCCGATCTCGTCGCCCTCGCCGCCCGACGACACCGGGTCGGCGAGCTCGCCGCGCGCCATCGAGTCGGCGCGCTGCTCGAGCTGGCGGATCGGGCTGACGAACTGCGCGACGGTGAAGACGACGATGCCGGCGCAGGCGCCGAACAGGATCACGAAGAAGACCAGCAGCTCGCGCAGCGGCCGCACCATCGACGCCGAGCGGCCGCGGTAGTCGGGGTAGAGCACGGCGACCGCGCCGAGGTCGTAGACGGTGCCGTGCCAGGCGACCCGCAGCCGCCCGGTGCGACCGGCCAGCTCGGCGGGGCCGACCGCGAGCAGCTCGGTCGACGCCCGCCGCATCTTGAGCTGCGCGTACCAGGGCAGCTTGGGCGCGCCCATCGGGCCGCCGCCGACCGCGGTGAGGCCGCCCTGCCCGGTCGACGCCACGACCGCGTCGCTGCCGCCGAGCGGGCCGCCGTCGTCGAGGTAGTACAGCACCGCCGACGCCTCGGGGGTGCGGGTGCCGATCGTCCGCAGCGCCTCGCGCACGAAGCCGGGGTTGGGCGGGCCGTCGCTGGCCGCGGCCTCGGCCTGGATCTCGGAGCGCAGCCACGCCAGCCCGAGGTCGGCCTGGCGCCGGGTCGACTGGGTCGCGAGGTTCTTGTACTGGACGAAGCCCCACAGGAGCGCCATGCCGCACGCCAGCAGCACGACGCCGCCGAACGACAGCAGCAGCTTGGTGCGCAGCGACAGCGCCGGCTTGATGCCGCGCACCGGCACGCGGTAGCGCACCGACAGGTGCGACAGCAGCGGGTGCATCGTGTCGCGGTGCCACAGCGACTCGTAGATCGACGCGCCGATGCCGACGACCAGCATCGCGGTCAGCATGACGATCGTGTCGTCGACCTCGAAGCGCAGGTGCAGGCGCGCCATCAGCGCGCCGACCACCGACACCAGGATCCACAGCGCGACGCCCAGCATCGCCAGCCGGTACGGCAGCGACTGGGCGCGCCGGTACACCATCGTGGCGTTGACGCCCGACGCGCGATCGCCGCCGCCGCCCTGCGCGGCCTCGAGGTAGCCGTGGAAGGTGCGGGTGATGCGGCGCGCGACCAGCACCCAGGCCAGCGTCGACACCAGCGCCGCGACCGGCAGGTAGGTCTGGATCTGCAGGTACTGGGCGAGGCTGATCGGGATGAAGTAGTAGAGGAACGCGGCCTGGGTGCCGAGGGTGCCGGCGGCGACGACGAGGTAGGTGAGGATCAGGCGGCGGAAGTAGGCGTCGGTGAAGCGGCGCAGCGGCGGCGACACCGTGAACAGGCGGATCCGGATCGCGCCCAGGATGTGGGCCAGCCACGCCGCGCGGATCGCGGCCAGGATGAACGCGTGCAGCGCGGCGAGCGCGGTGGCCTCGGCGATCTGGGCGACGGGCCGGCCCTCGTAGCGGACCAGGAACGAGCTGATCGCGGCGGCGGTCACCGCCCACAGCGTCGTGCGCAGCATCAGCGCGCGCAGCGGCACGCGCAGGGTGGCGCGGTAGGCGCGGCCGGCGATCTCCTTGGGGACGCGGGCGCCGCGGCGGCGCAGCGCCACCGCGTTCCACACCGGCATCAGCCAGGTGGTCATGGCGGCGCCCCAGACGACGATCGCGCCGGCGAGGACCGGCACCGCGAGGCGGAACAGGGTCGCGTTGCCGACGGCGTCGAGGTCGAACAGGGTCCACAGCGGCATCGCGACGAGGACGACCTCGGCGACGCCGAGGATCGCGCTCGACCACACCAGGCGGCGCTTGAACGGCAGCGCGCCCACCGCCCCGTCGCCCGGATCGGTGGGCTCGGGGGCGTGGGTCACCCGGACGTCGTCGCCGTCGCGGACCAGCGCCATGGGGGCGAAGATACAGGATAGGATCGGCAGATGCGCGTCGCCGTGATCCTGGCGGGGGCGGCCGTGGCGATCGGCACGGCGGCGCCGGCGCCGGTGCGAGCCCAGGCGTTCGCGCCCATCGAGGACCGCGACTTCGGGCTCGATCTGTACGCCGGCGCGGCGCTCGGCTCGGTGCGCATCGTCGGCATGGGCGGCGCCGCGATCGGCACCGCGGTGGGCTCGGCCGGGACGCTGGTCAACCCGGCGGCGGCGACGGTGCGCCGGACGACCTCGAAGGGCAGCTGGGACTGGGACTTCCACGTCGACGCGCTGACCGCGGTGGCCGCCAGCGACTTCGACAACAACGGGGTCACGGCGTCCGACGAGTACGGCACGCGGATCGAGACGTTCGGGCTGGCCGGCATGCTCGGCGGCTGGGGCGCGGCGGCGACGGTGACGGCGGCGGGCACGGCGATCGACGGCGACGCCGGCGACCACCTCGAGGCCCGTGCGATCAGCGGCAAGCTGGCGTTCGCGCGACAGAGCGACGACCGGCAGTGGACGATCGGCGTGGCGGCACGCATCGGCGAGTTCGAGATGAGCCGCCTGGTCGGCGGCGGCCGGATCGCGCTGTTCACGCTGTCGGGCGGCGGGCTCGAGGCCGGCGGGCTGTGGCGTCAGCCCGACGGTGATCTGCGGGTCGGGATCACGGCGTCGCTGCCGATCACGGGGGCGAACCCGGCGTACGCGGGCTGCGATCCGCTCGACTGCGAGGGCTACATCCTGCCCGATCGCGTCGAGGTGCCGTGGCAGCTCGCCGGAGGGGTGGCGTGGCGCCGGGCGCCGACCCGGTGGAACCAGCTGCAGCCCGGCGACTACCGCGACGAGCGCGCGCTGCTGCTGGCCGCGGATCTGGTGGTAACCGGCGGGGTCCGCGACGGCTACGGCCTCGAGGCGTTCGGCCAGCAGGTGCTGCAGCCGTCGGGGCGGCACCCGGTGGTGAGCCTGCGCGCCGGCGCCGAGTACGAGTGGCTACCGGGGCGACTGCGCGTGCGCGGCGGCTCGTACTGGGAGCCCGGGCGCTTCGAGGGCGTCGGTGGGAGGCTGCACGGGACCGTGGGCGTCGAGGTGGCGCTGTGGCAGTTCTGCGTGTGGCGGTGGACGTACCGGGTGCGGGTGTCGGTGACCGGGGACGTCGCGGCGCGGTACGGCAACGCCGGGATGTCGGTCGGGTTCTGGCACTAGCGGCGGAGGGCGGAGGGCGGAGGGCGGAGCGCGGAGGGCGGAGGGCCGAGGGGGCGGAGCGCGGAGGGCGGAGCGCGGAGCGCGGAGCGCGGAGGGCGGAGCGCGGAGCGCGGAGGGCGGAGCGCGGAGGGAATCGGCGGCTCCCGGAGGCTCCGGAGAGGAGGATGCGACGGGGTGGATGGCGCGCGGCACGGTCGAGCGGGCGGCGCGGCGGGGCGGGCGGGGGCGCGGACACGTCGGCACATCGGGCGGCACGTGGTCCACGTGGGCAGCGCGGCGATCGTGGTCCGCGTGGACCGCGGCACGCGGCGGCGGCGCCGACCTGGCGGGGCCGCCGGCTCCCCGACGAGCGCGGTGCACGCGCGGGCGTCGGCGCCGGGCACCACCACCGGCGCCGGGCCCGAAGACGGGGGCCCGGCGCCTCGGCGCGGGGCGCGGGCGTCGCCGGCGCGACTCCTCCGGCCGCGACGTTCACCTCGGTGATGCCTCACGCATCGCGCGCCGGAGCGCGACCTCCAGCGACCGGCCCACGACTATGTAGTGGCGGTGAGGTCAAGCGCGGATCTCCGCCGTTCGCCGCGCTCGTGTTCGTGAGCGGCGCCTGGTTCGACCCGAGGTTCGGCGGTCCCGGAAGGAGGATGTCGGGCTGTCGTACTCGACTATTCGCGCTCGTCGGCGCAGTAGCGAAATCCATCGGCGACGTCGCATTCGTGGGTACCAGGTCGTCGCCGACGGAATCGGTACGCCTGAACGTGGGCCTCGCGATCGTCGCCTCTGGACAGCCTTGACCCGGGTGCGTCTGGAGCGCGGCTACGCGGTTGCGTCCGCTGGCCGAGCGCTTCGCGATGGGCGGTACGGCGTCCCGTCGCGCCACATCGCGAACAGGATCCCGGCGAGCTTCCTCGCGAGCGCCACCACGGCGATGAACCTTCCCCGGCGCGCGGCGATCGTCGTCGCCCATCGGGTGGCAGGGTCGTTCGGCTGCGTGCGCAGCAGGGTCCACGCGGCCTGCACCAGCGCGCGACGGAGCGCGATCGGGCCAGCCTTGGTGATCCCGGTCATGCGCACCGTCTGCGAGCTCGAGCGCTCCCCGGGCGTCAGGCCCAGGTAGGACTCGAGCTGATGTGCCGTCGCGAACCGGGTCACGTCGTCGAGTGCCGCCACGAAGCGCACCGAGGTCACGGGCCCCACGCCCGGCGCCGTCATCAGCAGCCGGCAGATCGGATGCTCGCTCGCGAACCGCGACACCTGCGCGTCCGCGAGGGCGATCTGTGCGTTCACGGCGTCGATCACCAGGAGCTGGCGCTCGACGTGTTCCGGCAGCGGCGTCTCGCGCATCGTCGCGTGGGCGCGTACGCGTGCCGGGAACGACTTCGTCGCGCCCGTCTTCACGCGCCACAGTTGCGTGCGCAGCCAGCCGCGCGTGTTGTTGATCAACTTCGTCCGGGTCTCGATCAGCGACTCGCGGGCGCCGCAGATCGACTTCAGCTCGCGCGCCAACGTCGTCGGCACGTGGACCGACGGTAGGTCGATCCGGCACGAGACCTCGCTCAGCACCTGGGCGTCCCGCCGGTCCGTCTTCACGCCGCGCGCGCCGACCCCGAGCGTCTTCACCAGCGTCGCCGGCACCACGCGCACGTCGTGCCCCGCTTGCTTGGCCGCGTCGGCCAGGTGGAACGCCTCGGCGCACGTCTCCAGGATCACGCGGCAAGGCTCCCAGCTCGCCATCCGGGCCGGGAGTCGCTTCGTCGCGACGCGGGCCTCCTCGACGATCGTCCCGTCCGACCTGCGAATGCAGATCTGCGATTCCTTGCCCCCCAGATCGATGGCAACATGGTTCACGGCTGTCCTCCTCGGTGTGCGCCTCGAGCGCGTTGCTTGTGGAGGCCCGATTCTCGGTGACCTCGGTCGCCGAGGGGGCAGCCGCTTTGCCTCGGCGTGCTCGCGGTGCGTTCGTGCGGGGCGCCACTACATCCGTTCTTGGGTCGCGCCGCTCGCGTCGTCGACGTGAGTCGCGACGTGGCCCACGTGGGCCATGACCTCCGCCGGCGCCGCCCCGTACCGTCGCCCGTCGGCGTGCGTGAACACGACCTCGCCCGACGCCGCCCGCTCGATCCGCAGCCGGCGGACGTGGACCGCGTCGTGATGCCCGCCGCACAGACAGATCAGGTTGCCCGGGGTGTGCTGTCCCCCCTGCGCCCGCGGCCGCACGTGGTGCACCTCGATCCATCGCGACGATCGACAGCCGGGCACCCGGCAGCGACCGTGGTCGCGCGCGATCACCGCGGCGCGCACCCGCGGCGGGATCGTCGTCGTCGCCTTTTCGACGCGGTCGCCATCCACCCGGCCGATCACGCGCGCGTCGCACCGCGCCCGCGCCGCGACGCGCGCGGGGACCTCGACCGCGCGACCGCCGCCATCCTGGGTCGCGCGCTCGCACGTCGGGCAGACCATCAGCGCGATCTGGTACGCGGCGCGCCCGCCGGCCCGCGCACCGTCGCCGGCACCGGCCAGCCGGTCGAGGCACAGCGTGCGCAGGACCTCGTCGTCCGACACCGGCTCGCCGCGCTCGAGCTCCAGCGCGAGCCGGGCGTCGCGCCACACGGCGAAGGTCTCCGCCGAGACGTCCATCACCAGCGTCTTGCGCACGTCCTCGGGATGCACCGGGTCGCCGGGCAGATCACCCGGCCTGCGCCCGGCGACCATGGCCTCGATCTCGTGCACGGTCTTGCCGGCGGCCGCGTCGAGCCATGCCTGCTCGGTGTCCTGCCGGCACACCCGGGTCAGCTCGCGCACCGCCGAGTACGCGTGGTCGCCGCGGGCCAGCGCCGCCGCGGTCGCCGGCAGGATCTGCAGCGCGGTCGCGACCCGCAGTCGCTCGCGCGCCGCGCGCGGCCCGTAGCCGAGCGTGCGCTCCAGGTACTCGAGCAGCGACACGTAGCCGAAGCGTCGGTGGAGCTCGACCTGCTGCGCGAGCACCAGCCAGCGCGCCTCCTCGGCGTCGAGCGCGGCGCGGCGCCGGGCGATGCCGCGCAGCTGGCGATCGAGCTGTCGCCAGTCCGGGGCCATCGTGGCTCCACGTCCCACGGCAGCCCCGGCGCCGGCAGATCCGGCCGCCGCCCCAACACCACGCTCGTCGTCGCGATCGAACATCTCCACACCTCCCTGCGCACGCGCGCATTCCTTCTCTACCACGGGGTTTTCGGACCCCGTCTTCATCCCGCTGCGCCGCGAAGGCGAGGTGGTCCCTTCGAATCGACCCCATGCATGGCTTCGCGGCACCTCGGTGCGCTGTGCGCGTCTGGTGGACGATCGTCGTCGGGGTCAGGCCCGGGCGCCGACGACAGTCGCCACACGCGTCAAGCGAAAATGACACCTTCTTCGAGTTCGCTTGTCGATTCTGTCCGGTGTCCGGACAGGCCGGCAACGCCCACGCCCGCGCCCCGCGCCGAGGCGCCGGGCCCCCGTCTTCGGGCCCGGCGCCGGTGGTGGTGCCCGGCGCCGACGTCCGCGCGAGCACCGCGCTCGTCGGGGAGCCGGCAGCCTGCTGCGGCGGAGCCGCCGCCGCGTGCCGCGGCCCACGGGGCCGCGACCACGGCCACGACCGCGACCGCCGCGCGCCGCGCGCCCTCCCCGTCGTCCCCGCCGCGCACCGCGGCCCGCGTGGACCGCGACCACGGCCACGACCGCGACCGCCGCGCGCCGCGCGCCCCCCCCCCCCCCCCCCCCCCCCTCTCCGGAGCCTCCGGGAGCCGCCGACTCGCTCCCCCACCGCGCGCCCTCCCCGCCGTCCCCCGCCCGCCCCCCGCCGCGGCCTCGCCCGCTCAGCTCGCCACGACGTCCTCCAGCCCGTACCGCTTCATCCGCCGCAGCAGCGCGCCGCGCGACAGGCCCAGCGCCTTCGCGGTCCGGCTGCGATTCCCGCCGTGCTCGGCGAGCACCGCGGCGAGCCGCTCCTTCTCCAGCTCGCCCAGCGTCTGCCGGATCCCCGACACCACCGGGCCGCTGCCGGTGGCGACGCCTCCGGTGGCCTCGGCGACCGCGCGCTCGCCCTTGATGCGCCACTGCTTCTCGGCGACCGGCAGGTCGGCGGCGCGGATCTCGTCGCCCTCGGCGTAGACCGACGCGGCCTCGAGCGCGTGCTCGAGCTCGCGGACGTTGCCGGGCCAGTCGTACTCGAGGATCAGCTCGAGCGCGTCGGGGGCGAGCCGGCGCGGCGTGACCCGGCCGGTGCGCTCCGCGGCCTCGGCGAGGAAGTGCTCGGCGAGCTCGGTGAGATCCTGCTTGCGAGCGCGCAGCGGCGGCACCTCGATCTCGACGACCTGGAGCCGGTACAGCAGGTCCTGGCGGAAGTTGCCGGCGGCGACCTCGGCGGCGAGGTCGCGGTTGGTGCCGCACACGACGCGGACGTCGACCGCGACCGGCCGATCGCCGCCGAGCGGCTGGACCTCGCGCTCCTGCAGCACGCGCAGCAGCTTGGGCTGGAGCTCGAGCGGCAGCTCGCCGAGCTCGTCGAGGAAGATCGTGCCGCCGTGGGCCTGACGGAACGCACCCTCGGCGGCGCGGATCGCGCCGGTGAAGGCGCCGCGCTCGTGGCCGAACAGCGTCGACTCGATCAGCGTCGCCGCGATCGCGCCGCAGTCGATGACCACGAACGGGCCCGACCGCCGCGGCGACGCCGCGTGGATCGCCCGCGCCACCAGCTCCTTGCCGACCCCGGTCTCGCCGCGGATCAGCACCGTCGCGTCGGACCGCGCCGCCTTGCCGACCAGGTCGAACGTCGGCTGCAGGCCCTTGCCGATGATGGGCGCGCGGCCGCCGCGGGTCGTCAGCTCGCGGACCAGCGCCCGGTTCTCCTCCTCGAGGCGCTCCTTGAGGCGGCCGATCTCGCGGCGCCGCTTCTCGGCGACCGCGACCTCCTGGCGCAGCCGCTCGGTGGCCTCGCGCAGCTCGGCGTGGGCGCGGGCGTTGCCGATCGCGACCACCAGGTTGGCCGCGACCGTCGACAGCAGCTCGACGTCCTCGTCGATCAGCCGGTCGCCGTCGCGCGGCGCGACGATCAGCGCCACCGGGCGCCGGTCGTCGACCGGCAGCGGCACCGCGACGGTCTCGCCGACCAGCGGGCGCGGCGCCCGGCTGGTGAGCGACGCGTCGAGCCAGCGCGCCACCGGGCCGCCGTCGATGACCTCGTCGACCGGCACCTTGCCGGCGACCGTCTCGCAGCGCCACGCGCCGGCGTCGCCGACGTAGAGCGCGACGCCGTCGGCGGCCAGCGCGGCGCGGACCCGCGCCACCACGTCGCGCTGCAGCTCGTCGATGTCGAGCGTCGCGACCGCGGCCTCGGCGGCCTCGCGCAGCAGGCGCCGGGCCCGGGCCCGGTCGCGGGCGAACCGGACGTCGACCATCTGCTGCAGCTTGAGGCGGACCGGGCCGAACAGCACCGCGGCCGCGAGCGTCGCCGCCAGCGCGGTGCGGAAGTCGCCGCCGGACGCGACGCTGGCGGCGCCGCCGAGCAGGCCGATCATGCCCAGGTAGATCGCCGCGGCCAGCAGCGTCGCCAGCACGTAGCCGCTCGACCGGCGCCACAGCCGATCGAGCTCGCCGAACGGCACCCGGCTCATCGCCAGCACCACGCACGCCGAGCCGCCGACCATCGCGATCGCGACGAACGGGCGGAAGCCGCCGGTGATGAACGCCGGCAGGTCGCGCGCCGCCCACGCCAGCGACGCCAGCAGCGGCAGCGCCATGACGACGCCGCCGACGTGCAGCCACCGCGACGCCACCGGATCGATCTCGGCGCGCTTGGCGCGCAGCCGCCGCGCCCGGGCCAGGGCGCCGATCGTGAGGTAGGCCGCCGCCAGCACGATCGCGGCGGCGCCGCCGAGCTTGCCGACCCACTCGCGCGCCGGCAGCGGGTAGCCGGCCTGGAACGCGACGTGGTTGACCGCGAGGACCGTCGCCACCGTGATCGGCGGCCCGTACAGCAGCGCCAGCTCGGCGCGGGAGAACCAGCGCCGGCCGTTGGGGAAGCGCAGCATGAACCGGCAGGTCAGCGGCGCCGCCAGCACCATCGCGTACAGCCACGGGATCAGCAGCGCCGGGAACCGCATCGCGACGTCGAGCGAGAACGCGCCCGCGAGGAAGACCACGTAGATCACCGTCGAGCGGAAGAACGCCTGCGGCAGATCGTGGCGCCCGCCGCGGTCGGCCATGATCGCCAGCAGCAGCATGACCGTGCCGAGCGCGACCCCGGCGGCCGAGCCGACCGGGACCCGGCGCGGCACCCGGAACGCGACGTCGCGGCGGACGCCGGCGTGCGCGACCGTGAGCGTGATGGTCTCGCCGGCGCCGATCGAGTCGATCACCTGCTGCCGGGCCCGCGCGCTGGCCGGCTCGACGCCGTCGATCGCGACGATGACGTCGCCGGCGCGCAGCCCGGCGTCGGCGGCGGCCGACGCCGGATCGACCACGACCACCGGGCCACCTTGATAGGTGAGGAAGCCGAGGTCGGCCGACAGCGTCGCGACCACCAGCAGCGCGCACGCATAGAGGAGGGCGAGCGCGGCGCCCGCGACCATGTGGCGGCGGACCCGGGCGACCCGCCGCGGCAGCGCCCGGCCGGGCGAGGTCTCGTCGTCGAGCACGAGCGCGGGGGGCGAGACCGACCGGGGAGCCATCGACGGGAGCCAAAGCAAGAACCGGCCCACAGGTGGTGAGCGCGCCCACCTCCCCGCAGACCGGCGCAACCCCGGCGCAACTCTCGATCGCCACGTCCGGACGCGGACACCGCGGCGTCATCCAGGGCCCCGCCGGTGGTGGGCGACGCCCCCAGCGTGGGGAAAAAATCTCCGATCTCGGCGACTTCGCTCCCACGTCACCACGACGGTCAACTGTCCGGAAGCGATCACGACGATCGCGCCGCAACCGCGCGCAACCTGGGACGATCGGGGTGTGGCCCCGACATTGAACTACGTCCAGGCATGCGCCGCCCCGCCCCCGCCTCGACCTCACCCGCCACCCACCTCTCCCTCATGCTCACGATCGGGCTCGCCGTCCTGGCAGGCATCCCCGCCTGCCAGGTCGGCGCGATCGGCGCCGACCTCACCGGCGGCGACGACGCCGTGGCGCCCGACTGCGAGGGCCCGCTGGGGCCACCGCGCGATCCGGCGGCGCTGCCGGCGTGCTGCACCGACTTCGTCGGCGGCGCCCACTGCCTCGACGACGTGCCCGCCGAGCTGCGCGACTTCCTCGGCGCCTGCGCCGGCGGCGGCTACTGCGTGCCCGATCCCTTCATCGAGACCGGCGGCGTCTTCGAGCCGCTGACCTGCGCGTCGATCGGCGACGCCGAGGGCCGCTGCCTGTCGGGCTGCGTGCCGCAGGTCCAGGACTACTGGGGCATCCTCCCGCAGGACGCCTGCGCCGACGACGAGCGGTGCGTGCCGTGCGTCAGCCCCATCGACGGCACCGACACCGGCGCGTGCAAGATCGCGTTCTCGTGCGAGGGCGGCGCCGGTGGCGGTGGCGGCGATCCGGTCCAGCCGGCGTGCCCGCACACCGGCGACCCGGTGATCGAGCCGTCGACCCTGCCGGCGTGCGCGGCCGGCGCCCACTGCCTGTCGAACGCGCTGATCCCGGCCGACCTCGCCGGCCGGCTCGCCGACTGCCCCGGCGCCGACGCCAAGTGCGTGCCCGACGAGCTCATCGCGTCCGGCGGCGACTTCATCCCGTCGACCTGCGAGTCGGTCGCCGGCGCCGAGGGGCGCTGCCTGTCGACCGCGCTGCCCGAGGTCGCCGACCAGGCCGCGCTGCTGCCGGCGTCGACGTGCGCCGCCGATCACCTGTGCGTGCCGTGCTTCAGCCCGCTCGACGGCAGCGACACCGGCGCGTGCCGGACGTCGTGCGACCCCGGCCCCACCGAGGGGCCGACCCAGCTGCCGCTGTGCTGCGACGGCCGCGGCACCTGCGTGCCCGCGTCGGCCGCGGGCGGCGCCGCCGACCAGCTCGGCGAGGACACCTGCCCCGCCGACGCCGGCCTGGTGTGCGCGCCCGACGTCTTCCTCGACGGCACCTACCAGCCGCAGAGCTGCGAGACCGGGCTCATCCAGATCCTGTTCGGCGCCGACTACGCCGAGGGCCGGTGCCTGCCCGACTGCCTGCCCGGCGTCGACAACTTCCTGATCGGCCGCGACGGCTGCGACCCCGGCATGAAGTGCGCGCCCTGCCTCGATCCCCTGACCGGGGACTCCAGCGGCGCGTGCGACCCGCTGCCGCTGTGAGCGGCGGCGGGCGCGGCCACGGTCACTTGGGCATGCCGCGCGTGATCGTGACGTGGTTCATCGTGACCGGCGTGTTGGGCCGGTCGTTGCCGTCGCGCGGCACCCGGGCGATCGCCTTGACCAGGTCGACCTCCTTGCAGTAGCCGAACACCGAGTGGCGGCCGTCGAGCTGATCGGTCGGGACCTCGGTGATGAAGAACTGGCTGCCGTTGGTGCCGTGGCCGCCGTGGACGCCGGCGTTGGCCATCGACAGCGTGCCCGGCCGGTCGTGCTTGAGGTCGGGGCTGAACTCGTCGTCGAAGTTGTAGCCCGGGCCGCCCATGCCGCTGCCCATCGGGTCGCCGCCCTGGATCATGAACTCGGGGATGACCCGATGGAACATCAGGCCGTCGAAGAAGGGCACGCCCTTCTCGACCTTGCGGGTGCGCGGGTTGTACCAGGGCTTCTTGCCGGTCGCGAGCCCGACGAAGTTGGCCACCGTGCGCGGCACCTTGTCGGCGGCGAGCTCGCAGTGGATCGCGCCCATCGAGGTGTCGAAGGTGGCGACCAGCGGGCCGTCGCCGGGCAGGTCCTTGGTGTACTCGGCCAGGTCCTCGGCGACCGGAGGCCGGACCTCGGACACCGGCTTGGCGACCTGGGGCGCGCCGCCCTTGGCCGGGCCGCGCGCGGTGCTGGCGCCGGCGCCACCCTTGCCGGCCGAGCCGCCACCTCCGGTGGCGGACGCCGAGCCGGAGCCGGTCGAGCTGGAATCGTTGGCCTTCTCGCAGGCCACGAGCGACAGGGAGCACGCCGAGAGGGCGACGAACAGGACAGCGTTGCGCATGGGGACTCCGGTAGAACCGGCGCGCATCCTCGATCACTTCCCGCGGGGGCGCAACCGGCCCGTCGGGGCCGCCCGGTGGGTCCGACCGCCTCTGATACCCTCGGGCGATGCGGCGCCCGGTCCTGGTCCTGCTGGTGGTGGCGGCGTGCGGCGGGCCCCCGGCCCCCGCCGCGCCGGGCGGGGCGAGCCCGGCCCCGGTGGCCGCGTTCGACGACGACGACGCCTTCGCGGCGACGGTGATGCCGCAGGTCCTCGACACCGGCGGCGGCACGATCCGCGCCCTGGTGGTCAGCCCGGACGGCGCCCGGCTGGCGGCGCTCAAGTCTGGCTCGGTCCAGGTCTGGGCGGTCGGCGGCGACGGGAGGCTCACCGCGCTGGGCGACGCGGTCGAGTACCGACACGACGACGCCGAGGGCGCGTGCATCACGGCGTCGTCGCGGACCCTGGCCACCTCCGCCGACGGCGCGGTCCACGTCTACGACCTCGACGGCGCGCCCCGCGAGCGCGCCCGCTGGGACCTGCCGGAGGACGTCCTCGGCTTCGGGCTCCCCGACGACGATCACCTCGTCGTGGTCACCCGGCTGGCCGTGGTCGCGCTGGCGATCGGTCCCGACGGCGGCGTGACCATCACCCACGAGGAGGCGCTGCCGGCCCGCGCCTTCGACGCCGCGCTGTCGTGCGACGGGCGCTGGCTGGACGTGAAGCCGGCCGGCGTCGATCGCCGTGACCTCTACGCGGTCGACCCGGGCACCGGCGCCGTCCACGCCGCGACCGCCGCCGACGTCCCGGCGGCCGGCGCGACCGATGCGGCCGACGCGGTCCGGGTCGGCGACGCGCAGTGGACGATCGCGGCCGCCGGCGTGACCCGACTGGCGCCGCCGTGGCGGTGGGCGGCGGCGCGGCGGGGCGACCGCTTCGCGCGCGGCGCCGCGGACGGCCTGATCGAGCTGCGCGACGGCGCGGTCGCCCAGCTCGACGACGCGCCGACGCGGGCGCAGCACGTCGAGCAGGGCGTCCTCTACGATCGGATCACCCGCCCCGCGGTCACCGCCGTCGCGATCGATCCCGACGGCCGCTGGGCGTTCGCCGGCGGCTACACCGGCACCGTGCGGGTCGTGCCCGCGACCGCGGCGGCGCCCCGCACCGTGACGATCGGCGGCGACCGCGTGCGCTGGGAGCCGTCGTCACGGCCGCCGGCGGGCGCCTGGCCGGTGCTGACGACCACGACGACGATCGACGCCGTCGCCGACGACGAGGTCGCCGCCCGCGTCCACGTCACCAACACCGGCGACGTCGCCGCGGCCGAGGTCGTCGTCACGCTCGAGGCCGAGCGCGACCGACGGGGCGCGGATCGCTACCGCGTCCACGTCGGCACGGTGGCGCCCGGCGAGACCGTGACCCGACGCATCACCGTGCCGCTGCCCCGCGACGGCCGGCCGACGCAGGTCGCCCGGCTCGCCACCTACACCGCCGGCGCCCACGGCGCCGCCGGGCCGACCACGCTCGACGTCGTGCTGCCGCGGCTCGCCGACGACGCCGCCGCGTTCGACGCCCTGGCGCGGCGCATCTTCGACGTCGCGCGCGACGAGGTGCGGGCGATGATCGAGACCGTCGCCGGCGCCGACGCCGCCGCTTCGTTCCACCCCGAGCTGGCCCGCCTCGAGCCCGACCAGATCGGCTTCTTCGCGATCGGCGACACGGTCTGGTACCAGAACCTGCCGGAGATGGCGCCCGAGGCGCGCGCCGTCAACCGGGCGATCGTCGCGGCGCGCACCGACGACGAACTGGCGCGCCACGGCGAGATGATGCTGCTGTGGTACCTGCCCCACGAGCTGATCCACGAGGCGCGCCACCACCTCGACGTCGCCGGCGAGACCTGGACCGAGGAGTACATCGCCAACGTCATGGCGCCGCGGGTGCTGGAGCGGGTGCTGGCCCGGCTGCCCGACCTCGGCTACTCGCTGGCCTCGTTCGACTGGATCGTCGCCCAGTACGTGCGGCGGCTGCAGCCGATGGTCAGCGACCGTGACGCCGACGTGGTCGACACCATCATCGCCAGCGGCGGCGCCCACGGCAGCCTCGACTACAGCCCGATCCAGGCGATCACCCAGCAGCCGTGGACCTACGTGTGGTTCGGCGCCCGCGTCCACCAGCACGGCCGCGCCGTCGGCGACGAGCTCGACACCCTGCGCGATCGCTACCTGCGCGCGGCGCCGGCGCCGGCGCCGGCGCGGTGACCGCGCCGCGGCGTCACACGAACAGGCGGCCGCGCAGCTCCGGCGCCGGCCGCGCGATGACCTCGAGCTCGACCAGGTGGCCGCCGGCGGCGGCGCGGGCCGCGGCGGCCGAGGCCTCGATGGCGTCGAGGTCGCCGGTCATCGTGAAGTAGGCCTTGCCGGCGAGGTCGACGGCGAGGCGGACGTCGCGGACGATCACGTCGGCGGCCTTGCACGCGGCGTCGGCGGCGCCGATCGCGGCGCACACCGTCGAGGTCTCGACGATCGCGACCGCCTCGGCGGTGGGGTCGGCGTCCCAGTCGGGCGCGACGATCGGCGCCCACGGCGGCGCGCCCAGCATCGGCCACACCTGGTCGTCGGCGCCCGGCAGCTCGAGCTGGGCGACCAGCAGGTCGCGCGCGGCGGCGCGGCCCGCGGCCATCGACTCCTCGACCTCGGCGACGCCGCCCTCGACGATCACCAGGTGCTTGCCACCCGAGACCGCGCGCGACGACACCAGCACCGACGGCGCGCGCTTGAGCGCGGCGTCCGCGGTCACCACGCCACGGGCGACCGACGACAGCTCGAGCACGCCCAGCGCAGGACCGCGTCCCATCAGACGAACCGGAAGGCCTCCTTGAGGGTGCACCGCCGCTCGCGCGTGAAGTGCACCGCCGTGGTCAGGCCCTCGCCGGTGGGGCTCGCGATCGTGAACGACGTGTAGCCCTCGCCGCCGAGGCCGAGCCCGGCGTAGCTGGCGTCGTTCTTGACGAAGATGCTGGCGTTGCAGACCCGCGCCATCGCGGTCATCGTGTCGACGTTCTTGCTGTGCATGGTCGCGGTGTGGTGGAAGCCGTGCTCGACCCGGATCCCCATCGCGATGGCGTCGGTGGCGCTCTTGCAGCGGACCAGGCCGATCACCGGCATCAGCAGCTCGTGCTGGACGAACGGGTGCTGCTCGTCGACCTCGGCCAGCAGGATCTTGAGATCGTGGCCGTGGCCGCCGATGCCGGCCGCCTTGGCGATGACGCCGGCGTCCTTGCCGACCCACGCCTTGTTGACGTGATCGCCCTCGAGCACGACCTTCTCGACCTCGCGGACCTGCCGGGCGTCGAGCAGCAGCGCGCCGCTGCGCTGCAGCTGCCGCACCAGCTCGGACGCGATCGACTCCACCGCCAGGATCTCCTTCTCGGCGATGCAGACGATGTTGTTGTCGAGCGAGGCGCCGCGGACGATCGCGTCGGCGGCCTTGTCGAGATCCGCGGTCTCGTCGACCACCGCCGGCGGGTTGCCGGGGCCGGCGGCGATGACCTTCTTGCCCGACGCCATCGCCTGCGCGACCACGGCGGGGCCGCCGGTCACGACGACGATGCGCACCAGCGGGTGCTTCATCAGGGTCTGCGCGCTGTCGATCGTCGGCCGCTCGACCGACACCACCAGATCGCGCGGCCCGCCCGCCGAGACGATCGCCTCGTTGAGCAGGTGGACGCACCAGTTGCAGGTCCGCGCCGCCGACGGGTGGACGTTGAAGACCACCGCGTTGCCGCCCGCGACCATGCCGATCGCGTTGCACAGGATCGTCTCGGTCGGGTTGGTCGTCGGCGTGACCGCGAGCAAGACGCCGTAGGCGGCGCGCTCGGTCAGCATCAGGCCGTCGTCGCCGGTGTAGGCGACGGGGCGCAGGATCTCGCAGCCCGGCGTCTTCTCGGCGACCAGGCGGTTCTTGGACAGCTTGTCCTCGTACCGCCCCAGCCCGGTCTCCTCGACCGCGTAGCGCGACAGCGCCTCGTTGTTGGCGAGGACGACCTGGCGCATCGCCGCGATCATCTTCATCCGGGTCTGGACCGGCGTCGCCTGGTTGGCCTCGAAGCCCCGGCGCGCCGCCTTGACCGCGGTGTCGGCGTCCTCGTAGACGCCCAGCGTGCCGCGCGGCACGTCGGGGCCGCGCCGCGCCGGCTCGCCGCCGCTGGCGGCCCGCGCCGGCGCCGCGGTGGGACCGCCGCCGAGGCGGTCCAGCACGCGCGCGACGATCTCCTCGATCTTGGCCTCGTCGATGCCCATCGCCATCGCGCTCCGGCCTAGCCGTCCTTGCGGTACCGCAGCTCGCCGCCCTCGGCGACCTCGTCGACGATCGCCATGATCGTGGCGTCGACCGGCCGGTTCTGGGTCATCTGGGTCTGGCGCGCCGACGACCCGGCGCACACCAGGACGACCTCGCCGAGCCCGGCGCCGACCGCGTCGGCGGCGACGACGATCGACCCGGTCTCCGCCAGGCCGGTGGCCTTGACGTCGCAGGCGCGGACCACGAGGAGCTTGAGCCCCTCGACGGTCGGCTCCTTGCGGGTCGCGACCAGCGTGCCGATGACCTTGCCCAGGAGCATGGCCCGCGCCGGTTACTTGCCGTCGCCCGCGCGGCCCAGCGGCAGGACCGCGTCGACGTTGGCGTGCGGCCGCGGGATGACGTGCACCGACACGACCTCGCCGACGCGCTCGGCGGCGCGCTGGCCGGCCTCGGTCGCCGCCTTCACGGCCGCGACGTCGCCGCGCACGATCGCGGTGACGTAGCCGCCGCCGGTCTTCTCGTACCCGACGAGCTCGACCTTGGCGGCCTTGACCATCGCGTCGGCGGCCTCGACCATGCCGACGAAGCCCTTCACTTCGATCATTCCCAGAGCGTCAGCCATCGTTGACTCCTGCGTCTCGGCTCACTGCAAGCGTGTAGGCAGCCCCGCGGGCTACCGGTCGACGAACTTCTCGGGCACGCGGCCGCCGACGCCCTCGAGCGCGGCGGTCGCCGCGGCCGCGGCCGCGTCGATCTCGGCCTCGGGGCCGGCCATGTACAGGCGCCCGAAGGCGCCGTACGGGGTGACGTTGACGAGGAAGACCTGGGCGGCCTTCTCGGCCTCGTTGGCGGCCAGCACGGCGTAGCCGGCGGGCTCGCACTCGAGGATGAACAGCGACTGGCCGGGCAGCACCATCATGCCGGCCGACGCGCGGTTGATGATCTGGGTCTGGTAGGCCTCGACGCCGCGGATGATCTGGTTGGTGAGGACCTTGGGCTTGAGCCGCTCGCTCTCGGCGACGCCGAGGTGGCGCAGGATCGTGGCGCCGGCCTGCAGCACCTCGCCCTGGTCGTGGTCGTGGACCTCGAGCAGGCCGTAGGCACGCTCGACCACCTGCAGCGCGGGCTGCACCCGGGTCGCCTTGAGGGCGGCGTCGGTGACCTGGTTGATCGCGATGCCGGGCGCGATCTCGACGAACAACGACGCCTGACCCGGCACCGGCAGGAAGCCGCGCGCGGTCTTGCCCATGAAGGTCGCCAGCTGCGGCTGCAGGGCGTCGAGAAAACAGTAGGTGCGGAGCGCGGTCCCCATCGCGGGGTCGCACCGTAACACGGGTGTTTTCGGCGATCCATGCGGCCTGACCGCGATCGCGAGGCCCCACCGGCAGATGTCGGACCGGGGAACTGACACGGTGCGCCGCGGGTTGACAGCTGCGAGATGCCAATCAAGGCTTCACCCCGCATGCGCCCTCCCTTCCGCCGGTTCCTGGCCGCCAGCGCGCTCGCCGCGCTGCTGGTGCCCACCCCCGCCCTGGCCGATCCGATGTTCTGGGCCCTGCGCCAGACCGAGGAGGGCGCGGGCAGCGCGCCTCCGCCGGCGCCGCCGCCGGTCGAGGAGGACACCACGATCTCGGCGGTCGCGGGAACCCCGACCGAGGTCACCCTGCCCCAGCTGCTGCAGCTCGCGGTGCGGCAGTCGCCGAGCCTGGAGCTGGCCAAGATCGACATCGAGATCGCCGAGGCGGAGATCGAGCAGTCGACGGCGATCGACGACTGGAGCGTCGGCGCCGACGCCAACGCGTCGTACTCCACCGGGGTCAACAACGCCGGCCCGAGCCAGACAACCCGCGTCGGGCTGTCCGGGGACATCAGCCGAATGCTGCCTTCCGGTGGAACGGTCGCGCTGCACGGCGAGACCGGGTGGACCCGGATCAGCACCGACACCAAGATCGGCGACATGCCGGTCACCCTCCTCCAATCGCAGTACACCGACACGCTATCCGCGGTGTGGAGCCAGCCGCTGCTGCGCGGACGCGGACGTGAGATCGTACGCTCGCGCATCGCGCAGGCCGAAATCGGCCGTGATGCAGCGTCACTGGCACGCGCGCAGGCCGCGCTCACCGCGGTGCGCGACGTCGTCAATGGCTACTGGGACCTGGTGCTGTCGCTGCGTCAGCTCGAGATCCGGCGCTCCAGCCTCGATCTCGCCCGCGAGCGCCTGCGCATCACCAACGCCGGCATCAAGGGCGGCGGCGTCGCCAAGACCGAAGCGCTTGCAGTCGAACAGATCATCGCGCAGCGCGAGGAGGACGTCCTCACCGCCGAGCTCGGCGTGGTCCAGAGCTCGCTGGACCTCCGGCGCCTCGTCGGGATGGAGATCGGTCCGGGCCAGCTGGGCCTGTCCACATCGACCGAGCTGGGCCTGCCCGCCGTCGAGTGGAACCTCGACGCGATGATCGCCCAGGCGTACGCGTCGAGCCCCGAGCTGGCACAGCTGGAGGCGAGCGGCAAGCAGGCAGAGATCGAGGTCGAGGTCAGCGAGAACGGGCTGCTGCCCCAGCTCGATCTGTCGCTGGCGATCGGACCGGTCGGCCAGGACGAGAACGGCCCCGGCAAGGCGCTGGTCAACATGGTGACCTTCGACGACATCGCGATCTCCGGCGGCCTGAGCTACAGCCAGTCGCTCGGCAAGCACGCGGCCAGCGGCGCCGCCCGCGCCGCCCGCGCGTCGCGCCTCAAGATCAAGATCAACGAAGCCGACGCTCGGGCGCAGATCGCCCAGGCGCTCGCCCAGGCGGCGCTCCTGGCGCGCAGCGCCGAGCGCCGCGTCGAGCTCGCGGCCACCGCGATCCAGCTCGCCGGCGAGAACATCAAGGCCGAGCAGTCGCGGTTCCAGCTCGGCAAGTCGACCAACTTCGACGTTCTGCAGCGCCAGGACGAGCTGAAGCAGGCCGAGCTGCGCCAGGCCGCGGCGATCATCGACTGGCACAAGGCCCAGACCACGGCGGCGGCGATCACCGGCACGCTCCTCGGCGACTACGGCGTGTCGCTGCCCGACTGAGCCCGAGCCGCCGAGCGGCGCAGGCCCCCCCGCTCACCCCGAGCGCCCGACCGACGGCCGTCGGAGATTTGCGGCAAGACGAACCGAGTCAGGTCGCCTGGTCGACGTGGATCGCTCACCTCGAGCGGAGCCCGAGCGGCGAAGCCGCGAGGGCGCAGTCGAGAGGGCGTGGATCGGTGCGGTCTCGGCGGCGCACCGGTGCCCGCCCCCTCGACTGCGGGGTCGGTGCTGCGCACCTCCCCCTCCGCTCGGGGTGAGTGCTGTCAGGCCCAACTCCGCGGTCAGCCGATCGCTGCGCCACGCAAGATCAGCGGCCTGGCCCAGCTGTTCGTTAGGAGCGCAGCCCGAGCGGCGCAGCCGCGAGGGCGAAGTCGAGGGGCGTGGAGCGGCTGGCTGCGCGGCGGCGCCTGTGGATCGAGAGAGGCTGCCCGCCCCCTCGACAGCTCGGCCGGCGCTGCGCGCCGGCCTCACGCTCGGGGTGAGCGAGCAGGGCGACGCGGCGCACCGGTCGAGCCGGCCGGCGCTGCGCGCGGCCTCGCGCTCGGGGTGAGCGAGGAGACACGACACCGCGAGCCCCCCCCTTGCGCCTTGCGCGCCCCGAAACGACGACGGGCCCGCGGCGAGGCGGGCCCGGGTCGACGCGCGCGGCGTCCGTGGCGTGGCTCGACTAGAAGCCGAACATCAGGCCGAGGTTGAAGTCGAACTGGACGCCGAAGTTGAGCTGCGAGTTGCCGATCTTCGACACCACGGGGACGCCGGCGGTGGCGTTGAGCTCGGCGACGAACTTGATCGGGCCGCCCAGCGACGCGGTGTACGCGGTGCCGGCGCCGACCAGCAGCGGGCCGATCGCGACGATGTCGGTGTCCATGCCGGCGTCGGCCTGGGTCAGCTTGATCGTGTCGCGGATGATGCCGCCGCCGATCGCGCCCGACACCTGCAGGCCGTCCTGGCCGTCGCCGAGCGACTGGCGGAACCGCAGCAGGCCGGCGGGCGCCGCGGTGGCGTGGCCGGCGATGTTGGCGCCGACAGGGAAGCCGAGGCGGAACGCCGCCGAGATGCTGGTCTTGGGCGAGACGTAGTAGCCGAGCTCGGGGAAGACGTGCAGCAGCGCCGGGGCGAAGCAGCACTCGACCTTGTTGCCCTGCTGCTCGGTCTCGCCGGTGACGTACGCGGCGCCGGTGCCGACCGCGACGTTGAAGAACAGCTTGGCCGGCTTGGACGGCCCGACCACGACGCCGCCCGACACGCCGCCGCCCGAGCTGCCGCCGCCGCCGCCCTCGTGGAACGGATCCTCGTCGTCGCCGGGGTGGCCGGCGCCGCCGCCGGAGCCGGCGGTCAGCTCGATGATGTTGGGCGAGCCCTGCGAGCCCTTGCCGGCGATCATCTTGCCGGCGCCGTTGTAGGCCGCGATGTAGTAGTGGACCAGCTCGCCGCGCAGCGCATCGCCCGGGATGGTCCCGGTCCACGTGCACTCGCCCTTCTTGGACATCTTGGCCTCGACGAAGTCGGTGCCACCCTGCGGCCGGTACATGATCGCGACCTTGGCCGCGCCGACGTCCTCGCCGACCTGCGCCTCGAGGCGACGATCCATGCCCGCGGTCGCGGTCTCGACGATCTCGTGCTGCACGCCCGACACCGACGAGCAGTCGACATCGCCGCCGTCGTCGCCGCCGCCCCCGTCGTCGCCACCGCCGACGTCGACGTCACCGCCGCCGCCGCCCGACTCGGCGCGCGCCTCGTCGAGGAGCTTGGCCATGTCGGCGGTGCGATACGCCGGATCGATCTCGACCTTGGGGTCGACCTCGACCGCGCTGAGGAACGACAGCTTCGCGCTCTCGAGATCCTGCAGGCCGGCGAAGTAGACGATGCCCAGCGACAGGTGGACCTGCGCGACCACCGGGTCGCTGTCCATCTTGGCCTTCTTGGCCGACGCCAGGGCCTGGTTCAGGAGCTTGCGCGCCTCCTCGTACTCGAGGAGGTCGTAGTTCTCCATCGCCTCCTTGATCTTCTGCTGGATCTCTTTCTTGGTCTTGGCGTCGGCATGGGCGGTCTTGCCGAGGGCCAGGCCCAAGAACGCCACCAGCGCGACGGCCACGGCGGCGATGGACGCGAAGCGAGAGAGCGGGCGCATGAGCGGTTCCATACCACAGCCGGGAGCGCGTTGTGACCAAGAGTTGCGCCGCAACGCGCCGGAATCGCGCGGCCCGCGGGTGACGCAGGCCGCCGCCGCTGGCGCCTCGCCGCGCCGCTTCGGCCCGCCGGCCACCGCCTCGGTCACCGCGCGGTGATGAAGAACTCGACGCGGCGGTTCTGGGCCCGGCCCTCTTTGGTCCGGTTGTCGGCGATGGGCACGTCCTCGCCGAAGCCCTTGGCCTCCATGCGGCCGCCGTCGATCCCCTTCTCGATCAGGTACTTCCGCACCGACTCGGCGCGGCCCTGGCTGAGCTTGAGGTTGTGCTTGTTCGAGCCCTGGCTGTCGGTGTGGCCCTCGATGCGGACGCTGATGTTGGGGTGGTCGGCCAGGGCGCGGGCGACGTCGTCGAGCAGCGGGAACGAGACCTTCTTGATCTTGGTCTTGTCGGTGTCGAAGTAGACCGTCTGCTTGAGCTCGATCTTGGTCTCGGTGACCACGACCAGCTGGTACTGCGGGCAGCCGTCGGGGCCATCGCCCTTCTCGCCGGGGCACTTGTCGAGCGGCTCGGGACACTCGGGCACGCCGTCGCCGTCGTCGTCGCAGTCGGGGCAGCCGTCGTCGTCCTCGAAGCCGTCGGCGTCCTCCGCCTGATCCGGGCACTGGTCGATCTTGTCGGCGATGCCGTCCTTGTCGTTGTCGGGGTCGGGGCAGCCGTCGGCGTCCTCGAAGCCGTCGCGATCCTCGGGCTCGAGCGGGCAGTCGTCGATCTTGTCGGCGATGCCGTCGGCGTCGTTGTCGTCCTCGGGGCAGCCGTCCTGATCCTGGAAGCCGTCGAAGTCCTCGGCCTTGCGCGGGCACTCGTCGACGTCGTCGGTGTAGCCGTCGCCGTCGGTGTCCTTGGGACCCTCGGGGGTGGGCTCGGGCTCGTCGGCCGGGTTGCAGACGTCCTTGGGCGAGCGCTCGATCGCGAGCCGGGCGTTGGTCTCGGCGACGCCGAGCTCGCGCTTGGCCTGGTAGTAGTTGCCCTCGGACAGCTCCTGCTTGGCGAAGTCGTTGTGCGACTCCGCCATCGCGAGCTCGACCGGCGCGCAGCGGATCGCGCCGTTGGCGCGGGCCACGACGATCTGCTCGTCGACGGTCCGGGTCCGGCCCTGCAGCTGCGAGCCGGCGCACGCGACGACGCCGAGCGCGAGGACGAGGGCGAGCGGCCAGGCGCGGCTCACGGCGTGCCCTCCGCGCCGGCGTCGTCACCGTCGCCACCGTCGTCGGTGACCGGCGCCATCGGACGCGGCGGCGGCGGCGTCTCGTCGTCGCCGGTCACCGGCGCCAGGCCGCCGCTGCCGTGCGACGCCGGCCGGCGCGCCGCGTCCATCATGTCGAGCTCCTTGGCGGCCTCGGGATCGCCGGCGCGCCGCAGCGCCTCCTCGCGCGCCTTGGTCGCGGCCTCCTCGGCGAGCCGCCCGAACCGGTTGGCGGCCTGGAAGTCGGCGTAGGCCGCCTCCTCGCGCGCCTGGTGCAGGTACTCGACCGCGCGCGTCCACCAGTACGGCGACCACTTGGCGGCGTTGGCGGTGCGCGCGGCCTCGACCGCGGAGCTGGCGCCGCGCGTGACCGTGTTGACGTACTCGATCGGACCGCACGCGCCGACGAACAGCGACGTGGCGACGAGCATCGCGACGAGCGTGGCGCGAACCCTCCGGACGAACATGCCCTCCGTTGGTATCACCCGCGCCCCGCGAGGGTCAAGGATTCCAAGCGGTTGCGATCAGCGCAGCCGACGGGGCCCGCGATCACCGCGCCCGCACCCGCCGGCCGTCGCGGGCCAGCTCGATCATGACGTAGATGATCGACCCGGCGCTGGCCATCATCGACACCATCAGGGCCCAGCCCAGCTCGACCTCCATCAGCTCGCGGCCGCGGCCGGCGTGGTAGCCGGCGTAGCTGGTGTCGAGGCCGAGCCGGCCGCGCCACACCAGCACCGCGATCAGCGCGACCACGCCGAGCGCGGCGATCGCCCCGAGCAGGACCCGCCGCCGCTCCGCGCGCACCAGCATGGCGCCGGCGTAGAACGCGCCGATCTCGACGACGGCGTGGCCGACCACCAGGGGCAGGATCGCCAGCGCCGGGACGTTGGCGGGATCGACCGCGTACATCCAGCTCCACGCCGGGTGCACCGCGTAGAAGTACAGCGCGATCGGGGCGACCACCCCGGCCGCGTGCATCAGCACCAGGTAGAACACCGGAGGCGCGAACGGGCCATCGGCTCGCACCCGGTCGCGTCCGACCAGCGCGAAGCCGAGGCCGACGGCGACGTAGACCACGACGGCGATGGGCACGATTCGCGGTCAATCGTACACGAGATCGGGAACCCGGTCCGGGGCCGGGCGCCTACTTGCCGCGGACCGGTTCCGGATCGTCGGCCTCGCCGCGGGGCCCGAGCAGCTCGCTGGCGGCGGTGAAGACGCCGTCGGCCTCGACGATCTCGGGCGCCGGGGTCGGCACGTCGATCTCGCCGGCGACGAACGACGGCAGGCCCTCGGGCGGCGGCGTCAGCGCGACGTCGACCGGCGTGCCCTCGTCGTCGGGGCCGCGCGGCGGCGGCGCCCGCCGGGCCTCGCCGGTGACGACCCACTCGTCGTGGGGCCGCGCCGACAGGGTCGTGAACGCGCCGCTGTCGAGGCCGAAGCGCCGGCCGCCGCTCCGCTCGGGCGGCCGCAGCGAGCGCTCCGCGGTGTCCTCGTTGGCCAGCTCACGCTCCTCGGTGACCGGGGCCTCGGCGCGGCCGGCGTCGGCCTCGAGCGCCTCGAGCGCGCTGTCGAGGGCGGGCAGCGCGGCGAGCGCCGGCTGCGACTCCAGGTCGTCGGCGGCGGCGGGCGCGCGCGGGCTCTCGTAGACCGTCGCCTCGTAGACCGTGGCCTCGTAGTCGTCGTCGGCCAGCACCGGTTCGCTCGACGACATGTCGCTGGGCACCGGCGACGCCGCGCGCGCGGTGCCGGTCTGGCTCTCGAGGAAGCGGGCCCGGAACTCGGGCCGCGCGGCGAGGCCGGCGTACGCGGTGCGCACCGCGCGGCGCGCGCCCGACGCGGTGAACTCGCGCCGCACCCGCTCGTAGCCGTGCTGGGCCATCCGGCCGCGCAGGTCGGGATCCTGGAGCAGCCGGATCACCTTGCGGGCGAGGTCGCCGGGATCGCCGGGCTGGAACAGCATGCCCTCGCGGCCGTGGTCGATCAGCATCGCGACCGTGCCGCGCCGGGGCGCCACCACCGCGCGCCGGCACGCCATGAACTCGAGCAGCTTGGTCGGGTACAGCGCGGTCGCGCGCGGCGCCAGATCGGGCGCCGCGGGCGCCACGCACACCGTCGCCTGCGCGATCAGCTGCGGCATCGCGTCGTGATCGACCACCGACAGGATCTCGACGTGGCGGGTCAGCGACAGGTCGCGGATCGCGGCGTGCAGCGGATCGGCGAAGCCGGGGACGATCGGCCCGGCGAGCACGAGCCGCGCCGGGGTGACGTGCAGCACGTCCATCATCGCGCGCAGCAGCGTGCGCACGCCGCGGCCCGGCTCGATCGTCCCGGCGTAGAGGATCACCGGCGGCCCGGCGTCGACCACCGGGTCCTCCCAGTCGAAGCGATCGACGTCGACGCCGGGCGGCGACACCACGACCCGCTCGGGCCGGGTCCGCGCCACCGCGTAGCGCCGCGCCGGCTCGGTGGGCACCAGCGCCAGATCGGCGGCGGCGAGGCACGCCTCGGTGTCACGATCGATCTCGACGGCGAGCTCGGGGTCGACCGCGGGCTCGACCCACGGGCCCCGGCTCAGATCGAAGACGACCGCGAAGCCGAAGTTGGGCCGGACCTCGAGCACGGTGCGGCAGCTCCAGCCGTCGCGGCAGTGGACGATGTCGTAGTCCGCGCCGTCGAGCTGGCGGCGCAGCGCCCGCTGGAACGACTGGATCTGGGCGCGGACGTCGTCGTCGTGGGTCGGCACCCGCAGGATCCGCACGGTGCCCTGACGCTCGACGTAGGCCTGGTCGGCGTCCCGGACGACCAGCAGATCGACCGCGTGCTCCGCCGACAGCGCGCGGACCACGTGGCGGAGCTGGACGCCGGCGCGGCTGGCGCCGGGCACGGCGCAGAAGCCGGTGATGAGCACGCGAGGCACGGGTGACACCCCATGCTCCTGGATATCGCGCGCCGCGGCAAGTCGGCGCGACGACGGGCGGATCGCGCCTTGATCCGGACGGCGCGGATGGGGTATGCCGCGGTTCGTGAATCGACTGATCGCTTACCTCCGCGAGAACGTCATCCTCGACTTCCAGGGCGATCTGACGCTCGAGAAGGTCAAGGAGCTGCTGGGTGGCGAGGAGGGGCGCGACATCCGGGCCCTGCTCGCCCGGCTGGCCCGGGACCGCGGCGTCGACGACATGCTGCTGGTCCTGGCCGACTGCCTGCAGGACCACGTCCAGCGGTCGCTGACCGACGACGTGATCCGCGAGCAGATCCGCACCTACTCCGAGAGCTGATCCCGCCCGACGTCAGCGCGCCGCGAGCCGGCTGACCCAGCCGCGCAGGAAGCGTGCGACCCGCTCCAGCTGGGCCCGCGACACCCGGTCCGGCGTGTCGGTGGGCTGGTGGTAGTCCGGGTTGAGCCCGGTCGACAGGTGGACCGCGGGCACGCCGCGGTCGCGGAACACCCAGTCGTCGCTGCGCCAGTCCTCGCCGACGAGGGTCAAGAGCTCGGCGCTGACCGCGACCAGCGCGACGCCAGCGGCGGCGGCGGCGGCCTCGCCGAGTTCGAGCAGCGTGGCGTCGCCGGGGAGCCCGACCGCGCCGAGGGTGGCGTCCTGGTCGGCGGTGCCCTCGAAGAAGCGGCGCCCGACCATGTCGAGGTTGATCACGACCCGGGTCTGGCCCAGCGGGTACGCCGGCGCCTCGGCGTAGGCGCGGGCGCCGTACAGGCCCAGCTCCTCGGCGCCGGTGAACACGAAGACGACCCGGCCCGCGACGTCGCGCCGCGCCGCCAGGTCGCGCGCGACGCCGAGCGCGACCGCGACCCCCGAGGCGTTGTCGTCGGCGCCGGGGTACAGCGTGCCGTCGACCTCGCCGAGGTGATCGTAGTGGGCGGTGACGACGATCGTCGGCGCCAGGTCGTCGCGCGGCCCGTAGACCGCGACGACGTCGACCTGATCGTCGACCTCGGGGATCGCCAGCGTGGTCGGCGCGTAGCCGGCCTGGCGCAGCTCGTCGCCGAGCCAGGCGGCGACCGCCCGGGCGTCGGCGCTGCGCGAGCCGCGGCCGTGCCGCGCCGGCGCCGCCAGCCACTCGACGTCGGCCATCAGGCTGGCCGCGCCCAGCGGATCGTCGGCGGTGGCGGGCGCGTCCTGGGCCTGGCGTCGCGCGCCGCGACCAGGACCGGCGGCGGCGGCGGCGCGGTCGGCGCCGGCGCCTCGCCGCGACACGCCGCCGCGGCGGCGACCACCGCGAGCGCGGCCACGGCCGGCGCGGCGATCCCCGGGCGACGCTGGCGCGGCTGCATCGCTGGCAGCATACTCCGTAGGTCGGGCATCCGACGATCTGCTACCCTGCCCACCTCGACCTGGAGGTCCTTTGTGAGCAACCCGGTTCCCGACTCCAAGACGCCCGTGTTCGCGGCGCTCGCCTTCGTCGCCGTCGGCCTCATCATCGGCCTGGCGTTCGGCATCACCAAGGGCACGATCCTGGGCGGCATCGTCGCCGCGGCCGGCGCCATCCCCGCGTGCATCGGCATGTGGAAGGGCATCCAGCAGCAGACCCAGACCACGCTGGCGATGTCGGTCGGCGTGCTGCTGCTGTCGCTGGGCGTCGGCGGCGTGCTGATCATCCTGCGCGTCATCGACTGGGTGCGCTGACCATGGCCGGCGCCGGCGTGCGCGCGATCGCGTGGTTGACCGCGGCCCTGGCCGCGACCGTCGCCCTGGCGCCGGGCGCCCGGGCCGGCGGCGACGTCACGGCCGAGCGGGCCGCGGCGCGCTCGCCGGACCACAAGATCACGCGCACCGCCAGCGCGATGGGCACGGTCGTCCAGGTCACGTTCTGGACCGACGACGAGGCCAAGGCCGCCAAGGCCGCCCAGGCGGTGTTCGACGAGTTCGACCGCCTCGATCGCATGATGACCACCTGGCTGCCCGACAGCGAGGTGTCACAGATCAACAGCGCCGCCGGGGTCAAGGCGATCAAGGTCTCCGACGAGACCTACGCGGTCATCGAGCGCGCGATGGACGTGTCGCGCAGGTCCAAGGGCATCTTCGACATCACCGTCGGCGCGTTCGCCGGGCTGTGGAAGTTCGACGAGGACATGGACTACTCGCTGCCCGATCAGGCCGAGGTCAAGAAGCGCCTCGCCCTGGTCGGCTACAAGAACGTCGTCCTCGACGCCAAGCACCACACCGTCAAGCTCAAGAAGAAGGGCATGCGGATCACCCTCGGCGGCATCGCCAAGGGCTACGCCGTCGACAAGGCGGTCAAGATCCTGGTCGACCTCGGCTACGCCGACTTCATCATGCAAGCCGGCGGCGACATGTACGTCTCCGGCAAGAAGGGCGACAAGCCGTGGGTCGTCGGCATCCGCGACCCGCGCGGCCCGCGCGACCAGAGCTTCGCGGTGGCGCCGGTCCAGGACCACTCGTTCTCGACCTCCGGCGACTACGAGCGCGGCTTCGTCAAGGACGGCGTGCGCTACCACCACATCCTCGACCCCCGGACCGGCCAGCCGGCGCGGGCGTCGCGGTCGGTGACGATCCGCGCCAAGGACGCCTTCACCGCCGACGCCTGGTCCAAGGTGCTGTTCATCCTCGGCGCCGAGCAGGCGATGAAGCTGGTCGACAGCCTCGACGACTTCGAGGCGGTCTTCGTCGACGCCGACAACCAGGTCCACGTGTCGTCGGGCCTCGACGGCGTCGTCAAGGTGCTGCAGCCGCCCACCGACGGGACCTGAGCGCCGGCGACGACCGGCGTGCTACCGTCGATCATGGTCGCTTCGCCGCCCGGTGATGGCTGACGACGGACGTGCCGCGACCGGCGCGGCCCCCTTCGACGAGCGCTTCGAGGTCCGCGGCACGCTCGGCTCGGGCGGGGTCGGCACGGTCTTCCGGGTCTTCGACCGGCGGCTCGGCCGCGAGGTCGCGCTCAAGGTCCTGCGCAGCGGCGGCGCGCGCTCGCTGTACCGGTTCAAGCGCGAATTCCGCGCCCTCACCGACATCCTCCACCCCGGGCTGATCGCGCTCCACGAGCTGCACACGACCACCGAGGACTGGTTCTTCACGATGGAGCTGGTCGAGGGCGTCCGCTTCATCGACTGGGTGCGGCGCCGCCCCGTCGGCGACCTCGACGAGGGTCGGCTGCGCGCGGCGCTGGTCCAGCTGGTCGACGCCGTGCTGGCGCTGCACGTCGCCGGCAAGCTGCACCGCGACCTCAAGCCGTCGAACGTGCTGGTCACCGCCGAGGGCCGGGTCGTGGTCCTCGACTTCGGGCTGATCTCGGACGTCGACAACCTCGGCGCCGACGCCACCCACGAGCGCGCCGCGGTGGGGACGCCGGCGTACATGTCGCCCGAGCAGGCCGCCGACCTGGCGCTGACCCCGGCCAGCGACTGGTACGCGGTGGGCGTCATGCTCTACGAGGCGCTGACCGGGCGCCGACCGTTCGAGGGCACGCCCGAGCAGATCCTGGCCCGCAAGCAGCGCGACACCGCGCCGCCGCCGCGGCAGCTCGAGCCGACGGTGGCCGCCGACCTCGACGCCCTGTGCCACGCGCTCTTGCGCCACGATCCCGACCAGCGCCCGGACGGCCGGAGCCTGCTGGCGGCGCTGGGCGCGGCGCCGTCCGAGGCCACGCTCGAGCTCGAGCGCAGCGCCGCGGTGGCGCCGTTCGTCGGTCGCGCCCGCGAGCTCAAGACCCTGCGCGAGGCCTTCCTCGACGCGCGCCGCCGCGGCGTCGCGGTCTTCGTCGGCGGCGACTCGGGCATGGGCAAGACCCAGCTGGTGCGGCGCTTCCTCGACGGCCTCGACGACGAGGTGCTGATCCTCGAGGGCCGCTGCTACGAGCGCGAGCAGGTGCCGTACAAGGCGCTCGACGCGGTCGTCGACGTCGTCACCAGCGTGCTGCTGCGGCTCGACGCGACGATGCTCAACGAGGTCGTGCCGCGCGACGTCGCGGCGCTGGCGATCCTGTTCCCGGTGCTGCGCCGGGTCCCGGCGATCACGGTGCGCTGCGCCGGCGCCCACCTGCCGCCGGATCCCCACGAGCTGCGGCGCCGCGCCTTCGGCGCGCTACGCTACCTGCTGCGCCGGCTCGCCGCCGATCGCCCGGTGGTGGTGTCGATCGACGACCTGCAATGGGGCGACGCCGACAGCGCGGTCTTCCTCGGCGACCTCGTCCACCACCCCGAGCGGCTGCTGCTGATCTTCACCCACCGGCTCGAGGACGACGCCGGGGTCGTCGCGCGGGTCCTCGACGACGGCGGCCTCGGCGCCGGCGACGTCCGCCGCGTCGAGCTGGGGCCGCTCGACGACGCCGCCGCGCGCGGCCTGGTCGAGGCCCTGGCGCCCGACGCCACCGCCGAGCACTTCGTCCACAACGCCGGCGGCCACCCGCTGTTCCTGGTCGAGCTCGCGCGCTCGCGCGACGCCGCGGTGTCGAGCCTCGAGGCGCTGTGGGCGCAGCGCATCGTCGCCCTGCCCGCCGCCGCGATCGCGCTGTTGCAGGTGTGCGCGGTGGCCGGGCGGCCGCTGCCGCTGCCGCTCGCGGTCCGCGCCGCCGGCATCGACGGCCTCGACACCGAGCTGGCCCGGCTGCGCGCCGAGCACCTGCTGCGGGTCCGGCGCTTCACCGACGACGCCTCGCCCCACGTCGAGCCCTACCACGACCGCATCCGCGACGCCGTGGTCGACGCGCTGACCGAGCCGCAGCGCCGCGATCGCCACCGCGCCCTCGCCGAGGCCTGGGAGGCCCAGCCCGCCGACCGCCGCCGCCTCGACGCCATCGTCGATCACTGGCTGGCCGCGGGCGAGCACGGCCGCGCCGCCACCGAGGCGATCAACGCGTCGGTGCTCGCCGAGCAGACCCTGGCGTTCCGCCGCGCCGCCGACCTGTGCGCGATCGCGCTCGACCACGGCGACCTCGACGCCGACGCGCGCCGGGCGCTGTGCCGCCGCCACGCCGAGGCGCTGGTCAACGGCGGCCAGCTCGAGGCCGCCGCGGCCGCGTTCGCCGAGGCCGCCCGCGGCGCCGCGCCGGAGGAGCAGCTCGAGCTGTCGCGCCTGCACATGGAGCAGCTCTTGCGGCGCGGCCTGGTCGACGAGGGCCTCGCCGCGGCGCGCGAGGTCCTGGCCCGGTTCGGCGACCGCCTGCCCGAGGGCCGCGGCGCGACGCTGCGGTGGATCGTGGCGCAACGCCTGCGCCTGCGGATCCGCGGCCTCGGCTTCACCGAGCGCGCCGAGGCCAGCCTGCCGCCGCAGGCGGTGCGCCGCGCCGACACGCTGTTCTCGGTGGCCAGCGGCCTGGCGTTCGTCGATCCGTTCCTGGGTCGGGTCGCGCAGAACATGTACCTGCGGGCGTGTCTCGAGCTCGGCGAGCCGTACCGGGTCGCGGTCGCGCTGTGCATGGAGCTGGGCTTCCTGGGCACGATCGGTGCGCCGCAGCGCCGCCGCGCCGAGGTCCTGGCCCAGCGCCTGACCCGGCTCGCCGACCGCGTCGGCCACCCCTACGTCGTCGGCATGGCCGACGCCACGATCGGCCTGGCCGCGTACCTGGTCGGGCGCTGGCGCGAGGCCCGCGATCACCTCGACCTCGGGATGCGGGTCATGCGCGATCACGGCACCGGCGTCCGCTGGGAGACCGACCTCGGCGAGCTGTACTACCTCAGCGCGCTGTTCTACCTGGGCGAGACCCGCGAGCTGGTGCGCATGGTGCCACGGCTGCTACGCGAGGCGGTCGAGCGCGGCGATCTGTACTCGCAGCACGGCCTGCGCGGCTGGCGCAGCAACGTCGCCTGGCTGATCCGCGGCGAGCCGGCGGAGGCGCGCGCCCACGTCATGGCGGTCGCCGAGGAGCGTCCGCCGCAGGAGAGCTTCAACCTGCACCACTACTACGAGCAGGTCGCGCACACGCAGATCGATCTCTACCTCGGCGATGGCGAGGGCGCGTGGACGCGGGTCGAGGCGGCGCGGCGCCCGATCGCGCGCTCGCACCTGCTGCGGGTCCAGAGCGTGCGCGTCGAGTGGGCGTTCCTGCGCGGTCGCGCCGCGCTGGCCCACGCCCGGACCGCGCCGGCGGCGCTGCGGCCGCAGCTGCTCGACGAGGTCCGCCAGGCGGTGCGCGGGCTCGATCGCGAGCGGGTGGCGTGGGCGCGCGCCCTGGCCCGGGCGCTCGACGCCGGCGTCGCCGCGCGGGAGGGCGACCGCGCCCGCGCCTCGGATGCCCTCGACCACGCCTCGGCCGAGCTCGACGCCGCCGACATGACGCTGCACGCCCAGGTCGTGCGGCTGCGCCGCGGCGCCATCGACGGCGGGCCGCGCGGCGTCGCCGCGGCGCTGGCGGCGCGCGACTGGATGCAGGAGCAGGAGGTCGCCGATCCCGAGGCGATCGCGGCGATGCTGCTGCCGTGGCCAGCGTAGCGAGCGCGGAGGGCGGAGGGCGGAGCGCGGAGCGCGGAGCGCGGAGCGCGGAGGCGCGGAGGGCGGAGCGCGGAGGCGCGGAGCGCGGAGGCGCGGAGGGCGGAGCGCGGAGGGCGGAGGGCGGAGGGCGGAGCGCGGAGCGGGACGGTCGCCGTCACCGCGATCGGCACAGCCCGGTGCACAGGGCCGCCGACCGGCCGGCGACCTCGAGCGCGGCGGCCAGCGCCGCGGCGTCGCCGAGCCCCGCCGCCGCGGCGACGTCGAGCGCGGCCTCGAGCTCGAGGGCGGAGCCGAGCGCGATGCGCTGGTAGCGCCGGCGCTCGGCCGAGCCTGGCGGATGCGCGTTGCCCTCGGCGAGGTTCAGGGCGACGCTGGCCGCGGCGCGCCGCGCCTGGTCGGCCAGCGCCGACCGCCGCCAGCCGGGCGCCGCGACCTCGACGAGGCGCGCGGCCTCCATGGCGACGCGATACGCGACGAAGCGAGACAGCAGGCGCGACGGGGAGACGGGATGGTTCATGCCCGGTTCCGCGCAGCGGGTGTGCCAGCGACGAGGGCGCCGCGAGCGCCACGCCAGAGCTGGCGGACCCGTTGCGCGTCCGGAGGCAGAACCATCCCGTCTCCCCGAGCGCCTCGCCTCCGCGTCTCCTCGTCTCCGCTCCGCTCTCCGCCCTCCGCCCTCCGCCCTCCGCCCTCCGCCCTCCGCCCTCCGCCCTCCGCCCTCCGCCCTCCGCCCTCCGCCCTCCGCCCTCCGCTCTCCGAAACGTGGCAGACGGTGTGAACCGCCGCGCATCCAGGTGCCCGCCCCCCGCCCCCCTCGACTGCTCGGTCGGCGCTGCGCGCCGCCCTCGCGCTCGGGGTGAGCGATCGCGACGCCCCACGCTGCGCGCCGCCCTCGCGCTCGGGGTGAGCGATCGCGACGCCCCACGCTGCACGCCGCCCTCGCGCTCGGGGTCAGCGATCCTCGCGCCCCACGCTGCGCGCCGCCCTCGCGCTCGGGGTCAGCGACCTGCCGCCCCGCTACCCTACGGCCGGAACGGCTGCTCGTCCTTGCCCCTCACCGGCGCCGCCAGCCTCCTCGCCACCGCCTCCTGCTCCTCCTTGGTCAGCCGCCGCACGTAGATCCCCGCGGCGTCGATCGACCGCGCGCCGAAGAAGCCCTCCGTGACGGCGTACTCGACCTCGATGACCATGTACGGATCCTCGCCGAGCCACATCAGCTCGTGCTTGCGCGGGATCCCGACCCACGACGACAGCGTGAACTTGTCGCGGGTTCCATCCTCGTTGAGGATGACCATCGTGATGCGCTCGGTGGCGGTCATGCCGTCTCCTGTGGGCACGCGTCAGGAAATCCCCAACAGCTCCTCGGCCTCGGGATCGGGGGGCCGGGCGACCAGGCGATCGACCTTGGCCATCCGGGTGCGGATCACGTCGCACACCGCGGTGTACGACGCCTTCTCGAACGCGCGCACCGAGGCGGCGTTGTCGCTGCCCATCAGCGCCCACGACCGGTAGACGTCGCGCTGGCGCAGCTCGAGCGCCAGGAACTCCAGCATCGACGGCGCGACGTTGCGGCCGCGCGCCGCGGCGGCGACGAAGACGTCGTGGATGTACGCCTCGTGGCGCTGCAGCCGCAGGGTCCGGCCCAGCTCGTGGATCTCCACCGGCGCGCCCGCGCTCCACGCGATGCCGGCGGGCCGGCCGCCGAGGCGGGCCAGCACCGCGAGGTCGCCGCGCCGCCAGGTCCGCCGCGCGGTCAGCTCGTCGAGCTCGAGCTGCTCGATCAGGTCGGCGCGCGCGCCCTCGTCGAGGCGATCGAAGTCGGCCTCGCCGAACAGCGTCAGCTCGAGCCCGGTCGCGTGCGGGATGCCGCGGGTCCACAGCTGGCCGCGGTAGAGGTGCATGCGGCGGTACTCGGCGAAGTCGGCGGTGGCGCGGCGGATCCGCGCCCACGCGGCGCGGGCCTGCGCCGCCGCCGCGCCGGGCGCCTCGCGCGCGACCTCGACGCCGCGCCGCACGCTCTTGACCGTGCGATCGACCGACGCGGTCCGCGTCGAGCTCCACACCCGCACCGCCAGCGCGGTCTGCCGCGACGCCGGCAGCGGCGGCAGCGCGTACTCGGCGGCGCCGGTGACGACGTCGAGCGCGACCCGGCCGCGGCCGCGCGCCGCGTGGGCCTCGGCCGCGTACAGCCGCGCCGGCGCGCCACGCGCCACCCACGCCGGATCGACGGCGAGCGCCAGCGCGACCGCGCGATCGCCGTCGTCGACGACGACCGTGACCGCGGCGGCCTCGCCGCTGGCGTCGTCGAGGCGGATCAGCCGGGCCCGGCCCTCGGGCGACAGCGCCACCGCGACCTCCTCGAGCAGCGCCGCGGCCTCGGGATCGGCCATCGGGCTGCGCTCGTCGCGCTCGGCCCACTCCAGCCGCGACAGCCGGCGCAGCGCCGACATGCCCTTGCGGATGCCGTGCTCGTCGGTGGCGATCGACACGACGCCGGCGCCCTCGACCGACGGCGCGCCGACGCTGAGGCCGGGCGCGGCCAGCGCGATGCGCCGGGCGCCGCCGCCGGCCTGCGCCGACTCGACGGTGAAGCCGGCGGCCGCCAGCCGCGACACCATCGTGGCGCGGGCCCGCGACGGGTCGGCGAGCGGCTCGAGATCGATCACGTCCCACTGCGCGGCCAGCTCGGCGAGGTGGCGCGCGAACGCGGCGCCGACGCGATCCTCGGCGCCGGGCGCGACCAGCAGATCGAGCGCCGGCGGCCGCGGCCCGGCGTCGCCGAGCAGCCGGATCTCCTGCGACTCGAGCAGCGCCAGCTTGACCTTGCGCTGGTACAGCGGCGCCAGCCCGATCAGCGCGCCGCCGGCGTCGGCCGCCGCGCGCGCGACGATGACGTGCAGCTCGGCGCCGAGCACGCCGTGGTAGTGCAGCCACCACGGCACCAGCCAGTCCGGGCCGCGGAACAGCGCGCCGCTGCCGCCCTGCTGGGCGAGCTCCCGCCACTCGGGCTCGAGAGCGCGCAGGGACGCCAGATCACGGACGACGGACAGCTCGACGGTCATCGGCGGCGGACCTTACCACGCACGGACCGCGGGGCGCCGGAACCGGGCTCAGGCGGTCCGCTCCAGGACCGCGCCGAAGAAGCCGTCGGTGCCGTGGACGTGCGGCGTGACCTCGAAGAACCGCGGATCGCGGCCCGCCAGCGGCGCCGCGGCCGGCCCCAGGGCGTCGACCAGCGGCACCAGCCGCAGGTCGGACCGCGCCGCGCACACCGCCTCGACGACGTCGGCGTTCTCGGCGGTCAACAGCGAGCAGGTCGCGTAGATCATCCGGCCACCGGGCGCCAGCAGCGCCGCGGCGCGACCGCAGATCGCGCGCTGCCGCGCCGCGAAGCCGGCGAGATCGCTCTCGGCGAGCCGCCACCGCGCCTCGGGGTTGCGGCGCAGCGCGCCGATGCCGGAGCATGGCGCGTCGACCAGGACGCGATCGGCGCGCCCGACCACCGCGGCCAGCGGGCCCGGCAGGTCGCCGTCGCCGGGATCGAGCGCCACCGCCTGCGCGTTGGACACCCCGGCGCGGCGGGCGCGGCGGCGCAGCTCCTCGAGCTTGCCGCCGTCGACGTCGGCGGCGATCAGCCGGCCGCGACCGGCCATGCGCGCCGCCAGCGCCAGGGTCTTGCCGCCGGCGCCGGCGCAGAAGTCGACGACGGTGGCCTTGGCGGGCGCCGCGACCAGATCCGCGAGCAGCTGGCTGCCCTCGTCCTGGGCCTCGAGCAGGCCGCGCTTGAACGGCTCGAGGCCGAACAGGTTGGTCCGGCTCTCGACGATCAGCGCGGTGTCGCACCAGCGGCCCGGCGTCGTCGCCAGGCCGAGGCCGCGCAGGATCCCGGCGAGGTCGTCGCGCGTGGTCGCCAGCAGGTTGGCGCGCACCGTCATCGGCGCGCGCTGGTTGAGGCCGCGCGCCAGCGCCTCGGCGTCCTCGCCCCAGTCGGCGGCGAGCCGCGCCGCCAGCCAGTCGGGCAGCGACGCGCCCAGCGCCAGCCGGGTCTCGCGCTTGCGCTCGGCGGCGATGCGAGCGTCGATGCCCGCGACCGCGCCCCAGTCGAGCGAGGCGTCGGCGCGCGCCGCCTCGGCGACCGGCAGGTGGGCCTCGAGCACCAGGTACGCCAGCAGGCGCTGATCGTCCCGCGGTCGCGACGCGGTGCGGCGCGACCCGGCGGCGATCGCGGCGTCGAGGCGGCGCAGGTGTCGCACCATGCCGTACAGCGTCTCGGCGACGAACCTTCGCTCGGAAGATCCGAGAGATCGCTCGCGCCGGAACGTCACCGACAGGCGATCCGAGACGAACGACCAGTCGAGGCGGGTTCGCTGCCACAGCTCGAGCAGGAGCGCCCGCAACCGACCCCCGCCGGCGACGACGCGAGCGAGGCGGACGTCTTGCTCTTTATCTGCATCCATCATTGAATCCACTTCGACCAGGCGCTAGTAAGCGCGCGAAGGACATCCACACCATGACCACCGACGTGAAGGCAAGACCCGCTAGGCCCTCCGAGCCCCCCACCACCGGCACCGGCACCCCGTCCTTGAAGGATCGCGGCAACCTGTTCGAGGTCGCGATGCGGCAGATCGACAAGGCCGCGCAGCTGACCAAGCTGGACGCCGACGTCTGGCAGATCCTCCAGCAGCCCAAGAACGAGATCCTCACCAACTTCCCCGTCCGCATGGACGACGGCCGCATCCAGCTCTTCAAGGGCTACCGCGTCCAGCACAACAACATCCTCGGGCCCTACAAGGGCGGCATGCGCTACCACCCCGAGGCCAACCTCGACGAGATGAAGGCGCTCGCGGCGTGGATGACCTACAAGTCCGCGCTGCACGAGATCCCGTTCGGCGGCGGCAAGGGCGGCATCAAGTTCGATCCGACCAAGCACAGCAAGACCGAGCTGGAGCGCATCACCCGCCGCTTCACCCACTCGCTGGGCAACAACATCGGCCCCGACTGGGACATCCCCGCGCCGGACGTCGGCTCCAACGAGCAGACGATGGTGTGGATGATGGACACGTACATGAACGTCGTCGGGCAGAACGAGCGCCACTCGGTCCGCGGCGTCGTCACCGGCAAGAGCGTCAACGCCGGCGGCAGCTACGGTCGCCGCGAGGCCACCGGCGCCGGCGTCATGCACTGCATCGTCGAGTGGGCGAAGGACACCAACTTCGACCTCGACGGCGCCCACGTCATCATCCAGGGCTTCGGCAACGTCGGCAGCTTCGCCGCCCGCCTGCTGTCGCAGAAGGGCGCCGTGATCGTCGGCGTCGGCGACCACGGCGGCTACATCGCCAACCCCGAGGGCCTCAACGCCCACAAGCTGCAGGAGCACGTCGCCAAGGCCGGCACGGTCGCGACCTATAAGGGCGCCGCCAAGATCACGCGCGACGAGTTCTTCGCGCTCGAGTGCGACGTCTTCGTGCCCGCCGCCCTCGAGCTCGAGATCGGCGTCAAGGAGGCCAACGCGCTCAAGGCCAAGGTCGTGGTCGAGGGCGCCAACGGCCCGACCTACCCCGAGGCCGAGGACATCCTCCTCGACAAGGGCGTCGCGGTCATCCCCGACATCCTCTGCAACTCGGGCGGCGTCATCGTCTCGTACTACGAGTGGCTGCAGAACAAGCGCAGCGAGCAGTGGGAGCACCAGGACGTGCTCGATCGCCTGCAGCACCGCATGACCAAGACCTACGGCGAGGTCCGCACCTACGCCACCAAGCACAAGTGCAACTGGCGCACGGCGTCGTACGCGATCGGCCTCGAGCGGATCGAGCGCTGCTACAAGGAGCGCGGCATCTTCCCCTGATCGGGACGACGTCGCGGTCGGCGGCGCCGCGCGGCGGCCCGTCGGCTACGGCGTGACGCCGCGCGCCGCCAGCTCGTCGGCGAGCGCGCGGGCGTCGGGATCGCGAGGTCGATCCGCCAGCGCCGCCCGCACCAGCCGGGCGGCGCGGCTAGATCGCCGTCGGCGACGGCGCGACGGGCCTGCAGGACCAGCGCCGGGCCGTGGCCCGGCCGCGCCGCGAGCGCCGCGTCGAGCAGCGCCGCGGCCTCGTCGGGGCCTCGCGATCGCCGGCCAGTCGTGCCAGCGAGGTCAGGGCCCAGGCCAGGACCACGCGCGCCGCGCGATCCTCGGCGTCGGCGCCGTGCAGCAGGGCCACCGCGCGGGCCCCGGCGAGCCGCGGATCCCCGGCGGTCGCCCCGGCGGCGCCAGCGGCGTCAGCGGCGCCGCGGCGACGACGTCGCGCCCGGGGACGTCGACGCCGGCTCCGGGCTCGATCAGGATGGCGCGCGCGGTGCCGGCGAGCGCGGCGCGCAGCGCCGGCGCGGTCGCGAGGTCGGCGGCGCCGGCGCGGGTCAGCTCGCCGCGGGTGTAGCGCGCGTCGTCGAGCCACGGCGCCGGGACGATCGCCAGGTCCGGGCGCGCGCCCTCGACCAGGGTCAGGTAGATCAGCCCGAACGCCAGCGAGTCCGACGACGGCACCACCAGCGCGCCGGCCGGCGCCTGGGCCAGCGCGGCCTCGCTCCAGCCGCGCGGCGCGTCGCCGCGCGACGCCGGCGCGATCGCTGGCAGCGACAGCGCCGCCGCCGGCAAGACGCACATCGCCACCACCGGCGCGCCGCCGATCCACGCGAAGCGCCCGGCCATGCGGGTCAGCGCGGCGACCCCGGCGCCGGCGGCGACCGCGCCCGCCCACACCAGCGGCGTGCCGCACTGCCAGTCGGGCAGCCCCGACGGGTTGATCCACACCGCGTAGATCGCGTCGAGCGCGGCGACCGTGGTCACCGTGGCCGCGGTCCACCAGGTGCGGCGGCGCCGCCACAGCGCCGCCAGGCCGGCCAGCGCCGCGATCACACCCAGCGGCCCGAGGCTGTCGGCGACGTCGGTGGCGTGACGGCTCGCGGCGTCGCGCAGCGCCGCGCCGCCCGGCAGCATCCGGTCGGTGAACCCGGTGCGCGCCGCGTCGCCGGCGACGTGGGCGATCATGGCGCCGAGGGTGCGGGGGTGGCCGACGTCGATCGCCGGCGCGCCGGCGGCGCGCGCCGGCAGGTAGGCGTAGGCGCCGCACGCGACCAGCACGGTCATCGCCGGCGCCAGCAGCGGGAAGCGGGCGCCGCGGCGCAGCCGCACCACCATCAGCGCCGCGACCACCGGGCCGATCCACGCGAAGCTGAGGTGGATCGCCAGGCCGAGGCCGCACACCATGGCCAGCCCCAGGCCCCAGCGCGGCCCGGCGCCGGCGCCGACCCGCTCGACGCCGAGCGCGGCCAGCGCCAGCAGCGCCACGCTGGGCGCGTAGACCTCGGTGACCGTGGCCTGGCGCAGGAACAACAGCGCCACCGCCAGCAGCGCGCCGGCGGCGACGCCGCCCCACGCCGACGCCGCGTCGTCGCGGCCGGCGGCGATCACCAGGCGCGCGGTCCACAGCACCGCGAGCGCGCCGGTCAGCGCCGATAGCAGGTGGATCCGCCACGCCAGCTCGCCCAGCGGCAGCAGCGACGCGACCTTGGCCAGCACGCACCACAGCGGGTAGCCCGAGGCGTGCGGCACGCCGAGGCCGACCCCGGCGGTGCCCAGCTCGCCGGCGTCGAGCCACGCCGGCCCCGGCGGCGCCAGCACCGCGAACAGGACGAACGCGGCGAGCGCCGTGACCCGCGGGCCCCAGGCGGCAAGGCGCGCGTCGATCGACATCGCGCCCACGGTAGCAGAACCGCGCCGCGGCAACCTGCTAGGCTGCGTCCGCCCATGGACGTCTTCGAGGGCCACCGCTCCCTGCCCGCCCCGGCCGATCCCGCCTGCGTCGCGATCGGCAACTTCGACGGCGTGCACCTCGGCCACCGCGCGCTGCTCGACGCCGCCCGCGCCCACGCCGACCGGCTCGGCGCCCGCGCCGTCGCCCTGACCTTCGAGCCCCACCCGACCGCGGTGCTGGCGCCGCGCCACGCGCCGGCGCTGCTGACCGGGCGGCCGCGCAAGCTCGAGCTGCTCGCCGAGGCCGGCCTCGACGCCTGCGTGATCGAGCCGTTCACCACCGCGCTCGCCGCGCTGCCCGCCGACGAGTTCGTCGACCGCATCCTGGTCGACGCCCTGGCCGCCCGCCACGTCGTCGTCGGCTGGGACTTCACCTACGGCCGCGGCCGCAGCGGCACGCCCGCGACCCTCGAGGCCCACGGCGCCCGCGCCGGCTTCGGCGTCACCGTCGTCGACAAGGTCACGATCGACGGTGAGCTGGCGTCGTCGACCGCGATCCGCGACTACCTGCGCGCCGGCGACCTGGCCGCGGCGCGCCGCCTGCTCGGCCGCGCCTACGACGTCGAGGGCGCGGTCGTGCGCGGCGCCGGCCGCGGCCGCACGATCGGCATCCCCACCGCCAACGTCGACCCCGACGTCCCGGTCGTGCTCGCGCCCGGCATCTACGCGTGCCGCGCCGCGGTCGACGACGGGCCGCCGCTCGACGCGGTCGCCAGCCTCGGCACCAACCCGACGTTCGTCGACGGCGGCGGCCTGGTCCTCGAGGTCCACGTCCTCGACTGGGACGGCGACCTCTACGAGCGCCGGCTGCGGGTCACGTTCGCGGCCCGGCTGCGCGCCGAGGCCCGCTACGACTCGGTCGACGCGCTGGTCGCGCAGATCCACCGCGACATCGCCGACGCCCGCGCGATCCTGGCCGCCGGGTAACGGCGCCCACCGACGCCGCCCGCGCTGAACCCGCCCCGATCCAAAAGGATCGCGGCCGCCGGAATCCTCGCCCGAGGGCTGCGCGTTCCTGGTATGAGACCGCCAAACGTCATGCCCCGATCGCATGCTCCGTCGCGACCGGGACGACCCCCGACGAAGAGGAAGCGATGACGACACTCCGCGCCCCCCGCCTGCAAGGCGTCATGACCGCGCTGGTCACCCCGATGCGCGACGGCCAGGTCGACTACGACGCCCTGAGCCGGCTGGTCGAGTGGCAGATCCAGGACGGCGTCGACGGCCTGGTCGCCGTCGGCACCACCGGCGAGTCGGCGACCCTCGACATGACCGAGCACGTCGCCGTCATCTCGCACGTCGTCAAGATCGCCGCCGGTCGGGTCCCGGTGGTCGCGGGCGCCGGCGGCAACGCCACCCGCGAGGCCCTCGAGCTGACCACCGCCAGCGAGCAGGCCGGCGCCGACGCCCTGCTCCACGTCACGCCCTACTACAACAAGCCGACCCAGGACGGCCTGTTCCGCCACTTCGAGCAGATCGCGCGCCACACCAGGCTGCCGATCATCCTCTACAACGTGCCGAGCCGGACCTCGTGCGACCTCTTGCCCGACACCGTCGAGCGGCTCGCCGCGATCGACAACATCGTCGCGATCAAGGAGGCGACCGGCAGCCTGCCCCGCGCCACCGAGGTCATCGCCCGGGTCGGCGATCGCCTGGCGGTGCTGTCCGGCGACGACGCCACCGCGTTCCCGCTGTACGCGATCGGCGCGCGCGGCGTCATCTCGGTCAGCTCCAACGTCGCGCCGGCGAAGATGGCGCGGATGTGGGACGCCGCGGTCGAGGGCAAGTGGGACGAGGCCCGCGACCTGCACTACCAGATGCGCGTGCTCCACGACCTGCTGTTCGTCGAGACCAACCCGATCGGGGTCAAGGCGGCGCTGGCGCTGATGGGCCGGTGCGCCAACGAGCTGCGGCCGCCGATGTTCCCGGCCAGCCCGGCGCTGACCGAGCGGCTGCGCAAGCACCTGCTCGCCGAGGGCATGCTGTGAACGAGGCGCCCGCCGCCGGCCGGCGGGTGCGCCTGTGCGTCCTCGGCCCGTCCGGGCGCATGGGGGCCGCCGTCATCGACGCCGCCGACGCCGACCCCGCGGTCGTCGTCGCCGCCGCGGTCGATCGCCAGGGCGCCGCGGTGCTCGGCTCCGCGGTCGCCGCCGACGTCATCGCGTCCGACGACCTCAGCCACGGCCTCGCCGCCGCCGACGTCTACGTCGACTTCACGATGCCGCTGGCCACCGCCGCGGTGGCGCGCGCCGCGATCGCGTCGCGGACCGCCGCGGTCATCGGCACGACCGGCCTCGACGCCGCGGCCCGGGCCGCGATCGACGAGCTCGCCGCGGTCGCGCCGGTGGTCGTCGCCGCCAACTTCTCGCTCGGCGTCAACCTCGTGCTCGGCCTGTGCCGCCAGGCGGCGCGCGCCCTCGGCCCCACCTGGGACACCGAGATCGTCGAGCTCCACCACCGCGCCAAGCGCGACGCGCCGTCGGGCACCGCGATCGCGATGGGCCGGGCGATCGCCGCCGGCGTCGGCGCCGACTTCGACCGGGTCCACTGCTACGCCCGCGCCGGCGAGGTCGGGGCCCGCCCCGACGGCGAGATCGGCGTCGTCGCGGTGCGCGGCGGCGACGTCGTCGGCGAGCACACCGCCTACTTCTTCGGCCCCCACGAGCGGGTCGAGATCAGCCACCGCGCCACCGACCGCGGCATCTTCGCCGCCGGCGCGGTGCGGGCCGCGGCGTGGGTCGTGACGCAGCCGCCCGGGCGCTACGACATGCTCGACGTCCTCGGCCTGGCGTAGCCGGCCTGCCCGCCGCCGCCGCGCCCGCCGGCGCCGCGCCCGCCGGGCGCTCAGTAGCGGATCGTGAAGCCGCGCTCGCCGTCGACCACGGCGACGCCGTCGACCGCGACGCCGGTGACCTCGGCCAGCGGCGGGCCGTGCGCGCACCACGCCTGCAGCGCCGCGAGCTGGGCGTCGTCGCCCTGGGCCTCGAGCTCGACGGCGCCGTCGGCGCGGTTGCGGACCCAGCCGACGACGCCGAGCTCGGCCGCGGTGACCCGCGTCGAGGCGCGGTACGAGACTCCCTGAACGACGCCGCGAACGACGATGCGGACGCGCCGCTGGCGCATGGCTCCTCCTGGGCTGGCTTGCTTGACAGGCCCCGAGGCCTGGGTCCTAACTGTAGACGAGGGTCGGCCGCGGCGGCACCACGCACGGGTGCGCGCCGAGCCCGACGCCGTGCGCCCGCCTTCGCCCCCCGTCGTCCCGCCTGCCGGAGCCCGCCATGCACCTCAACGAGCTCAAGCGCAAGAGCACCCAGGAGCTCGCCGAGCTGGCCGATCGCCTCGGTGTCGAGGGCGCCGCCTCGCTGCGCCGCCAGGACCTCGTCTTCGGCATCCTCAAGAACCAGGGCGACCGCAAGGGCGACATCCTCGCCGACGGCGTCATCGAGGTCCTGCCCGACGGCTTCGGCTTCCTGCGCGCCCCGGATCAGAACTACCAGCCCGGCGCCGACGACATCTACGTGTCGCCGTCGCAGATCCGCCGCTTCTCGCTGCGCACCGGCGACACCGTCGCCGGCCAGATCCGGCCGCCCAAGGAGTCCGAGCGCTACTTCGCGCTGCTGCGGGTCGACGGCGTCAACGGCGAGTCGCCCGACGCCCGCCGCGGCAAGGCGCTGTTCGACAACCTCACGCCGATCTACCCGGACCGGCGGCTGCGCGTCGCCCACGACCGCGCCGACGTCGGCGCGCGCCTGGTCGACCTGTTCGCGCCGCTCGGCTTCGGCCAGCGCTGCCTCATGATCGCGCCGCCGCGCGCCGGCGCCACCCAGCTGCTCGAGGAGCTGGCCCGCGGCATCGCCGCCAACCACCCGGACGCGGCGCTGACCGTGCTGCTGTGCGACGAGCGCCCCGAGGACGTCACCGCGATGCGGCGCGCGACCCCCGCCGAGGTCGCGTCGTCGACCTTCGACGAGCCGCCGGCGCGCCACGTCCAGGTCGCCGAGCTGGTGATCGAGAAGGCCAAGCGGGTCGCCGAGGCCGGCAAGGACGCGATCGTCCTGGTCGACTCGCTGACCCGGCTCGCCGCCGCCTACGGCGCGGCGCTGACCCCGTCGGGGCGCAGCGGCGCGGGCGGCCTCGACCAGGCCGCGGTCCACCGCATCAAGCGCTTCCTCGGCGCCGCCCGCAGCATCGAGGAGGGCGGCTCGCTCACGATCGTCGCGGTCGCCCAGGTCGCCGCCGGCGCCCACCTCGACGAGCTCGTCGCCGAGGAGCTGCGCGCCACCGCGACCTCGGAGATCCACCTCGATCGCCGCCTCGCCGAGCAGCGGCGCTACCCGACGATCGACGTCGTCGCGTCGTCGACCCGGCGCGACGAGCTGCTGACAACCGCCGCCGAGCGCGACGCCGCCGCCGCGCTGCGCACCGAGCTGGGCGCGCTCGATCCGGTCGAGGCGCTCGAGCGCGTCCTCGCCGAGCTGGCGCGCTTCGACGACAACGCGGCGCTGGTGGCGCGCCGCGCCGGGCCGGTGGCGGCGCAGCGATGACGGGACCGACGGCGGCCCCCACGACGGAGCGGCGACGATGGCGCGCGTGATCCGCCTGCCCGACCACGGCCGCCTGATCGTGTGTACCGACCTGCAGGGCTGCCTGCGCGACTACCGCCGCATCGTCGAGATCTTCCACGAGACCGCCGCCGCCCACGACGGCGACGCCCACCTGCTGTTCACCGGCGACCTGATCCACGGCCCGCACCTGTCGCCCGACGAGTGGCCCGACTTCCTCGGCGAGTACTACCGCGACGCCTCGGGCGACGTCGTCGAGGCGTTCGCCGACCTCGCCGCCCGCAACCCCGGCCACGTCCACGCCCTGGTCGGCAACCACGAGCACGGCCACATCGGCGGCCCCCACACCGCCAAGTTCGCCGCCGACGAGGTGTCGCTGCTCGAGGACCTGCTGGGCCAGGCCCGGACCGCGCGGCTCAAGGAGATCATCGGCGAGTTCGCGCTCGCCGCGGTCGCGCCGTGCGGCGCGGTCTTCACCCACGGCGCGCCCGCCGCCGAGATCGCGTCGATCCGCGACGTCGAGGGCTGCGACCTGCAGGCGTTCACCGGCGGCAGCCCGCTCGACATCCTCGACACCCCGGTGCTGGGCCCGATCCTGTGGGCGCGGTCCGCCGACGTCGACGTCGCCCGCGCCTTCGTGCGCGCCATGGGCGGGACGATCAGCATCTACGGCCACGACGTCATCCCCGAGGGCTTCGAGTGCGTCGGCGACGAGCAGATGGTGGTCTCGACCAGCTTCGGGGTCTTCGACTCCAACAAGGTCTACCTGAGCCTCGATCTCGGCGCCCACTACAAGCGGGTCCAGGACCTGCGCATCGGCCGCGAGATCCTGCCGCTGTACCCGGACCGCGCGCTGCGCAGCCTCGGCGGCCAGGTCCCGGACTAGATCCCAGCCGATCTGGTCCCGTGCCGGCTCTGGTTCTGACCCGTGCCCGTGCCCGTGCCCGTGCCCGTGCCCGTGCCCGTGCCCCCTCTGGTTCTGCCCCCACGATCTCCCCCCCGCCAACTGGCCGGGATCGCAGCACAACCACCATCGATCGACCATCCGTGCATCCGGCGCTTGGCTCCGGGGCACCTCGTCTGCTAAGTATCCGCGTTCCTGGAGCCAGCCATGAAGGAATCCGCCGCCCATCCCCACTACATGCCGTCGAAGATCACCTGTGCGTGCGGGGTCGTCCACGAGACGTTCTCCACCCGCGGTGACTTCTCGGTCGACATCTGCTCGGCTTGCCACCCGTTCTTCACGGGCAAGCAGAAGCTGATGGACACCGCCGGCCGTATCGATCGCTTCAACAAGAAGTACGGCGTGACGCCGAAGGCCGAGTAACCGGCGCGCCAGCGTCGCCCGGCGCCCGCCGCGGCTCTCGCCCGGCCGGTGCCCCTGGACCGGGTCCACGCGTGAGGCCCTGTCGTGTTCCAGGAGCCCAGATTCATCGATCGCATGACGTCGCTCGAGCGGCGCCACGAAGAAGTGGCGGCCCTGCTCGCGGAGCCTGACGTCATCTCGCAGCGCGCCGAGTTCCTGCGCCTGTCGCGCGAGCACGCCGAGCTCGACCCGCTGGTCGCGGCGTGGCGCGACTACCAGAAGCTGCTCGGCGATCTCGGCCAGGCCAAGCAGCTGCTCGAGACCGAGCCCGACGCCGAGATGCGCGAGCTCGCCCGCGACGATCTCAAGGCGCTCGACGAGCGCCGGGTCCAGCTCGAGCAGGACCTCAAGATCCTGCTGTTGCCGCGCGATCCCAACGACGGCAAGGACGTCATCCTCGAGATCCGCGCCGGCACCGGCGGCGACGAGGCCGCGCTGTTCGCCGGCGACCTGTTCCGCATGTACGCCCGCTACGCCGAGCGCATGGGCTGGCGGATCGAGCCGATGAGCGCGTCCGAGGGCGCCTCGGGCGGCTTCAAGGAGGTCATCGTCGGCATCGGCGGCAAGGACGTCTACGCCCACCTCAAGTACGAGTCGGGCGTGCACCGGGTCCAGCGCGTGCCCGCCACCGAGGCCCAGGGCCGCATCCACACCTCGGCGGCGACCGTCGCGGTGATGCCCGAGGCCGAGGACGTCGACGTCCGCATCGAGGACAAGGACCTGCGCATCGACGTCTACCGGTCGTCGGGCGCCGGCGGCCAGCACGTCAACACCACCGACTCCGCGGTCCGCATCACCCACGTGCCCACCGGCATCGTCGTGACCTGCCAGGACGAGAAGTCGCAGCACAAGAACAAGGCCAAGGCGCTCAAGATCCTGCGCTCGCGCATCTACGAGGCCGAGGTCGCGCGCCAGCAGGAGGCCGAGGCCAGCCAGCGCAAGGCCATGGTCGGCTCCGGCGATCGCTCGGAGAAGATCCGGACCTACAACTACCCGCAGGACCGCGTCACCGATCACCGCATCGGCCTGACCCGCCACAACCTGCCCGGCATCATGGACGGCGAGCTGGCCCCGTTCATCGAGGCGCTGCGCGCCCACGATCAGGCGGCGGCGCTCGAGGCCCAGGCCAGCGCGTGACCCGGGCCGCGGCGCGCGTCGCGGCGCTGGCCGCGGCCATCGCCGGCGCCGGCTGCGATCGCCGGGCGCCGTCGCTCGACGACTGCAGCGGCGACCTCGACGGCCTGTGGCGCGCCGACGCCCCGGCGCCCGACGGCGGCCCGCGCCGCTACCACGCCCTGCTCGGCCCCACCAGCTGGGAGCTGTTCCCGATCTTCGACGACGCCAGCGTCGACGTCGACGCCGCCGGCGGCCCGCGCCGCGCCGCGCCGGCGGTGATCGAGCTGGCCCGCCCGACCGCGACGCCGGCCGCGGAGCTCACCGGCACCTGGGAGCGCCGCTACGAGCAGGGCGGCGCGACCTGCGTGGTCGCGACCCCGGCGCGGGCGTGGGGCTGCCAGGGCCACACGCTCCACCTCGACGTCACGCCGCCGGCGCCGCCGGTGGACCTCGCGGCTTGCGTCGCGGGGCCGGCCGCGCCGGCGGTGACCTGGATCCTGCGACGCGAGTGACCGCGCGGTCGGGGTCCGCCGCGCCGGTCGCGCCGGCTACTTGGTCAGCTTGTCGATCTCGGCGCGCAGCTTGTCGGCGTCACCGCTGACGTAGCCGCTGTGCACGTACCGGATGATCCCCTTGGGATCGACGATGAACGTGCTCGGGAACGTGTCGGGGTCGTAGTGGCTCGCGGTGTCGGTCTTGTCCTCGGGCGAGTACACGACCAGCAGGTTGCGGATCTTGAGGCCGGCCATGAACTTCTTGCCGTCCGCCGGATCGTTGTCGAGGTTGACCGCGACGAAGGTGATCTTGCCCTTCACCTGCTTGGCCAGCTTGTCCCACGCCGGCAGCTCCTTGCGGCACGGCTTGCACCACGAGCCGCCGAAGGTGACCGCCACCCACTTGCCGCGCATCGCGCGCAGCTTGAAGGTCTTGCCCTTGCCGGTCTTGGCAGCCTTGTCGAACTCGGCGGCGCGGCTCCCCACTGAGGCCTGATCGGCGCGTGCGGGCGCGGCGCCGATCGTGGCGGTCAGAGCGAAGGCCAGCGCGACCAGGGAGGTGATCGCGGCGGTACGGATACGCATCGTGGCGTTGGACGCTAGCAGACCCTAGCGATTCACCGCCAGGTCCTCGTCGATCCAGTACCGGAAGTACTTGGGATGTGCGGGGCCTTCGTACTGGCGGCCGTCGAAGAAGATCGTCGGCGTGCCCTGGACGCCGGCGTCGTCGCCTTCCTTCATGTCGGCGCGGATCTGGGTCTCGGCGGCGTCGTAGTCGGCCTGGAACTGGTCGACGTCGAGGCCCAGCTCTTCGGCGTACTGCAGGACGTCGGCGCGCTTGTGCTTGGGGGCACGCTCGAACAGCAGGTCGTGCATCTCCAGGAACTTGCCCTGCTTGGCGGCGGCGAGCGCGGCCTTGGCGGCGCTCATCGAGTCCGGGTGCTTGTCGACCAGCGGGAACATCTTGTAGTAGACGACCAGCGTGTTGGGGTTCTCGCGGATGACCTGGTCCATCACCGGCTTGAAGCCCTGGCACGCCGGACATCCGTAGTCGAAGAACTCGACCATCTTGATGGGCGCGTCCTCGGGGCCGGCGTGCGGCACCGTCGAGGTCAGCAGGAAGTCGTGGGTGACGGCCTCCTTCTTGTACTTGACCTCCCACAGCTCGCGGACGTCGTCCTCGGGCAGCTCGTCGTCGATCAGCGACGCCAGGTAGCGCGCCGCGAACGGCGCGCGCTTGCACGAGGTGTCGGTGGTGACGCTGGTGCGCAGCGAGTGGGCCTTGCCGCACGGCGACGAGAAGCTGCCGACCAGCTTGTAGAACAGCGCCTGCTGCTTGTCGTCGAGCTTGCTGACGTCGACGCCGGGGATGGGCGTGGTGTCGACCGGGCCGGCGGTGGCCGCGCCGCTGCCGCCCTTGGCGGCGTCGGCCGCCTTGATGACGCCGGCGGGATCGTCCGCCGCGGCCTTCGGCTCCTTCTTGCAGGAGGCGCCGGCGGTCAGGAACAGGGCGCAGATGCCCAGCATGGCGCCGCCGACCGAGGTCCACAGACGGGACCGCCCGACACGGCGAGACGCGATTTCAGCAGGTTGGGACACGGAGCGGTTGTAATTCACGGGGGAGTCCATTGCAAGGAGCCCCACGGCAACCGCTGCCACGGCCGGGAAATGCCCGCATGCGACACGAGCGCGCATGGTGACGCACACTTGGCCTGTTGACGGATTGCGTCAAGACGGCTATGAGTGTGACTGAATGACGGTTCATTCACCCGAGCCTGCCAAGGGCGGCGGCGACAAGCGCGAGCGGATCCTCGACGCCGCCGAGCGGGTGTTCGCCGAGCACGGGTTCTTCACCGCGCGGGTCTCCGAGATCGCCCGGGTCGCCGGGGTCGCCGACGGGACCATCTACCTCTACTTCAAGAGCAAGGACGACCTGCTCATCTCGCTGTTCGAGTCGCGCATGGAGCGGGTCAACGCGGCGCTGGCCGAGGCGATCGCGCCGGTCACCGGCCCCACCGCCCGGCTGCTCGCGTTCATCCGCGCCTACCTGGGCCTGGTCCACGACCAGCCGTCGGTCGCCGAGGTGCTGACCGTCGAGCTGCGCCAGAGCTCGAAGTTCATGAAGGAGTACGCCAACCCGCGGTTCGCCGAGTTCCTGCGCTCGCTGGCGACGGTGATCGCCGAGGGCCAGGCCGCGGGCGAGTTCGACGCCACCGTGCCGCCGCCGCTGGCGGCGCGGATGATCTTCGGCGTCCTCGACGAGCTTGCGCTCGCGTGGCTCCTGCAACGCGGCGAGAAGTTCGATATCGTGCGCGCCGCCGACTGGGTCGGCGGCCTGTTGATCCATGGCCTCGGTCGAGGCCCTGACACAAGGAGCATCGCGTGAAGATCCTCGTCCCGCTCAAGCGAGTTCCCGACCCGGAGCTCAAGACCAAGATCAAGGACGGCGCCATCGACCTGTCCGGTGCGAGCTGGGTCGTCAACCCGTTCGACGAGTACGCCGTCGAGACCGCGTTGCGCCTGCTCGAGAACGGCGACGCCGGCACCCGCGAGGGCGGCGAGGTCGTCGTCGTGACGATCGGCCCGTCGGAGGCGGCCCAGCAGGTCCGCTCGGCCCTCGCGATGGGCGCCGACCGCGCCATCCGGGTCGACGCCGAGGACAAGGCGATCGACGCGCTGACCGTCGTCGCCGTGCTCCAGGCGATCGTCGCCGAGGAGAAGCCGGACCTGATCCTGATGGGCAAGCAGGCCGTCGACGGCGACGCCAACCAGGTCGGCCAGATGCTCGCCGGCAAGCTGGGCCTGCCCCAGGCCACGTTCGCGGCGTCGATCGAGCTCGCCGAGGACAAGGCGTCGGTGCTGGTCGGCCGCGAGGTCGACGCCGGCGTCGAGTACAAGCGCATCCCGCTGCCCGGCCTGGTCACCGTCGACCTGCGCATCGTGTCGCCGACCGCGGTCAAGAACCACGTCACGCCGGACGCGTTCGCCTACGGCGACGGCCCGCGCTACGCCTCGCTCAAGGGCATCATGGCGGCCAAGAAGAAGCCGCTCGCCGACAAGACCCTGGCCGACTACGGCGTCACCGCGTCGCCGGTGATCGCCGAGAAGGGCGTCGAGCTGCCGCCGGCGCGGCCGCCCGGCCAGAAGGTCGACGACATCCCGACCCTGGTCCAGAAGCTGGTCGAAGAAGCCAAGGCGCTGTGAACCGCCGAACCCGAGCAAGGAAGGAACAAGACCATGGGTAATGTCCTCGCGTTCTGTGAGTTCGGCGGCTCGACCCTCAAGTCGTCGGCGCTGTCCAACCTGACCTTCGCCCGCGAAGCGGCCGCCGCGCACGGCGGCGACGTCGTCGCGGTGCTGATCGGCGCCGGGGCCGGCGCCGCCGGCGCCGACGCCGCGCGCTACGCCAAGCAGGTGGTCGTCGTCGACGACGCCGCCCTCGAGCACTACCTCGCCGAGACCTACGCGCCGATCCTGGCGCGCCTGGCCGGCGAGCACGGCGCCTCGGTGGTGACCGCGACCGCGACCACCACGGGCAAGGATCTGATCCCGCGCGCCGCCGCGCTGCTCGACGCCGGCATGGCGTCGGACGTCAGCAAGCTGGCGTCGGCGACGACCTTCGTCCGGCCGATCCTGGCCGGCAACGCGGCGTCGACGATCGAGGTCTCGACCCCGATCATCGCGACCACGATCCGCCAGACCGAGTTCGCCGCGGCCGAGCCGCTGGGCGCGGCCGGCGAGGTCGTGACCGCCGCCGCCGGCGAGCTCGACGCCCTCGGCGCCACCGTCGAGCGCATCGAGTCGTCCAAGAGCGATCGCCCCGAGCTGACCGACGCCAAGGTCGTGGTCTCGGGCGGCCGCGGCATGAAGACCGGCGAGAACTTCAAGGTCCTCGAGGAGCTCGCCGATCTGCTGGGCGCCGCGATGGGCGCGTCGCGCGCCGCCACCGACGCCGGCATGGTCCCCGCCGACTGGCAGGTCGGCCAGACCGGCAAGATCGTCGCGCCCGAGCTGTACTTCGCGGTCGCGATCTCCGGCGCGATCCAGCACCTCGCCGGCATGAAGGGCTCCAAGACGATCGTCGCGATCAACAAGGACCCCGAGGCGCCGATCTTCCAGGTCGCCGACTACGGCGTCGTCACCACCTGGGAGAAGGCCCTGCCCGAGCTGATCGAGGAGATCAAGAAGGTCAAGGCGTCGCGCTGACGCCACGGCACGACCCGCTCGCCCACGACGGCGCGCCCACGGGCGCGCCGTCGCCGTTTTCGGCGGCGGTTGCGCCGTTCGTGCGCGACGTGCGCCGTAATCGCGCTGACGACCGCGGCCGCCAACCCGGAGATCCCACAGGGCCGCACGGCCGGCGCCCGGATCGAGGGGGTGGCGCTTGCGTGGCTTTCGTACATGGTGCAACGCTCGGGTCACATGGCCGGGTGGAGGTCTCCTTCGAGACTCGCCACCCGGGCTCCAGGACCCGGGGGTCCGAGACTCGCGGGTTGCCGCCAGCCCGCGAGACGCTAAGAGAGAAGGCGGTTCGCACGCACTCGGAGGCTCACATGGCACTCGGTCATTCCCGTCCCATCGAAGGCGCGGTCGCGACGCTCGGCGTCAGCGAGCGCGTGACGTTCCTGCGCCGCACCTACGCGGTGCTCGGCATCGGCCTGCTCGCGTGGGCCGGCCTCACCTTCTACATCTTCCGGTTCATGCCCGAGTTCAGCTTCAAGCTGTCCAGCTGGGCGCTGTCCGGGCGCTGGAACTGGGCCATCGTGCTCGGCGCCTTCATGGTGCTGAACATGATCGCGCAGGCGCTGGCGAGGTCCGAGGCGTCGCGGCCGATCCAGTACGTCGGTCTCGCCGTCGCGGTGATCGCCGAATCACTGATCCTCCAGCCGTTGATCACGGTGCTGTTCTGGAAGTTCCCGTCGGGCAACGCCATCAACATCCTGACCGCCGCGTCGATCATCACGATGCTGATCTTCGGCGGCCTGACCCTGACGGTCTTCCTCACCAAGAAGGACTTCTCGTTCATGCGAGGGTTCCTGACCATCGCGACCTTCGCGGCGATGGGCGTCATCATCGCGTCGCTGATCTTCGGCTTCCAGCTCGGCGCCATCTTCTGCGGCGCGATGATCCTGCTGATGGCCGGCTACATCCTCTACCAGACCTCGCTGGTGATGCAGCACTACCCACCGACCCACTACGTGTCGGCGGCGCTGATGCTGTTCTCGACCGTCGCGACGCTGTTCTGGTACGTGCTCCAGTTCATCATGGAGATGTCCAGCAACCGCTGAGCGCGGCAGCGCCGGGCAGGCCCCGGCATCCGACGGCGGCCACCGCCGTCGCCACGGGCGGGTCCACGGACCCGCCCGTCGGCTTTCCGGACGAAGGCCTGGAAAGCCCGGCGCCCACGCTATACTGGCGGTCCATGCCCGCCGCCGCCGCTCCGGCGCCCACCCCGCCGCCCCTGGTCGAGGTCCGCGACCACACCGCCGCCGCGCGCCGGATCCAGGCCAGCGTCGAGCACGTCCTGCGGGGCAAGCCCGGCGCGGTGCGCCTCGCGATCACCGCGCTGCTGGCCCGCGGCCACGTCCTGATCGAGGACATCCCCGGCGTCGGCAAGACCACGCTGGCCCGGGCCCTGGCGGCGTCGCTGGGCGGCACGTTCCGGCGCATCCAGTTCACCTCGGACCTGCTGCCGTCGGACATCACCGGCGTCACCGTCTTCGACCAGCACAAGGGCGTCTTCGAGCTGCGCAAGGGCCCCCTGTTCGCCAACGTCGTGCTCGCCGACGAGATCAACCGCACGACGCCGCGCACCCAGTCGGCGCTGCTCGAGGCGATGAGCGAGGGCCACGTCTCGATCGACGACGCCACCCACGTCCTCGACCAGCCGTTCGTCGTGCTCGCCACCCAGAACCCGGCCGAGCACTTCGGCACCTACCCGCTGCCCGAGTCGCAGATGGATCGCTTCCTGCTCCGGCTCCACATCGGCTACCCCGATCGCGGCGTCGAGAAGGAGATCCTGCGCGACCGCACCGGCGGCGATCCGGTCGCCGCGCTGCAGCCGGTGATCGAGCACGACGCCCTGCGCGCCGCCCAGGACGCGGTCGAGCACGTCCGCGTCGACGACGCCCTGCTCGACTACGCGATGGCGGTGATCGAGGAGACCCGGCGCAACCCGCTGATCGCGGTCGGGGTCTCGACCCGCGGCGCGCTGGCCTGGTACCGCGCGGCCCAGGCCGCGGCGCTGATCGACGGCCGCGCCTTCTGCGTGCCCGACGATCTCAAGGGCCTGGCGGTGCCGGTCCTGGCGCACCGCCTGATCCTCGCCGCCGCGCACGAGTCGCTGGGCCGGGCCCGCGTCGAGGCCGAGCGCGCGATCGCCGAGGTCGTGGCGCGCGTGCCGGTCCCGACGTGACCCGCGCCGCCAAGCGCCCCGGCCTGCTGCGCCGCCTGATGCGGCCGCCGCGCCGCCTGACCTTCACCCGCGAGGGCCGCTACTTCGTCGTCGTCGCGGTCGGCGTCGGCGTCGGCGCGATCAACACCGGCAACAACCTGCTCTACCTGCTGCTGGGCTGGACGCTGTCGTTCATCATCGCGTCGGGGATCCTGTCGGAGCGCAACCTCCGCGGCCTGGTGGTGCGGCGCCGCCCGCCGGCGCGGATCTTCGCCGGCCAGCCGTTCCTCATGGAGATCGCGGTCGAGAACGCCAAGGCCAAGCGCGCCTCGTACTCGATCGAGATCGAGGATCTGCTCGGCGGCCGTCCGCTCGACAAGAAGTGCTACTTCCTCAAGATCCCGCCGGGCAAGACCCAGCGGACGTCGTACCGCCACACCTTCGCGCGCCGCGGCCTGTACACCCTCGACGGCTACCGGGTCGCGACCAAGTTCCCGTTCGCGCTGTTCCGCAAGTCGCGCGACCTCGAGACCCCGGGCGAGGTCCTGGTCTACCCGCCGCTGGTCGGGGTGCCGCGGCCGTCGCCGCAGGCGCGCCGCGCCGGCGAGACCACCAGCGCGCGGCTGGGCCGCCGCGGCGAGTTCTTCGGCCTGCGCGAGTGGCGCCAGGGCGACGATCGCCGCGACGTCCACTGGAAGTCGACGGCGCGCTCGGGGCGCCTGCTGGTCCGCGAGTACGAGGACGAGCTGACCCGCCGCGCCGTCGTCGTCGTCGACAACGCGCTGCCCGCCGACACCCTCGCCGCGGTCGACGCCGACGACGTCGACGCCGCCACCACCGCCCACCTCGACGCGCTCGAGCGCGCGATCTCGGTCGGCGCCAGCCTGGCCGCCGCCTACCTCGAGGCCGGCTGGGGCGTCCAGGTCGTGGCCCGCGGCCAGCACGTCCCGATGGGCGTGGGCAAGCCGCAGCTGGCCCGGGTCCTGCGCGCGCTCGCGCTGCTGCCGGCGGTCGCCGACGACGTCCCGTTCGAGCGCTTCGACCCGCGCATCGACAGCGTCCTGGTCGCGCCGCGCGGCCTCACCCTCGGCAACCGGCCGCCCCGCGTCGGCCAGGTGATGGAGGCCTGAGCGGTGCGGTTCGCGGTCGCCCACAAGACCTCGAGCTACCTCATGGTCGGCTGCGCGATGCTGGCGATGATCACCGGCGGCGCGGTGTCGCCGGTCGCGATCCTGGTCGGCGTCGTCGGGCTGATCGGGTCGTGGTGGTGGGAGCCGCCGCGGGTCCGGATCGAGCGCTGGACCCTGGCGTGGAACCTCCTGTCGATCCTGGTCCTGGTGTGGGCGGTGTCGACCGCGGTCCTCACCGGCGACTTCCTCGGCGTCGGCGGCGACTTCCTGATCTGGCTGGTGGTCGCCAAGGCGTTCAACCGGCGGGCCAGCCGCGACTGGCAACAGCTGTACCTGCTGTCGTTCCTGATGCTGGTCGCCGGCTCGGTGCTCAACGACGACCTCACCTACGGCGTCGCGTTCCTGGGCTTCGTCCTGGCCTCGACGTGGGCGCTGATCCTGTCGCACCTGCGGCGCGAGATGGAGGACAACTTCCTGCTCAAGCACGCCGACGATCGGTCCGAGCGGGTCGAGGTCCGGCGCATCCTGCAGTCGCGGCGCATCGTCGACCTGCGCTTCTTCGCCGGCACCGGCGTGATGTCGCTGGGCGTCTTCGTGCTGGCGTCGGCGCTGTTCCTGACCATCCCGCGGGTCGGCGCCGGCTTCTTCATGAAGGCGCGGCAGGGCCAGACCTTCGCCGGCTTCTCCGACGGCGTGAAGCTCGGCGGCCACGGCACGATCAAGGACGACGACACGATCGTCATGCGCGTCGAGATCCAGGCGCCGTACCGCGGCCGCGACGCCCCCTACGTGCACTGGCGGGGCGTCGCGTTCGACGAGTACAGCCACGGCGAGTGGCGCCGCACCCGCCGCGCGCCGACCACCCGGGCCGCGATCGATCGCGACGGCCCGCGCCACGAGACCCGGTACTGGATGTACCAGCGCGACGACGACGTCACCTTCCGCGAGCTCGAGGCCGAGCGCGACGGCGCGGTCCGCCACCACGTCTGGCTCGAGCCGCTGGGCAGCGACGTCCTGTTCACGGCCTCGATGCCGCTCGCCGTCGAGCTCGACGTGCCGGCGCGCCCGGGCCGCGCCCGCGCCACCCGCAACGACGAGCAACGGCTGCGCCACGACGGCGGCATCCGCTACACGGTGTGGTCGAAGATCGAGCCGCCGCCGGCGGCGCTGCTGCGCGCCGCGCCCAAGGTGCTGCCGCGCGGCTTCGAGGCCTACCTGCAGCTGCCGCCGGAGATCACGCCGCGCACCCGCGCGCTGGCCCGCCGCATCACCGACGGCCTGACCAACGACTACGACCGCGCCCGCGCCATCGAGCGCTGGCTGCGCGACAACCTCAGCTACACCCTCGAGCTCGCGGATCCCGGCGACCAGGAGCCCGTCGACTTCTTCCTCTTCGACCGCAAGGCTGGCCACTGCGAGTACTTCGCGTCGGCGTTCGCGATCCTGGCCCGCGCCGTCGGCGTGCCGACCCGCAACGTCAACGGCTTCCTCGGCGGCGAGTGGAACGAGTACGACAGCTACATCGCGGTGCGCGCCGGCGACGCCCACTCGTGGAACGAGGTCTACTTCGCGGGCCAGGGCTGGGTCACGTTCGACGCCACGCCGGCCAGCCAGGACCGGCTGGGCCGCGGCGGCTCCGGCATCGGCGCCCGCCTGCGCCGGTTCTTCGACACGCTGCGGTTCCAGTGGTTCAAGTGGGTCGTCGACTACGACCTCGGCCGCCAGGTCGGCTTCTTCAAGGACGTCGGCCGCTGGTTCAAGCGCCAGGCCGCGCGGGTCGCCGGCGCCTACCGCGCCACCGTGCGGGTCGCGCTCGACCACGCGATCGCGCTCGCCGCGATCGTCGTCCTCGCCGGCGCGCTGCTGGTGCGCCGCGCGCTGCGCCGCCGCCGGCGCGACGGCGGCGCCCGGCCGCCGCCCCGCCACCGCGACCGCTCGACGATGGCCGCGCTGTACGGGCGAGCGCTGCGGCGCCTGGCCCGCCGCGGCCTGCCGCGCGACCCGGCGACCACGCCCCGCGAGCTGGCCCACGCCGCCGCCGCCCGCGGCCTGCCCTGCGCCGCCGCGCTGGCCGAGCTCACCGAGCTGTACTACGCGGCCGAGTGGGGCGGCGCGGTGACCGGGCCCGAGCTCGACCGCGCCCGGGATCTGGTCGCGGACATCGAGCGCGCCCTGGACGCCGCGTCCTGAGCCCGGCCCCGGCGGCCCCGGCGAGGCCACGGCCCGGCTGCCCCGGTGACACGGCGCACGCCGTCGGCTTGCCAAATTGGCAGCCGTTCCGCGGATGTTGATGCGCGGATCCCCGCGTGATAGCCAAGGGGCAGGCGTGCCCCGGGCACCGCCTTTGCAGACCGAGGACCCACCATGCTCCGTCGCCTCGCCGTCGTCGTCATCGTCCTGTGCGCCGCCATCCCGGTGGCGTCCGCCGACAGCGTGCTCCAGGGCGGCGCGATCGACATCACCGTCTGGCTGCCCGATTCCGACGGCATCAACTACTCGCTGCCCCAGACCACGCTCGAGCAGGACCGCTACTTCAACAGCGCCCACTGCCTGTGCAGCCAGAACGACGCCGGCCCCGAGCAGCTGTTCGCCGCCCACCTCAGCTACAACCCCGCGCCCGCCGCCGCGGTCAGCGAGACCGTCGAGATCTGGACCGGCAGCGACTGCAACGACTCGCAGCTGCGCGACGCCAGCTGCGGCCCCGATCCCAAGGGCTCGGTCGGCACCGAGGCCATCAACGACACCGAGAACGTCCAGCTGACGGTGGCGCAGCTCCTCGACCCCACCGCCTCGGGGTCGTGTCCCACCGTCGAGCAGACCGCGACGATCTGGGCGATCATCAACCCCGAGCACGACGCCACGATCGAGGACCAGTTCACGGTCGCGGTCGACTCCGACACCCAGGCGCCGCCGAGCCCGGTCAGCTTCGACACCGCGACCGGCGCCGAGTCGGCGATCGAGCTGTCGTGGCCGACGATCGTCAGCAACGCCAGCGACATCGAGTACTACCAGGTCCTGTGCGGCACGCTGAACGCCGACGGCGAGTCGGCCGACCCCGCGCCCAACAGCCCGACCCAGGATCCTCGCTACCAGAGCTCGCGCGATCTCTGTGACGTCCCGGATCCGTTCGAGCCCACCGCGATCACGCTGACCACGCCGAGCACCGACGCCCCCGACGGCGGCACCGACGCCTTCTACCTGCCCCGCGAGCTGGCCCAGTACAACCCGGCGTACATCTGCGGCGAGACCAACGGCAACGCCACCGGGATCCGCATCGACGGCCTGGAGAACGGCGTCCCCTACTACTTCGTCCTGCTCGCGGTCGATCGGGTCGGCAACTTCAGCGCGGTCACGATGCACCAGACGCTGACGCCGCGGCCGGCCACCGACTTCTGGGAGGACCTGCAGAACAAGGGCTCCAACGTCGAGGGCGGCTTCTGCCTGATCGCCGACACCTACGGCGACGGCGGCGGCGGCCCCGGCGGCGCGATCACCGAGGGGCTGCGCCGGTTCCGCGACGAGACCCTGGCCAGCTCGGCCGCCGGCCGCTGGCTGACCGCCCGCTACTACGCCGACGTCGCGCCGCTGGGCGCGATCGCGCGCCGCTCGACGATCGCCCGCGTCGCGTTCGCGATCGTGCTGCTGCCGCTGGTGGCGGTGGCGCTCCTGTGGCACCTGCTGACCCTGCCCGGCCTGATCGCGCTGTCGCTGCTGGCGCGCGCCGGCTGGTGCGCGTGGCGGCGCCGCGCCGCCCGCCCCGTCGGTCGCCGTCGGCCCGCGCCCGCCGCGGCCCGCGTCGGCGTCGCCGCCGGCGTCGCGCTGATCGCCGGCGTCGCGCTCGCGCCGCGGCCGGCCGCGGCGCAGTCGTTCTCGCCGTACTGGGAGGACGAGACGCCGCTGGGCGACGACGGCCCGACCGCCATCAAGTGGCACGCCGGCCTCAAGCTCGGACCCTACACGCCGGCGATCGACAGCCAGTTCACCGGCGCCAGCCCGTACGGCGACATGTTCGGCTCGGGCTGGACGGTGTTGCCGGTGGTCGAGGTCGATCGCTTCCTGGCGTGGCCGAGCGGTCAGCTCGGCGTCGGCGGCAGCATCGGCTACCTGGGCCGGACCGCCAACGCCTACGTCGAGGGCGATCCGTCGATGCGCGCCGAGGGCGACGAGACCAAGTTCCGCATGGTCCCGATGTCGCTGAACCTGATCTACCGGCTGACCATGCTCGACGACGAGTGGCGCATCCCGGTGGTGCCGTACGCGCGCGTCGGCCTGTCGTACTACCTGTGGTGGGTGCGGGCGCCCAGCGGCGACCTCGCCTACGTCTACGAGATGAGCGACGGCACCGTGTGCCCGGAGAACGCCACCGACGGCTGCACCAAGAACACCGCGATCGGCGGCACGCTGGGGGTGCAGGGCTCGATCGGCCTGTCGATCCGCGCCGAGCGCATCGACCCCAGCGCCGCGGCGTCGATGCGAACCTCGGGCCTGTACCACGCCGGCTTCTACGCCGAGTTGCAGCTGGCCAAGGTCGACGGCTTCGGCTCCGACAGCAAGCTGGCGCTGGGCGACACCACCTGGTTCGCCGGCGTCGACTTCGAGTTTTGAGCGCCCCCGACCTGCCGGCGGGCGAGACCCGCTACTTCAAGCTGACCGTCGAGTACGACGGCACCGGCATGTCCGGCTGGCAGCGCCAGGACAACGCGCGCACCGTCCAGGGCCACCTCGAGGACGCGCTGGCGGCGCTGCTCGGGCACCCCGTCGCGGTGCCGGGAGCGTCGCGCACCGACGCCGGCGTCCACGCCAGCGGCCAGGTCGCGGCGTTCCGCACCCACCGGCCGATCCCGGCCCACGGCGTCCGCCGCGGCCTCAACGCGACCCTGCCATCGCAGATCGCCGTGGTCGACGTCGAGCCGGCGCCCGACGACTGGCACCCGCGGTTCTCGTCGACCGGCAAGGCCTACCGCTACAGCCTGTTCAACCGCCCGGACCGCAGCCCGCACTGGCGAGGCCGGTCGTGGCACCGCATCAAGCCCCTCGACGTCGACGCCATGGCCGAGGCCGCCGCGCACCTCATCGGCGAGCACGACTTCGCGGCGTTCCGCAGCTCGGACTGCACCGCCAAGCACACCTGGCGGCGCATCGACGCCATCGAGCTGGTCCGGCCGGCGCCGTGGCTCCTCGCCATCGACGTCCGGGGCAACGCGTTCCTGCGCCAGATGGTGCGGATCCTGACCGGGACCCTGGTCGAGGTCGGGATGCATCGCATGTCGCCGTCGCAAATCCCCGGGATCCTTGAGTCGCTGGACCGCCGCAACGCCGGCCCCACCGCTCCCGCCTACGGCCTCGAGCTGGTCTCGGTCGAGTACGGCGGCACCCGGCCCAAGCCCAGGCGCCCGGAAGGACACGGCACGCCGCCCCCCGCGGCCCCCGCGTCGTCCGGGGACATGTAAGATCAGGCCACCTCTCAGCGTTCGAGGGTCGAGATTGGCCTCCGAAGCCGCCACCACGCCAGAGCTCGAAGAGGAGCAGCGGCTGGTCGAGGAGGCCCAGCGCGGCAACCTCGACGCCATGCGGCCCATCCTCGAACGCTACTCCCAGCCCCTGTACGCGACGGTCATCCTGCCGCGGACGGGCGATGCTGCGACCGCCGAGGACGTCCTGCGCGACACCATGATGACCGCGGTCGAGAAGATCGGGCGGTTCACCTGGCAGGGCAAGAGCATCTACCCGTGGCTGCGGCAGATCGCGGTCAACAAGGTCTACGACGTCCACCGCGCCACCAAGCGGGGCCGTCGCCTCGCCGACGCCCTCGGCAAGGAGCTCGCCGACGAGACCGATCCGGAGTCCCACGCCGACGCCCAGCTGATGGCCGACGAGGAGCGCCGCCGGGCCCGGGTCCGCATCGACGAGGCCATGACCGGCCTGTCCGACCGCTACCGCACCGCCATCGAGCTGCGCCTGATCGAGGAGCTGTCCCGCGAGGAGTGCGCGCAGCGCCTCGGCATCACGATCGGCACGTTCGACGTCCTGCTGTTCCGGGCGGTCCGCGCCTTCCGCAAGCGCTACGGTGAGAGGACCTGACCGGCGCGCCGACCACGACCCCGACGACCACGACCCCGACGACCACGACCCCGACCACGACGACCACGACCACGACCCCGACCGACCGCTGCCACGCCACGACCACGACCATGTCCAGCCCCGACGATCCCGACCTTCGCGACCTCCCCGAGGACGACGACGCGTTCGACCCCGGCCCGGTGCCGGGGCCCGACGACGAGCCGTCGCCGGCGGAGCGGGCACGGGCGCGCGCCTTCGGCGAGCTGCTCGACAAGGTCGTCGCCGGCCGCGCCCCGGCGGCGATGCCCGCCGAGGATCGGCCGCTGGTCGAGGCCGCGACGGTGATCCGCGCCGCCACCGGCCGCGCCGAGCTGTCGACCGCGCGCCGCGACGCCCTGGTCGAGTCGGCGCTGGCGCGCGCGATGGACCGCCTCGGTGGCACCGGCCCGGCCCCGACCGGCGAGCCGGAGCATCGCGGCGGCGCCGGCGGCGGCGGCGCCCCGGTGATCCCGCTGGCGTCGCGCGCGTGGCGGCGCCGCGCCCCGTGGCTGGTCGCCGCGGTCTCGACCACCGCCGCGGTCGCCGCCGCGCTGCTCCTGATGCTGCGCCCGGCCCGCGCCCCGATCCCCGCCGCGCCGGTCGCGACCGCCGCGCCGCTGCCGCTCGAGCAGCGGTCGCGCCCCGCCGACCCCATGATCGGCGCGATCAGCCGCGAGCACTCCGGCGACGCTGCCGCCCGCATCGACGCCATCTTCGCCGACCGCCTCGACGGCTTCCGCGCCCACACGCTGGCGCCCCCGTCGCGGCGAGGGAGCCCGTGACATGAAGCCCAGCCGTCCCGCTACCGCCTCGCGCCACGGGCCGCCCCGGCCGCGCCCGTCCGCCTCGTTCGTCGCCGTGCTCGCCCTCGGGCTCGCGGTGCTCGCGCTGGGCGCCACCGGGCTGGCCGTGACCTCGTGCACGGCCGACGCCGACAAGCCCGCGTCCGGCCAGCGGGTGACCCAGCTCCCCGATCCCGGCGACGCCATCGACGAGCGCCTGATGCTGTCGCTGTCGCTGGCGAAGAATTTCCATCACATCGCCAAGGTCTACATGACCGATGGCAACCTCGACGAGGCGACCGCCGCGGTCCAGCAGATCCTGTCGATCGACTTCCCGCCCGGCGCGCCCGAGGGCGAGGACGTCCGCCTCGACGCCCACGCCATGCTCGCCAAGCTGCTGGTCGCCCGCGGCAAGCTCGAGGACGCGATGACCGTCGTCGACCGCGGCATCGCGTCGGCCAGCCGCGACAGCTTCTTCCTGGCCAACCTGCACACCGTCAAGGGCGAGGTCTACGAGGCCCAGGCCGCGGTCGCGCTCGACGACGGCGCGCCCGACGCCGAGGCCCGCGCCCGCGAGCTGCGCCACACCGCGATCACGGCGTACACCCGCTCGAACGAGATCAACGAGGCGCTGCAGAAGCGCCTGGTCGAGGAGCCACGGTGACGGCCGGCGCGTGGCGCCCGGCGCTGCTCGGGGTCGCCGTCGGGCTGGCGATCGGCGCGTGCATGCAGCGCGCGCCGACGCCGATGCCGGGCTGGGAGGTCGCCCACGAGCGGCGCAACGAGATCGCGCTGCTGTCGACGCAGATCCGCGACTGGCGCCGCGAGGCCGGCATGTCGGTCGAGCCGGCGGCGGCGTGGGTGCTGCAGGCGCGGCCGATGGACGTGCGCACCGCCAAGGCGGTGTGCCCGCCGTCGCACCACGTCTCGGCGACCTGCGGCGACGTCTGCGATCTCGCCGACGCGATCTGCGACAACGCCGAGAGCATCTGCTCGATCGCCGGCGAGCTCGGCGACGACGCCTGGGCCAAGGACAAGTGCGACAGCGCCAAGGCGTCGTGCCGCGAGGCCAAGCAGCGGTGCTGCGCGTGCGATGCTCCGACCGAGCCATGAAGCCGATGCCGATGCCGATGCCCGCGCCGAAGGATCCCGCCACTTCTCGCCACCGCCGCGCCGCCGGCCGCGTCGTCGCCGTCGCCCTGGTCGCGGCCGCCGCCGGCGCCTGGATCGCCGCGTGCGGCGGCGCGGCGCCGCAGAAGACGATGATGTCGCCCGCGGGCGCCACCGACGCCGGCGGCGCCACCGGCGTCGAGGGCCGGGTCACGCCGCACGATCAGATCCAGCAGCTCGACGACGCGATCGCCGCCGACCTGGCCACGCTCGGCGTCCCGGCGCCGATGCCCGGCGACGGCGGCGACGCGGTGCTGCCCATGGGCCACGTCGTCGACGCCTGCGAGGCGCCGCCGCCGGCCGGCACCTGCGGCGACGTCTGCACCCTGGCCGACTCGATCTGCGACAACGCCGGCCGCATCTGCGACCTCGCCGACGACCTGCCCGGCGACACCTGGGCCGCCGAGCGGTGCGACGCCGGCAAGGCCGCGTGCGCGCGCGCCAGCGAGCGCTGCTGCGGCTGCTGAGCCGGGGCCGCCGCCGCTACGGCAGCTCGAGCTCGACGGTGACCGCGGCCTGGTCGCGGCCCTGGTCGTAGCGGCCGCGCCCGATCGCGGCGGTGCCGGCGACGAACGGGTTGTCGAGGCGCAGGCCGCCGACCGCGGCGTCGGTCGCCGGCGCCCAGGTCCGGGCCACGCCGATCGTGACCGTGACGCCGTCGCCGGTGATCTCGGCGCCGACCGCGCCGGTGTGACCGCCGAGATCGGCGCCGGTCGGGCTCAGCTGGCCGGGCGCGGTCGACGCCTGCGCCCACGCCCAGCCCGCGGTCAGCCACACCAGCCCCGGGACGATCTCGACGTCGGCGGCGACGCGGCCGACGCCGTGGCGGCGGCGCGCGACCCGGGACGGCAGCGCCGCGATCGACGCGGTCGCGCCGGTGCCGTCGACCACCGCGAGGCCCCGGATCGTCCAGTCGAGGCCGCCGCCGCCAGGGTAGGCGCGGAGCTCGGCGCCGAGCTCCAGGCTCCACCGCTCGGCCAGCCAGCGGACCCCGGCGCGCGCCACCAGCGGCGAGGTCAGCGCGCCCTCGGCCCGGGGCGCGACCGCGGTCACCGTGGGGGCCTGGCCGGGCGTCGCCGCGGCGGCGCTGGCGGCGCCGCTGAGCCGGGCGCGATCGGCCCACGCCACCGACGCCGCCAGCTCGATCGGCGCGTCGATGGGTGCGACCAGCACGCCGACGGCGCCGCCAGGCACGACCCCGTCCTCACCGCCGAGCTCGACGGTGACGTCGCGGGTGGCGTCGCCGATGCGATCGCGGCCGCCGAACCCGGCCCACACCCGCCGGCTCTCCGCGAGCTCGACCTGGGACACGGTCACCGAGGCCCCGACGGCGAGCCAGTCGGTGGCGCGCCAGGCGAGGCCCAGGCCGAGGGTGCGCCGGTGGTGGGCCAGGGTCAGCCCGGCGTAGCGGTGCGGGTACAGCGCCTCGACGTCGTCGCCGGGCTGCCCCGGCGACGGGGCCGCGAACCGGCGCGACAGCCGGGCGTCGTCGACCAGCGCCGCGCCGATGACGATCGGGCCGACCGCGCCCTCGATGCCCAGGGCGGGCGACAGCTGCGACGGCCCTCGCGCGGTCGCGACGACGCCGTCGCCGGGGGCGTCGTAGCTGGCGTCGTCGTCGACGACCACCAGCGCGGCCTGGGCGCGGACGACGTCGCGCCGGGCCATCGCCGCCGGGTTGACCACCACCGACGCCGCGCCGTCGTCGGACACGACGCCGGCGCCGGCGCGGCCGACGCCGCGCGGCGCCGTGAGATCGAGGGCTAGGCCGCCCGCCGACGCGACGCGGGCGGCGACCAGCGGCGCCACCAGCGACGTCACGGCGAACGCGATCAGGCCGCGGCGAACCACGGCGCGGACGTTACCAGGAACCGGCGCCCGGTCGCGGCGACGCGGCGCGCGCGCGACGCCGGGCGTGATCGCGGCGACGCCGGGACGGCGACGCCGCGGTGGCTAGGCCTTGCGCGCCCGCTTGGGCGCCTTGGCCTTGTCGTCGACCGAGTCGTCGAGCTCGACGAAGCCGCCGTAGACGGCGCCGAGCGCGCCGCCGAACACCGGCTGCCAGTTGTAGAAGTTGCGCTTGCCCTCGGCCAGGAACGAGACCTCGAGGTCGAAGCCGCCCCAGACCTTGGCGACCAGGGCGTAGATGCCGCAGGCGACGCCGAAGCCGACGATCGACTTGAGGACGGCGACCCACACGGTCGCCTCCTTGTCGGTGATGAGCGACCACAGCGGCTTGCCGACCAGGAGCCCGACGAACGCCCCGATGAGGCCATAGGTGAGCCAGTTGAACCCACCGTCGAAGCCCAGCGCGAACGCGCCGTAGCCGATGCCGGCGCCGATCACCAGGCCCTTGACCAGACCGAGGAGAAGCTTGACCACGAGTGACGCTCCTTGCAGAAGGTCCGGGCGGCCCGGACTCCTCTTAGGATGAGGGGTCCGGGCAGCCTCGGCAAGGCGCGTCAGGCGCTTACCGGCGCGCGGCCTTGCGGCGGCGCGGCCAGCCCAGCAGGACCGCGCCCAGGAGCAGCAGGGTCGGGCCCGCGCCCGCCCCGCCGGTGCTGCAGCAGCCGCCGTCGTCGCCCTCGGCGCCGGGATCGCCGGCGTCGCCGCCGCCGGTGCCGGCGTCGGGGGTCGGGACGTCGGCGCAGGTGGTCCCGTCGTCCACCACCGCCGAGAACGGGGTGTTGTCGATGCCACCGAACGCCAGGTCGTCGAGCTGCCAGCCGAAGGCGCCGACCGCGGCGTCGGTGCCGATCCGGAACCGGACCCGGACGGTCTGGCCGGCCAGCTGGGTGCCGAGGTCGAGGCTCAGGGTGTCGGTATCGGGCCAGGACGCGTTCTGGGCGACGAACGCGTTGCGGTCGGCCAGCGGGTTGCCCGACTGGTTGGTGATGACGCCGCCGTAGCCGGGGTCGACGTAGGTCGAGATGTCGGCCCAGGTCGAGCCGCCGTCGGTCGAGACCTCGATCACGCCGCCGTCCCAGAAGGTCGTGTCGGCCTCGAACGACCACTTGGTCGCCGCGGTGATCGTGAACGCCTCGGTGGCCGAGACCTCGAGGTCCGGCGACTCCAGCATCGTGTCGGTGGGCCCGCCGAAGTCGACGCCGACCCAGGCGTGGTTGCCGGCCTCGACGTCGACCCGGTTCCACACCTGGCCGGCTTCGTCCTCGCCGCCGGGCGTCCACGCCGAGGCCGTGGCCTCGACGTCGTCGCTGGCGCTCGCCGCCAGGACCTCGTCGACCTCGGCCAGCGTCGACGTCACCGTGGTCGTCGTCGTCACGCACGAGTCGCTGTTGTCGGCCGCGACCTCGAACGCCACGACCGTGCCGGGCGCGGCGCCGTCGGCCAGGTGGACCGGGAAGGTCAGCGTGGTCTCCTCGTACGGCGCCAGCGTCGCGATGTCCGCCGACGCGCCGTCCGGGAAGTCGACCTCGGTGGCGGTCGACGACACCGTGACCGTGGTCGCGGTGGCGGTCGCCGCGCCGCCGTTGCGGACGGTGACGGTCAGCGCCGCGGTCTCGCCGGCGTCGAAGATGCCGTCGCCGTCGCAGTCGTTGGTGCCGGCGACGACCGCGGCGACGCCGAGGTCGACGCGGGGTCGGACCTGATCGTCCTCGACGACGCCGGTGAGGTCCTGCGAGTCGCGGGCGGGCGCCACCGCGCAGGTGCCGGCGCCGCGGCGGGCGAACGCCTGCGCCATCGCGGTGAGGTCCGCCGGATCCCCGGCGGCCGCGGCGGCCAGGATGGCGTCGCGCGCCTCGGTGAACGTGGCGTCCGGCGGGGTCAGCTCGAGGCCGGCCACGACGTAGTCGCTCATGGCGCGACGCGCCTGGTCGAAGGTGCGGGTCGCGCCCGCCTCGGTGGTCGGCCGCACCAGCGCGACGTAGGCCTCCCACATCATCGTGGCCCAGATCTCGCCGACGTTGTGGACCTCGGAGTTGCCCCCGCCGGTGCTCGCCATCGGCGCCGTCGTCGGCAGCGGCTCGCCGTCGGCGATGTGCCGGAACGACAGCGCGTTCTTGGTCTGGTCGACCGAGTACGCGACCCGGCGGATGCCGAAGAACTGGTCGCCGAAGCTGGCGGCGGCGTACGCCGCCGCGGCGTAGGCGCCGTCGACGTCGTCGCCCTCGCGCAGCATCATGTGCAGGGCGGTGAAGTCGCCCCAGCCCTCGCTCATGCCGCCGCACTGGGTCGCGCCGCAGTCGGCGAGCCGGTGGTGCAGGTAGTGGCCCCACTCGTGGGCGACCACGGCGGAGTCGAGATCGCCGTCGCGCTCGACGCCCTGGACGCGGTGCATGGCGCCGGTGACGGCGCCGTTGCCCAGCGCGGTGCGCAGCGCGGCGCCCTGGGGCATGCTGACCGACATCGCCGGGATGTTGACCGGGCCGCCTTGGTCGCCGCCCAGGCTGTTCGGCGTGGTGCCGGTGTTGTTGGCGATGATGACCGCGACCGCGCCCGCGGCCTCGGCGTTGCGCGCCTTGGTCGCGAACGTGCAGCTGCCGCGATCGACCAGGACGATCTGGCCGGCGACGTTGTTGGTCAGGGCCTCGCAGCCGTCGGTGGTGGTCCCCGTGCCGTCGTCACCTTCGACGATCGCGGTGGCGGCGAGGTCGAACGACCCCGGGCCGAACGCCGCGGTGCCGACCGGGACGCTGCCGCCCGGGTTCAGGGTCAGCGACGCGTCGTCGTTGCCGCTCCACACGAACATCTGCATGCGCGGCGAGTCGCCGTCGGCGGGCGTCGACATGTTCGCGTTGTTGCGCGAGCCGCCGTTGACGTTGTCCTGCCCCTCGACGTGCATGACGTCGCCCTCTTCGCCGCCGCGGCCGAAGTTGCTGGCCTGGGCGTTGCCCGCGGCCTCGTCGAAGCCCGAGTCGTAGTACCAGTCGTGCAGGAAGTTGGTGACGTAGAAGGCCTGCATGACGCCCGACATGCTCTGGTCGGTGGTCGCCAGCGGGCCGGCGTTGAGGTCGTAGGTCCGGTCGAAGACGCCGGGCGAGGTGACCGCGGGCCGGATGTCCGAGCCCTCGGTGAAGCCGTCGGGCGCCGCGATGTCGGCGTAGGCCTCGACGTTGTTGCCGGTGGCGACGGTGGCGTCGGCCGGCAGCCACGGATCGTGGCCGCCGCCGGGCGCGCTGTTGAAGCCGTCCATCGAGACCAGCGACGGCGCCACGAACGCCGGCGACGAGCCATCGGGCGTGCCGGTCGGGTGCGGCGTGAAGTCCTCGGTGGGGCCGTCGGCCGGGCGCTTGTCGCCGGTGGTGTCGGCCCACACGCGGTACTGGAAGTCGCTGGCGGTGAGGTCGCGCTCGTCGAGGACGCGCCCGTCCTTGCCCGAGACGATCCACCGGTGCGCCTCGCTGTCGGGGTGGCCGGCGGGGCCGGCGAAGGCCTCGACGTAGTACGCCGGCTCGAGCGCGGCGCCGCGGGTCCACAGGATCCGCTTGACCCGGGCCGGGCGGGCCAGCTCGACCGCGCCGCCGCGGGCGAGGTGGAGCCGGGTCCAGGCGCCCTGGCGACCGTCGTCGATGACGGCCGCGGCCGAGACCGCGCCGTGGCGGTGGCTGAGCGCGGCGGCGAGCGCGGCGCGCTCGTCGACCGCGAAGCGCCGGGCGCCGGCCTTGTCGGTCGTCGCCTTCGGCACCAGGCCGCCGCCGATCGCGACCAGCGAGCCGTCGGCGCGCATCAGCACCGAGGTCCGGCCCGGGTACAGCTCGAGGCCGTCGACCCGCTGCTGGAACACCGCGATCGCGCCGCGCGCCCCCATGTCGTGGACGCGCTGCAGCTCGACCGAGTCGACGACGTCGGCGGCGCCCCACACCGGCGCGAACCGGGTCAGGTGGGCGCGACCGGCCTCGGGGAGGCTGAGCCCGACGACCTTGGCCTTGCTGTTGCCGACCGCCCAGACGAACGACGGCGCGCCGCGATCGTCGTAGGACGTCGCCTCGCCGCCGGCCCGCCGCAGCGCGACCGCGACCGGTGACGCGGCCCGGGCGACGTTGCCGGCGCCGGGCGTGGAAGGTGTGTGGGCGCGCGGCACGGGGGCCGGCGCTCCGCGATCGACGACATCCCCGTGGCAACCGACCGCCGCTAGGCCGGTGGCCACGAGGCACGACGCGAGCGTGCGTGCTGTGGACATGATCTTCCCTCGAATTTGGAGCCGGGAAGATACCCTCGACCTGCGCGGATCCGCCGCAGCGATCGTCGCCTGTCCGGCTGTCCGATGCTCTCCCACCCGACGCGCCGCCGTCTCACGGCCGCGCACCGCGGTTCACGACCGCGCGGGGCTCGGTGAGCCCGCCTACGGGTCCGCGTCGTCGGTGCCGACGCCGCCGACGCCCGAGCCGTCGTCGGGGATCTCGTCCTTGTCGTCGTCGACGCCGGCGCCGCCCTCGCGGATCGAGATCGCGTTCATGCGGCCCTGGCGCTCGGCGACCGCGGCGCGAAACCCGGCGGCGTCCTTCTTGGCGATGCCGGCGGCGCGCTGCGGCGCCATCGTCAGCGGATCGATGTGGGCGCCGTTCTTCTTGACGCCGAAGTGCAGGTGCGGCCCGGTCGACAGCCCGGTGGTGCCGACGTAGCCGATGACGGTCTTGGCCTCGACCCGCTGCCCGACCTTCTGGCCGGGCGCGAACTTGGACAGGTGCATGTACTGGGTGACCAGGCCGCCGTCGTGCTTGATCTCGACCAGGTTGCCGGCGCCGCCCGACGGCGCGCGCTTGACGATCGTGCCCGACGCCGCCGCCCACACCGGCGTGCCCACCGGCGCGGCGTAGTCGACGCCGAAGTGGCCGCGCACCTTGTGGAGGATGGGGTGCATGCGGTGCGGGTTGAACTTGCTCGACACCCGCGCGTACTTCAGCGGCGTCTTGAGCAGCGTCTTCTCCAGGCTCTGGCCCTTGGCGTCGAAGTAGCGGCCCTTCTTGGTGCCGGCCGGCTGGTACCAGAAGGCCTGGAACGTGCCCGCCTTGCCCGCGTACTCGGCGGCCAGGATGTGGCCGTAGCGCAGGAACTCGGTGCCCTTGTACTCCTTCTCGACGAGCACCCGGAAGACGTCGCCCTCGTGGGTGTCGTTGTAGAAGTCGAGGTCGTAGGCGAAGACGTCGACGAAGAACGCGACCAGCGAGGTCCGCTCGCCGGCGCCCTTGACCGCCATGTACAGCGAGCTGGTGATCTTGCCGCCGACCTCCTCGACCTCGAGGTGGGTCTCGGCCTGATCCTCGACCGCGATCAGCTCGCCGCGGTCGTCGCGGTGGGCGCGGACCGTGATGATCTTGGACACCACCAGCTCGAACGACGCGACCCGCCCGTCGGGGCCGCGCTCGATGCGGAACCGCTGGCCCGGGCGCAGAGTCTTGAAGTCGAAGACGCCTGACAGCGCGCGCAGCAGCTCGTCGGCCTCGGCCGCGGACAGGCCGTTGCTGCGCAGGATCTTGCCGACCGTGTCGCCCTTGGCGACCTCGCCGTCGATGACGCCGGACGGCGCCGGCGCCAGCTCGCCGTCGGCCGCGACCTCGTCGGTGGCGCCGCCGGGATCGTCGCCGGCGGCGGCCGGGGTCGGCGCGGTGGTGGCGGCCTCGTCGTTGCCCATGGCCTGGGCCTGCTTCATGACCGCCGGGACCGAGGTGTGGTCGCGCCAGAGGAACACGTAGCAGTTGATGAAGACCAGCGCGACCAGGACCAGGGCCAGGCGCACCGTCCCCTTCTGGGCGGGGGCTCCTCCCTTGGGGAGCAGGGCGCGATCCCGGCTGCGGCCACGCGAGGAGCGTGGACCCGCCGATTTCTTGCCCGATCTCGTGCGGCTGTCGACCATGGCGCGGGGGCTGAAGCCCTCCTCTACCACGGCCGGTCGCGATGGCGCAAAACCTCGTTCCCGCGGGCCCCCGCCCCCGCCGGAATCGCCGTCACCCCACCGTGGTACGCACCCGAGGCGGACACCACGGAGGCTCCGTGTCCAGGTCCATGTCCAACACCAGGGGGGGAGGACTTCCTCCGCTGGGCGATCAGCTAGACCTTTTCCCCGGCATCGGTATGGTTGCCGCCCCCGGGGGGGCGGCGACGGCGCCGCCGCCACCGCCCGATCCGGTCTCCGCCTCCGTAGAAGCAGCGCCCCCAGTGAGCTCCCTGACGGTCATGGCCAAGAAGCAGCAGAAAGCCACCATCGCGCCGCGCGAGTCCCGCAAGGGCAAGGGCGGCGGCGGCAAGCCGCCCGGCGGCGACATCTTCGATCACGACGGCGGCGGCGGCGGCGAGCAGGACGCCTCCCTGCAGGTCGAGGCCCGGCGTCGCTACCTCAACTACGCGCTGTCGGTGATCACCGCGCGCGCCCTGCCCGACGTCCGGGACGGCCTCAAGCCGGTGCAGCGCCGCATCCTCTACGCGATGCTCAACGACGAGCACCTGCGGCCCGACGCCAAGTACCGCAAGAGCGCCAAGGTCGTCGGCACCGTCATCGGTCGCTACCACCCGCACGGCGATACCGCGGTCTACGACACGATGGTGCGCATGGCCCAGGACTTCGTCCTGCGCCTGCCCCTGGTCGACGGCTCCGGCAACTTCGGCTCGCTCGACGGCGACGCCCCGGCCGCCTACCGCTACACCGAGTGCCGGCTGGCGCCGCCGGCGATGGAGCTCTTGCGCGAGCTCGACGCCGACACCGTCGACATGCGCGCCAACTACGACGGCACCACCGAGGAGCCGGTGGTGCTGCCGGCCCGGTTCCCCAACCTGCTGGTCAACGGCTCGACCGGCATCGCCGTCGGCATGGCCACCAACATCCCGCCGCACAACCTGCGCGAGGTGGTGGCGGCGCTGGTCGCGCTGGCCGAGGACCGCGACCTCGGCATCGTCCAGCTGATGAAGCACGTCCAGGGCCCGGACTTCCCGACCGGCGGCCAGATGCTCAACAGCAAGGTCGAGCTGCGCCAGATCTACGAGACCGGCCAGGGCGCCATCAAGGTCCGCGGCGAGTACAAGGTCGAGGACAAGAAGCGCGGCGGCCAGGATCTGATCATCACGTCGATCCCGTGGGGCCTGACCAAGGCCGACGTCGTCGAGAAGATCGCCGACGTCATCATCTCGCGCAAGCTGCCGTTCCTGCTCGACGTCCGCGACGAGTCGACCACCGACGTCCGCATCGTGCTCGAGCTCAAGCGCGACGCCGACCCGGCGATGGTGATGTCGTACCTGTACAAGCACACGCCGCTGCAGGTGAACTTCCACATGAACATCACCTGCCTGGTGCCGCCGGAGTACCTGGCCGGCGGCGGCCAGCTGGTGGCCGGCGGCGTGCCGCAGCCGCAGCGCCTGGGACTCAAGGACGTCCTCGGCCACTTCCTCGACTTCCGCTACGAGGTCACGTGCCGCCGCTTCGAGCACGCGCTCGCCGAGCTCAAGAAGCGGATCCACATCCTCGAGGGCTTCGCGATCATCTTCGACGCCCTCGACGAGTGCATCAAGATCATCCGCGCCTCCGACGGCAAGCAGGACGCCGCCGGCAAGCTGATGAAGCGGTTCAAGCTCGACGAGATCCAGGTCGAGGCCATCCTCGAGCTCAAGCTGTACAAGCTGGCCAAGCTCGAGATCCGGATCATCCGCGAGGAGCTCGAGGACAAGCTCAAGGAGGCCCGCCGCATCGAGGCCATCCTCAAGAGCGAGACCCGGCTGTGGGGCGTCATCAAGGACGAGCTCGAGGCGGTCGCCGAGCAGCTCGGCACCCCGCGCAAGACCAAGACCGGCGGCGGCGGCGACGAGGTCGAGTTCGACGCCGACGCGTTCATCGTCGACGAGGACGCCAACGTCGTCGTCACCCGCGACGGCTGGATCAAGCGGGTCCGCGAGCTCAAGGACCCGACCGCGACCCGGCTGCGCGAGGGCGACGAGGTCATGGCGGTGCTGGCCGGCTCGACCCGCGAGCGGGTGGTCTTCTTCACCAACTACGGCACCGCCTACGTCATGAAGATCAACGACGTCTCGGCGACCGCCGGCTACGGCGACCCGGCCCAGAAGTACTTCAAGTTCAAGGACGGCGAGCGGATCGTCTCGGCGATGTCGCTCGACGCCCGGGTCAGCGTCCCCGAGACCCTGCTGGCGGTGTCCGCCAACGGCTACGGCCTGCGCTTCGCGATCACGCCGTACCGCGACGAGACCACCAAGGCCGGGCGGCGCTACGCCCGGCCCGCCGACGGCGACGAGATCGTCGGCGTGGTCGGCTGCGGCGACGCCGACGTCGTGGTCGCGGCGACCCGCGGCGGCCACGTCCTGGTCTGCAAGGCCGACGAGATCAACAAGCTCGAGGGCCCGGGCCGCGGCGTCACCGTGATCAAGACCGACGCCGACGACCAGGTCATCGGCTTCCTGGCCTCGGCCGACAAGAAGGAGCGCCTGGTGGTCGAGACCGAGGGCGGCAAGCGCTTCGAGCTGGCCGCCGACCCGCACAAGACCGTGGCGCGCGGCGGCAAGGGCAACCAGATCATCAAGCGCTCGGCGCTGCACCTGGTGCGGCCGCCGGTGGTCGTGACCCCGCTGGCCGCGGCCGGCGAAGGAGGCAACTGAGATGGGCATCAAGGCCGAGCGGAGCAGCAGCTACACCGCCGCCGAGATCGACGTCCTCGAGGGCCTCGAGCCGGTCCGGCAGCGGCCCGCGATGTACATCGGCGGCACCGGCAAGGCCGGCTACCACCACCTGCTGTGGGAGGTCGTCGACAACTCGATCGACGAGGTCATCAACAAGCACGCGACCCGGGTCGACGTCACGCTGCACGCCGACGGCAAGTCGGTGACGGTCGAGGACAACGGCCGCGGCATCCCGGTCGACATCAACCCCAAGCACAAGAAGTCCGGCGTCGAGCTGGTCTTCACCGTGCTGCACGCCGGCGGCAAGTTCGACCGCGGCAAGAACTACGCGGTGTCGGGCGGCCTGCACGGCGTCGGCGCCTCGGTGGTCAACGCGCTGGCGTCGGACCTGGTGGTCCAGGTCAAGCGCGGCGGCCACCGCTTCGAGCAGCGCTACTCGCGCGGCGTGCCGCAGAACAAGCTCAAGGACATGGGCGGCGCCCGCGGCACCGGCACCACCGTGACGTTCACGCCCGACGAGCACATCTTCGGGCCCAAGCTCTGCTTCGACCCGGCGGTGATCGCCGAGCGCCTCGAGGCCAAGAGCTACCTGCACTCGGGGCTGGTCATCACGCTGCGCGACGAGACCGCGTCGCCGCCGGTGGTCCAGACCTTCGAGCACGCCGCCGGCATCGCCGAGTACCTGCCCAAGGTCATCGCCGATCGCGGCAAGGCGGTGGTGCCGCCGGGCGCCCAGGTGTTCTTCCTGGCCAAGGAGGGCGAGGTCGGCGTCGAGCTGGCGCTGCAGTGGACCGAGGCCACCGACGAGCTGGTCAAGTCCTACGTCAACAGCGTGCCGACGCCCATGGGCGGCACCCACGACCAGGGCCTCAAGGCCGGCGTGGTCAAGGCGATGCGCAACTACATCGCGACCCACAAGCTCGAGCCCAAGGGCGTGAGCCTGCTGGCCGAGGACATCCGCGAGGGCATGGTCGCGATCCTGTCGGTCTACCACCGCGATCCGCAGTTCCAGGGCCAGACCAAGGACCGCCTCAACAACCCCGAGGTCACCGCGCAGGTCGACGCGATCGTGCGGCCGGCGCTCGAGGGCTTCCTCAACCAGAACCCCAGCTGGGCCAACGCGGTGGTCGGGCGCGTCACGCTGGCGGCGCGCGCCCGCGAGGCGTCGCGCGCCGCGGCGTCGGCGGTGACCCGCAAGACCGCGGTGTCGCACCGGCTCAACCTGCCCGGCAAGCTCGCCGACTGCGCCTCGACCGACCCGGCCGAGAGCGAGCTTTTCATCGTCGAGGGCGACTCGGCCGGCGGCTCGGCCAAGCAGGGCCGCGACCGCAAGACCCAGGCGATCCTGCCGCTGCGCGGCAAGGTGCTCAACGCCGAGCAGGCCAACAGCGCCAAGCTCCTGGCCAACAAGGAGCTGCAGGACATCGTGTCCGCGCTCGGCTGCGGCATGGGCGACGGCGTCGAGCTGTCGAAGCTGCGCTACGGCAAGATCTTCCTGATGATGGACGCCGACGCCGACGGCCACCACATCGCGACCCTGCTGTTGACGTTCTTCTTCCGCCACATGCGGCCGCTGATCGACGCCGGCCACGTCTACCTGGCGCAGCCGCCGCTGTACCGGATCGACTTCGGCAAGCAGACGTTCTGGGCCCTCGACGACCTGCACAAGCAGCGCATCCTCGACGGCTACACCGGCAACGCCAAGCCCAACATCACCCGGTTCAAGGGCCTCGGCGAGATGAACCCCGAGACCCTGAAGATGACGACGCTCGACCCGCGGACCCGGCAGGCCCTGCGGGTGACGGTGCCCGAGGCCGAGCGCGAGGCCACCGACGTCGTCATCACCGAGCTGATGGGCAAGGACGTCGGCGCGCGCTTCCGGCTGATCACCGAGAACGCGCACGAGATCGACGAGCTCGACGTCTGACGTCGGGCCGCGGTCGGCGGTCGGCGGTCGGCGGGCACCGGCTCCGGCCTGGGACGTCCGACGTCACGTCCAGCTCGCTCACCCCGAGCGCAGCCCGAGCGGCGCAGCCGCGAGGGCGGAGTCGAGGGGGCGGGTGTCGGTCCGCGAGGCGTCGACGATGGCGACCACCCACGGTGCCCGCCCCCTCGACTCCGGGGTCGCTGCTGCGCAGCTCCCCCTTCGCTCGGGGTGAGCGGGCCATGGACCACAGGTTCGACACCGTCGACACCGTCGACACCGTCGACACCGTCGACACCGTCGACACCGTCGACACCGTCGACACCGTCGACACCGTCGACACCGTCGACACCGTCGACACCGTCGACACCGTCGACACCGTCGACACCGTCGACACCGTCGACACCGTCGACACCGTCGCGCCGTCGGCGCCGTCAGCGGCGCGGCGCGGCGCGCCGGCCCGCGGTCACAGCTTGACGGCGAGCAGGTCGACCGGCTCGATGGTCGGCGGCGCGGCGAGGAGCTCGGGTGCCTTGGCCATCAGCGCCGCGGCGATCGGTCCGGCGAGGTGGGCCTGGCGCCCGGCCTCGTCGGCGAAGGCGTCGAAGATGCCGAACTCGCTCTTCGAGATCCGGAACGCGAACCAGACCACGGTGGCGGTCTCGGCCTGGGCCAGGGGCAGCGCCCCCGCCAGCAGGGCGGCGACCTCCTCCTCCTTGCCGGGCTTGGCGACGATACGAGCGAGCAGCGAGAGCTTGACGTTGGCCATGATGGGTCTCCTGGTTGGGGGTGAGCCCGCACCGTAGCCACCGCGGGCGTCGTCGGTGAGTGGCGGGACCGACAACGATGGAGGCGATTCCGCCACTGGCGGAAACGCCCCTCGCTCTGTCGATTTCGCCACCGTCATCCGCGCTACCGTCGGGCCATGCGCGTCCTCGTGCTCGCCCTCGACGGCGTCTTCGACAGCGGCCTCGCGGTCGTCCTCGACACCCTGGAGACCGCCAGCGCGCTCGCCACCGGCCGGCGGCCGATCCGCTTCGACGTCACGATCGCCGGGCTGCGCCGCGCGGTGACGACCCACCAGGGCCTGCGGGTCCCGGTCGAGGCGCTGCGCGACCTGCCCCGCCCCGACGTCGTCGTCATGCCGGCGCTCGGGGCCAAGACCGTCGAGACCATCGAGGCCGCGCTGGCCCGCGCCGACGTCGCCGAGACCGCGGCGCTCCTGCGCGGCTGGGCCTCCGCAGGCGTGCCCGTCGCCGGCGCCTGCACCGCGACCTTCGTGCTCGCCGCCTCGGGCATCCTCGACGGCGGCGCCGCGACCACGACGTGGTGGCTGTCGCCGCTGTTCCGCGAGCGGTTCCCGGCGATCGCGCTCGACGAGTCGCGCATGATCGTCGAGTCGGCGGGCGTGATCACCGCCGGCGCCGCGCTGGCCCACGTCGACCTGGCGCTGTGGCTGGTGCGGCGCAAGAGCCCGGCGCTCGCCCACGCCACCGCCCGCCACCTGGTCTTCGACGCCCGGCCGTCGCAGGCCTACTACGCGATGCCGGATCACCTGGCCCACGCCGACCCGCTGGTCGAGCGCTTCGAGGCCTGGGCCCGCCGCAACCTCACCTCGTTCAACCTCGCCGACGCCGCCCGCTACACCGGGACCAGCCAGCGCACCCTCGAGCGCCGCCTGCGCGCGGTGCTCGGCACCTCGCCGCTGTCGTACGTGCAGGATCTCCGGGTCGAGCAGGCGGTGCACCTCTTGCAGACCACCAAGGACTCGATCGACGAGGTCGCGGCCGCGGTCGGCTACCGCGACGGCGCGACGCTGCGGGTCCTCTTGCGCCGCAAGACCGGGCGCGGCATCCGCCAGCTGCGCGGCGTCGCCGGGTAGCTAGCCGACGTGGCGCAGCGCCGGCGGCGACTCCGGCGGCGTCGGCTCGCCGTCCCAGATCGACGCCTCGCCGGGGCGCTGGTGGCGGCCGTGGTAGGCCAGCGACGCCCACTCGATCTTGAGCTCGGTGGCGAGGCCCAGCGTCGTCACCGCGCGCCCGAGGCGGACGCCGGTGGCGCGCTTGTAGGCGAGCGCGGCGCGCAGCTGCTTGTCGCTGAGCACGCCGATCTCGACCAGGTAGTTGCCGAAGCCGCTGGCCAGCGGCAGCGGCGGGGTCGGCGGCGACAGCGTCGACGTCGTCGACGACGTCGTCGGCGGTGACGGTGCCCGCGGCGCCACGGCGCCACGCGGCACCGGCGGCGGAGACGACGACGCGCGCGGCTCGCCCGGTGGGGGCGAGCTCGCGCGCGTAGGAACAAAGTGACCAACCACGGCAGCGGCCGCCGGGAGTTTTTCCGCTGCCGTGGTTGGTCGAAGAGGGGGGACCGGCTCGGGGTCGGGAGGAACGGGACGAGCCGGTCGGAGGAGCTTGTCGGCGATGGCGAGCCACTCGCGGGCCTCGTCATCGAGCGGATCGAGGCGCAGGGCCTCGCGGAGAAAGACGATCGCGGAGTCGGGCCGGTCGTTGCGCATCGCCAGCTCGCCGAGGAGCCGGTACGGCGCGGCGGCGGTCGGGTCGATGCGCACACACTCGGTCAGCTCGCGACGCGCGTCGTCGAACCAGCGCAGGGCGATCAGCGCCCGGGCGCGAAGCAGGTGCAGGTGCAGGTTGTCAGGGCTGGCCTCGAGGGCCTCGGCGCACACGACCGCGACGCCCGGAAACTGCCGGGCGCGGAAGAGCTCGAGGGCGGCTCTCAGGACGCTCGCGCTGTCCACGGAGAGTCTCTAGAGCAAGCGGCTTGCCACATCCGCGACGGCCGCAAGCGCGCGAAATGCCGCGACCGCGACCGCGCCGGCGCCGGCGATCCGGGGCCCCGGGGCTCCATCCCCCGGGGACTCGTCCCCGCCATCGTCCCCGCCATCGTCCCCGCCATCGTCCCCGCCCTCGCCCCGCCCACGTCGCGGCCCGGCTCACCGCCCAGCTCGCCGCGCTTCGGGGTGGCCCGACCACGGGCCGGCGCGCATACTCGCGGGGATGGTCCTGCGTGCTCCTCGGGTCCTGCTGGCCCTCGCCGGCCTGGCCGTGCTGTCGGCGACGCCGCGCCCGGCCCGCGCCGACTACGCGGTCGACTACGCGCCGCCGCCCAAGCCGCCGGAGGACGACTTCTGGCGCGAGGTGGTCGAGCCGCACGGCGACCAGATCCGCGTCGTGCTGGAGAAGGTCGATCAGATCTGGAACCAGGTCGTCAGCTGGCAGAACTACGACGCCGGCGATCCGACCGGCGAGCTGCGCCAGCGCGTCCTCGACGACGCCTGGGGCATGCTGAAGTACGCGCGCCGCCTCGACCCCACCCGCCGCGACGTGCTCGAGCGGATGGGCCGGATCGGCGAGGAGTCGGGCCGGACCCAGGCCGCGATCGAGGCCCTGCAGGCCTACGTGGCGCTGCTGCCGCCGGAGGAGGACCCGCCCGCCGAGATCTCGCTGCGCCTCGGCCGCTCGATGCTGCGCGCCGGCCGCGCCGAGGACGCGATGCGCCACCTGCGCGCCGCCGCCAGCCCCGCCGGGATCGGCGCCCAGGCCCTCGCCGCCCTGGGCGAGGCGCTGATGCAGACCGGCCGCACCGCCGACGCGATCGACGCGCTGTCGCCCAACCTCGGCCAGCAGTACAGCTACTACTGGCAGAACGAGACCGTCCAGCTCGCGTTCACGCTGGCGGTCGCGTACGACCGCGACGAGCAGATCACCGCCGCGTTCGGGGTGCTCGAGGACATGCGCAACCAGCTGGCGACCGAGTACGCCAACCGGATCCAGCAGTCGCTGGCGGCGTTGCCGCTGGTGCCGGCGCGCGACCGCGAGTACTTCCTCGCCCTGTTCTACGAGAGCGAGGGCTACCTGCAGGAGGCCCGCACCGAGTGGCTGCACTACGCCGAGGGCGGCGACGGCGCGCCGTTCCGCGGCCGCGCCCTCGATCACGTCGCCGCGATCGACCAGCTGCTCGCCGAGCGCCTCGAGGCCGCGGCCAAGCCCAAGCCGGCGGGCGCCGCCGGCGCCACCACCGGCACCCCGTCGGGCTACCCGCCGTACCCGCAGCCGTACCCATGAGCCGCGGCACCGCCCTCGCGCGCGGCGCCGCCGCGGTGGCGCTGGTGGTGACCGCGCTGGCGACGCCGGCGCGCGCCGGCGACGGCGACGACGTCTGGGCCGAGGCCAGCCGGACCGAGGACGAGGCCGCGGCGCGGACCGGCTACGACCAGGCCATGGAGGATGGCGATCGCTTCGCCACCCTCGCCGCGTCGGGCTCGACCAGCACCGGCGCGACGATCCGGCTGGTCGAGTCGGCGGTCAACGCCTACGAGCTGGCGGCGTCGCTCGAGCCCACCGAGGCCGAGCCGCACTTCCGCGCCGGCGAGGTGCTGTTCGCCTTCTACCTGGACTGCCGCGTCGTCAGCAAGCTGTGCAGCGGCCCCGGCAAGACCAAGGACGCCCAGGCCAAGCGCGTCCTCGCCCACTGGCACGCCTTCGAGCAGCTCGCGCCGCTGGATCCGCGGGTCACCGATCTGCTGTTCGACCGCGCCCTGCTCCACACCAAGCTGGCCACTGCCGAGGACATCGCGCTGTCGATCGCCGACTACGAGGCGTTGATCGATCGCGAGCCCAACGCGATCGATCGCGAGAAGGCGATCTGGCTCGGCAACCTCGCCGAGAGCGACATGATGGCGGGCCGGCTCGAGGACTCGATCGCGGCCTACCAGGAGGCGGTGCGGCTGTCGCCGACGCCGAGCATCTTCTACGGCCTCGCGGTCGCCTACGATCGCGACGAGCAGGGCGGCAAGGCCCGCGAGATCATCCAGGCGCTCGGCGTCGAGCAGTTCGAGCTCTGGGTCGACGAGGTCCAGCGCGGCAGCACCTTCTACGTGCCCGACGGCGAGGTCTACTACTACCTCGCGCTGATCGAGGAGGCCCTCGGCCGCAGCGACGACGCGATCGTCGCGTGGCGGGTCTACCTCGCCTCCGGCGCCCACCCCGAGTTCCAGCCCCGGGCCCGCGCCAACAAGGCCGCGCTCGAGGCGGCGCAGGCGGCGGCCGGCGCGGCCACGACCGGGACCCAGGGAACGACCCGGACCGACAAGGCCGACAAGGCCGACAAGGCCGACAAGGCCGACAAGGCCGGCAAGGCCGGCAAGGGCGACAAGCCCGGCACGGCCGACAAGCCCGGCACGGTGAAGCCGCCGCCGCGGGGCTGGCCGTGACCACGCGCGGGCTCGCGCTGCTCGCCGGCGCCGCGTGCCTGGCCGGCGCCGCCCGCGCCGACGCCCAGTCGACCCGCTACCCGCCGCCGCCGGTCGACCACGACGCCGAGGCCGAGCAGTACTCCGACTTCTGGGAGAACGCGATCGAGCCCGGGCGCGATCGCTACGACACGCTGGTCGAGCGCGCCGCCAAGCTGGTGGTCCGCCGCGCCGACGAGAACCGCGACGCCGCGGTCGAGATGCTCGACGAGGCGACCACGCTGCTGCCCGACCACGCCGACGCCTGGGCCTGGCTCGGCCTGGTCCGCGAGGACGCCGGCGACTGGGCCGGCTGCGCCGAGGCCCTGGGCAAGGCGTGGACGATCGACGCCGGCTGGCACGCCGCGCCCCGGCCGCTGGCGCTGGCGCTCGGCACCTGCCGCGCGCGCGCCGGCGATCTCGACGGCGCCGCCGCCGCCCTCGAGCGCCTCGTCGATCACGGCGACGAGCGCGTCGAGACCTACTACCGCCTCGGCGAGGTCTACCTGGCCCAGGGCCGCCTCGACGACGCCCGCGACGTGCTCACGGTCGCGCTCGACGGCTCGCCCGCCGACACCTTCTACAGCCACGCCGCGTGGGCGCTCGCCGTCACCGAGGATCGCGCCCGCGATCCCGCCGCCACCGAGGCCGCCGGCACCGTGGCGCTGGCCCGCGATCCGCAGCTCTACCGCGCCGGCGATCCGCCGGGCGGCTTCGCGATCGCCAGCGACCGCCTCTACTACCAGGCGCTGGCCGCGACCTTCGCCGGTCAGCCCGAGCTGGCGCTGGTCCGCTTCCGCCAGTACGCGGCCGCCGACACGCCGTGGCAGGCGCGCGCCCGCGACCACGTCGACGCCCTCGCCGGCTTCGACGTCGCCACCCGGGTCCGCGTCGACAAGACCGACGTCATCGACGACGCCGCCGTGGTCAAGGCGATGACCCGGATCGAGCCGACGCTGCGCGCCTGCCTCGCCGACGCGCCGCAGCTGCTGCTGACCGTGCGCCACACCGTGCTCGGCCCGCCGCGCACCGACGCCGGCACCGGCGCCGCGCGCCGACCCGCGCCGCCCCCGCCCCGCAACGCCAAGCGCAAGCCCGCCCCGGCCAAGCCGGTCCGGCCCCACGGCGGCACGATCCGGCCGCCGCCGCCGCGGGCCGCGCCGCCGGCCGGCACCCAGGTCACGATCACCGCCACCGGCGACGTCGACGCCGAGACCGCCGAGGCCGCGGTCGGCTGCGTCGTGCGCGGCGCCGCGCGCCTGGCCCTGCCCGCCCCCAGGACCCCGGGCACCTGGCTTTCCGCAGCGATGCCGCTGGTCTACCGGTAGCGTCGGGCGCGGCCGACCGAACCAGCCTCGCCCAGACAGGCCTGGGATCCGGCTGGGATCCGGCCCGGCGCCCGTGCTACACCTCAGGTGCGGCTGTCCCCGCTCGAAACCACGGTGGATCGAGACGGAAACCGGACGGACTGCATGACATCAAGCACGGGGCACGGCCCCGAACGAGGGCGGAATGAAGACCCAGAAGGTCACCATCCACACCTTGCGGACCATGAAGGAGCGCGGCGAGAAGATCGCCATGCTCACCGCGTACGACGCGACGTTTGCGCGCCTCCTCGACGAGGCCGGCGCGGACGTCCTGCTCGTCGGTGACTCGCTCGGCATGGTCATCCAGGGCAACGACACCACGCTGCCGGTCACGCTCGACGAGATCATCTACCACTGCCGCGCGGTCGCCCGCGGCGCGCAGCGGGCGCAGGTCGTCGGCGACATGCCGTTCATGTCGTACCAGACGTCGATCGAGCAGGGCATGGCCAACGCCGGCCGCATGGTCAAGGAGGGCGGCGCCCACGCGATCAAGCTCGAGGGCGGCGCCCAGCACGCCGAGCTGGTCTACCGCCTGGTCGCCGCCGGCATCCCGGTCATGGGCCACGTCGGCCTGACCCCGCAGTCGTTCCACCAGATGGGCGGCTTCAAGATCCAGGGCCGCGAGCCCGGCGGCAAGGATCGCCTGCTCGACGACGCCCGCGCCCTCGCCGAGGCCGGCGCCTACGCGATCGTCCTCGAGGGCATCCCCAGCGAGATCGCCGCCGAGATCACCGCGGCGGTCGCGGTGCCGACGATCGGCATCGGCGCCGGGGTCGGCTGCGACGGCCAGGTCCTGGTCTGCTACGACATGCTCGGCATGGACGACTCGTTCAAGCCCAAGTTCGTGCGCCGGTTCGAGCAGCTGTCGCTGCGCATCCGGACCGCCGTGCAGGCCTACGTCAGCGACGTCCGCAGCGGCGCGTTCCCCGGCGAGCAGGAGAGCTTCGCGCTCGACCCGCGCTCGGCGACGCCGGCGCCCGACGCCCGCGTCTACTCGACGGTCGCCAAGAAGTAGGCCTCGGATTTCCGAGGTGCCGCGTCGCCAACTGCGCGCAAGCGCTGGCGGCGCGGCGTGGCACGTGGCTTGCGAAGCCTGCGGCCATGCGCCTGACCTGGCTTGCCGAGTCCGTCTTCCTGTCCGTCGTGGTCTCGCTCGCGCTCGCCGTCGCGGGCGCCGGCTGTGGAGGCGACGACGGCGGCGCCGCCATCGACGCCGCCGTCCACGACACCGCCGTGGCGATCGACGCTTCCGCCCCCGACGGCGGCGGCACCGGCAGCGTGTGCGGCGGCAAGGCCGGCCTGACCTGCGACGCCGAGCACTACTGCGATCACACCGACAACGGCTGCGGCTTCGACGACGGCCAGGGCACGTGCCAGCCGCGGCCGCCCGACTGCCCGCAGGGCCAGACCCCGACCTGCGGCTGCGACGGCACCGTCTACGACAGCCCGTGCGCGGCCGCGACCGCCGGCGTCGACGTCAACGACTACAACGGCTGCACGCCGCCGCTCGACACCTTCCGCTGCGGCCACCTGTTCTGCGCCGCCGGCACCGAGTACTGCCAGCGCGGCGTCTCGGACGTCGGCGGCTACGCCGACGACTGGGCCTGCGTCGCGATCCCGGCCGGCTGCAGCGCCGGCGCGATCGACTGCGCCTGCCTGGCCGACGAGCCGTGCGGCGCCTGGTGCACGCCGGACGGCACCGACTTCACGCTCACCTGCCCCGGCGGCTGAGCGAGTTCGCGCTACGCTGCGCGCGATGACGATCGCCTCGCGCCTGCCCTTCGAGATCATCCGTGACCCGGCGGCGATGCGCGCCCGCGCCGAGGATCTGCGCCGCGACGGCCGCCGCATCGCGGTGGTGCCGACGATGGGCTACCTGCACGACGGCCACCTGTCGCTCTTGCGCGCGGCGCGCGCCGCCGCCGACGTCGTGATCCTGACGATCTTCGTCAACCCGACCCAGTTCGGCCCCAGCGAGGATCTCGCGCGCTACCCGCGCGACGAGGCCGGCGACCTGGCCAAGGCGCGGCCGTGCGGCGTCGACCTCGCGTTCTGCCCCGACGTCGCCGGCATGTACGCGCCCGGCGCCCAGACCTTCATCGAGGTCCGCGAGCTGCAGCGCCCGATGTGCGGCGAGACCCGGCCCGGCCACTTCGCCGGGGTCGCGACGATCGTCGCCAAGCTGTTCCACCTCACCCAGCCGCACGTCGCGTTCTTCGGCCAGAAGGACTACCAGCAGGTCGCGCTGATCCGGCGGATGGTGCGCGACCTCGACTTCGGCGTCGAGATCGTCGCCTGCCCGATCGTCCGCGAGGCCGACGGCCTCGCGATGAGCTCGCGCAACGCCTACCTCGCCGCCGACGAGCGGGCCCAGGCGCTGGCGCTGTCGCACGGCCTGGCCGCGGCCGACGCCGCGTTCGCCGCCGGCGAGCGCGACGTCGCCGCGCTGATCGCGGCGGCCCGGGCCCCGCTCGACGCCGCGCCGGCGGTGCGGGTCGACTACGTCGAGCTGCGCGACGCCGACGACCTGACCGCGATCACGACGGTGACGGGGCGCGCGGTGCTGGCGATCGCCGCGTTCGTCGGCAAGACCCGGCTGATCGACAACCGGGTGCTGGGCGCGAAGGCGTAGCAGCCGCGCGGCCCCGGAACCAGATCGGGCACGGGCACGGGCACGGGCACGGGCACGGGCACGGGCACGGCCGCGGCGGACCGAGCTACGCGGCCTGCGCGATGTGCGCGAGCTTGCCGCCCAGCGGCAGCCGGTAGAACCGGCGCAGCTCGGCCAGCATCGCCGGGACCCGGCGGTCGGCGACGAAGCGACGCTCGAGCGACGCCGCGTAGCGCTTCGCGTTCTCGTTGGCGACCCGGTAGCGGTCGCGCTCGTCGGCGTCGAGATCGGGCTCGTAGGCGAACTGCTCGAACAGGCGGCGCCGCCAGCGCGGCGCGGCGTGGCGGTCGGCGCCGGCCAGCAGCACGCAGGTGACGTACTTGTCGACCTCGGCCTGGAGCTCGAGCTCGAGCGCGGTGACCGTGCGATCGCCGCGGGCGCACCACACCGCGTAGACGAAGTGGCTGACGCCCTCGAGCGCGAGCAGGAAGTCGCCGAGGTTGCCGTCGTCGAGGCGATCCGACGGATCGCGGCGCGCCAGGTTGGCCAGCGCGTCGCGATCGACGAACAGCGCGATCGAGACGTCGTCGCCGTCCTCGGCGACCAGCAGCTGCTCGCGGGCGGTGCGGACGTCGGACGCCCGCAGGATCGCGTCGCGCGCGCCCTCGTCGACGACGAAGTCGGTGACCTCGACGCCGGTGACGATCCGGTAGAGCTCCTCGAGTCCGCGCTGCAGCCGGGTCAGCGTCTCGCGGCTCACTGCAGCGTCCCGACCGGCTCGACCAGGACGCCCAGCGCCTTGAGCTTGCGCTCGATCCACGCGTCGCGGGTCTGCACCCACTGCTCGTAGAGCCGCACGATGTCGGCGCCGGCGAAGTCGCAGCGGCGCCGGACCTCGGTGATGACCTCGACGAACGCGGGGAACTTCTGCGACAGCTCGGCGTAGACCTCGGTCAGCGAGCCGCTCATGCGCCCGGCCAGCTCGGCGTAGGCCCGGCTGCCCAGGCCGACGTAGTAGTCGACGTCGACCAGCTTGCGGCCCAGCGACTCGGCGAAGAACCCCGAGACGTACAGCGAGGTGTCGCCGACCTCCTTGAGGCGGCGGAACCGCTCGGCGGGCTCGGCCGACTGGCTGCCCACCAGCTTGACCACCAGGGGCTCGTCGGTGATCCGGGCCTGGGCGAAGTCGCCCAGCAGCGAGACCAGGTACCACTCGGTGGTCTCGGTGGCATCGAGGTGGACCGCCTGGAGGGCGTCGGTCACCACCTCGTGGAAGAACCCATCGACGGAGGCATGCGGCGTGACGTCCATGCTTTGGTTATCGGTCAGGATCGCAGGACTTCAAGTTTCCCCTTCGTTTCTCGGGCCTTGGATGTACTCCCGGGCCCGGTACGTCGGTGTAGGGTCAGCTGCGACGGCCACCCAGGTCCCCGGGGCGGGTAGTCCCGAGCGATTTCCCTCAGGTGAGGGGTTGCGCGGTCCGCAGGCGGCCTTAGTATGCCCGCCGTTAGCACTCGGCTTCGGTGAGTGCTAACAAACGCAACCTTCCACTTCCCAGAGACTCCGCCCGCGCGCGGAACCGCACAAGAGGGACTCTCATGAACGTTCGTCCGCTGCAGGACCGGCTGCTGGTGCGCCGGGTCGAAGAGGTCGAGACCACCAAGGGTGGCATCATCATCCCCGACGCCGCCAAGGAGCGCCCGCTCGAGGGCAAGGTCGTCGCCGTCGGCAACGGCAAGCGCCTCGAGGACGGCACGCTGGTCCCGCTCGACGTCAAGTCGGGCGACCGCATCCTGTTCGGCAAGTACGCCGGCACCGAGATCAAGGTCGACGGTGTCGAGCACCTGATCCTGCGCGAGGACGAAGTCCTCGGCGTCATCGAGTGATCCTCGGATCACCTCTACGAGATTCAAGGAGAGCAACATGGCTGCCAAGGACATCATCTTCGACGAGAAGGCCCGCGCCCGCGTGCTGGCCGGTGTCGACACCCTCGCCAACGCCGTCAAGGTCACCCTCGGCCCGCGTGGCCGTAACGTCGTGATCGAGAAGTCGTGGGGCGCCCCGACGGTCACCAAGGACGGCGTCACCGTCGCCAAGGAGATCGAGCTCGAGAACAAGTTCGAGAACATGGGCGCGCAGATGGTCAAGGAGGTCGCGTCCAAGACCTCCGACAACGCCGGCGACGGCACGACCACCGCGACCGTGCTGGCCCAGGCGATCTTCCGCGAGGGCTCCAAGCTGGTGGCCGCCGGCCACAACCCGATGGAGCTCAAGCGCGGCATCGACCTCGCCGTCGCCAAGCTGATCGAGTCGCTCCAGGCCCAGTCGAAGGCGACCAAGGACCGCAAGGAGATCGCCCAGGTCGGCACCATCAGCGCCAACGGCGACGAGACCATCGGCGAGATGATCGCCGAGGCGATGGAGAAGGTCGGCAAGGAGGGCGTCATCACGGTCGAGGAGGCCAAGACGCTCAACTCCGAGCTCGACGTCGTCGAGGGCATGCAGTTCGATCGTGGCTACCTGTCGCCGTACTTCGTGACCGACGGCGAGCGCATGGAGGTCGCCCTCAACGACGCCTACGTGCTGACCCACGAGAAGAAGATCAGCAACATGAAGGAGCTGCTGCCGCTCCTCGAGCAGGTCGCCAAGAGCGGCCGCCCGCTGCTGATCATCTCGGAGGACGTCGACGGTGAGGCCCTGGCCACCCTGGTGGTCAACAAGCTGCGCGGCACCCTCCAGGTGTGCGCGGTCAAGGCGCCCGGCTTCGGCGACCGCCGCAAGGAGATGCTCAAGGACATCGCCGTGCTGACCGGCGGCCAGGCCGTCACCGAGGATCTCGGCCTCAAGCTCGAGAACCTGACCCTCGCCGACCTCGGCACCGCCAAGCGCGTCACGGTCGACAAGGACAACACGACGATCGTCGACGGCGCCGGCAAGAAGGCGGACATCGACGCCCGGGTCAAGACGATCCGGATGCAGATCGAGGACACCACCTCGGACTACGACCGCGAGAAGCTGCAGGAGCGGCTGGCCAAGCTGGTCGGCGGCGTCGCCGTCATCAAGGTCGGCGCGGCCACCGAGGTCGAGATGAAGGAGAAGAAGGCGCGCGTCGAGGACGCCATGCACGCGACCCGCGCGGCCGTCGAGGAGGGCATCGTCCCCGGCGGCGGCGTCGCGCTGCTGCGCGCCCAGAAGACGCTCGAGGACCTCAAGCTGTCCGAGGAGCAGATGTTCGGCGTCGCGATCGTGCGCCGCGCGCTCGAGGAGCCGCTGCGCCAGATCTCGTCGAACGCGGGCGTCGACGGCTCGATCGTCATCGCCAAGGTCAAGGACGGCTCGGGCGCGTTCGGCTTCAACGCCGCGTCGCTGGAGTACGAGGACCTCATCGCGGCCGGCGTCATCGACCCGACCAAGGTCGTGCGCACCGCGCTGACCAACGCCGCGTCGGTGTCGGGCCTGCTGCTGACCACCGAGGCGATGATCGCCGAGCGTCCCAAGAAGGAGGCCCCGGCGGCCGGCGGCCACTCGCACGGCGGTGGCGGCATGGGCGGCATGGGCGGCATGGGCGGCATGGACTTCTGATCGGCTGCCGATCAGCTCCATCCAGCCAGTCGAGGGCGGCCGCGAGGCCGCCCTCGGCGTTTTCGGCGCCGGCACGGGCGCGGCGCGGCGCGAGCCCCCCGGCTACTGGCCGAGGTCGGCGATGCAGTCGTACTGGGCCTGCGCCGACGCCGGCGTGGCGTGGCCGCTGGCCGGGTCGCACGTGAAGTTGCGCTCGATGCACCGGTAGGTGGCCTGGTTGGGATCGCTGGCGGCGACCGCGGGATCGTCGACCCGGACGATCTGCGCCAGGCACTGGGCGCGGGCGTCGCCGTCGAGGTGCTCGCAGCAGGCCTCCTGCTCGGAGGTCGCGGCGCGGTAGCTGTCGCCGTGGCCGCCGTGGCCGCCGCAGGCGGCGAGCCCGAGGCCGAGCGCGACGGCGAGGCCGAGCCCGGCGAGGCGACCGTGGCGCCGGCGCGACCCTGTGGCGTGGACGGGCGTGGCCGTCGGTTCACGATGGCGGGGCCCGACGAGCTGGTGGGCAAGGGAAGTCGAGGTCTTGCGGTCCGACATGGGTGAACGCCATGGCAAGCCGCGGGCCAGCATCGCCGACACCGCGGCGGCCCGGCGGTTGCAAAACCGCCCCGTCATGCGTCGGGTTCGCTTGATCGGCTTCGCCTCGCTGTCCTGCTCCCTGCTGGCCCTCACCGCCTGCCACCCGCGGTTCCGCCGCGAGACCCTGGGGACCGGCACCGCGGTGCTGGCGGCGCCCGGCGGCGGCGGCGACGGCCCGAGCGCGGCCCCCGGCGGCGGCGGCGTCACCGTGGCGGCGCCCGGCACCCACGAGATCCGGTGGGCGATCCAGGTGCCGCGCGCGATGCGCGTCGGCTGGACGATCGACTGCGGCGGCACCGGCCAGGCCGGCGTCGCCGGCGAGACCCTCGAGGCCTACCGCGAGCGCCGCCTCGCCGAGCTCCGCGCCGCGCGCGACCGCGACCGCCGCACGGTGGCGGCGATCAGCGGCGCCGCGCTCGGCCAGCTCGGCGCCGGCGCCCGGGTCGAGACCCCGACCGGCGACGCCGAGGCCCAGGTCGCCGTCGACGGCCAGGCCGCCGGCGCCGCGGTGGCCGACGCGGTGATCGCCGACGACGTCGCCCTGCCCGCCGGCGACGTCGGCGCCGGCGAGTACCGGGGCCGCGCCGAGGTCGAGGCGCCGGGGCCGGGCGCGTGCACGATGACGCTGACCGCCGCCGACGGCGACGATCCGCGCGGCGTCACCGGCGGCTTCGAGGTCATCCGCGTCGTCGACACCGTCGCCGAGCGCCGCGCCGCCCGCGCCGAGGCCCGCCAGGTCGCGGCGCGCGCGCGGATCGATCTGCAGGCGGCGCTGGTCACGCAGGGCGCCGATCCGATGGCGCAGCAGCGCGCCCGCGACCGCGCCGACGCCGAGGCCCGCGCCGCGCTGGAGCTGCGGCTGCGCGCCGAGGCCGACGCCCGCGCCGAGGCCCAGGCCGAGGTCGACGCCCGCGCCTGGTCGACGCCGAGGCCGAGGCCCGCGCCTGGCTCGAGCTCGAGGCCCGCCTGCAGGCCGAGGCCGAGGCCCGCGCCCGGGTCCACGCCGAGGTCGAGGCCCGCGCCCGCGTCGAGGCCGAGGCCCGCGCCCGGCTGATGACGATCGTCGTGACCCGCGCGCAGCGCGCAGCTCGCCTACCTCGCCGGGGTCTGCGGCGCCGATCCGACGCTGCGCGCGCGCGTCGCCCGCGAGCGCGCCGAGCGCGACGCCCCGCCTGCGCGCCGAGCGCGAGGCGGCGCGGCGCGCCGCCGAGGCCGAGCTGCGCGCCGAGCGGGCCCCGCCGCGCCGCCGAGGCCGAGCGACGGCGCGAGGCCCGCGAGGCCCGCGAGGCCGCCGCCATCCGCGCCCGCGCCGAGCTCGCCGCCGAGCTGCGCCGCCGCGAGACGATCGCGCTGGCGGTGCGCGGCACGATCCTGGCCAACCTGCAGATGCTCGGCGCCGTCGAGCGGCCGCCGATGCCGGACCCGGTCGACGAGGATCCCGGCGCGCCGCCCATCGACGGCGCGCTGTGGGTCGCCGGCGAGTGGCTGTGGCGCGGCGGCGAGTGGGTGTGGCTGGGGGGCGGCTGGTCGCTGCCCGACGCGCCGCCCGCGGTGCGGATCGAGGTCGACCTCGGCGGCACCGCGGTCGCCGATCCGCGACCGGCGGTGGTCGACCATCGCGAGCCCGCGGCGGCGCCGCCGGCGCCGAGCCGGCCCGCGGCGCGCGATCACCGCGATCCGCCGCCGCGCAGCCACGACGACCCCGCGCCGTCGCGGCCCCGGCAGCGCGACCACCGCGACGACGACGACGACGACATCAAGGTCCGCGATCACCGCCGCAAGTAGGCGCCCGGGGGCCGCGACAACCGGGACCCTTGCCCGCGGCGCCGCGGTGGTGTAGCCACGCACCCATGCGTCCCCTCTCCGGCCTCGCGGCCGTCTGCGCCCTCGCCCTGGTCCTGCCGCTGACGGCCTGCAAGAAGCCGTCGGTCAAGACCTGCGACAAGGCGTGCCGCAACGCCAGCGTCCTCTTGTTCTGGGAGACCGCGGACGCCGAGATCGCCGCCGCCCCCGAGGCCGAGCGCGCGGCGCTGCGGGCCCAGAAGGAGGCCGAGTACCAGACCGGCTTCGAGCGCGGCATCGACCTGTGCATCACCCAGTGCCAGTCGGCCGACAACGACGATCAGAACACCTGCCTGATCAAGGCCAAGACCGCGGCCGACATCCACGCCTGCACCAAGAAGTAGCGGCGCCGCGCCCGATCAGTCGTCGCTCGACCAGGTCAGGCCGCCGTAGACGACCTGGCGACGGAACTCGAGATCGTCCTTCGACAGCGAGTCGGCGAAGAACGCCCACCGGGCCTCGGCGGTGAAGCCACGCCCGACCCGGCGCGACAGCCGCACCGCCAGCGCCGAGCGGTTCTCGTCGTCGATGCTGGTGAAGCTCTGGCTGACGACGTCGCGGGCCAGCAGCAGCGGATCGAGGTACTGGTCGACCTGCAGCGCCGCGCTGCCGGTGGCGTAGACCTGCCCGGGCAGCTCGATCGTGGCCGAGCCGCTGAGCCGGTGCCGGACCAGCGACTGGCCGTAGCTCGACGAGTCGTTGACGGTCAGCTCGTAGCCGGCGGTGACGACGACGTCGCCGGTGTAGGTCGCCTCGACCTCGCCGACGTGGTGCAGGTCGCTGCGGCGCTCGCCGGTGGGCACGAAGCACGCCGGCACCACCGGGTCGCCCGGCGCGCAGCCGTCGTCGAACGCGACGCCGTGGTAGCTGCGGCGCTCGAGCCGCCAGCCGACCGCGAGCTCGACCGTGGCCTCGGCGGCGTCGCCGACGCCGAGCGCCGCGAGATCGTCGGCCAGCTCCGGGGCGTCGACGGCGATCGCGGCGCCGCGGCGCCACACGGTCGCGACCAGGCGCGCGCCGACGGCGGCGCCGTGCCAGTCGAAGTCGGCGTCGGGCCGGTAGGTGAAGTCGCGGCCGCCCGCCGACAGCGCGAAGCGGCGATCGCCGTCGCCGGTGAGCACGAGGAAGCCGTCCGCGGCGGCGAGCGCGAAGGTGCGCGCGCTCGACGGCTCGGTCAGCGCGGTGGCGTCGTACCAGCTGGCGCGGGCGCCGACGCGCACCCGGCGGTCGCCGAGGCCGCGATCCCAGCGGGCGTCGAGCGCCAGCGCGCCGACGTCCTCGCCGCGGACGTCGCTGGTGACGGTGCGGACCCGCCCGGCGCCGGCGATCCACCACCGGCCCCAGGCGCCGGCGCGGCCGGCGCCCTCGACGCGGGCGCCGGCGCGGGCCAGCGGCGCGCCGACCGCGACCCGGGTGCCCGCGGGGTCGACCTCGACGCGGTGGACGTTGCTGTCCCACTCGCCGCCGGCCTCGACCTCGGCCTTCCAGGTGTCGGCGCGCGCGACCGCGCCGCCGGCGGAGCCGACCAGACCGATCGCGACGAGCCAGAGCCGCACCGCGCGAGCCTACTACTCGGCGAGGTCCTTGGCGCGCTTCTCGATCTCGAGGCGGCGCTTGCGCAGCGCCGCGAGCCGACGCGCGACCTCGCGACGCGCCCGCTCGGCGGCGGCGGCCTTGGCCGACGGATCCGACGAGCGCTCGGCCTTGCGCAGGGCGTCGACGGTGTCGGCGTCGACGACGTCGGACAGCACGACCGCGGGATCGCCCTCGAAGCCGCCGGCGCCGCTGGTCGACGGATCGGCGGCGGGGCCGTCGCCGCCGTCCTGCGGCGCGGCGTCGCCGGTCAGCTCGGCGCCGTCGCGGCTGCCCGCGCTGCCGGCGGTGCGCCGCGGCTGGCCATCGTCGCGCGCCGCCAGCTCGCCGGCGCGATCGTGGGCCTTGCGCAGCTCGGCCTGCTTGCGGAAGCGATCGACCTGGCCGTCGAGGCTGGCGATCTGGCGCGCCAGCTCGGCCTCGCTGTCGCGCAGGGCCCGGGCCTGGGCCTCGAGCTCGTCGGGATCGGCGAGCGGATCGATCTCGTCGTCGGGGATGACGATCTTCTTGGCCTTGACCGCCGGCGCCACGGCGCGCGCGGTCTCGGTGCGGACCCGCTGCAGGCTGGCGGTCCGCGCCGCCGCCGGGCCGGCGGCGAGCTCGGCGTCGATCGCGGCGATCAGCGCGCGGCGCTCCTGGAGCAGGCGGGCGTCGAGGATCGTGAGCTCGGCCGACGCCTTCGACAGCTTCTTGGCGGTCTCGAGCGACGACGCCAGGCGATCGCGGAGCAGCCGGTCGCGACGCCACGACGCCTTCTGGCGCTTGAGCTTGTCGATCTCGCCGAGCTCGGCCTGGTAGGCCCGGGCCAGCTTGGTGCGCGCGGCCAGGCGGGTCGCGCGGTCCTGCTCGCTGGCGCGCACCGTGGCGCGCGCCCGGTCGGTGGCCTTGCCCAGGGTCGCGGCGGCGTCGGCGTCGGCGAGGCGCGCCCGCGCGCGCGCGGCGGCCGTCGCGGTGATCCCGGCCGCCGTCGCGGCCGCCGGCCTCGGCGCGCACCCCGGCCAGGCCGAGCGCGAGGAGCGCGGCGACGACCGGGGCGAGGTGGGCGGCACGGGGCACGACCCAGGAAATAGCACGCCTCATGCCACCCCGAACCCCGTGGATTCGCAGGGTGTGCGCGGGTACATACCGCCACGATCTGCACAGATCCGCAGGGGGCGATCACGGAAAACTGAGGGGCCGGTCACGGTCACGGTCGGTCTGGATCCGACGGCCGGCGGCCCCGGCTATTCGATCTTGTACTTCTCGAGCTTGTAGTAGAGCGCCGAGGTCTTGATGCCGAGCAGCCGCGCGGTCTCGGTCTTGACCCCCTTGGCGCGGGCGAACGCCTTGAGGATCAGCTGGCGCTCGAGGTCGTCGAGGATCTCGGGCAGCGACAGCTCGCGCGGCACCTCGAGCGCGTCCTCGGCGGCGCCCGGGCCTTGCAGGAACTGCGGCAGCGCGCCGGTGCCGATCTGGTCGCCCTCGGCGAACACCAGCGCCTGCTCGATCGCGTTCTCGAGCTCGCGGACGTTGCCGGGCCAGTGGTAGGCCATCAGGCGGCCGAGCGCGGCGTCGCCGAGGCCGCGGACCCGCGGGTTGGTGCGCGGCCCCAGCTTGCCGATGAAGTGGGCGGCGAGCAGCGGGATGTCCTCGCGGCGCTCGCGCAGCGGCGGCAGCCGCAGCGGCACGACGTGCAGCCGGTAGTACAGGTCCTGGCGGAACCGGCCCTCGGCGACCTCGCGATCGAGATCCTTGTTGGTCGCCGACACGACCCTGACGTCGACCTTGATCGGGGCCTCGCCGCCGACCCGCTCGAACTCCTGCTCCTGCAGCGCGCGCAGCAGCTTGACCTGCATCGCCGGGGCGACGTCGCCGACCTCGTCGAGGAACAGCGTGCCGCCGTCGGCCAGCTCGAAGCGGCCGAGCTTGGTCTTGATCGCGCCGGTGAACGCGCCCTTGTCGTGGCCGAACAGCTCGCTCTCGAGCAGCGTCTCGGTCAGGGCGCCGCAGTTGACCTTGATGAACGGCCCGGCGGCGCGCCGCGACAGCCGGTGGATCGCGCGCGCCACCAGCTCCTTGCCGGTGCCGCTCTCGCCGCCGACGTAGACGGTCGTGTCGCTGGCCGCGACCTTCTCGACCGCCTTGCGCAGCGCCGCCATCTTGTCGGAGGCGCCGATCAGCTCGTCGAACCGACGGTCGCACTCGGCGACGTGGTACTCGGACAGCGCCTCGGCCTTGCGGCGGGCCCGGCGCGCCGCGCACAGCTCGAGCGCGCGCTCGACCTTGAGGCGGACGACCTCGGGGGCGAACGGCTTGGTGACGAAGTCGAACGCGCCCAGCTTCATGGCCTCGACCGCGGTCTCGACCGAGCCGAAGCCGGTCACGATCATGATCGGGACGTCGGGGTCGATCGCGGTGATCGCGCGCAGGACCTCGACGCCGCCGAGGCCCTCCATCTTGAGGTCGGTGATCACGAAGTCGGCGCGGCGGGCGCCGAACGCCTCGACGCCGGCGGCGCCCGAGGCGGCGGTCACCGGGTCGTGGCCCATCTTCTTGATCGTGTGGGCGAGGCCCTCGCGGACGGTCTCGTTGTCGTCGATGACGAGGATGGTGGCCATGGCGATCAGCGGGGTGGAGGCGGCGGCGCCGGGCCGCGCGCCGGTAGTGTCACACGGAACCGGGTCTCGCCGCCCTCGGAGGTGACGTCGACCCGGCCGTCGTGGTCGTGGACGATCTCGCGGACGAACGCCAGGCCGAGGCCGGTGCCCTTCTCGCGGGTGGTGAAGAACGGATCGAAGATGTGGTCGAGGGCGTCGGCGGGGATCGCCGGGCCGCGGTTGACGACGTCGATCACGACGTCGTCGCCGTCGCGGCGGGCGACCAGCCTCACCGCCGGGCCGTCGGCGGCGGCGACCGTGCCGGCGGCGACGCCGGCCGCCGCGGCGTGGACCGCGTTGCGCGCCAGGTTGAGCACGGCGCGGCGCAGCTGGGCGGCGTCGCCGCGCAGCGCCGGCGCCGGCGCGGCGACGTCGATCGCCACCGCGACGGCGCCGCGCTCGGCGTCGGCGGCGACCAGCTCGGCGACCTCGGCGAGCAGCGCGCGCACCGCGACGTCGCCGATCTCCGGCGCCGGGCGCCGGGCGTAGTCGAGGAACTCGCTGACCACGCGCTCCAGGTAGCCGAGCTCGCGGGCGATGCGATCGGCGTGGCCGCGGCGCTCGTCGTCGGCCAGCTCGTCCTGGAGGATGCCGGTGAACAGGGTCATGCCGGCGAGCGGGTTGCGGACCTCGTGGGCGATGCCGGCCAGCATCTGCTGCATGCGGGCGTCGCGATCGCGCAGCTGCGCGCGCATGCGGTCCATGGTCTCGGCGAGCACGCCGAGCTCGTCGCGGGGCCGGCCGCCGCGGCGCTCGACCACCGGGGCGTCGAGGTCGCCGCGGCCGATCCGCTCGGCGGCGGCGGCCAGCCGCCGCACCGGGCGGGTGATCAGGAACGCGACCCCGAACGACGCCGCCAGCACGACGACGACCAGCCCGGCGCCCCACCACAGGAGGCTGCCCCGCAGATCGTCGAGGCGGTCGAAGTACGCGGCCGGCGCCTCGGCGCCGACGACGAGCACGACCTCGCCGTCGCCGCCGTACAGCGGCGCGTAGCCGGCCTTGTAGCGGCGGCCGTCCTCGCCCTCGAACGTCACCGACGCGATCGCGACGCCACGCGCGAAGACCCGCCCGATCTCGACGCGGTCGAGCTCGGCGGTGTAGTAGTGCCAGCCGATCGGGACGTCGCGGCCGGTGTCGAGGCGCGAGCCGAACCCCGGATCGAAGACGTAGAGCCGGGCGCCGGTGGCCTCGGCGATCTCGGCCAGCTTGGCCTGGGCCTGGAGGCGGCGGGTGTCCTGCTCGTTGCCGGCCTCGAGCTTGACCAGGTACTTGCCGTTGAGCTGGGTCGCGGCGGCCGCGGCCACCGCCTGCAGGCGGTGGCCGAGCTCGGCGTCGAGATCGTCGCGGGTGACCTGCCACGCCACGTAGGCGAACAGCGCGAACAGCGCCAGGGTCGGCGCCGCGAACGCGGCGAGCAGCTTGACCAGGATGGTCGGACGCGGGCGCAACGCGGCGACGTTACCGCGTCCGGGCGGCCGCCGCGGTGATCGCCGCCGCCACCCGCGCCGCCGGCCGCGCGGCGCCGGCGCGGGTCACTTGACCGCGAGGGTCACGCTGGCGCCCTGACAGGCGCCGGCCTCGCTGATCTGCAGGAACGCGCCGCCGTCCTGGCCGGCGACGTCGAAGGTCTTGGGCGAGTCGTTGCTGCACACCTCGGCGGTGACGCCGGCGGCGCCGCCGTTGCTGTTGAGCCACCACACCGAGACGCAGGCGTCGGCGGGCGCGGCCACCGAGACCTCGAGGGTCATGGCCTCGCCGGCGGGCGCGTCGAACCTGGCGTAGCCCGAGGTGTGACACTCGGCGGGCGCGGCGATGGTGGCGCCGCGGTGGTAGACGGGCGCCTCGGCCATCGTGCCGGCCAGCGCGGGACCGTCGGTCGCGTCGTCGCCGCCGCCGCCGGTGGTCGCCTTGCCCTTGGAGATCATGGAGCAGCCGGCGGCGCCGATCAGGGCCAGGGACGCCAGCGTGAAGGTGATGCGGTTGGTCATGCGCGACAGAAGCCGCGTGCCGCCGGTTGTGACCGGCCGCGCGCGCGGCGACGCGACGCCCGGCGCCCGCCGGGCGCCGTGTCACGACCGCCGTCTTCCGATCTCGATCCGGTGACGCCCGGCTCAGTCGCCGTCGCCGTCGCCGTCGTCGCCGCCGCCCTTGCCCTCGTCCTTGTCCGCGCCGGCGGCGGCCGGGTCGGCCTTGTCGTCGGTGGCGCCGGCGTCGGGCCCGGCGGGTAGCGCCGCCGCCAGGGCGTCGAGCAGGGTCCCGCACGCGGCGTGATCCCGGGTGCCGAAGCAGCCGAGCGGGATGCCGCCCTGGTCCTTGCAGATCTGCTCGAACGGCGCGCCGGCCAGGCCCTCGCGGAGCGCGGCCGCCTTGGCGTCGAACGCGGTCGCGCCGTCGCCATCGGCCGGGCGCGGGCCGAGCTCGCGCTCGGTCAGCCACAGCACGCCCTCGTCGGCGAGCCGCGGCGCGCAGTGCTTGTCGCCGACCCGCAAGAGCCCCAGCTGGGTCAGCGGCGTCTTGCAGTCGACCTTGTCGGCGTTCGACGGCTCCAGGCACGACGGCGCCAGCTTCTTGGGCTGCGCCGCGCACCAGGCGTCGAAGCCGGCGACGTCGACCAGCGCGGTGTCGAGCTCGATCGCGTCGGCGCGCTTCTTGGCGTCCGGCGCGTCGGGGCCGCCGAGCGCCGGGCCGAGCTGCTGGGTGACCAGCCACTCGGCGATCTTGGCCGCCGGCAGGCCGCAGCCCTTGGCCGCCGCGGGCGCCTTGCCCGGCTCCTTCGCCTTGTCCTTGCACCCGGCCAGCGCGGTGACGGCGAGCGCCGTCGAGACGACCCACATCCTCGTGCCCATGTCTGCCTCCTTGGGAGCCGGCAGGATACGCCGGCAGCTCAGGGCGACACCAGCCGCCACGCCCGGTGGACGCGCGCGTCGCGGAAGTCGGGCGGGATCGTCGCGCGGGTCTCGTCGGTGACCGCCCAGCCGGCGACCCGGCCCGCGAGCTCGAGCTGGAAGCGGCGGTGGTTGGTCGAGAACCAGATCACGCCGCCGGGGGCGATCACCCGGGCCACCGCGTCGAGCAGCTCGGCGTGATCGCGCTGGACGTCGAAGGTGCCGTCCATGCGCTTGGAGTTGGAGAACGTCGGCGGATCGACGATCGCGAGGTCGAAGCGGTCGCGGCCGGCGGCGAGGTCGTCGAGCGCGGCGCGGACGTCGCCGTGCTCGAGGCGGTGGGCGTCGGGGTCGATGGCGTTGAGCGCGAGGTTGGCCGCGGCCCAGTCGAGGTAGGTCCGCGACAGGTCGATCGACCGCGACGCCACCGCGCCGCCGCGGGCGGCGTGGACCGTGAACGCGCCGGTGTAGCAGAACAGGTTGAGCACCCGCTTGCCGGCGGCCTCGGCGCCGACCCGGGCCCGCGTGATCCGGTGATCGAGGAACAGCCCGGTGTCGAGGTAGTCGGACAGGTTGACCCGGAAGCGGTGGCCGGCCTCGCCGACCTCGAACCAGGCGCCGCGCTCGCCGAGGCGCTCGTACTGGCGGCCGCCCTCCTCGTGGCGCCCGGCCATGCGCTCGCGCCGCTTGACGAAGACCGCGTCGGGCGCGACCTCGAGGGCACGGGCCGCCGCGGCGGCGACCGCGTCGAGCCAGGCCGCGGCGACCGCGGGGTCACGATCGGCGTAGGCCTTGCGGTAGTCGTTGATCACCAGCCGGCCCTCGTAGGTGTCGATCGTGATCGGCACCTCGGGGATGTCGCGGTCGTAGATCCGCCAGCAGGTCACGCCCTCGCGGCGCGCCCACTTGCCGAGGTGGCGAGCGTTCTTGACGGCGCGGTTGGCGAGGGTGGTGGCGTCGCGATCGGGATCGTTCACAGCCCGACCACCGAGGTGTGCGCGCGCAGCTGGTACTCGAGCGCGACCGCGCGGCGCGACCGCGGCGGCACCTCGACGACCCACCGGGCCAGGCCGTCGTCGTCGACGGTGCGGGTCGTGCACAGCGGCGTGTCGTCGCGGCGCTCGCCATCGTCGTCCTCGAGCTGCCAGGCGTCGGCCGCGGCGACCTTGATCTCGACCTTGTCGATCTCGGACACCGGGATCCGCTCGGTGACCTCGACGGTGCGCGCGGCGCGGCCGAGGTTGGACAGCCGGACCGCCACCCGGACCCGCGTCGTGTGCCACGAGCCCAGCACGCCGGCCTCGTCGCGCTTGCGCCGCTCGTCGCGGTGCAGCCGGACGTCGGGCTCGGGCCCCCAGCCGAGGTCGAAGCGCTCGCCCGGCGCGACGTAGAGGATCGACGTGCGCCCGACCTGGCCGTGATCGCGGATGAGATCGACGGGACCGGCCAGCAGCGGGCGTGGTCCGTTGACCTGCCGGCTGCGGGTGAAGACGCACGGCGAGCGCTCGGGGAACGCGACCAGGGCGACCTCGGCGTCGGCGCGGTGGTCGCCGAGGCGGACCCGGTACGGCCGGCCGTCGGCGGGGACGGTGGCGGGGTGCGGCGCGCGCAGCACCTGGGTGACGCCGCCGTCGTCGACGCCGGGCACCGCGGCCGCGACCGCGCGGGCCGGCGCGTCGACGCCGAGCCCGGTGGTCTCGAGCTCCTGATCGCGGGCCTCGACCACCAGCGTGTCGCTCTTGCGCTGGACGTGCAGCTCGTCGCTGACCAGCCGCGGCGGCGCCGCGCCCAGCGACGGCCGCTCGGTCGAGAACGACAGCGCGGCGTCGGTCCAGTCCTCGCCGGTGGCCTGCCACACGCACGCGTCGGTGGCGATCGTGACCGCCCCGTCCTGCAGGGTCGCGGTGTGGTACGGGCGCCAGCACGCGCCCGGGACCAGGTACTCGAGCTCCAGCGTGACCTCGGCGTCGGCGTCGGCGACGACGTCGATCTCGACGTCGGCGCGGTCGCGGCCGGCGTCGCGCGCGGCCTCGTCGGCGCGGGCCCGCAGGCTGCCGAGGTCGCGGCGCGCGCGCGCCAGCGCCAGCCGGCGCTGCGCGACCTCCGCGGTCAGCGCGCGATCGCGGGCGTCGAGGGCGTCGAGGCGGGTGGCGGCGTCGCCGGGCAACCGGCCCCACGCGGCGTCGCCACCGAGCTCGGCCAGCACGACCTCGGCGAGGCGGACGACGTCGGCGGCCTCGCGCTCGATCACCGTGACCTCGGCCTCGAGCCGCGCGACCTCGGCGCCGACCTCGTCGGCGCGGGCCCGCAGGGTCGCGGCGTCGACCGCGCGGGCCGCGGCGTCCCCGGCGGCCTGGCCGGTGGCCCACGGCGCCAGCGCCCGGCGGCACCGGACGTCGACGACGCGCGCGGCGCCGGCGGTGGCGGTCAGGGTCTTGTCGACCAGGACCGGCGCGACCCGCGCGATCACCAGCCGGCTCTGCCCGGCCGGCACCGCGACCGTGCCGCGCCGGATCACGCGCGCGCGGTCCTCGAGCACCGACACCTCGACCACCGGCGCGTCGGCGGGCACCAGCGGCACCGCGGCGGGCGTCGTCATCACTGCTCCCTCCGGTTGCCGCCGACCAGCTCGTGCTTGCCGGCGATCTTGATGTGGTAGCCGAGGGCGAGCGTGCGCTTGCCGCCGGCGGCGACCTCGAGGCGCCAGCGGTGGCCGCCGCGCAGCCGCGGCTCGCCGGGGTGCGCCGGCTCCGGCGTCCACGCCTGCCACGCCGGCTCGACGCGATCGACCTCGATCTCGGTGTCGTCGTCGTCGCCGCCGGGCACCGGCAGCCGCTCGCGGACCTCGAGGTCGATCGGGCGGGCGTGCAGGTTCTCGACCTCGATCTCGACCTCGTGCTCGAGGCGCAGGCTGCCGCGCAGCATCCCGGTGGTCTCCTCGCGGTAGCGGCTGTTGCGCGCGATCTTGACCCGCTGATCGACGCCGAGCCCGACCTCGACGTGGCCGCCCGGCGGCGTGAAGTCGATCGCGGTCGTGAGCAGGAAGTCGCGGCCGTCGTAGACGTCGAGCGGCCCCGGCAACAGCGGCGCGTCGTGCGGGTTGTCGAGCCGCGCCATGCGAAAGACGTCGCTGACCTCGCGCGGCACCGCGACGTGGCGGATCGCGACCGGGGCGTCGCGGCGGCCCAGCGCGACGCCGTGCCAGGCGCCGTCGGACGGCACCTCGAGCCGGGCGTCGGCGTCGAAGGCGTAGTCGTAGGCGTCGGACCACTCGGCGCGGCAGCCCGGCGGCGGCGCCACCGTGGCGGCGCGCTCCGCCGCGCGCTCGGCGTCGGCGACGCACGTGATGACGTCGAAGGTCAGCGCGACCTGCTGGGTGACCAGCACCGACAGGTACAGCTCGCGGCGATCGGCGGGCGCCAGCGCGCCGCGCAGCGTCGACGGCGCCGCCGGCATGCGCAGGTCGCCGTAGGCGAGCAGGTCGGCGGGCGCCACCAGCTCGGTCGGCTCGGGCTCGGGGCCCCCGTCGGCGAACGCCTCGTTGCGGAGGCTCTTGCGCTGCAGGCGATCCTCGATGCGCCGCCCGCGGCTCTGCTCGCGCGAGATCGACTTGGCGACCGCGCCGGCGCCGGCGGCGACCAGCGCGGCCGGGGCAGCGACCAGGCCGCCGAGGGCGCCGGCCAGGCTGTTGCCGCGCTTGGGCGCCGTCATCGCCTGCATCGGCGGCGCGGCGAACGTCGGCATCGACATCGGGACGCCGCCGGGCGGCGGCATCATCGGAGGTGCCATCGGCGGGGCGCTCGTCGGCGGCATCGGCGGCGCGCGCAGGTCGGTGATCTCCTCGCCCTCCTCGCTGGTGAACTCGTCGAGCGGGAAGCTCTCGGTGGGCTCCTCGGGGCCGGCCGCGGGCACGCCGAGCGCGGCGGCGCGCGCCGCAGCCAGCCGGTCGCGCTGGCCACCGAACGCGCGGTCCCAGTCGGCGTACAGCGCGTCGACGCCGGTCGGCGGCGGCCGCCAGCCGGCGCGCGGCGGCGGCGGTTGCCGCCGGCCCAGGCGCAGGCTCGGCAGCTCGGGCAACTCGGTCCAGCTGGTGGCCGCGGCGGTCGACAGCGACAGCCGGACGTCGCGCCAGTCCTCGCCGGTGGCCTGGGCGATCACCGCGCGCAGCTCGAGCACCGCGGGGCCGCCCGCCGGATCGAGGCGCGCGACGTAGGTCGGCGCCCACCGCGCGCCGGGCACGACGTAGTCGAGGATGACGTCGCCGGCGCCGCCGGCGCTGCCCGGCGACGGCCGCAGCGTGACGATCACCGCCTTGCGCAGCTCGTGGGGCCGCGCCGCCCGCGCCGAGGTGGCGCGGCGGTAGGCGTCCTCGGCGCGCGCGGCGTCCCGCCGGGCGTCCTCGGCGGCGCGCTCGGCCTCGCCCAGCGCCACGCGCAGCGCGCGCTCGCGATCACCGCGCAGCGCCAGCAGCCCCAGGCGCGCGTCGACCGCGGCGCCCCACGCCGGCACCGGATCCTCAGGGCGTCCGTCGCGCTCGCCGGGCGTCAGCGCCGCGAGCTGGGCCAGCGCCCGGCGCAGCCGCTGCGCCACCTCGGCGGCGGCGACCGCGACCGCGGCGCGGGCGGCGTCGAGCGCCTCGGGGTCGGCGGGCGGCAGGGCCACGTCGACGCCGGGCACGTCGACGACGACCCGGGCGTCGGCCGCGATCAGCGGGCCATCGGCGGCGAGCCGCACGCTGCCGTCGCGCAGCGCCAGCGGCAGCCCCCCGATCCGGATCCGCGTCGGCTCGGCGCCGCACGACACCCGGGCCAGCCGGCGGACCCGCGCCGCCCCCGCGTACACGACCACGTCCTCGATGCGCGAAGCGACGTCTTCCATCCCGCGCCGAGCGTCCCGCCCCCGCTCGGCCGGTGTCAAGCCGGGGCGGTCGACGGCGTCATCGGGGCCCGCAGCTGCATGGTCGCGTGGAACGCGCAGGTGGGCACGGACGTCGACGGTAGCCGTAGCGCCGGTCCGGCCGCGCAGCCGCCGTCACAGCGGCTCGAAGATGTCGCCCCAGTACTCGTGGCTGTGGAGGTCGGTGCAGCGCTCGGTGGTCGTGACGATCGTGCGCGCGACCGCGGCGGCGTGCGCGGCGGTGGCGCAGGTCGCGACGTCGAGGTCGTCGCCGGCAAGGTGCGCGCCCCCGCTGGTGTGCTGGTAGCGATAGGTCGCGGCGCCGATGCGGACCCGGTAGGTGCACGCCAGGTAGCGCTGGCCGTGAGCGCGGCCCTCCCAGCGCGCGCCGCGGTCGGGCTGGCGGGCCAGCGCGTCGCGCCACGCCTGGGTCTGGGGCACGCCGCGATAGATGTCGGCGGCCAGCAGCGCCTCGATCGCGACGTCGCAGGTGCCGTCGGTGAGCTGGGCCAGCGGCCCACCGGCGTCGCCGCCGGCCGCCACGGCCAGGCCGGCGTCGGCCAGGCCGGCGTCGGCCAGGCTGGACGAGGTCACCGCGATCGGCGCGGGCGCGCTGGCTGCGCCATCTTGCCACGCCGCGGGCGGCGAGGGGTGCGTGCCGCACGCCGCCGCGAACCCCGCCAGACCGAGCACCGTCGCGCCGCGCATGCTCTCGACGATAGCGCGGCGCCGTCCGCGGGGCCCGCGCTGCGGTAAGGTCCGGTCCATGGCGTTCATCCAGGAGCCCCCCCGCCTCGGCAACCAGCTCGACGACGATCCCATGCTCGGGGACTACCTCGAGCGCGCGGTGCCGGCCGCGGTCCGCGACGCGATCGTCCCCGAGCTGCGCGCGCTGGGCGCCGACGCCGGCGGCCGGCTGTACGCGATGCAGCTCGCCGATCGCGACAACGAGCCGGTGCACACGCCGTGGGATCCGTGGGGCAACCGGATCGATCACATCGAGGTGTCGCCGCTGTGGAAGGAGGCCGCGAAGCTCGCCGCCGAGCGCGGCCTGGTCGCCGCCGCCTACGAGCCGACCCACGGCGTCCACGCCCGGATCCACCAGTTCGCGCTGGTCCACGTCGTCGGGCCGTCGCTCGACGTCTACAGCTGCCCGCTGGCGATGACCGACGGCGCGGCGCGCTCGCTGATCGCGGCCGGCAACCAGGCCCTGATGGATCGCTGCCTGCCCCACCTGACCTCGCGCGACCCCGCGACGGCGTGGACCTCCGGCCAGTGGATGACCGAGCGCACCGGCGGCAGCGACGTCGCCACCAGCGAGACCGTCGCGCGCAAGGACGCCGACGGCACCTGGCGTCTGTACGGCACCAAGTGGTTCACCTCGGCGACCACCGCCGAGATGACGCTGACCCTGGCCCGCCCCGAGGGCAACCCGGCGGGCTCGAAGGGCCTGGCGCTGTTCTTCGTCCAGGTCCGCGACGACGCCGGGCGGATCCGCCCCGGCATCACGGTCAACCGCCTCAAGGACAAGCTCGGCACCCGCAAGGTGCCGACCGCCGAGCTCACCCTCGACGGCTGCGTCGCCGAGCCGGTGATCGGCGAGACCGACGGCGTCCGCAACATCACGCCGATGCTGTCGATCACCCGGACCTGGAACGCGGTGAGCGCGGTCAGCGGCATGCGCCGCGCCCTGGCGCTGGCCCGCGACTACGCCGGGCGGCGCAGCGCGTTCGGCGCCCTGCTCACCCATAAGCCGCTCCACGTCGACACGCTGGCCACCCTCGAGGCCGAGTACGCCGGCGCGTTCCTGCTGGCGTTCCGCGCCGTCGAGCTGCTCGGTCGCCGCGAGCACGGCGTCGCCACCGACGCCGACGAGCGCCTGGCCCGGGCCCTGACCCCGATCGCCAAGCTGACCACCGGCAAGCAGGCGGTCGCGATCGCGTCGGAGGCGATCGAGTGCTGCGGCGGCGCCGGCTACGTCGAGGACACCGGGCTGCCGCGGCTGCTCGCCGACGCCCAGGTGCTGCCGATCTGGGAGGGCACGACCAACGTGCTGTCGCTCGACACCCTGCGCGCGCTGGCCAAGGGCGGCGCCCTCGAGGCGGTCGCCGACGAGGTCCGGGCCCGGCTCGCCGACGCCCGCGATCCCGGCCTGGCCGGGCCGGCGCGGACCGCGTCCGACGCGCTGACCGCCGCGGGGGCGTGGGCGCAGACCGCGATGACCGATCCGGTGCGCATGGAGGCGGGCGCGCGCCGCTTCGCGATGACGCTGGGCCGCACGCTCGAGCTGGCGTACCTGGTGTCGCACGCGCAGTGGTGCCTCGATCACGGCAAGGGGCCGCGCAGCGCCGCCGCGGCGCGCCGGTTCGCCGCCGCCGGGGTCGATCACATCGCCGAGCTGTCGTACGAGGACGCGCGGCTGCTGAGCTAGCCGAGCGTCTGCGCGAGGCGGTCTCTGTGCAGGCGCTGCGAGGCCGTCTGCGGGCGAGCGAGCCGATCGACAGAGCGTGTGAGGATGAAATCCTCACACGGTCTGACCCGGCGCGCGCCGCCGCCCGCGGCCTCAGGCGGGCAGCCGGCGCAGCAGCGCCAGCTGCGCCAGCGCCGCGGTCACCGCGGCCTCGGTGCGCAGCACGGCGTCGCCGAGGTGGACTGCGGTGAAGCCGCGCGCGACGAAGGTGTCGAGCTCGCGCGCGATCCAGCCGCCCTCGGGGCCGAGCGCGACCACGACCGGGTCGACGCAGCCCGGCGGCACCGCGCGCTCGACGGCGACGGCGTCGCGCGGATGGGCGAGCAGGCGGCGAGCGCCCGGCGGGTGGACCGCCGGCAGCGCGTCGTCGAGGTAGGCCATCAGGCGGCGGTGCACGACCACCTCGGGCAGCCGCGTGGTGACGCCCTGCTCGGCGCCGAGCCGGACCGCGAGCGCGACGGCGTCGGGCGCGAGCCGCGGCGAGTCGAGGTAGCTCTTGTCGACCCGCCAGGCGTTGACCAGGTCGATCCGGCGGACCGCGCAGGCCGCGGCGTTCTCGAGCAGGCGCGGCAGCACCTTGGGCCGCGGGATCGCGACGACCAGATCGATCGGCGGCGCCGCTGGCGTGACCGCGGCGGCGGCCGCGAAGCGCACGGTGACCCGCGGCGCGTCGCCGTCGGCGCGCTCGACCGCGATCACCTCGGCGTCGCCGAGCGCCCCGCCGACGAGCCCGGCGCGCAGGCGCTGCCCGACGGTGACGCCGAGGACCGTGCACAGGTGACGGGCGCGGCGATCGGCGAGGACGACGACGCCATCGGCGGCGCCGGTCAGCTCGCCGGGGTCGAGCAGCAGCAGGTTCACGCCGGCAGCGTACGCCACCGCGGCGGTCCCGGCGTACGCTCGCGGCGATGACCTTCCGGGACGACGTCGACGCCCTGTACCAGCGAGCCACGGTGCTACAGCGCGAGCTCGACCGATCGCGCGAGGAGCTGGCACGCACGCGCGAGGAGCTGGCGCGCAGCCGCGGCGACACGCCGTTCGCCGACGAGCCGACCAGCCCGGCGCTGCGGGCGCTGCGCACCCTCCCCGACCCGGACGACGTCCTGGCGCGACTGGATCGCCTGGCGTGGGAGCGGCTGGCGGGCCCGAGCGACGCGGCCGCCGCCCCCCCGCGTCCCGTCGCCGCGCCGACCGCGCCACCGCCGCCGCTCGTGCCCGTCGAGCTGCACATGATCGAGGAGATGGCGCCGGTCGAGCCGATCCGGCAGCAGCTGGCGCGCGTCGTGATGGCCCTCGACGACGACGACGCCCGTCGCACCCTGTACCTGGTCGAGTGCTTGCTCGGCGACGACGACGCCCAGCGCGACTGGCGCCTGGTGCGGATCGTCGACGACCTGCGTCAGCTGTGATCACGGCCGCGGGCGCCGCGTCCGCGCGTCACGACGGCGAAGGTGCCACCGGCTCGCCGATCAGGTACGTGACGATCGAGCCGCGCCCGCGGACCTCGCGGGCCTGCCAGCGGTAGCCGTCGAGGCCGGCGGTGAGCGCCTCGAGCTCCGCCGGCCGGTAGGTGCGCAGGCACGACACGATGCCGTCCCACCAGATCAGCAGGGGTAGGATCGGGATCAGGTAGGTGAACAGCAGGCGCCACCCGGACAGCGGCCGGATCCGCGGCGTCATCACCAGCACCAGCAGCGGGATCAGCACCAGGCTGACCAGGATCACCGGGACGCGCCGGGACGTGGCCTCGGCGACGACGATCGGCGCGCCGGCGCGGTGGGCGTCGGCCAGGATCGCGCGCGCGTCGGCGGGGCGGTGGTGGTGGAGCGCGTCGAACATCGTGCGGATCCCGGGCAGGGTCGCCGGCACCTCGCGTGCGTCGACCGGACCGCGCTCGTGCGGCAGCCCGGATCGCTCGAACGCGGCGAGGTTCGGGTAGAGATCGGTCAGCGTGACCTCCGGCGCGGCGCCGGCGCCGGCGGCGGCGACCTCGTCGCGCAGGGTGCGCCACGGACCGAGACCACCCGAGGCGAGGTCCACGACCCGGCCGCCATGGCGCGCGACCAGCGCCGCCAGCTCGGGAGCCACGGGCGAGAACGGGCGCGCCCAGTCGATCACCGCGGCCAGGTAGTCGGTCTCGCCCCGGCGCAGGACCTCGGGGAGCCAGGCCTGGTCGTTCCACTCGAACAGGTGCAGCCGCGGCAGCATGCGTCGTTCCGAGGCTACCAGCGATGCGGTCGGTGCAAAGCCGCCGTCGATCACGCGAGCCAGCGGCCGCGCGCCCGTCACGGGGCTGTGCCACCCTGCGCGCCATGACCCCGACCCACGCTCTGCTCGCCGCCGCCGCGCTCACCTGGGTGATGGTGCTGACCGCGAGCATGCTCCGCAGCGGCGGCAAGCTGCCCGCGATGCTCGGCAACCGCGAGGGCCCGGGGCGGGACGACGCGCTCGCCGGCCGCGCCGACCGCGCCGCCAAGAACATGCTCGAGAACCTGGTCCTGTTCGTCGCGGTCATCCTGGCGGCGTCGCTGGGTCGGCCGTCGCGGGACACCGTCGAGCTCGGCGGCCTCGTCTTCGTGATCGCCCGGGTCGTCTACTTCCCGGTGTACCTGATCGGCGTGCCCGGCCTGCGCACCGCGGTGTGGTCGGTCGGGGTCGTCGGCGTGGGCATGATCGGCGCGTCGGCGCTGTGACAGCGGCGGATTCCCGATCCGGATCGGGCACGAGCGCGGGCACGGGCACGGGCGCGGGCGCGGGCACGGGCTTCAGAACGTGATCCGCGCGCCCAGCCGCGCCGACAGCGGCGCGTAGCGCCCGGCGACCCGGCCGAAGTTGGGGTTGCGGGTCAGCGGCGTCGAGGTCTCCTTGCCGTCGGTGCCGGTCTCCTTGGCGTAGATCAGGTCCTCGTAGGTGCCGCCGACGATCGGGTTGGCGCTCGACAGGTACGTGTAGTTCTCGTCGACCGAGAACGTGCCCTGGTCGTTCAGCACGTTGAAGACGTCGGCGAACACCTGCAGCGTGACGCCCTTGCCCAGCGACCGGCCGTAGTCGACGTGGAGGTCGACGCTCTGCTCGAAGTCGGTGCGGCGCAGGCTGCCGCGCGGCAACAGGAACGACTCGCCGACCCCGTAGAGGGCGTGCCGGCCCAGGACGTCGACCGGCGTCCCCGACAGCGCGCGCATGCGGATCCCGGCGGTGGCGGCGCCGGCCCGCTTCAGATCGAACGTGTAGTAGGCGTCGACCTTGACGTAGTGCGGCCGGTCCAGCGGCAGCGGGCCGTCGCGGTTGGCGAGCAGCTCGATCAGGTCGTACTGCGACGAGATGTTGGGATCGACCTGGCCGTTGTCGTAGGACACCAGCCCCGGGTAGTTGCCGCGGTTCTTCGAGTACGTGTAGCTGGCCTGGGCGAAGATCGCCTTGCTGAAGCGCCGGCTCACGGTCAGCTCGAGCGCGTCGTAGTCGCGACGCGGCCGGTCGAAGCCGCGGATCGCGCGGTACTGATCGAGCTGCGCCTCGAGCAGCGCCCGCTCCTCGGAGCCCGCCGGCAGCGCCGCGGCCTGCGCCATCAGGTCGGCCTCGGCGTCGCGCGACCACTCGCCCGGGTTGGCGATGACGTAGGTGCGGGCGCCGTCGACCGAGACGTCCTCGATGACCCGGCCGAGCTGCCGGTGCTGGTAGCTGATCCCGAGCTTGAGATCCTCGACCAGCTCGTACTCGGCGCCGAGCAGCGCCTCGTCCATGTACTGCGCCTTGACGTCGGGCGCGATCAGCGTGCCGCCGCCGAGCAGCGTCGTGCCCAGCCCGGGCTCGGCGCCGGTCCCGAGGCAGGCGTTGCCGTCGACGCCGCCGTAGCCCTGGATCGCGCCGCCGCACTGGGTGCCGGCGTCGTAGCGCTGCAAGAGCGAGACCTCGCCGCCGAACGCGCGCTCGTTGATGTCCATGGGCACCGACTCGTAGAACCGGCCCCAGCTGCCGTAGACCTTCGACCGGCCCTGCTTGGTCCAGTCGTAGAGCAGGCCGAGGCGCGGCGACCAGTTGCCGTCGAGCACCATCGCGTCGGTGCCCAGGCGATCGCCGGTCAGCGGATCGACGCGGTCGCGCAGGTGCGCGGCGTAGCGCAGCCGTTGCTCCTCGTAGCGGACGCCGGCGTTGATGGTCAGGTTGGGCCGCAGCTGCCACGAGTCGCGCAGGTACGCGGCCCAGCCGAAGGTCTGGCCGTGGATCACCGTGCCGGGCTCGCCCGGCGCCAGGAAGTTGCAGGCGTAGCTGCCGCCGCCGGTGCTGTCGGCACAGGTGTCGCCGTAGCGCGTCGCATCGCCGTCGGGCGGCATCAGCTCGACCCAGCGGGTGACGTCGACCTCGCCGAGCGCGACGTAGTTCTGCAGCAGCGAGTCGCCCGAGTACGCGCGGATCTTCTCGATCTGATCGTCCTCGAGATCGGCGCCGGCCTTGAGCTCGTGGCTGCCGAACGCGCGGACCCGGTGGACCGCCGCGATCCGCGCCGACAGGCGGCGCTCCCAGTCGTCGACCAGCGCCCCGGGGCCGCCGATCGAGTAGCCGACGCCGTCGTCGGGGCAGTTGACGATGAACTCGTAGGGATCGCCGCCGTCGTTGTCGGTGCAGCCCTGACGGGTCCGCGTGGTCTCGCCGCCGAGCAGCGACCAGGTGCCGAGGTTGCCGCCGTAGAGGGTCTGCAGGCGCAGGTCGTCGCGGGCGCCGCCGGTCGAGCCGAAGGTCTGGGCGCTGCGGTAGGCGCCGAGGACCGCCTCGAGCTCGGTCTTGCCGTCGTCGAACTTGGAGGTCCAGCGCAGCGACGCGGTGGTGGCCAGCGACGTGCTGTCGAGGCCCTGCTCGTCGACCTTGCCGAACATGCGGGCGCCGCTCGACGCCCCCGGCTGCACGGTCACCGACAGCTGGCCCTGGTGGGCCGGCGTCACCGCGAGGTTGAGCTTGCCGAGCAGCTGGAGGTCGCGGCTGCGGGTGCGGTGCTTCGAGCTGTCGAGGTCCTCGTAGATGAGGAAGCCGGTGGTGGGGTCGGCGTCGGCGACGCCGTCCTGGTAGCCAGCCGGGATCTCGGCGGGGCAGCGGGCGTCGGCCGCGGTCGACAGCGTGCCGTCGGACATCAGCTGGCGGCAGTCGGTGCGGCGCTTGGTGATGCGGGTGGTGGTCGTGCGGGTCAGCTGCGGCGCGACGCCGACCCAGAACCAGGCCCGGTCCTTGACGATCGGGCCGCCGACCTCGGCGCCGACGTCGAGGTCGTAGTCGAGATCCGAGCGGGTGTCGATCGAGGTCGCCTGGGTCGGCGTGCGCTCGGCGGCGGCGCGCAGCAGGCCGGGCTCGAGGTAGCCGAAGACCGAGCCCGCCAGCTCGTTGGAGCCCGACCGGGTGACGACGTTGATGACGCCGCCGGTGGCCCGGCCGTACTCGGCGTTGTAGCCGCCGGTGATGACCTCGATCTCCTCGATGAAGTCGTTGAGCACCGGCACGCCGGAGCTGCCGTACGACAGCCCGGTCGTGCTCATGCCGTCGACGACGAACTGGTTCTCGAGCCCGGTCGAGCCCGACAGCGCGACCCCGACACCGTCGTTCTGGCTACCGGCGGTGCTGCCGATCGAGCTCTCGAAGTCGGTGCCCGGCAGCACCAGGTGGGTCAGCTCCTGACGGCCGAGCCGCGTGATCTTGGCGGTCGACGTCGGATCGACGTCGGGCCCCTCGCCGTAGACCACGATCACCTCGGGCTGCATCGCCATCGGCACGGTCGAGGTGTGGTGGGCGTTGACCCGGACCCCGCGGCGCTCCGCGGTCTGATCGCCGTAGTAGAAGGTGAGGACGTAGCCGTCGCCCGGGGTCAGCCCGGCGAACTTGTAGGTGCCGTCGACGTCGGTGAACGTGGTGTCGGCGCGTGTCCGCGGGCTGGTGACCACGACCGTGACGCCGACCGCGGGCTCGCCGGTCTGGGCGTCGGTGACGACGCCGGCGATGGCGCCGGTGGTCAGATCCTGGGCGTGGACGGGGCGGTCGCTGGCCGCAGGCCAGACGATCCCCAGGCCCATCGCCAGGGCGAGGGTGAGACGTGCTCCCTTCATGTGCTCCTCCCGGTCGATCCGCCGGTGTACTTCCCAGCGGTATCACCCGGTACGCACCGCCCCAAGCCGGGCGCCATCACGCTCCGTGACACGCCTGTCAGTGCGACGCGACCGCCGGTCGCACGACCGTGTCGCAGCGCCGTGACGCGCGCGCGCCGCGCCGGCGCGCTAGGCGGCGCGCAGCAGCGAAAGCGCGCGGCTGTCGGCGAGGAAGGCCGCGACCGCGGCCTGCTCGGCGGCGGTCAGCACCAGCTGCGGGTGGCTGCGGAGGTCGCCTCGCAGCCGCGCGACCAGGTAGTGAGCCGCTGCCAGCGGCGTCCGCCGCAGGCGTCGGTGGAAGTGCGCCGCGTCCCAGGTGTTGCCGCCGTGGTAGCAGCGGATGAACAGGTGGCTGTGCTCGGCGCCGAGCACGGCGACCCGGCCGCGCGCCGCCAGGGCCTCGAGGAACCGGGCGTCCTCGCTGCGCGCGAGGTTGGGGTACCGGACGCGGGTCCGGCGGTGCACGACGGTGCCCGGCGTGCCCTGCCCGGCGTCGGCGCGGTACGGCAGCGACGCCATCGCCGGGGTGTCGACGTGCATCAGCGTCCACTTCAGCACCGACGCGTCGGCGCCGCCGTCGAGGATCGCCCGCGCCTGCACCGCCAGGCGCTCCGGGTGATACCACTCGTCGTCGTCCCACTGCGCGCACAGCTCGCCGCGCGCGGCGTCGAGGGCGAGGTTGCGCAGGCCGCCCAGCTTGCGGCCGGGCTCGGCGCACACCCGCAGGTAGCGGATCGGGAACCTGGCCCGGAACGGCGCGAGCACCGGCTCGTAGTCGTGGTCACCGTCGTCGACCACGACCAGCTCGACCGACGGCCAGGTCTGCGCGGCCAGGCACCGGACCGCGCGCGCGGCGAACCGGACCCGATCGCGGGTCACCATCAGGCAGCTGATCAGCGGCGCGGCGGTCACGCGGCCACCGCCCGGCGCGCCGGCAACGCCCGCGCGCGCTCGGCGATCGCGGCGCCGAGGGCGTAGTAGGTGCCGCGGGTGGCGCGGCGCCGCAGCGTGTCCTCGTCGAGGGCGCCGAGCAGCGCGCCGTGGTTCGACGACACGACGTGCAGGACCCGGGTGGCGTCGGGCAGGCGCAGCGGGCCGCCGGTGAAGAACCGGAAGCTGTAGCTGGGCGGCACCACGTAGAACGCGGCCGGCGGCAGCACCGTGACGTCGCGGGCGTCGGCCCGGACCAGCTCGCTGATCAAGGTGGGGCCCAGCCGGTAGCGGATCGTCGGGTCGACCTCGGCGGCCCGGGCCAGCAGCCGGCGCGCGAACGCCGCGCCGGGGCGCGCGCCGATCACGGCGTTGTTGAGCTGGGTGTGCAGCCAGATCGGATCGAGCCGGCGCGCCAGCGGCTCGCCGACCGCGCGGCCGAGCGCGGCGTCGAGCCGGCGCAGCCCCCACGCCGCCGCCCACGCCGCGGTGGGCGCGATCATCCACGGCGCCAGCTCGCCCGCGACCCGGTGCTCATCGACGACGAAGACCTGCTCCTGGCCGGCGAAGGCGTCGTGGCGGCGGAGATCGGCCATCGAGCGCAGCACCAGCACGTCGGTGTCGAGGTAGATGCCGCCGCGGCGCGCCAGCACCGCGTAGCGGATCAGGTTCGAGCGCGCGCTCGCCGCGGTCGCCGGGATCCGGTCGTAGGCGATCGCCAGCGCGCGCGGGTCGACGCCGAGCCCGTCGAACACCCGGCCGACCTCGACCGCGTGCACCGCGACGCGATCGTGGCGCCGGACTGCCTCGAAGTGCGGCGCGCCCACCGGGTGGTCCCCGAACAGGTGCAGCTCGACCTCGGCGGTGGGCTCGGCGATCAGCGCCGACTCGATCGCGAGGCGGGCGAAGTAGGGGAACCGGCGACCGGTCCACACGAAGAGGAAGCGATCCGGGATCGGGTCCATCGGCGGCGACCGTGCCACGCCGCCGCGTGGCGAACGCGCCGCCCCGGTGACGCTTCGGCGACGCCGGATCGCGCGGCTGCGACCGTGCCGCGGACGCCACGCCGAGTTGTCACGTGCCCGACGACTGCGTGCGCGACCCGCGTGCGATGACGAGGCGCAACCAACCCCCAACCGGAGCACGTTCCGATGGCCGGGACCTCGAAGGCGCACAAGGTCGATCTCCACGTCCACTCGTCTCATTCGGACAGGCCGTACAGCTGGTTCCTGCGCTCGACCGGCGCCGCCGAGTGCTACACCGCCGTCGACCAGGCCTACGCGATCGCGCGCCGCCGCGGCATGGACCTGGTGACGCTCGCCGATCACGACGTCATCGACGGCGCGCTGGCGCTGTGCGAGCGCCACCCCGGCGACACCTTCGTCAGCGTCGAGGTCTCGGCGCGGTTCCCCGAGGACGGCTGCATCGTCCACGTCATCTGCGTCGACGTCACCGAGGCCCAGCACCGCGAGCTGCAGCGGCTGCGCCGCGACGTCTACGAGCTGGTCGCCTACCTCGACGAGGCGCGGATCGCCCACTTCTGGGCCCACCCGCTGTCGCAGGTCAACGGGCGGCTGCGCCGCGAGCACCTCGAGCGCGGCCTGCTGATGTTCCGCGCCCTCGAGACCCGCAACGGCACCCGCGACGTCACCCACGAGCACCGGCTGCACGAGGTCACCGCCGGCATCAGCGTGGCGCAGCTGGCGCGGTGGGCCGAGCGCTACCCGCGCGCGCCGTGGATCAACCGCGACGCCCGCTACCACATGGTCGGCGGCAGCGACGACCACGGCACCCTCGCGATCGCTCGCGCCTACACCGTCTTCGAGGGCGAGGCCAGCGGCGCCGGCGTCGCCGACGCGCTGCGCGGCGGCCGCACCGCCGCCGGCGGCGAGGCCGGCACCGGGACCACGCTGGCCCACAACTGCTACGGCGTGCTCGCCGGGTTCCTGCAGCACAGCGGCCAGGTCGAGCTGGCGTCGAGCGCCCGCCGGGCGGCGCCGCCCCTCGACCACGACCACGCTCACGACCACGCGCCGACCACCGAGGCCGCCGCGGCGCCGCCGGCGCCGTCGCCCGCGCCGTCGCTGCTCGAGGCCCTGATCGCGGCCCGCAGCGGCCCCACCCAGCCGGGCACGATGGCCGACCGGCTGTGGGCGTCCGGCCACCTCACGCCGGCCCAGGAGCTGATCCGCGTCCACGCCGAGCGCGCCCTGGTCGACACCTGGCGCCGCGCCCTCGGCGGCATCATCGAGCCGGCCGCGCTCGGCCGGGTCGGCGACGCCGCCGACGGCCTGCCCGCGCTGGTCAAGGCGCTGGCGCTCGAGCTGCCGTACCTGCTCGCCCACCGCTACAACGTCCGCGACCGGCGCGGCGCCGACCGCTTCGCCGCCGAGCTCGGCGCCGGGCGCGCCGGCAACCCGCGACCGCGGGTCGCGGTCTTCACCGACACGATCGATCACGTCAACGGCGTCGCCATCGGGCTGCGCCGGCTCCTCGGCGAGGCCCGCCGCGGCGGCCTCGACCTGCGCCTGATCGGCTGCGGCCCGGTCGCGCGGCTCGAGACCGACGCCGACGGCGTGGTCCGGCTGCCCAGCGTCTACGACCACCGCCTCGCCGAGTACCCGGAGATGGCGTGGTCGGTGCCGCACCTGCCGCCGCTGCTGCGCTACCTCGAGGAGGAGCAGATCGATCTGGTGCAGTGCTCGACCCCGGGGCCGGTCGGCCTGGCCGCGCTCGCCGCGGCGCGGCTCACCGGGCTGCCGGTGATCGGCCAGTACCACACCGACGTGCCCGAGTACGCGCTGCGCCTCACCGGCGACCCCACCGCCGCCGCCCTGGTCCGCCAGCTGGTCGGCTGGTTCTACCGGGCGATGGACCGGGTCCTGGCGCCGACCGCGTGGGTCGCCGAGATCGTCAAGGGGCTCGGCGTCGCCCCCGAGAAGCTGGTCCAGGTGCCGCGCGGCGTCGACCTGGCGCTGTTCTCGCCGTCGCGCCGCCGGCCGGGCGCGTTCGGCGAGCTCGGCGTCACCGGCCCGGTGCTGCTCTACGTCGGCCGGCTGTCGCGCGAGAAGTCGCTCGATCACCTGTTCACCGCGTTCCGCGCGGTGCGCGCCGAGGTCTCCGAGGCGTCGCTGGTGCTGGTCGGCGACGGCCCGCAGCGCGCCGAGCTCGAGCGCGACGCCCCGCCCGGCTGCGTCTTCACCGGGTTCGTCACCGGCGACGCCCTCGCCGAGCTCTACGCGTCGGCCGACGTCTTCGTGTTCCCGTCCGACACCGAGACCTTCGGCAACGCGGTGGTCGAGGCCCAGGCCTCGGGGCTGCCGGCGATCGTCGCCGAGCGCGGCGCGACCCGCGAGCACGTCGTCGACGGCATCACCGGGTTCGCGATCGATCCGCGCAACGTCGACACGATGCGCCGCACCCTGGTCCGGCTGCTCCGCGACCCCGACCTCGCCCGGCGCATGGGTCGCGCCGCGGTCCAGCACGCCGCCCGCTACGATCTCGGCGACGCGCTGCGCGGCACGTTCCGCTGCTACGGCCGCATCCTCGACGAGGTGACGCCGCGGCCCCGCCCCGAGGCCGTGCCCGATCGCGAGCTGGTGGCCTGAGCCGCGGGCGCCGTGACCGTCCGATGATCACGCTCGACGTCGGCAGCTTCTTCGCCGCGGGCGCGGGCGGCATCCGCACCTACTACGCGGCCAAGGCCCGGTGGCTGCCGGCGCGTGGCGTCGAGTGCCACTTCGCCGTGCCCGGGGCACGCGCCGGCACGGTGCGGTTCGGCGACGGCTGGCTGCACCGCGTGCCGGGCCCGCCGCTGGGCGCCCACTACCGGGCGTTCGGCGACGTGCCGGCGCTGTGGCGGCTGATCCGCGAGCTGTCGCCCGACGTCGTCGAGCTGGGCAGCCACTACGTCCTGCCGCAGCTGATCGCGCCGGCGCTGCGCGGCCAGCGCGCCGCGGTGACCGGCTTCTACCACGCCGACTTCCCGACGACGTACGTCGCGCCGGCGCTGGGCGCCGCGCCGGCGCCGCTGCGGCGGGCCGCGGGCGCCGCGGCGTGGTGGCTGGTGCGCCGCCAGCACGACGGCTACGACGCCACCTCGCGGGCTCGCGCGGCATCGCCGAGCGGCTCGACGCCCGCGGCGTGCCGCGGGTCCACTGGGTCGGCCTCGGCGTCGACGCCGAGGTCTTCCGGCCCGGCGTGCGCGGCGCGACCCGACGGCTCGGCTACCTCGGCCGGCTCGCCGTCGACAAGGAGCTGCCGCTGCTGCTCGCCGCGGCCCTGGCGATCGCGCGCGCCACCGGGGCGCGGGTCGCGATCGCCGGCGAGGGCCCGCTCGGCGGCGCAGTCCTGGCCGCCGCGGCGCGCGGCGAGGTCGACGCCCTCGGCCTGCTCGACGGCCCGGCCGCGGTGGCCGGCTTCCTCGGCCTCGATCGACGCGCTGATCGTCCCCGGTCGCCACGAATCGTTCGGGCTGGCTGCGGCGGAGGCGCTGGCGTGCGCGACCCCGGTCATCGGCGCCGACGCCGGCGGCGCCCGCGAGCTGGTCGAGCGCGCCGGCGCCGGCCTCACCTTCGCCGCCGGCGACGCCGACGACCTCGCCGCCGCCGCCGCGCGCCTCTACGCCCTGCCCGCGGCGCGCGCGCGGCGCTGGGCACCCGCGGCCGCGCCTTCATCCTCGCCGACCACACCTGGGCGCGCGTCTTCGCCCGGATCCACGACGTCTACCTCGCCGCGATCGACCGGCGCCGGCACGCGCGATGCTGATCGTCTCGATCCACGACGTCGCGCCCCCGTTCCTCGACCAGGTGCGCGCGCTGCGCGACCGCCTGCGCGCCTGGGGCGTCGACGCCGCGACGTTGCTGGCGGTGCCGGATCACCACGGCCGCGCGCCGCTCGAGGGCTGCCTGCGGACCGCGGCGTGGCTGCGCGCGCGCGCCGACCACGGCGACGAGATCGCGCTGCACGGCGTCGTCCATCGCCAGGACGCGCCGGCGGCGCGGCGCCGCGATCGGCTGCGCGCCGCCCTGCTCACCGCCGGCGAGGGCGAGATGCTGGGCGACGGCGCCGCGGCGCCGCCCGGCTGGCGTGGGCGCGGGCCCGCCTCGAGGAGCTGATCGAGCGCCGCGTCACCGGCTTCGTCGCGCCGGCGTGGCTCGAGCCGGCCGGGCTCGCCGCCACGCTGACCACGCTGGGGTTCGCGTGGCACGAGACCGCGCTCGCCGTCGAGCGCCTGGCGTCGCCGCGCGGCCCGAGGCGGCGCGTCCGCGCCCCGGTGATCGGCTTCGCGACCCGCAGCCGGTGGCGCGAGCGCGCGGCGGTGGCGTGGGCGGCGGCGCTGACCGCGCCGGTCGATCAGCTGGCGCGCCGCCGCGTCGCCCCGGCGCGGGTCGCGCTGCACCTGGGCGATCTCGGCAGCGCGGCGGTGATGGCCGCGGCGGAGCGGGCGATCCGGCGCCTGGTCGCGCGCCACCCCGCGGTCACGACCGCGGCGGCGCTCGGCGTCGCGTGATCACCAGCGCCGCGGCGTCCAGCGCCAGCACGATCGCCGCGAGCACGACCAGGCGCGGCGCCGCGGCCTGCCACGGCAGCGCGCGCGCGGCGATCGCGCCGCCGGCGAGGCCGATCGCGCCGCACCCGAGGAGCCGGCCGGCGGCGCGCACGTAGGTCGCGATCGGCAGCCGGACCTGGGCCAGCGCCATCACCAGCAGCGCCGCGAACGCCACCGGGTACGCGACCGCCCACGCCAGCGCGACCGCGCGCCAGCCCAGCGCGTCGCCCAGCGCCAGCGCGGCCGCGACCTGGGTCGCGGGCACGACGATCGCGGCGGCGACCGTGTAGCGCAGGGTCAGATCGGCGCGGCCCAGGCCGTCGAGCAGCGGCGGCAGCAGGAACGACAGCGCGCGCAGGCCGCCGACCACGCACAGCAGGCGCACCGCGTCGGCGGCGGGTCGCCAGCGGGCGCCGAAGAACAGCTCGAGCAGCTCGGCCGGCGCCACCGCGAGCACGCTCAGCACCGGGATCAGCACCAGCAGGTTCTGGCGGGTGAACGCCAGCAGCTGATCGCGCGCGGCGCCCAGGTCGTCACGCAGCCGGCTGAACACCGGGAACGCGACCTCGACGATCACGTACGACAGCAGCTTGGCCGGCTCCAGCACCAGCTCGTACGCGGCCCGGTACAGGCCGGTGGCGGCGGCGCCGAAGACGTAGCCGACGATCTGGTAGTCGGCGTTGGTGTAGAGGTGGAACAGGACCTGGCTCGCCGACGTCCGGCTGCCGAAGCGGAAGTAGGCCGCGGCCTCGGCGCGGCGGAAGCGCAGGCGCGGCCGGAACGGCCGGCACAGCTGGGTGGCCACCGCCTGGACCACGGTCTTGGCGAGCTGCCCGACCAGGAAGCACCACACGCCGAGCCCGGCGGCGGCGGCGATCAGCTTGCCGGCGAGCTCGGCGGCGCCGGCGCTGGTGCGGATGCCGGCGATCGCGCCGAAGCGGAGGTCGCGGCGCAAGAGCGCGTTGGGGATGAAGAACGCGTTCTGCAGGACCAGCTTGACGCCGTAGCCGGCCAGCAGGCCGCCGATCACGGCGTGGCCCTGGATCCACCCCAGCAGCGGGCCGAGGGCGAGCAGGCCGATCGCGACCGCGACCGAGATCGCCAGCGACGCCCAGAACGCCGAGCTCAAGGTGTCGTCGGTCGAGTCGGCGCGCTGCACGACCGCGGCGGCGAAGCCGGCGTCCGCCACCAGGTCCAGCATCGGGAACAGCGTGGTCGCGACCGCGGCGACGCCGTACTCGGTCGGCGACAGCCAGCACCGCAGCAGCAGCAGCGTCGCGGCGACGTCGAAGACGCCGAGCGCCAGGCTGGCGACGCCGGTCCAGGCGATGCCGCGCGAGACCGTGCGCGCCGCGGGAGTCACGAGGTCGCGGTATCACGCGCGCGGCGCACCCCGGCGGCGCCGCCGTGACGGTTGTGCCGCGGCCGACCGCCGCCGCCGCCGCCACCGCCGTGTCACGCACGAGCGACGCGCGCGCCGCCGCGCGCGGGCGATGAAGGGGCGTGATCGCCCTCGGCTCGACCTCGTTCCGCCTGTGGCTCCGGCTCCGTCACCGCGCCGGCGCGCCGCGCGGCGAGCCCACCGACCGTCGCGAGCAGGCGGTGCTGGCGTCGCGCGCCGAGTGGCGGGTCGCCCGCGACCAGGCGCGCCGCCTCGGCCTGCCCTTGCACCCCGATCCACCCAAGAGCTGGGACACGCTGCTCGCGCTCGGCGCGATCCTGCGACGGGTGCCGCGCACCGGCCGCGTCCTCGACGCCGGCGCCGAGCGCTACTCGGCGCTGCTGCCGTCGCTGTACCTCTACGGCTACGACGACCTGCACGGCCTCAACCTCGCGTTCACCCGGCCGGTCCGGCGCGGCCCGATCCGCTACCTGCCCGGCGACGTCATGAACACCGGCCTGCCGGCGGCCAGCTTCGGCGCGATCACCTGCCTCAGCGTCATCGAGCACGGCGTGCGGGTCGACGACTTCCTGGCCGAGGCGGCGCGGCTGCTGCGGCCCGGCGGCGTGCTGGTGGTCTCCACCGACTACTGGCCCGACCCCGTCGACACCCGCGGCCAGTACGCCTACGGCGTGCCGATCCAGATCTTCACCCGCGCCGACCTGACCGCGGCGGTCGCCGCCGCCGCGCGCCACGGCCTGGTGCCGAGCGCGCCGATCGACGACGCGCTCGCGGTGGTCCCCGCCGAGGCGCCGGTGCGCTGGGACCGCGTCGCGCTCGACTACACCTTCGCGGTCCTGACATTCGTGCGCCACTGACACGGCCCCGCGCCGCTACCGGCGCGACGCCGCGGCACGACGGGGGCGCCACCGCCGCGCCCCTATCGTGCGAAGCATGAAGCTCGCAGTCATCGGTACCGGCTACGTCGGCCTCGTCGTGGGCGCCGGGTTCTCGGACTTCGGCAACCACGTCACCTGCGTCGACATCGACGCCGACCGGGTCGCGCGCCTGACCCGCGGCGAGATCCCGATCCACGAGCCGGGCCTCGACGCCCTGGTCGCGCGCAACGTCGCCGCCGGCCGCCTCGCGTTCACCACCGAGACCGCCGCCGCGGTCGCCGGCGCCGAGGTCGTCTTCCTGGCGGTGCCGACGCCGCCCGACGCCCGCGGCGCCGCCGATCTGCGCTACGTCGACGACGCGGTCGCCGCGGTGGCGCGCGCGGTCACCGGCTTCACGGTCGTCGTCACCAAGAGCACGGTGCCGGTCGGCACCGCGGCGCGGGTCCGCGCCCAGCTGGCCGCCGAGGCCCGCCACGACACCGTGGTCGCCGCCAACCCCGAGTTCCTCAAGGAGGGCGCCGCCGTCGCCGACTTCATGCGGCCGGATCGGGTCGTGCTCGGCGTCGACGATCCGCGCGCCGAGCGGGTGCTGCGCGCCCTCTACGCCGCGGTCGTCCGCACCGACGATCGCGTCCACGTCATGGACATCGCCTCGGCCGAGCTGACCAAGTACGCCGCCAACGCGATGCTGGCGGTGCGGATCTCGTTCATGAACGAGCTGGCCGGGCTCGCCGAGGTGCTCGGCGGCGACATCGAGCCGATCCGCCGCGCGCTCGGCGCCGATCCACGCATCGGCCGTCACTTCCTGTTCCCCGGCCCCGGCTACGGCGGCTCGTGCCTGCCCAAGGACGTGCGCGCCCTCGCCCACGCCGCCAGCGCCGCCGGACAGCCGCTCGAGATCGTCGAGGCCGCCGACCTCGCCAACCAGCGCCAGCGCGGCAGCCTGGCGCCGCGGCTCGCCGCGCTGTGCGGCGGCTCGCTGCGCGGCAAGCGGATCGCGCTGTGGGGCCTGGCGTTCAAGGCCGAGACCGACGACGTCCGCGAGACCGCGGCGCTGCCGCTGATCGGGCAGCTGCGCGAGCTCGGCGCCACCGTCGTCGCCTACGACCCGGCGGCGATGACCACGATGCGCGCGCTGATCGGCGACGACATCGCCTACGCCGCCGACGAGTACGCCGCCGCGGCCGGCGCCGACGCGCTGGTGGTGGTGACCGACTGGAAGCAGTTCCGCAGCCCCGACTTCCGCCGCCTGCGCCGCGACATGGCCGCGCCCGTGGTGTTCGACACCCGCAACCTGTGGGACCCCGAGGACCTGCGCGCCCGCGGCTTCACCTACCGCGGCGTCGGTCGGCCGCTGACGTCGTCGGCGCCCACCGGGCCGCGCTGAGCGCGCCGGCTAGCGGAACACGCTCGCCGGGTCGAGGCGGCGGACCCGGCGCAGCGCCAGCAGCGACGCCGCGACGCACAGCGCCGCCATCACCGGCGGCGTCGCGACCACCAGCGTCGGTGACACGATCACCGCCAGGTTGGCCGAGCGGATCAGGTCGACCACGTACGCGGTCAGGCCCAGGCCGATCAGCGAGCCGAGCAGCGCCTGCGCGATCGCCTGGACCACCACCAGCCGGGTCAGGTCGCCGCTCGACAGGCCGAGCGCCTTGAGCGTCGCCAGCTCGCGCAGGTTGTCGAGCACCGCCGAGAACATGGTCAGCGCGACGATGACGAAGCCGATCACCAGCGCGAACGCGGTGGTGGTGCCGAAGACGACGCCCAGCTGCATGCCGAGCAGGGTGTCGACGACGCGGCCGTGGAGCTGGTCGGCGGTGTAGACGACGGCGCCGGGCAGCCGGCGCTGCAGCTCGGCCTGGACCTCCTCGACGTCGGCCAGCGGCGCGACCCGGACCAGCACGAAGTTGAGCCGCCCCTCCGGCATGCCGGCGAGCTCGCGGACGGTGTCGACGCTGCCGAACGTGTACGGCGCGCCGAACGGCATCAGGCCCCAGGTGAAGCCCGCGACCCGGACCCGTCGGCCCTGGACCTCGCGGACGCTGCCCAGGTTGAGGCCACCCATGCGCTCGCGCTGCGAGTCCTCGAAGAACAGCGCGCCACGCCGCCGCAGCGCCGCGACGTCGCCGGCGACCACGTTCCACGGCCCGCCCAGCGGCGCGTCGGGATCGAAGCCGATCAGCGTGATCGCCTCGGCGCCGCCGCCGGGGCGCTGCACCGCGCTCGCAGTCATGACCAGCGGCGACGCCACCGCGACGCCGGGCGTGCCGCGGGTCGTGTACAGGACCTGGGTCGGCATGCGCTGGCCCGGCTGCACCAGCGTCGTGCCCCGCGGCACGACCCACAGATCGGCGCCGCCGTGATCGACCAGCATCGTGTTCTTGGCGAGCAGCCCGCCGAGCATGCCGAGCTGCTGCGACGCCAGCACCACCGCGAAGACCACGCCCAGCGTGGTGCCGACGAACTTGGCGCGGTCGTGCACCATCATGCGCAGGCCCAGGCCCGCGGTCATGCGCCAGCGCGTCCACCGGCTGCCGCGCGCCGCGGCCAGCCGCGCCGCGGCGTCGACCGTCACCGCGGCGCCCCCGCGGCGGCCGCCGCCTCGCGGACGTCGCACGTGACCCGCTGCCCGACCACCAGGCCGCGGGGATCGTCGAGCGCGATCACGATCTCGAGCACCTTGGTGTCGTTGCGCTCGCCGGGCTCGTCGCTGCGCAGCCGCTTGCGCCCCATGCGCCGGCCCACCGCCTGGACCCGGCCGGTGAAGCGCACCCCGGGGAACGCGTTGGCGCGGACCACGACCGCCGCGCCGACCGCGACCCGGCCGAGGTCGCGCTCGTCGACGTCCATGCGCACGGTCAGCGTCGAGGTGTCACCGATCACCGCCAGCGGCTCGCCGCCGGGCTGGTAGTACTCGCCGGCGCGGTAGGCGATCGCCAGGACCTCGCCGGCGGCGGGCGCGCGCACGGTCAGGCGATCGACGACCGCCGCCGCCTGGTCGCGGCGCGCCTCGGCGGCGGCGAGCTGGGCGCGGGCCAGCCGGACGTCGTCGCGGCGCGCCCCGGCCAGGACCGCGGCGCGGCGGGCGTCGGCGGCGCGCGCCTGGGCGGCGTCGGCCTCGGCCTGGCGGCGGGCCCGCTCGAGCTCGTCCTCGGTGGCGCCGCCGGCGGCGGCGACCTGCGCGACCCGCTCGGCGACCCCGCGCGACAGGTCGGCGCGGTCTGCGCGGTCTCGGCGTCGGCGACCGCGGCGCGGATGTCCTCCTGACGCGAGCCCTCGACGACGCGGCCGAGCTGGGCGCGCGCCGCCGCGACGTCGGCCTCGGCGGCGGCCAGCGCGGCGCGCTCGGCGGCGTCCTCGAGGACGACCAGGACGTCGCCGGCGGCGACCGCGCGCCCTCCTCGACCGCGACCCGCGCGATCCGCCTGGGCAGCGCGCCGCCGATGCGGGTCTCAGGGCGCGCCGGCTCGACGATCCCGGGCCGCTGATGACGTCGCCGGCCGCGAGCTCCTCGTGATCGTCGTCGGCGCCGGGCGGCACCGCGGCGTGGCGGGTGGCGGCGGCGCGCTCGCCCGCGCGCGGCGCGGTCGGCGGCGCGGCGCGCAGCATGGCCTGGACGTTGAACGCCATCAGGCCCAGGAACGCCGCGATCGGCAGCCAGTACCAGCGCACCTTCACGCCGCTTCCTGCCCGGCCGCGACCAGGCGACCGTCCTCCAGCCGCACGATCCGGTCGGCGAGATCGAAGATCCGGTTGTCGTGGGTGACGACGACGATCGTCGTGCCGCGCTCGCGGCACAGCTCGACCAGCAGCTGGGTCACCTGGTGCCCGGTCGCCGCGTCGAGCGCCGCGGTCGGCTCGTCGGCGAGCACCAGCGGCGGCGCGCCGGCGAGGGCCCGGGCGATCGCGACCCGCTGGCGCTGCCCGCCCGACAGCTCGGCGGGGCGGCTGCCGAGCTTGTCGCCGAGGCCGACCTGCTCGAGCAGCGCCGCGGCGTCGCGGCCGGCGCGCCGGTGCGGCACGCCGCGCAGCTCGAGCACGGCGCGGACGTTGTCGCGCGCCGACAGCGCCGCGATCAGGTTGTGGCCCTGGAAGACGAAGCCGATGAGGGCCCGGCGCAGCTGCGGCAGCTCGCGCTCGGCGCGGCCGCTGATCGGCAGCCCGAACAGCGCGACCTCGCCGGCGGTGGCGGCCATGACGCAGCCCAGGATCGACAGCAGCGTGGTCTTGCCCGACCCCGACGGCCCGACCAGCATGACCAGCTCGCCCTCGGCGACGTCGAGATCGACGCCACGCAGCGCGTGGAACGCGAGCGCGCCGTCGCCGTAGACCTTGGTCACGCCGCGGGCCCGGATCGCCGGCGTCGCCGCGGCGGTCACGGCGTCACCTCGCGCCCGGCGGCGAGCCGCAAGAGCGCGCGCGCCGCGGCCAGCTCGGCGCGGGCCTGGACCAGCTCGACGTCGGCGGCGAAGGCGTCGCGCTGGGCGCCGAGCAGGTCGAGCGGGGTCGCGAGGCCGCCGCGGATCCTAACCCGCGCGACGTCGAGGGCCTCGTGGGCGGCGGCGACCTGGGCCGCCGCGGCGTCGGCGGCGGCGCGCCGGGCGTCGATCAGATCCCAGGCGTCGGTGATGCGATCGCGCGCGGCCTGGGCGGCGCGGCCGAGCCGGACCGCGCCGACCCGCTCGCCGGCGTCGGCGACCCGGGCCGACCGCAGCGTCTCCAGCTCGAGCCGCCACGTCGCGGTGACGCCCACCGACCAGGTCGCGCGCTCGCCGAAGCCGCTGGCGTTGGTCAGCCGCTCGGCCGCGAACGCGGTCACCGTCGGGATCCAGCTCAGCTCGGCGGCGTCGGCGGCGACCTCGCTGGCGCGGTGTGCGGCGCGGGCGGCCCGGACGTCGGGCATGACGTCGGCGTCGCCCAGCCAGGTGTCGAGCGGCGCCTCCGCGGCGGTGTCGGCGGGCAGCGCCGGCGCGGGCCCCTCGGGGGCGCGCCCGGTGCGAGTGCGCAGCTCGCGCCGGGCTCCGGCGACCACCAGCGCGGCGTCGGCGCGGCGCTGCCAGGCCCAGGCGACGTCGGCCTGGGCGCGCGCGACGTCGAGCTGCGACGCGGCGCCGGCGTCGCGCCGGCCCTCGACCACCTCGACGGTGTCCTGGGCGGTCGACTCGGCGAGCTCGGCGGCGTCGACCAGCGCGGTGCCGGCGACCCACTGGTAGTACGCGACCACGACCGCGCGATCGACGTCGACCGCGACCGCGGCGCCGCGCGCGCGCCCGGCGTCGGCGTCGGCCTCGGCGGCCTCGATCCGGCTCGAGGTCTGGACGTCGAGCAGCGGCACCTCGAGCCGGACCTCGCCGTCGACCTGATCGAGCGGCACCAGCACGGCGGCGTCGAGGCCGGGGATCAGGACGTCGACCTCGCGCTGGTTGCGGACGTAGCCGGCGCGCACGGTCAGCGACGGGTAGCGGGCCGCGCGCTCGACCCGGGCCTGGGCGTCGGCCAGCTCGATCTGCGCGCCCTGCTCGCGCAGCGACAGGTCGGCGTCGCGGGCCGCCGCGAGCAGCTCGGCGAGCTCGTCGGCGCGCGCGGTCGACGAGGCGGCGCACAGCCAGGGGATCACGGCGAGCAGCGGCGACAGGCGCCCGGGCGACATCGTGACCATTCGGCCGCGCCACCGAGGCGGCCGCGCGGCGGCCCCGCCACGAATCGATGGCCGGTCTGCTTCAGCCCGATCGCCGCGCCGGCGCGCCGCCGCCGAAAAATGAACGGGGCACGCCCCACGGCGTGCCCCGAGGCCCTTGCCCGCGCGCGCGGGGGTCGGGCAGCAAAGCGTGGGTGACCGCTACCGGGTCACGATCTCGAGCTGCCAGCTGTCGAGGGTGCCGGTGTCGACCGCGGCGTTGTCGCTGACCTCGAGGACCCAGTCGCCGGCGAGGGCCTGGCCGTCGAGCCCGGTGGGCGCGAAGGTCGTCTGCAGGTCGTCGGCGGAGCCGCCGGTGCGATCGTGGAGGACGACGGTCTGGTCGCCGTGGCGCAGCGCGACCCGCAGGTCGCCCTGGTAGCTGTGGGTGATCCCGACGGTGACCTTGAGCGAGCCGACCGTGCCGGCGTCGGTCACCGCGATCGTGCTGGTCACGCCCGCGGGGTCGTTGTCGGGGATCGCGACCGCCGGGGTCGCGGTGTAGGTCCGGATCTCGGGGGTCGCGGTGCAGATCGCGGCGGTCGCGCAGTCGCTGTCGTCGCAGTCGATCGCGCCGTCGTGGTCGTCGTCGACGCCGTCGTCGCAGGTCTCGTGCAGCGCCACGGTCGGGACGTCGCTGACGTATGCGGTGCCGTACTCCTCGACGTACTTCATCGACAGATAGCCGTAGCCGTCGCCGTTGGGGTTGTCGACGCCGAACGACCCGGTGCCCCAGCTGTTCTTGAAGATCCAGAAGCCCTTCTCGACCACCGGGTTGCCGTCGGCGTCCTTGATCACCGCGCCGGTCTCGTCGAGGGTCGGCACCTCGAGGTCGTCGTCCCAGCCGACGATCACGATCGCGTGGCCGGCGCGCTTGGCCAGGGACAGCTCCTTGTCCTTGGCGTTGGGGTACAGGACGATGCCGCGGCGCCAGTACTCGGTGTTGACCGGCAGCGCCGAGGCGCGGTGGTTCCACGCCTGGTAGAAGAAGGTCATGCCGACGACGACCGCGGTCTTGTTGCCGGTGAGGTGGCCCTTGATCGAGCGCGGCTTGCTGTTGAGCCACTTGCCCCTGGGCAGCTGCCACTTGCGGGCGTCGCGCGCCGCCTGCGGCGGCTCGCCGTTGGTGTAGCACTTGGTCGGCAGGTTCTCGCCGCCGTCACACGCCGGGTCGTTCGAGGTCGACCACTTGTAGCGCTCGTACGGCCACGCGGTCTCGGCGACGATGCCGAAGTCGCTGATCGCGCGCAGGTTGACCTGGGCGTTCGAGCCCTCGGTGTTGGGGAAGCCGCGCGCCTCGTTCTTCGCCGACCACTGCAGGTACTGCTCGGAGAAGTCGGGATCGGGGAGCGAGCCCTCCTTGAGGTAGAGGTGCTCCATCAGCGCGACGGTGGCGAAGATCGAGCACACGCCGCGGCTGCCCTGGCTCTTGACCGACGACTGGGTCGCGAGCAGGTCGGTGAACTTGGCCGGGTAGACCGCGTCGGCCTTGCCCTCCTCGGGGAGCTCGTCGTTGTTCGGCGCGCCCTGGAACAGCGGGTCGTAGCCCGACACCGGATAGTCGTCGTCGTACGGCGACGGGCCATCGTCGGGACCGCCCGCGCACGCGAACAGCATCGGTAGGGGCAGCAGGAGGGCGAGGAGCGTCCGGGCCATGCGGTGTCCGACTGCCGGATGCGTGCCAGCATCCGGACGCCGCAAGTGCGCGGGCACAAACGCGGTCGCGTCGGCGCCGCGGCGCGTGGCAGATCGAGTCGCCAGCGCGGTCCGGCAGGCGGGCTGGCCATGGGGGGACTCTCCTCCCCACCGCCCACGGGCGGCGACGGTCCCAGGGATGTAACAACGCGCGAATTGCGCCGCGGTCGACGCGTCGTGCAGTGTCGATCGTACGTGCCGTCCCCACGATCCTCGACGATGGTCGTGACGCTCGCGCTGGTCGCGGCCGCCACGATCCGGACCGCCCACGCCGATCCCGCCGCCGCCCCGCCGACGCCGTGGCGGCTCCACGACGCCACCGGCGCCCCCGGCTGGCTGGCGTTCGGGATCGAGCACCGGATCCGCTACGCCTACCTCGCCAACGACTTCCGGGCCGGCGCCACCGGCGACGCCTCGGCGCTGTCGTTGCGCACGCTGGTGACGCTGGCCGCGACCGCCGACCCGGTCACCGTCGGCGTCGAGCTGATCGACGCGCGGGCCTACGCGCCGGACGACACCGCGCTCAACACGACGATCGTCGACACCCTCGATCTGCTGCAGGCATACGTCGCGGTCCACCGCGCCGGGCTGGTCGCCGACGGCGACGCGCTCGACGCCCGCGTCGGCCGGATCACGCTCGACGCCGGCAGCCGCCGCCTGGTCGCCCGCAACAGCCACCGCAACACGATCAACACCTTCACCGGCGTCGATCTGCAGTGGACGAGCCCGGGCAAGACGGTGGCGCGCGCGTTCGCGGTGGTGCCGGTGACCCGCAAGCCGTCGGACGCCGCGATCCTCGCCGACAACGGCCACGCCTTCGACGCCGAGACCTTCGACACGCTGCTGTGGGGCGCCGCCTACGGCTCGCCCGCGCTCGCCGCCGGGATCAAGCTCGAGGGCCTGGTGCTCGGCCTGCACGAGCGCGACGGCGACGCCGCCACGCGCAACCGCCAGCTCGTCACCGGCGACGTCCGCGCCGTGCGCAAGCCGGCGGCCGGCGCCGTCGACGGTCAGCTCGAGGTCGCGGTCCAGCTCGGCCACGATCGCGCCAGCACCGCCGACACCGACACCACCGATCTGTCGCACCGCGCCTACCTGGTGCACCTCGAGGTCGGCCGCACCTTCGTCGCGCCGTGGGCGCCGCGGGCGATCGCCCAGCTCGATCGCAGCAGCGGCGACGCCGATCCCGCCGACGACGTCGACGGCCGCTTCGACACGCTGTTCGGCGCCCGCCGCTTCGACTACGGCCCCACCGGCATCTACGGCCCGTTCGCCAACAGCAACCTGACCAGCCCCGGGCTGCGCGCCACCGCGTCGCCGCCCGGCGACCTCGCGATCATGGCCGCCTACCGCCTGTTCTGGCTGAGCTCGGCGCGCGACGCCTGGACCACCGCGGGCCAGCGCGATCCGTCCGGCGACTCGGGCTCGTTCCTCGGCCAGCAGCTCGAGGTCCAGCTCAAGTGGCACGCGGTCCCCGGCAACCTCGACGTCGAGGTCGGCGCCGCGTACCTGCGCCGCGGTCGCTTCGCCCGCGAGGCGCCCGACGGCCGCGACGATCCGGCGGCCTTCGTCTACACCCAGGTCACCGGCACGATCTGACGAGGCGCCGGCGCGGTGACACCCCGCCCCGCCGGGGGAGCGTCTCCCCGGCGGGTGGGTGTACGCTCGTTCGCGGATGCCCTCCGCCCTGCGCGCCAACATCACCTTCCCCACCCGCTACCGGTTCGGCTGGGGACGGCGCTCCGAGCTGGTCGCCGAGGCGCGCGCCGCCGGGATCCACCGCGCGCTCGTCGTCACCGACCGCGGCGTCGCCGCGCAGCCGTGGTTCCCGGCGCTGGCCGCGACCCTGGCCGACGAGCTCGGCGCCGAGGTCGTCGACGGGGTCTCGACCAACCCGACCGAGCCGGAGGTGCTCGAAGGGGTCGCCGCCTACCGCGCCCACGGCTGCGACGGCGTCATCGCGATCGGCGGCGGCTCGCCGATGGACGCCGCCAAGGTGGTCGCGCTGCTCGCCGGCCACGGCGCCGGCGCGCCCGGCGACGCCGCCGCGTTCGCGCTCGGCGGCGACCGCGCCCGCGGCATCCGCGGCGACGCGATCCGCCCGATCGTGTGCGTGCCGACGACCTCGGGCACCGGCTCGGAGCTGTCGATCGGCGCCGTGATCTCGGACCCCGCGGCCAAGGTCAAGCGCACGCTCCTGCACGCCGGCCTGATGCCGCGCGCCGTGGTCGCCGATCCCGAGGTCACGCTCGGGCTGCCGGCGGCGGTCACCGCCGCGACCGGGCTCGACGCGCTGACCCACGCGATCGAGGCGCTGTGCGCGCCCGGCTACCACCCGATGTGCGACGCGATCGCGCTCGAGGCGGCGCGGCTGATCGTGCGCCACCTGCCGCGCGCGGTGGCGACGCCGCGCGACGGCGACGCCCGCGCCCAGCTGATGATGGCGGCCAGCATGGCGGCGGTCGCGTTCCAGAAGGGCCTGGGCCTGGTCCATGCCATGGCGCACCCGCTGGGCGCCGCCACCGGGGTCCACCACGGCCTGGCCAACGCGGTGCTGCTGCCGCTGGTCCTCGACGTCAACCGCGATGCCATCGGCGACGCCTGCGGCCGACTGCTGGCGGCGCTCGACGCGCCGGCCGGCGCCGGCGATCCGGTCGACGCCGTGATCGCGACGATCCGCGCCCTCGAGGCCGAGGTCGGGCTGCCCGCGACCCTGCCGGCGCCGGCGGGCGACCTCGACGGCGCCTGCGGCGAGCTGGCGGCGCTGGCCATGGACGAGCGGCTGTACCTCGCGACCAACCCGCGCAAGGTCGCGCCGGTCGAGATCGCGACGATCTACCGCCGCGCTTTCGGCGCCTGACCCGGCGGCCGCGCCTGCTATCCTGGCCGCGATGTCGACCGACGAAGTCCCCCTGGGCGCGCGCGAGGCGCAGGAGCTGCTCGACGGCCTGCCCGTCGTGGCGTGCCTGGCCGGATCGATGGACTACATGAAGGAGGTCCGCGACCGCTGCCTGGCGGCCGGCATCCCCGCGATGGTCGTGGCGCCCGCGCCCGGCCGTGGTTGAGGGACCAAGGCGCACCTCCTGGTCGAGGAGGACGATGTTCCCGGGGTCGCGCAGGTCATGCGCGGCGAGTGGCACGAGATGCTGGCCCGCGAGGGCGTCGCGCCGGTGAGCTGCGCGATGCCCGCCGACGGCGAGCACCCGCCGTGCCCCGCGTGCGGCACCGCGGCGGCGCTGATCGACGGCGCCTGCTCGGACTGCGGCCTGCAGCTCGACGATCCGGGCGGCGGCGGCAGCTGCAGCACCTGCGGCTAGCGTGGCTCGCATGACCTCGCTCACCCCGAGCGCTCGACCGACGGCCGTCGGAGATTTGCCGCAAGACGAACCGGGTCAGGTCGCCTGGTCGACCTGGTTCGCTCACCTCGAGCGGAGCCCGAGCGGCGCAGCCGCGAGGGCGAAGTCGAGGCGTGGATCGGTGCGGTCTCGGCGGCGCACCGGTGCCCGCCCCCTCGACTCCGGGGTCGGTGCTGCGCACCTCCCCCTCCGCTCGGGGTGAGTGCTGTCAGGCCCAAACCCGCGGTCAACCGATCGCTGCGCCACGCAAGATCAGCGGCTTGGCCCAGCTGTTCGTTAGGAGCGGAGGGGCAGCGGCGCAGCCGCGACCCCGGAACGGATCGCATGACCTCGCTCACCCCGAGCGCTCGACCGACGGCCGTCGGAGATTTGCGGCAAGACGAACCGGGTCAGGTCGCCTGGTCGCCGTGGTTCGCTCACCTCGAGCGGAGCCCGAGCGGCGAAGCCGCGAGGGCGCAGTCGAGAGGGCGTGGATCGGTGCGGTCTCGGCGGCGCACCGGTGCCCGCCCCCTCGACTCCGGGGTCGGTGCTGCGCACCTCCCCCTCCGCTCGGGGTGAGCGCTGTCGGGCCCAAACCCGCGGTCAGCCGATCGCTGCGCCACGCAAGATCAGCGGCCCAGCTGTTCGTTAGGAGCGGAGGGGGAGCGGCGCAGCCGCGACCCCGGAGTCGAGGGGGAGCGGCGCAGCCGCGACCCCGGAGTCGAGGGGGCGGGCGCCGAGACGATCCGCCATCGCCGACGGGGCTCCGGCCGCGGCCCGCCGCCTCGACTGCGCCCTCGCGGCTTCGCCGCTCGGGCTCCGCTCGGCGTGAGCGAGGCGAGCGGTCGTGAGCGGCGGCGAGCCGGCCGGCGGCGCGGTGGCGCCGCCGCGCCCCGTCACTTCGGCGGCATGCGCAGCGCGCCGTCGAGGCGGATCGTCTCGGCGTTGAGGTAGCCGTTGCCGACGATCGCCGCGACCATCTCGCCGTACTCGGCGGGATCGCCGAGGCGCTTGGGGAAGACGACGTCGGCGGCCAGCGCGGCGCGCTTGTCCTCGGGGAGCGCGCCCAGCATCGGGGTGTCGAAGATGCCGGGCGCGATCGTCACGACGCGGATCCCGGCGGGCGCGAGGTCGCGCGCCGCCGGCAGGGTCATGCCGACGACGCCCGCCTTGGACGCGGCGTAGGCGATCTGGCCGATCTGGCCGTCGAACGCCGCCACCGACGCGGTGTTGACGATGACGCCGCGCTCGCCGGTGTCCGACGGCTCCTGCTTCGACATCGCCGACGCCGCCAGGCGCAGGACGTTGAAGGTGCCGATCAGGTTGATGCCGACGACGGTCTGGAACAGGCCCAGGTCGTGCGGCTTGCCGGTCTTGTCGAGCGTGCGCGACGCCCAGCCGACGCCGGCGCAGCTGACCGCGACCCGCAGCGGCCCGAGGTCGGCGGCCTGCGCGATCGCGGCCTCGATCTGGGCGGGGTCGGTGACGTCGGCCTTGGCGAACACCGCGCGACCGTCGAGCTCGGCGGCGAGCGCCTGGCCGCGGGTCTCGTCGCGATCGACGATGCAGGCGCGGGCGCCTCCGGCGACGAGCCGACGGACGGTGGCGGCGCCCAGGCCCGAGGCGCCGCCGGTGACGAGGACCACTGCTCCATCCAGCTTCATGAGCGCAGCAGACCGCCCGGCGCCGTGGCCGTCAAGCCGCGACGCCGGCGATCGCCCGGCTCCAGCCGCCGGCGGCGGTCAGTCGACCACGGGCAGGCACACGCCGCCCTCGCAGAACTCGCCGGTGGGGCACGGCGTGTCGGGCGTGCACTCCTGGCGGTCGATGTTCTCGACCCACTGCGCGATGTGGTTGCCGCTGGTGAAGTCCTGGAACGGCAGCCAGAAGGCCGCGAAGCTGGGATCCTGGCCGGCGGCGGCGCGCGACGGATCGATGCCGACCATCCACACCTGGGCGGCGCTGCCGCCGCGCAGGCCGTAGGGCCGCCGCGACGAGAACGTCAGCCACATGATGTTGCCGTCGTGGTAGCCGTGGACGAACGGCGCCCACTTCGGCCACGAGTCGCCGCCCGGCGCCGGCGACGCGTTGCCGAGCGCGACCGGCGCGCCGCCGGCGGCGTTGACCACCCAGACCCGGGCGTCGGTGGCGTCGTAGCTGTCGTCGAGCGCGCTCTTGTTGAAGACCACCAGGTTGCCGTCGGGCGAGTACGCCGGGTAGTAGTTGTTGTCGGTGGTGCCGGTCGAGGTCACCAGCGGCCGCTGGTCGGTCCAGGTCGCGGTGTCGACGGTGAGGAGGCTGCCGGCGCTGGTGCCGAGGGCGCCGCCGAACGGCACCGAGGTCGCCGACCGCGCGAACACGATGCGATCGCCGCCCGGCGACCAGTCCGGCATCAGCGCGTTGGTGAGGACCTGGGTCTTGCCGGCGCCGTCGCCGGCGGCGCGGACCCACATGTTGCTACCGTCGGAGCCGGCCAGGGTCTCGCCGTCGGGCGAGAACGTGGTGAAGTTGGCGCCGTCGCTGTCGCCGGTGGGGAAGCCGCCGCCGAGGCCGCCGGCGCCCCACAGCTTCTCGCGGGTCGACACCGTGTAGGCCTCGATGCCGGCCGGGCCCGGGATGTCGAGGCCGATCGCGATCCGGCTGCCGTCGCGGGTCAGCGTGTGGCAGCCGACGCAGGTGGTGGCGCCGGTCTGGGCGACGCCGAGGAAGTTCTCGGCGCTCTGGCCGCGGCGGCCGAACTCGTAGCGCATGACCGCGCCGGCGCCGGCGTTCCAGTAGTAGATGCCGCCCAGCAGGTCGTCGCGCGAGAACTGGATCCACTGCGCGGTCGAGCTGCCGACCGCGCCGCCGCCCGACGGCAGGCCGCGCACCGAGTACCACAGCGGGGTCTCGCCGCGCGCCGCGGTCGCCAGCAGGTCCCAGGTGTCCTCGCTGGGCAGCCAGGCGCAGCCGGCGCCGACCGGCGTGCACGGCAGGTAGACCACCAGCTCGACGAGGTCGCCGGTGAAGGTGATCTCGAACAGGTCGTTGCCGGCGCCGGGCTCGAACTGCAGCTCGAGGGCGTTGAGGTTGGGCGGCACGATCGTCCCCGACGCCGGGTAGCGCAGCGCCGGCGCGTTGCCGCCCTCGGGGGCGCCGTCGAAGCGGTCGGGCGCGTCGCCGGGCACGCCGGGCTCGACCACCACCGTGCGCAGCACGATCGTGAGGTCGGCGTCGGCGCTCAGGCCCTGCCACTCGGCGCGGACCACGGCGCGGCCGCCGCGGTCGAGCGCGGTGGTGAAGACGCCGCCAGCGAAGCTGCCCAGCGACGGCAGCGATAGCGACAGCGTGGCCTCGTCGGTGACGTCGGTCTCGCCGCCGTCGGCGGCGACCGCGATGACGGTGTAGACCTGGGTCGCGGCGACCCCGCCCTCGACGGTGAGGGTGACGTCGCCGGGCTCGACCCGCAGGCCGGGCCCCGGCGGCTGGTCGTCGGACAGGCCGTCGTCACCGGACGACGGGCCGCAGGCGGCCAGCGCGAGGCCGGCGAGCAGGACGAGGACGGCCGCCCCCCGGCGGCACGCTAGAGACGAAGCGATCATCAGGACCTCCCGAGCCTCGGCGGCGAACCGAGGGCGCCGGCAGGATGGCGCCGACCCGCTGGCGCGGGTTGGTACATCATCTGTCCGGACGGTCGGTGGGCCGCGTCAGATCCGGGCGGCGCCGGTCACGGCGCCGGCGCCGGGCGCTTGCGCAGGGCGACGAACTCGACCCGGCGGTTGCGAGCCATCGCCTCGGCGGTGTGGGCGGTGTCGCGCGGCCGCTGCTTGCCGTAGCTGACGACCGTGATCCGGTCGGCCGGCGCGCCCAGCTCGATCAGCGCGGCGCGGACCCGCTCGGCGCGCAGGCGGCCCAGCTCGAGGTTCCAGGCGTCGCTGCCGCGCTCGTCGGCGTGGCCCTCGAGGACGATGTGATCCCACTCGGGGTGGGCGTCCCAGCGAGCGAGGATCGCGGCCAGGACCCGGCGGCCGTGGTGCTTGACCCGGGCGCGGTCGGTGTCGAACAGGACCCGGTCCTCGAGCACGACGCGCTCGACCACCAGCTCCGGCGGCGTCGGATCGGGCGCGGCGCAGCTCGGATCGGCGTCGCCGGCGCCGGCGCAGCCGTCCTCGACCGCGACCAGGCGATCGCGATCGCGCGGCGCCGCGACCGGTGGCGGCGCGGGCGGCGGCGGCGGTGCGACCGCGGCGACCTGGCCAGGTGCGGCACCCGCGGCGCCGGCCGGCGCTCCGGGGCCCAGGCCAGCAGCGCGACGCCGCGCGCCCCCGGCGCGCCGTAGCCGTGGGTCAGGCCGACGCCGGCGCCGAGCTGGGCGACCCAGGGCCCGGCCACGCGCACGCGCACGCCGCCGAGCGCCTCCGCGGGATCCTGGCGCTGGTCGCCAGAGCCGATCGCGGCGTAGGCGTCGGCGACCAGCCACAGCCGGCGGTCGAGCAGCTCCCAGCGGGCGCCGGCCTCGGCGAGCCACTCGTCGCCGACCGCGAGATCGCCGAGCCGCGAGGTCGTCCGCCACCGCCACCCGGTTGCCGCGGCGACGTCGAGCCAGCTGACCCGCGCGCCGAGCGCGAGCCGCGCCGCCACCGCGGGGCCGGCGTCGCCAGCGAGCCCAGCGGCGTCGCCGACCGGCACCTCGCCGTCGATGGCGACCGCGACGCCGAGGCGGGCGTCGCCGGCGACGTGGACGCGCGCCGACAGGTCGAGGTCCCCCATCGCCCGCGCCGGCAGCGCGCCGCCGCCGGCCATCGGGTCGCCGTCCTGGGTCGCGATCAGCGGCAGCGCGGCGCCGAGCTGGACGCCGTGCGGCAGGCCGACGGTGGCCACCAGGTGCAGCGCGGTGCGCGACGCCAGCAGGTGACCGCCGTCCATGATCTCACCGCTGTCCGGATCGCGGACCACCAGCAGATCGCGGGCGACGTCGAGCCAGACCCCGACGTCGATCGTGCCCGCGGGCGCGACGTCGGCGCCGTCGACCGCGAAGCCGCCGCCGCCGGGGCTGGCCGGCCGGTACACCGTCGCGTCGATGCCCTGCGCCGACGCCGGCGCGGCCGAGCCCAGCCCGACCGCGCCCAGCGCCGCCGCCAGGACCGCGACGCGCCGCCGCCGGCGGGTCGCCAGCAGCGCCGCGAGCGTCACCATCACCAGCGCCATCGCCGCGCCGTCGGCGCCGCCCGCGCCGGCGTCGCAGCCCAGGCCGCCGCCGCCGATCTCGCCGCCGCGCAGCGGGTCGTCGCCGTGACCGGAGGTGTCGTCGTCGAAGCCGACCGAGGTCGCGTCGGGGGCGACGCCGTCGTCGACGCCGGCGTCGGGGGTGGCGACCGCGGCGCCGCCGCCGGGCGGATCGCCGATCCCGCCGGGGCGGCCGCAGCCGTCGATCGGGACGAAGACGCAGCCCTCGACGACGTCGCACAGGTCGGCGGTGCACGGATCGCCGTCGTCGCACAGCACGTCGCCGCCGCCGCAGACGCCGTCGGCGTCGCAGCGCTCGCCGACCGTGCACCAGGCGCCGTCGTAGCAGAGCGCGCCGACCTCGAGCGGGGTGTGGCCGCACACGCCCGCGGCGCAGGTGTCGAGCGAGCACGGATCGCCGTCGGAGCCGCACGCGGTGCCGTCGGCGGCCAGCTCGACCAGGACGCAGCCGACGCCGGGCCCGACCCGCTGGCACTCCTCGACGGTGCACGCGCTGTCGTCGCTGTCGCAGGCCTGGCCGAGGGTGGCCTCGTTGCACTCGACCACCAGCGCCTGCGCCACCGCGGCGGTGGCCGCGGGCGTGGAGGGGATGTCGGAGACCGCGCACCCCGCGCCGACCGCGATCACGACCGCCAGCGCGGCCCGCGCGACCCACGACGAGCACCCGGTTGCGGCCGCTACGTTCGTGCACCTCATGGTCGACGAGGACAGCAAGCGCCGTGCCTCGCGAGGCGACCGTGAGGACGGTGACTTGCGCCGATCGCGACGTCAGCAGGGTGACGACGTCAACCGCGTGACCGGCGGCGCTGGCGCCGGCGCGCCGGTCAGGGCTCGGGCCGGATCACCGCGACGTCGACGTGATCGACGAGCCGCCACCCCGCCGCGGTGGTCTCGATCAGCTCGCGGTCATCCTCGAGCAGCGTCCGCAGGGTCTGGCGCAGCCGCTTGACCGCGACGTACACGGTGTTGCGATGGCGGAGCGGGTGGTACTCGTGACCGCCCCAGACGCCGAGGAACAGCTGCTCGGCGCTGACCGCGGCGCCCTGGGCCTCGACCAGCGCCGCCAGCAGCTCGCAGGCCAGCGGCCGGCCCCGATCGACGCGGACCTCGCCGCCGGTGGCCGCGGTGATCGTGCTGCGCGACGGCTCGACCACGACCGCGTGCGCCGCGCGCACCTGCTCGAGCTCGGCGTCGACCACGACGCCGGCGCCGGCGCGGGTGATCACCCGGTGGCGCGCGCCGGCCACCAGGCCCAGCGACGACAGCACCGCGCGCACGCCGGGCAGCGCGTCGGCGTCGCCCAGCACCAGGCGCAGCGCGCGGCCCTCGCCGTGCTCGGCGCCCGGCCCCGAGCCCTGCGCCCACGGCGCCGCCGCCGCGGTCGCGAGCAGGGCGCGGCTGGCGTCGGGCTCGCCGCGGCGCGCCAGCAGCGCGGCGCGGACCAGCGCGACCTGGCATCGGACCCGGGCGTGGCTGCCCGCGATCGCGATCTCCTCGGCGGTGTCGAGCAGCTGCTCGGCGAGGACCAGATCGCCGACCCGCGCCGGATCGACCGCGCGCACCACCAGCGCGGCGGCGCGCGCGACCCGCGCCTGAGCCACCCGCCCCCCGCCCGCTCGGTGCGCTCGTAGTGGTACTGGGCCCGCTCGGCGGCGGCCAGCGCGACCGCCGGATCGCCGCCGTGGAGCTCGAGGCCGGCGCGCTCGAGATCGGCGGCGGCGCGCAGCGCGGCGCGCCTGGCGGCGCGGGTCTCCTCGTCGCCGGCGACGTCGTCGAGCGACGCCTCGGCCTCGGCCTCGGCCTCGGCCAGCTTGCGGCGCGCCGCGACCAGCTCGCCCTCGACGGCGGCGGCGCGGGCCAGCACCAGCCGGGCCAGGAACCGCGCGCCGGCGCCGGAGCGCCCGGTCATCGCGGCCTCGGCGAACGACCGGGCCTCGGCGAGCCGGCCGGCGACCAGGTGGACCTCGGCCTGGGCGGCGCGGCCGTGCGGCGCCAGGGTCTCGAGGCCGAAGTCGGTGGCCAGCCGGGTCATCTGGGTGCTGGTGTCGATCGCGCCGGCGACGTCGCCGAGCGCCAGCGCCGAGCGCGCCATGTAGTAGCCGCCGATCGACGCCAGCACGTGGTCGGCGTGGCCGGCGAGGTGCTCGAAGGCGCGCGCCAGCACGGTGCGGGCGCCGACCGCGTCGCCGGTGAAGTAGCGGACGACGCCGCTGTACAGATCGACGACGTGCTCGCGCAGCGCGCCGACCGCGACCGCGCGGCTGACCACCCGCTCGATCAGCTGGCGGGCGCGGGCGATGTCGTCGCACTCGCAGCGGGCCAGGACCTCGAGCATCGCCAGCAGCAGCTCGAGATCGTCGAGCCCGGCGCCGGCGATGCCCTCGGCGGCGGTGCGCGCCGCGCTCGCCGCCGCGGCGAACCGCTCCTCGATCACGTACGACAGCGTCAGCGACCAGCCCCAGCGCGCTCGATCGCGCGGCGACGGCTCGGGCAGCGCCGCGAGCGCGGCGTCGAGGACGTCGCGGGCCTCGCGGTTGCGGCCGCGCAGCGAGTAGACGTCGGCCAGCGCCAGCTCGGTCTGGAAGCGATCGTGGGCGCGATCGGCGGCGGCGATCGCGCGGTGGAAGAACGCCTCGGCGTCGCCGAGCCGGCCGCGGCGCTGCGCGACCTCGCCCGACAGCACCAGCCAGCGCTGGCTGGCCTGGTCGCCGCGATCGCCGATCGCCGACAGGGTCTCGGCGGCCTCGGCGATCAGCGACCGCCGCACCTGGATGCGCGCGGTCATCAGCGCGATCGGCTCGCGGCCGCTGTCGAGCGCGGTCGCGATCGCGCGCAGATCGTCGAGCAGCAGGTGGTCGAGGCCGGCGGCCGCGACCGTGCGGTAGGTGCGCGCGGTCAGCTCCCAGGCCTCGTCGGCCTCGCCGGCCTGGACCAGGTGGTGGATCGCGTCGACCGCGTCGGTCGGATCGATCGCGCCCTTGCCGCGCTCGTCGCGCTCGAGCCGCGCCAGGTGCAGCTCGGCGACCTGGCGATGGGCCGCGACCAGCTCGCGCCGTGCGCCGCCGCGCACCGCGGCGTCGCGGACCAGGTCGTGGACCATGACGTGGTGGCGACCGACGTCGATCAGGAACCGGCGCGCCAGCTCGCGCAGCAGCCGCGGCGCGTCGTCATCGGCCAGCGCCAGCTCGTCGGCGGTGAAGCGGCCCCGCGCCGCGGCCAGCGCCAGCAGCAGGGCGCGCGCCCCCGGCTCCAGCTCGACCAGGGTCTCCTCGAGCGAGCCCGGGCCGCCCTCGCCGGTGCCGCCGGCGGCGGCGGCGAGCTCGCGCAGGACGTAGAACGGGCTGCCGCCGCTGTTGCGGAACACCGCCGACGGATCGCGGCCGGCGCCGCCCAGGCGATCGGCGACCTGCGCGACCAGCTGCGCGGTGGCGCGCTCGTCGAGCGGGCCCAGCCGGTGGATCGCCGGCGGCGGCGCGTCGGCGGGCAGCGGCACCTCGAAGCGGGTCGCGACCAGCAGGCGGCTGCCGCGGACGTGGCGCGACAGGTAGCCGAGCATGCGCGCCGCCGCGGTCGGCTCGAGGTGGTGGAGGTCGTCGATGAAGACCAGCAGCGGCTGGGCGTCGAGCAGGCGCGCGACCTCGGACAGGTCGTCGTCGAGGCTGGCCGCCGCGGCGGTCTGGATGCCGCGCTGCCGGCGCGCGCCCGCGACCATGCGCAGCGCCGCGACCACGTGCTCGACCGCCATGCCGGGGCGCACCGCGACCAGCGCCGGGATCGCGCCGATCCACCGCGGCTGCACCGCCGCCTCCTCGACCAGCTTGTAGACGAACTCGCTCTTGCCGACGCCGCCGACGCCGTAGATCAGGTGCAGGGTCTCGTGGTCGAGCAGCTCGAGCGCGCGCGCCAGCTCGGGATCCCGGCCGACGTAGGTCGGCACCGCGCGCGGAAACGGCCGCGCCGCCGCGGAGTGCATGGCGGGCGGGATGGTCTTCGATCGCCGGGGGCGTTCCGGGGACGGCGGCTTGCCCACGGCGGCAGCCTAACATTGCGCGATGCGCCGGCGCGACGGCGGCGGGCCGCTGGCGTGCGCGGCGCCGGCCCGCGGCGCCGCGGTCAGACGACCCGGTCGCGGCCGGCCCGCTTGGCGTCGTAGAGCCGCTCGTCGGCCCGCGCCAGCAGCGCGGTGACGTCGCCGCCGTCGTCGCCCGCCGCCGCGAGCCCGGCGCTGAAGGTGTACCGGGGCACGTCCTCGGGCAGCGCCCGGGTGGCCTGGTCGGCGCGGATCGCCTCCAGCACGTGCCGCGCGGCGGCGAGGTCGGCGCGGCGCATCACGACGATGAACTCCTCGCCGCCGTAGCGGCCGACGACGTCGGTGCCGCGCAGACGACCGCCGAGGACCTGGGCGAAGTCGCGCAGCACGGCGTCGCCGACCAGGTGACCGTGGGTGTCGTTGACCTTCTTGAAGTGATCGAGGTCGATCAGCCCGACGGTGACCTGCTCGCCGGTCCGGGCCGACGACGCCAGCGCGTCGGCCAGGACCTCGAGGGTGTGGCGGCGGTTGAACAGCCCGGTGAGGCCGTCGCGGATCGCCAGCTCGCGCATGCGCTGCTCGCTGGCCCGCAGCGCGGCCTCGGCGCGGCGCTGGCCGGTGATGTCGCGGAAGCTCCACACCCGCCCCACGGTCTCGCCGAGGATGATCTGCGGCCGCGACGTCCGCTCGAAGACGCGACCGTCGCTGAGCTCGATGGCGTCGACCGCGTCGGTGTCGTCGGCGAGGATCTCCGAGGCGGTGCCGAGGAAGCGGGCCAGCCGCTGGGTCCGCGCGTCCATCGCCGCCCGCAGCTGCGACACGTTGCCGGGGGCCTCGCCGAGCTTCCACATCTCGACGAAGCGGCGGTTGAACGCGACGACCCGCTCGCCGTCGACCGCGACGATGCCCTCGCCGGTCGACTCCAGGGTCGCCGACAGCAGCGCCTCGCGCCGGGCGCGCTGCCGCAGCTCGAGCGCCAGCGAGGTCAGGCTGGCGAGGAACGCGGCGTCCTTCTGCTCGCCCCGGGTCCACACCCGCGCCGGCCCGATGTGCTCGTGGCAGACCACGCCGACCAGCCGCAGGCCGAGCCGGATGGGCGCGTCGAGCATCGCGCCGATGCCGAGCGGCGCCAGGTAGCCCGGCGAGAACTCGGCGGTGCGCGGGTCGTGGTGGGCGTCGTCGGCGGCGATCGGCTCCTCGTCGTCGAGGGCGCGGAAGTACGCCGGGTAGTCGGCGGCGCGCAGCTCGGTGCCGCTGGTGTGGCGATTCGTCGCGATCTCGCACAGGTCGACGCAGCGGAGCACCGTGCGGGCCTCGTCGAGCAGCCAGACGCTGCAGCGGGCGACGTCGAGGGCCCGGCAGCCGGCCTCGGTGACGGCACGAATCGCGCCCTCCGGGTCGGCCTCGTAGCGGCGCCAGATCCTGGCGAGCTCGGAAAGCGCATCGGACGTCCCGGCGGTCACGGTCCGCCAAGTGTAAGGGTCCCCGGGGTTCCGATCACGCCGCCGGGCGCCGATCCCGTGTCCCGGTGGCAGGTCCTGGGGTCACCGGTCGCCATCGTGTCGCACTCCCGCGCCCCCGGGCGAGACGATTCCATCGGTTACCTGGCGCCCGCGCTGGCCCACCGGCTGCATCTCGGGAGGACATGTCGTTGTCGCGCCGCGTCCCCCTCACGATGATCGCCGGGGCCATCCTGGTCCTGAACCTCATCGACGCGGTCTTCACGCTGATCTACGTTCACCTCGGCCTCGCCGTCGAGGGCAACCCGCTGATGGGTCAGGCCCTGACCCGCGGCCCGGTCGGCTTCATGCTGGTCAAGCTGGCCCTGGTCTCGATGGGCGTGCTGGTGCTGTTCCGGCTGCGCCGGCGCCGCGCCGCCTCGGTCGCGCTGGTGGCGTCGGCGATCGCGTACTCGTCGCTGCTGGTCTACCACCTGACCAGCGTGCCCGCGCTGGTCGAGCTGGCGCGGTCGTGACCGCGCCGGCCGCGCGCTGATCAGCGGCGCGGCGGGGTCGGCACGTGGCCGACCCGGGGGCCGCGGCGCAGCACGAAGTAGCTCGGCGTCGCGATCAGCCGGCCCGCGACCTCGACCAGCGAGCAGCCGAGCAGCCGGTCGCCGGCGTCGTCGAGCGCGACCACCGGATCGCGCAGGCGCGCCACGGGATCGCCGCGGCGGTTGCCGCCGCGGCCGTAGTCGAGCAGCAGCGTGCCGGCCGGCGCCGGGTAGCGATCGTCGACCGTGGTCAGCGCGAAGTGGCCGAACGTCACGGGCACGCTGCGGTGGACGCGCGGCCGCCAGGGCGCGTCGAGGCCGTCCTGGTGGCAGCGGAGGTTCCAGCCGCGGAGCGCGCCGTCGGCGTCGCGGTGGAACGCCTTGGCGAACTTCTTCCAGGTCAGCCGCTCGATCCAGGCCGGCAGCCCGAGGCTGATGCCGTCGTACTGCCAGCCGCACACCGCGGCGGCGTCGACGGGGCGGCCGGCGCGCAGGCGGGCGGCGAGCTCGGCGGACGGGGCGTCGAGCAGCGCGGGATCGAGGTCGTCGAGCGCGGTCACCGGCCACCTGTATCACGCTATGCTGCGGGCGCCGATGCACGATCACCCGACCGACTCGCTGGTGATCCACGGCGACCGCGTGGCCCGGCCGGCGCGGGCCGTGCTGCGGGCGATCGCGCCGCGGGGCCTGCGCTGGCGGGCGCTGGTGTCGGCGGCGCCGCTGACCCTGGGACGCGCCCCCGACGATGGCTCGCCGGCGCTGATCCACGGCACGGTGTCGCGCCGCCACGCCCGGGTCGCCTGGGACCAGGCCGCCGGGGTCCACGTCGTCGACGACCTCGCCAGCCGGCACGGCACCCTGGTCGATGGCGTCGCCGCCGCCGCCGGCCGGCGGCTCGCCGACGGCGCGGTGCTACGCCTCGGCGGCGTCTTCATCGCCTACGAGCGGCTCGACGACGGGCTCGGCGACGACGACCGCGACGACGCCCGCGGCGACGACCGCGGCGACGACCGCGGCGACGACGACGGCCTGCCCGGCGCCTCGGTCGCGATGGCGCGGCTGCGGGCGCAGGTGGGCCTCGCCGCCGTCGACCCGTCGCCGGCGCTGGTGACCGGCGACACCGGCACCGGCAAGGAGTGGGTCGCCCGCGAGCTGCACCGCCTCGGCGGCCGCGGCGGCCCGCTGATCCCGGTCAACTGCGCGGCGCTGGCGCCGCAGCTGGTCGAGAGCCAGCTGTTCGGGCACGCGCGCGGCGCGTTCACCGGCGCCACCACCGACGCCGACGGGGTCTTCCGCGCCGCCGACGGCGGCACGCTGCTGCTCGACGAGGTCGGCGAGCTGCCGCTGGAGCTGCAGCCCAAGCTGCTCCGCGTGCTGCAGGACGGCGTCGTCCAGCCGGTCGGCGGCGCGCGCGCCGTCACCGTCGACGTCCGCGTCGTCGCCGCCACCAACCGCGACCTGCCGGCGATGGTCGAGGCCGGGCGGTTCCGCCGCGACCTCCACGCGCGGCTCGCCAAGTGGACGCTGGAGGTACCGCCGCTGACGGCGCGCCGCGGCGACCTGCCGATGTGGATCGACCGGCTGTGGGCGGCGTGGTGCGAGGCGCGCGGCGTCGAGCTGGCGGCGCCGACGCTGACCGCCGCGGCGATGGCGACCCTGCTCGCCCACCCCTGGCCCGACAACCTGCGCGGCGTCGACCGCCTGATCCACGAGCTCGGCGGCCGCGCCGCGCGCGGCCACGAGCCTCGCTCGCCGATCGCGATCGACGACGACGACCTGCCGGCGTGGCTGCGCGGCACCACCTCGCCGCCCTCGCCCGGCGTCCCCACCGGCGCGATCGAGGTCCCGGCGCAGGCCATCGCGGCGGCCGGCGCCGCCGCCGCCGCCGAGCCGCCCGACGCCGAGCCCGCGCCACCCGAGCGCCCGGCGATCCCCAGCCGCGACGAGTTCGTCGCCGCGTGGCGCGAGCTGGGCGGCAACGTCCGCGCCCTCGGTCGCCGCTTCGGCCGCGACCGCCGGCAGATCTACCGGTGGGCCGACGCCCACGGCCTGCGCGGCGCCGCCGGCGCGACCGCGGCCGACGGCCCCGACGACGACGCGTAGGGTGACCTCGCGCCCGACTCAGCCGTCGCCGCCGCGGAACCGCACGGTGGCGCCGCGCAGCCACGCGTCGATCAGCCAGTCGTTGCGGGCGTCGGCGACGATCACCGGCGACACGAAGTAGCCGGCCTTGCGCGAGGCGTCGATCGCGACCGCCCCGGCCAGGGGCTCGTCGCTGACCACGCGGCCGCCGGTGTAGCTGGCGTGGACCAGGCGGACCCGGTCGCCGTCGACCACGACCCAGCCGACGTGGTTGGACAGGCCGATCAGGTACAGGCCGTCGCCGAGCGCGGCGATCCGGCGCGCCAGCTGGTCGGCCGGGATGCTGAGGAAGCGGGCGATCGCGTGGCTGCCGCGGGCCAGCGACCGCTGGATGTCGAGGGCCGGCGCCTGCGCGAACCGGTAGCGGTCGTCGAGGCGGAAGCCGGCGTTGCCGAGGATCGACGTCACGAAGTAGCTGCAGCCGACGGTCATCCCCGGCTGGTGCGGCCGGGTCGAGGTGCTGTTGCGGCCCAGGCCCCACGGCGTGCCCAGCCACGGCGGGAACAGGTCCTGATCGATCGTGCGCAGGAGGTAGGCGCGGGCCTCGGCGCGCACCGCGGCGCGGCCGGCGTCGTCGTGCGCCGCCGCGTAGGCGCGGCCGAGCTGGGCGCGCCGCTCGCCGATCGCGGCCAGCGTGGCGTCGAAGTCGCGGTCGCGGGCCGGGTCGGCGGCCGCGGTGCGGGCGGCGTCGGGGCGGGTCGCCAGCGGCGCACCGCGATCGCAGCCGGCGCCGCCCCCGGCCGTCGCGGCGGCCAGCCCCAGCGTCGCGACGACCGCGGCGATCCTGGCGGTGCGTGGCATGCCTCGCGAAACGAACGATTGCGGCCACGCATTCCCGTCCCATGCTGGTGCATGAGATTCGACGAGGTGACGCGGGCGCGGTTGCGGGTGGGCCTGATGCGGCGAGGTCTCGATCTGGCGACGCTGCTCGCCGAGATCCTGGCTGGCAAGGACAAGCAGACCGAGCTGGAGGCGCTGGGGCTGGACGCGCGCCCCGGCGCCCGCCCCGAGGAGCTGCTGCGGGCCGCGCTCGAGCAGATCGAGGCCCGCCGCCGCTTGCTCGACGCCTCCGACGACCAGTACGGCCGCTGCGACGTGTGCGGCGTCGACCTCGAGCTGGCCGCGCTCGGCGAGCTGCCGTGGGCCGACCGCTGCCAGCGCCACATGTTCGCGTGACCGTCACCGGTGGCCCGCGCCGCCCGCGCCGCCGCGGCGGCGGTAGGATGCCGCCATGGGGCGCACGCTGAGGACCGTCACCCGGCTGGTACCGATCGTCGCGGGCTCGATGGCGCTGGGGGTCGCCGGGCTGTGGCTGATCCGCGCGCTGGTGCCCCAGGACGCCCTGCGCGCCTCCAACGACGTCGTCGGCAACTACCTGCAGGGCGTCGACACCATGTACGCGGTGCTGCTGGCGTTCGTCGTGTTCGTGGTCTGGCAGCAGTTCGACGTCGCGCGCGGCCACGTCGAGCGCGAGGCCAACGACTGCGTCGACTTGCACCGCATCGTCGGCGGCCTCGGCGACGACGATCGCGCCCGCATCCAGGGCCGGCTCGAGCGCTATCTCGACGCGGTCCTGGCCGAGGAGTGGACCGCGATGTCGCGCGGCGACGAGGACACGATCGCCCGGGTCACCGACCTGCTCGACGCGGTGTGGGACGAGCTCCACGACGTCGAGCCGGTGACCGAGTGCCAGAAGGCGCTGCACGCCGAGGCGCTGAGCTGCTTCAACGACCTGTCCGACGCCCGGATGTCGCGGCTGACCGCGGCGCGGACCCACATGCCGCTGAGCCTGCGCATGCTGCTGTACATGGGCGCGGTCGTGGTCTCGGGCTCGATGTACCTGGTCGCGGTCGACCGCTTCGCGATCCACGCGATCATCACCGCCGCGATGGTGGGCGCGGTGTCGCACATCCTCTACGTCGTCGAGGATCTCGACGACGCGTTCTCCGGCGACTGGCAGGTGTCGCGGGCCGCGTTCGTGCGAGCGCGGGCGCGCACCGCGCGCGCCACCGCGCCGCAACCGTGACGAAACCGCGACGAAACAGGCGACCCGCCGCGGCCACCGCCGGCGCCCGAGCGGCGCCGCCCGGCCTTGATCGCGACGCCCCGACGGGCGCACCCTGACCGAGGGGATGCGCCTACTCGTCCAGCACCGGAGCCACTACGCCTACCCGCGCCCGGCGGCGCTCGGCCCGCACCTGATCCGGCTGCGGCCCGCCAACCACGTCCGGGCCCGGATCGACAGCTACCGGCTCGCGATCGACGGCGAGCACCGGCTGCACTGGCTCCAGGATCCGCACGGCAACCACCTGGCCCGCGTCACCTTCCCGGTCGGCGACCGGCGGACCGCGTTCGACGTCCTGGTCGAGCTGACCGTCGACATCAAGCCGGTCAACCCGTTCGACTTCCTGGTCGATCCGCGCGCCCGCGAGGTGCCGTTCGCCTACCCCGACGGCCTCGCGGTCGAGCTGGCGCCGTTCCTCGACACCGCCGACCCGGCGTACGCGCTGGGCCCGACGGCGCGCGCGTTCCTCGCCGACCTGCCCGCCGACGGCGAGGTCGTCGCGCTGCTGACCGCGCTCAACCAGCGCGTCAACCAGCGCGTCCGCTACGTCATCCGCGAGGAGGCCGGAGTGTGGACGCCCGAGCAGACGCTGGGCCACGGCCGCGGCAGCTGCCGCGACTCGGCGGTGCTGCTGGTCGCGGCGCTGCGGTCGCGCGGCCTCGCCGCCCGCTTCGTGTCGGGCTACCTGATCCAGCTCACCGACGAGGGCATGATCCCCGACGAGCCGCGCGGCCTCGGCCACGACGTCGTCGACCTCCACGCCTGGGCCGAGGTCTACCTGCCCGGCGCCGGCTGGATCGGCCTCGACGCCACCTCGGGCCTGATGTGCGGCGAGGGCCACATCCCGCTGGCGTGCACCGCGTCGCCGGCGCTGGCCGCGCCCATCGAGGGCACCAGCGACACCCTCGCCGAGCAGGTCGAGTTCGGCACCACGATCGTCCGGCTCGGCCACGAGCCGCGCCCGACCGCGCCCTACCCCGACGACACCTGGCTGGCGCTGCTCGACGCCGGCGACCGCGCCGACGCCGCGCTGCACGCCGAGGGCCTCACCGTCACCGTCGGCGGCGAGCCGACGTTCACGTCGCGCGACGAGGTCGCGGCGCCGGAGTGGAACACCGCGGCGCTGGGCCCGACCAAGTGGCGCCGCGGCTGGCGCCTCACCGAGGAGCTGCGGCGGCGCCTGGCCCCGGGCGCGGCGATCCTGCACCGCACCGGCAAGCACTACCCGGGCGAGAGCCTGCCGCGGTGGTCGCTCGACGTGTGCGCCCGCCGCGACGAGGTCGCGGTCTGGCCCGAGCGCAGCCTCGGCGCCGCCGCCACCGCCGACGGCGCCCTCGCGGTCGCCGAGGCGATCGCGCGGCGCCTGGGCGTCGCGGCCGGCGCGCTGCACGCCGCCTACGAGGATCCGTGGCGCCTGCTCCAGGACGAGGCGTCGCTGCCGACCGGCGTCGACCCGCGCAGCGCCGGCCTCGACGATCCCGAGGAGCGGCGCCGGCTGGCGCGCCTGCTCGACCGCGGCGTCGGCGCGGTGGTCGGCTGGGTCCTGCCGCTGGTGCGCAGCGCCGACGGCGCCGCGTGGCTCACCGAGACCTGGTCGTTCCGCCGCGACCGGCTGTTCCTGGTCCCCGGCGACAGCGCGATGGGCCTGCGCCTGCCGCTCAAGGCGCTCGCGCCCGGCTACGTCCCGGTCTGGCAGGGCGAGCAGGACCAGCTCGATCCCCGGGCGCTGCCCGCCGACGCCGACGCGGCCGACGACGACGACGCGGCCGACGCCGACGACGCGGCCGACGCCGACGCCGACACCCCGGCCGCCCTCGCGGCCCGGGCCCGGCGCGCGATCCGCCGCGCCCGCCAGCAGCTGCGCATGGACGCCTCCGACGCGGCGCGGGCCCGCATCCTGGCCGAGACCCCGGACGCGCTGACCCCGACCGCGTTCCCGTCGCCGTCGCCGATCCCGCGGACCTCGGGCGTGCGCACCGCGCTGTGCGTCGAGCCCCGCGACGGCGCGCTCTGGGTGTTCCTGCCGCCGGTCGCGACCTTCGACGACTGGCTGGCGCTGATCGCCGCGATCGACGCCGCCCGCGTCGACGCCGGCGTCGACGTCCGGCTCGAGGGCTACCCGCCGCCGCCGTCGCCGCGGCTGCTGCGGTTCGCGGTCACCCCGGACCCCGGCGTCCTCGAGGTCAACGTGCCGCCGACCGCCGGCGGCCGCGACCACGCGGCGCTGCTCGACACCGTCTTCGACGCCGCGCTGGCGTCGGGGCTGCACGCCGAGAAGTACCAGCTCGACGGCCGCCTCGCCGGCCCCGGTGGCGGCCACCACATCACGGTCGGCGGCCCGACACCGCTGGGCTCGCCGTTCCTGCTGCGCCCGGCGATCCTGGCCAGCCTGATCACGTTCGTCCAGCACCACCCGGCGCTGTCGTACCTGTTCACCGGCCTGTTCGTCGGCCCGACCTCGCAGGCGCCGCGCGTCGACGAGGCCCGGCTCGACACCGTCTACGAGCTCGAGATCGCGCTCGAGCGCGCCCACGCCGGGCTGGCCACGCCGGCGTGGCTGGTCGACGCGCTGTTCCGGCACCTGCTCACCGATCTCGCCGGCTCGACCCACCGCGCCGAGATCTCGATCGACAAGCTCTACGACCTGCAGACCCCGTACGGCCGCCAGGGCCTGGCCGAGCTGCGCGCGTTCGAGATGCCGCCGCACCCGCGCATGGCCGCGGCGCAGGTGCTGCTGGTGCGCGCGATGATCGCCGCGTTCGCGCGCGCGCCGTACCGGGCGCCGCTGGTGCGGTGGGGCCCGCAGCTGCACGACCGGTTCCTGCTGCCGCACTTCCTGTGGCGCGACCTCGAGGACGTCCTGGCCTACCTCGACGGCCACGGCGTCGGCCTGCCCGCCGCCGGCTACCGGCCGTTCGTCGAGCTGCGCTGCCCGCTGGTCGGCGGCCTCGACGCCGGCGACGTCCAGCTCGAGGTCCGCAACGCGATCGAGCCGTGGAACGTCCTCGGCGAGGAGGTCGTGACCACCGGCACCGCGCGCTTCGTCGACAGCTCGCTCGAGCGCATCGAGGTCCGGGCCCGCGGCCTGGTCGCCGAGCGCCACCGGGTCCTGGTCAACGGCGTGGTCCTGCCGATGCGCCCGACCGGCGCCGCCGGCGAGGCGGTCGCCGGCATCCGGTTCCGGGCGTGGTGCCCGCCGCACAGCCTGCACCCGCACCTCGGCGTCCACCACCCGCTGCGGCTCGACGTCGTCGACACCTGGGCGCGCCGGTCGCTGGGCGCGTGCGCGTACCACGTCTGGCACCCCGAGGGCCGCAGCTTCGACGCGCCGCCGCTGACCCGCTTCGAGGCCACCGCGCGGCGCGCGCGCCGCTTCACCCTCGAGGGCCCGCAGCCGTGGCCGGTGGCGCCGCGCGAGGCGCGCCCCCACCCCGACGCGCCCTACACCCTCGACCTGCGCCGGGTCGGCCTCGACCGACCGCTGCCGCGCCCCGAGGACTGGCCCGGGCCGTTCGGCGAGGATCTCGAGACGTGAGCGTCGACCCCGTGCTCGAGGCGCTGGTCGAGCACGACCGGCGCCTGGCCCAGCGTGGCGTCACGATGTGGCTCGGCGCCGAGCCGACCTTCACGCGGGCGGCGTCGCTGGCGCCGTGCTGGACCTGGCAGGCCGAGGACGACGCCGGCGACAAGCGCGCCGCCGCGCTCGCCGTGGTCCGCGAGCTGGCGGCGCGCCTGCCGGTGACCGCGGTCGGGCCGATCGAGGGCCGGCGCTATCCCGAGGAGGACCGGCCGCGCTTCGCGTTCGGGCTGCGCTTCGGCTGGGCCGGCGTCCGCGGCGCGCCGTGGACCGACGCCGACGCCGCGGCGCTGGCGACCGCGCTCGCCGGGCTCGACGACGCCGCCCCGGGCGCGGCGCCGCCGCTGCGCCACGGCACGCCGCTCTCCCCTGGCGACGACCGCTGGATGACGGTGACGCCGGATCCCGGCGTCGTCGAGATCAACAGCGCGCCGTGCCCCGACGGCGCGTCGTTCCTGGGCCACGTCCGCGCCATCTACGACGCCGCGGCCGCCGCCGGGCTGTCGGCGGTGCGGCGGCGCTTCAACGGCGACCTCGACGACTCCGGCGGCGGCGGCCAGCTCACGCTGGGCGGACCGAGCCCGGCGACCAGCCCGTTCTTCGTCCACCCGACGCTGCTGCCGCGGCTGATCCGCTACGTCAACGACCACCCGTCGCTGTCGTACTGGTTCCTCGGCGCGTGCGCCGGCTCGGCGTCGCAGGCGCCGCGCCCCGACGAGGGCGTGCGCGAGCGGTGGGAGGAGCTGCGCCTGGGCGTGCGCTGGCTCGAGCGCGCCGCCGCGCGCGACGCGGTGACGCCGGCGCTGCTGGCCCAGACGCTGGCGCCGCTGCTGGTCGACGCCTCCGGCAACTCGCACCGCGCCGAGCTCAACGTCGAGAAGCTGTGGAATCCGTGCCTCGGCGACCGCGGCCTCGCCGGCCTGGTCGAGTGGCGCGCCTTCCAGATGCCGCCGACCGCCGAGCACCTGGCGGCCGCCGGCGCGCTGGTCCGCGCGATCGCGGCGCGCTGCGCGCTGGCCCCCTACGACGCGCCGATGATCGACTGGGGCGCCGAGCTCCACGATCGCATGGCGCTGCCGACGTTCCTCCACGAGGACCTCGCCGCGGTGCTGCGCGACCTGCACGACCACGGCGTCGGCCTGCCACCCCGGCTCGAGGCGCTGGCCACCGCGTACCGCGACCCGACGCTGTGGCGCGGCGAGCCGTTCCCCGGCGTCCACGTCACGCTGTCGCGCGCCGTCGAGTTCTGGCCGCTGGTCGGCGACACCGCGTCGCAGGAGGGCCGCACCAGCCGCCTGGTCGACGCCTCGACCGAGCGGCTCGAGCTCCGCCTCGAGCTGCCCACCGGGCGCGCCCTGCCCGCGATCACCGCCGGCGATCACGCGGTGACGCCGCACGCGGCGCGGGTCGACGGCGAGCGCACGGTGTGGGTCGTCGGCGTGCGCCGCCGCCTGTTCGTGCCGGCGCCCGGCCTGCACCCCGGCCTGGCTGCGCTCGATCCCCTGGTCGTGCGGCTGCGCGACCGCGGCGACGAGCTGGCCGTGACGCTGCACGGCTGGCGCCCCGGCGGCGGCCCCTACGACGGCGTCCCCGACGACGACGAGGCGACGCGCCGCCGCGCCGAGCGCCTGATCGTCGCCCCGGTGGCCGCCGCGGTGGCCCACTCGATCCGCCACGATCTCGCCCGCGCCGACACCTGGACCGTCGACCTGCGCGACGCCGCACCCCCGGAGCCCGCGTGACCTCATCGCTGTTCGCCGCGTACCGCCGCCTCGGCGGCTCCCCGTCACCGTTCGACGAGCTGTTCGGCACCGACCAGCCGGCGCCCGAGCTGGCCCGCCTGATCGACGCGCTCGACCAGCTCGGCGCCGACGAGTTCGCCCACGCCCAGGCCCTGGCCGAGAAGGCGCTGCTCAACCAGGGCGTGACGTTCTCGGTCTACGCCGATCAGCGCGGCACCGAGAAGATCTTCCCGTTCTGCCTGATCCCGCGGGTGGTCCGCGCCGACGACTTCGCGCGGCTCGAGCGCGGCCTGACCCAGCGGCTGCGCGCCCTGGGCGCCTTCCTCGACGACGTCTACGGCGACCAGAAGATCCTCGCCGCCGGCGTCATCCCGCCCGAGCTCGTCGTCGGCGCCGCCGGTTACCAGCCGAGCCTGCGCGGCGTCAAGCCGCCGGGCGGCGTCCGCCTGCACATCTCCGGCATCGATCTCATCCGCGATCCCGACGGTACCTGGCGGGTCCTCGAGGACAACCTGCGGACCCCGTCGGGGGTGTCGTACGTGGTCGAGAACCGCGTCATCTCGAAGCGCCTGTTCCCGCGGATCTTCGACCAGGCCCGGGTCCACCGCGTCGACCACTACCCGAGCCGGCTGGCCGCGGCGCTGCGCTCGGTCGCGCCCACCGGCGACGACGCCACCGCGGTGGTGTTGACGCCGGGGCCGTACAACTCGGCGTACTTCGAGCACAGCTTCCTGGCCCGCACGATGGGCCTCGAGCTGGTCCAGGCCCCCGACCTGTTCGTCGACGGCGACCACGTCTTCGTCAAGACCACGCGCGGGCCGCGCCGGGTCGACGTCATCTACCGCCGCACCGACGAGGCGTTCCTCGATCCCGAGGTCTTCCGCAAGGACAGCGTGCTCGGCGTCCCCGGGCTGATGCGCGCCTATGCCGCCGGCCACGTCGCGCTGGCCAACGCGCCCGGCAACGGCGTCGCCGACGACAAGGCGATCTACGCGTTCGTCCCCGACATGATCCGGTTCTACCTGGGCGAGGAGCCGACGCTGGCCCAGGTCGACACCTACGTGTGCATGCGCCCCGACGATCGCCGCTACGTCGTCGACCACCTCGACGAGCTGGTGGTCAAGGCGGTCGACGAGGCCGGCGGCTACGGCATGCTGATGGGGCCGCAGGCGACCGCGGCGCAGCGCGCCGAGTTCCGCGGCCGCATCGAGGCCGAGCCCCGCAAGTACATCGCCCAGCCGCTGATCGAGCTGTCGACGTGCCCGACCTGGAACGGCGACCGCCGCGCCGTCGAGCCCCGCCGCGTCGACCTGCGGCCGTACATCCTGACCAGCCGCGAGGGCCCGTGGGTCCTGCCCGGCGGCCTGACCCGGGTCGCGCTGGTCGAGGGCAGCTACGTCGTCAACTCCAGCCAGGGCGGCGGCTCGAAGGACACCTGGGTGCTCAAGGGAGGTCGCGCGTGATCAGCCGCGTCGCCGATCACTGCTTCTGGTTCGGCCGCTATCTCGAGCGCGCGGAGTCGACCGCGCGCCTGCTGGCCACCACCCACAACCTCGCGCTCGACGCCGAGCTCGAGCCGGCGCAGTGCTGGCGCCCGGTGATCGTCGTCGCCGGCGAGGAGGACCACTACCGGACCCGCGTCGTCGAGGGCGCGCCCGACGGCGAGGGCCTCGGCGAGGCGGCGTGGGGCGACGGCGAGCGGGTCGAGCGCTTCATGACCTGGGCCGAGGACTCGGGCACGTCGATCCGCGCGTCGGTGCGGGGCGCGCGGTGGAACGCGCGATCGATCCGCGAGGTCGTCTCGCTCGAGGCCTGGGAGGCGGTCAACGAGCTGCACCTGTGGCTGGCCGGCGACGCCAGCGACGCCGAGTGGCGGACCGAGCGCCACGAGTTCTACAAGCGGGTGCGGTCGCTGACCCAGCTCAGCCTGGGCCTGTTGCGCTCGACGATGCTGCACGAGGAGCCGCTCGACTTCATCTGGCTCGGCGTCCTGCTCGAGCGCACCAGCCAGACCGCGCGCATCCTCGACGTCCACCACCACGCCTTCACCCACCTGGGCGACCGCCACGAGATCGTCGAGACCTCGCTGTGGCTGTCGCTCCTGCGCTCGCTGTCCGGCTACGAGCCGTTCATGAAGCGGCAGCAGGGCCGGGTCAGCCCCGAGGCGGTGGCGCGGTTCCTGGTCGGCGAGGCCCGGTTCCCGCGGTCGATCGCCTACTGCGTCCACTCGGCCCACGAGCGGCTGTGCGAGATCCGCCCCCCCGACGCCCACGATCGACCCGGCGGCCAGACCCTCGAGCGGCTGCGCGTCCTCGACGCCTGGGTCCAGGGCCGCCGCGCCGACCTCGACCACGACGTCCACGAGATCCTGACCCACGTCGTCGACGAGACCGCGGCGATCTGCGAGCACCTCGGCCGCGAGCTGCTCGGCTACGACCCGTGAGCCGTGCGGTGGGCGCGCGGGTCGCGTCACGACCGATCCCGGCGGTCTGCTAGATTCTGGGTCCATGCCCAACCTCCTCGCCATGTCGTTCGAGGGCGAGCTCGCCCCGTCGTTCGACCTGCGGTGCCTCGCCCCCGAGCGCACCCTGCCCGACGGCTGGGGCCTGGGCTACTACCCGGGCGGCGAGCCGTCGGCGGTGATCCTCAAGGAGCCGGCGCCGCCCGAGGGCTCGATCCGCAGCCAGCTGGCGCGGGCCTGGGAGCACCTCGAGTCGTCGCTGTTCGTGCTGCACATCCGCGCCGCGCACTGGGGCGCCATCACCGACGCCAACACCCAGCCGTTCGTGCGCAGCTGGGGCCGCCGCGACTGGATCATCGGCCACGCCGGCAGCCTGGCCAAGCGGCCCCCCGACGACCGCGGCATCTTCGAGCCGGTGGGCTCGACCGACACCGAGCAGGTGTTCTGCAACCTGCTCAACCGGTTCGCCGAGCAGGGCTGGCGCAGCCTGGCCGAGGCCGACCTGGCGACGCTGCGCGACTGGCTCGACGTCCTCGACGACGACGGCGGCCTGACCATCGCGCTGACCGACGGCCGCGACCTGATGGTCTACGCCGACCGCGACGGCGACGGCACCGTCCACGTCGGCCAGCTGCTGCCGCCGTACGACCGGATGGCGTTCGGCGACGACGACCTGGTCATCGATCTGGGCGTGCGCGGCACCAAGAGCCGCAAGGGCGTGATCGTGTCGTCGACGCCGCTCTTGCCGACCGCGCCGGCGCACCCGCAGCTGCCGCTGCCCGGCGACGACGCGGCCGCGGGGCCCTCCGGGGCGCCCGGAGCGCCCGGAGCGCCCGGGGCGCCCGGGGCGCCCGGGGCGCCCGGGGCGATCGAGTGGCGGCAGCTGCCGCCCGGCCACCTCGTGCTGATCCGCCAGGGCGCGGTGGTCGCCGAGGTCGCGCCACCCGCCGCCGGGCCGCTCAAGGGCGGCTCGCTGGTGTCGCCGGCGGTGGCGAGCCGGCTGGCCCAGGAGCGGCCGATCGAGGCCCAGCCGCGGATCTTCGACGTCCGCCACCGCACCGTGTACCGCTACGCCAAGCAGGTCGAGCGGTCGATCCACACCTTCCGCATCAACCCGGTGCACGACCGGCTGCAGCGCGTGATCTCCTACGACCTGACGGTGTCGGTGCCGGGCAAGTCGCTCGACTTCGAGGACGTCTTCGGCAACCGGGTCCGCCGCATGCTGATCGACACGCCGTGGACCGAGATGGTGATCGAGGCCCGCAGCCGGGTCGAGCTGCTCGACGTCGCGCCGCTCGACTTCCGCACGCTCAAGGCGCGCTCGACGATCCCGCTGGTGTGGATGCCGTGGCAGCGCCAGATCATGGCGCCGTACCTGTTGCCGCCCGAGCTGGCCGAGAGCCAGCTCGACGAGCTCACCGAGTACGCGATGAGCTTCGTCAAGCGCAACGACTACGAGCTGTTCGACACCCTGCTCGACATCAACCAGACGATCTTCAAGGAGTACGCCTACCGGCAGGGCTCGACGACGGTGTTCACGACCCCGTTCGAGGTCTACGTCAACCGGCGCGGCGTCTGCCAGGACTTCACCAACCTGTTCATCTGCCTGGCCCGCCTGCTCGGCGTGCCCGCCCGCTACGTGTGCGGCTACATCTACACCGGGCCCAAGCACCAGGAGGGCGTCAACACGGTGCAGAGCGAGGCGTCGCACGCGTGGGTCCAGCTGTACCTGCCCGAGGTCGGCTGGAAGGGCTTCGATCCCACCAACGGCATCCTGACCCAGACCGATCACGTCCGGGTCGCGGTCGGCCGCAACTACCGCGACGCCACGCCCACCGCCGGCACGATCTACGTCGGCGGCGGCCCCGAGACCCTCGAGGTCGACGTCACCGTCGAGCCGGCGCCGGAGCCGGCGTGGGACGAGCAACCATGACCCCACCCCGGACCCTGCGACGGGCCGCCGTCCCCGTCGGGCTCGCGATCGCGAGCGTCCTCGCCGCCGGCTGTGGTGACGACGGCGGCGGCGGCGGCGGCGGCGCGATCGGGCCGTTCGCGCCCTCGGTCGACACGGTCCGCATCGAGATCGACTACGAGACCGGCGAGGCGCCCTACACCGGCAGCGTCCTGGGCTTCGGCGACACCTTCGATCTGACGATCGCCAACCTCGATCGCCTGTTCGCCGGCACGCGCACGGTCGAGGTCCCGACCACGATCGCCGCGATGGAGGACATCGGCGCGGTCGCCGACGAGGAGCTCACCACCGCCGATCTGCTGGCGCTCGCCGACGCCCACCGCGGCGTCACCGACGGCGGCGGGGTCAAGAGCTACTACGTCGTCTTCGTCAGCGGCACCTTCGCCGACGCCGACGGCGCCCAGCCCTCGGTGCTCGGCGTCTCGATCGGCGACACCGGCGTGATCGCGATGTTCAAGGACGTGATCGCCTCGACGGGGTCGACGGCGTTCCCCAACCTGGCGCGGTTCGTCGAGCAGTCGACGCTGATCCACGAGCTGGGCCACGGCTTCGGGCTGGTCGACAACGGCGTCGCCACCACCAGCGCCCACGTCGACACCGCGCACGGCAAGCACTGCACCAACGACGCGTGCGTCATGTACTGGCTCAACGAGGGCGCCTCCGACGCCGCGATGTTTGCGCGCCAGTACGTGACCTCCGGGAACGCGATCCTGTTCGGCGACGAGTGCCTCGCCGACGTCGACGCCCTCACCGGCGGCCCGTAGCGGGCGGGCCGGCGCCGCGACGGGCCCCCCGATCGGGGAGGCGTGGCGGCGCGCGCGGCGCTGCTAGGATGCCGGCCATGCCCACCGCCCCGGAGCCCGCGATCCGCATCGAGTCTCGCGACCACCTGGCCGAGCTGCTGGCCGAGGCCGCGGAGATCGAGCACGGCCTGATGTGCTGCTACCTCTACGCCGCGTTCAGCCTCGGCGAGCCGGCCCGGCGGGGCCTGCCGGCGGCGCAGGCCGACGCGGTGGCGCGGTGGCGCGACGTCATCCTGGCGGTGGCGCGCGACGAGATGACCCACCTGGCCCTGGTCGCCAACGTCGCCAACGCGATCGGCGCGTCGCCTCGCCTGGGCCGGCTCAACTTCCCGGTGTCGCCGGGCGCGCACCCGTCGGGCGTCGTCGTGTCGCTGGCGCCGTTCACGCCGGCGACCCTCGACCACTTCGTCTTCCTCGAGCGGCCCGAGGGCGCGGTCGACCAGGACGGCGACGGCTTCGCGGCGCCGCGCCCGTACCAGCGCGGCCTCGGCCAGGGCCGGCTGGTGCCCAGCGCCCAGGACTACGCCACGGTCGGCCACCTCTACCGCGGCATCGAGCGCGGCCTCGCCGACCTCGCCGCCCGCCTCGGCGAGGACGTCCTGTTCTGCGGCGACCCGCGGCTGCAGCTCGACGCCGCCGGCGTCGGCCTCGCCGGGATCACGCGGGTCGTCGACCTGGCCTCGGCGCGCGCCGCGCTGGAGACCATCGTGACCCAGGGCGAGGGCGCGCGGGACACCCACCACGCGTCGCACTATTGCCGGTTCCTGGCGATCCGCGACGAGCTGCGCGCGATCCTCGCCGAGGATCCCGGCTTCGCGCCGGCGGCGCGGATCGCGCGCAACCCGGTGATGCGCCGGCCGCCGACCCCCGAGGGCCTGCTGTGGGTCGACGCCGAGCCGGCCGCGACGGTGCTGGATCTCGGCAACGCCACCTACCAGTTCATGCTGCGCGCGCTGACCACGCTGACCTCGCCGGTGGCGCTGGCGCCGGGCGCTCGCGCCCTGACCACCGAGGCCATGGCGACGGCGATGCGCGCGCTGACGCCGATCGCCGAGCTGTTGACGACGCTGCCGGCGAGCACCACCGTGCCCGACGTCCGCGCCGGCCTGACCTTCACGATGAGCCGGTCGCTGGAGGTCATGCCCGAGCCGCGCGGCGCGTTCCGCACCCTGTTCGAGAGCGCCGACCGCCTCGCCGCCGGGCTGCGCGCCCACGTCGTGACGCTGGCGCCGACGATGGCGGCGGTCGCCGACGGGCTCGACGACCTGGCGGCGCGGCTGCGGGCCCAGAGCGAGGTCGCGGCGATCCCGTACGGCGACGGCGCCGCGGCCACGACCGCGACCACGGCGACCGCGACCGCGACCGCGGCGGCCGCGTATGCGCCCGGACCGGTCGAGGAGGCGCGCGGCCGCGACCTGATCATCCGCTTCGAGACCGCGCGGTGCATCCACGCCCGCCACTGCGTCACCGGGGCGCCGCGGGTGTTCCTCGCCAACGTCGTCGGCCCGTGGATCTTCCCCGACGAGGCGCCGGTCGACGACCTGATCACGATCGCGCGGACCTGCCCGTCCGGCGCCATCACCTACGAGCGGCTCGACGGCGGCGCGCCCGAGACCGCGCCGCCGCGCAACGTCGTCCGCGTCCGCGAGAACGGCCCGTACGCCGTCCACGCCGACCTGCACCTCGCCGGCGCCGGCGGCGCCGCCGCGACGATGACCCGCGCGACCCTGTGCCGGTGCGGCGCGTCGCAGCGCAAGCCGTTCTGCGACGGCTCGCACGTCGCCGCCGGCTTCACCGCCTCCGGCGAGGCCGCGACCCGGCCGTCGGAGCCGCTGCACGACGGCCCGCCGCTCGAGATCCGGCCCCAGCCCGACGGGCCGCTGATGCTGTCGGGCCCGGTCGAGATCTGCACCGGCACCGGCCGTACGATCGATCGCGTCGACGGCGCGCGCCTGTGCCGCTGCGGCGGCTCGGCGACCAAGCCGTTCTGCGACGGCACCCACGCCCGGATCGGCTTCCGCGCGCCGTGACCGCTACGCCCGGATCTTGCGACGCGTCACGGTGACGTCGCGGCGCGGCCCTCCGCTCGCGCCGCCGTCGGCGCCGGCGCCGGGCTCGATGCCGAGCACGACCTGGGTGCCGACCGGGCCGCGGATCTGCTGGATCGCGCCGTCGAGGCCGAGCGCGGTCACCGCGGTGCCGTCGACCGCGACGATGCGATCGCCCTCGACGAGGCCGGCCTCGGCGGCGCCGCCCCCCGCGATGACGCCGAGCACGCGCAGCGCGTCGCCGTCGGCGGCGAGCCGGGCGCCGATGCCGGCGAGCTCGATCCGCGGCTCCTCGCCGGGCGCGGTCGGGCTCAGCTCGACGGTGACCGGGCCGAGGCGGGCGCCGTCGGCGACGTCGAAGGGGCCGACGATCGCGAGGTGGTGCCCGAACGCGCCGGCGATCGCCGACCGCCGGCCGGGCGCGATGCCGGTCAGCTCGAAGCCGCCGTCGTCGCCGCTGATCACCGACGTCACCAGCGGGATCGCGGTGGTGCCCTCGCCGAGGGCGCCGTCGATCGTGACCTTGCCGCGGCCCAGCGGCGCGTGGCTGTCGGCGTCGACCAGGGTGCCGACCAGGGTCGCGCCGCGGCGGACCGTCACGGTCACCGCGGTCGCCTCGGCGGGCGGCGCCGCGACCACGGCGACCGGCGACGACGGCGCGTAGCCGGCGGCCTGGGCGACGACCTGGTAGGGCCCGGCGGTCAGGCCGTCGATCGCGAAGCCGCCCTCGGCGTCGAACACCGACGCCACCGCGACCACGTCGGCGACCAGGCCGCGCGGCGCCAGCACCGCGACCGTCGCCGCCGGCACCGGCGCGCCGCCGGGATCGACGACGCGCCCGACGACGCGCGCCCCCGCGGCCAGCGTGATCACGACGTCGGTGGCGCCGGCGTCGACCACCACCGTGCCCGGCGCGTAGCCGTCGGCGCGCGCGACCACGGCGTAGCGGCCGTCGTCGAGGTCGTCGACGACCCAGGCGCCGTCGGCGTCGGCGGCGACCGCGGCGCCGTCGAGCCGCGGCGGCGCCCTGGCGGCGCCTGCGGCGTCGCCGCGATCCGGGCGCCACCGACCGGCGCGCCAGCGTCGTCGACGACGCGGCCGCGGATCGACCGCGGCGCCGGCGGCGCGCCTCCCGCCGCGCCCAGCACGATCGTGAGCTCGTGGCTGACCTGGGCGGCGCCGTCGAGGCGCGCCCGCCCGGCGCGCGAAGCCGTCGCGCCGGGCCTCGAGCAGCGCGCCGTCGGGGGCGTGGAAGTCGAAGCGACCGTCGGCGTCGGCGACGAAGCGATCCTCGATCAGCGCCGACGCGCGCTCGCCGGCGTCGGCGTCGCGCAGCGTGACGACCGCGCCGGGCGCGGCGGCGCCGTCGGGATCGACGACGCGGCCGTGGTAGGTCACCGCCGGGACCAGGTACAGCACGACGCCGTCGATGCGCACCCCCGGCCGCGACACCAGCACCAGGGGGCTGAGGTCGGGATCCGGCGCGTACGGCAGGTAGCCAGCGGCCAGCGCCGACACCACCCGGAACCGGCCCGGCCAGGCCAGCCGGGCCGCGAACCGGCCGGCGGCGTCGGTGACGAAGCTGGCGGCGGCGCCGCCGTCGGCGGGCGCCAGCGTGACCTCGGCGGCGGCGACCGGCGCGCCGGTGCCCCAGTCGAGGACGCGCCCGGCGAGCTCGCCGGCGGCGGCGTCAGGCGCGTCGACCACGGTCGCCGGCGACAGCGCGATCGGCGCCCTGGGCGTCGCCGCCGCCACCGGCGCCGGCGCGGCCTCGACCGGCGTCGCCGCCGCCGGCGGCGCCAGCGCTCGCGCCGGCGCCGCGACCGGAGCGGGGGCGGTGCCGGCGCGCTGACCGCGGTCGCGCCACACCACCAGCGCGGCGGCGGCCAGGACCACGACCGCGACCACGACCACGACCAGGCCCCTCCGTCTCGGCATGCTCCGGGGTATACCGCGGGTGGTGCTGGTCGAATTCCTCGGGACCCTGGCGGTGGTCGGCGTGTTCGTCGGCCTCGGGCTGTGGCTCGACCGGCGGGTCTCGGTCCTGCCGCGCAAGGAGGAGCTGATCGAGGCCGGCCGGCCCAGGCCGCTCGGCGCGGATCACGAGGTCGGCCAGGCCCCGCACACCGCGCTCGGCTGCGACCGCGCCCGCATGGCCCGGGTCGCCGGCGCCCAGCGCTGCGCCTGCAAGCGGATGATGACGCCGCAGCCCGAGGACGAGGTCCGCTTCGGCGACCGCACCCTCGCGGTCGTCCGCGTCGCCTGCCCGACCTGCGGCGCGACCCGGACCCTGTACTTCGACCTGCGGTCGTAGCTCCACGCGGACCTCGCTGCGCCCGCGATTGCCAGACTTCGCCAGCGTCGGGGCGCTATGCTGCGGCGTGACCTCGCCGCGCGATGAGCGCACCGGCCTCGCGCCGACGGTGGAAGACGTCGGCCGCCTCGGCGTCGAGCCCACGGCCGCGGCCGGCGAGACGCCCGCCACCGGGGCCGGCAACCAGGTCACGCTGTCGTCGGGGCCGGGCGGTGCGCCCGGCACGCCGCTGCGGCCCGGGACGCGGATCGACCGCTACGAGATCGAGGCCTGGCACGGCGCCGGCGGCATGGGCGTGGTGTATCGCGCCCGCGATCCTGACCTCGACCGCGCCCTCGCGATCAAGCTGGTGCGGCCGCGCCACGGCGGCGCCCGCGGCTACGACCGCATCCTGCGCGAGGCCCAGGCCATGGCCCGCCTGCACCACCCCGGCGTCGTGCCGGTGTTCGATGTCGGCATGCACGACGGCGCGGTGTTCCTGGCCATGCCGCTGCTGGCGGGCGGCACCCTGGGGGCGTGGAGCCGCGCCGCGCGCCGCCCGTGGCGCGAGGTCGTCGCGCGCTACGTGGCCGCGGGCCGCGGCCTGGCCGCCGCCCACGCCGCCGGCCTGATCCACCGCGACTTCAAGCCCGACAACGTCCTGCTCGGCGCCGGCGGCGAGGTCCAGGTCGCCGACTTCGGCCTCGCCCGCGCCGGCGCCGCCGACTCGTCGGGCTCCGGCGACGCCGGCGCCGGTGGCGTCCTCGCCGCCGAGCTCAGCCACGAGGGCGACGTCGTCGGCACGCCGGCGTACATGGCGCCGGAGCAGCACGACGGCGGCGCGGTCGACGCCCGCGCCGATCAGTTCAGCTTCTGCGTCGCGCTGTTCGAGGCGCTGTACGGCCTGCGCCCGTTCGCCGGCGGCACGCTGCGCGAGCTGCGCGCCGCGATCGACGCCGGCCCGGCGGCGCCGCCCGAGCGGAGCGACGTGCCGCGGTGGCTGCGCGACGCGGTCCTGCGCGGGCTGCGCGCCGACCCGTCGCGGCGGTGGCCGTCGATGGCGGCGCTACTCGCCGCGCTCGAGCGCGGCACGCGGCGGCCGCGCGCGAGGTGGCTGGCCGCCGCCGCGGTGCCGGTCGCGATCGCGGTGGCGATCGCCATCTGGCTGGCCGCGACGTCGGGGTCACCGTCGCGTCCGCAGGCCCCGCCGACCGCGACCAGGGCGACGAGCCCGCCCTCGACCGCGACGCCGCCGCCGGTGGCGTCCCGACGCCTCACCCAGCTCGGCGACGTCCTGATGCCCACGGTGTCGCCCGACGGCACGCGCGCGGTCGCGGTGTCGGGCGACGACGTCGTCCTGCTGGGGCTCGACGGTCGTGACCCGCCGACCACGCTCTGGCGCGCGACCTTCCACCCCGGCGGACTGGCGTGGAGCCCCGACGGCGACCACGTCCTGGTGCTCGGCCCGCCGACCGACCAGGGCCTGCGCCAGCTGCGGCTGCTCGACGTCGCCCACCCGGCCGCCGCGCCCGAGGAGCTGATCCGGCCGGTGTGGGCGTTCGCGACGTTCACCGGCCCGCGCGAGATCGTGACCGCGCTGCTACCGCAGCGCCAGCTGAGCTTCGTGTCGCTCGACGGCGACGTGCCCGGTCGCACCTGCGCGATCCCCGGCGACTACCAGTGGCTGTCCGGCGTCACGGTCGCCGGCGACGATCTGCTGGTCCGGCTGACCCGCGAGGACGGCACGACGACGATCGTGCGCACCGACCGGGCGTGCACGACGCCGACCACGCTGGTCGATCACGTCGCGCTCGAGTCGTTCGCGGTCGACCCGCGCCGCCGCGTGCTCGGCCTGGTCGAGCGCGACGGCGACTGGCTGACCCTGACCGAGGTGTCGATCGACGACGCGACCGAGCGCACGACGCGCCGGCTGGCCTCCGACGTCGGGGCCGCGGTCGGGTTCCGCGCCGACGGCGCCGTGATCGGCAAGGCCATCGACACCTCGTGGCGCCTCGTCGAGCGCGACGGCGATCGGACGGTCCGGGTGATCGCCCAGGCGACCTCGCCGGTCGCCTTCGTCGTCGCCCCCGACGCCGAGCACGTGGCGCTGCTCGACGTCGACGCCCGCACCGTACGCCTCACCACCCTCGACCACCTCCGCGACCCGGGCCCGGTCCTGGCGGACGACGTCCTCGACGCGGCGTGGTCGCCCGACGGCGCGACCCTGGCGCTCCGCCGCGGCAACGGCGACGCCGCCGAGCTCCGGCTGATCCCGATCGCGGGCGACGGCGCCACGACGGTGCTGCCGCTGCCGGGCGCGTCGCCCGCTGGCCAGCTCGCGTGGCTCGACGACGACCGGCTCGCCTACCTGCGCGCCGACAACCAGACCTTCATCACGATCGATCGCGCCGGCGCGGTCGGCGCGCCGATCCTGGATCCCACCCGCGGCTGGGCGTTCGGCCTGACCCGCGCCCGCGACGGCGCCCTGGCCTGGATGTGGAACCGCGATCGACGCGGCGTGTGGTGGTCGCCACCTGGGGGCGCCCCCCAGCTGGTCGTCCCCGTCGGCATCGACGAGAACTTCCCGGGCCTGGCGTGGTCGCGCGACGGTCGGTGGCTGTGGATGTGGCACCTGTCCGGGCACGTCGAGCGCTGGGATCGGCAGACCTCGCGGCGCGAGCCGATCACCGACGTCGAGGGCGAGCTCGGCGGCTACGTCGCCGAGCTCGTGCCGCTGGACGATCGTCGCGCGCTGATCCAGCTGTCCCGCCAGACCGTCGACGTCGCGGTCGCCGAGCCGGTCAGGTAGCACCCGACGGCGGCTACTGCGCGTTGCCGCTGACCGGATCGTGCGAGTGCCAGCCGACCGCCGGGTTGCCCTGCTTGTCGAGGTAGTCGCCCCATAGCATCTCGGTGTGGTTCACCGGGATGCCGTGGGCGTCGAAGGTCATGTGGTAGCCCTCGACGGCGCCGACCGCGGCGTGGCCGTTGGCCTGGGGCCCGGGCGGCCCGAAGTAGAAGTTGAGGACGACGGTGCCGCCGTTGGGCGTCGAGATCGTCGTGCTCGACGTCGCCGGCGCCGCCGCGGCGCCGACGGTCGGCGCCGCCACCGACGCCGGCGGTGGCGGGATGTGCGCGGGCTGCTCGCCGGGCCGGTAGTGTCCCGCGGGCGCGCCGGTCGAGCCGCCGTCGCCGTGGTCGCCACCGCCGCTGGCGGCGGCGCCGACCGCCAGCCGCTGGCGCAGCGCCGCCACCTTCTCCGGCGGCACCGCGTGCTTCGCCATGACGTCGGCGGGCAGCTCGTAGAGGCGGCCGTCGGGGCCTTCGAAGACGTAGCTCTGGCTCATGGCGTTTCCCCTTGCTCGCGCTCGGCGCGCGACAGCAGCGATCGATAGGCGTCGTTGCGGGCGACCAGGTCGGCGTGACGGCCCTGGTCGACGATACGTCCCCCGTCGAGGAACGCAACCCGGTCGGCGTCGAGCAGGTCGGGTCGATGGGTGACCATGACGCAGGTCTTGCCGGCGGTGGCGCGGCGCACCGACGCCAGCAGCGCCTCGGCCTGGGCCTGCGGCAGCCCGGCCTCGAGCTCGTCGATCAGCACGACGTCGGGGTCGGCGAGCAGGACCCGGGCCAGCGCGACGCGGCGGCGCTCCGAGCCCGACAGCGCGCCGCCGCCGGCGAGCCGGGTGTCGAGGCCGTCGGGCAGCCGGGCGACGACCTCGTCGAGCTGGGTGGCGCGGACGACCTCGTCGAGCCGCGCCGCGGTGACCTCGCGATCGTCGAGCACCAGGTTGGCGCGCAGCGGCCGGTCGAACAGCGCCGGGTGCTGCTCGAGCATCGCGACCCGCCGGCGCAGGTGATCGATCTCGACGCCGGCGACGTCGGCGCCGTCGAGGGCGATCGTCCCGGCGGTCGGCTCGACCAGGCGGACCGCCATGCGCAGCAGCGTGCTCTTGCCCGAGCCGCCGGCGCCGACGATCGCGACCGCCTCGCCGTGGCCGATCTCGAGATCGACGGCGTCGAGGACGGTGCGGTCGCCGAGCTGCCAGCGCACGCCGCGGAACGCCAGCGCGCCGGTGACCGCGGGCCGGGCGCCGCCCTCGACCAGCGCCGGCGTCGGCGCCAGCAGGCCGGCGACCAGCTCGATCGCCGGCCGCGACACCCGGTGGTTGGTCCACAGCGAGCCGACGCCCGAGATCGCCCGCTGCAGCATCAAGAGCGCCGGCACCATGACGGCGAGGCTGGCGCCGGCGAGGCCGAGGCCGCGCCACGCCACCACCAGCAGCGGCACCGCCAGCAGCACCAGCCCGCCCGAGGCCGCGCCGGCCAGCCCGCTCCAGGTCGCGACCCGCACCTCCGAGGTCGCGATCCGCGACGCGATCGCGCCGACCCGGGTGCGCTGGGCGTCGCGGGCGCCGGCGAGCTGGACGGTGGCCAGGTGATCGATCGACTCGTTGACGCCGACGACGTAGGCGCTGGAGTCGGCGAGGACGGCGCGCTGCGACGCCTCGCTCTTCTTCGCGGTCAGCCACACCGCCGCCAGGTTGGCGGCGATCAGCGTCGCGACCACGGCGCCGACCACCGCGGCCGCGGTGGTGCCCGACGCGCCGCGCGCCATCGCCTCGCCGAGCGCCTGCGACCAGATGACGACCGCGCTGGCGACGCCGACCGCCGCCGGCACGGTGCCGACGGCGTAGCTCGACACCACCCGGCACTGCGCCAGCAGCGCGTTTTTGACCATCGCGGCGCGCCCGGCCTCGCGCAGCCAGTCCGGCGGCCGCGCCAGGGCCCGCCGCAGCACCTCGTCGCGCAGGTCGAGCAGCGCGCGCGCGCCCAGCGCCGCGGCGTGGCGGGTCGCCACCAGCGCCAGCGCGAACGACAGCGCGCCGGCGACGACCAGCGCGGCGAGCACGGCCTCGAGCGACGGCGTCGCGCCGAGCACGACCGTCAGCTCGGCCGGCGGCGGCGCCGCGACCCCCGACGCCATCGCGACCACCGACGGGATCGCGCGCACCGGCAGCGCGCCCAGCCACGGCGACACCACGCCGATCGCGACCGCGACCGCGACGCCGCCGGCGTGGCGGCGCAGCAGCCACGCCACCGGGCGATGGCTCACGGCTCGTCCTCGGCCAGGACCCGCGCCGCCAGCGCCGGCAGCGCGGCGGCGCGCGCGACCCGGTCGGCGGCGACCGTCGCCGGCGACAGCCGGGCGGCGAGATCGCGGGCGCGCCGCGCCAGGGGCGCGTCGCCGAGGCCGGCCTCGACCAGCGCCGGCACCACCCGCGCCAGGATCGCGGCGGCGGCGCCGTCGGGATCGCCGCGCAGGGCGCGCGCGGCCGCGGCGTCGAGCGCCAGCGCCGCGGCCTCGGGCAGCGCGCCCAGGCGCGCGAACACCGGCGCGGCGGCGGCGCGCGCCCGATCGACCTCGGCGAGCGCGGCGGCGCGCGCGACGGCGTCGGTGGCGGCCTCGGCGCGGGCCAGCGCGATCTCGACCTGGTGCCGTCGCACAGCGCCGCGCCGTACGGATCGCCGACCGCGGCGAACGCCGCCGTCGCGGCGTCGACGCGGGCGACCGCGTCGTCGTGGCGGCCCTCGGCGAGGCGGACCCAGGCCTGCTTCGCGCGCGGCGAAGCCGTGGATGCGGGTCGGGCCGGCGCCGCCGACCGCGGCGAGCCGCGCGTCCTCGGCCGCGATCGCGGCGGCGGTCTCGGCCCACGCCGCGGCGTACTTGCCGAGGCCGACCAGCGCGCCGGCCAGGCGCGCCCGCAGGCCGGGCACGTCGGCGTCGCTGCCGAGGCGCTCGACCAGGCGCAGGTCGGCAGCGAGCGCGTCGCGCTCGGCCGCCGGATCGCCGCGGCGCTGGTGGACGAACGCGATCACGCCCTGGCAGATCGCGGCGCCGTGCAGGTCGTCGAGCTGCAGGCGCAGCTCGAGCGAGCGCTCGACCAGGCGCAGGGCGTCGTCGAACAGGCTCCAGTTGCGCAGCTGCAGGCCCCACGCGAGCAGGACGCGGGCCCGCCGGTCGGGGTCGCCCTCGGCGAGCGCGTAGCCGGCGGCGAAGGCGTCGAGCGCGGCGCGGATGTCGCCGGCGCGGGCGTCGCACAGGCCGCGCAGCTCGAGGGCGTGGGCGCCGAGCGCGGCACGCGCCAGGGGCGCGCGCGCCGCGGCGACGGCGCCGCGATCGTCGTCGTCCGGCGCGACGCCATCGCCGTCGCCGCCGGCGCGCGCGATCGCCGCGGCGGTGACCGGGTCGAGCTCGTCGAGCGCGGCGTCGTCGCCGCCGTCGCCGCCGCCAGGCCACCCGGCAGGCGCGCGAGCCCCGCCGCCGCCGCCGCGCGCTCGATCGCGCAGCGCGCGCGGCCAGCCTGGGCGCGCCGTGGACCCACAGGTGCGCCGCCGCCGCCGCCAGCTCGCCGGCGGCGCGCACCGACCACGCCGCCGCGGGCGCCGCGGTCGCCGCCACCGCCGCCGCCAGCGCCGGCTCGGCGCCGCCGGTGGCCAGCGCCAGCCGCGACGCGGTCACCGCCAGCACCGCGGCCGCGACGTCGTCGCCGGTGGCCGCGCACCGCGCGCGCGCGCGCGCGTCGACCCGCGCGGCCGCGGCGTCGAGCCGGCCGTCGCGCTCGGCGCGCCGCGCCGCCGCCAGCTCGGCCGCGACCGCGACCGTCACGACGCGCCTCCCGCCGCGGCGTCGGTGGCCGCCGCGGCCGCCGCCAGCCGGGCCGCGTTGCGGCGACCCAGCGCGCACAGCACGGTCTTGATCTGGAACGGCGTCAGCCCGGGGCTCACCGAGCGCACGCGCGCCAGGTGGCCGGTGACGTGCGGGGTCGCGAAGCTGGTGCCGGTGACCAGCTTGCGGCCGCCGCCCGGCCACGCCGCGTCGACGTAGACCCCGGGCGCCTCGACCTCGGCCTCGCCGCCGACCCGGAACACGAAGTCCTCGGCCGACGCGAAGTAGCCGGCGTCGACGCAGACCAGCGACGCGAACGCCGCCGGGTAGGCGCGCGCCCCGGGGATGTTGCTGGCGGCGGCGACCATCAGGATCGAGCGCCGGTACGCCAGGTCGATCAGCTCGCGCAGCGGCTCGGCGAGGTGGGCGTCGCGGGTGCCGAGGCTGAGGTTGACGATGTCGGCGCCGTGCTCCAGCGCCCAGCGCAGCGCCGCCAGCAGCGCCGCCGGGCTGCCCTTGCAGTCGGGACCCAGCGCCCGCACGTTCCACAGCGTGCAGCCCGGCGCCAGCCGTCCGATCACGTCGGCGCACGCGGTGCCGTGACCGGCGACGTCGGCGCCCGGCCCGTCGACGACGACCGCGCCCTGCGGCCCGACCCGGACCTCCACCGAGCGCGCCGGCCGCACCGTCAGGCCGGGGTGCGCGACGTCGACGCCGCTGTCGATCAGCGCGACCTTGACGCCATCGCCGCGCCCGGCCAGCGCGGCGTCGAGCAGCGCGTCGGGCACGCCGTCGAGGAACTGCTGCAGATCGGCGGTCACGCCGCGCCCCCGCGATCGCGGGCGCCGTCGCGGCGCAGCACCGCGTCGACGATGGCCTCGACCATCGCCAGCGACGCCGGGTCGGCGGCGAGCGCGCGCAGCCGGGCGGCCAGCGCCAGCTCGCGCCGGTACGCCGGGGTGGCGCGGACCTCGGCGAGCCAGCGGTCCAGCTCGTCGGCGAGGCCGCGGCCGCCGGCGCGCGCCGGGTCGAGCGCCCGCGGCAGCACCGCCGCGAACATCGCGGCCAGGAGGCGCTCGCCGCGGTGCTCCTCGACCGCGGCGGCGGCCAGGTGCGCCAGCTCGGTGGCCAGCGCCACGTCGGCGGGCGTGAAGCCACGGGCGCCGGGCGCGTCGCGCAGCTCGAGCGCGCCGGTCGCGACCCCGAAGACCAGGATCGGCGCGACCAGCTGGCTGCGCGCCCGCACCCCGGTGCGCGCCGCGACCTCGTCGACGGCGTCGGGGCCGGCGGCGTGCCCGGCCGCCGCGCCCGCGGGCTCGGCCACCGCGATCGGAGCGCCGTCGTCGATCGCGAACCCGGGCAGCCCGGTGCGCCCGAGGCGGGCGCCGACCAGCGCCGGCAACCCGTCGCCGATCGCCGCCGCGACCCGCAGGTCGCCGCGGTCGTCGTCGAGCACGTACAAGAGGCCCCCGGCGGCGCCGGTCTGGGTCACCGCGATCCGCACCACCCGCTCGAGCCGCGCCGCGTCGCCCTCGGACGCCAGCAGCGCCTGCGCCGACCCCACGGTCGCCAGCAGGTCGCGGAGGCGGTCGAGGAAGTCGGGCGGCAGCCGGCGCAGCGTCGGATCGGAGGCGGCCAAGATCAGGGGTCGCAGGTCAGCGTGGACACGTCGGTGGCGCCGCCGTCTGGGGTCACGAGCAGCGCGAAGAGATCGCACTCGACCGTCCCCGGATCGAAGAAGACGTCGACGTGACCGGCCAGGTCGGTGACGATGCCGCCGTTCGGCCCCACGGTCGAGCTGCCGACCACGGTCGGGCCCTCGGGCAGGAACCCGAGGCCGAGCGCGACCCCGTCGGCCGGCTCGGCGGCCAGCGCCCCGGCGGCGGCGAACCGCACGTCGAGGGCGAGCCCGGTGTACGAACCGACCGGCGTCAGCGCGCCGACGTCGACCTCGTAGCCGGCGAAGCGCTCGCCGTCGAGGATCAGCTGCCCCGACGACGCGCCCACCGGCGCGGCGAAGATGACGTCGCCGCCGTCGGTGCCGTCGGTGCCGGGGTCGGTGCCCGGATCGGTCCCCGGATCGGTCCCCGGATCGGTGGTGTCGCCACCGACCTCCCCGGTCGTCGTGCCCTGGGTCAGCGTGTGATCCAGCGAGACCACCGCGCGGCCCGAGACCGTGTGCCACTCGAGCCGGGCCCAGCCGATCCAGCCGTCGGCGGCGTCGGGGCACGGCAGATCCGCGAACGGCAGGTCGGCGACCTGCGCGCCCTCGGCCGGGCCGATGCCGTCCTGGGCCGGATCGGCGGTGAGCGCGATCGGCCTGACGTAGCCGTGATCGACGTCGACCGCGACGCAGACGTCGTGGACGACGCGGCCCGGCTCGAAGCTGACCGGCGTCGGCGCGCCGGCGGCGAACCGCACCGGCTCGGCGTCGGTGCCGTCGTTGATCACGCAGCCGCCGCCGAGGGTGGCGACCGCGAGCGCGGCGAGCGCGGATCCGACGAGCGCCGTCATGGTGAGCTGCCTCATGTCAGTGGGCCCTCCGCGTCGCGCGCCCGGCGGCCTGGAACTGGCTGCGCCCGGCCAGGCGATCCCAGATGCTGATGAACGCGCGCTCGAACAGGTCGTAGTCGAACGACAGGCCGACGCTGGCGCCGACGACGATCGCCTCGGAGGTCGGGTAGACCGAGGTGACGTCGGGCGCCGGATCGGCCGAGGTGAAGGTGTCGCCGGCGTGGACGTCGAGCGCGACGTCGCGCCGCCCGACGTGGGCGAGCCCGGTCAGCGACACGCCGTTGCCGATCGGCAGCGACGCGCCGAGGTAGAAGTCGTCCCACGGTCGCGTGATGTTGCGGACCCCGAAGCCGGCCAGCACCGCCGCGCTCTTCCAGTAGTCGGCCGACAGCGGATCGTACGAGAACCGCCGCGGGTCGCGCCCGAACGGATACGTCGCGAGCAGCACCGCGAGGTCGTACTCGCTGGTGGTCGCCGACGTCTGCACGACCTCGTACGCGCCGCCGCCGAGCGGGCGGGCCGTGTACGCCGGGGTCGGGAACCCGGTGTAGCCGAAGAACATGCGCAGGCCGAAGTGGTACGAGCCGTTGACGAACAGCTTCTCGTCGACGATGACCCGGGCCCCGGTGCAGCCGCCGGTCGTCCCCTTGATGTTGACCGCCCCGGTCGTGGTGCACACCCGCAGCGGGAACTCGTGGTTGCCCGACGGCGTGCCCAGCCGGAGCACCCGCGAGCCGGGGTAGCGGGCGCGGCGCGGCAGCAGCGGCTGCTCCACCGACGCCGCGCGCATCGCCAGGCTGGTGCCCGGGCCACCGGTCGGCGGCCGCGGCGCGGCCGGCACGACGCCGCCGCTCTCGACGTCACCGCCGTCGCCGAACTCGTCGCCCGCGGCGCCCGCGTTGGGATCGATCGTCGCGGCGCTGCCGGGCTCGCCGAGCAGCGGCGGCGGCTGGTAGCCGACGTACTGCCCCTTGGCGTACTCGACCACCACCGAGCCCGCCGGCTCGATGTCCTTGACCCACAGGACCACGTAGTCACCCTCGTCGATGCGCTGGGTCTCGCCGACGCGGCCGCGGCCGTAGGTCAGGGGGATGACCGCCTGCTCCGACGGCGTGCCGATCGGCACCTCGTGGTCGACCACCGGCACCCACGACCGCGCCATGCGACACGCCTCGTCGCGATCCGCGACCGGGTCGGTGACGCCGTTGATGCGCAGGACCTCGGCCAGCGAGATGCCGTGGGCCTTGCCGTAGACCCGCAGCGACAAGACGTCCTCGCGGGTCACGGGCTCGTCGATCAGCCGCCCGATGTGCATGGTCTCGCCGGGCCATACCCGCTCGGGCACGCTGCCGGTGGCGTCGAGGCCGATCGTCACCATCAAGGGCTGGTCGGGGTGGAAGTCGGAGACGTCGACGCAGAGGGTGGCGTCGGCGCGCTGGGCCCGGGTGGTCAGCGGCTGGTTGAGGTGCAGCTCGCCGCGCTCGTCGATGTAGATCGAGGCGGCGCGGCACGAGCTGGCGTTGACGTCGGCGAGGGCGAGCTCGTTGCACATGCCCCACTTGACGGCGCCGTCCTTGGCCGCGTACGGGGTCGCGTCCTTGGCGACGAAGCTGCCGCGCTCGAGGATCTTGGCCGTGGTCATGCCGCCGGTGGCGTCGGCGCCGGGGAACTGGCACACGGTGCGGCGGACGCCGACGAAGTTCTCCGGGGTCAGCGACTGGTAGCGGCCGTCGGTGACCTCGGCGACGTCGGCGACCGCGCGCGCGACCTTGGCCGGCAGCGGCGCGGCCAGCGCGAACATGCCGGGGATGGCGTTGCCGCCGGGCGCGACCTCGGCGGCGACCGTGCCCTCGAGCGCGGTGCAGGCGTTGCGCAGCGCCGAGTTCGAGCCCCGCTCGGGGCTGGTGCAGACCTCGTAGGCCAGGACCAGCTCGGCGCGATCGACGATGATCTGATCGTAGTTGCGCAGGTTGGTGAGCTGGCCGCGGACGCCCTCGCAGGAGCCGCCCGACTGCGCGGTCGTGGTCAGGCACGCCGCGGTCTCGGCGTCGTCGGTGCGGAACAGGTTCGACGCGATGTAGTCGATCTTCTCGGCCAGCTTGAGCAGGCCGGCGCACGGGCCGACCGCGCCGGCCCAGACGTCGGCGAAGCCGTTGGCCTCGGCGGTCTTGCAGTAGGCGAAGGCGGCGCCGGCGACGACGACGTCGCGCTGGAGATCACGCTGGCGGGCGAACCGGGCCGGCCCGATCTCCTGGCGGACCTCCTTGAGCGGGTAGCGCCAGCCGCCGCTGCACACCAGGCCGCCGTTCGACTCGGTCGAGGTGGCGGGCACCGGGGCCGACCAGCTCACCGGCGCGGCGCCGCCGGGGTCCTCCCAGCCGCCCGGGTCGTCGCCCGGATCGTCGCCGGGGTCGCCGCCGTCCCAGCTGCCGTCGCCGGGGTCGTCGCCGCCGCCGTCGCCGTCGACCTGGGCGCGCGCCGGCGCCGCGGCCGCGACGAGCAAGCCCGCGATCAGGAACCCGATTCTGCCGACCGTCCCGACGAGATGACGTTGGTACCGCTGCACATGCCCCCCGGAGCTGATGCTCGAAAAAAATGGTAAGCCGCACCGGTCCGACGGCGCAACTCGACCGGTTGTTCACGACGTCACACCGCGGCGACGGATGAATCGGGCGGCCCCGGAGGTTGTCTATCCGGGGAGCTCCAGGCCGGGGAGCGCCAGGCCGGGGAGCTCCACGTCGGGGAGCGCCAGGATCGCGACCTCGCCGGCGGCGTCGCCCACCGCGACGGTCCGGGCGTCGACCATCGCCAGCGCGGTCGGCGGCGCGTCCGCGGTCCAGCGCGCCAGCTCGACGGCGTCGGCGACTCGCCAGATCACGACGGCGTCGTCGCGGCTCGCCGACGCCACGATCGCGCCGTCGGGCGCCAGCGCAAGCGCCGCGGGGGCGCCGGCGTGGCGGCCGCCCAGCAGGTGCGGCGTGCCGCCGCGCCACACCGCGACCGCGCCGTCGCGCGCGGCGCTGACCACGACGCCGGCCGCGGCCGCGACCGCGTGGACGTCCCAGGCGTGGCCGCGCCAGGTCGCCGGCCCGACCCGCACCAGCGTGTCGACGCCGCCCGACACCACTTGGTCGCCGGCGAGCGCGACCGCGAGCGCGGCGCCGTCGTGGCGCTGCACCGGCTCGCCCCAGCCCTGGCCGCGCTGCCACGGCCGGACCAGGCCGTCGGCGCCGGCGGCGATCAGCCGGTCGGGGCCGGCCGCGGCCAGCGCGTTGATCGGCGACGGCGCCTCCGGCAGCTCGTCGGCGTCGCCGGCGGCACCGCCGAGGCGGTGGACCCGCACGACCCGGCCGGCGGCGGAGAACGCGAGCACGGCGTCGCCGTCGCGGGCGATCGCGAGCGCGGCGATCGCGGTGGCGTGCGCGGGCACGGTGCGCAGGCTGGTGGCGCCGCCGTCCCACACCTTGAGCGCGCCGTCGGCGCCGGCGCTGACGACGCGCAGGCCGGCGGCGGTGCGGACGATCGCGATCGCGGTGACCGCGCCGCCGTGCCCAGGGCGCGCGCCGCGGCCGCCGCCGCCAGATCGACGACGCGGACCGCGCGATCGTCGCCGCCGGTGACGACGCGGCCGTCCGGGGCCCGGACCACCGCGCCGATCGCGCCGGCGTGGACCCGCGCCGCCTCGACCACGGCGAGCTCAGGCAGGCGCAGGCGGTGGACCGTGCCGTCGCCGCCGCCGACCAGGATCGTGGCGGCGGCGGCGGCGCCGGCGTCGACGTCGTCCGCCGCGACCGCGACCGCGCCGCCGGGCACCGCGCCGCGCGCGACCAGCCGCGCCGCCGCGACGTCCCACAGCGCGACGCCGCCGTCGAGTCCGGCCGACACCACCCACGGCTGGCCCGGCACCGCCGCCCAGCGCGCGCGGCGGCGCGTCGACGCCGCGCAGCTCGCCGCGGGCCCGCATCGTGACGACGTCGTGCACCGACAGGCCGCGCGCCGCGCCGCCCACCACCCACGCGCCGGCCGCGCGCCTGACCGCGCACAGGTACGGCTCGCCGGCGCCGGCCGCCGCGGCCGGGCGCGGCTCCTCGGCGACCGCGGCCAGGGTCGCGGCGTCGAGGACGCGCAGCACGCCGTCGTCGCAGGCGCACGCCAGGCGACCGCCGGCGACCCCCAGCGCCCACACGTAGCCGCCGAGCCGGGCCTCGGCGACACGGACGCCGCGCTCGACGTCCCAGGTCCGGACCCAGCCGTCGCCGTGGGCGACCGCGACCCGCCCCGGCGCGACCCGGACCGCGGCGTGCGCGCCCAGCACCGGCATCGTGCCGCCGATCGATCGCGGCGCCGCCGCCGGGCCGCCGCGGGTGGTCGCCATCATCGTCGACGGCGGCAGCGCCAGGGTCCGGCGCAGGCCGCCGTCCTCGAGCGCCCACGCCCGGATCGTGCCGTCGGCCGACGCCGACACCGCGGCGTCGCCGTCGACGACCAGGGCCCGGACCGGCGCGGCGTGGCCGACCATGGTGCGGCGCCGCGCGCCCAGCACCGCGTGCGCCGGGCGATCGAGGCGGCGCACCGGGCGCGCGCCCAGGCAGCGCGCCGGCGGCGAGCGCGGCCTCGACCGCGCGGGTCACCGCGGCGTCGTCGCCGAACGCCAGCGCCGCCTGGACCAGCGCCAGGCGCCGCCGCGCTCGACGTGGTGGGCCGCGGCGTCGACGAAGGCCGCCAGCTCGGCGACCGGGGACGCCGCCGGCGTCGCCGGCCGGGGCCCGCGCCGCGACCTGGCGCAGATCGGCGCGGACGCCGGCGAGCGCGCCAGGCCAGGCCAGCCGGTGCCACAGCCGCGGCCACGCCAGCGCCGCGGCGCGCCCGCCAGCTCGTCGGCGTCGCACAGGTGGCCGACGCCGTGGTCGTCGAGGTAGCCGGCGACGGCGTCGTCGCGGTGGTCGCGGGCGGCGGCGGCCAGCGCCAGCCGGGCGGTCGCGATCGCCATCGCCTGGGTCGCGCGCGGCGCGGACGTGGGCGCGCAGCGTCGGGTGGAACAGCGCCCACGCCGGCTCGCCGCCGCCGTCGGCGTCGACCGACCGACGACGCCGGCGAGCTGGGCCAGCGCGTCGACCACCGCGGCGCGGCCGACGTCGTCGTCGGTGGCCAGGACCCGGCGCACCATCAGCGCGTGCAGCGCCGCGGTCGGCAGCGGCGCCGCCGCCGCCAGCGCCAGCGTCGCGACCAGCGGCGCCACCAGCTGCTGGGCCGCGCCAGCGCTGCCGCGCGCGCAGCAGCCGCGCGTGGTAGGCGTCGAGCGACGGCGGCAGGGCGTCGGCGTCGAGCGAGGTCAGCCGCCCAGCCAGGACGTCGCCGACGACGTGGGCGACGTAGATCGGCAGGCCGCCGGCGCGCGCGACGACCGCGTCGACGAACGGGTTGACCACCGCGGCGCGCGCGTCGGCGCCGCCGCCCCCGGCCCCGCCGCCGTCGCGATCGCGGTCGAGCGCCAGCAGCCGCTTCGACAGCGGACCGATCTTGTCGAGCAGCATCGCGCGCACGTCGGTCGCCCGCATCGGCGGCAGGCCGTCGGCGAACACCGGCGTCGCGGCCGCCGCCGCCATCGCCGCCACCACCACCGGCGCGTCGGGGCGGCCGGCGACGACGATCCGGGTGGCGCGCGCCAGCGGCGCCACCGCGTCGGCGATCGCCTCGGGATCGATCGCGACCAGCTCGTCGACGCCGTCGATCACCAGCGCGACCCGCCCGGCCAGCGCGGCCGCCAGCTCGCGGGCCTGCTCGCGCGGCGCCCGGCCCCGCGCCGGGTCGCGCCGGTCACGACCGCCATGCGCTCGACGACGAACCGCAGCCAGGCGTCGCGGGTGCACCGGCCGTCGCCGGCGCGGAACCGGAACGCGATCGGCGCCGCGCCGGCGTCGGCGAGGGCGTGGACCGCGCGCGCCACCACCAGCGACTTGCCGCTGCCGGCGCCGCCCCCACAGCCAGGCCAGCCCGGTCGGCGCCGCGCCCGCCGCCGCCACCACCGCCGCGGTCTCGTCGTCGCGGCCGACGCACTGGCCGGCGTCGCGGCGCAGCTCGGCCTCGAAGCCGGCGATCTCGAAGCTGGGCGCCGCCGCGGCCAGCGCCGCCGGCGCGCCGAACAGCCAGGCGCCGACCAGCGCGGCCACCGCGGCGTCGCTCGACTCCGCGATCGCCGCCCGCGCCGCGCCCAGCGGCGTCATCACCAGCCGGACCTCGCCGCGGCGCACGTAGACCTGCGCCACCGGCGCGACCTCGCCCTCGGGCGCGGCCCACGCCACCAGCGGCCACAGCGGCAGCACCGCGTCGCCGCGCACGGCGACCACGACGTCGGCGGCGAGGTCGCGGCCCTCGGCCCACAGCGCGGCGCGCGCCGCGCGCGCGGTGCCGTCGTCGGCGCCCAGCGCGGTGCCCGGGCCGGGCGCGACCAGCCGGACGTCGCCCAGCATCGCGAGCTGGCCGAAGCACGGCGCCAGCCGCGGCGCCCACGCCGCGACCAGCTCGGCGGCCAGGGCGTGGGCCAGGCCGCCGCCGTGGGCGAGCCGGTTGCGCAGCGCGGTCAGCGACGCCTCGGGGCCGCCGTCGCCGGTGAGCAGCGGCTCGAGGTCGCCGCGGATCCAGCCGTACAGATCGGCCAGCGGGTGTCGGCCGGCGGCGTCGCGGCCAGCGCCAGGGCCATGCCGCGCCACCGCCCCAGGGTCGGCGCCTCGAGCCGGCGCGCCACCTCGGCCCGCAGCGCCGGCGGCGCGCGCCGGCCCGCGCCCAGTCGCCCAGGCCGAGCGCGACCGCCAGCCGCAGCGCCATCTCGACCGCGTCGCAGGCGTGCCACAGCGCCAGCCGCGGCTCGGCCTCGCCCGCCCACTCGGCGAGCGCCGCGCCGATCACGGGCGGCAGCGCGTCCAGGTCGGCGGCGCCCATCCCGAGACGCGCGGCGCGGTCATCCACGGCGCCATCGTACCGCGGCCGGGCGGACCGTCGCGTCGAACGGTGTTACGCTGTCGCCGGTCGATCGCCGTGGCCTACCAGTCTCCCGAGAAGCTCGTCGGGCAGGTGCTCGATGGCACCTACCAGGTCGAACGCGTCGTCGGCGAGGGCGCGTTCGGCGCCGTCTACGCCGCCACCCACCTGCGCCTGGGCCGCCCGGTCGCGGTCAAGGTCCTGCGCGCCGCCGATCCCGACGCCTTCGCGCGGTTCCGCCGCGAGGCCGAGATCACCTCGAGCCTGGGCAGCCGGTTCATCGCCCAGGTCTTCGACTTCAACGAGATGCCGTCGGGCGAGCCGTACCTGGTCATGGAGCTGCTCGACGGCGAGGACCTCGCCGCCCGGCTCGACCGGGTCAAGACCATCGGCCTGGCCCAGGTCCTCAAGATCTGCGAGCAGGTGGCGTCGGCGCTGGCGGTCGCGCACCGCCACAAGATCGTCCACCGCGACCTCAAGCCCCAGAACATCTTCCTGACCCGCAGCGAGGACGAGGGCGAGATCGTCAAGGTCATCGACTTCGGCATCTCGAAGGTGCTGTCGGGGGTGTCGTCGACCGCGGTCGGCCAGTTCCTGGGCTCGCCGCTGTACATGTCGCCCGAGCAGGTCCGCGGCCGCTCCGACCTGGTCGACGAGCGCACCGACGTCTACGCCCTGGGCGCGGTCATCTACGAGGCGCTGGCCGGTCGCTCCGCGTACCAGGCGCAGAGCGTCTTCGAGCTGGTCGAGAAGATCAGCGGGCCCGACCACCCGCCGCGGCTGTCGGCGATCAACGCCGAGGTCCCGGCCGCGCTCGACGACGTCCTGCAGCGCGCGATGGCCAAGAACCGCGACGACCGGCCGCGCACCGTCACCGAGCTGTACAACCAGGTCGCCAACGTCATCCGCGCGGTGACCCGCAGCGAGAGCGCGACGCCGGCGGCGGCGATCGTCGGCACCCACGCGCTCGAGACCATGCACATCACCGGCGCGGTGGCGACGCCGCTGTGGCGCGGCCGCACCAGCGCCGAGGATCAGCTGCGCTTCGTCGCCCCCGACGGCGGCTTCTACCCCAGCGACTTCCGCAGCCGCGCCCTCAAGATCGCGCCGCCCGGCACCGGCGGCAAGACCGAGTACTTCATCGGCTCGGTGCCGACGATCGAGGCCATCACCAACGACCTGGTGCTGCCGCACCGCCAGGTGTCGCGCAACGCCGCGCGCGTGGTCGTGCGCGACGGCCGGGTCTGGCTGCGCCGCGAGCCGCGCTGCAACGTGCCGGTCCGGGTCGGCCTGCTGATGCTCGAGCGCGACGAGGAGCGGCCGCTGCACCACGGCCAGCCGATCGCGATCGGCGTGGTCGCAGGCGTCTTCCACGACGGCCGCTACGTGCCGTCGCAGGCGCCGGCGCAGGCGGTCGACGAGCAGACCGGCCTGCTCGGCCGCGAAGGCCTGGCCTGGGAGATCGCGCTGGCGGCGCGGCTCGGCGACGGCCGCCGCCTGGTGGTGGCGACGCCGATCGGCCTGCCCGACGACGGCGACACCGCGGCGTGCCGCGCCGCGCTGGCGATCCACGAGGCGTGGCCGGCGTGGCCGGTGGCCCGCTTCCGCGACCTCGCCGCCGCGCTGGTCCCCGCCGACGCCGACCTGGCCAAGGTCGCGGCGGTGGCGCGCGCCGCCGCCGGCGCGATGGCGTTCGGCCACCTCGGCATCGGCGCCTCCGGGGACCAGGCCGGCGCCCGCATCGACGAGGCCTGCGGCGCGCTCGAGCGCCTGGCCGCGACCGCGCCGCCCGACGCGCTGGGCCGCGACGTCGTCGACCTCGGCCAGCACCAGCTGCGCCTGGTCGAGCCGGCGGCGTTCGCCCGCGAGGCCGCCGCCGCCGCCGCCCGCGGCGGCCAGGCCGGCCTGCTGGTGCTCGACGATCAGGATCAGCTGCGCGCCTTCGGCGACGCCGTGGTCGCCGCGCTCGAGCTCGAGCTGCTGCAGGTCGCCGGCCGCATCGCCGGCGCCGCCGCGGTGCTGTGCCGGCCGGCGCCGGGCGCGGTCGCGTTCGCCGGCCCCGACGCCGCCGAGCCCATCGCCCGCGAGATCGCCGCCGAGTGGCACTCGCGCGGCCCGGTCCGCGGCGAGGTCGTCGAGGTCGAGCGCAGCGTCTCGATGACCACCGTCGCCGCCGCCGACGTCAGCGACCTGCCGCGCCTGGCCGCCGAGCTGGTCGCCGGCGGCGGCCTCGGCGCCGGCGTCGACACCCTGCCGCTGCCCATCGCCGCGCGGGTCCGCGCCGCGCTGACCGCGACGTCACCGCCGGCCCGGGCCGAGGCGCTGATCGACGTCGTCGCCGCGACCTGGCGGCTGACCGCGATCGCGCTGGCGTCGATGGCGCTGGCCGGCCGCAAGGAGTTCGACCTCGCCGGCATCGCCGCCGCGCCCGCGGCGCCGGTGGTCGGCCCGTGGCGGCAGATGGCGTGCACCGCCGCCGCCGCGCTGGCCGGGACGCCGGGCCGGGTCGGCGAGCTGGTCGCGGCGCTGTTCGAGGGCGGCGGCCCGCGCGCCGCGCTCGGCGTCGCCACCGACGAGGCCCTCGCGCTCGCCGGCCAGTCGACCGCGGCGTCGATGTCGCGCGGCGCCGACAAGCTCGAGCGCGCGGTCGCCGACCTGCTCGGCGCGCTGCGGCCGCTGCGCGGCTGGACCCTGGTCCACGTCGAGCGCGTCGATCGCGTCGACGTCTTCGGCGACTGCGAGACCGTGCACTACGTCGACTACACCGGCACCTACGATCGCGGCACGCCGCGCCAGGTGACGCTGGTCAAGGACCTGCGCATGGGCCCGTTCGTGTACCTGGCCCGGCTCGCCGAGGGCATCGTCGTGCCGCTCGAGCCCCACCTGCGGCAGCGCGTCGATCCCGACACCGGCGCCCCCGGCCTGTACTGGGCGGCGCAGCCGATCGCGGCGCCCGGCGCCCACCGCTTCGAGGCCGTGCTGGGCGACGCCGTCCTGGACGACGACGTCACTGCCAAGCAGATCCCCAGGGGCCGGAAGTAGTCGAATTCCCGACGCCGCGGCGCCCCGCGGCGCGCCTTCGTTGCGATCGCAACGGCTGTGATCTGCCGGGTATTACCCTGGCGTCGCGCTTGCTAAGGTACGCGGCCATGGCAGTCCGATCGTCGACTTTCACCACGGTGCTCGCCGCCGGTGCGCTCCTGATCACCGCGTGCGGTGGAACTCCCGACACCCCGCCCGACGCGATGCGGGATCCGCTGTGCGACGAGGCGGTCGACCACGACGATCTGGCATGGCTGCAGCAGAACGTCTTCACGCCGTCGTGCTCGAACTTCACGGTCTGCCACAAGGGCACCGCGACGATGGCGGCCCGGCTCAACCTCGAGGACGGCATGACCCACGACAGCCTGGTCGACGTCGCCGCCGAGGCCTTCCCCGACTACGACCGCGTCGTCCCCGGCGACGCCGAGAACAGCTACCTGATGATCATCCTCGGCCACTTCCCGGGCCCGCTGCCCGAGGCCGGGACGATGCCGTACAACAGCCCGCTCTTGTGCGTCGAGAAGCGCGACGCGATCCAGCGCTGGATCGAGGCCGGCGCCCAGCCGTAGCCGCGGTCACGGCGCCGCGCACGGCGGCGCGAGCGCGCGCTGTCAGAGGGCCGCCGTACCACTCTGCTCGATGCGCATCTACTTCGTCGGGTCCCACGCCACCGGCAAGACCACGCTGTGCCGCTACGTCAGCCGGCGCTACGGCCTGCCGATGATCACCGAGGTCGCCCGCGCCGTGCTCGCCGAGCTCGAGTCGTCGCTCGACGCGCTGCGCACCGACATGGACCTGGTCGCCGAGTACCAGGAGCGCGTCTTCGCCCGCCAGGTCGCGATCGAGCACCTCCACGACGGCCGCTTCGTCTCGGATCGCGCCTTCGACAACCTGGCCTACGCCGCCGAGCACACCACCGTCGTCGCCGACATGGTCAACGACGCGCGCTTCACCGAGTACATGAAGTGGGTCTCGGCGGGCACGGTCTTCTTCCTGCGGCCGCACCCGTCGCTGCTCAAGGAGGACGGCGTGCGCGCCGGCGTGTCGTGGGAGTCGGTGCTGCGCATCGACGGCATGATCAAGCTGCTGCTCGAGATCCACCGGGTGCCGTACCTGCCGATCGAGAGCGTCTCGATGCAGGAGCGGGTCCGCGCCATCGACTTCGTCATGGCGCGCGCCGGCATCCAGCAGCTGATGACGACGCGCCGCCTCGCCGGCCAGCCCGACGCCGCGCCCCGCAACGGCAAGAAGCACGGCAAGGCCGCGCCGGTCGGCGACGCCCTGCCCGGCCTCGAGATCCTCAAGGCGACGATCGAGAACTGACGCCCGCCGCCGCCGGCGGCGCCGCGACCAGGCGCCGCCTGCTACGGCTCGAACGGCACCACCGGCATCGTGTCGGCGCTGGGCAGCGGCGTGTCCGGCGACGGCTCGCCGGGCCGGTTCGGGTGCGGCGGCAGGTCGCCGTAGGTCTCGGGCGGGTGCGGCGAGGTGCCCTCGGCCGGCAGGTCGTCGAACTCGCCCTCGCGCTCGAGCGCCCACAGCTCCTCGTCGGTGACGAAGTCCTTGCCGAGCAGCTCGCGGGCCCGCAGGATGCGCGCGGTCAGCGCCGGGTCGCGGACCGCGACGTGGTGGTCCCGGGTCGGCTTCGCCGGCGGCACCATCACCGGGAACGCGCCGCGCACCGGGATGCCCTCGACGCTCTCGCCCTCGAGGAAGTACTGCAGCGACGCCAGCTCGGGCTCGGCGCCGGTGTCGAGCGTCGCCACCAGATCGATGCCGGCCGGCGGGATCGAGGTCGTCCCGAGGAGCCCGACGGCGTCGATCTCGTGGTCCACCGGATCGCGCCCGTCGAGGAAGTTGCGGCGCTCGATCACCCGCGAGATCCGCACCGCGCGGTCGCGGGCGTGCCACAGGTGGATGCCCTGGCGTACGACGCCGTCGTCGCCGACCTCGGGGAAGCGCGGGGTCAGCCGCACCGACAGGCTGACGACGCCGGCGTAGACCAGGTTGGCGAACGCGGCGTTCTGCATGACGAAGGTCTGGCGGCCGACGACGCGCTCGCCGTCGTCGCCGATCGCCTCGACCCGCACCACCCGCTTGGCGTACAGCTCCTGATCCTGGCGCCGATCCTCGTAGCTGTGGGTGGTCCACGCCTCGCGGGTCACCGCGGTGGCGCCGTCGCCGAAGTCCCAGCGGTACGAGGCGGCGTGGAACGGGGTCGCGGCGCCGAGATCGACGAGCTTGGCGACCAGGTCGAACTCGGCCTCGGTGTTGGCGCGCAGGCGGTAGTCGATCGTGATCCGGCGCGGCGCGACGCAGTCCTTGACCTCGAACGCCGGCAGCGGCACGACCGTCGGCTCGTCGCCGCGGCCGAACACCAGGATCTGCCGCGGCGGCACCTCGCCGTCGCGGGTCCGGAAGGTCACGACCGGCACCGCCAGGCCGGGCTGACCGGCGACGACGCCGTGCAGGTAGGCGTCGTCGACGTGGCCCGGGGTGTGGGCCTCGACCGTGACCAGGTTCTCCTCGCCCTCGCAGACCTCGGTCTTCTCGAGGACGATCTCGTCGATCACCGGGCGGCCCGGATCCGGCGCCCGCGCCTCGCGCGGCGTGAACACCCGCTGGTGGCCGAGCGGCGCGGTCGGCGTCACCCGATCGACGGCCGCGGCCGGCGCCGGCGTCGCCGCGGCCGAGCGCCGCTCGGCGCGGTTGCAGCGCAGCGCCAGCACCACCGCCAGCGCGGCGACCGCCGCGACGGTCGCCCCCATCCCCATCGCGCGACGACGCGACATCGGGCGCCTAGAAGAAGCAGCCGTAGACGTTGCCGCCCGAGTTCCAGTGCGGCGTGTACGCCGGCTTGCCGACCCAGGCGCCGACCGCCGCGGCCTGGTTGCGGCCGACCAGCATGTCGGGGCTGGTCGAGCGCGCCGTGCCCGCCGACGCGAACGCGTGCCAGCGCGACGAGCCGTCGTCGTCGCAGGCGTTGATGTCGCCGTAGTACTCGGCGGTGAAGCAGTTGACGATCTGGTCGGCGATGTCGTCGCAGTCGACGAAGAACGTGCTGCCGAACCAGCCCGCGGCGTCCTCGCACTCCGACGCCACCGAGTCGTGCAGCGTGTACGCCGCCGGGCCGACGATCGCGTTGCCGTAGGTCTTGGTGGCCAGCGTCTTGTCGACCGCCTGCTTGTAGCCCCACGCGATCAGCGTGCTGCAGTGCTGCGAGTAGCGTAGCGACGACGCGTCGTCGCCGGTGACGACGTCGCGCGAGTTCTGGTACTGGTAGAAGCCGTAGCCGTGGCGCTTGACGGCGCCGCTGCCGTCCTTGCGGGCGATCAGGTAGAACGCCTGGCCGCCGTCCTGCTGCGACGTCGCGCCGGTCCAGCACGGCCCCGACGTCACCGCGCCGCAGTACGGCAGCGTGTCGGCGCCGGTGCCCCACAGCCAGTCGGCGGTGGCGGCGCCGTCGGCGCCGCCGTCGTACCACTTGACGTCGGTGCCGGCCTCGCCGCCGTCGCGGTAGAGCATGTGATAGGTCGCGCCCATGTCGACCTGCGACGCGCCCGGCCACCCCGACTTGATGTCCTCGCCCTCGACCTGATCGTCGTTCCACGGCCACACGACGCCGACCGAGACCCCGGGCGTCTTCATCGTGGCGTGGCTGATCCAGCCGTTGCCGTGCGCCATCATCTGGTGCGAGTAGTACTCGCCGATCGCGTCCATCAGCCGGCTGATCGAGCCGTGCTGGGCGCGCGACGCCACCGCGGCGCCCTTGGGGACGTCCCAGCTGGCCGGCGCGTAGCCGCACGCGTCGGAATCCGAGATGTAGGCGTGGGCCGGGGCCTCGACGGCCAGCAGCCCGAGGACGACACCGGGGAGGAGGTAGATCGTCTTCATGGGGTCGCTCCGGGACGTAAGTTGTGCAGTGGCGACTACAGTTCATGCAGTCGCCATGCCGCCGCCTCAGACGATCTCCTAGGAATCTGGAATCGCTGGATATCCGGCGGTGTCGTGCAATCTGCCCAAAGCACAGACTGTTCAGGAATCTGAACAGATCCGTCCAAGACATGGACAAGTTGTCTACATCCCGACCCGGTCGAAGGCCGGCGCCGCCGCGGCGCCGGCTCGGCGGGGCGTGACAGCCGGCGGCAGAACTCAGACGGCCGGTCCCGATGACCCCGGCGGTGAGCGTGATATCGTCGGGTGGCTACTCGGCTTTTTCCGGCCTGGCCGCATGACGACCGCCCCCGACCAGCCCAACGAAGAACCCGGCGACGACACCGACATCGTGGCGTTGCGCACGTCGCTCGCCGCGGATCCGTCGGACGCCGGCGCCGCCGCCACCCTCGTCGAGCGCCTCCTGGCGTCCGGCCGGGTCGCCGAGGCCTCCGACGTCCTGGAGGCGGAGCTCGCCGAGCTCGCGCGCAAGGACGGCGGCGACCGCGATCGCAACGACCGCGGCGACCGCCGCCGCGCCCGCAGCGAGGACGCGATCCGCCGCGCCGATCGCCACCAGCTCGCCGCCGAGATCGCCGGCGATCGGCTCGGCCGCGTCGATCGCGCGCTCTACCACTGGCAGCAGGCGTGGCGCCTCGATCCGTCGCGCACCGACGCGCTCGAGGCGGCGCGCACGATCTACGCCTCGCTCGGCGACGACGCGATGGTCGCGCGGCTGTACCAGGCCGAGCTCGACGTCCTCGGCGATCGCGGCCCGGCGCCGCGGCGCGCCGCGCTGCTGCTCGAGGTCGGGCGGCTGGCGTTCCGCCGCGGCGACGCGCTCGGCGCGGTCGGCTCGCTCGAGAAGGCGCTGGCGCTCGACCGCGACTCGGTGGCGGCGCGCGAGACCCTCGCCGAGGTCTACGCGTCGCCGGCGTTCGCGACCGCCACCGCCGACGATCCGAGCCAGGCCGCCAAGGGCGCGCGCCGCGCCGGCGAGCTGTTCGTCGAGATCGGCCGGCGCCGGCTGCGCGAGCGCGACGACACCACCGGCATCGGCTTCCTGCGCCGCGCGCTCGGCGCCGATCCGTACTCGCGGGCGTCGAGCGAGGCGCTCGAGAAGGCGCTCGCCGACAGCGAGCGCTGGGACGAGCTCGAGCGGGTGCTGCGGCACCGCGAGGCCACCTCCGACGACGACGGCGAGCGCATGACGCTGCTCGGCCGCCGCATCGCCCTCTACGAGGGCCCGCTCGCCGATCGCGCCGCGCTGCTCGACGCCCTGGCCCAGCTCGCCGCCCGCGAGGCGCCGCGCGGCCCCGCCGGGCTCAAGCTGCGCCAGCTGCTGCGCGAGGATCAGCGCTGGGACGACCTCGCCGCCCGCCTCGAGGCCGACGTCGAGGCCCTCGCCGACGATCCCGTCGCCCAGGTCGTCGAGCTGCTCGAGCTCGCGACCGTGATCCGCGAGCACCTCGGCGACAAGGATCGCGCCGCCGAGCTGCTGCACCGCGCGCTGTCGCTCGACCCCGCCAACGACGAGGCGCTGGCCCGCTACGGCGAGCACTTCCGCGAGCGCCGCGACTGGCGCGGCCTCGCCGACCTGCTCGAGTTCGCGCTCGACACCGCCCGCGAGGGCGGCGCGCCGGTGCCCGAGCAGGTGCGCCGGCTCGAGGAGATCGCGCAGATCGCCGAGCTGCGCCTGCACGACGCCGCCCGCGCGATCGACGCGTGGAGCCGCATCGACGAGCTCGAGCCCGGCAGCCCCAAGGCCCGCGAGGCGCTGCGCCGGCTCGGCTCGCGCGCCAAGATGTGGGAGCAGCTGGTCACGGTGCTCGAGGCCGAGGCCCAGCAGGCGCGGTCGTCGGGCGAGCGCGCCGACGCGCTGCGCCGGATCGCCCAGACCTACCGCGAGCGCCAGGTCGAGCCGCGCCGCGCGATCGCGCTGTTCGAGGAGGTCGTCGAGCTGGCGCCCGACGACGACGGCGCGCTCAAGGCGCTCGGCGAGCTGTACGAGCGCGAGGGCGACGACGCCGGCCTGGCCCGCACGATGCGCCGCCAGCTCGAGCTCGAGGCCCGCCGCCTCGGCGACGCCGGCGGCGGCGCCCGCGAGTGGCCGGTCAACCGCCGGGTCGAGCGCCTGACCATGCTGCGCCGCCTCGCCCAGATGAGCGAGAGCCGGCTCAACGACGCCGACGGCGTGGTCTACGCCTGCACCGCCGTGCTCGAGCTGCTGCCCGGCGATCGCGACGCGCTCGATCGCATGGAGCGCGTCCTCGAGAAGTCCGGCGACCAGGCCCGGCTCGAGCAGACCCTCGAGTACCACGCGGCATCGGCCAGCGGCCCGGCCGAGCGGGCCCGGGTGCTGCGCCGGCTGGCCCGGCTCGCCGCCGACGCCGGCGACGACGCCCGCGCCCTCGATCGCTGGGAGCAGACCCTCAAGGCCGTGCCCACCGACGCCGAGGCCCTCGAGGCCCTGGCCGCGCTCTACGATCGCGCCGAGCGCTGGGGCGAGCTGGCGTCGGTGCTCGAGCGCCTCGACGCCACCCGCGCCGCGCCCGCGCCGGGCTCGGCGGCGGCGGCGCTGCGGGTCCGCGAGCTCGAGCGCTACGCCCGGGTCGTCGACGAGCGGCTCGGCGACGCCGCGCGCGCGGCCAAGGCCTGGCAGCGCGTCCTCGAGCTGTCGCCGCGCGACCGCGGCGCCCTCGACGCCCTGGCCCGGCTGCACCGCGCCGCCGGCCGCTGGCGCGAGCTGGCCGACGTCCTCGCCGCCCAGATCCCGCTGTACACCGTCGACGATCCCGCCCGCGCCGCCGCGGTCGCGCTCGAGCGCGCCCAGCTGCTCGAGGAGCGGCTCGGCGCCCCGGTCGAGGCCATCCGCGAGCTCGACAAGCTGATCGCCGAGCTCGATCCGCGCAGCCTCGACGCTCACAGCGCGCTGCGCCGCCTCCACGAGGGCCGCGGCGACATCGAGGCCGCGGTCCGCATCGCCGAGCGCGAGCTGTACCTCGCCGACGAGCCGCGCCAGAAGATCGCGCGCGGCCTCGAGATCGGCATCCTGTGCCGCGACCGCCTCGGCGACCCGGTGCGCGCGCTGGGCGCGTTCCAGCGGGTCCTCGACCTCGATCCCGAGGACGACGAGGCGCTGAGCGCGGCCGCCGAGCTGCACGCCCGCCTCGGCGACTGGCGCGCCCACGTCAAGATCCTCGAGCGTCGGCTCAAGCTCGCCGACGGCGGCCGCGATCGTCGCGCCCTGATGACCGCGATCGCCGCGGCCAGCGCCGAGCGCCTCGGCGATCCGCGCGGCGGCTTCCGCTGGCTGCGCAAGGCCCACGACGAGGCGCCCGACGCGTCGACGCTGGGCGAGCTGCGCCGCGCCGCCGAGGCGTTCGGGCTGTGGCGCGAGCTCGCCGAGGTCTACGCCGACGAGCGGACCCGCCTGCTGTCGCAGGGCGGCGGCGTCCCCGCCGACATCGACGCCTACGTCGCCGCCAGCCGCGAGCTCGCCGCCGTCGCCGAGCGCCGCCTCGGCGATCGCGCCCGCGCGCTCGACGCCATGCGCGACGCGCTCGAGATCCTGCCCCGCGAGGTGTCGCTGCTCGCCGAGTGCGAGCGGATCGCCGCCGAGGCCGACGACCGGCCGCTGTGGCGGGCGCTGCTCGGCGCCTACGAGGCCGTGCTCAAGCGCTCGACGCCGACCGCCCGGATCTCGCTGCACGAGAAGCGGGCCCGCGTCCTCGACGAGCGCCTCGGCGATCCGCGCGCCGCGGTCGGCGAGCTGATGGCGGCGTTCGCGTGGGCGCCGGATCGCGACGAGCTGCGCACCGAGCTGGCCCGCCTCGCCGATCGCGCCAAGGCCTGGCCCGAGGTGGTCGCGATGGACACGGCGCTGATCGAGCGCGCCACGACCGACGCCGACCGGGTCACGCTGCTGCGCCGCAAGGCCGGGGTGATCGAGGAGCACCTCACCGATCTGCCGCGCGCCTTCCGCACCCACCTGGTCGCGTTCTTCCTCGCCCCCGACGACGGCGACGTCAACGCCGCGCTGTGGCGGCTGGCCCGCGCGATCGGCAAGTACGCGGAGGCCGAGCGGGCGCCGCAGCCCGAGCCGGCGGGCGCGACGATCCACACCGAGCACCTCCACGCCGAGGCCACCACCGAGGGCCAGGCCGCCGGCCCGGTCAAGCGCGGCGCCCGCGCCCGCACCCAGGAGCTGGTCGAGGACGCCACCCGCGAGCTCGACCTCGCCGACCTGTCGATCGGCGACTCGACCCAGCCGATCGATCTCGACGACGTCATGATCGATCGCGCCGGCACCGTCAGCGACCCGGTCGCCGAGCCCCCGCCGCCCGCGGTGATCGAGTCGACGACGTCGCGCCGCGCCGATCCCACGATGGAGCTGTCGGCCGACGACCTCGCCAGCCTGGTGGTCGGCCCGCGCGCCGGCGCCCGCCCTGCGGCACCGGGGCGCCGCGCGGCCCTGCCCGGCGTCGCGCCCGCGCGCTCAGGCCCGGTCGCGGCGCCCGGCCTGCCCAGCCTGCCCGGCGTCCACGGCAAGCGGCCGCCGCCGCCGCCGCGCGCGCCGCGCCGCCGCCGCCGTCACCGCCGGCGCGGCCGGCGTCGGGCAAGCTGCCGCCGCTGGCCCGCAAGGCCCAGGCCCAGGTGCGCCGGCCGCCGCTGCCGTCGCTGCCGTCGCGCAACTACGCGTCGCCGTGGGAGGAGCTGGCCACCGCGTGCCAGCTGCTGCCGGCCGCCGACGTCGAGGCGCGGCTGCGCTGGTTGTTCCGCGCCGCCGAGATCTGGGAGACCGGCGCCGGCGACGTGTCGCGCGCGTTCGACACGCTGTCGCGCGCGATGCTGCTGGCGCAGCAGAGCCCCGGCGGCGACGGCGAGGCCCGCGGCCGCCTGCAGCGCCTGGCCGCCGACCACCAGGCGTGGGACCGCCTCGCCGACCTCTACCTCGAGCTCGCCGACGGCGCGTCGACGATCGACGCCGCGATCGATCTGCTGATGGAGGTCGCGGCGATCCGCGAGCGCCAGGGCGAGCCGCGCGACGCCGAGGCGCAGTACCGGCGCATCCTCGGCATGCAGCCCGGCGACGTCACCGCCCGCGACCGCATCGAGGCGCTGTACCGCGCCGAGGAGCGCTGGGTCGAGCTGGCGGCCTCGCTCGAGGAGCGCACCGATCCCCGGCTCGGCATCGCCGCGCCCGAGGCCGAGCGCCCCGCCCTGCTCCGCGAGCTGTCGGCGATCTACGTCGACCAGCTGCACCGCCCGCACGACGCGATCGACGCGCTCGAGCGGCTGCGGCTCCTCGCGCCCGACGACGTCGACGTCATGATCCGGCTCGGCGACCTGTACGCGCAGGTCGGCCGGTGGAGCAAGGTCATCGAGAACCTGTCGCGGGTCGGCGACGTCGCCGACGGCACGCCCGCGGCGCGCGAGGCGCTGCGCCGGATCGCCGAGATCTACGAGCGCGAGCTCGAGCTGCCCGACCGCGCGATGGACGCCTACGCCCAGCTGGTCGCGCAGTGGTCCGACGACGAGCCCGGCTACGAGGCGCTCGACGCGCTCTACCAGAGCCACGCCCGCTGGCAGGATCTGGTCGACGTCCTGCGCCGCCGCGCCGCGCTCGCCCAGACCCCCGAGAAGCGCGCCGAGCTGCTGGCCCGCCGCGGCATGGTCCTGCTCGAGTGGCTGCAGCAGCCCGAGGAGGCGGCGGCGTCGCTGCGCCACGCCCGCACGATCCTGCCCGACGATCACGGCCTCGCCGACCAGCTGGTGTCGGCGCTGGTCGCCGCCGGCCGCGGCCGCGAGGCCGCCGCCGTGCTCGAGGGTCGCCTCGATCGCGCCCGCGAGGCCGGCGCCGGCGCCGGCGATCAGGCCGCGCTGTGGATCCGGCTGGCCCAGATCCGGCTCGACGATCTCGACGATCCGACCGCGGCCCACGCCGCGCTCGACCACGCCCTCGCGCTGGTCCCGGATCACCCGACCGCGCTGGCCCAGCTGGCCCGGCTGCACCGCCCCGAGGACGATCCGGCGGCGTTCGCCGAGGCCAAGCTGCGCGAGGCCGACGCCGCGGTCGACGACGACGCCCGGGTCGACGCCCTGATGGCGGCCGGCGCGGTGCTGCGCGACGGCCTCGCCGATCAGCCGCGCGCCCGCGCCGCGTTCGAGCGGGTCCTGGCGCTGCGCCCGTACCACGCCGACGCCACCTGGGCGCTCGCCGGCCTGGTCGAGCAGAGCGGCGATCCCGAGGCCGCGGCGCGGCTGCTCGAGACCCGGCTCGAGGACACCAGCCTGCCCGCCGAGGAGAAGGCGCGCGTCCTCACCCAGCTCGCCGCGCTGGCCCGCGGCGCCGGCGTCGAGATGGTCGCCGAGCGCCGGCTCGCCGAGGCGCTGGCGGCGTCGCCGCGCCACGTCGCCGCGATGATCGCGCTCGCCGATCTGTACGGCGACGCCGGCCGGTGGGACGAGCTGGTGACCTTCCTCAAGGACCAGCTCGAGGATCCCGCCGCCGCGATCGGCGAGGCCCCGCCGGCGGTCGCCGCCGAGCTGCACCGCCGGCTCGCCGCCGGCTACGAGAAGCTGGGCCGCGACGAGGACGCCTACCAGACCCTGCTCGCCGCCGACCGCCTGCACCGCGGCCACCTCTTGATCAAGCTGGCGCTGGGCGAGAACCGCTACAAGGCGCGGCGCTGGCGCGAGGCGTCGCTGCACCTGGGCGCGCTGGCCAGCCACGACGAGGCCGAGCGCCACCCCGCCGAGGTCGCGCAGGGCCTCTACCACGCCGCGCTCGCCGAGATCCGCAGCCTGCGGCCCGAGAAGGCCAACGCGCTCTACGCGCGCGCGCTCGAGCTCAAGCCCAACTACGCGCCGGCGCTGCAGGCCATGGCCGAGGTCGCGATGGAGCAAGGCGACCACCGCCGCGCCGCCGACCTGTTGACCCGCCAGGCCACCGCCACCGAGGAGCCGGCCGAGCGCATGCGCCTGTTCGAGGCGCTCGGCGACATGGCGCTGCTGCTGCTGCAGGACGAGGACCGGGCCCGGGTCTGCTACGAGGCCGCGGTCGCCGCGGCGCAGCCGCTCGAGGCCCGCCACCTGCCGCTGCTGGCCAAGCTGCTCGAGCGCCAGGATCTCGCCGGCGATCACCTGGGCGCCGCGCGCACCGCCGAGCTGATGTCGGCGTTCGGCGCGTCGAGCAGCGAGCGGGCGCAGCGCCTGGTCCGCGCCGCCAACGACTACCTCACCGGCGGCGATCGCGAGCGGGCCCGCGCCGCCGCCGAGCGCGCGGTCGAGGCCGACCCCTACGACCTCGACGCGGTGTCGCTGGCGTCGGAGCTCCAGGTCGGCGACGGCGCCCCCGACGCCGCCGCGACGATCCTCACCCGCGCGCTGTCGAGCAAGGACGGCCAGGACGACGGCGACGAGTTCACCCGCGCCCGCCGGGCCGCGCTGTGGCTGCGGCTCGGCCAGGTCCGGCTGTCGCGCGGCGACGCCAAGAGCGGCGAGGCCGCGCTCGAGCGCGCCACCGTGGTCGCGCCCGACTGCGACGCCGCGATCGACGCCCGCCGCCGCCTGCTCGAGCTGTGGCGCCCGCTGGTCGCGACCGAGCCGGCGCGCCGCGACGCCGTCGTCGAGCAGCTGCGCGCGATCGCCGAGGGCACCGCCGCGGTCGCCGACGTCGTGGCGTGGGCCGACGAGGTCCGCCGCGCCGACCGCCCCGAGGCGCGCGGCGCGATCGAGCTGGCGCGCGCCGCCGGCCACACCCTCGACGTCCACCAGACCGCGCACCTCACGACCCACCCGCCGGCGACGATGGCGCCCGACGCCGCGTACAAGAGCGCGCTCACCGCCGACGAGCTGGCGACGCTGATCGCGGATCCCGACGAGGCCGGGCTGGCGCCGATCGCCGCCGCCCTGGCCGAGGCCATCCCGCTCCTGGTCCCCGATCCCGAGGACGCGCTGGTCCGGGTCGACGCCGGCGGCGCGAAGCGGGTGTCGCCGACCGCGCACCTCGCCGCCGCCGAGATGTTCCCGCGCATCGCCGCGGCGCTGGGCACCGGCGCGACCGTCGTCTACACCCGCGACGACGACGGCACGCCCGACGTCCAGGTGGTGTGCGCCGGGACCCCGATGATCGTCCTGGGGCCGCGGCTGCGCGGCGTCGGCGGCGCGGTGCCGCCGTCGAGCGAGCTGCGGTTCCTGCTCGGCCGCGCCGCCGCGCTGTCGCTGCCGACCCGGGTCATCTTCGCGGCGGCGCCCCCGGCCGACGCGATCCGCCTGCTCGCCGCGGTCACCCGCAGCTTCGGGCCGCCGGCGCTGGCCACCGCCACCGAGCGCCAGCTCGCCGCGGTCACCGAGCTCGACGACGACGTCCAGCGCCGCCACGCCGAGCACGTCCGCACCACCCTGCCGGTCAAGCTGCGGCAGCGGCTCGAGCAGCTGCTCGCCGACGCCTCGCCCGCGGATCTCGACCTGCAGCGGTTCCTGGCCGCGTGCGACCGCGCCGCCGACCGCGCCGGCCTGATGGTCGCCGACGACCCGGCCGCCGGCTTCGCCGCGGTCCGGGCCCGGGGCGACGACCCGGGCTACCTGCTGCGGGCCGCCCTGGCGCCGGGCTGGCGGGCCGCGCGGCTGCGGCTGGGCTGGCGTTGACGGCCGCGCCGTCGGGCCGCTACCTTCGGACCCCGCATGTACCTGGGCATCGTCACCGGCACCGTCGTCGCGTCGCAGAAGGTCGACGGGCTGCGCGGCCAGAAGCTGCTGCTGGTCCAGCCCATCGACGATCAGGGCCGGGCCACCGGCATCGCCCAGGTCGCGGTCGACACGGTCCAGGCCGGCCACGGCGACCGGGTCTACCTGGTCGGCTCGCGCGAGGCCGCGCTGGCGCTCGATCCCTGGTTCGTGCCGGTCGACGCCGCGATCGTCGGCGTCGTCGACGACGTCCACGTCCCGGAGCGCGACCACGACTCGGGGGCGCGGTCGTGAAGTACTGCCGGGTCCTGGGCAACGTCACCGCCACGGTCAAGCACCCGGCGTTCGCCGGCCAGCGGCTGATGATGGTGCAGCCGCTCGACGAGCACGGCGCCGACACCGGCGACGCCTACGTCGCCGTCGATCGCGTGCAGTGCGGCCCCGGCGATCGCGTCCTGGTGCTCACCGAGGGCAACGGCGCCCGCCAGATCTTCAAGCGCGGTGACATCCTGCCGATCCGCTCGGTCGTGATCGGCGTCGTCGACGAGGTCGACGTCCCGTGAGCGCGGGCCGCGCCCTGCGGCGCGAGGTCGCCGCCACCGCCCGGTTCCTGCACGAGCGCGGCTGGGTCGCCAACCACGACGGCAACGTCACCGCGCGCGACGGCCGCGGCTTCGTCGCGACCCCGACCGCGACCTCGAAGCGGCTGATCGACGACGCCGCGGTGCTCGAGCTCGACGCCGCCGGCAAGCCCGCGGCGGCCAGCGCCGGCAAGCGGACGTTCGGCGAGATCGGCCTGCACCTGGCGGTCTACGCCCGCCGCCCCGACGTCGGCGCGGTGGTCCACGCCCACCCGCCGCACGCCACCGCGATCGCGTGCGCGGCGGGCAACCCGATCGCGCGGCCGTTCATCGCCGAGGCGCTGGTGTCGCTGGGTCCGGCGATCCCCAAGGTCGCCCTGGCCGCGCCCGGCGAGGCGTCGATCCAGGCGCTGGCGCCCTGGTGCGAGCTGGTCGACGCCGCGCTGCTCGAGAGCCACGGCGTCATGGCGTGGGGCGCCGACTGCGAGCAGGCGCTGCTGCGCCTCGAGCTGGTCGAGCACCTGGCCCGCATCGCGATCCTGGCGGCGCCGCTGGGCGGCGTCACCCCGCTGCCCGAGACGATGATCGCGCCGCTGTTGCAGGCGCGCGCCCGGGCCAACATCGGCCGGGTCGCCGACCGCGCCGTCGAGCTGGCCGCGCGCCTGGGCGGCGGCGGCGGCGGCGGCGTGCGCCCGGTGGTCGCCTGCGCCCCGGCGCCGCACAGCGACGTGCCGACGATCGCACCCGGCGGCGGCGCGTCGAGCCGCCGCGGCGGCGCCAGCGCCGCCGACCTCGCCGCGATCGTCCGCGAAGAGATCGTCCGCGCCCTCGGCGGCCGGTAGCGCACCGATCCACTCCCCACGCCCCCTCGACTGCTGGCTCGCGGCTCCGCCGCTCGCCAGCGCTCGGGGTGAGCGACACCGGCGCTCGACTGCGCCGCTCGGGCTCCGCTCGGGTGAGCGGCGATCGACGAGCCACGGCTCACGCTCACGCTCACCCCGAGCGCGAGGCCGGCGCGCAGCGGCGGCCGAGCTGTCGAGGCGGCGGGCACCATGACGCCCGCCGCGACCGCCTCGTCGGGCTACGCCGCGCCGTCGTCGCCGGCGGCGAGCTGCTCGAGCAGCCACGCCTGGGACAGCAGGCGCAGCCGGGCGTCGCGGTTGACCTGGGTCAGCTGCCGCATGTAGTGCGCCGCGATCGCCGTCAGCGTGACGGTGTGGATCGCCAGCACCGCCAGGGTCGGGCCGCGCGGCAGGTCGATCACCGACGACGTCACCACCAGCGCGTCGTGCTCGATCCACGTCGTCGGCTGCAGCCAGCCCAGCGCCTCCGCGGCCCACGGCCCCAGCACCGCGGCGACCAGCAGCACCGGCAACAGCGGCCACGGCCGCAGCCCTGGCACCGTCATCGCGGTCATGCCCAGCGTCGACGCCATCGCCGGCACCGCCAGCAGCGGTCCGAACATGCGCGAGAACAGCACCATCATGACGGCGTTGCCGGCCAAGCTGACCCAGACCCACGCGCGCAGCCACCGCCCGCGCGACACCAGGAGCGACACCGCCGCCGCCGCCGAGCCCAGCGCCGCGACCGCCAGCGGCACCGCGGCGGCGTGGATGCCCAGCCACCACAGCAGCGGCAAGAACAGCGGGATCGCCAGGTACGACCGCGCCGCCACCAGCGCCTGGGCGCGGATCTCGACGCCGTCGCTGGCCTCGACGATCGCCGCGACCCCGGGCGCGTCGGGCGCCGGGGGCTCGAGCACCAGCCGGCCCAGGATCTCGGCGGCGGCGTCGTCGCCGGGATCGAGCGCGACCGCGCTGCTGGCCTCGCGCATCGCGGCGACGCGATCGTGCAGGATCAGGGCGGCGCGGGCGCGATCGCGATGATCGGCGGCGAGCTCGCGGCGGCGCCGGCTGTCGCGGACGCCGTCGAGCCAGGCCTGCACCGCCTCGGCGAGGCGGCGCGCGCCGTCGGGCTCGGTCGCCGCGATCGCAGCGGCGCAGGCGTCGAGCAGCTCGGGCGCGACGCTGCGGCCGGCGCCGCGCGCCTCAGAGCGCGCCCGCGCGCGCCTCGACGTGGACGTCGGCGCCGGCGGGCAGCGGCCGCAGGCACAGCACCTCGAACAGGATCCCGCCCAGCGCGACGACGTCGACCGCGGCCGCCGCCACCGGCGCCGCGGCCTCGGGCCCGGTCGCGGCGTCGGCCCGGGCGCCGCTGGCGCGGCGCCAGCCGCGCACGTAGACCTCGCCGTACGCGCCCAGCAGCAGGTCGTCGGTGACCAGCGCGCCGTGGACGACGCCGCGGCTGTGGGCGTAGGCGACCGCGAGGCTGACGTCGACGAACGCCTCGAGCAGGCGGCGCAGCCGGAACGTCCGCTCGAGCTCGCGATCGCCGTCGGCGCGGCGACGCAGCACCGCGGCCAGGGTCAGGCCCTCGGTGCGCGGCGTCACCGCGTAGGGGCGGCCCTCCGGATCGACGCCGGCGTCGAGGACCGGCGCGATCGCCGGGTGCTCGAGCCGGCCCTGCAGCCGCACGCCGCGCAGGAACTCGGCGACGTCGTCGGGGCTCGCGCCCGCGGCGAGGCGCTCGACGATCACCGTGCGCCCGATCCGGGCGTCGCGCGCGGTCAGCCGCTCGTGGCCGCCGTCGTGGTCGAGCGCGACCAGGCGGCTGAACCGCGCCGTCTCGTCGCGCTCGAGGCCGGGCGACACCGCGGCGGTCATGCGCGCTCCGTCGCGTCCGATGCCGGCGCCGCCGGCGCCGCCGCCTCGGCCTCGGGCAGCAGCCGCGCCAGGTGCCAGGCCTGGACCGCCAGGGCCCGGCGATCGCGGTGGTGGACGATCGCGACCCGGCGTCCGAACAGCACGCCGACCCACAGCGCCAGCGTGACGTACACGACCAGGCCGATCGTCGCCAGCGTCGCCGGCAGCTCGACGGCGGTCGACAGCAGGCGCAGGTGGTGGCCGTCGCCGACCACGGTGGGGTCGAGGACGCCGACCTCCTCGAGCAGCCACGCCCCGGTGGGCCCGATCGACAGCAGCGCGGCCACCAGCCACCACGCGCGCAGCGTCGGGTGGGTCGTCGTCATCATCGCCGCCAGCACCGCCATCGACGGCAGCAGCACGAACGGCCCGAGGATCCGCGAGAACAGCACCATCAGCACGACGTTGCCGATCGCGGCTAGCCAGGTGCGGCTGCGCGGCAACCAGTCGGGCAGCGCCGCCAGCGGCAGCGCCGCCAGCACCACCGCCAGCACCGGCAGCGCGGTCATGATCCACGGATCGCGGACGCCCTGCAGCAGCAGGACCGGCATGAACAGCGGGATCGCCGCGTAGGCGGCGACCGCGGCCCACGCGCGGCGGCGCAGGGTCTCGCGGTCGGCGCGCGCCATCGCGGCCGCCACCGGCGCCGGCGGCGGCACCGACGGCGCGAGCAGGAGATCCCGCACCAGCGCGGCGGCGTCGCGGTGGCCGGGATCGAGCGCGAGGGCGCGGCCGGCGTCGCGCATCGCCGCGGCGCGGCCCGCGACGCCGTCGCGCGCGATCGCGTCGCGGGCGCGCGCCGCGTAGACCGCCGCCTGCTCGAGCCGGACCGCGGCGTCGCGATCGCCGTCGAGGTAGCGCTGCACCGCCTCGGCCAGGGCGCGCGCCGACGGGAACCGATCGGCGGGCGCCGCCGCGCGCGCGCGCGCACACCGCCTCGAGGTCGCCGGGGACGTCGTGCGCCGCGGCGCCCGCGCGGATCCGGGCCTCGGCCTCGCCGGGCTCGGCGTCGCGCAACAGCGGCTCGCCGGCGAGCAGCTCGTACAGCACCGCGCCCAGGGCCCAGACGTCGAGCCGGGCGTCGACCTCGCCGCCCGCGAGCTGCTCGGGCGGCATGTAGCCGGTGGTGCCGGCGCCGGCGCCGTCGGCCAGCTCCGCCGGCAGGCCGCGACCGACCTCGCGCGCGGCGTCGTCGTCGAGCTCGGCGAGGTAGGCGACGCCCCAGTCGAGCACGTAGACCTCGCCGAACTCGCCGAGCACGACGTTGGACGGCTTGACGTCGCGGTGGATCACGCCGTGCTGGTGCGCGTACTCGAGCGCGAGGCAGACGTCGACGAACGCGGTCAGCAGCCGGCCCCGGGTCCAGCGCGCCCGCGCCTCGGCGTCGCCGCTGGCCTGCCGGTGCAGCACCTCGGCGAGGGTCAGGCCGTGCAGGCGGCGCATCGCGAAGTAGGGCCGGCCGTCGGACTGGATCGCCAGGTCGTAGACCGGCGGGATCGCCGGGTGGTGCAGCCGGCCCTGGACCCGGGCCTCGCGGACGAAGCGCTCGACCGCGCCGGCCAGCGGCGCGCCGGCCAGCCGCTTGATCGCGACGCGCCGACCGATGCGCCGGTCCTGGGCCTCGACGACGACGCCCATGCCGCCCCGGCCCAGCTTGCCCTCGAGCCCGTAGCGCGCGCGCACCGGCGCGTCCTCGAGCTCGGGGTGGCGCATGGCCGCCACCTCGGCCGACGACATCACGCCGGTGCGCGGCCCCGCGGGACCGTCGCCGTCGGAGCGGGTCACCGCGCCATTGTATGCCGGCGCGGCGACCCGGTGCCGTCAGTTCGACGCCGAGTCGACCGGGATCTTGGCGGCGGCGGCGCCGGCGCCGTCGCCGTGGTCGTCCTCGTCGTCGTCCTCGTCCGGCGGCCGCGGCTCGCAGCGCACGACGATCTTGTCGTCGACGACGTCGACGTGGGCGACGCCGCCGTTGGCCAGGTCGCCGAACAGGATCTCGTTGGCCAGCGGCGCCTTGAGCTCGCCCTGGATGATCCGCGCCATCGGCCGCGCGCCCATCGCCTTGTCGTAGCCGTGCTCGGCGAACCAGGTCCGGGCCGCCTCGCTGACCTCGAGCTGGACGTGCTTCTCCGACAGCTGGCCGTCGAGCTGATCGAGGAACTTGTCGACCACCCGCTTGATGATCGGCATCGGCAGGGCGTCGAAGAAGACCGTGGCGTCGAGCCGGTTGCGGAACTCGGGGGTGAAGATCTTCTCCATCGCCCGCTTGCCGTCGCGGTTGTCGCCGATGCCGCCCTCGCCGAAGCCGATCTTGGTCTGCGCCATCTCGCGGCTGCCCGCGTTGGTGGTCATGATCAGGACGACGTTGCGGAAGTCGGCCTTGCGGCCGTTGTTGTCGGTCAGGGTCGCGTGGTCCATGACCTGCAGCAGGATGTTGTACAGGTCGGGGTGGGCCTTCTCGATCTCGTCGAGGACGACCACCGAGTACGGGTGCTTGTTGACGCCATCGGTGAGCTGGCCGCCCTGGTCGAAGCCGACGTAGCCCGGGGGCGCGCCGATCAGCCGCGACACCGTGTGCTTCTCCATGTACTCGGACATGTCGAAGCGGATGAACTCGACGCCGAGCGTCGCCGCCAGCTGCTTGGCCAGCTCGGTCTTGCCGACGCCGGTCGGCCCCGCGAACAGGAAGCACCCGGTGGGCTTGTCGGGGTTGCCGAGGCCGGCGCGCGACAGCTTGATCGCCGTGACGATCTGGTCGATCGCGGCGTCCTGGCCGTAGATCAGCTGCTTGAGGTCGTGGTCCATCGAGCTGAGCTTGGTGCGGTCCGACGACGACACCGAGCGGGTCGGGATGCGGGCGATCTTGGCGACCACCTCCTCGACCAGCGGCGGCCGGATCTCCTCGGGCCGCTCGGCGTCCGGCATCAGCCGGACCCGGGCCCCGGTCTCGTCCATGACGTCGATCGCCTTGTCGGGCAGGTGCGAGCCCGTGATGTGGCGCGCCGACAGCTCGGCCGCGGCCTCGATCGCGGCGTCGGTGAACTTGACGTGGTGGTGATCCTCGTAGCGCGACCGCAGGCCCTTGAGGATCTCGACCGCCTCGGCCACCGACGGCTCGGTGACGTCGATGCGCTGGAACCGGCGGGCCAGCGCCCGGTCGTGCTCGAACGCCTGGCGGTAGTCCTTGAACGTCGTCGAGCCGATGCAGCGGATCTCGCCCGACGCCAGCGCCGGCTTGAGCATGTTGGCGGCGTCCATCGTGCCGCCCGAGGTCGCGCCGGCGCCGATGATCGTGTGGATCTCGTCGATGAACAGGATCGCCTGCGGGTCCTCCTTGAGGACGTCGATCACGGCCTTGAGCCGCTGCTCGAAGTCGCCGCGGTAGCGGGTGCCGGCCAGCACCGCGGTCATGTCGAGCGCGTAGACCTTGGCCTCGGCCAGCACCGACGGCACCGCCTTGTCGACGATGCGCAGCGCCAGGCCCTCGGCCAGCGCGGTCTTGCCGACGCCGGGCTCGCCGATCAAGAGCGGGTTGTTCTTGCGGCGCCGGCACAGCACCTGGATCATCCGCTCGAGCTCCATGGCGCGGCCGATCAGCGGATCGATCTTGCCGTCGCGCGCGCGCTGGGTGAGGTCGGTGCAGAACGCCTCGAGCGGGTTCTTGACCGACTCCTCGGCCTCGCCGCCCTCGGCGTCGACGCCGCGGGCGCGCGGCACGACGCCGGCGCCGGGATCGACCTTGGACACGCCGTGGCTGATGTAGTTGACGACGTCGAACCGGGTCACGCCCTGCTTCTCGAGCAGGAAGACCGCGTGCGAGTCGCGCTCGCGGTACATCGCGACCAGCAGGTTGCCGGTCGACATCTGGGCGCGGCCGGCGCCCTGGACGTGCATCGCGGCGCGCTGCAGGACCCGCTGGAACGCCAGCGTCTGGTCGGGCCCGGACTCCTCGCCCTCGGGCAGCTCCTCGACGCTCTCGGTGAGGAACTCCTCGAGCTCGAAGCGGAGCTGGGCGACGTCGCCGCCGCACTTGCGCACGACGTCGAGCCCGGTGGGATCGTCGAGCATCGCCAGCAGCAGGTGCTCGAGGGTCAGGTACTCGTGGCGCCGGCGCCGGGTGTCGGCGACGGCCCGCTGCAAGGTGGCCTGGAGCTCGGGACTCAGCACGGCATGCCTCTCAATCGGTGGGCTCGATCGACAGCTGGAGCGGGTACTCGTGGGCCCGCGCCAGCTGCACGGTCTTGGTGACCTTGGTCTCCGCGACCTCGAACGTGTAGACGCCGGCGACGCCGACGCCGTGGGTGTGGACGTGCTCCATGATCGTGACCGCGTCGGTCTCGCCACGGTGGAAGACGCTCTGCAGGACGAACACCACGAACTCCTTGGTCGTGTAGTCGTCGTTGTGGAGCAGGACCTTGTACAGCGGCGGCTTCTTGGTGCGGGTGCGCTCCTCGAGCGCCAGCCCCTGCTCGCGCTGGCGAAGCGGCCGGTCCGGGGACTTCTCGTCGGACATGCGGATCACCATGGGTTCACTATACGCAAGGCTCCCCCATCTTGTAGCGCCCCCGGACCGCGGGCAAAGCCGTCATTTCGGGCAGGTGGCAGCGCCGACCGCCGCGCGCGCCCGTGCTATGACGACCCCGCCATGTCGCTCGACGTCGATACCGCCCGGGCCCTGGTCGCCAAGACCTTCGAGGCCTCGATCATCCCCACTCTGATCGACTACATCCGGATCCCGAACAAGTCGCCCATGTTCGATCCGGCCTGGCAGGAGCACGGCCACATGGACCGCGCGGTCGACCTGCTGGCCGGCTGGGCCCGGGATCACCTGCCCGAGGGCGCCACGCTCGAGGTGGTCCGCCTGCCCGGCCTGACCCCGGTCATCCTGATCGACGTCCCCGCCACCGGCGGCCCCGCCGGCGACACCGTCCTGATGTACGGCCACCTCGACAAGCAGCCGGAGATGACCGGCTGGCGCGACGGCCTCGGCCCGTGGACCCCGGTGATCGAGGGCGACAAGCTCTACGGTCGCGGCGGCGCCGACGACGGCTACTCGATCTTCGCGTCGCTGACCGCGATCAACGCGCTGCGCGCCCAGCAGGTGCCGCACGCCCGCACGGTCGTGCTCATCGAGGCCTGCGAGGAGTCGGGCAGCGACGACCTGCCGGCCTACATCGATCACCTGGCGCCGCGCCTGGGCACCCCCAGCCTGGTGGTGTGCCTCGACTCCGGCTGCGGCAACTACGACCAGCTGTGGTGCACGACCTCGCTGCGCGGCCTGGTGCTGGGCACGCTCGAGGTGTCGCTGTTGACCGAGGGCATCCACTCCGGCGACGGCTCGGGCGTGATCGCGTCGAGCTTCCGGATCGCGCGCTCGCTGATCGAGCGGCTCGAGGACGGCCACACCGGCGAGATCCGCGCCCTCGATCTGTTCGCCGAGATCCCGCGCGGCCGCGTCCTGCAGGCGGCGCGCGCCGCCGAGGTCCTCGGCGACGAGGTCTGGGACAAGTTCCCGGTCCAGGCCGGGGTGTCGCCGGTCACCGCCGATCCGGCGGAGCTGATCCTCAACCGCACCTGGCGCCCCGCGCTCGCCGTCACCGGCGCCGCCGGCCTGCCGGCGCTGGCCGACGCCGGCAACGTGCTGCGGCCGCGCACCGCGTTCAAGCTGTCGCTGCGGGTGCCGCCGACGGTCGACGCCGAGGCGGCGCTGGCCCGGGTCAAGGAGATCCTCGAGGCGTCGCCGCCGTACGGCGCGCACGTCACGTTCACGCCCGGCGGCGCCAACGGCGGCTGGGACTCGCCGGCGCTGACGCCCTGGCTCGAGGCCTCGCTCGACGCGGCGTCGCAGCGCCACTTCGGCAAGCCGCCGGTGTTCATGGGCGAGGGCGGCTCGATCCCGTTCATGGGCATGCTGGGCGAGAAGTTCCCCGATGCCCAGTTCCTGATCACCGGCGTGCTGGGCCCGGCGTCCAACGCCCACGGCCCCAACGAGTTCCTGCACCTGCCCTACGCCCAGCGGGTCACGCTGTGCGTGTCGTCGGTGCTCGCCGACCACGCCGCGCGGTAGCGGGCGCGGCCGCCGGCGCCGCTAGTACTCGTCGCAGGGCGTGCCCAGCGAGCCCTCGTAGACGCCGAGCTCGCCGTAGATCATCGGCAGGTTGTTCTCGAGCGGCACCTGGACCAGCTCGACCCGCTTCTCGCCCTTGATCCAGGTCGCCTTGCTGCGGTCCTGGATGAAGCGCAGCTCGCCCTTCTTCGACGCGAAGATCTCGCCCTCGCTGTCGGAGACGATGTTGGTGAGGCCGAGCTCCTTCATCGCGCCCTTGGGGCCGGCGTAGAGCTTGTAGTCCTTGCCGCCGTACTCGTCGCGGAGCTGGTCGACGTAGTAGTAGATGCCGCGGTCGTCGCGCGACAGGGCGTGGGCCTGGCGCTTCCAGAACGGCAGCCGGAAGGTCGCCTTGTCGAGGATCTTGGCGGCCTCGGCGTCGGGGACCTGGGTCAGCTCGGTCTTGTCCTTGCCGCAGGTCATCGTGCCCTTGCCGACGTCGCCGTCGAGGTCGGCGACGTGGTCGACCCGGGGCGACCACATGCGCATGCTCCACTTGGTGCCGTTGCGGCCGCCCGAGAACGCGCGCTGCTTGTAGAACGTCTTGCCGTCGCCGTAGAAGAGCGTGTCCATGTCGCCGGGGACCGCCGCGAAGTAGTCGCCCTCGCCGTCCGTGAAGACCACCAGCTTGTCCTTGAAGGCGCTGACGTCGGCGATGTCGGTGTCCTTCTTTTTCTTCTTCTTGGACTTGGGCCCGGCGTCGGCGGCGGCGGTGGCGAGGAAGCAGAAGCCGACGGTCAGGGCCGCGATGCGGCAGACGGAGGGTGCGCTCATCACGGGCTCATTATACGCTCCGGGGGCATGGCCCATTCATCGGGGCAGACCTCGCTGGGCGTGGGTTCCGTGATCGCGGGCACCTACGCGATCGAGGGGCTGATCGGCAAGGGCGGCATGGGCGCCGTCTTCCTGGCCAGCCACGCCCGGCTGCCCGGCAAGAAGGTCGCGATCAAGATCCTCCACGCCGAGATCGCGGACACCGAGTCGCTGGCGCGGTTCCGCCGCGAGGCCGAGATCGCGTCGCGGCTCGGCCACCCCAACATCGTCGAGGTCCACGACTTCAACGTCATGCCCGACGGCACGCCGTACCTGGTGCTCGAGTACATGGTCGGCGAGAGCCTGGCGCAGCGCCTGGCCCGCGGCCCGCTGACGCTCGACCAGACCGCCCAGGTGGTGCGGCAGATCGGCTCGGCGCTGACCGCCGCGCACCGCGAGCAGATCGTCCACCGCGATCTCAAGCCGGCCAACGTCTTCCTGGTCCCCACCGAGGCCGACGGCTACGCCACCGAGCGCGCCAAGGTCCTCGACTTCGGCATCTCCAAGATCCGTGGCTCGCAGACCATCAAGACCCAGGACACCGCGATCCTGGGCACGCCGCAGTACATGTCGCCGGAGCAGGCGCTGGGCAACCACGCCGCGGTCGACGCCCGCACCGACGTCTTCGCGCTGGGCGCGATGGTCTACGAGATGCTGAGCGGCCGGCCGTCGTTCCCCGGCGCGTCGATCCCCGAGGTCGTCTTCAAGGTCGTCTACGAGGAGCCGACCTCGCTGGGCGATCTGGTGCCGGGGCTGCCGCCACACGTCGTCGCCGCGGTCCACCGCGCGCTGGCCAAGAAGCTCGAGGACCGCTGCTGCGCGCCTACGCGTCGCTGCCGACCGCGTCGGCGGTGGTGTTCGCGGC